>CAVUBL010000017.1:0-329145 GCA_963739795.1 uncultured Acidobacteriota bacterium | reverse complement strand
AGATGCTCTATCCCCGCATTCCCCAGCATTTCCGGGGATCGGCCTCCCGGGCGCCCTCGAAACGGCCCTCCGGATGAGACCCGGTGAGAGCCCCTGGGACAACGCTAGTTTGAAGGTCCTCTAAGTTTAGCCGCAGGACGAATCCGACAACCCTCCACCCGTCAGTCACTTACGAGCACACCCCTCCTCCCTCGTCGCCAAGCGCGTGCTTTTCGACAACGATACGACAACGAAAGACCGCCCGGCCGACTCATAGCCGGACATCTATTCCTTCTAACTGTCTCTGTGGATTGGACTTAAGGTGGTGCGCCCAGGAGGAGTCGAACCCCCAACCTTCTGATCCGTAGTCAGAGGGCCTGTCCGTCGCTACCGCTGCATCTGGCGAAGGCTACCCCAACGAGCACCAGTGGAAGCCGGGCTCCCGGGAACGCGCCCGGCTCAATCCAGGCGATCTCGCGGCTCGGGCGCGAGCTTGGGGACCTTCCGGAGCACCGCCTCGAAGCGCTCCCGGCTTCCGCGGGCCGCGCGTTCCGCCAGGTAGTCCTCGGTCATGAGGGCAGACAGCTTCTCTGCCACCGCCGTGGCGATGATCTGGTTCATGGACACGCCCTCGCGCTCGGCTAGCTGCTTGACTCCCTTGTGGAGCGAGCTCGGAAGTCTGAGGCTCACAGTGCTCATGGGATCTCTCCAATCTCTTCGAGGAAGGCGCGGGGCGTCACGACCCGAATGCCGAACGCCTCGCACCCGGTGAAGTGCCGCTCGTTGAAGGTGACCACGAAAGCCGACCGCGAGGCCACCGCCAGCTCCAGGACCAGGTCGTCCCCCGGATCTCGGAGCACTGGACGCCAGAGGTAGAAGATCTCCTGGCGATGCCCCACCGCGCAGAGGTAGTCGAGGAGCACTCCCAAGTCCTCTTCGTCGAACGGGCTGTGGCGCAGGTGGCGTAGCAGCGCATCTTCGTACTCCAGGATCAGGGCCACCGACAAGGCGATCTCGAACCGTCCACTTCCGACGAGCGACAAGAGCCGGAACGACGCGCCCTCGTCGGACCGGAGGGCCGCCACGATCACATTGGTATCGAGGATCGCCCTGACCACCCAGGAATGATACCACATGCGGCATCGCACAAACCCACCTGGAGCGGGTGGAACCCCCGGGAAACGGCCGCCCGAAGAGAGTGCCCTGAGGGCCTTCTGCGCCCGAGCGCTCTGGATTTCGACCCCAAGTGTTTGCTCATTGTTTGCTCGGCCCGGACGGACCCCTCCCGGAGCCCATCTCCTACACCCATAACCTATTGTCCTGGAAGAGTTTAGGTGGTGGCCAAGGGCGGAATCGAACCACCGACACCACGATTTTCAGTCGTGTGCTCTACCAACTGAGCTACTTGGCCACGGCGCCGGGCGGGGCCGGCGCTGGAGGGGAGTTTTACAGGCCGCGCGGCGGGGAGTCAAGCCGGGCCTGACCCTGGCACTGGTCCTGGCTCGTTGCCTCGCTCCGGCCCCGCCCTCGCGCATTCGGCCGCCCGCCTCACTCGGGCGGCGTCTCGCCCTTCTCGATCTGGCAGATGATGACGCCGTCCTCCTCGTCCATCGCGAGCAGGCGGTGGCCGGCGCGCTCGCACCAGGCGGGGACGTCCTCGAGCAGGCCCGGGTCGTCGCCGATGAGCTCGATGACGGTGCCAGTCTCGAGGCTCGCCATGTCCCGGACGGCGAAGAGCAGCGGCAGGGGGCAGAGCAGGCCCAGCGCGTTCAGCTTGTGCTGCGGAGAAGCCATCCCGTCCATCCCCCCCGGCCGGAATCAACCACGCTCCGGCCTCCCGCCCATAGAATAGCCCCGATGCGGCCCGCACGCCACCTCCGCCTCGCCGCCCTCGCCACCTGCGGGGCCGCGCTCCTGGCCCTCGCCGTGCCGGCCCGGCCGGCCCGCGCCTGGACGCCCGCCTTCCAGGTGGCCCTCGCCCGCGAGGCCGCGCGCCTGGCGCCCCCGGACCTGGCCGCCCAGATCGCCCGCCACGACGCGGACTTCCGCGAGGGGGTGCTCGACCCGTTCCGCGACGGCGACGGCCGCCGCCACGTGGCCAATCCGGACGGCACCGGCCTCCTGGAGAAGGTGGTCGCCGACGAGACGGAGCGCGCCGTGGGGATGATCCGCTCCCTCGCGCCGTTCGACCAGATCGTGCGCCAGCTCGGGGTGGTGAGCCACTTTGTGGCCGACGCCCACAACCCGCTGAACTCCGATGACTCCGACCCCCAGGAAGCGCGCTACTACGCCGACTACCTGCGCTACGCAGCGAGCGCCGAGCCCCGCTTCCCGCTGGTTTTCTACGGCTTTCGCGCCGACTTCGACGGCCCCCGCGCGGTCGATGCCCTGGTGGCCGACGCCCTGGCCCGGGGCCGGCTCCTCTATCCGCTCATCGGTCGCGAGTACCGGCGGATCGACTACGCCAGCGGCGCGGCCTCCTTCGACGACCGCTCCACCGCCTTCGGGGTGACCTCCGTCGAGTTCAGCCGGGCGGCCAGTGACATCGCCCAGGTGCTCCGCTATATTTGGCTCCGGGCGGGCGGCGCCGATCCGCGCACCGCCTTGCCCGTGCGCGGGGAGGATCTGCTCGTGCGGGTCCCCCGCACCACCGTCAAGCGCTCCAAGGTACTCGGTCGCTGAGCCCTCCCGGCCGGCCGCGGCCCCGAGTGCCGATCCACTGCTCGAAAGGTCCAGCCATGTTCCCTGTGCGCCGCGCCCTGATCTCCGTCTCCGACAAACGCGGGGTCTCCGACTTCGCCGCCGCCCTCGCGGGCCGCGGCGTCGAGATCCTCTCTACCGGCGGCACCCAGCGCCACCTGGCCGAGGCCGGGGTGACCGTGGTTCCGGTGTCGAAGGCCACCGGCTCGCCCGAGATCCTCGGCGGCCGGGTGAAGACTCTCCACCCCAAGATCCACGGCGGCATCCTGGCCGACCGGGCGCGCTCGGAGCACCTCAAGGAGCTCAAGGAGCACGAGATCGTCCCCATCGACCTGGTGGCGGTGAACCTCTACCCCTTCGAGCAGACGGTCGCCCGCGAGGGCGCGAGCCCGGAGGAGATCGTGGAGATGATCGACATCGGCGGCCCCTGCATGCTGCGGGCGGCGGCCAAGAACCACGCCGCTGTCACCGTGGTGGTGGACCCCAACGATTACCACCGGGTGCTCGACGCCCTGGCCGCCGGCGACGGCGTGGTGCCGGACGACCTGCGCCTGGAGCTGGCCCTGAAGGCCTTCCGCCACACCCATGAGTACGACGGGGCGATCGCCGCCTGGCTCGAGAGCCGGACGCCGGGGGCGGCCGAGGCCGGCGCCGACGGGCCGTTCCCCGAGCGCCTCACCCTGGAGCTGGCCCGCCGCATGACGCCGCGCTACGGCGAGAACCCGCACCAGCAGGCCGCCGTCTACCGGAGCGTGGGCGGCACGGGCATCTTCGGCGACTTCCTCCAGCACCAGGGCAAAGAGCTCTCCTACAACAACTTCCTGGACTCCGACGCGGCGCGCAAGATCGTGGCCCAGTTCGAGGAGCCGGCGGTGGCCATCCTGAAGCACAACAACCCGTGCGGCGTAGGGCTGGGCGCCGACCAGCTCGAGGCCTACGAGCGGGCCCTCGCCACCGACCCGGTGTCGGCCTTCGGCTCGATCGTCGCCCTCAACCGGCCGGCCTCGCCGGAGCTCGCCGAGGCGATGGCGGATCTGTTCGTGGAGGTGGTGATCGCGCCGAGCTTCTCCGACGGCGCCCGCGCCATGTACGGCAAGAAGAAGAACCTGCGCGTGCTCGAGTGCCCTATGTATGTCACCGACCGCGGCGAGGCGGAGCTCCGGGCGATCGACGGCGGCTACTTGGCCCAGCAGGCGGACTCGGTGGCCGACGATCCGGCGCAGTGGGTGTGCCGCACCACGCGGAAGCCGACGGACGAGGAGCGCCGGGCCCTGGAGCTCGCCTGGAAGGTCTGCCGCTACACCAAGTCGAACGCGGTGGTGGTGACCAACGGGGTGCAGACCGTGGGGGTGGGCGCCGGCCAGATGAGCCGGGTCGATTCTTGCAAGATCGCCATCGACAAGGCGCGCCTTCCCCTCGCGGGGACGGTGGCGGCCTCGGACGCCTTCTTCCCCTTCCGCGACGGGATCGACACCCTGGCCCAAGCGGGGATCCGGGCGATCGTCCAGCCGGGTGGCAGCGTGCGGGACCCGGAGGTGATCGCGGCGGCCGACGAGCACGGGATCGCCATGCTGATGACGGGGACCCGCCACTTCCGGCATTAGGAAACCAGAGGAGCTCACAACCATGACGACCAAGACGAGATACGGGATCGAGACACGCCTCGACGTGCCCTACGACGAGGCGGTGGAGCGGGTGACCGCGGCCCTCAAGGAGGAGGGCTTCGGAGTGCTCACCGAGATCGACGTCAAGGGGACGATGAAGAAGAAGCTGGACGCGGACTTTCGGCGCTACGTGATCCTCGGCGCCTGCAACCCGCAGCTCGCCCATCGGGCGCTCACCGCCGAGCTCGACCTCGGGCTGCTCCTGCCGTGCAACGTGATCGTCTACGAGGAAGGCGACGGCACGGTGGTCTCGGCCATGGACCCGGGGGTGATGGTGCAGGTGAGCGACAACCCGGCGCTGCCGCCGATCGCCACCGAGGCACGGGAGCGGATCTCGCGGGCGATCGAGAGCCTCGGTTGAGCCGACGCCGGACTGTCGCCGCCTTCGCGGCGCTCGCCGTCCTCGCTCTCGTCCCGCGGCCGTCCGTGGCCGAGGACGCCCAGAGCGCGCGCCCGTGGGCGGCCCTCGACGCGGCCCGCAAGAGCCTCACCGCCGCTGGCCCGGAGCAGGCCCACTTCGTCCAGACCTACGTGCCGGCCGGTTTCCACTCGGGCGAGGAGGAGACCGGCACCCTCGCCCTCGCGCTGCCCGACTGCCTGCGTTGGGACTACCAGGACCCCTACCCCAAGAGCTTCCTGGTGTGCGGCGAGCGGGCCTATGCCTGGAACCCCGAGGACGGCCGCGGGCAGCAGTCCAAGGTCGACCGCCGGAACCAGCCCGGCCTCGACCTGCTGCTGCTGCCGGTCGACGAGCTCTCGGGGCGCTACAACGCCTCGGCCGAGACGGCGGGGCCCGGCCGGGTGGCGGTGCACCTGGCGCCGCGCGCCGGAATGGCGGGCCGCACCGAGGTGACGGAGGCCACCCTGGTCGTCGACACCGGGGCCAACCGACTGGTCGAGGTGACCTACAAGGACCACGAGGGCAACCAGACCACCTTCGAGATCTCGGGCTACAAGGCCTTGGAGGAGCCGAGCCTCTTCGAGCCGCCGGCGGGGATCGTCTGGTCGGACGGCTAGGAGCTTGTGAATGAATCGCCGACCTACTACGGGCGCCCCCGGACGCCCCTCGCGACGGCCGGAGATTCATTCACAAGCTCTCAGCCGCCGGGCTCCGCACGACGTTCGACCCTGCTAAACTGCCACCCCGACATGGCCACTAACTCCTTCGACATCGTCTCCCACGTCGACCTCCAGGAAGTCCACAACGCCGTCAACCAGGCCGCGAAGGAAGTCGCCACCCGCTTCGACCTGAAGAAGGCCAACGCCCGGATCGAGATGGAGGGCGAGGGTTTCGTGGCGGAGTCCGCCGACGAGTTCACCCTCGGCCAGGCAGTGGATGTGCTCCAGACCAAGCTGGTGCGCCGGGGAGTGGATCTGAAGTCCCTGCGGCCGGGCAAGGTCGAGGACGCCTCGGGCGGGCGCTCGCGCCAGCACTTCGAGATCCAGCAAGGCATCCCCCAGGAAACGGCCAAGAAGATCGCCGCCGAGGTCAAGAAGCTCAAGATCAAGGTGCAGGCGGCGATCCAGGGCGACATGGTGAGGGTGTCGGGCAAGAAGCTCGACGACCTGCAGGAGGTGATCGCCCACTTGAAGCAGCTCGACCTGGACGTGCCCATCACCTTCACCAACTACCGCTCATGACACGGCAGCCGCGCATGCCGCAGACGCCCCGCCGGAGCGCGCCCGCTCTCGCCACCATTCTGGGCTTGGCCGCTGTCCTGGCCGCCTTCGTGGCCGCCGCGGCCCCGGGCCCCGCCAGGGCGTTCCTCCGACCGTCCTACGAGCCGGGCCAGAGGGTAGAGGTCAAGGGCCTGGTGACCGACCCCGACGGCCACCCCATGGCGAACATGGATGTGACCCTGGAGCTCGCCCGGGAGGTCTTCGACTTCCGGCGCTTCCACCGCAAGGAGGTGAAGGTCACGCCGGTCGCCGCCACCACCAACGACAAGGGCGAGTTCTCCATCGTCTTCCCCTGGGACGACTACTACAACCGCTTCGACTTGGTGGTGAGCGTGCCGGTGCGAGGCCCCAAGGGCGACGAGATGACGGAGCTCGAGCGCCAGGACCTGACGAGCAAGATCGGCCACGGCACTCCGGTGGTATCCACCGTCGTGGTCCAGAACGCCGCCTTCGTGCGCAACCTGCGCAAGTTCGTGGCGAGCGTCGACACGCCGGACGAGCGGAGCGTCTACCAGGAGATGGGGCGACCGGACAAGGTGAAGATCAGCAAGTACCCGGACCACGAGGAGGTTTCGTGGTGGTACTTCGCGAGCGGCAAGGTTTACCGCTTCACCAGCGGAAAGCTCATCTCCACCGACTCCTTCGACCCGGTGAAGGCGTTTGACCAGTAGATCGGCTCCGGCGCGGATGACGAGGAGCGACCACCGGCAACGCC
This sequence comes from uncultured Acidobacteriota bacterium, assembly GCA_963739795.1. Taxonomy (GTDB): domain Bacteria; phylum Acidobacteriota; class Thermoanaerobaculia; order Multivoradales; family DATKCC01; genus CAVUBL01. Next base: position 322,407 of record CAVUBL010000017.1, on the reverse strand, counting down.
GGTGGCTGTGACCACAGATGATTGACTACGTCGCGCCCCCCATGTAAATTGGGCCGTGCCCCCTGAACCGACCCGCCCTCGTCCCGAGACCGCCCCGGGGGCCGTCGTCGGTGCCATCCCCGCCCGCCACGCTTCGACCCGCCTTCCCGGCAAGCCGCTCCTGCCGATCGCCGGCCGGCCTCTGATCGAGCACGTCTACCGCCGCGTGTGCCGCGCTCCCGGCCTCGACCGGGTGGTAGTGCTCACCGACGACGAGCGAATCGCCGAGGCGGTCGCGGGCTTCGGCGGCGACGTGGAGCTGACCCCGGACGCCTGCTCCAGCGGCACGGACCGCATCGCCTGGGCCGCCCGGAGCTGGGACGGCGTGGAGGCGGTAGTCAACGTCCAGGGCGACGAGCCCCTGATCGACCCGGAGGCCGTAGGGCGGGTGGCCCGGCACCTGGTGGAGCACCCGGAAGACCCCATGGTCACGCTGGCCGCCCCGGCCCTGACCGAAGAGTGGTACCACCCGAGCGCGGTCAAGGTCGTGACCTCCATCTCCGGGCACGCGCTCTACTTCAGCCGCTCGCGCATCCCGTACCCGCAGGTGCCCAAGGCGCCGGGAGCGCGGGCTCTCAAGCACATCGGCCTGTACGGCTACCGGCTCGAGACGCTGCTCGAGCTCTCGCGGCTGCCGCCCAGCCCGCTGGAGCAGGCCGAGTCCCTCGAGCAGCTCCGGGCGCTCGAGAACGGCATCTCGATCCGGGTGCTCCTGACCGAGCGCTCCTCGCCGGGCGTCGACACCCGGGAGGACCTGGAACGGGTGGAGCGGCTGCTCGCCGAGGAACAAGGAAGCCTTCTTCCATGAGAGCTTGTGCCAGTCACAAGCTCTAAACCGACCGAGGAGACTTCAGATCATGGCGACCAAGTTCATCTTCGTGACCGGCGGCGTAGTGTCGTCGCTGGGCAAGGGCGTGGCGGCGGCCTCCGTGGGAGCCATCCTCGAGGCCCGGGGCTTCTCTGTAACCCTCATGAAGTTCGATCCGTACGTCAACGTCGACCCGGGCACTATGTCGCCGTACCAGCACGGCGAAGTCTTCGTGACCGACGACGGCGCCGAGACCGACCTCGACCTGGGTCACTACGAGCGCTTCACCCACACCACCACCTCCAAGCGCCACAACTACACCACCGGCAAGATCTACGAGCAGGTGATCTCCAAGGAGCGCCGGGGCGACTACCTGGGCAAGACCGTGCAGGTGATCCCCCACGTGACCGACGAGATCATGGACGCCATGCGCGGCGTCGGCGACGACGTGGACGTGGTGATCGTGGAGATCGGCGGCACGGTGGGCGACATCGAGTCGCTCCCCTTCCTCGAGGCGATCCGCCAGTTCCGCCAGGAGCTCGGCAAGTACAACGCCATCAACATCCACCTCACCCTGGTGCCCTACATCGCCGCCGCCGACGAGCTCAAGACCAAGCCCACCCAGCACTCGGTGCGAGAGCTGCGGGCCATCGGCATCTCGGCCGACATCCTGCTGTGCCGCTGCGACCGGGGCCTGCCCTCGGAGCTGCGCAAGAAGATCGCCCTGTTCTGCAACCTGGAGCCGGACAAGGTCATCGAGGCGCGGGACGTGGACACCATCTACCAGGTGCCCCTCTCCTTCTGCCGCGAGGGCCTGGACGAGCGCCTTCTCGACCTGCTGAACCTCCCCCACTACCGCCGCGACATGGGAGCGTGGGAGACCCTCGTGGGACGCATCCGCAACCCCGCCGACACGGTGCGGATCGGCCTCGTGGGCAAGTACGTCGAGTTTCCCGACTCCTACAAGAGCCTCAACGAGGCGCTCCTCCACGGCGGCGTGGCCAACGACGTGAAGGTGGAGATCGTCTACATCAACTCCGAGGAGATCGAGAGCGGCAACTGGCCGCGGGAGCTCTTCGAGGTCGACGCCATCCTGGTGCCCATCGGCTTCGGCATCCGGGGCTCGGAGGGCAAGATCAAAGCCCTGCGCTACGGCCGCGAGCACCGGGTGCCCACCTTCGGCATCTGCATGGGGATGCAGATGATGGTGGTCGAGTACGCGAGGAACGTCTGCGGCATGTCCGAGGCGACCTCCTCGGAGTTCGACGACGACGCCGAGCACCCGATCATCTACAAGCTCCGGGACCTGCTGGGGGTCGAAGAGATGGGCGGCACCATGCGTCTCGGCGCCTACCCCTGCAAGCTCGCCCCGGGGACCATGGCCCACGAGATCTACGGCGCCGAGGACATCAGCGAGCGTCACCGCCACCGCTACGAGGTGAACCAGAAGTACCTCGACCTGCTGACCAACGGCGGCCTGCGGGTCTCGGGCGTCTCGCCCGACGGGAAGTTCGTGGAGATGGTGGAGCTGCCCGACCATCCCTGGTACCTGGGCTGCCAGTTCCACCCCGAGTACAAGAGCCGCCCCTACCAGCCCCACCCGCTCTTCGTCGCCTACATCAAGGCGGCCCTCGATGAGCACCACCGGCGCTCGGCCGAGCCCGAGCGGGTCCGCGAGCGCGAGATGGTGGAGGTCGCGGAGGCACGGTGACAGAGGAAGCGCCACCGGGAGAGGGAGCTCGCGAGGCCCGCCGGGTGGAGCTGGCCCCCGGGGTCGTCGTGGGGGGACTGCCCGCGGCGCCCGAGGACCCCTCCGGGGTCGGACGCCTACCGGTGATCGCCGGGCCCTGCGCCCTGGAGAGCGAGGAGCTGGCCCTGGAGGTGGCCCGGTGGCTCGCGGCCCTCGCCCGGCGCCTGCCCCTGGCGCCGGTCTTCAAGTCCTCCTTCGACAAGGCCAACCGGAGCGCCATCGCCTCCTACCGCGGCCCGGGGATCGAGCGCGGCCTGGAAATCCTCGCCGCGGTCAAGGAGGCGACGGGCCTGCCGGTGCTCACCGACGTCCACGAGCCGGGCCAGTGCGCCCGCGCGGCCGAGGTCTGCGATGTGCTCCAGATCCCGGCGTTCCTCTGCCGCCAGACCGACCTGGTGGTGGCCGCGGCCGAGACCGGCCGGGCGCTCAATGTGAAGAAGGGCCAGTTCATGGCTCCGGATGACATGCGCCGAGTCGTGGAGAAGGCGGCCTCGGTCGGCAACGAGCGGGTGACCGTGACCGAGCGGGGCGTTTCCTTCGGTTACCACAACCTGGTGGTGGACATGCGGAGCTTCGCCTGGCTCCACGCCGCCGGTATCCCGGCGATCTACGACGTCACCCACTCGCTCCAGCTCCCGGGCTCGGGGCGCGAGACCGGCGGCGAGCGGGGATTCGCCGAGCCCCTGGCCCGGGCGGCGGTGGCCGCCGGCGCCGACGGCGTCTTCCTCGAGGTCCACCCGGACCCGCCCCACGCCCTCTCCGACGCCGCCACTCAGCTCCCCCCCGACCGGGCCGAGGCCCTCCTCGCGAGCCTGGTGGCGGTGCGCCGGAGTCTGATCTACTAGACCGCTCCTCCTCACCCCGACCCTCTCCTCACCCTCCCGGGCTGGCTTGACCGGGCCGGCGGGCCGGAGCGCTATACTCCCGCCATCCCGACCCACCCCCGCGCCCGAGGAACCCCGCCGTTGGACCCTAAGCCCCGCCCCCGCCCCGCCCGCTCGCCCATCGAGGTGGCCCGCGAGGTGCTGGCCATCGAAGCGGCGGCGATCGAGAGCCTCGTGCCGCAGCTCGACGAGCGCTTCGAGGAAGCGGTGAGGCTCCTGCTCGCCTGTACCGGGCGGGTCGTGTGCAGCGGCATGGGCAAGAGCGGGGTGGTGATGAAGAAGGTGGCGGCCACCATGGCCTCTACCGGCACGCCGGCCCTCTTCCTCCATCCGGCCGAGGCGGTCCACGGCGACCTGGGCATGGTGGTCCCGGGCGACGTGGTGCTCGCCGCCTCGTACTCGGGCACCACCGAGGAGCTGCTGCGGCTGGTTTCGACGATCAAGCGCCTGGGAGTGAAGCTCATCGTCATGACCGGCAACGCCGCGAGCCCCCTGGCCCGCCATGCCGACGTGCACCTGGCGGTGGCCATCGACAAGGAGGCCTGCCCCCTCAACCTGGCGCCGACCGCCTCCACCACCGCCACCCTCGCCCTGGGCGACGCCCTGGCCATGGCTCTGCTCGAGGAGCGGGGGTTCACCCCGAAGGACTTCGCGGAGCTCCACCCCGGCGGTCACCTCGGCAAGCGCCTGCTGCCGGTCTCCGAGCTCATGCACTCGGGCGACAAGACGGCGCGGGTCGCGACGACGGCCTCCATGCACGACGCGATCTACGAGATGACGAAGAAGGCGCTCGGGATCACCGCGGTGGTCGACGATCAGGGGCGCCTCGTGGGGTGCATCTCGGACGGCGACCTGCGCCGGCTCCTCGAGAAGGACCCGGATCTCCTCCAGCGCACCGCCGGCGAGTGCATGACCCCAGGACCCCAGCTCATCTCCGGCGACGAGCTGGCACCGGCCGCCCTCAAGACCCTGGAAGAGCGCCGCATCACCTCCCTCTTCGTCTGCGACCACGAGGGCCACCTGGAGGGGATCCTCCACATCCACGACCTCTGGGGGCTCGAGCTGTTTTGAGCTCGGCGCCGAAGCGGGCCCCGGGCGACCCGCGGCTGCGCGCCGCCGCCCTCGAGTGGCTGCTGACCGACGTCGACGGCGTGCTCACCGACGGCCGGCTGCGGTACGGGCCTCGGGGCGAGGACCGCAAGCTCTTCCACGTGCGCGACGGACTCGGCCTCAAGCTCGCCCAGCGCGCCGGCCTCAAGGTCGGAGTGCTCTCGGCGCGGGGCGGAGCCGCCCTCGACCTGCGGGTCGAGGAGCTCGGCCTGGACGTGGCCCTCACCGGCCGCGGGGACAAGGGTCAGGCGTTCCGGGAGTTCCTCGCCGAGCACGAGACCGAGCCTCGTAGGGTCGCTTACGTGGGCGACGACCTGGTCGACCTGCCCGTCCTCCTCCACTGCGGCCTCTCCTTCGCCCCTGTCGACGCCGCCGCCGAGGTCCGCCTCCGGGTGGACCGCATCCTGACCTGCCCGGGAGGAGCCGGCGCGGTGCGCGAGGCGGTGGAATGGATCCTCAAGGCCCGGGGTGAGTGGTCCTCGGTCATCGCGAGCTACCTCGGTTGAGCCTCGTCTCCCTTCTCGCGTCCCGACCGCCCACCTGGTCGTCCCATGCCTAGTCGGACCCGCCGGAGCCGCCTCGTCCGCGCCGTCGTGGCGGCCGGGATCATCCGCACCCTGGCCGCCGGGCTCGCCCTCCTGCCGCTGCGGGCGGCGCAGGCCTTCGGCGCCGCGATCGGGCGCCTGGGCTGGTACGTCGCCGGCCGCGACCGGCGCCGGACCCTGGACCACTTGGGGATCGCCTTCCCGGAGCGCTCCGCCGAGGAGCGGACCCGCCTGGCCCGGGAGTGCTTCCTCCACCTGGGCCGCACCCTGGGCGAGGCCCTCTGGTTCTTCACCCGGGGCTGCGAGGAGCTGGCGCGCCACGTGGAGGTGGAAGGGCTCGAGACCGTGGCGGCGGCCCGCGCCGACGGCCGCCCGGCGGTCTTCATCACCGGACACTGCGGCAACTGGGAGCTCATGGCGGCGGTCTCGAACTGCAACGGGCTGGGGATCACCGTGGTCGCCCGCGGTCTCGACGAGGCGCCGCTCCAGCGCCTGCTCGGCGGCCTGCGCGCCCGCTTCGGGAGCCGAACGATCGAGCGCGGCGAGCGGGGAGCGGCGCGCGAGCTGCTGCGCACACTCCGTTCCGGCCGCGCCCTGGGCATGCTCATCGACCAGGACACCAAGGTGGACGGGGTATGGGTACCGTTCTTCGGCCGCCCGGCCTACACCCCGGTGGGCGCCGCCCGGATCGCCCTCCACCAGAAGACGGTGGTCATTCCCTGCTTCATCGAGCGGCGCGCCGACGGCTCTCACCTGGCCCGCTTCCAGGCCCCCCTCGACCTGCCCGACGACGAGGTCGCGGCGACCGCCCTCATGACCCGGGCGATCGAGGAGCAGATCCGGCGGGTTCCCGAGCAGTGGGTCTGGATGCACCGCCGCTGGCGCCGGCAGCCCCCACCGGCGGAATCGGCGGGCTCGGCCGGCTCGGCAAATCCGTCGGAATCGGCGGAGTAGACTCGCTGACCATGCGTAGCGGGCACTTCCAGGCGTCGACCCTCGGGCTTCTTGGAGCGCTCGCGCTCCTGGCGGCGGGCTGCGGTCCGCGGCCGCGGCTCGAAGCGCCCCGCGGCTGGACCCGGACCGACCTCGCGGACGTCGCCGCAGCGACGCCGAAGCTCGAGCTCAACGCCTTCGGGGCCACCGCCCCATTTCAGGTCGGAATCGGCTACCTGGGGAGCGAGGAGCCCCGGGACATGTCCAAGGTGCCGAAGAGCCAGCTCGCCGCCTTTCCCTTTCGGCGACCGGGCGAGATCCGAACCCTCGACCAGGCTGCCGGCACCCGCCTCTCCTGGTCTGTCGACCTGGGAACCGATCCCTACGTCTCCTTCATCCCCTTGGGCTGGACAGCTCGCGCGTGCCCGTGCCGCTACCGCTTCGGCCTGCGCGACGCCCGCGGCCAGATCCACGAGCTGTGGCGCGACACGGCCGCCCGGCTCACCCGAACGGCGCCCGGGACGGTGGAGGTCGACCTCACCGACTACGCCGAGACCCGGGTGGACCTGCTCCTCGAGGTCGACGCGATCCCGGGGCCCGACGGCATCGCCCTCTCCGAGCCTCCACCGGTGGCCGCCTGGGGTAGCCCGGCCCTCTACGACCGCCGGCCCATCGCCGCCTGGTCCTCGCCGGACCCCGGGCCGCCCAACGTCGTGATCCTGGGGATCGACACCCTGCGCGCCGACCACGTAGGGGCCTGGCGCTCGGCACAGGATCTCTCCACCAGCCTCACGCCGGCGATCGACCGGTTCGCGGCCGAGAGCGACGTCTGGACCCACGCCTACTCCACCTTCAACTCCACCAACCCCAGCTTCGCCTCCATCTTCACCGGCCTCTACGGCAAGAACCACGGCGTCTATGACCTCCACACGCCTCTGCCGAAGGAACGCACCACCCTGGCAGAGCTCTTCTCCACGGCCGGCTACCAAACCCTGGCCGTGATCTCGGCGAGCCACCTGGGGGACCACAACTCGGGGCTCGGCCAGGGCTTCGGCCGCGTAATCCTGACGGATCACACCTTCGCCGCCGAGCTGCCGGTGGATGACGTCATGGACTGGATCGCCCGGCGCCCCGAGGAGGGCGGCCGAGGCGGTCACGACGGGCCGCCCGGTCGAGGGGCCGGCTCCGGCGCGCCGCCGCCCTTCTTCGTCTGGCTGCACCTGTTCGACCCCCACACCCCCCACACCCCGCCAGAGCCCTACGCCCTGGGCTTCCGTCCGGCCGCCCCGTCCGGGCTCTCGCCGGTGGGCTCGTGGATCCCGTTCCGGCGCCCGGGCGAGCGGGAGTTCAGCGAGCCGGTCCTGGGGGGCCAGCGCGACCTCTACTCCGGCGAGGTGGCCTACGTCGACCGGCAGGTGGACCGCCTCCTGGGATTCCTCGCGAGCCGAGGCCTGCTCGAGCACACGATCGTCGCCCTGGTCGCCGACCACGGCGAGAACCTGGGCGATCACGGTATCGACTTCCGCCACGTCGGGCTCTGGGAGACGACGACCCACGTGCCGCTCCTCGTGCACTGGCCGGGCCAGAGCGCCGGGCGGCGGCTGGACGGGCTGGTCCAGACCATCGACCTCTTCCCCACCCTGCTGACCGGCGCGGGTCTCGACGTGCCGGCCCAGGACGGCACCGACCTCCACCAGCTCACTTACAACGGCCACCAGGGCCGGCGCGCCGTGTTCGCCGAGCACGCCGACCACCTGGGCGCGATGGTGCGGACCGCGACCCACCGCTACTTCCGCATCCTCGGCGAGCGCGCGATCCCCGACGGCGCCTACCTCTACGACCTGACCCAGGACCCGGGGGAGCTCCACAACCTCGCCGGGCGCGGCCTGCCTGTGGAGCGCGAGCTCTCGAGCCTCCTCGATCGTTGGCTCGCCGACCGCCGGCCGGGGCCGCGCCCCGAGAGCCAGAAGCTCAGCGACGAGGAGCGCCAGCAGCTCCGCGCCCTCGGGTATGTCAATTAAGTGATCTTCACTTCGAAGCGACGAGGCTCGGGAACCGCCATCGCCTCCGTGGGACCCGGCTCCTCCCCGCCCACGCCAACCGGCGGAGCCTACGATCGCCCGCTCGGCTATTCCTGAACGCTGGACCCACTGGCTCCCCCTCGCATCCCCTCGATCCCCTTCCCACCCCCAGGGGGGAAAGGGGACGCCCCCGCCCAGAGGCGGGCTCCGTTGGAAAAGCCCGGCGGGTCTGTCACGAAGACTCCGAGGCGGACTCGGCGGCCTCGGCGGCGCGGCGTTTCTTCCGCGAGCGGGTCACGAGCCAGGCGCCCAGGACCCCTAGGAGGTAGAGCCCTACGGTCGGCACCGCGAAGATGGACATGTTGAACACGTCCGGCGTGGGCGTGATGACCGCGGCGGCGATGAAGATCAGGAGCACGGCCCAACGGAAGTTGTGCATCAGGAAGCGGGGCGTGACCACCCCGGCCGCCGCGAGCAGGAAGAGGAACATCGGCAGCTCGAACATCAGGCCCAGGCCGAGGATGACGGTCATCAGGAAGCCGAAGTACTTGCCCACCGTGATCACCGGATCGAACGGCTGCCCGACGCCGAGCAGGAACTCGACGGCGAAGGGGAAGGCCACCGTGTACGCGAACGCCCCGCCGGCGACGAAGAAGAACGTACCGACGATCACGAAGGGCAGCGCCCAGCGGCGCTCGCGCTTGTAGAGCCCCGGAGCGACGAAGGCGTAGATCTGGTAGATGAGGAAGGGCGAGGCGATGAACACCCCCGCCAGGGCCGCCACCTTGACGTAGAGGATGAACGGATCGGTGATGCCCAGGAAGGCCAGCTTCTTGCCCGCCGGCAGGAAGCGGTAAATCGGGCGGGCCAGGAACTCGAAGATCTGGCGCGCGATGGTCCAGGAACCGAGGAAGGTCACCGCCAGCGCGATCAGGGAGTAGATGACGCGCTTCCTGAGCTCCTCGAGGTGATCGAGGAGTGTCATCGTGGTGAGCTCCTCGCGACCGGAGGCGGCGGGGAGTCGGCCGGGGCCGGAGGGCATCCTGGTGCGGAGTTCCGAAGGGGTCAGTGGGTGGCGACGGCGTCGTCGGCGGGCGCGGGCTCCGCGGCCTCGGGGGGCGAGGAGGCCTCAGGAGCCGAGGCGGGCGCTTCCGCGGCCGGCGCAGCGCCTTCGGGGGCCAGAGCAATCTCGGAGGCCTCGGCGACCTCGGACGATTGGGCGACCTCGGCGGGCGCCGCAGGCGCCTCCTCCTCGGCGCTCTCGAGCGAACCGCGCGCGGCCGTGTTCTCGGGCGCCTCGGTCACCGCAGGCGCCGGCGCGGCGGCGGCATCCGGGCCGTAGCCGGGTCCGCTCCGCGCACCGTCATCCAGGGTCCGGGCCGCGACCGCGGGCCGTCGCGGGGTCGGCTGGCGCTCGTCGTCGTCCAGGGCGAGCTCGGCGTTGACCGAGCGCTTCAGGTCGGAGCTCGCGCGGCGGAACTCTGCGAGGCCCTTGCCGATCGTCCGCCCGACCTCCGGCAGTTTTTTCGGGCCGAAGATCAGAAGGGCGATCACCAAGATCATGAGGACTTCGGGAAAGCCGATCGAACCGAGCATCTCGCCTTGGATGATTGGCCAGGAGCCCGGGAAAGTCAAGCGAGAGGCCGGCCGGGACCTCCGCACCGGGTGATACGATCCGCGGGATGCGTAGATCCTGGAGATTTGCCGCCCTCGCCCTCTTCGTCCTCACCGTGGTCGTCGGAACCCTCGTCGGGGACCGCCTGCTGGCTCTCACCGACGGTACGCGCGAGCATCTACACGCGTACACCGAGCTGGTCACCACCGCCCACGACCACTACGGTGCGGACGTGAAGTACAAGGAGCTGGTGTTCGCCTCGATCGAGGGGATGCTGCGCACCCTCGATCCGCACACCAACTTCCTGCCTCCCAAGGCCTACGAGAACATGCGCGAGAAGCAGCAGGAGAGCTTCTACGGGCTGGGGATCCTGGTGGGCACGCGCAACGGCCGGCTGACGGTCATCACCCCGATCGAGGGCACCCCGGCTTCGAAGCTCGGCATCCAGGCCGGCGACGTGATCGACACTATCGAGGGCGATCCGACCGAGAGCATGTCGGTCGACGAGGCGGTGGACAAGCTCAAGGGCCCCAAGGGGACCCAGGTCCACATCACCATCCTGCGCCGGGGCATGGACGAGCCGCTGGCCCTGACGGTGACCCGCGCCGAGATCCCCCAGACGACGGTGCGGCACGCCTACATGCTCACCCCCGACACCGGCTACATCTGGCTGACCGACTTCGCCCGCGGCTCCGGCGCCGAGATCGGCCAGGCCCTCGACTCCCTCAAGAAGCAGGGAATGAAGCGCCTGCTCTTCGACCTCCGGAACAACGGCGGCGGGCTCCTGGATCAGGCGATCGACATCGCCGACTACTTCGTGCCCAACGGCGCGATGATCGTCGAGACGCGGGGCCGCACCCGAGACTCCTTCGCCCAGTACAAGGACACCGGCGCCCACCCGGCCCTGGACCTGCCGGTGGTGGTTCTGGTGAACCGGGGCACGGCCTCGGCCGCCGAGATCGTCTCCAGCGCCATCCAAGACCACGACGTGGGGCTGATCGTGGGCACGCCGACCTGGGGCAAGGGGCTGGTCCAGACGGTCTACAACCTGCCCTACGGCGCGGGTATGGCTCTGACCACGGCACGCTACTACACGCCCAGCGGGCGCCTGATCCAGCGCGACTACAGCTCCTACTACGACTACTACACCTACGCGCCGGAGACCAAGGAGCACGGCGGCTCGAGCGGCAAGGACGGCGCGAAGGGGCCCGTCTACCACACCGACCTGGGCCGCGACGTCTACGGCGGCGGCGGCATCACCCCGGACGTGATGGTCGAGGCCGGGGAGCTCTCGCCCTACTCCCAGTTCCTGATCAGCCGCAACGCGCACTTCGACTTCGCCGTCGACTATGTGCGCCGCCACAAGGTGACCAGCCAGGACTGGCACCCGGACGACGCGGTCCTCCAGGAGTTCAAGGACTGGCTGGTCTCCGAGAAGATCAGCACCGCCAAGGAGATCGAGGAGGGCTTCGCCGAGAAGGGCACGACGGACGACGTCCTGATGCGCATCCGCTCCGAGGTGTTCAACGCCATCTGGGGCCAGGACGCGTCCCACCGGGTGCGGGCGGAGAAGGACGTCCAGATCCAGCGCGCCATCGAGCTCTTCAGCCGGGCCGGCAAGCTCCTCGCCCAGCGCGACGCCCTGAAGAACACCAAAGGCGAGAAGGTGGCCGAGAAGGCGGCCCACCACCCCGCCCCCCCGACGCAGCCCGCCGGCACCGGCGGCTAACCGGCGGCAGCCAACCGAAGGAAAGAAGAAGGGCGGCCCATCGGCCGCCCTTTCTCGTCTTGCCGCCCCCTCGGGGGTGGGAAGGGGATCGAGGGGTTGCGGGGGGGGGACCCGACCGCTCTCTGCGGTGAGGAAGGCCCGAGCCGGAACGGTCTAGGCGAGCAGGTCGCCGCGCCAGCCGATCCGACGGCGAGGCGGCCTCACCACCTCACCGTCGGCGGCCGAAGCCTCCAGCCCTTTTCACCCTAGTTATCGATCGTGAAGCTCCGCTCGCCGATCAGCGTGGTGTGCCCCTCGCTGTCGACCACGACCGCCTGCAGGTCGTGCTTTCCGTCGGAGAGCTTCGTGCTGTTGATCGACAGGTCCCAGCCGGCGTGGGCGTTGCTCGGATAGCCAGGGTACTGGAGGGCGAGGGCCGGCGTCGCGCGGCCGTAGGCCGCCTCGCCCACCTGGTTGCCGTCGACGTAGACCCGGATCTTTTCCACGCCCTCCCAGTCGAGGGCCCAGCCGGAAGCCTCCACCACCCCGTCGCCGATGTTCTCCGGCCGGATCGGAGCCTCCCACCCGAGGCTGCCCTCGTTGCCGACGCGATCGTCGCAGGTGAAGGTCACCGGGATCTGGGCGACGTTGGCTACGTTGCCGACGATGTCACCCACCCGGATGGTGAGGACGTGCTGGCCTTCGGAGAAGCCGAAGTCGACCAGGTGGCCGATGTCCAGGACGAACCGGAAGCCCGACTGCGGCGAGTTGGCCAGGTCGGGGAAGGAGCGCTCGATGTCCAGGCGCCGCAGGCCATAGCAGTTGGTCGGGCCGTGGTTCTCCGGGCCGGGGTCGTAGTAGCAGTCGACCCGGCTGTTGGCGAAGATCGCCCCATCGATCAGCAGCTCCACGTAGCCGACGCCCATGTCCCCGATTTCGACGCCCGAGTCCAGGGTCCAACCGAGGATCGCCGCAAGTCGGCGCGGCGAAGCCGCCAGGTCGCAGGTGCCGAAGAGCTCGGTCGAGGGCCGCGGGAAGTCGATCCCGCCGAAGGGTGCCAGTAGCTGGGTGGTGTTGGTGAAGAGGATTTCCTTCGCGTTGAGGAAGGTCCGCTCGCCGGTCTCGGAGGTGACCCGCGCCTGGACCTCGTGGAGGCCGTTGAGGTAGTGGGTGCTGTTGAGCCGGAAGCCGAAGCCGGCGGCGTCGGAGTCCGGATAGCCGGGGAAGAGGCGGGTGACACCCGGCCGGTTGCGGCCGTATTGTGCGCGGCCGGCGATCACGCCATCCACGAACAGGTCCACCGCACGCACGCCGTCGTCATCGAGCGCCCAGCCGCTGATCGGCACGACGCCCGAGGCGCCGTTGCCGCCGCCCGCCTTGCCGTCGAGATAGCCGAAGGGAGAGGCGGCGAAGGCCGGCGCCGCCGCCAGGGCCATCGCCACGAGGGTCGTCAGGAGCTTCTTTGCGTTCATCACTCTGTCCTCCGCTCGCCCGTCGGCCCATCCACAGGGGTGTCTGCGGTTTTCGCGCCTGTCGAGCTTGCCTCGCGTTCGTCCGATCGGTAAGGGTCCGCCTGAGCAGCAAAACTTCAAGCTTTACCTGAGCTTTTCCCTCCATTGTATCGATGGTTATGCACGGAAGTCAATCTCCGCCAGCCCCCAGCCCCCGGAGATACCTCTCGACGAGGCGAGGCAGGGCTGCGATGTCGTAGCCCCCTTCCAGGACCGTCAGGCTGCGAGCGGCGCCGGCCCCCCCTGCGAGCTCGGTGGCGAGGCCCGCCACCCGCACACCCAGGGCTTCGAATCCGCTCTCCGCCAGACTCAGGGCGCCCAGGGGATCTCCGCGCCAGGTGTCGAAGCCCGCGGAGACGGCGAGGAAGTCCGGCGCGAAGGCGGTGAGGGCCGGCAGCACCTCGCCGTCGACCGCCGCCAGGTACTCCGCCTCGCCGGTGCCCGCCGGCAACGGGACGTTGAGCACGGTGCCCTCGCCGGCCCCGGTGCCCCGCTCGTCGCGCCTTCCGGTACCGGGGTAGAACGGCGCCTGGTGGAGGCTGGCGTAGAAGACGTCCGGCCGGGCCTCGAACAGGTGCTGGGTGCCGTTGCCGTGGTGCAGGTCGAAGTCGAAGATCGCGGCCCGCTCCGTGCGGCCGGTCGCGCGCAGGTGCTCGACCGCGACGGCGACGTTGTTGAAGTAGCAGAAGCCCATCGCCCGGTCGCGCTCGGCGTGGTGGCCCGGCGGGCGGACGGCGGCGAAGGCGTGGCGGCCGCCGCCGGCGCTCGCCCAGCGGGCAGCGGTCAGGGTCACTTCCACGGCCGCCAGGGCCGCGTCCCAGGTGCCAGGGGCGAGGGGGTTGTCGGGCGAGTCGATGAGCCCATCGCCCCGCTCCACCGCTCGCCGCAGCCGGCGCACGTAGCGCTCTTCGTGGACCCCGAGGACCGCCTCCGCCGCCGGGACTCCGGGATCGGTCTCGTCGACCACGGACCCGGCGAAGACTTCCTCGAGGTGCTCCAGGATGCCTGCCAGACGCTCCGGGCGCTCCGGGTAGCCGCCGGGGGCGCGGTGGGCCAGGCACCGGGAACTCGTGAAGATGCGGATCATCATCGAAGTCTACCGGCCCCAGGCGATTCGGAGCGCGTCCTACCGGCCGCGGAGGGGCACCGGCAGATCGGCGCGGGCGAGGCGGCGCCGAAAACGGTAGACGATGGTGTCCACCGTGCCCGGGGTCAAGGCGCCCCGACACGCCGCCGAGACCTCCCGGCTGCTCCACCCCTCGACCAGAACGAGGCGCAGGATCCGGGCGTTGCGCTCGCTATGCCCCAGGGTCCTGCATCGGACGAGGAACTGGCGCAGCCGCTCGCGCTGGAGGACCCTCTGTTCCGGAGAGGTCGCAGGCCGTCGGGCCTGGAGCAGCCCACCGGCCGGCGCCGGCCGGGAGTGCGAGCCGCCGCGGCTCCAGTGCCGCCGGGTGGCGCGGAGCCGGTCCAGGGCGTGGCGCTCGGCCAGCCGCCTCATCCAGGCGTCCGCCTGGGCCTCGGCGGTTCCCCGGAAGCTCTTGAGGCGGCGCCGATCCCGCTCGAGCAGGCGGCAGAAGGTGTCCTGGACGAGGTCGGCGACCCGGTCCGGGTCGACGGGCAGCTCGTAGCGCATCAAGGCATGGCGAACGCCTTGGGCGATGCTCGGCTCGTAACGAGCCACGAGCTCGGGCCAGGCCGGGCTCTCGGTCGAGCCGGCGCACTGCTGAAACAGCTCTCGGGTGGGACGGTCGGGGGTCTGCATCCTCCGCTCCTTTCGGGCATGGAGCGGAGGTGAGAGGCACGGAAGGACCGAGGGGCCGGGCGCGACGCGCGCCAAGCCCCCACGGCACTCGAGCGCCGGTAAGGCCGGCAGAGGCTAGCACGCCCCTAGCCGACTTGCAACAGGTCTGAAATGGATGGGTGCGACGAGCTACCGCAGCTTCTCTTCCACGAACTCCACGTGCTTGCGGACCTTCGGGTCGTACTTCTTCATCCGCAGCTTCTCAGTGGAGAGCCGCTTGTTCTTCGTGGTGGTGTAGAAGTAGCCGGTTCCGGCGCTGGACACCAACTTGATCTTCTCGCGCATCTCGAGGCTCCTCCGGTGACGGCTGGGCTCGGTGTTGAGTGGCTCGGGTACTGGCGGGGCCGACGGGACTCGAACCCGCGACCTCCGGCGTGACAGGCCGGCGTTCTAACCAGCTGAACTACGACCCCGCAATGAGCATCCCCTCCGGCAAACGCAGTGGTGGGAGGTGGGGGATTCGAACCCACGACCCCCTGCGTGTAAGGCAGGTGCTCTAACCGCTGAGCTAACCTCCCCGCCCGCCGAAGGGTTGCGATGATAACCGGGGGCTCCTCCGGAAGTCAACGCACCGATTCCACCTGCCGCGCGGGCCCTTCGCAGCCTCGGGCTACAATAGAGGCGCGACCCGTGGCCGGCCGCGCGTTTCACCTTGGCGGCCCGCGCCCACGGGGGCTCTCATCCGTCCCCCGCTCGCCCGACCGGGGTCGTTCAAGCCACATCGGACCCCACGTTGGACGTTGCTCATTCCACGACACCCATGAGGAGGGAAATCTCGATGCACACCCTGCCCGACCTGTCCTACCCCTTCGACGCGCTCGAGCCCCACATCGACGCCAAGACCATGGAGATCCACCACGACAAGCACCACGCGGGATACGTGAAGAAGCTCAACGCCGCCCTCGAGGGTCACGCCGATCTCCAGGGCAAGAGCGTCCAGGACCTGTTGCGGGGCATCCAGAGCGTCCCCGAAGCGATCCGCACGGCGGTGCGCAACCACGGCGGCGGCCATGCCAATCACAGCCTGTTCTGGACCGTGATGTCCCCGAACGGTGGTGGCCAGCCCTCCGGCGACCTCGCCGACGCCATCGGCGGCGCCTTCGGCAGCTTCGACAGCTTCAAGGACAAGCTCAGCGCCGCGGCCGGTGGAGTGTTCGGCTCCGGCTGGGGCTGGCTGGTGGTGGGCGACGGCGGCAAGCTGGAGGTCACCGCGCGCTCCAACCAGGACAGCCCCCTGATGGACGGCCTGACGCCGATCCTGGGCGTCGACGTCTGGGAGCACGCCTACTACCTGAAGTACCAGAACCGCCGTCCGGACTACCTGGCGGCCTGGTGGAACGTCGTCGACTGGAACGCCGTGGCCAAGCGGTTCGCCGACGCGTCCTGAGCCGGGAGGGCCGGTGGCCGGCCACGGCGGGTGCCCCGGAGCGGCTTCCGGGGCACCCGCGCTCGCCGGAGGAGCCCGTCCGGGGCCGGCCACACGCATAGAGAGGCGGCTATATCGTCGATGTAAATTTCCAATATACAGAAGTTTGCACCTGTCTGCTCAACTATTGAGCAGTTCACTGCCCGCAAGAGAGCGCATCTTCAAGTCATTGCCAACCTTTGGTCCTAGAATGACGGCTGTTCACTCGAACCTGCCCCAACGGAACGAAGGAGAGACGCGATGGCGACGCCCCTAGCGAAGGCTGTAGCAAACCTGGACCGGCATATTCGCCGCGACGATCGTCACCTGACCAAGTTCTTCAAGGCGCTTTCGGACGGAACCCGGCAGGAGATCCTCCGGCTCCTCGAGTCCAATCAGCGCACCGTCGGTGAGATCGTGGGTAACTTCAACCTGTCCCAACCGACCATCTCCCGGCACCTCTCGGTGCTCAAGGAAGCCGACCTGGTGGTCGACCAGCGCCAGGGGCAGAACGTCATCTACCGACTGAACGACGAGGCCCTCTCGACCTCGATGCGCGAGTTCTTCGGGCAGTTCCAGAGCTGCCAGGAGAGCCTCCGGTAGCCACCCCTCCCGTCGCGTCGGCCTCCGGCGAGCCCGCGAGGCCGACGCGCGGCGACCGGTTCGCGCCGGTCGCGCCTGCGCCCGCCCCCCTTCCCACCGGGTCAACCGGGCGTTGGCGCGGAATCCTCCCACCGGATACAATCCCGCCCGCCGGTCAGACCGCGGGGCGGCCCGCCGACAAGGCCGCGTCCCCGGCCGGGCCTTCCACTCTTCGGCGGTGTAGCTCAGGGGTTAGAGCGAACGGCTCATAACCGTTAGGTCAAGGGTTCAAATCCCTTCACCGCCACCATTCGAGCCGTGGCTTCCTCGCCTCTTCTCGACCTCACCCTCGACGCCTTCTTCTCCCGGACGGCGCCCGTCGCCACGGGCGACCTGCTGGTGGTCGCCTTCTCCGGCGGCCCCGACTCGACGGCCCTGCTCGCCGGCCTCGCGCGCCTGGCGTCCCGGCGCGGCCTGGGCGTGGTCGCGGCGCACCTCGACCACGCCTGCGACCCGGCCTCGGGCGAGCGCGCCGAGCGGGCTCGCTCCCTGGCGGCGGCTCTGGGCGTCGAGATCGTCGTCTCGCGCCGGCCGATCGACCCAAGGCGCCGACCCGGCGAGAGCTTCGAGGCCGCCGGCCGCCGGGTGCGCTACGGCTTCCTCGAGGAGGTCCGGCGGGCGCGCGACGCCCGCTTCGTCGTCACGGCCCACCACCGCGACGACCAGGCCGAGACGGTGCTGCTGCGGCTCCTCTACGGCAGCGGCCTCGAAGGGCTCGCGGGCATCCGGCCGCGCCACGGACGCCTGGTCCGGCCGCTCCTCGGCCTCGGCCGCCGGGAGCTGGTCGCGAGCCTGCGGGCCACGGGGCTGGCGCCCTCGGACGACCCGACCAACCGGGACCTGTCCGCGGCCCGCAACCGGGTACGCCACGGGCTCCTCCCGGCGCTCGAGGCGGCGGAGCCGGGCACGACCCGGCGACTGGCCCGGGTGGCGGAGGCGGCCCTGGGAGCCCGCAAGGTCATCGAGGGCCGGCTGCGCGCGGCCCTGGGCACTGCACCGGCTGGATCGGCGGAACAGGGCGTCGACCGACGGGCCTTCGCCGGCCTGCCCGAGCCCCTCCAGCTCCACGCCCTCGCCCTGCTGCACCGGGCCGCCGGCGCTCCGTATCCCGCGAGCCGCGCGTCGGCCCGGGAGCTCCTCCGACAGCTCGCCGAGCTCGGCGCGGGCTCCGGCGCTGAAAGCGTGCGCTGCGACTGCCCCGGCGGCTGGCGGTGGCAGAGCGCCGGTGGCCGCCTGACCCTGGGCCACCGTGCGGCCCGCGAGCCCGGCGTACCGCCGTTCTCGTATACTCTCGGGGTCCCAGGGGAGGTGGAGATCCCCGAGCTGGGCCTGACCGTCCGCGTGGGCCGGGGGCCCGTGGCCCCGTGGATGTTCCAGGGCTCGCGGCGACGCGCCGCGCTGGCCCTGCCCGTCCGGGCCGGGGACCGATTGGGGGTGAGGAACCGCCGGCCCGGCGACCGGATCCGCCCCCTCGGAGCGCCCGGCACACGAAAGCTCAAGGATCTGCTCATCGACCGTCACGTCCCCCGCGAGGCACGCGACCGCCTGCCCCTGCTCTGCCTCGGCGCGCGGATCGCCTGGGTGCCCGGAGTCACCGTCGACGAGGACTTTCGAATCGCCGGAGAGGGCGAGACCTGGATCGCGGAGGTGCTGCCGTGAACGAGAGCCATCCGGACATCGAGCCGCTGTTCCAAGCCGACGAGATCGCGCGCGCCGTCCGGGACCTGGGGAGCCGCCTCCACCAGGAGCTGGGCGACACCGATCCGCTGTTCCTGGGCCTCCTCGGCGGCTCGGTCATCTTCCTCGCCGACCTCGTCCGGGCCTACGAGTCGCCGGTGCGCTTCGAGCTCGTTCACGTCGGCTATCACCACCCGGAGATCGCCGCCGCCGAGGTGCTGGCCATTCAGTACCCGATCCCGGTGGACCTGGAGGACCAGGACCTCCTGGTGGTCAAGGACGTGATCAAGAGTGGCGTCACCGAGACCTACCTGGCCGAGCAGCTCCATCAGAAGGGTGCCCGCCGGGTGCGCTTCGTCACCCTCGTCGACATGCCCGAGGAGCGCAAGACCGAGCTCGCGATCGACCACAGCGTGTTCTCGGTCCAGGAGAGCGGTCCCCTGGTCGGCTACGGCCTCAAGTACCAGGGCCGCTTCGGGAATCTGCCCTACATCGGCAAGTTGATCCCCGACGGCGCTTCCCGGTAGTAAACTGGGGAATCCGCGGGCGGGCGCCCCGGTTACGTGGGGTGGCCGTAGCGGCCCCTCGGGCCCTGCCCCCCAACCTGGCTAGATCTGGCGAGATCCGGCGAGATCCGGAACGATCCGACACATCGCGCAACCGACGAGCAGGTGACGACGCTTTGAACTCGACGCTCAAGACCCTCATCCTCTGGATGGCGATCTTCCTGGTCGTCATCCTCCTCTTCCAGGCGCTTCAGGGCGGCATGGGCAGCAAGCAGGAGATGACCCTCTCCGAGTTCAGCCAGGCGGTGGACAACGGCCGGGTCGCGAAGGTGACCATCAAGGGCGACGAGGTCCACGGCACCCTGCGCGGCAGCACGTCCGGCAGCTCCTCGAAGTCGTCGGAGTTCACCGTCGAGCTCCCGCCCAACTACAGCGGCGACGAGTTCTACACCCGACTGGCCAAGCACGGGGTCGACATCAAGGCCGAGCCGGTCAAGGAGAACGCCCTCC
Organism: uncultured Acidobacteriota bacterium; assembly: GCA_963739795.1. Taxonomy (GTDB): domain Bacteria; phylum Acidobacteriota; class Thermoanaerobaculia; order Multivoradales; family DATKCC01; genus CAVUBL01. Next base: position 302,939 of record CAVUBL010000017.1, on the reverse strand, counting down.
TGGGCATCCTCTCCTTCTGGGCCCCCATGCTCCTGATCATCGGGCTGTGGATCTTCTTCATGCGCCAGATGCAGGGCGGCGGCAACAAGGCCCTCTCCTTCGGCAAGTCGAAGGCGAAGCTCCTGAACACCGCCGGCAAGAAGGTGACCTTCAAGGACGTGGCCGGCGTCGAGGAGGCCAAGGAGGAGCTCTCGGAGATCGTCGACTTCCTGCGCGAACCCCAGAAGTTCCAGAAGCTCGGCGGCCGCATCCCCAAGGGCGTCCTGCTCATGGGCCCCCCGGGCACCGGCAAGACGCTCCTCGCCCGGGCCATCGCCGGCGAGGCCAACGTGCCCTTCTTCTCCATCTCGGGCTCGGACTTCGTCGAGATGTTCGTGGGCGTCGGCGCCTCCCGCGTGCGCGACCTCTTCGAGCAGGGCAAGAAAAACGCCCCGTGCATCATCTTCATCGATGAGATCGACGCCGTCGGTCGGCACCGCGGCGCCGGCCTGGGCGGCGGCCACGACGAGCGCGAGCAGACGCTCAACCAGCTCCTGGTGGAGATGGACGGCTTCGAGTCCAACGAGGGCGTGATCCTGATCGCCGCCACCAACCGGCCCGACGTGCTCGATCCGGCACTGCTCCGGCCCGGCCGCTTCGACCGCCGCGTGGTGGTGGACCGCCCCGACATCAACGGCCGCCTGGGCATCCTCCAGGTCCACACCCGTTCCATCCCCCTGGACGACAACGTCGATCTGAGAGTCATCGCCCGCGGCACCCCCGGCTTCGCCGGCGCCGACCTGCAGAACCTGGTCAACGAGGCCGCCCTGGTGGCGGCGCGGCGCAACCGCAAGTCGGTCGCCATGGACGACTTCGAGTTCGCCAAGGACAAGGTGCTGATGGGGGTCGAGCGCAAGACCCTCATGCTGACCGACGAGGAGAAGCAGGTCACGGCCTACCACGAGGCCGGCCACGCGCTGGTCGCCGCCTTCATCCCGGGCGCCGACCCGGTGCACAAGGTCACGATCATCCCCCGCGGCCGCGCCCTCGGGCTGACCATGCAACTCCCCACCGAGGACAAGCACAACTACCGGCGCAGCTACGTGGAGGCGCAGATCGCCATCCTGATGGGCGGCCGGGTCGCCGAAGAGCTGACCCAGGACGACATCACGACCGGCGCCGGCAACGACATCGAGCGCGCCACGGAGATGGCGCGGCGCATGGTGCGCGAGTGGGGCATGTCGAACCTCGGCCCCCTGGCGCTCGGCGGTGCCGACGAGCCGGTGTTCCTCGGCCGCGACTACGCCCAGCGCTCCGACTACAGCGAGGACACGGCGATCCGGATCGACCGGGAGGTCGAGCGCATCGTCACCTCAGGCTACGAGCGCGCCCGCCAGATCCTCTCCCTGCACCGGGACGTTCTGGAGGCGCTTGCCCTCGATCTCCTCGACCAGGAGTCGATCGAGGGCAAGCGCGTCTACGGCATGATCCAGAAGCTCACCGGCGAGGACCTCACCCCGCCGCCGGTAGACGTGGACGCCGGTCTCGACAGCGGTCACAAGGCCGCGGAGCAGGGCCGCGATCCGAGCGCGGAGGGCGGCACCGAGCCGGCGGCCGACGACGCCCAGGGCGGCAGCGACCGGCCGGTGGCCGAGGAAGAGGACGAGAACGTGGCCGCGAGCGTGGCGCAACGCAGTCAATAGGATCACCCCCCTCGCCCCCGGTCCCTCTCCCGCCCTTCACGGGAGGAGAGGGACGCCTCCTCCCTCACGGCCTTCGGCTTCCTTACCGCGTGCGGTGACGCGATAGACTGTCGCCGCGCCCAGCCGGCGCCGCGTCACCAATGCCCACCGTCGCCCACAGCCTTCCTCTAGCGACCTGGACGCTGGAGCTTCCACGTGGGCGGCGCCTGGAGCTGACCGCGGGCCGCCCGCGGGTGATGGGCGTCCTCAACCTGACGCCCGACTCCTTCAGCGACGGCGGCCTCTGGCTCGATCCGACCGATCCCGGCCGGGCCGTCGAGCGGGGCGTCGAGATGCTCTCCCAGGGAGCCGACCTCCTCGACCTGGGCGCCGAGTCGACCCGGCCCGGCGGCGGCGTCTACGGCACCGGCGCCTCCTTCGTCCCCGCCGAGGAGGAGCTCGCGCGCCTGCTCCCCGTCCTCGAGCGCCTGCGCGAGATGACCGACGCGCCCCTCTCCGTCGACACCCGCAAGGCCTCCGTCGCCCGCCGCGTCCTCCAGGCCGGCGCCGACCTGATCAACGACGTCTCGGCCCTGGCCGACCCCGAGATGGCGGGCGTGCTGGCCCCGGCGCCCTGCCCCGTCGTCCTGATGCACAGCCGTGGCGAAATCTCGACCATGCAGCGCGGCATCTGCTTCCAGGACGTCGTCACCGAGGTGCGCGACGAGCTCGCGGCCCTCGTGGAGTGGGCGGTCGAGGCGGGCGTCGCGCGCGAGCGGATCGTCATCGACCCGGGCCTCGGCTTCGGCAAGACCGCCGGCCAGAACCTGGCCCTGAACGGGGCGGTACCGGCCCTCTCCGAGCTCCGGCGTCCGGTCCTCGTGGGCGCGAGCCGCAAGAGCTTCCTCGGCGAGGTCACCGGCGAGCCTCCGGAGCGCCGTCTTCCCGGGAGCCTCGCCGCGGCGGGACGGGCGGCGGCGGGCGGCGCCGCAATCCTGCGGGTCCACGACGTCGCCGAGACCGTGGGCTTCCTCCGGGTCTGGGAGGCCATCGAGGCCGGGGAGGCGCCTTGATCCTGTTCGAGATCCTCCACCTCCCCTTCCACGTGCCGTGGCGCGACGTGGTCGACATCCTGGCGGTGGCGATCATCGTCTACAACCTGCTGCTGCTGATCCGGGGCACCCGGGCGGTCCAGATGCTCCTGGGGATTCTGTTCATCGGGCTGGTCTACTACCTGGCCCGGATCGCCGACCTTCCGACCCTGAAGCGGATCCTGGAGAGCCTCCTCATCTTCCTGCCCTTCGCCATCATCGTGCTGTTCCAGCACGAGATCCGGCGGGCCCTGGCGAGCTTCGGCCGCAATCCCCTGTGGGGCCTGTCGCGCAACCAGCAGGTGGAGTCCACCTTCCACGAGCTCGTCCTGGCCGCCACCAGCCTCTCGTCGCGCCGGATCGGCGCCCTGGTGGTGATCGAGCGCCTCGACGGGCTGCGCACATACGTAGAGAACGGCATCGCCCTCGACGCCGTCGTCTCCTTCGACCTGCTGATCAACATCTTCACTCCCGACACTCCCCTCCACGACGGGGCCGTCATCATCCAATGCGACCGCATCGCGGCGGCGGCCTCGTTCCTGCCGCTGACCCTCAACCCCGAGCTCTCGAAGGACTTCGGCACGCGCCACCGGGCGGCGCTCGGCATCAGCGAGGAGACCGACGCCGTCGCGCTGGTGGTCTCCGAGGAGACCGGGGTGATCTCCCTCGCCTACGACGGCCAGCTCGTCCGCGGCCTGGACCCGAAGAGCCTGCGCAACACCCTCTACAAGTACCTGATCTCGGACCTCAAGCCCGAGACCCGGCCCCTCAAAGGGAGGGCGGCGGCATGACCGAGAGGGCGAGCCTCTGGTGGATGCGGCTGCTGGCCCTGGCGATCGCCGTCTCGCTCTGGTTCTTCCTCTCCTGGGAGAAGCGCGAGCGCCAGAGCGAGCGGGTGGTCCAGGCCTCGGTGACCTACGACACCGCCAAGGACATGATGGTCCTGGACCCGGTGCAACAGATCGACGTGCGGGTGCGCGGCGGCTCGCGGCGGGTGCGCACCCTCAACCCCTTCCTGGTCAACGTGCTGGTCGAGCTGCCCCAGAAGGACCCCGGCCCCGTCGACAAGCCGCTCTCGTCGGACCAGGTCTACGTGCCCGAGGGGGTGGAGGTGGTCTCCCTCGACCCCAACGTCCTGCACCTCCACCTGGACCGGGAGGTGGTCAAGCGCTTGCCGGTGGAGGTGGACCTGGCCGGCGAGCCCGGAGCCGGCGCCGCCGTGGGCGAGCCGGTGGCGATCCCTCCGGCGGTGAGCGTGAAGGGCCCGGAGAGCCGTCTCGAGCACCTGGGCATCATCCGGACTCGGCCGGTGAGCCTGAACGGTCACGCCCAGACCTTCGACGAGATGGCGTCGCTCATCCCGCCGGACCCCCTGGCCAGCGTCGACCCGGGCCTGGTGCGGGTGCGCGTGCCCATCGAGCCGCCCCAGCTCTCCAAGGACGCCCTGGCCCCGGCCGCCGCCGCGCACCCCGACGGAGGTGAACCGTGACCGGACAGGACGCAGCCTCCGGCGTGCGGCGCCTGTTCGGGACCGACGGCATCCGGGCACCCTTCGGCACCTTCCCCCTCGACCGGGCGACCGTGACCGGCCTCGGGCGCCACCTGGCCCAGTCGCTCCGAGAGACGACCGGAGAGAGCCGGCCCGAGGTGGTCCTGGGCGGCGACACCCGGGAGTCGACGCCGACGATCTGCGCCTGGCTCGCCGCCGGCCTCTCCGCCGGCGACGCCGACCCTCGCTGGGTCGGTGTACTGCCGACCGCCGGGATCGCGTACCTGGTCAGGGGACTGGGCACGGCGGCCGGCGTGGCGGTCTCGGCGAGCCACAACCCCTACCCCGACAACGGCATCAAGCTCATCGACCCCTGGGGCTTCAAGTGGAGCGAGGCGGCCGAGGCGGCCCTTGAAACCCGGCTCCTGGCCGGACGGCCGGCCCGGTCGGAGCCGTCTGGGACCAGCGAGGGTGGCGAGGGCGGGGCCTTGGGGCTCGGCTCCCACGGAGAGGCCCTGGTCGAGCACTACCTCGAGGCTCTCGCCTCCACCCTGCCGGGACGGCAACCCCTGGCCGGGCTGCGCCTGGCGGTCGACGCCGGCAACGGCGCCGCCTCGGCCTTCGCCGAGCCCCTTTTCCGGCGCCTCGGCGCCGGGATCCGGGTGATCCACGCCTCCCCCGACGGGCGCAACGTGAACCTGGCGTGCGGCTCCACCGACACCCGCGACCTGGCCCGCGAGGTCCTGGCCGGCGGGTACCACCTGGGGGTCGCCTTCGACGGCGACGCCGACCGGGCGATCCTGGTGGACGAGGGGGGCCTCGAACGGGACGGCGACGCGATCCTCTACCTGTGGGCCCGGGAGCTCGCCGAGACCGGCTCCCTGGAGCCGGCCCGCATCGTCGCCACCTCCATGAGCAACCTGGGCCTCGAGCGGGCCCTCGCCGGGCACGGCATCGCCGTCGAGCGCTGCGGGGTGGGAGACCGCGAGGTGGTGGACACCCTGCGCCGGGAGTCGCTCCTGTTGGGCGGCGAGCAGTCCGGCCACGTGGTGCACCTGGGCCTGTCCACCACCGGCGACGGCCTCCTCACCGCCCTGCAGATGGCGTTCCTCGTCGCCCGGGAGGTACGGGCGGGCGCTTCCGGCCAGGCCGCTCTCCGCCCTGCTCGCGGGATTCACCCGCTTCCCCCAGGTCCTGGTCAACGTCCCGGTGAGCGCGAAGCCCGACCTGCTCGAGCTGCCCGCCGTCGCGGCGGCGGCCCGCGAGGCGGAGGAGCGGTTGGGCTCCGAGGGCCGGCTGGTGCTGCGCTACAGCGGCACCGAGCCGCTCGCCCGGGTCATGATCGAAGGGCCCGAGCAGAACGAGATCGAGGCGCTGGCCCGCAGCATCGCCGCCGCCATCGAGGAGGCGATCGGAGCGGACGCGCCGGTCGACGTGGAGGCTCAGGCATGAGGCTTTCGGTCAACGTAGATCACATCGCCACCCTGCGCCAGGCTCGGGGAGCCGCCTACCCCGACCCGGTCGAGGCCGCCCGAATCGCGGAGGAGGCCGGCGCCCACGGCATCACGGTCCACCTGCGCGGCGACCGGCGCCACATCCAGGAGGAGGACGTGGCGCGCCTGCGGGCGAGCATCGCCGGCAAGCTCAACCTCGAGATGGCGGCTTCCGACGAGATGGTGGCGATCGCGCTGGCCCACCGGCCGGACCATGTCTCCCTGGTCCCCGAGCACCCCGAGGAGCTGACCACCGAGGGCGGCCTCGACCTCACCCGCCACCGGGACCGGATCGAGTCCGCCGCCCGCCGCCTCGCCGGTGCCGGGATTCTGGTCTCCCTCTTCCTCGACCCCGAGGCGCGGCAGATCGAAGCGGCGGCCGCGCTGCCCCGGGAGGTCGTGGGCGGCTTCGAGATCAACACCGACGCCTACACGAAGGTGGCCCGCGCTGCGACCTCAGAGCACGCCGTCGAGGTCGAGCTCGCAAAGGTCCGCGAGGCCGCCCGCCGCGGCGGCGAGGCCGGCCTCCACGTCTACGCCGGCCACGGCCTGACCGCCGCCAACGTCGGCCCCATCGCCGGGATCCCCGAGATCCAGGAGCTCAACATCGGCCACGCCCTCATCTCCCGAGCCGTCCTCGTCGGCCTCGCCGAGGCCGTCCGGGAGATGCTGCGGGCGATGTCGCTTCGACATTGAGAATTTCTTTGACAGAGGCGCCACCCGCGCGCATACTGCGGACTCTAGTGAGCGCTCGCGCATCGGAAAAGAGCGCTCAGTAGCCCGTAGCGGGCCAGGCTCATCCCGAGCCACCGGGACGCAGGAGCGATCCCAGCCGCCCGCTCGCATTTCCCCCGGCAACCCCAAGTTGGACGTCCACACCCTCGGAGCACCGAGGGGAGAGGTGCAGCTAGATGGTATCCCTGATCTTTCCCGAACGACCGAGACACGGAGAACTCACCGCAGCGCTCAAGCCGGCTTTCCCCGCCGGCCGGATCGTCGCCGTCATCCTCGCCGCCTCCGGCCTCGCCATTCCCGCCCTGGCCTCCTCCGGAGCGCCCACCTGCACGATTCGGACTCTCCTGGACGACGGGCTGGAGACCTCCCAGCGACCGATCTCGGTGGACTTCTCCGGTGTGCGAAGCGCCCTGGAGAGCTACCGGCTGACTGCCGAGAACCCGGACGGCGGCTCCGAGATCTTCGTCATCGATCGCCGCACCGGCCTCGCCGAGCAGGTGTCCCACACCTCCTACCCGGACGAGCGACCGTTCGATCCCGCGATCAGCGGTGACGGGGCAAGGGTCGCCTATCAGCTCCAGGTCTCCACCGTGGCCGACGAGCTGGAGGCCTTGATCCTGGCAGACCGGGCCACCCACTTCTCGAAGTTGATCAGCTCGAGCTCGAGGCCAGTCCTCTTCCAGCCCCGGCTAAGCGGAGACGGGAGTCGTCTCGTGTTCGTCTCCGACCAGGACCTGACGGGCGACAACCCTTCCCGGCAAGACCGCGTCTTTCTCTACGACGCCCGCGACGGAAGCTACGAACAGCTTACCCAGCTCTCCTTCTCCGAACAGCCCCGGATCGACTTCTCCGGCGCCAAGGTGCTCATCTACTCCTACGAGGACCAGCTCGGCGACTTCCCGTATCCCTGGCCGCAGCTCTACCTGTACGACGTGGCCACGGGCCGCCTCGGAAGGGTCACCGCCAGCCACGGCAACGTCGGCCCCGGGGACCTCTCCGGCGACGGCCGCACCGCGGTCTACGACGTCGACGGCCGTCTCCAGGCCTTCGACGTCCCGACCGGAACCGTCACGCCGCTGCTCGATGGAGTCGTCGTCACCCGACCTGCCGTCAACTTCGACGGCACCCGAATCTCGTTCGTCAGCTCCACCAACGTCACCGGCGAGAACCCGGGCGAGGACCGCCAGGTGTTCCTGTACGACCGGCTCGCCGATCGCCTCGTCCAGGTCACCCGAGGAGAGAGTTTGAACACCCAGTCCCTCACCGCGATCAACGGCCCGGGAGACGTGCTGGTGTTTCCCTTTCGCGGCAATCCGGACGGCGGGCCCTCGGATTTCTCCGTCAGGGTGTTCAGCGCGAGCTGCACCCTCGGGCCGCAGCCGCCGCCTGGCCCCGGCATCCGCGCCCCAGGCCTCGAGGACTTCGAGCTTCGCGTCCGCTTCTCCACCACGGGCGGTCAAGGCCTCGCGGGGACCCTGGAGCCCGGCTGCATTCCCGAGACGGCCTGCTTCTCCGGCTCGATCCCGGGCCGCTCGGAGCTTTTCCTCCGGGTCGTCGGTCCCAAGCCCAATGGCTTCCTCTGGCCGACGCTCGTCAAGTTCTCCACTTCGAGGTGGAGGTCTGGGTCGAGCAGACTGAGCACGGGAGTCACGAGGCTATTACCGGCTGCCGGGAGCGCCGCCGGGGCGCGATGAGCTGCCGGGGCTCTTCCATCGCTCAGGGTTCCTTCCCGAGGCCGCCCGAACGCGGCCCCCCACTCGCAGGTCGCCGCCACTGACCGCGGAGCTCGCCCCTACCGCCGGCGGGCCCGGTCCTCACCTCGCCCGACTACCCCGATTTCCGCTTCCACGCGCGGATCACGGCGGGAGGCCGAGGCGCAGGACGTCCGCCAGGAGCCGGCCTGCATCGGGGAGACCCTCTGCTTCTCGGGCGCGATCCCGGGGCGCTCGGAGATCTTCGTGCGGATCGTGGGGCCCAAGCCCAACGGCAAGCTCTGGCCGACGATCGTCAAGTTCACGACCTCGACCGTCGAGGTCTGGATCGAGCAAGTCTCCACCGGCGACACCAAGTACTACCGGATCGAAGGCGCCGCCCCGGGCAAGGACGACCTCACCGGCCTCTTCGACCGGGGCGGCTTCACGCCGTAGCGGCCGCGAGGAACGCTCGACTTCGGAGAATCGGAGGCACCGGACCCGAGCCTCCCGGCATCAGGGTCCGACCCGTGGCTATGGGGGATCGACGTCGTGGCGGCCGTCGCCGAGGAGTCCGCCCCCGTGGTGACGGGACCTCCCGACCGGCGACGTCACGGGCCGCGCTCAACGGGGCTTCGCGGAGTCCGAGGCGGACAGGCGCGGACCGTGCCGAGGCGCGGCTCCTCCGCCCCACCGTTCTAGCAAGCCGCGCCGTTCGCAAGGGCGGGAGGTCCCGTCACCTTTCGATCTCCACGTCCTCCGTCGTCACGACCTCCTCGGCGTCTCGGCTGATCAGCACCGTCCGGGCGATGGGCAGCAGCACCCGGTGCAGGCGGTCTCCGAACTTCACGTTCACTTCGTAGTAGCCGTCGGCGCTGATCTGGAGCAGCCGTCCCTGGCTCCCCTTCATGCCTACGGTCTCGTTGTGGATCAGCACCTCGGCCGGTACTTCCATCGTGTCTCCTATGCTCGGTCAAGACTCGTCCCGCACCCGAAAGTCCCAACCGGGTGGAGGCGTCCCCTTCCCCCCCGTGGGGTGGGAAGGGGATTGAGGGGTTGCGGGGGGCATCCAGTCAATCGTCCCCTTCCCCCCCGTGGGGTGGGAAGGGGATTGAGGGGTTGCGGGGGGCATCCGATCAATCCTGGAACACGCCCTGGTCCCGGTACTCCTTGAGCTTGCGCTGGAGCGTGCGCAGCCCGATCTCGAGCATCTTAGCGGCCTCCGCCCGGTGGCCGCCGGTGCGCTCGAGGGTCTCGAGGATCGCCTGGCGCTCGATCTCCGCCATGGTGCGGGTCGGCCCCGAGCGCGGCTGCACCCGGCCGTCGCCGGCGGGCACGGCGGTCCCGCTCCGGAGCTCGTAGGGCAGGTCCTTGAGCTTGATCTCCTCGCCCTGGTGGAAGACCACCAGCGACTCCACCTGGTTCTTCAGCTCCCGGACGTTGCCCGGCCAGTTGTAGCGCGCCAGCCCTTCCAGCGCCTCCTTGGCAAAGCTCTTCGGCTCCTTGCCGTGGTCCTCGCAGAACCGGGCGAGGAAGTGCTCGGCGAGGAGCGGGATGTCGCCGGGCCGCTCGCGCAGGGGCGGGATGTGGAGCGTCACTACCTTGAGGCGGTAGTAGAGGTCCTCCCGGAAGCGTCCCGCCGCCACCTCCTTCTCCAGGTCCCGGTTGGTCGCCGCGATCAGCCGGAAGTCCACGTCGATCAGGTCCGAGGCGCCGACCCGCATGATCTTGCGCTCCTCGAGCACCCGCAAGAGCTTGACCTGGAGCTCGGGGTAGAGCTCGCTGATCTCGTCGAGGAAGAGGGTCCCCTTGTGAGCGAGCTCCAGCTTGCCCACCTTCTTCGCCACCGCGCCGGTGAACGAGCCCTTCTCGTGGCCGAAGAGCTCACTCTCCAGGATGTCGGAGGGGATGGCGCCGCAGTTGATGGCCAGGAAGCGCTCGCCGCGCCGGGGCGAGGCGAAGTGCAGGGCGTTGGCCACCAGCTCCTTGCCGGTGCCGCTCTCGCCGATCACCAACACCGTCGAGCGGGTGGGCGCCACCAGGCGCATGCGCTCGAACAGGCGCTCCATGGGCTCGGCGTTGCCCACGATGCTCTCGAAGCCGAAGCGCTTGTCGAGCATCACCCGCAGCTCGGTGACCTCCTCGCGGAGCTGCTCCTTCTCCATCAGGTTGGTCACCCGGCGGCGCAGCTCGTAGAGATCGACCGGCTTGGTCAGGTAGTCGTCGGCCCCCACCCTCATCGCCTCGACCGCCGACTCGATCGAGCCGTAGCCGGTGACCAGCATCACCCTGAGGTCCAGCTCGCGCTCGCGCACCGCCTGGAGGAATGCCAGGCCGTCGGTGCCCGGCATGCGCAGGTCGCACACCGCGAGGCGCGCCGCCTCGGGGTTCTCTTCCAGGAACTCGAGGGCCTTCTCGGCGTCGTCGAAGTTGCGGACGGCGAAACCCGCCCGCTCGATGGCGATCGCCATGGACTCCCGCGATCCGGTCTCGTCGTCGACCACCAGGACCAGTGGCTTTTCCGGCATGACGGTCATTTTGGCACATTTGGCGAGCGCTGGATACAATCCCCTCGTGGCGGACGGCCCCCCTTCCCCCGACCATCTCGAAGGCACCCTCGAGCGGGTCGTCTTCTCCAACCCCGACAACGCGTGGAGCGTGGTGCGGCTGGCGGTGGCCGGAGAGATCCAGCCGGTGAGCGCCGTGGGCAACCTCCTGGGGGTCCAGCCCGGCGAACGGCTGCGCCTCGAAGGCGAGTGGGTCACCGACCCCAAGTACGGGCGCCAGTTCCGGGTCGCCTCGTACCAGACCGTGCGCCCCTCGACCCGCGAGGGGATCGAGCGCTACCTCGCTTCCGGGCTCATCGCCGGGATCGGCCCGGTGATGGCGAAGCGCCTCGTGGAGGCCTTCGGCGACGAGACCCTGGAGGTGATCGAGCACCAGCCGGAGCGCATGCGCCGGGTCCCGGGGATCGGCGCCAGGCGCAGCGCCGCGGTCTCGGAGGCCTTCATCGCCCAGCGGGACCTGAAGGAGGTCATGCTCTTCCTCCAGTCCCACGACGTGCCCACCCATCTCGCCATCAAGATCTACAAGCGCTACGAGGAGACCGCCCTGTCGGTGGTCCGGACCGATCCGTACCGCCTCGCTCGGGAGGTCGTGGGGATCGGCTTCCCCACCGCCGACTCGATCGCTTCGAAGCTGGGGATCACCGCCACCGCGCCGGGGCGGGTCCAGGCCGGCGTCCTCCACCTCCTGGGGGAAGCCTCGAGCTCCGGGCACCTCTACCTGCCCGAGCCCGAGTTGGTGGAGGCCGCCGAGCGGCTCCTGACGGTCGAGGCGGAGGTCATCGGCGAGGCGATCGAGGCCCTCGCCAGAGCCGGCGACGCGGTGGTCGAGGCGCCGGCCGCCGGCGACGAGGAGCCGGACGGCGCCGCGGGAGCGCCCACCGGCCGAGCGGTCTTCCTCGCCTCCCTCCACGGCGCCGAGGCGACCCTCGCCCACCGCATGGCCGAGCTCATCGCCCACCCGGTCTCCCCCATCGAGATCGACGTCGAGCGGGCCCTCGCCTGGTTCGAGGAGCGCGAGGGCCTGGGGCTCGCCGAGGAGCAGCGCCAGGCGATCCGCCGCGCGATCGCCGCCAAGGTCCTGGTGATCACCGGCGGGCCGGGGACGGGCAAGACCACGCTGGTGCGGGGGATCGTCGAGATCCTCTCCCGCAAGGGCCGCACGATCCGCCTGGCCGCGCCCACCGGCCGGGCGGCGAAACGCCTGGGCGAGGCCACCGGCCGCTCGGCCTCGACGATTCACCGCCTGCTCGAGCTCGATCCGGCCTCGGGCACCTTCACCCGCCGGCCCGACCGCCCCCTCGACGCGGACCTGGTGATCGTCGACGAGGCCTCGATGATCGACACCGTCCTCGCCTCCCATCTGGTGGCGGCGCTGGGGGACCACGCACAGCTCGTCCTGGTAGGCGACGTGGACCAGCTCCCCTCGGTGGGACCGGGCGCCGTGCTCTCCGACCTCATCGCGTCGGGGACCGCCGAGGTGGTGCGCCTGACGGAGATTTTCCGCCAGGCCCGGGAGAGCCGGATCGTGGCCAACGCCCACCGCGTCAACCGGGGGGAGATGCCCCTCTGGGACGCCGAGGGCGCCCCGGGTCAGGACTTCTTCTTCATCGAGCGTCGCGACCCGGAGGAGGCCCTGCGCACCCTCTCCACCGTAGTCACCCGCCGCATCCCGGAAGGCTTCGGCCTGGACCCCTTCGAGGACGTCCAGGTGCTCACGCCCATGAACCGGGGCCTGCTCGGCGTGGTGCGCCTCAACGAGGCGCTACGCGACCTGCTCAACCCCACCGGCAAGGAGGTCTCCCGAGGTGCCACCCGCTTCCGGGTGGGTGACAAGATCATGCAGATCAAGAACAACTACGAGCTGGAGGTTTTCAACGGCGACGTGGGCCGCCTGGTGGCGATCGACGAAGAGGAAGAAACGGTGTGCTGCCGGTTTGACGAACGGACGGTGGAGCACCGCTTCTCGAGCCTCGACGAGCTGGCCCTGGCCTACGCCTGCTCGATCCACAAGTCCCAGGGAAGCGAGTACCCGGCGGTGGTGGTGCCGCTGCACACCCAGCACTACGTGATGCTCGAGCGCAACCTCCTCTACACCGCCCTCACCCGGGCCAAGCGCCTGGTCGTGCTGGTGGGAGATCCCAAGGCCCTCGCCCTGGCGGTGAAGAACCGCAGGACCCGCCTGCGCTACACCCGCCTGGCGAGCCGCCTGCGCGAGGAGGCGGCCCGGCTCGAAGCGACCCCGCGCCACCCCGGGGCGCGCGAGCGGCGCCTGTTCTGACTGGGTGCCCCCCGCATCCCCTCGATCCCCTTCCCACCCCACGGGGGGGAAGGGGACGCCGCCGCCCGGCCTCCTCTCTGCCGGAACAGAGGCTCACTCCGGCTCGGTCGGCTCCGTGGCCCCGGTCGGGGGATCCCCGCCTGCCGCCGCGCCCGCCGGGGGCTCGGCGTGGGAGGCCGGCGGCAGGCTCGACGCCGGCGCGGGCGGCGGCACTGCCCGCCCCCGGCTCCGGCGCTCGTAGAGCACCATGAACAGGGCGCCGAAGCCCACGGCCCAGGCGAGGAACTGGAGGCAGCCGCCCACCAGGCCGAACATCACCGAGAACACGCTCACCGCACCGCCGAAGATGCCCAGAAAGTCCCCGATGAGGCCCAGGACTCCGAGCACGAAGACGCCCACCACCGCCGCCACCAGCGGGCTCTCGAGGCGCCAGCCGAAGCGGCCCTCGGCCCACCGGCCCACGCGCAGAGCCACCGCCGAATAGCCGACGAGCGAGAAGACGAAGAACGCCGGAATGCCGACGAAGATGAAGAGCAGGAGGAAGACCACCATGATCGGAATGCCGATCACGGTGACCGCCAGGACGACGCAGACGATCACCACCACCGGCACCGTGAAGATCGCCACCAGCAGCCCCACGATCCCCGCCTTGAGGGGCTCGAGGCCGGCCCGCGTCGCGATCCGCTCCACCGGCCGGCGGCCGACGGCGACGATGAGGGCCACCAGCAGGGCCAGGATCACCAGCCCCGTGAGGGGCCAGGCGATGTCCCACACCCGCCAGGGCGACCAGTTGACGCTCCCGTTCCAGCTCCACGGGCCGGTGCGCCACCACGGATAGAAGCCGTGCTCGACCTCCTCGACCCGGCCGCCGATCTCGGCGCCCGGAGAGCGGTGCACCGCACCGCCGATGGCGTTGACGTCTCCACCCACCCGGGCGTGGGGCCCCAGGGTGATGGAGCCGCCTACCACCGTGACGTCGCGGGTCACCTCCCCGTTGATGTGGATGGTCCCGCCGATCACCACCACGCCGCCCTCGACGCGGCCTTCCACGGTCACCGCTCCGCCGAACACCACCACGTCGTCCACGACCTCGTCGCGGCCCACGTGAACGCTACTGCCGAAGCCCGTCTGCCCCCCGCGGTGGGAGCGGTGGTGCAGCCCTTCCGGAAGAGCCGGCGGAGCCGGCGGCGTGGCTGGAACGGCCGGAACTGGGGCCGCCTGAGCCGCTGGGGCCGAGGCCGCCGCGGCCGCAGCCCCCGCCGCTTCGGAGGCCTCACCGCCCGCGCTCGAAGCCTCCGGAGCCTCGACCGGCGGCGCGGGCTCCTCCGCCAGGGCCGGAGTTCCCGCCTCGTCGAAGAGGCCTAGCACCCGGAGACGCTCCGCCGGCGCCAGGTCGGCCAGCCGCAGCACGGTGTCCGCCTTGTCTCCGAGCCATCCCCGGACCACCTGGCGGCTTTCGGTCTCTCCGTTGACGGCGATCGTCGAGCCCATCAGCTCGACCGTGCGGACCCCGCGGAACTCGCTCCGGGGGCGCAGCAGCACGCCGCCCCGGATCGGCAGGACCTCGAAGTCGCGCTCCACCTCGGCCCGGAGGCCCCCGGCCTCGGGGGTCTCGACCGCGACCCGGCTCTCGGTCTGGACCTGCGACGTGTCCTCCGCCGAGGGTTGGGCCGAGGATTGGGCCGGGGCTTGGGCCAGGCTCCGGGCGCGGGCCGGTGCCGCCCCGAGGGGGATCATTGCCAGGGACAGGGCCAGGGCCAGGGCCGGAGCCCACGCGAGGTTCAGCTTCGACCCGAGCGCCGGCAGCGCCCGGATGGAGGTGCGGCGGGCGACGTGACGTCGCGCCCGGATCGACCGGATCGGCCGGATCGGCCGGATGGGGATCGGCTCAATGAGGTTCGGCATAGGTCAGGTTCCCCTGTTCAGCCAGCAATCTGCGCAAAAGGACGAAGGCGACGGCAGCGGCCAGGGCCGAAGCGAGAAGTGACGCCCCGACCGCAGGCACGACGACCAGGCGGGCGACGAGGGCGCTCCAGTCGGCCAGGCGCTCCCAGAAGGCCAGGCCCGACGCGATCCACTCCCAGGTCAGGCCGAGCCCGCGGGCAAACACCCGCACGCCGGCTCCGAAGTCGAGGCGCGGCAGCGAGCTCACCACCAGGCTCGCCAACAGAAACGTCCCCAGGCTCATGAGAGCGAGGAGCGCCGCCGCCAGGCGGCCCGCGGCGGGCTGCGACAGCGCCTCGCCACGCCGGTCCCGGGTCGCCGCCAGGACGCGGGCGGCAAAGCCCTTGGGCGGCGCCTCGAGCGGCAGGCCGCCGAAGAGCGCGGCGAAGGCGGCGTCGGCACCGCTCTCGTCGGCCTCCCGCTCGGCCGCCCTCCAGGACCGGTAGAAAGCCCGGTATAGCTCGTCGCTCCGTCGTTGGCTCATCGCGTGCCTCTTCGTTCCTCCGGTTCATCCCTCCACAGGGCCCTACGGCGCCTCGCGGCGGGAAGTTTCGGCCCCGCCGGTGGGCTCCCACCCGGACTCGGAGAGGAGGCCGGCCAGCTCCTTGCGGGCCCGGTGGATGTACGTCTTCACCGTGCCCAGGGGGAACCCCGTGGCGTCCGCAATCTCAGCGTACTCCAGGCCGGCCTGGTAGCGCAGCAGCACCACCTGCCGGTACTCGGGGCGCAGCCGCCCCACCGCCCGGGTCAGGGCCCGGGACAGGTCGGCCCGCTCGGCGGCCGCTTCCGGGGTCTCGGCCGAGGGGTCCTCGATCGTCCACGCCGGGCCGTCGCTCTCGTCGCCGAACGGCTCGTCGAGGGAGGAGGTCTCCACCTCGCGGCGGCGGAGGTGGTCGATCACCGTGTTGTGGGCGATCTTGAACAGCCAGCTCGACAGCTTGCGCTCGGGATCGAAGCTCGCCAGCCTGTCGAACGCCTTCAAGAACGCCTCCTGGGACAGATCCTCGGCCAGGCTCCGGTCTCGCACCATGCGCAGGACCAGGGTGTACACCGGACGCTCGAAGCGCCGCAGCAGCGCGGCGAAGGCCCGCTCGGAGCCCGCCAGGGCCTCGGCGACCAGATCGGCGTCGGTTATCGTCGAGTCGAAGATCCCCACGGTTGCAGGTACGGACCGCACCGGAGCCGGTTGCAACTCCCGCGGCCGCCCGGCGCCCGCGATCTCCAGTTGGACCCGGTTTCCTGGTAGGGTTCAGTCCGAAATCCTTTCGACCGACCCTACCAGGAGGAGATGCCATGCGCAGCAACTCGGTCGCGATCCTGCTCAGCTCGATCCTCTGCACGGGGCTCGCCCTGCCCGCCGGCGCCGCCACCTTCGCCAACGTCACGATGCCCGATTCGGTCCAGGTCGCCGGCCAGACCCTGGTCCTGAACGGCATGGGGCTCCGGGAGAAGTTCTTCATCGACGTCTACGTCGCCGGCCTCTACCTGCCCGAGAAGCAGACCTCGAGCCAGGCGATCCTCTCTGCGGACACGCCGCGGCGCACGGTCATGCACTTCGTCTTCAACGTCGACAAGGGCAAGATCTGCGACGCCTGGGACGAGAGCCTGGAGGCCAACGTCCCCAAGGCCTCGGAGGCCCTGAAGAAGGACTTTGAGACGCTCTGCTCGTGGATGTCGGACGTCGGAAAGGGCGAGGAAATGGTCTTCACCTACGTCCCGGGCACCGGCACCGAGGTCGAGGTCAAGGGAGAGACCAAGGGCACGATCGAAGGCAAGGAGTTCGCCGACGCCATCTTCGCTTCCTGGATCGGCGAGCACCCGGCGACTTCCAAGCTCAAGAAAGGTCTCTTGGGCGGTTGAGCGGCACCATGGGAGAGGGACGCCCCTTCCCGGTCGCGGCGCTCCGAAGAGCTCAGCCTCTTCGCCAGAACCCTGTGCCTAAAGCCAGACCGCGACCAGGATCGCCAGTCCCAGAAGCACCCGGTAGGCCACGAACACCGTCAGGCTCCGGCTCTGGACCCAGGCGAGGAGGGCGCCGATCGTGAGGTAGGCGGACACCGCGGCGACGGCGAACCCGACGAACAGGGGCCCGAGCCCGACGCCCGGCGCCCCGCCCTGCACCAGGTCCAGGATCTCCTTGGCCGCCGCGAGCACCGCGACCGGCACGTAGAGCAGGAAGGAGAAGCGGGCGGCGTCCTCCCGGGTGAGCCCCCGGGCGAGACCCGCGGTGATCGTGATTCCCGAGCGCGAGGTGCCCGGGATCAGGGCCAGGGCCTGGGCCAGGCCCACCACCACGGTGTCCACCAGTCCCACACTCTCGACGTTGCGGCGGCGCGCTCCCACGGCGTCGGCCCACCACAGGAGGAGCCCGAAGCCGATCGACGTGCTGGCGATCAGGAGCGGGTTGCGGGCGACGGTGGCCACCCAGTGGTAGGCCAGCAGACCGGCGACCGCCACCGGCACCGTGCCCAGGGCCACGAGCCAGGCGAGCCGGGCGTCGGGGCTCAACCGGCGGCCCGGCGGCCGGCCCTCGGCCTTTCCGGCGGGCGCGAGGGACGCCAGGCCCGCCCGGGTGAGCGTCACCAGCTCGTGGCGGAAGTAGGCCATCACGGCGAGGAGAGTTCCGGTGTTGGTGGCGATGTCGAAGTCCAGACCCTGGTCCCGCCAGCCGAACAGGTGCGGCGCGAGCACCAGGTGGGCCGAAGAGCTGATGGGCAGGAACTCGGTGATCCCCTGGATGAGACCGAGGACGACGGCGTGGAGATAGGACATAAGCGGGTATGGTAGCTTTTCGCGGCCCATGAGAACCATCCTCGTCACCGGCGGCGCCGGCTTCATCGGCAGCAACTTCGTGCGGCTCCTGTCCGCCGAGACTGAGGCCCGCGTCGTCGTCTTCGACAAGCTGACCTACGCCGGCAACCTGGACAACCTGGACGGCCTGCTCGAGACGCCGCGCCTCACCTTCGTCCAGGGCGACATCGCCGACCGGCAGGCCGTGCGCGACGCCCTGGCCGAGCACCGCCCCGGATGGGTCGTCAACTTCGCGGCGGAGAGCCACGTCGACCGCTCCATCGACGACCCGAGCGCCTTCGTGCGCACCAACGTCGCGGGCACCTTCGAGCTGCTCGAGGCCGCCCGGCGGTATGTCGCCAGGCTGGAGGCCGACGAGGCGGAGCGCTTCCGGTTCCTCCACGTCTCGACCGACGAGGTCTACGGCTCCCTGGGCGCCACAGGCCGGTTCCGCGAGGAGACGGCCTACGCCCCCAACTCCCCCTACGCCGCCTCCAAGGCCGGGGCCGACCACCTGGTGCGCGCCTACACGGCGACCTACGGCCTGCCCGCCCTGGTCACCAACTGCTCGAACAACTACGGTCCCTACCAGTTCCCGGAGAAGCTGATCCCCCTGATGCTCCTCAACTCCCTGGAGGGCCGCGAACTGCCGATCTACGGCGACGGCTCGAACGTGCGCGACTGGATCTACGTGGGAGACCACTGCCGCGGCGTGCTCCGGGTCCTGGAGGCGGGCCGGCCCGGCGAGAAATACAACCTGGGCGGCGGCTCCGAGCGGACCAATCTGGAGATCGTCCATCTCATCTGCGACCTCCTCGAGGCCGAGCGCCCGGCGGCCGGCAACCCGGCGCTCCGCGAGCGCGGCATGGCGAGCTACCGCGAGCTCGCCACGTTCGTCACCGATCGGCCCGGGCACGACCGGCGCTACGCCATCGACGACACCAAGGCCCGCCGCGAGCTCGGCTGGGCGCCGGCCCACGACCTGGAGTCGGGCCTCGCCGCCACGGTGCGCTGGTACCTCGAGAACCGCGAGTGGTGCGAGCGAATCGCCTCCGGCGTCTACCGGCGCGAGCGGCTGGGGCTCCACGGAGCTGCATCGTGATCCGTGCAAGCCGCCCCCCCATCGGGCCGATCACCGGGTGGAGGCGTCCCCTTCCCCCCTGGGGGTGGGAAGGGGATCGAGGGGTTGCGAGGGGGATCCGATGGATCGTCCCCTTCCCCCCCTGGGGGTGGGAAGGGGATCGAGGGGTTGCGAGGGGGATCTGGTCGATGAATGAGCTGCGCTTCCACGCCACCGATCTCCCCGGGGTCGTGCGCGTCGAGCCCGCCGTCTTCCAGGATCACCGCGGGTTCTTCCTCGAGACGTATCACCGCGAGAAGTACGCCGCCGGCGGGATCGACGAGGTCTTCGTCCAGGACAACCACTCCCGCTCGAAGCACGGCACCCTCCGCGGCCTCCACGCCCAGGGGCGCTTCCCCCAGGGCAAGCTCGTCCGCGCCGTCGAAGGGGCGATCTTCGACGTCGCCGTGGATATCCGCCGCGGCTCCCCCACCTTCGGTCGCTGGGTGGGATTCGAGCTGACGGCCGAGAACTTCCAGCAGCTCTACGTGCCGCCCGGCTTCGCCCACGGCTTCTGCGTGCTCACCGAAAGCGCCCAGGTCGAGTACAAGTGCACCGAGCTCTACCGGCCGGGGGACGAGCTCGCCGTCCGCTGGGACGACCCGGAGATCGGCATCCGCTGGCCCGTCGATCAGCCGGTGCTCTCCGCCAAGGACGCCGCAGCTCCCCGGCTCTCCGCGGTCACGGCACTGCCGGTCTACCCCCGGGCAGCGATCACCGACTGAACCCTCCCGAGCCCGATGCCGACCCTTACCGAACCAGACCTCCGCCAGCTCGAGTCCCACGGGATCTCCCGCGAGGAGGCCGAGCGCCAGCTCGCGCTCCTCGCCTCGCCGCCGCCGGCTCCGAAGCTGGTCCGCCCCTGCAAGGTGGGCGACGGCATCCGGAGCCTCGAGCCCGAGCGCCAGGATCTCCTGGCGGAGCGGTACGAGGAGGCCCGGGCCGCCGGCAGGGCGATGAAGCTGGTGCCGGCCTCCGGCGCGGCCACCCGAATGTTCCGGAGCCTCTCGCCCTGGGTCGCCTACGCCGGGAACCCGGTGGCCGCGGCCAAGGAGATGGGCCGCCGGGCCGTGGCCGGCGATCCCGAGGCCGGCGATCCGATTCGGTTTCTCTCCGAGCTCCCCCGCTTCCCGTTCTACGACGAGCTGGCCCGGAGGGTGAAGGCCACCGGCCAGGACCTCGAGGCCCTGCGCGCCGGCGGCGAGGTGGGGGCGGTGCTCCACGCGCTGCTCTCGCCCGCGCACCTCGACTACGAGGCGCGGCCGAAGGCCTTGATCCCGTTCCATCGCGGCCCGCGCGGGGCGTGCACCCCGTTCGAGGAGCAGCTCGTCGAGGCCGCCGGTTACGTGGCGGACGACTCGGGCCTCGTTCCGATCCACTTCACGGTCCCTCGAGAGGCCCGCGACGACCTCGAGTCGCTCGCCGAACGGATTCGCCCCCAGCTCGAAGCCGAGCTCGGTGTCCGCTTCGAGCTCTCCTTCTCGATCCAGTCGCCGGCCACCGACACGCTGGCCGTGGACCTCGGCCGGGACCGGAGCCCGGGTGAGACCGCCGCCCCCCCCTTCCGCCTCGAGAGCGGCGCGCTCCTCCTCCGTCCCGGAGGGCACGGCGCGCTCCTCGGCAACCTCCAGGCGATCGCCGACGGCGGCGGCGACCTGGTGTTCGTCAAGAACATCGACAATGTTCAGCCCGACCTCCTGAAGCCCGAGGCCGTGCGCTGGAAGCGGGTCCTGGGAGGCTATCTGGCCGACCTCCGCCGCCAGGCCTTCGAGCTGATCGCAGAGCTCGAGGCCGGCGTCGACGGAGCGCTCGAAGGGGCGACGGCTTTTCTGGTCGAGCGCCTCGGCTTCCAGCTCCCCGCGAGCTGGGAGGAGCTGACGGAGGACGAGCGGCGCCGGCGTTTCGTCGAGCGCCTGGACCGGCCCCTGAGGGTGGCGGGGATGGTGGTCAACCGGGGCGAGCCGGGGGGCGGACCGTTCTGGGTGCGCGGCGACGACGGCTCGCTGTCCGCCCAGATCGTGGAGCGGGCCCAGATCGACCCGGACGATTCCGAGCAGGTGGCGATCTTCGAGTCGTCGACCCACTTCAACCCGGTCGACCTGGTGTGCTCGCTGCGGGACCGGGAGAACCGGCCCTACGACCTCTCCCGCTACGTCGACGAGAGGGCGGTGTTCATCGCCCGCAAGAGCCACGAGGGCAGGCCGCTTCTGGCGCTTGAGCGCCCGGGCCTGTGGAACGGCGCCATGGGCGGCTGGAACTCCGCCTTCGTCGAGGTGCCGGAGGCTACCTTCTCGCCCGTGAAGACGGTCTTCGATTTGCTACGGAAGGAGCATCAAGGAGGCTGAGATCGGAGCCGGGTCAGGCGCCCGGCCGGCCCGACGCCGCGGCGGGCTTCGATCGCCCTCTTCACGCGCGCGCCCCCTCGCTCGGCTCCCAACGCATGAGGTAGTAGACCCCGTTCGAGTCTACGTGGCTGGAAGCCGAGGCGGCGATAGAGGCGTAGCGCCGGGTTGTTGTACTCGACGTGGATCGACACCGGCAGGCCCCGCGCCCCGCCCTCGGCGAGGAGCTCGCGGAGCAGGGCGCCTCCCAGCCCCTGGCCTCGGACATCGGGCACGAGCGCGATGTCGACCAGCCGGATCTCCTTCTCCCAGCGGTCCACGTAGAGCCGCCCGATCGGCTCGCCCCCGTCCTCGCGCTCGATCATCAGGAACTCGCAGCCCGGGTAGTAGGTTTGGTAGTGCTGGTGCTGGCTCTCGAACTGCCAGCGCAGGAACCCCTCCTTCTCCTCGTCGCTCCACGGCGTCTGTGCCACCTCTTCGCGGCGGGTCGAGGCGTAGAGCTCGGCCAGGAACGGCAGGTCGTCGTCGGTGATCGGCCGGAGCCGGAGGCCCCGGGGCGCGGTCGTGACGATCTTCGGTGGGGCGGTCATGGTCCGGGGTGGGTTCAATATACTGCCCACGACACGGAAACTGCACTCGGAGGGACGATGCTCAAGAAGCTCACCATGGAGACCTTCCTGCCGCGCAAGGGCGAGACCTTCAAGCTCTCGGACGAGGCCGCGGGCGAGCTCGAGCTCGAGCTGGCCGAGGTGGAAACCAACGGCCTCCAGGGGCGCGCCGAGCGCGAGCAGTTCTCCCTGCAATTCCACGGCCCTCGCGAGCCCTTGCTGCCCCAACAGATCTACCACCTCGAGAACGCCGAGATGGGCGCCCTCGACCTCTTCCTGGTGCCCATCAATCGGGATGAGGAGGGGGCGGTGTACGAAGCGGTGTTTACTTAGACCACCCCCGCAACCCCTCGTTTCCCTTCCCACCCTTCATAAGGGGGAAGGGGACGCCCCCTCCCAGCCAGGGAGTGCCGAAGCCGAAAGGGCCCCAGCTTCCCCACCCCGCGGGGCGTCCTGCCGTCCCCCTGAGCTCCAAGCGGCGAGGCTACTCGCCCTCGTCCTCTTTGCGGATGGTGAGCTCGCCCGGGGACGGCGCCTTTTTCCAGGACTCGATGTCCGAGCCCTCGATGATCCGGCTGCCGTCCTCCGAAGCCCACATGAAACCGGTCCAGACGGCGATCTCCTCCTTGCCGCCACACTTGACCTTGCAGCGCTCGCCCGCTTCGGGCGTGTCTTTGTCAGCCATGGTGTTCTCCTCTCTCTGGGCCGCTAGCTCCGGCTCGGGTAGAGCCCGACCAGGGCGATGATGTAGTTCATGGTGAGGTAGGGCTGGAGGTTGTTGTGGGCTTGAGAGCCGCCGGTGCTCTTGAGGGATCGTTCGCTCATGGCCACCAGGTTGGCTGGAGGTGTTGCTCTGGTAGAGGTTGCCGTTGCGCGAGCGCGCCAGGGTCGTCGTCGAGGTCAGCGACTTCTGGTCCCCGTTCTCCATCGTCGCGCGCAGCGTGTGGTTGTGATTGGGCATCTGCGCCTCGGTGAGGGTCACCGTCTCGACCCCTCCCCGCTCACCCAGACGCCTGTCCGTCAAGCCCGGACCCCGGCCCGGCTGCATCGGCGCCCGCCCCTCGAGGTTGGGCAGCGCCGTCGTCGTGCGCCCGTCGCCGCCGTAGGTGGTGCCGATGAGGGAGAAGAGGGCGGTGTTCTGGGAGATGGGCAGGAGCTGGCCGTTGCAGAACGCCCAGCCACGGGGAGCGAAGTTGCCGGCGAAGATCCGGATCTCTGCGATGAACGGTTCGGACATGTCGCTCTCCTCCTCAGTGACGGCTCGGGTAGATGCCGAACAGGGCGATGATGAAATGAATGCACAGGAACGGCATCAGGTTGGTGTGCGAGCGGCTTCCGCCGACATGCGAGATGGACGTGCCGGCCATGTTCGAGTCCGGAGGGCCACTGTAGTAGGCGTCGACCACCGTGGACGTCGCCTGCACGTTGCCCTGGGGGTTCGGATCGATGCCGTTGCCCGAGGAGCCTTCGGCGGTGTGGGTGTGCGAGGGGAACTGGTTGACCGTCAGCGTGACCTTTTCCTCTCCCCCCTTCGCGCCCAGTCTCCGTTCGCTCAAGCCCGGCCCGTGCCCGGCGTGAATCGGGATCCGGCCCCGCAGGTCGGGCAGGCCGAAGGTGGTGCGGCCGTCGCCGCCGTAGATCGTCCCCAGGAGGCTGAACAGGGCGTCGTTCTGCGACACCGCGAGGAGCTGGCCGTCGCAGAACGCCCAACCGCGCGGGGCGAAGTTGCCCGCGAACATGCGGATCTCTCCGACAAATGGCTCTGACATGTTCTGCCTCCTAGTTGCGCGACGGGAACAGGCCCTGGAGGGCGATCCCGTAGTTGAGGGCGAGGTAGGGCTGCATGTTGTCGTGGGCCTGGCCGCCCCCCACGTTGGTCACGTTCGCGGCCTGTTGGGCGATCAGGGACGAAGGATTCTCCTCGTAGGCCCCCCCGACCTCGCGAGCCAGGAGGTGGTCGGTCGGCTGGGAGACGTTGCCGTCCGTGCTCGACGCCATCAACGAGTGCGTGTGCTGGGGCATCTCCACGGCCGAGAGGGTGTGGGTCTCCTCGCCCGACTTCTGTCCCTCCCGATGGTCGGCACCCCCATCGCTCCGGCCGACGTGGATCGGGGTCCTGCCCCGCAGGTCGGGCAACGCGAAGGTCGTCCTCCCATCGCCTCCGTAGGTCGTCCCGAGCAACGAGTACAGCGATTGGTTCTGGTTGATGGGCAGGATCTGCCCGTCACAGAAAGCCCAGCCACGAGGGGCGAAGTTGAAGCCGAAGATTCTGACTTCTGCCAAGAAGGGTTCTGACACCAGCGTTCCTCCGTTCCGTAGTTACCGCTCTTCGGGTAGGCCGAGGGCTGTCATGGCAGCCCCGCGGCTCTCGCTCTGGCTCAGGGTTGAGGGCACGTGCCCTGGTTGAAGTTGATGGTCCCGGCGACGCTCACCTGAGCGGAGGTCAGGCCGTTCACCGTAGCCAGGTTGGGCGAGGCCCCCGTGGGATCCGCCTGGTGCACGTTGTGGGTGCCGCCGTTCTGGCGGACTCTGATCGGCGTCGAGCTGTAGATGTTGGTGAGGGTGTTGCCCGAAATGTCCGAGCACATGGTGGCGCCCGCGAAGGCCACCTGGGCGTTGATCCCCCGGTCGTCGCGGATCTGATCGAGGGTGTTGTTCGTGATCGTGGCGTTGGTGGTGCCGGCGGTCACGGCCTGGTTGACGTAGATGCCCTCGAAGCCGGCCCCGGAACCGTCCCCCACCTCCTGGACCGTGTTGCCGTCGACCAGCACGGTGAGCGTACCGCCACCCTCGTTGTCGATCTCCATCCCCTCGCCGATCTTCGAGCCCGAGCTGAGCGTGCCGGAGGTGCCGATGACGTTGTTGACGACCCGGCCCGAGATCGTGCCCGTGTGGTTGGCGTTGGCGAAGACGTTGATCCCGATGGCCCGGTTGCCGGTGACCGTGGGGTTGTTGGAGAAGTCGAAGCTCACGTTCGCCCCGTTCGAGGCGCTGGCCGACATCGCCACGTTGTTGTCCGTGAAGCTGCTGGACGAGGCGTTGATCGTGAGGTTCGAAGTGTCGGCCGCGTCGCCCACCAAGCCGAAGGCCGTGAGCATGCCGGTGACCGTGCTGCCGTCGAGCTCGCTGCCCGTCACGTTGACCGTGACGTTCGAGGTGCCGCCGGCGTCGACGAAGAAGTCGCTCCCCGCCTGGGTCGACGAGCCGTTGTTGCTGAACAGGCTGGTGCCCACCGCGAGGTTCGCGATCGTGCCGCTCGTGTTGCGGATGATGACGTTGTTCTCGTAAGAGTTCTGGACCAGGAGGTCGTCGAAGGTGGTGTCGTGGGCGCCTCCGTCGGTGCCGGTGGAGTCCACGAAGTAGATCCCCGCCTCGTCCGGGCTCACCTGGTCCGCGTTGCTCACGAAGCGGCACTGGCTGAGCTTGAAGCCGTTGACGCCGGTGCCGTAGATGCCATTGCGGGTGTTGGACGAGACGTTCATGTGGCTGAGGTCCACGTTCGTCGTACTGCTCAAGGTGATGCCGTCAGTGTTGCCGCTCTTGTTGACGATGCTGCCGCCCGAGCAGTTCGCAGAGCTCGACTTGCAGTCGCCACCCGAGCCGGTCACGGTCAGGCCGCCGGCCGTGCCGGTCGTATCGAGCACGATGCCCGGGTTGGCGCCGCCGTTCGAGGAGATGCTCTGGAAGGTCAGGCCGCTCGACCCGATGTTCGTGCTGACCACATTGAGGGCGGACGCGGTCGTCGTAGTGAGGCTGTTGCTCGCCCCGGTCACGTTCACCGTGCCGCCGTTCGTGGCGTTGAAGCCGGTGTTGGTGCCGCTCGAGACCACCACGCCGCCGGTGAAGTTGATCGTCGATCCGGTGTTCGAGTCGAGGTTCACCCCCAGGCCGTTGTCGGTGACGGCGCCGGAGAGGGCCACCGTACCGCCGGTATGGCCGGTGACCTCCACCGAGCGGCCGGCGGAGGTGGTGCTGATCGAGGCGCCCACGCTCACGTTGCCCGAGCCGCCGGAGACGTCGAGGCCGCGGGTGGTGACGCTCTGGATCGTGCCGCCCGTCACGGTGAACGGGTTCGAGCCGACGCTGGTCAGCAGGATGCCGTTGGCGGCGTTGGAACCCACGTTCACGCTGGTGAACTTGACCCCCGAGGCGCCGATCGTCACGCCGCTGATGTTGATGCCGTCCCCGGTGGTGGTGGTGATGGCGTTGGCGTTCGAGGGATCGGTGACCGTCACGGTACCCAACCCGGTGACGGTGAAGGCCGGGTGGCTGGTGGTGGTGAGGGTCTGGGTGCCCGACAGGGTGACCGAGGTCGAGCTGTCGTTGCCGGTAATGGAGATTCCGAGGCCCTTGTCGGTTACGGCTCCGGAGAGGCTCACCGTGCCACCGGTCATGTTCTGGACGACGACCGAGGCGGAACCGGTGCCACTGGTCACGCTGCCGCCGTAGGTGGCGGAAACCGAGCCGCCGTCGGCCTTGAAGGTCGGGGTGATGCTGGAGTTGGTGTTGGCGATCGACCCGCTCGGCACGTTGAAGGTGCCCGCCGCGGCGTGAATCCCGATGCCGATGCTCGCGCTCGCGGTGCAGGAGACCGACGAGAGGCTCAGGGCCAGCGTCGAAGTCTCGAGTTCCGCCGCCGGACCGGTGGTCGTGTCGACGGAGCCGGCCGCCGAGCTCAGGCGGAAGCCTGTGCCGGCGGCGGCATCGAGGAGCCCGGTGCCGGTGGCGGAGAGGCCGAGTCCCCCGTCGTTGTACACGACGAGGCTCGAGAAGGAGAGGTCACCGGAGACCGTGTCCAGGACCACGCCGGCGCCGGACACCCGATCGCCGCTCGTGCCCACCACCGTCGCGCCGCCGTCCACGGTGTCACCAGTGAAGGCGGAGGTCGACGGGTCGGCGTCGAAGACCACGTCCTTGAAGTAGAGCCCGTTCGCCGCGGTCGTCCCCAGCACCTGGTCGCCGGAGAAGCTGGTGACGTAGAGCTTGCCGCCGGCCGAGCCGTCGACCTTGGCGCCCGCGCCGCCGCTCGAGGTGATCCCGGTGTTGTTGTCGAAGGCCAGCTCCATGGTGCCCGCGCTGGTGGTCGCGTCGAGGCCGTTGCCGGTGGCGGAGAGGGTGTTGTCGTGGATGTCCGCCGTGGTCTTCCCGCTGCTCCCCTGGACGAGCCGGATGCCCTGCGCCCCGGCGCCCTTGACGGCGTTGTTCGTGATCGTGACGCCGGCATTCCCCGCGCCGGTCGTGGAGACGTGGATCGACGCCGCGCTCGCCGCGATGTCGAGGCCCCGGATCTCCACCCCGGTCAGGTCGGCCGCCGTCACCCCGTCACCGCTCGTGTTCTCGATCTTCGGCTTGGTGCCCGCCGCCACCAGAACGGCCGGCGCCGCGTTGCCGTTGAGAGCCACGTCTACCGACAGGCCGTAGCCCTCGCCGAGGAGCTTCTGGTTGTTCTTGAGGGTGATCCCCTGGTCCTCGCCGGTGGTCGTGCCGTCGCCCTCGAAGACGAAGATCGTGTCGCCGGCAACCGACGCCGTCTCGGCCTCGGCGAGGGTGTCGAACGGATCGGCCGAGCCGCCGAGCCCGCCGGCGCTGGCGTCGTTCTTGACGTACCAGACCCGGTCGTAGCGGTGGAGCGTCACCGTGCCGGTGGTGCTCGCCGCCGCGGGCGTGCCGTTGTCGGTGATGACGTAGGTGAAGCTCTCCGTGGCGTCGGTGTCGCCGGGAGCCGGCAGGAAGCTGAACTTGCCGTCCGCGGTCATGTGCACGGTGCCGACCGCGGCGTCGGTGCAGTCGAAGGGAGCACTCGAGTCGGTGCAGCCACCCACGGTGAGCGAGGTGATGGCGATGGCGTCACCCTCCACCGTGTCGGCGTCGTTGTCGAGAACGCCCGTACCGGAGCCGGTGGTCGCCAGGACCTCCGGCGTGGAGGCGGTGTCCTGATCCACCTCGAGCTCGGTGTTGCCGATGAAGTCGAAGCTGTCTGCGCCCGCCGTGGGCGGGTCGTTGACGCAGGTGACCGTCACGCTGACGGTGGCCATGGAGCCCCCCGGCGTGAGGGTGTAGGTGAAGGTGTCGGGCGAGGTGCCGGGCGGGTCGTTGCAGTAGTTCGGGTCCGGCTGGTAGGTCAGGCCGCTCCCGCCGCCCGTGATCACCACCGTGCCGCCCGCCGGCTGGGTGACCGAGGCCACCGACTTCGGGCCGCCGTCGATGTCGGTGTCGTTGGCCAGGACGTCGATCGGAACCGGGCTCGGGGGGTCCTCGGTCACCGTCGCCGCGTCGTTCACGGCCACCGGCGGGTCGTCGACGCCGGTCACGTGGACGGTGACCGTCGCCGTGTCCGAGGCCATGCTCGGGTCTTCGATCGTGTACGTGAAGGTGTCGTCCACCGAGTCCGCCGAGCCCAGGGCCTGGAGAGCCGAGGCGCCGGTCGGGTCGTAGCTGAAGCTGCCGTCGGCGGCCACCGAGACCGTGGCGCCCTGGGTGCTCGTGGCGTCGAAGGCCGTCACCGTCAGGGGATCGTTCTCCGGGTCGGTGTCGTTCATCAGCACGCCCGGCGCCGGAATCGAGAGGGGCGTGTCCTCGTCGGTCATGAACATGTCGTTCACGGCGTTGGGCGCGTCGTTGACCGGCACGATGGTGATCGTGGCCGTCACCGTCGCCGAGGAGGCGGTGCCGTCGCTCGCGTGGTAGGTGAAGCTGTCCATGCCGTTGAAGTTCGAGGCCGGGGTGTAGGAGAACGAGCCGTCGGAGTTGAGGGTGAACGAGGCTGCGTTCGACGGTCCGCTGTCGAGCACCGCGGTGAGCATGGTGCCGGTGTCGACGTCGGAGTCGTTCATCAGCACCCCCGGGGCACCGATCGCGAGCGGCGTGTCCTCGTTGGTCTCGAACGTGTCGGCGACGGCGGTCGGGGCGTCGTTGACGCCGTTCACGGTCACCGTCACGGTGGCGGTGTCGGAGCTGCCCGAGGGATCCTCGATGGTGTAGGTGAAGGTGTCGCCCACCGAGCTTCCGGCGGGCAGGGCCTGGAGGGCCGCCGCCCCTGTCGGGTCGTAGGTCAGGTCGCCCGCGGCGTTGATCGTCACGCTGGCGCCCTGGGCGCTCGTGACATCGTACGAGGTCACGGAGATGGGATCGGAGTTGGGGTCGGAGTCGGCGCCCGAGCCGTTGTCGGCCAGGACGTTGACGCCGGTCAGAACGGTGTCCTCGTCGGTGGTGAAGGCGTCGGGCTGGGCCACCGGCGGCGAGTTGAAGATCAGGTTCGTGTCGACCCGCAAGCAGAGCCGGCCGCCGTCCATCTTCCCGAACAGCACCTGGCCGTCCGAGGCGAGCTGGTCGGCGGAGGTCCAGTCATCGGTCTGGCCATCGAGCACACAGGCGGCCCAGGCCACGCCCATGGCCAGGAAGACGAACAGGATCCCGAGGGCGACGGTCGCCCGCCGGCCCAGGAGGGCCACAGAGGCGACGGCCAGGAGCAGGGCCAGGAGGATCAGACCCCACTCGCCCAGGGTCGGGATCTCGAGGACGGAGCGCAGGTCGAGGAGGATCGGCGCGCCGGTCGGCGTGCCGTCGACGGTGAGGAGGTCCTGCTCGCCGCCCGAGCCGTCGGTCACCACCACCCCGAGGTGGACGACCTGGGGATCGGAGACCACCAGGGACGCTAGGGGCGCATAGGTCTCCACCACGTCCCGGCCGCCGACGCCGTTGCCGATACCCACCGGCCAGCCGCCGTCGAAGGAGGCCGGCGCGCCGAGGGTGTTGGTGCCCGGGTCGGTGCAGGTCGCGAGGGCGACGTCGGTCACGTTGCCGGCGTCCGGCGGCGAGCTCGTGTCGACCGTGGTGATCAGGACCTGCTCGACGCCGGCGAACGCCCCCGCGGCGGTCGTGACGGTGCAGCCGGTCCCGGCGTCGTTGTCGAGGTCCAGGAGAAGCCGGACCTCCTGCTGAACGGCCCGGGCGCCCGTGGGAGCGAAGAGCGCCAGAAGGGCAGCCACGAGGACGGCACGACGACAAAGGCGGATCGGATTTCGCATGCGCACGGTCTCCTCGACTCCAGCCGGGCGCCGGTTCGCCTCGTCGTCGAGTACCGGGCTCCGGCCTGCTCAACCTGCATTGGGGCTGCCTTGGCACCTCGGACGTACCCGCAGCCCGCGCCGAGACCGCGGGGCGGGGGCACGGAGAACGGGATGGTTCGGGTCGCAAATGACTGTAGCAGACGTCCATGGAAGACACTACCTTATCGATGAGCGTTCATGAGCGAGCACCAGCCTGCGGAAAACCACGTCGCCGCGAGGAGGCCGCGAAGAGGTAAACACTTTATGTAGCGCTACCTTTCGCAATAACAAACTCGTCCCGACTCGACCTGTTCCCGCAGGAGGTCCCAAGAATCACCCACCGCCGCTGCCCGGTCTGCGTCGCGCCGCTTCTCGGGGTGCCTCGTCACCTCGGACCCTGGCCCACTGCGCGTCCGACCCGTCTCCAATCGTCACAAGCTTCCGGTGACAGCCCAGCGCACGGCGGTGCCGGTGGCCGCCGCGAACAGCAGGCTGGTGAGCGTCCCGATAAGGTAATGCTCGCTGAAGGCTCTCCGCTCCAGCTCGCGAAAGCGAGCCACCGTCTTCCCGGCGAAGATCCATCCGATCGCCTGCCACTGGCCGAGCAGGACCAGCGACAGGAGCAGCATGCGCTCCAGGCTTCCGATCGTCCGACCCATGCGCAGGGCTTCCCTATGAGTCTGCGCGGCAGCCGGACCGAGAGCTTCCGGCCCGGCCGCCCGGAAGCTCGCCTCAGTACGTCTCCAGGTAGCGCTCCTGCTCCCACGGGTGGACGTGGGAGATGTAGTCGGCCCACTCCTGGCGCTTGGCCCGGATGTAGTTCTCGAAGATGTGCGGGCCCAGCGCCTCCTTGACCACGTCGTCCTTCTCCAGGTTGTCGAGGGCCTCGGAGAGGTTGGCCGGGAGCTGGCGGATCTTCAGGCGCCGCTTCTGGCGCTCGCTCATGGTGAAGATGTTCTTGTTGACCGGGTCGCCCGGATTCAGCTTCCGGGCGACTCCGTCGAGGCCGGCGGCGAGCATGGCGGCGAGGGCGAGATAGGGGTTGCACGCGGGGTCGGGCACGCGAACCTCGCAGCGGGTGGACATGCCGCGCTTCGCCGGCACGCGCACCAGGGGGGACCGGTTCTTCTCCGACCAGGCGACGTTGATGGGGGCCTCGAAGCCCGGCACCAGGCGCTTGTAGGAGTTGACCAGGGGGTTGGTGATGGCGACGAAGGCCTTGGCATGCTCGAGGATGCCGGCGATGTAGGAGAGGGCGACCTTGGAGAGCTCGAGCGGCGCCTTGGGATCGAAGAAGGCGTTCTTGCCGTCCCGGGTCAGGAGGCTCTGGTGGGTGTGCATGCCGGAGCCGTTGACGCCGAAGATGGGCTTGGGCATGAAGGTGGCATGGAGACCCTGGTCCTGGGCGACCTTCTTGACCACGAAGCGGAAGGTGGAGACGTTGTCGGCGCACTCGACGGCGTCGGCGTAGCGGAAGTCGATCTCGTGCTGGCCCGGGGCCACCTCGTGGTGGGCGGCCTCGACCTCGAAACCCATCTCCTCGAGCATGATGACGATGTCGCGGCGCGCTTCCTCGCCCTTGTCGACCGGGGTCAGGTCGAAGTAGCCGCCCACGTCGTGGGTCTCGATGAGGGTCTTGCCGAGGCCGTCCTTCTGGAAGAGGAAGAACTCGGCCTCGGGACCGGCGACCATGGAGTAGCCCATCGCGGCGGCGCGCTCGACCTGGCGCTTGAGGGTGGTACGGGGGCAGCCGGGGAAGGGAGAGCCGTCGGGGAGCTTGACGTCGCAGATGAGCCGGGCGACGCGGGTGCCGTCCGGTTTCTTCCAGGGGTTGAGGCGGAAGGTGTCGAGGTCCGGCTCGAGGAGCATGTCGGACTCCTCGATGCGGGTGAAGCCCTCGATCGACGAACCGTCGAACATGATGTGGCCGTCGAGCGCCTTCTCGAACTGGCTGCGGGGGATCTCGACGTTCTTGAGGACACCCATGATGTCGGTGAACTCCAGGCGCATGAAATGAACGCCTTCCGCGTCGGCGGTCTTGAGGATCTCGTCAGCCTTCATCGATGCTCTCCCTTTCCGGTCGGTTTCGCGGATCATAGAGCCAAGCGGCCCCGATTTCAAGCCCAATCATGACGAATTGACGTGCGAATCCTGCCGCGATCGCCAAGATCCTTTACGCATCGGGAGTTGCGAAGCTTCTGCCCGAACGGGGTCTCCCGAGCCTTCGATTTCGGGTATCCTCGGAGTCCTCGACTGCCGCCAGCACCCGGGGCCCGCCAGCCTCCCTCCGGCCCGGCCCGCTCCCCCGCTCCCGGTCGCACTCCTCAGGATTGGAGATCGAGGCGGAGGTGAACCGCCGCGAGCCGGGAGGCGTATCCCTGCCCGACGGCGGCACGGCGCCGCCCATCGACCGGAGGGACATCATGAGTGAAGCCACCACCTCGGAGATACCGGGCGCCGCGGAGCGGCCCGAAGACGGCTCCAGCCGCCCGTCGCGCTGGCGCACTGTCGGCCTGGTCGCCGGCGCCCTCGCCGCCCTCGCCCTGCTCTGGCTCGTCGGCCGCGAGCTCGGCCAGTACGTTCCACGGTTCGCCCAATGGGTCGACGGCCTCGGGGTCTGGGGGCCGGTCGTGTTCATCGCCGGCTACGCCCTGGCCACCGTGGCCTTCGTGCCCGGGGCACTGCTGACGCTCGCCGCGGGCGCCATCTTCGGCCTGGCCTACGGCACGCTCTGGGTCTTCCTGGGCGCCACCCTGGGCGCCTCGTCCGCCTTCCTGATCGGCCGCTACGCGGCGCGCGGTGCGATCGAGAAACGGTTGCAGGGCAAGGCAAAGTTCCAGGCCATCGACCAGGCGGTAGGTGGCCAGGGGCTGAAGATCGTCTTCCTCATGCGGCTCTCGCCGGCCTTCCCGTACAACCTTCTGAACTACGCCTTGGGGCTGACCAGGGTGCGCTTCACCGACTACCTGATCGCCTGCCTCGGGATGATCCCCGGCACCTTCCTCTACGTCTACTACGGCAAGCTGATCGGCTCCGTGGCGGCCGCGGCCGCCGGCGCCGAGGTGGCGCGGGGGTGGGGATACTGGACCTTCCTTGGCGCCGGCATACTGGCCACGGTGGTGGTGACCTGGATCATCACTCGCGTCGCCAGGCGCGCCCTACGTCAGCAGGTCGCCCTGGAGGAAGTGCCCGATGCCTGAGACCGTCCTCGACCGGCCCGCGCTCCGAGCTGGCGCCGCCCCACGCTCGGAGCTCATCCTGCCGCCCGACGAGTACAACCGCACCCTGGTGGCCAACGTCCACCCGGCCGGCTGGACGAACCCCGAGCCGATGGAGCGCTACCACCTGGTGGTGGTGGGCGCGGGCACGGCAGGGCTGGTGACCGCCGCGGGCGCCGCCGGGCTGGGGGCCAAGGTGGCCTTGGTCGAGCGCCACCTCATGGGCGGTGACTGCCTGAACGTCGGGTGCGTGCCCTCGAAGGGGATCCTGCGGGCCGCCCGCGCCTGGCACGAGGCGCGCCGGGCCCACGAGATGGGCGGACCGGCGGTGACCGGCGAGGGGAACTTCTCCGCCGCCATGGCGCGGATGCGCCGGATCCGGGCGCACATCTCCCACCACGACAGTGCCGCGCGCTTCTCCGACCTGGGCATCGACGTCTTCCTCGGCTCCGGGCAGTTCGTGGCCGCCGACGCTCTCGAGGTGGACGGCCGCAGGCTGCGCTTCCGGAAGGCCGTCATCGCTACCGGAGCGCGCGCCGCGGCGCCCCCCATCGAAGGGCTCGAGGAGGCCGGGTACCTGACCAACGAGACGGTCTTCGAGCTCGAGCGGCTGCCGGCCCGGCTGGCGGTGATCGGCGGGGGCCCGATCGGCTGCGAGATGTCCCAGGCCTTCGCCCGCTTCGGTTCCCAGGTGACGCTCCTCGACCGCATGGACCACGTTCTGCCCCGGGAGGACGCGGACGCAGCGGCCCTCGTGCAAGACGCCTTGGTGGCGAGCGGGGTCGCCCTGGAGCTGGGAGTGGGGATCGATCGGGTCGAGAGGCGGGGCGACGAGACGATCGTCCACTTCTCGCGGGCGGGCGAGGCCGGCCCCGAGTCCGGTGAAGTCCGGGCCGACGCCCTCCTGGTAGCGGTCGGCCGGGCGGCCAACGTGGACGGCCTCGGGCTGGAGGCCGCCGGAGTCGACTACTCACCGAAGGGCGTCCAGGTCGACGATCACCTGCGCACCTCGAACCCGCGGATCTTCGCCGCCGGCGACGTGGCCTCGCGCTACCAGTTCACCCACGTCGCCGACGCCCTGGCCCGGATCGCCATCCAGAACGCCCTGTTCTTCGGCCGCGCCAAGGCGAGCGACCTGGTGATCCCGTGGTGCACTTACACCAGCCCGGAGATCGCCCACGTGGGCCTCTACGAGCGGCAGGCGAAGGAGAAGGGGCTGGAGGTGGACACGGTGACGGTCCCCCTGGACGAGGTCGACCGGGCTCTCCTCGACGGCGCGGAAGAAGGCTTCCTCCGGGTCCACCTGAAGGCGGGGTCGGACCGGATCCTCGGCGCCACCCTGGTCGCCGAGCACGCCGGCGACATGCTGGGCGAGCTCTGCCTGGCGATCACCGCGGGCGTGGGACTGGGCAAGATCGCCAGCGTCATCCACCCCTACCCCACTCAGGGCGAGGTGGTGAAGAAGGCGGCGGACACATGGCGCCGGGGCAAGCTCACCCCGTTCGTCAAGAAGCTCTTCGACCTGCGCTTCCGCCTGATGAGCCGATTCGGGTTCTGAGCTCGGCCCCCCGAGCTCGGTATATCCTGTGGTTGACATGGTTGCTATGGCGACATAGCCTCATGCGCATAACAAAATCCAAAGGAGCCCGCCATGGCCTGGAAGCGCACCGAGTCCGATCCGCAGGAAACCCCCTCGTACACCCCGCCCAGGCCTATGAGCGAGAGCGCCTCCCCGGCCTCGTCCGCGCGCCGTGAGCGTGCGGTGATCGGTGCGTCGATCTCCATCCAGGGGGACCTCTCGGGCGAGGAGGATCTGACCATCCTCGGCCGCGTCCAGGGCAAGATCGACGTCAAGGGCAACAGCGTGACGGTGGGCGAGACCGGCAAGGTCCAGGCCGACGTCTGGGGCAAGACGATCGTGGTGGAGGGCCAGGTGGAGGGCAACCTCTACGGCGGCGACCAGATCATCCTACGCAGCTCGGGAAGCGTCCACGGCAACCTGACGGCCCCCCGGGTCGCTCTCGAGGACGGCGCCCAGTTCAAGGGATCGATCGACATGGAACCGAAGCGGCAGCCGGCCGGCGCGGGCTCTTCGTCTCACCGGCCGCCGGCACAGCCCGCGCGCGGGGTGTCCCCCTCCTCGGGCAGCGGCAGCGGCGGCGACAGCTCCAAGGCCGGAGCGGGCGGCGACGACGCCGGAAAAGGCTCGGGCGGCGAGGTCAAGCCCTCGGCCGGCGGCCCGCCGGCCGGCTGACCCGAAGGTCTCCGTGGCCTGGTTCTCCAAGAGCCGCCCCGGGCGCCCCGGGGCCCACGAGCCAGAGGGGGAGGGCGTCCGGCTCCGCTCGCTGGCCCTCGGGAACCTCTTCTCCGAGCTCGTGCCGGGCGGCGCCTACCGGTTCCTGGACATGGGCCCGGCGCTGGGCTCGAACATCGAGTTCCTGTCGCGCTGGGCCGTCTCGGTCCAGGTGGGTGACTTCTACGAGACTTTCACCCAGGCCGGTCCACCGTCCCTCGAGCGCTCCCTCGACAAGGCCCTGGCGCCGATGACTCCGGACTCCGAGGACCGGGACTACCACGTGGTCCTGGCCTGGGATCTCCTCAACTACCTCGATCGCCCTCAGCTCGTGCGGACCGCCCGTCACCTGGGCGCCGTGACCCGGCCGGGCGGGTTCGTCTTCGCCATCGTCTACTACGCCCGGGAGATGCCCGCCGAGCCTTTGCGCTACCGGATCGCCGGCCAGGACGCCCTCACCTACGGCCGCCCCGCAGCCACCCGCCCGGCCCCCCGCTACCCCCAAGCCGTCATCGAGCAGGCGTTCGCCGACTTCCGGCTCGAGCGCGCCTACCTGCTCAAGAGCGGCTCGATGGAGTTCCTGTTCGCCAGGAAGGCGGAAGCACCTGGGACCGGATGAGGTGAGCCGTGGTGCTGGAGCCGCTGGAAAAGGCTGGCTGGCCGAAGGGCTACTGGGAGCGCCTCGACGCTCTGGCCCCTCTGCCTGACGACTTTTCCGTCCCCGAGGAGCTCCCCCGAGACACCGACCGCGATCGTGTGCTAAAGAAGGTTGACGGCCCCTCCAACGACCCACGATAGAGCCGAGCCGGTGCGGTTCTTGCTCGACACCGACACCTGCATCGAGGTACTCCAGCGGCGCCAGCCGACTCTGTCGCGCGTCCAAGGGTGCTCACCGGATGATAGCGAACGGGCACGGAGAAGCCGGGGAGGACGTCGCCGCCGTCGAGCGCGTCCGCCATCCGCGCGTACTCCTCCGCGGTGAGAGGCCGGGTCTTCGGGTCGTCCTTCAGCAGATGCGCCATCGTCTCGACCGTACCGCGGGAAGCAGCGGAGCTCGTCTCCGCCTGAAGCGGCTGAGATCCGCCTCAGCCGGGGCGGGCGGGGGCCGGCCCGGGGCGGAGCCAACCCCGGCCCGGTGCCCCTACTCGCCTTCGTCTCCCTCCTCCCCTTCCCCCGCCTCCTCCCGAGTATCCAAGACCAGGCGGCGCAAGAGCTCCTTCAAGATCCGCCCACCCCGCCGCAGCGTCTCGTCGGGCACCCAGAGCAGGTAGTGGGCGAAGTCGGCGGGCACGGACGGTCCCGCGCGGTGGCGCTGCCAGGCGAGGGCAACGGTCGCGTGCCGCCACTCCCGAGCCGAGCCGGACGGCGGACGGCCTCCTCATTGACGATTCCGCCCCCGCGGTCTCGCCACCTGCTGTTCGAGCACCCCGGCTGGGGCCGACGAGGCTCCGCGCCGAGCGACACTCGTCGCCCACGGTAAGATCCTGTCGGGGACCACAATGATGAATCGCTACAGCAAAGTCATCCGGAGCAAGGCGCGCAAGGGCTTCCGGGGCTACCCCATCGGAACCATCGCCGTCTACGGCCCCGACGACCAGCGGGCCACCAAGATGGCGGTCGGAATCGTCCTCGGCGACGACGAAGAGCCCTCCGAGCTCGAGCGCTGGTTCTCCGACGGCGCCGACATCCGCGGCGACGAAGACGTCCAGCAGTCCGTGCTCGAATTCCTCCGCAAGCACGCGGTTAAGTCCGTGGTCGTGGCAGACCGGATCATCGGCTGCCCGCACGAAGAAGGCATCGACTACCCGGAGGGCGAGACCTGCCCGGAGTGCCCCTTCTGGGCGCATCGAGACCAGTGGTCCGGAGAGGTCGTGCACTGAGCCGGCAGGCGAGATTCGGTGCCCGCCCCTCCCCCTATGAGCTCACACAGCCGTCCCGAATCGAGCGCTTCCCGATCGTCGACGTCCTCAGAACCCGGGAGGCACCTCGGTTCGGCACCGACGACTCACGGCTCTCGGGGAGGGCGCCGAGACATGGTCGGAACACCCGTAGCATAGGGAAACGATGAATCCCGAAATCTCGCCCTCGACGAAGGCCATCGGCTTCTGGTCCGCCGTGCCCGCCACCCTGTTCAGCCTCGCCTACGACATCGGCCAGAGGCGCGGGTGTTCGCGGGGCGAGGGCTGCACCGCGTGAGCCGCGTGTTCCTGGCCGCGAACGGGCTCCTGCTCCCCTTGATCGCGCTCCAGATGTACGTCCACTCGCTGATCTGGATCGCCGCGCTGTGGGCAGTCACCTTCCCCGGCTCGACCTGGTCCCCCGCACTCCTCTTCCGCAGGACGTCGACGACCGGGCCTGGCCGAGCTGTGTCCACTGGCTGAGAGCGAGGGGCGCGTGCGTCGAGGCGAGTGCGCTCAGGCGCCGGAGCCGCCGGTTGCCCCCAGCATCCGTGCTATCCTCCACCTACGGAGGTGGATATGGAGCTCACGAAGAAGACGACGGTCCTGCTGCCGCCGGACTTGCATGAACAGCTGACCCGCCGGGCCGAGCGCGAAGGGACGAGCCTCGGAGACCTGGTTCGGCGGGCGTGCCGCGCCGAGTACGGCCTGGCCTCGAAGGACGACCGCCGGCGGGCCCTCCAGGAGCTCCTGTCCCTCGATCTCCCGGTCGGAGAGCCCGGCGAGATGAAGCGGCAGTCGGTGCCGAAGCCCGAGGAGATCCTGCCGGCGAAAGACCGGCGACGCCGCTCCGGTCGCAAGGCAAGCTCGCGGTGATCCTGCTCGACACCAACCTCTTCATGTACGCCGGCGGCGCCGACCATCCGAACAAGGCGCCCGCCGGCCGGTTCCTGGATCGCGTGGCGTCGGGCCAGGTCGACGGGGTCGTCGACGCCGAGACCCTGCAGGAGATCCTCCACCGGTACCGCGCCATCCGGCGCTGGGAAGACGGCCGGCGGGTCTACGACCTCGCCCGCACCCTGGTTCCCGCGGTGCTGCCCGTCACCGCGTCGATCCTGGACGCGGCCCGCGAGCTGCTGGATAGCTACCCGAGCCTCATGGCGCGCGACGCCCTCCACGCCGCCGTGGCGCTCGAGCACACCGGCGGCCAGATCTCCAGCTTCGACGACGACTTCGACGACATTGAAGGCCTGAAGCGCACCGAACCCCGCTAGCCTGGACTATTCATGAGCCACCTACTACGAGCCGCAATTGCACGCGATCTCAGGGCGTACTCGCTCTTCGCTCCTCAACGTACCGTCCAGTACGCCTGCGTCTCTCATCGCTACGTGCGCCCTGATCTCACACACACTTGCGCCTCTCGCTACGGCGCCTCATGAATAGTCCAGGCTAGGAGTCTGCGCGGCAGAAACACGTAGCCGCGCGCAAGGGTCTTACGGGGTGGATCCAAGGCGCGAGGAGGAGGCGATGCGGGGACATCGTAGACGACGAGCAACGCCAGAGACACCCCGTAACCCCCTTGCGCCCAGAGGGTTGCGGCGGTGTGGAGCCGTCTACTTCGTTCCCGCTCCTCGACGATCGCTCGGCATCGCCTGCGTCGCGGTGCCTCGTATCCGGCCCCACGGCGCTCGCAACGCGACTGCGCGTTTCTGCCGCGCGCACCCGGCGTTCCAACATCTGGACTCGCCGGGCGTGGACGACTAGTGGTCCGGCCGAAGAGCCCCCGAACAAGATGGGTGAAGAGGAGTTGGACCATGAAGAGAGCTCTCGCCGTTGGGACGACCTGCTGCTTCCTCGTCCTGGCCCCGGCGTTCGCCCAACAGGCCTTGACCGGAGAGAACCTCCTGGTCGAGATCCCGGCAGGGTACGAGCTCGGGTATCGCCATCAGACGGACCGGGGCGAGATGGACGAATACGTGCCCAAGGGCGAGACGGTGGACCAGTGGAGCGAGATGATCACGGTCCAACTGTTCGCTCCCGAGATGGACAACGCGACCTTCTTCCAGAAGTTCGACTCGCTGGGCCGGCAGGCGTGTAAGGACGGGTACACGAACCTCATCGCGACAGCACAGGAGCACGGATACCAGGTCAAGGTGTTCCAGCTCTTCTGCCCCACCAACCCGCAGACTCAGATGGGCGAGGTGACCTTCATCAAGAGCCTCGAGGGGAAAGACAAGTTCTACGTAGTCCAGAAGGCCTGGCGAACCGGCACCTTCGACCCGGACGACGTACCCTTGAGCGACGACGAGATCGTGACCTGGATGCAGTTCCTGCGCTCCGTCGCGGTTTGCGACAGCCGGATCGAGGGAAAAGAGTGCCCATCGGCGAGGCCATCCCCCTTGCCGCCCCCCACCACCGCGATGTCTCCCTGAGCTTGCTCTCCTCGACCAGCCATCCCGACGGAGTCGTCCGCCTGCGCTACGAAGTCGCCGAGCGGCCCGGTCACGGCCCGCTGTAGGCTCGCGGGCAACGAGGTTATTCGGTGAAGGTTCGCGGTCTCATCCGGATGCTCAAGGACGACGGTTGGGTGCTCGCTCGGACCCGCGGAAGTCATCGGTAGTTTCGCCATCCGACCACGCCAGGCGCCGTGACCGTGGCGGGGAAGCCCGGCGTCGACGTTCCTGTTGGTACACTTCGCAGTGCCCCGAAGCAAGCAGGGCTCCTCGGCGGGAAGGAGTAGAGGAATGCGCTACCTGGTCGTCATCGAGAAGGGCGAGTCGAGCTTCGGCGCGTATGTTCCCGACTTGCCGGGTTGCATCGCGGCGGCAGACTCCGAGGCGGAGGTCCGCCTCCTCATCCAGGAGGCCATCGCCTTCCACATCGAAGGCCTGCGCGAGGTCGGAGAAGCCGTCCCTCCCCCAAGCTCCTCCTGCACGCTGATCGAAGTGGGCGCCGCATAGCACGTCGCCGGGCGGCGGCGCTGCCAGCCGAGGCCCACGCCCACAGCCTTCACCCCCATCCCCCAGGCCGAGCCGGAGGGCGGAAGCCACCGAACGGTAGGGGCCGGGCTGTCCAAGAAGGGCGTCCGCCCGGAGGTGTCAGCGCCCGCGCAGCAAGCAAGGACCGTGGGAGGGCAGTGGCGATCCCGCGCGGTGGCGATGTCAGGCGAGGGCAACGTCCGCAGCCCTCGGCACCCGAGCCGCGCCGGAGGGCGGACGCCCTTCGTGGACACCCCGGCCCCGGCGGTCTCGGCACCAAGCCCTCCGGCTTCCTCTCCCCCGCCCTACCCCGCCAGCGGCGGCTTCTGACGCCCCTTGAATTTGGCCCGCAGGAAGTCCCGGTTCATCCGCGCGATCCAGTCGATGGAGATGCCCTTCGGGCAGACCGCCTCGCACTCCCGGAAGTTCGAGCAGGCACCGAAGGCCTGCCGCTCCATCTCTTCCACCATCTCCAGCACCCGCGTGTGCCGCTCGCTCTGTCCCTGGGGCAGGAGCCCCAAGTGCGCGACCTTCGCCGAGACGAAGAGCTGCGCGGCGCCGTTGGGGCACTGGGCCACGCAGGCCCCGCAGCCGATGCAGGTGGCCGCGTCGAAGGCGGCGTCGGCGTTCTCCTTCGGCACCGGCATCGAGTTCGCCTCCGGCGCCTCGCCCGTGTTCACCGAAACATAGCCTCCGGCCTCGATCACCCGGTCGAAGGCCGAGCGGTCTACTACCAGGTCCTGGAGCACCGGAAACGCCGCCGAGCGCCAGGGCTCGATCGTGATCTTGTCGCCGTCCTTGAAGTGCCGCATGTGAAGCTGGCAAGTCGTCGTCAGGCGCATGGGCCCGTGGGCCTCGCCGTTGATCATCATGCCGCAGGCGCCGCAGATGCCCTCCCGGCAGTCATGACCGAACTCGATCGGCCGCTCGCCCTTGTCGATCAGGCGCTCGTTGACCAGGTCGAGCATCTCGAGGAAAGACATGTCCGGGCTGATGTCGGTCGCCTTGTACTCCACGAGCCGGCCGGGGGCGTCGGGGCCCGGTTGCCGCCAGACGTTCAGGGTGAGGTCCATTACTTGTAGCTCCTTTGGCTCGGCTTCACGTACTCGAATTCGAGGGCTTCCTTGTGCAGCGCCGGCGCCTCGCCGACCCCCTTGAACTCCCAGGCGGCGACGTAGGTGAACTCCTCGTCGTTGCGCTTGGCCTCCCCTTCCTCGGTCTGGTACTCCTCGCGGAAGTGGGCGCCGCACGACTCCTCGCGCTCCAGGGCGTCGCGGCACATGAGCTCGGCGAGCTCGAGGAAGTCCGCCACCCGGCCCGCCTTCTCCAGGCTCTCGTTGATCTCCTCACCGTCGCCCAGCACCCGGACGTTCGACCAGAACTCCTCCCGCAGGCTCGGAATCTTCTCGAGCGCCTCGGTCAGGCTCTGGCGCGAGCGGGACATGCCGCACTTGTGCCACATCAGCGAGCCGAGCTCGCGGTGGATCGAGTCGACCGTGCGCTCGCCGCTGATCGCCAGGAGCCGGGCGACCCGGTCCTGGACCTCCGTCTCGGCGCGGGCGAAGGCCTCGTGGCCCGTGTCCACCTTCTGGCCCATGCGCGGCGCCAGGTAGTTGCCGATGGTGTAGGGCAGCACGAAATAGCCGTCGGCCAGGCCCTGCATCAGGGCCGAGGCCCCGAGCCGGTTGGCGCCGTGGTCGGAGAAGTTGGCCTCACCGATCACGAACAGGCCGGGGATCGTGGACTCCAGGTTGTAGTCCACCCACAGGCCGCCCATGGTGTAGTGGGGGGCCGGGTAGATCCGCATGGGCGTGTCGTGGGGATCGTCGCCGGTGATCTTCTCGTACATCTCGAAGAGGTTGCCGTAGCGCTCGTCGATCGACTGCCGGCCGAGCCTCGAGAGGGGGTCGCGGAAGTCCAGGTAGACGCCGATGCCGGTCGGCCCCACGCCGTGCCCCTGGTCGACCTCGTGCTTGGCGGCCCGGGAGGCGATGTCCCGGGGCACGAGGTTCCCGAAGGCGGGGTAGCGGCGCTCGAGGTAGTAGTCCCGGTCACCCTCCGGGATCTGGTTCGGGCGCCGCGAGTCGTCCGGGTTCTTGGGCACCCAGATCCGGCCGTCGTTGCGCAACGACTCGCTCATCAGCGTGAGCTTCGACTGGTGCTCGCCGGCCGGCGGGATGGCGGTGGGGTGGATCTGGGTGAAGCAGGGGTTGGCGAAGTAGGCGCCCCGCCGGTGGGCCCGCCACGCGGCGGTGACGTT
The DNA here is from genome assembly GCA_963739795.1 of uncultured Acidobacteriota bacterium. GTDB lineage: Bacteria > Acidobacteriota > Thermoanaerobaculia > Multivoradales > DATKCC01 > CAVUBL01. The sequence continues at coordinate 260,435 of CAVUBL010000017.1, read as the reverse complement.
GCAGCCCATGGCGTTGGTGGAGAGGTAGAAGACGCGCGAGTACCCGCCCGTGGCGAGCACCACGGCGTCGCCCGCCCAGCGCTCGACTTCGCCGGTCACGAGGTTGCGGGTGATCACCCCCTTGGCCTCGCCGTCGACCAGCACGACTTCGAGCATTTCGTGGCGCGGGTACATCTGGACCTTGCCGCTCTTGATCTGGCGGGCGAGCGCCTGGTAGGCGCCGAGCAGGAGCTGCTGCCCGGTCTGCCCGCGGGCGTAGAACGTCCGCGAGACCTGGGCGCCGCCGAAGGAGCGGTTGTCCAGGTACCCGGCGTAGTCACGGGCGAAGGGGACGCCCTGGGCCACCGCCTGGTCGATGATGTTGAGCGAGACCTGGGCCAGGCGATAGACGTTCGCCTCGCGGGAGCGGAAGTCACCCCCCTTGACCGTGTCGTAGAACAGGCGATAGATGCTGTCGCCGTCGTTCTGGTAGTTCTTGGCGGCGTTGATGCCGCCCTGGGCCGCGATGGAGTGGGCGCGGCGCGCCGAGTCCTGGAAGCAGAAGCACTTCACGTTGTAGCCGAGCTCGGCCATGGACGCGGAGGCCGAGGCCCCCGCCAGGCCGGAGCCGATCACCAGGACGTCAAACTTGCGCTTGTTGGCCGGGTTGACCAGCTTCATCTGGAACCGGTGCGTGTCCCACTGCTCCTGGATGGGCCCGGAAGGGATCTTCGAGTCGAGAGTCATGGCTGTTCTCCCTTGCGAGGTCAGTGGACCAGTCCGGTGAGGACGGCCAGCGGGAACGAGAGGTTACCCGCCGTGACGATCACGGCGAAGGTGACGGCGAACTTGCGGCGCCAGGGGTTGAAGGTCGGATGGTTCCAACCCAGGCTCTGGAACAAGCTCCACAGGCCGTGGTAGAGGTGCAGCCCCAGGAACAGGTTGGCGACGATGTAGATCGCCGACACCCACCAGACGGAAAAGCCCGCCACCACGTTGTGGTAGACGTCCCCGCGCACGAAGTCGTGGTGGAGCGTGCCGGTGGTCAGGTGGAGGAGGTGGTAGACGACGAACAGGGCGATGATCACCCCGCCCCAGCGCATGGTGCGCGAGGCGTAATCGAGTTGCACGCGCTCGGTCACCGCGTAGCTCGCCGGCCGCCCCTTCCAGTTCAGCCGCGTGAGCTGCCAGGCGGCCCACATGTGGACGGCCACCGCGGCCAGCAGCACCAGCCGGGCGATCCACAGGGCCCCCTCGTGGGGAAACAGGGGCGAGCCCATCTCGCGCAGCCACTCGGCGTAGACGTTCAGGGGGTGCATGCCGGCGTGGGGCCCCGCCGTGTAGACCGGCAGGTAGAGCTTCAGGTTCCCCACCATGTGGAAGAAGACGAAGCCGAAGAGGACGATGCCGCTCACCGCCATCGCCGCCTTCTTGGCCAGGGTCGATCGCCAGAACTCGGCTATCCAGCTCATGCGTGGTCCTCGGATCTGAGATGAGTTTGCTGGGAATGGGGGTCGCAGAACGAGTGTAACAGCCCCGATCGGTTCAGGGGTGGCTCATCGGCGCCTCTTGCGGCGCCTGCGGCGGGGCCGCCGCCGGTCGCCGGCGCCCGGACGGGAATCGGGGCGCGGCTCCGGCCGGTTGCGGGCCGCCTCCTGCCAGGCGGCGACGACCTCGCTTCCCTCGCCGGTGGCGCGGGTCAGGATCTCGAACAGGAGCAGCGCCTCGTCGAAGTACCGGCGCACGGCGAAGCGCCGCTGGGCCTCGACGCTCCACTCCGGCTCGCACATGCGCAGGAAGACCTTGAGGGCGCCGACCACGCGCTCCGAACGGGCGCGCGACAGGCTGAAGCGGGAGGAGAAGGGCTCCACCACCTCGTCCACCATGGCCTCGAGGCCCGCCCGGCTCATGGGATGGTCGTCCACCCCCTCGATGTCGTAGCGCCGCAGGAGCACCGTGGGGAGCAGCAGCGCCGCCAACACGCCCGCGTCCTCGAGCTCGCGGCCCTCCTCGACCATCTCGTCGAAGACCACCGGGATGCGGTTGAACGAGCCGAGGCCCCGCTCGTCGGCGGCGACCATGGCGTACACCTCCGGCAGCAGCTCCTCGAGCAGGCCGAAGTCGAGCATGAGCTGCAGTGCGTCGCCGGCGTGGCCGCAACGCAGGAGCTGGACGATCTCCTCGGTCAGGCGCGCCGGCGAGGCCTTGGCGATCTCCTGCTTGCTGCGCTCGATCCCGGCGGCGGTCTCGGCCTCGAGATCGAACCCGAGGCGGGCGGCGAACTCGATCGCCCGGAGCAGGCGGACCGGATCCTCGGCGAAGCGCACGTCGGGATCCCCGATGACCCGGATCAGGCCGTCGTCGAGGTCGTCGATGCCGCCCACGTAGTCGATCACCGAAAAGTCGGCGATGTTGTAGAACAGGGCGTTGATCGTGAAGTCGCGGCGGAAGGCGTCCTGGCGCGGCGTGCCGTAGGTGTTGTCCGAGGTGATCAGCAGCTCGTCCTGGCCACTGTCCTGCTCCTCCGGCGAGGGCTCGCGACGGAAAGTTGCAACCTCGACGACGCCGTCGGGGAAGAAGACGTGGGCCAGACGGAACCGGCGGCCGATGATGCGGCTGTTACGGAACAGACGCCGGATCTCCCCGGGGCGCGCATCGGTGCCCACGTCGAAGTCCTTCGGCTGCCGATCGAGCAGCAGGTCCCGCACCGCCCCGCCCACCATGTATGCCTTCTTGCCGGAGTTGTGGAGCCGGTAGAGGACCTTCAGGGTGTGGGGATCGATGTTGCTGCGGGAGATGTTGTGCTCGGACCGGTCGAGAATCCGCGGTTGTTGCCCGCTCTCGTCGTCCACGCCGGCATTATAGGTCTCGGCGGGAGGAGTCGGCGGAACGACCTCATCCCGGGACCGGGACCGCCGGCGCCGAGGGCCGTCGCGGCAGCTCGAGCACCCGCCAGCTCACCCGGTCGAGGGGCAGCAGATCGCTCGACGTCTCGGCGCCCAGCAGGCACCGGTCCGGATCGCCCAGGGCTGCGCGCCCCACGTCGACGGTGATCTCCCGGCCCTCGGCGTCCCGACGGACCCTTACGCCCGCGCCCGCGCCGTGTTCTCCCTGTCGCACCCCCCGGTCGAACACGGCGAAGCTGGCTTCGCCCACGCGCACGTCGAGCTTGGGCAGGCCGGCGAACAGTCGGCCGGCCCGGTAGCCGAGCAGGTAGAGGTCGAGGCGGTCGGGGGCCCCTAGCGGACGGTCCAGTCTCACCGTCAGGCGCAGCCGGTCGCCGGCGAGCTCCGGGCGCAGGCTATCGAGGGCAATGAAGAGCCCGGCGGCCCCGCCCAGCAGGTCCTCAGGCACATCCACGGCCTCCGCGGCCCGTCCCTCCTCGTCGCGCAGCACCGGCGCGTCTCCAGCTCCCAGCTCGACCGGCGGCAGGTTTCCGAACAGCTCGTCGGTGCGCACGAAGGGCAGCAGGTGCCGGGCGCTGTAGCCGTACTGGGTGCGGTGGGCGCGGAGCGCCTCGGCCTTGATCCGTTCCTCGGCCCCGGTGAGGGGAAGCTGGCGCCAGCTTCCGGCCGCGGCGAGGACGCGGGGCGGCTCGAGGGGCAGCTCGGAGTGGCTCCCGGCCGGCCGCGGCCAGCCCGGGAAGTGCACCAGGTAAGGCTGGAGCGTGGCGCTCACCGGGCTCGCCCCGTCCACCGCCCCGGCAAGATCCCAGAGGGCGATCCGGGTGAAGAGGTAGAGGGCGGCGTGATCGGGATGGTGGTCGGCGGGGTGCGGCAGGAAGATCTTGGTCGGGCGGAATTCCCGGAGGACCGTCTCGAGGTCGGCGAGCACCTGCTCCCCCTCGTACGGAGCGCCCGGCCGCAAGGCCGTCGCGTACGGCACCGCCCGGGCCCGCGTGAGGGGGCCGCGGTAGGGCGGGCGCTTTCCCCAGTGCGAGAGCAGGATCGAGAGGGTGCCGTGGTCCGGGTAGCCGAGGAAGGTCAGGCGGTCGCGGGGCACACCGAGCCGGTCGGCCGCGGCGAGCGCCTCCCGCCGGCGGACCTCCCCCAACGCCCGCGCCGCTCGCGGGGTCACCTCCGGCCGCTTGCGGTAGGCCAGGAAGGACCACTCGTTGGAGTCGCCGTGGGTCAGAAAGACCACGCGCACAGGCAGGCCGCGGGCGACGGCCTCCTGGAGGACTCCGCCGCAGCACAGCACCTCGTCGTCCGGATGGGGTGCCAGAACCAGGATCCGGTCGCCCGGCCCCAGGGTGAGCCGCCCAGGCGCCGCAGGCTCGGGGGGCTTCGGGCCGGCGCCGCCGGCGCAGGCCGCGAGGGCGCCCAGGAGGCAGGCGAGGGCGAGGGCGCCGCCGGACGCCGCTCGGCGCCGAGATCCGAACGGCCGGGATGCTCGGGATGCTCGGGATGCTCGGGACGATCGGGGGTCGGAGCTCACGGCGGTCACCGGCTACCGACTCTACCGTCGAGAAGGCCCCCGCCGGCGCTAGGAGCCTGCGCGCCGGTGGGTGCCTTCACCGCCGACTGCCGGTGTTGCCGTTCCTTGCCGCGATCGCGGCCGTGGCGCTGTCTCCAGCCGTCATGGCCCCGTCCGCGGTCACCCTCGTGGTCGCGGCCGGCCGCGGCCACGGTTGAGCTCGCGGTGCGACCAACCGTAGCGTTCGTAGTAGCGCTTCCGGTCGCTGCGGGACCAGGAGCGGCCGTAGTCGCGGTCCCCGCGCCGGCGGTTCCGGTCGTAATTCCCGGAGCCATTGTAGCGGTCACCGTAGAACTGGCCGCGCCATACCGGAGGCGGCGCGTAGCCTTCGAACAACAGCCCATGCCGCTGGTGGTGCAGGTCGAAGTAGCGGGTCACCGCCTGGCAGCTGGGGTCGTAGTAGATGTAGCCGCCCTGGCGAAAGGACTCCCGACACGGGGTCCCGAGGTACCCATAGCCGGCCGGCGTGCGGTAGTAGTAACCCGGCCGTGCGCTCTCGGTGGGGGCGCCGAAGACCAGGGAGAAGCTCACTCCGCCGATCCTGAACCAGCCGCCGACGGAGAAGCCGCCGTAGACCTGAGCCGCGGCCGGCTGTGCGAGGGCAGGTGCCAGGAAGAGCGCGGAGACGAGGACGATCGAGGTGAGTGTTCTTCGCATGGTTCGATACCTCCTGGCCCCAAGAAGATCCACGATCCGTGCCAAGGTGCGGACATCTCTGCCATCCAGTGAAGCTCCGCCTCAAACCGACGAGGCGCCCAGCCTGGACTATTCACGAGAAGGCGTAGCGAGAGCCGCAAGTGTGCGTGAGATCGGGGCAGCGCAGCGATGAGCGACGCAGGCGTACTCGAACGTACGTTGAGGAGCGAAGAGCGAGCACGCCCCGAGATTGCGTGCGATTGCGGCTCGCAGTAGCCGGATCATGAATAGTCCAGCCTAGGAGTCTGCGCGGCAGAAACGCGCAGTCGCGTTGCGAGCGCCCGACCAGCCTTCGGCCGGTGCCCGCCGGATACGAGGCACCGCGACGCAGGCGATGCCGAGCCATCGTCGAGGAGCGGGAACGAAGAAGACGGCCCCACACCGCCGCAACGGGCACCGACTCCCGGAGGGAGTTGGTCGGGGCGCAAGGGGGTTACGGGGTGTCTCTGGCGTTGCTCGTCGTCTACGATGTCCCCGCATCGACTCCTCCTCGCGCCTTGGATCCGCCCCGTAAGACCCTTGCGCGCGGCTACGTGTTTCTGCCGCGCAGACTCCTAGTGCAACCCAAGGATGTCGTAGGAGCGACAAGCGAACGAGCGGAGCTTGATCGTCCTCACGAGAGGACGGCCCTGAACGCTATTGCTCGCCTTTTGCGAGGGTGGGAAGGGGATCAGAGGGGCAGGGGGGTGATCCGATCAGCCCAACTCGCTGTGGATGTGAATCTCGCCCTCCAGCGTGCGGTGGACGGGGCACCGGTTGGCGATCTCCAGCAGCCGCTCGCGCTGCTCGGCGGAGAGGTCCCCCAGGACCTCGATCTTGCGGGAGATGTGGTCGATCCGGCCGCCGGTCGCCTTCTGCTCGTCGGTACAGGTGGCGCAGTCCTTGGCGTAGACCCGGCCGTGGGACAGTCGCACCCGGACCCCTTCGAGGGACCATCCCTTGCGGTCCGCGTACATGCGCAGGGTCATGCTCGTGCAGGCGCCGAGCCCCGACAGGAGGAGCTCGTACGGGCTCGGCCCCGTGTCGGTGCCGCCCTGGCTCGCCGGCTCGTCCGCCGCGAAGTGGTGGCGGCGGGCGTAGACCTCCTGGGCGAAGCCCTGGGAGCCGCCCACCACCGTCACCCCGCCCGGCTCGGTCGCCGGCTCGGCCAGCTCCTCGCCGATCGGCTCGAGGCACACGTAGCGGCCGGCCCAGGCCGCCAGCACCTCACCGACGTAGCGCGCGTCGCGCGGGTCGGTCAGCAGGTGGTCGGCTTGGTCGAGGGAGACAAAGCTCTTCGGGTGGCGGGCCGCCACGTAGATCTTCCGGGCCTGGTCGATGGGGACCACGGCGTCGGTGGGCGAGTGGAAGACGAGGAGGGCCCGGTGGAGGTCGCGGATGGCCTCGGCGAGGTTCTCGCCCTCGAGGTCGCGCAGGAGCTGCTGCTTGATCCGGAAGCTGCGGCCGCCCAGGCGGACCTCGGCCTCCTCCCGCTCGGCGAGCTCCGGCGCCTGGTGGATGAGGGTCTTGGTGAGGTGCGAGGTCTCCGCGGGCGCTCCGATGGTGGCCACCGCCCGCGCCTCGGGCACCCGGCCGGCGGCGGCGAGCACCGCCGCGCCCCCGAGGCTGTGGCCGATGAGGATCTCCGGCGCCCGGTACTCCGAGCGCAGGAAATCGGCCGCGGCCTCGAGGTCGTCGACGTTGGAGGAGAAGTTGGTGTCGGCGAAGTCCCCCTCGCTCTCGCCGAGGCCGGTGAAGTCGAAGCGGAAGACGGCGATGCCGCGCTCCACCAGGGCCCGGCTGATCCAGCCCGCGGCCTTGAGGTCCTTCGAGCAGGTGAAGCAGTGGGCGAAGAGCGCATACGCGGCCGGCTCGCTTCCCTCCGGGTCGGGGAGCTCGAGCCGGGCCACCAGCTCGTCGCCGAAGGCACCCGGGAATCTCAAACGTTTGCGTTGCATGGCGTTCTCTCCTGACGGCAGGCCCTAGCCTGGAAAATTCATATTGCGGCTCTCGCTACGCCGTCTCGTGAATAGTCTAGGCTAGGAGTCTGCACGGCAGAAACGCGCAGTCGCGTTGCGAGCGCTGTGGGGTCGGATACGAGGCACCGCGACGCAGGCGATGCCGAGCCATCGTCGAGGAGCGGGAACGAAGTAGACGGCCACACGCCGCCGCAACCCTTCGGGCGCCAGGGGGTTACGGGGTGTCTCCGGCGTTGCTCGTCGTCTACGATGTCCCTGCATCGACTCCTCCTCGCGCCTTGGATCCACCCCGTAAGACCCTCGCGCGCGGCTACGTGTTTCTGCCGTGCAGACTCCTAGGGTCCTGTCGGTAAGATCGGCGCAGGGTGTCCACCTATTCTCCACTCTCGAGCCCTTCGGCTCAACGGCGGGTCCCGACCGGCCCGGGCGGCGCGCCGTGACCGGGCCTTCGCTGACCGCGTCGCCGGCACTCGAAGCCCGCTCCGTGGTCAAGCGCTACCCGGACGGTACGGAGGCCCTGGCCGGGGTGGATCTCTCCGTCGCCCGGGGGGAGACGGTGGCCCTGGTGGGCGAGAGCGGCTCGGGCAAGACCACGCTCCTGCGCTGTTTCAACCGCATGGTGCAGCCGACCTCGGGGGAGGTCCTGGCCGGCGGCCGGCCCCTCGCCGCGGAGGATTCGTTCGCGCTGCGCCGGGCGACGGGCTACGTGCAGCAGGAGGGCGGGCTGCTCCCTCACTGGACGGTGGAGCGCAACGTGGAGCTGGTGCCACGGCTCCTGGGCTGGAAGCGGCCGCGCCGGGAGGCGCGCTCGGAGGAGGTGCTGGAGCTGGTGGGGTTGCCGCGGGAGCGCTACGGGCGGCGGTATCCGCGGGAGCTCTCGGGGGGGCAGCGTCAGCGGGTGGCGTTCGCGCGGGCGCTGGCGGGGGATCCGGAGGTGGTGCTTCTGGACGAGCCGTTCGGGGCGCTGGATGCGTTGACGCGGCTGGAGCTTCAGGGGGAGTTTCTGGGGCTTCGGGAGCGTCTGGGGAAGACGATGCTGTTGGTGACGCATGACCTGGGGGAGGCGTTTCGGTTGGGGGGGAGGGTGGCGGTGATGCGGGCTGGGCGGGTGTTGCGGGTGGGGACGCCGGAGGAGCTTCGGCGGGAGCCGGGGGACGAGTACGTTCGTGCGCTCCTCAAAGTCGGGGGGCTCGGACAGTGAACCGGGGTTGCGTTGAACACGGCCCGGCTACCGGTAAGAGCTCGGCGGCAAACTGCGACCGGCGAGCTCTTACGCGGCATCCGGGCCTGCTCGAGCCGGACTTTGGAACGGCCTGTCTCGGCGAAGAGCCCGAGGTCCCTAGTCCGCGTGGTGCGACGGGCGACTCCCGGCGCGGGGAGAGAGTTGGGGGGAAAGTCGGGGTCGCTTACCGAGCCGGCGGGATTGCCCTCTTTGGCTTGGTCCTGTCCCTGTTGATCCCACTCACCGCGTGGGGAGAAGAAGGGGCAAGGAACGGGTCGGACTCTGGGACTGTTGTCGTCGGGTCGAAGAATTTCGAGGAGAGTCGGTTGTTGGCGGAGTTGTTTGCTCAGGTGATCGAGGGGCGGACGGGGTTGCGGGTGGAGCGGCGGTTGAACCTGGCGGGGACTCAGGTCTGCTTCGAGGCGCTGCGGTCGGGGGCGATCGATCTGTACCCGGAGTACACGGGGACGGGGTTGGCGTCGATCCTGGGGGAGCCGCCGGCGCCGGGATCTTCCGGGCGGGCGGCGGCGCTGGCCCGGGTGCGGCGGGAGTTTCTCGCGCGCTGGAACCTGGTCTGGCTGGCGCCTCTCGGCTTCGAGAACTCCTACGAGGTGGCGGTGCCCAAGGCCCTCGCCGAGCGGGAGGGCCTCCGGACCTTGTCGGACCTGGCGCGGGTCGCACCCCGCCTCGCCGCCGGGTTCGGCTACGAGTTCGTGGAGCGGCCGGACGGCCTGCCCGGCCTGGCGGCGACCTACGGCCTCCACTTCGCCTCGGTACGCCGCATGCAGCAGGCCCTCAAGTACCAGGCGGCGGCCTCGGGGGAGATCCAGGCCCTGGACGTCTACACCACCGACGGGCGCCTCCTCGCCTACCACCTGGTGGTTCTCGCCGACGACAAGGGGTTCTTCCCGCCCTACGACGCGGCGCCCCTGGTCCGCGGCGCGACCCTGGCGCGCCATCCCGAGGTGGCAGCGGCCCTCTCGCTCCTCGCCGGCGCTCTGGACGAGGCGCGCATGCGCCATCTCAACTACCGGCTCCAGGAGGAGGGGGCCGAGCCCGCCGCCGTGGCCCACGAGACCCTCGTCGAGCTCGGGCTGATCGCGGAGGAGGCCTCGGGGAAGGGCGCCCCGGCGCCTACGGCCGGCGGCCGCGGTGAGGGCTCCTTCGCCGCCTACATGTGGCGGCGTCGCGCCCGCCTCGCCCACTACACCGTCCAGCACCTCGCCCTCTCCGGGGCCGGCCTCGCCCTCGGCGCCCTCCTGGCCATCCCCCTCGGCCTCGCCCTCGAGCGGCGCCGCCGCCTGGCCGAGCCCCTGATCCGGGCGGTCGGGGTGACCCAGACGATCCCTTCCCTCGCCCTGCTCGCCTTCGCCATCCCGTTCCTGGGCGTCGGGCGGTTGCCGGCGGTGGTGGCGCTCTGGGTCTACGCCGTCTTCCCGATCCTCCGCAACACCTACTCCGGCGTGCGCGACGCCGACCCCCGCGCCTCGGAAGCGGCCACCGCACTGGGCATGACGCCGCTCCAGGTGCTGGTCCGCGTGCGCCTGCCCCTGGCCGCACCGGTAATCATGGCCGGCGTGCGCACGGCGGCGGTCCTGACCGTGGGCACCGCCACCCTCGCCGCCTTCATCGGCGCCGGCGGCCTGGGCGAGCCCATCGTCACCGGCCTCCAGCTCGCCGACACCCGGATGATCCTCTCGGGAGCCCTGCCGGCGGCCCTGCTCGCCCTGGCGGTCGACCTGGCGCTGGCCGGAGTCGAGCGCCTCGTGACCCCCCGCGGCCTGGCCTGACGCGCAGAAGCCGCCCGCAACCCCCATGCGGCCCGGTGGTAAACTCCTGCGATCGTGGACCCGCCCGGAAGGATCGGCAAGTACGAGGTCCTCGATCGCCTCGGCGAGGGCGGCTACGGGGTCTCCTACCTCGCCCGGGAACCGCTCACCGAGCGACGCGTCGTCCTCAAAGTCTGCACCTCCGAGGACGAGACGCTGCGTCGGCGCTTCCTGCGCGAGGCCGAGGTCGCGGGCACCCTCCACCACCGCAACATCGCCACCGTCTATCTCTCCGGCCGAGACCCGGCCGGGCCGTTCCTCCTCCAGGAGCACCTCGGGGGCGAGACCCTCGAGGACGCGATCGTCCGGAACGCCTCCGGCGAACCAACCGGAACCGGGTCCCCCGACCGGGCCCGCCACCTGAAGCACCTCCTCCAGATCGCCCGCGCCCTGGACTACGCCCACAAGAAGGGGGTGCCGCACCGCGATCTGCGGCCCGCCAACGTCCGCATCCTGGAGGACGACCGCGCCAAGATCGTGGACTTCGGAATCGGCAAGCTCGCGGGCGACGAGACGCGCCTCGCTCGCACCGGCCGGGTCGCGGCGCGGGCCGCCTACCTGGCGCCGGAGCAGATCGTTGGCGAGGCGGTCGATGGCCGGGCCGACCTCTTCGCCTTCGGAATCCTGGCCTACGAGCTCTTCACCGGTGTCCACCCCTTCCCGGGCACCACCGCCCGGGAGCTCCGCGAGCGCGTGCTCGGAGAGGATCCCGAGCCCCTCGCCTCCCGCTGGCCCGGCTGCCCGGAAGCGCTCGCCGCCGCCGTCTCCGGCTGCCTGGAGAAGGACCCCGAGCGCCGTCTCGCCGGCTTCTCCGAGGTCGCCGAGCGCCTGGCAGAGATCGCCGCGCGGCCCCTCCCGGAGCCGCTCTCGGAGCCCCGGCCCGAGCCGGCTGCCCCACCGGTGCCTCCTCCGCCGCCGGCGGACGCCCCGCCAGACCCGCCCCGCCCTCCGGAGCCGTCTCCCGCGCCGCAGGCCCCGGCCCCGGTGCCGGCGCCGTCCCTCCGGTCGATCCCGCAATGGATTGCCCGGTCGATTCCCCGTTCGATCCCCCGTCTGTCGCCCCGGGCCCGGCGTGCGATCCTTGCGGCCGCGGTCTTCCTGGGCAGCGCCCTGCTCTCGGCGGCCCTGGTCCTGCTCGCCTGGAGCCTCTGGCGGCCTCGGACGCCGCCACCGAAGGCGGCCACCACCACGACCTCGGCGCCGGCCGCCGCGCCGGTGCCTCCGGCGGACGGAACCCTGGAGATCGAGGCCGTGCCGTGGGGCGAGGTGGTCCGCGTCACCGACCACTCCGGACGCTCCCTCCCCCTCCCCTCCGAGCCCGCGACCCCCCTCGTCCTCCACCTGCCACCGGGCCAGTACCTGGTGGAGCTCACCAACCCGGCGAGCGAGGCGCCCCGCCTGTGCCGGGTCACCCTGGAGGCGACCGGGAGCGCGAGCTGCCAGGTGCAGTTCTACCTCCTGACGCCGGCGGAGTATTTCCGGGAGGCGGGATGGTGGAAGTAGTCCGGAGGGCGAGGCGGTCGTGCGCCGCAGCGGCGCTCGCCCTGGCGGCGTTCGCCCTGCCGGCGCCCGCCCGCGCCCAGGCCTTCCTCGACAGCTACAAGGCGGGGGTCGACGCGGTCGCGGCGGGGAACTTCCCCCGCGCCGAGACGCTCCTGCGCCAGGCGATCGAGGGGCGCGGCGAGGAAGCATCCCACCTGTTCCGCTACTTCCACTTCCGCCCCTATCTGCCCTACGCCTACCTCGGCTTCGCCCTGGCCGGCGAGGGGGATTGCGCCGGGGCCCTGGCGGCCTGGGACGAGTCCGAGCACCAGGGCGTGATCGGCACGCTCCCCGACGAGCTCGCCCGCCTCGAGGCGAGCCGCAAGGAGTGCGCGGAACGCCTCGCCCGCGAGACCGAGGTGGCCGAGAAGATCCGGGAGGTCCGAGCGGCGATCGACCTCGCCGACCAGACCCGCTCGGAGCTCGAGGCCTACGCTTCCGACCCGGACCTGGCCTCGGTCTGGAACCAGGGCGAGCTCTCCCCGGCGAGCCGGCTCGCCGAGGCCGTCCGGCAGATCGGACGGGCGCGCAAGGCCCTCGCCGACGTGCCGCCGAGCACCCTCTCGCCTTCCGACTTCGACCACGCGGCGGACCTGGCGCGCGGCGCCGGGGCCAAGCTCCAGGTGCTGCGCAAGGAGGTCGCGCTGCGCCTCCAGTCGGCGGCGGAGTCCAAGGAGGAGCTGCGCCGCCGCCTCGAGACCCTGCGCCGGAGCGCGCTCCAGGAGCTCGACGCCACCTCCGGCCTGGCCCCGTATCCCCCCGGCCTCGCCCAGCGCCGCGCCGATCTCCAGGCAGCGATCGACGCGAGCTCGGACCCGGAGCTCTCCCTGCCCGACCTCAATGAGCTGCGGGCCCGCCTGGAGAGCGGCCTCGCCCGGCTGCGGGCCGCCGCCGCGCCGCCGCCCGACCCGCTGATCGAGGCCGCCGACGCCTGGCTCCGCGGCGACCCCGAGGCGGTGCTCGCGACCCTTCACGACGTCGAGCTCCCGGACTCCCGCGCCCAGGCCCACGCCGATCTCCTGAAGGCGGCGGCCCGCTTCCACCTCTACCGGGCCGGCGGCTCGAAAAGCTCCAAGCTGCTGGCGGCGGCCCGCTCCGACGTCCTCGAATGCCGCCGGACCGATCCGTCGGTGGTCCCTCTCCCCAAGGCCTTCCCGCCCCCCTTCGTCCGTTTCTTCGAGAACCCGGAGCTGCCGGCCGGAGCGAAGCCGCGGGCCGGCGCTGCACCCCCGACCGCCCCCCACTGAGGCGTCGCGGCCTCGACGGATCCTCGCTGACGCGTCGCGTCAATCCGCGGCGCGGACGACCCTTCCAACCCTTTAGTTGGCGGCGGAACCCCCTGTGAAAACTGGACTGACGTCGACTTGCCGCAGCGCGGAAAAGTCATTGACAATTATGCCGCGCTGCGGTATATTGAAGATCGGACGGAGGGCCCGCACCCTTGCGGGTTCCTCGCGAACGACAAAATATTCGCCCTGCGCGGTCCCCGCCAGGGCTCGACGGAGGAGATGAGCGATGGCTACGGTTACCACTCAATACAAGAAGTTCCAAGGCGAGGTTCTGGACTCTGCTCACAAGATCTGGCTGGCCGGTCTCGGCACGGTCAAGACTGTGGGGAACGAGGGCACCGATCTGTTCAACCGCCTGGTCGAGCGCGGCCAGGACGTCGAGACCCGCGGCAAGAAGGAGCTCGTCAGCATGCGCAAGGAGCTCAAGAAGGCCGCCGACAAGGCGAGCTCCCAGGTAGAGACCCGGGTCGACGACCTGAGCGAGCTGATCGATCGGCAGGTCACGAACGCCCTGCACCGCATCGGAGTGCCTACGCGCAACGAGATCAAGACCCTGACGCACCGCGTCGAGGAGCTCTCCCACAAGGTCGACAGCATCGCCGGCACTCCGGCCCGGGCCAAGAAGGTCGTGAGAAAGGTCTTTCACGTCACCCCCCACGAGGAGGGGTGGAAGGTCCAGGTCGAGGGCGAGGACACTCCGACGAGCCTCCACGACACCAAGGACACCGCCCTCAACGCCGCCCGTGAGACGGCCAAGAAGGCCGAGCCGAGCCAGGTGATCGTCCACAAGCTCGACGGCACGATCCAGACCCAGTTCAGCTACGGCGACAACGCGAACTGAGTTCCTCGGAGCGGAGATCCGCTCACCGTCGGGCGCGGCGGAGGATCGGGGAGGAGGCGGCCTCCTCCCCGATCTCGCTCTCCTCGCTCCGGACCCTCCCGGCGGCCCCCCCCGCTCTGGTAGGGTTTCTGCTGTGCGCCGCTTTCTAGCTCTCCTGCTGCTCCTGGCAGCGCCCGCCACCCCCGCCACTCCGCAAGCTTCCGCCGCCGGCTCCCCGAAGGACGTCGCCCGGGCCCGGACCCTCATCGAGAACCCCGACGCCCCGGCCGGCGACCTTCCGGTCGAATGTTGGGTCCACCTGGAGACGCGCCGGAACCCCGGCACCGACACCGGGCCCGGCACGCTCTACTTCGAGGCCTTCCTCGATCTTCAGAGCCTCGATCAGGGCGCCGCGTCCCTCGGTTCGCTCCGCGTCACCATGACCGCCGCCACCATCGAAGGGAAGGTGGTGAGCCGGGCCGAGACCGTCGCCCCGGTCACCGTGACCGCGGACGGCAGCCCGGCGGACGCCTGGCTCTACCGCGGACGCCTGGCCCTGCCCGACGACCTTCACGCCGCGGCCGTGGTGATCGACCAGGCCCTGGGCTCACGCTGGGGGGCGTGCATCGCCGAGCTCGCCGACGGCCCCCTCCACCTGCCCGCCGGCATGCGGGTGGCCGTCTACGACCCGCAGGCGGCCGCCGCAGTCGCGAGCGCGGGGGGCGCCCCGCCGGCGGCGGGAGCTTCCGCTCAGGCCTCCGGCCAGGCGCAGGCGCAGGCGCAGGCCGAGCCGGAGGGCGGCGAGGGGGCTGAGGTCAGCGAGGGGGGCGGAGCCGACGAGGCCGACGAGGGAGAAGCGCCGTCGCAGGGACCCCGCGGCACCCTCTATCCCGAGGTACCCGGCGCGTCCGGCTCCGGCGCGGGGCGCGCCCCCGGGCAGGCATCCGGGCCGGCCCCGGCGCCCGGCCCCGCGGCCCAGGCCGGAGAGCCCGGCCTGCCCACCGGCGGCCGTCTGCTGGTGATCCTGCCGCCCCGCAAGCGGCCGGCCGTCGGCAAGGTCGAGATCCAGACCCTGGTCACCACCGACGCCGTCTCTAAGGTGGTCTTCTACCTCGACGGCACCGAGGCCGGGTCCGACGACCGCGAGCCGTTCAATGCCACCCTCGACCTGGGCCCAGAGGCCAAGACCCACACGATCCGAGCCGTAGCCCTGGGCGAGGACGGCCACGAGCTGGGCCGCCACGAGATCACCGTCAACCGCCGCGTCGCACGCTTCGACGTGCGGATCACCGGCATGGACCCGGTGCCCGCCGCCACCCCGGGCGGCCCCGGCTCGGTGAACGTGGAGGCCCGGGTCACGGTGCCGCCGGGAGGCTCGGTGGCCCGGGTCGAGCTCTACCGCAATCAGAAGCTCCTCGACACGCTCACCTCGCCGCCGTGGCGCGCCACGCTCCCCCTCGCCTCGGCCACGCCCGCCCCCGACGACTACGTGCGCGTGGTGGCCTACCTCGCCGACGGATCGTCCCTCGAGGACGTGCAGCTCCTCTCTCAGGGCGTGGCGGCAGAGCGCGTGGAAGTGAACCTGGTCCAGCTCTTCGTGGTGGTCACGAACGAGGACGGCGAGCCGGTGCAGGGCCTGAACCGGAACGACTTCAAGATCCGCTTCCACGGGCAGGAACAACCCATCGAGCGCTTCCAGGTGGCCGACGACGTGCCGCTGACCCTGGGGCTCCTGATCGACACCTCGGGAAGCATGGACGTGCTCCTGACCGACGCCGAGCGGGCAGCGGCCCGGTTCTTGATCAACACCCTCATCCCGAAGGACCGGGCGTTCCTCGTGAGCTTCGCCAACCGCCCGCACCTGCTCCAGCCGGCGACCGGCGACCTCAACCGCCTCCTCCAGCGCTTCGCGGTCCTCCGGGCAGGCGGCGCCACGGCGCTCTACGACTCCATCGTCTTCTCCACCGTCCAGCTCTGGGACCAGCCGGGCCGGCGAGCCGTCGTGCTCCTGACCGACGGCTACGACGAGGGCAGCCACATGCCGATCCGGCGGGTGGTCCAGTACTCCCGGTTGGTCGGCGCGCCGGTCTACATCGTCTCCCTGGCCGGCCTCTACAACGAGCGCGGGAACGTCAGGAGGGCCGACCTCGAGGCGATCACCAGCCACACCGGCGGGCGCATTTACTACATCGACGACATCTCGAAGCTCCCCGGCGCCTACGACCAGATCGACCGCGAGCTGCGCAGCCAGTACGTGCTCGCCTTCCCCACCGATCACCCCCTGACCGAGGGCGAGCTCGACGAAATCTCGGTGAAGGTGGACAAGAAGGGAGTCGACGTGCGCACCGCCGTCGGCAGCGAGTGAATGCCGAGCGCTTCGAGATCACCGTGGGCGGGGGCCATCGCTCGGCCCACGGCGAGACCGATTAAGGCGCCCCGAACCTCAAGGCGGAGGTTTCTAGACCGATGACCTTTCTCTGGGTGATTCTCGGGTACCTCGCGATTCTCATCGGGATCAGCGTCTGGAAGAGTCGCAGAGTCGCGGGCCAGGACGACTTCATGGTCGCCGGCCGCGGGGTCTCCACCCTCTTCCTGGTGGGCACCCTGGTGTGCACCTGGATCGGCTCGGGGAGCCTCTTCGGCGGCGCCGGCCGGGCCTTCCGCGAGGGCTTCTCCGCCCTCTGGCTCTCGGCCGGGGCCTGGGTCGGGATCGCCCTCGTCTACCGCCTCGCGCCGCGCGTGCGCAAGATCGCCCAGTACACCCTGCCCGACATCCTGGAGCTGCGCTACACGGCGGCGGCCCGCCTGCTGGGGACATTGGCGATCATCATCGCCTACCTGACCATCGCCGGCTACCAGCTCCTGGGCGGCGGCCGGCTGCTCTCCATCGTCACCGCCGGCCGGATCACCCCCTTTTGGGGCCAGGCGGTCGTCTGCGGCCTGGTGATCCTCTACACCGTGGCGGCGGGGATGGCCTCCATCGTCGCCTTGGACTTGGTCAACGGCCTCCTGATCACCGTCGGCGTGCTGATCGCGGCCCCCCTCGCCCTGCGCGCCGCCGGCGGCTGGCACCACCTCACCGCCACGCTGCCGGCCACCCACTTCTCGCCGCTGGGCGCCACCGGCCTGGGCGCCGCCCTGGGGCTCTTCTTCCCCACCTTCTTCCTGCTCCTGGGGGAGAGCTCCATGTACCAGAAGTTCATGTCGGCGCGCGACGAGCGCTCGGCCCGCCGGGCGGTGGTGGGGATGATCGTGGGCGTGGTGTTCGTCGAGACCATGCTCGCCGCGACGGCCGTCTTCGGCGCCGGCATCTACTGGAGCGACCCGGCGTTCCGCACCGCCAAGGGCGTCCTGGACCGGGCGGCCACCGAGACGGTGATCCTCGACCTGGCCGCCCAGCACCTGCCCTTCGTCGCCGGGGCGATCGTCCTCGTCGGCGCCGCGGCCATCGTCTTCTCCACCGCCAACACCTTCCTGCTGGTGCCCTCGACCAACCTGACCCGCGACGTCTACCAGCGCTTTCTCCGGCCCGACGCCACCCAGCGCCAGGTGGTCGCTTTTCAGCGCTGGATGATCGTGGTCCTCGGGCTCCTGGCGTTCGTGATCACCGGCTTCTTCGAGAACATTCTGGACATGGCCCTCTACGCCTACACCATGGTGGGCGCGGCGGTCACGCCGGCGCTTCTGGCCGCCTTCCTGTGGCGCCGGGCGACCCCGGCGGGGGGCACCGCCTCGGTGGCGGCGGGGGTGGGGACCACGATCGTCTTCGCGGCCCTCGCCCGCTTCGGGGTGGCGAGCCTGCCCCTCGGCCTGTTCGACCTGCCCCTCTCCTACGACTACCTGATCTACCCGTCGGCGGCAGCCTCGATCCTCACCCTGATCGTCGTGAGCCTCGCCACCGGCCCCTCGCCCGAGGCGAAGTGGCGGCCCTTCGCGAACGTCGACGGCACGGGCTGAGCCCTCCGCTTGACGTCTGGCCGTAGGGCCTCGTATCCTTCCCCTCACCAAGTGAGGCGAAGGAGGCCTGATGCCCGACCGCTCTGACCCGAAGTCCCTCGACCTGCTGCAAGGCACCCTCGACGTCCTGATCCTCTGCACCCTGGCCCGCGAGCCGATGCACGGCTACGGCATCTCGCGCTCGATCCGGGAGCGCACCGGCGGCACGCTGGAGGTCCAGGACGCCGCCCTCTACCAGGCGCTCCGGCGCATGGAGCGCAAGGGCTGGGTGGAAGCGGAGTGGGGCCTGAGCGAGAGCCGGCGGCGGGCCCGCTTCTACCAGCTCACGCCCGCCGGCCGCACCCGCCTCGAGCACGACGTGGCCGCGTGGCGCCGGTACGCCGCCGCGGTCTTCCAGGTGCTCGAGCCCCCCGAGCCCGTCGCGGGGGAGGCCTGAGATGCCCTTCGGCAAACTCGCGCACCGCTTCCACTGGCCCTGGCGGGACGACCACGACCTCGCCGGCGAGCTCGACGAGGAGCTCGCCTTCCACCTCGAGATGCGGACCGAGGAGCTGGTCGCCGAGGGACGTCCACCGCGCCAGGCCCGGGCCCGCGCCGAAGCCGAGCTCGGCGAGCTCGGCCGGACCCGGGCGTCGCTCCTGGAGAGCGACCGGCGGATCGAGCGGCGCCGCCGCCTCGGCGACCGGTTCCGCGAGCTCGCCGGGGACCTCCGCCTCGCCGGCCGCGGCCTCGCCAAGAGCCCGGGCTTCACCCTGGCGGTCACCCTGTCGCTGGCCCTGGGCATCGGGGCGAACACCGCCGTCTTCAGCCTCATCGACGCCCTGCAACTGAGAAGCCTGCCGGTGGCGGAACCCGGCCGCCTGGTGGCGATCGGCGACACCTCCCGGGTCAACTCCACCTCGCAGGGCGGGGTGCGCGCCGACCTCATTTCGGTCCCCATGTATCGCCGGCTCCGCGACGGCAGCCGGGTCGTCTCCGGGCTCCTCGCCGCCGGACCCGCCTGGAGCCTGCGGATCGGCGACGACCCGAAACGGGCCGGCGAGCCGGTCCACGGCCGCTTCGTGAGCGCCAACTACTTCACGGTCCTCGGCGTCTCGCCCTACCTGGGACGTGTCTTCAACGCCGACGCCGGGAGGGGCGCCTCCGGAAGCGCCCCCTACGTCGTCCTGTCGTACGACTACTGGCAGAGGCGCTTCGGCGCGGACCCCGGCGTGGTGGGCGAGGCGCTCGAGGTCAACGGCTATCCGCTCACCATCGCCGGCGTCGGCCCGCCCGGCTTCTTCGGCGAGGTCGTGGCCCAGGCGACCGATCTGTGGATTCCCCTGGCGATGCAACCCGAGATCGTCTCCGGGCGGGACGACCTCGAGCGCTGGGACGTCAACTGGCTGCTGCTCATGGGCCGCCTGAAACCGGGGGTCACGATCGGCGAGGCTCGGGCCTCGCTCGGCGCTCTCTTCGCCGGCATCGTCGCGAGCCGGGCGGACGGCGCCATCCCCGCCGACATGCTTCCCGACGAGCCGGCGAAGCTCCGCCTCGCCGTGAGCCCCGGTGGGACCGGCTTCTCCTACTGGCGCCGGAGGTTCTCGAAGCCGCTCGCGATCCTGATGGCGGTCGTCGCCCTGGTGCTCCTGGTGGCCTGCGCCAACGTCGCCACCCTGCTGCTCGAACGCGCCACCGGCCGCCACCGCGAGCTCGCCATCCGGGAGGCGCTGGGGGCCGGACGGGGCCGACTCGTGCGCCAGCTCCTCGCCGAGAGCCTCTTGCTCTCCGCGCTCGGAGGCGGCGTGGGCGCGCTCGTCGCGGTCTGGGCCGACACCGGCCTCCTCGCGCTCATCGGCCTGCCGCACTCGGTGGCCCTCGAGCTCCGGCTCGACCCGCGGGTGCTCGCCTTCACCGCCGCCGTCGCCCTGGGTACCGGCGTCGTCTTCGGGCTCGCTCCGGCGCTTCGCGCCACCCGCGTCGATCTCACCCCCGCGCTCGAGGGGGGCGCCGAGGCCGGCGCCGGCTCCCGAACGCCCGGCGGCGGCTCGGGCTCGCGGCCGGGATGGCATCTTGGCTGGCCCTTGGGCAAGCTCCTGGTGGTGGCGCAGTTCGCGGTCTCGCTCCTGCTGGTCGCGGGCGCCGGCCTGTTCCTCCGAACGCTGGTCAACCTGGATCGGGTCGACCTCGGCTTCCCGCGCGACGACCTGGTCATGCTGGAGCTCAGGCCCTCGGCCGCCGGCTATCAGGGAGACCGTCTCGACGCCCTCGTCCGCGAGCTCCACGACCGCCTCGCCGCCCTCCCCGGCGTGACAGGGGTCACCCTGTCGGAGAACGGCCTGTTCAGCGGCGGAGAGTCCGGTACGACGATCGCCCTCGTCGGCCGCCCGCCGTTGCCTCCCTCCGAGCAGGAGGTCCAGTACGACCGGGTCGGCCCGGAATACTTCCACGTCGTCGGGATTCCCATCGTGCTGGGCCGCGGCTTCGGACCCGGGGACCGGGCCGGAGCCCCCAGGGTCGCGGTGATCAACCAGGCGATGGCCCGGGCCTACTTCCCGGGCGAGAACCCCCTCGGCCGCCGCTTCGCCGCCACCGAGCAGCCCGACGACCCCTACGAGATCGTCGGCGTCGCCCGAGACGTCCGCGACCACGACCTGAGAGCCGCGGTGGCCCCCCGCTTCTACCTCTCCTACCCGCAGACGCTCGACTTTCCTTTCTGGTCGTACAGCTTCGAGATCCGGACGGCGCACCCCGAGGCCATGGTCGAGCCTGTCCGCCAGGCCGTGCAGAAGGTCGACCCGTGGCTCGCGCCCCTGGACGTCGCTCCCCTCGAAAGCCACATCGCGACGTCGCTGCGGGACGAGCGTCTGGTGGTGCGGCTCTCGACGGTGTTCGGCGCCCTGGCCCTGCTGCTCGCCGCCGTCGGCCTCTACGGCGTCATCTCCTACGCCACCTCCCGACGAACCGGCGAGATCGGAGTGCGCATGGCCCTGGGCGCGGACGGCGGGCGGGTACTGCGGATGGTGCTCCGCGAGACCCTGCTCCTGGCCCTCGCCGGGGCGGCCTTGGGCGTGCCGGCGGTCCTCGCGTGCGCGCGGCTCCTCTCGAGCCGCCTCTACGGGCTCACGGCCCACGACCTGCCGACCCTCGCGGGCGCCACCGCGATCCTCGTCGGCGTCGCCCTGGTCGCCGGTGCCCTGCCCGCGGCCCGCGCCACCCGCATCCAGCCCACCGAGGCTCTGCGGGCGGAGTAGACCCACCCTCTCCCCGGGAAGGCGGGGCGAGCGCCGCGGAGTCCGATCGACCGCGGGGTCGGGTGCCGGCCCATCGCTCCCGCGAGAAGCGCCACGATTGGCACGAGGTTGACAAGTTAGCGATTTCGTCATATATCTCAACGGTGATGTTCGGCGCCGTCGCCAGCCACCTCCTCTGCTGCCGGGTCTGCGCGTGTACCTGTTGCATGCCCAGGCCGGTCTGCGGGGATGCCGTGGCCACCGTCGCGCCGTAAAGGACGAGACGCCCTCCCGAGCACCCGCACCGGCACCGCCGGAGCGGGTCTCTGTCCCACACCAAGACTTCCCGCTCCAGCCGTCGTGCCGGTCGCCCGGGCTCTGGGAAAAGAGTCACGAGGAGACCGAACCGATGGACCACAGCGCCCGCGTCTACGACAGCATCCTGGAGCTGCTGCCCGACGAGGAAAACCCTTCGCCCATGGTGCGGCTCGGGGCGATGAGCCCCGCACCCGACACCTTCCCCCTGTTCGCCAAGCTGGAGTGGATGAACCCCTTCGGCTCGGTCAAGGACCGGGCCGCCCGGGCCCTGCTCCGCGACCTCGAGGCACGCGGCAAGCTCGCTGACGGCCGCGGCGTGGTCGAGCCCACGTCGGGCAACACCGGCATCAGCCTCGCCGCCATGGCGAGCGCCTCCGGCCACCCCATGCTCGCGGTGGTGCCCAACAAGGTGCCCCTCGAGAAGAAGATCCTCCTCAAGATCGCCGGCGCCGAGCTCGAGGTGGTCTCGGACGAGCTGTGCCCCTCCCCCGGCATGGGCGACGGCTCGATCAGCCTGGCCAAGACCTACGCCAAGGCCCAGTCCGAGCGCTGGTCGATGCCCAACCAGTACGAGAACGAGGCCAACGTCCAGGCCCACGTCGAGACGACGGGTCCGGAGATCTGGCGCCAGACCGAAGGCCGGATCACCCACCTGTTCCTCTCGCTGGGCACCTGCGGCACGGTCACCGGCCTCGGCCGCTTCTTCCGGGAGAAGGGAGCCCGGGTCCGGATCGTCGCCGTCCAGCCCACCGAGGGGCACGACGTGCCGGGCCTGCGCAATGTCTCCCAGCTCGGGGTCTCGAAGCTCTACGACCCGGACCTGGTCGACGAGATCCTGGAGGTCGACTACGAGCTCGCCTACACCCGCGCCGTCGAGCTCGCCCGCACCGAGGGCCTGCTGGCGGGCCCCAGCTCCGGGCTGATCTACGAGGGCGCCCGGCGGGTGATCGAGCGCGACCGGCGCCTGATCGAGCGCGACGGGGGCCTGGGCGTGATGATCTTTCCCGACAACGTCTTCAAGTACACGTCGAACATGGCAAAGCACGTCCCGGCCCTCGCCGAGGGCGTGACACCACCCAACGCAGGATGACTTTTCCACCGGAGGCAAGACGATGAGCGAGTATGCGCACCCCGAAGTGCTGGTCTCGACCGACTGGGTCAAGGAGCATCTGAACGAGCCCGGGATCAAGCTGGTCGAGGTCGACGTCGACACCCAGGCCTACTCCGCCGGCCACGTCCCCGGCGCCGTGGGCTTCAACTGGCAGACCCAGCTCCAGGACCCGGTCCGCCGGGACATCCTGAGCCGCGAGGAGCTCGAGCACCTCCTGGGCCACGCGGGCATCACGCCGGAGGACACGGTGGTCCTCTACGGCGACAACAACAACTGGTTCGCGGCCTACGGCTTCTGGCTCCTCAAGCTGTACGGCCACCGGGACGTGCGCCTGATGAACGGCGGCCGGGCCAAGTGGCTGGACGAGGACGACAAGGAGCTGACCCCCGACCTCCCCGAGGTCACCCCCAGCACTTACCGGGTCACCGAGGAGCACGCGGAGCTGCGGGCGAAGATCGACGACGTCAAGGAGATCCTCGCGCGCGACGGCCAGAACCTGGTCGACGTGCGCAGCCCCGACGAGTTCACCGGCAAGATCATCGCCCCGCCGGGCATGAGCGAGACCGCCCAGCGCGCCGGACACATCCCGGGCGCCGCCAACGTCCCGTGGTCGACCGCAGTCAACCCGGACGGCACCTTCAAGAGCGCCGCGGAGCTCGAGGCGATCTACGTCCGGGAGCGGGGCGTCGATCCGGACCGGCCGACCGTCGCCTACTGCCGGATCGGCGAGCGCTCGAGCCACACCTGGTTCGTGCTCAAGTACCTCCTGGGGCTCGAGGGAGTGCGCAATTACGACGGGAGCTGGACGGAGTACGGCAACCTGATCGGGATGCCGATCGAGAGATAGGCCTCACGGGATCGGCACGGGCCCGGCGTCAGCCGCCCGTGCCGGCCGCTTCCGTCGCCCGGGCGTAGACCGTCGCCACAGCCTGCCGAGCCAGCGGGCGAAGGCCTCGATCGTCAGGTCGATGGTGGGCAGGGCGACGAGGGTGAGGAGCGCCGAGGAGACCAGGCCGCCCATCACCGTCAAGGCGAGGGGGAAGTAGAACAGCCCGCCCACCTTCGAGCCCCCCAGCGCCAGGGGCAGGAGCCCGATGATGGTGGTCGAGGCGGTCATCAGGATCGGGCGCATGCGGTCCCGGCCCGCGGCGACGATCGCCTCGCGCTCGTCCATCCCCTCGCGCCGGAGCTGGTTCACGTGGTCGAGGAGCACGATGCCGTTGTTGACCACGATGCCCATGAGGATGAGCAGCCCGATCTGGCTCATCATGTTGAACGGCGCGCCGGTCGCCGCCAGGAGCCACGCCGCTCCGGGCAGGGCGAAGGGGATCGAGAAGAGGATCGCGAACGGCTGGGCCAGCGACTCGAAGAGCGAGGCCATCACCAGGTAGACGAGGGCCAGGGCGAGGAGGAAGTTCACGCCCATCTGGGCCCCCTGGTCGTCCTGCTCGAGGATCCGGTCGTTCCACGACCAGGAGTAGCCGGGCGGCATCCGCAGGCTCCCCATCAGCCCTTCGATCTGCTTGCGCGTCGTCTCCCAGTCCTTGCCCTCGTAGGAGGCGCGCACCGCCATCCGCACCTTGCGATCCTGGCGCTGGATCTCCTTCGGCCGCTCGACCACCTGGAAGTCGGCGATGTCGCCCAGCAGCACAGGGCGTCCGTCGGCGGTCCGGAACTCGAGCTGCGCCAGGTCGGCCAGGTTCTCCCGGTCCTGGAGGCGCAGGGCCATCCAGGTGTCGGCCTCGCGCTCGCCGGCGTCGAAGCGCGGCAGGCGCATGCCGCCCAGGGAGAAGGCGAAGACGTCGGAGACGTCCTGGGCGGTGAGCCCCAGCCGGGCCGCCTTGGCGCGGTCGATCTTGACCTGGATCTCCCGCCGGGTCTGGGTCAGGGGCGAGGCGAGATCGGCCACCCCGTCGACCGTCGCCAGGCGGCGCTCCGCCTCGCGGGCCAGCCCGGCGAGCACACCGCTGTCCTGGCCGTAGAAGTTGACCGCGAACGAGGTGGTGCCCGAGCCCTCGTCCTGCCCCTGGAAGACCAGGCGCACCCCCGGGATCTCGGGCAGACCCTTGCGCAGGTCGGTCCGGAGCGCCTTGAACTCCTCGTCGGAACGGCTCCTGTCCGCGAAGGTGATGGTGGTCCCCGAGGGCTCGGAGCCCGAGTAGTAGCTGTAGATGGACTCGATGCCCAGCTCTTTCTCGCGGCCCTCGAGGTAGGCCTCGACCTTCTTGACCGCCGCCAGGGCCTCGGACTTGTACGCGAAGTCGGTGAACTCGTAGGAGAGGTAGAGGCGGTCGTTGACCGCCCCGGAGAACATGGACGAGTGGACCATGCCGGTGAAAAACGGCAGGAACCCGACGATCGCGGCCGCCGCCAGCAGGCCGTAGGTCTTGCCCCGGTGGTCCAGGGTCCAACCCAGGAGCCGCCCGTAGCGCTCCTCGAGCCAGGCGATGGACTTGACCCGCTTCGGCTCGCCCTTTTTGAGGAACCGCGCCGACATGAGCGGGATCAGGGTGAGCGAGGAGAAGAGGGAGCAGGCCAGGGCCAGGCAGATGGCGATCCCCACCTCCCCCAGCCAGACCGTGAGCTCGCTCTTCGTGCCCACGATGAGGGGCAGGAAGACGATGAGCGAGGTGGCGGTCGAGGCGGTGACCGCCAGGGCCACCTGCCCGGCGCCGGTGAGGGCCGCCTTGTCGGCGTCGGGCTCGTCGCGCTGGCGCCGGTCGATGGACTCCAGGACCACGATGGCGTTGTCCACCAGCATGCCCACGCCGAGCATCAGGCCCATCATGGACAGCACGTTCAGGTTCTTGCCCAGGAAGTAGAGCACCCCACAGGTGGCGATGATGGAGAACGGGATCGACAGGGAGACGATCAGCGTCGAGCCCAGGCGCCGGAGGAAGAAGTAGAGGACGATCACCGCCAGCAGCGCCCCGATCATCCCCGAGCGGGTCAGGCCGTTGAGGGAGCTCACGATCTCGTCCGCCTGGTTCTGCCAGACGAAGAGCGAGATCCCCTTGAGCAGCGGATCGCCGCCGATGTCGTGCTCGATCACCCGGGTGACGGCGCGCACCACGTCCACCGTGTTGGCGGTCGATTCCTTGAAGACGGTGAGCGCCACCGCATCCTTGCCGTTGAGGCGGCGGCCGTAGTCGAGGGCCGGCTCCTCGTAGGTGACCTCGGCGATGTCCGACAGCTTGGTGCCGTGATCGTCGATCACCAGGTTGCGCAGCTCGTCGACCGAGGCGAAGCTGCCCAGCGCCCGGGCGGTGTAGCGCACACCGCCGTCGCGGACCTCGCCGAGAACGAAGTTCGTGGACGAGCTCCGGAGAGTCTCGAGGAGCCGGTTCACGTCCACGCCGTGGGCCTTCACCTCGTCGAGCACCAGGTCGATCCGGACCTCCTTCGGCTTGACGCCCCCCAGGTCCACCCGCGCCACCCCGGGCACCCGGCGCAGGCGGTTCAGCACCCGGGCCTCGAGCAGCTCGTAGCTCTCCGACAGGTCCACACCCTCGGCCGAGAGGCGCGCCTCGACCACCGGGATGTCGTTGGTCGAGAAGGAGTAGATCCGCACCTGCCCGACGCCCGGCGGCAGGTCGGCCTTGACCTGGTCCATGAGCTCGGAGACCCGCATGCGGACCACGTCCAGGTCCTCGCCCCAGGCGAACTCCATCTCGAAGTGGGCGCTGTCGGGCCCGGAGGTGGAGCGCAGCTTCTTGACCCCGGAGAGGGTCGCCAGACGCTCCTCCACCGGCTTGGTGATCTCCCGATCCACCTGGGCCGGGTTCGAGTCCGGGTAGGGGATCTCGATGGCGATGAACGGGGCGTCGACCTCGGGCAGGAAGGCCAGGGGCAGGCGATAGGCGGCGAGGCCGCCGAAGAGCAGCACGCTCGCCAGGAGCATGGCGGTGGTGATCGGCCGCCGGACAGCGAGCTCCGGGAGGGTCACAGCGCGCCCTCCGGCTGCGGGCCGGGCCGCGGCTGGGTCTCACCGGCTTCACCGGCCGGCTCCGCCACCCGCGCCGCCGCCGCCTCGCGGTCCGCCGCGTACATCTTGCGATCGAGAACCGAGTAGACCACCGGGATCACCACCAGGGTGAGCACCGTCGCCACCGACAAGCCGCCGATCACCGTGATGGCCAGGGGCGCCCGAAGCTCGGCCCCCTCGCCCAGGCCGAGGGCCATGGGCAGCAGGCCGAGAACGGTCGTGGCCGAGGTCATGAAGATCGGACGCAGGCGCCGGCGGCCGGCTTCGAGCAGCGCCTCGCGCTTGGTGTAGCCCTCCTCGCGCCGGAGCTGGTTGACGGCGTCGATGAGCACGATGGCGTTGTTGACCACGATGCCAGCCAGCATCACCACGCCGATCAGGGCGACCACGTTGACCGTGGTGCCGGTGAGGGCCAGGGCACCGATGGCGCCGATCGCCCCCAGGGGCAGGGTGAACACGATGACGAAGGGGTGCAGGAACGACTCGAACTGCGCCGCCATGACCAGGTAGACCAGGAAGATGGCGAGGCCGATGGCGAGGAGCAGCGAACGGATCGAGCGCGCCATCTCCTCCTGCTGGCCTCCCAGGGAAGCGGTCACCCCCAGCGGGAGGGTCTCGGCCGCCAGGGCGGCGCGGATGTCGGAAGCCGCCGCCCCCATGTCCCGGCCCACCAGCTCACCGCCGATCACCGCCGCCCGCTTCTGGCCGATGCGCCGGATCTCGCTCGGTCCCTCGGCCAGGGAGACGTCGGCCACCGACTTCAGGCGAATCGGCACCGTGGCCCCCCCCACCTGCCGCTGGCCCACGATCAAGTCGCCCACGTCGCTCACCGAGGCCGCCGCGGCGTCCACCGAGTGCACGCGGATGTCGATCTGCCGGTCGCCCTGGGAGAAGCGGGTGGCGACGTCGCCCTGGACCTTGTCGCGCACGGTCGTCGCCACCTGGGCCAGGTCGAGGCCGAGCTGGACGAGCTGCTCGCGGTGGAAGCGCACCTGGAGCTCCGGGTTGCCGAGCTCGGCCGAGCTCTGGAGGTCGACGAGACCGGGGATCTTCGTCAGGTCTTGGAAGACGGTGCCGGCCGCGGCGTGGAGCTCGGAAAGGTCATCGCCGTAGACCTCCACCTCCACGGGCGTTCTCAGGGTGAAGACCGACGGCCGCTCGAAGCGGTAGTCGGCCGTCTCCGAGGCTTCGAGACGCTTCCGAAGCTCGGCGGCCACCGCCTCCTCGGCCCCGGGTCCCGCGCCCGGCTTCATGCGCACTTGGAGGCGGGCGACGTTCTCCCCTTCGGTGCCGGTGTTCGAGACCGACAGGCCCGCGCCGCCCGCCACGGACGAGTAGCTCTCGACCCGCGGATCGGAGCCCAGGATCTCCTGGACGGCGGCCACGTAGCGGTCGGTCACGTCGAGGGGAGTGCCTTCGGGGAGCTGGATCCGGAAGCTGAACTCCCCTTGCGAGATCGAGGGGATCAGGTCGAGGCCGAGCCGGGGCACCAGGGCGACGGCGGCGGCGAAGGCCACGAAGGCCACCGCCAGGGTGACGGCCGGCAGGTCGAGGGCACGGCTCAGGACGCGCGGGTAGGCGGAAGCCACCGCTCCCAGGGCCCGGTCGAAGAGCCAGCCCACGGGCCGGAAGACGAAGGCGAGCGCGCGGCCGGCGCCGGCGAGGCCGATCCGAATCCAGCGCAGGGCGAAGGCCGGCGCGGTCCCGGAGACCGCTCTCCAGGCGCGGCGCAGGCGCCCGGGCTTCCCCTCGAGCGGGGCCGTCGGCGCAGCCTCGGACGCGTCCCCCTCCCCCTCCGTCCGCCGGCCTCCCATGAGCACCGCGGCGAGGACCGGGATGAGGGTCAGCGAGACGGCGAGGGAGGCGATGAGCGAGAAGGAGACGGTCAGCGCCTGGTCGCGGAAGAGCTGCGCCGCGACCCCTTCCAGGAAGACCACGGGCAGGAAGACCGCCACCGTGGTCAGGGTCGAGGCGGTCACCGCCCGGCCCACGTCGGAGCCCCCCTTGCGCGCCGCCTCGACGGCACCCAGCCCCTCCTCCCGCCGTCGGTAGATCGCCTCGAGCACCACGATGGCGTTGTCCACCAGCATCCCGACGCCCAGGGCCAGGCCGCCCAGCGACATGATGTTGAGGCTGGTCCCGGTGCGGTACATGAGGAAGAAGGTGGCGACGATCGACAGAGGGATGGAGATACCGATGATCAGGGTGCTCCGGATGTCCTTGAGGAACAGGAGGAGCACGCCGATGGCGATCAGGCCGCCCAGGAGGGCGTTGTTCAGGACCTCGTGGATCGAGGCCTGGATGAACCGGGACTGGTCCGCCCCCGCGAGCACCTCGACGCCGGGGGGCAACTCGGGCTTGATCCGCTCCAGGCGCTGGTCGACCGCCTTGGCCACCGCCACGGTGTTGGCGTCCCCCTCCTTGTAGAGGGCGAGCTCCACCGCCTCCCGACCGTCGAAGCGGGTGATGACGTCGCGCCGCTTGTGCCCGCGGGTGACCTTGGCCACGTCGCCGAGGGTGACGGTGCGCCCGCCCTGCGAGAGGAGCGGGGTCTCCAGGATGTCCTTCAGGCTCTCGAACTCGTTTTTCGAGCGCACCAGGTAGCGGGCCTCCTCCTCGTAGAGGCTGCCGCCCGCCTGGTTGACGTTCTCCCGGGCCAGGCGGGAGCGCACTTGGTCGATGGACAAGCCCATGAGGGCGAGCTTGCCCTCGTCGACCTGGACCCCGATCTCCTCTTCATAGCCGCCGTGGACCGCCACCGCCGCCAGGCCCTCGGTAGATTCCAGGTCCTTTTTGAGCACCTCCTCGGCGAGATAGCGGAGCTGGTAGAGGTCGGGGGCCGCCGCGGAGGCGGAAGCCCCCTCGGCCCCGGCGGTCTTGGCTCCGGCGGCCGGCGCGGTCACGTAGAGGCGCAGGATCGGCGCGTTCTCCGGGTCGAAGCGCAGGAGCACGGGCTTGGCGGACTGCTCGGGGAGCTGCACCAGCTCGAGCTTCTGGCGGACGTCGAGAGCGGCGAAATCCATGTTCCGCCCCCAGTCGAACTCCAGGGTGACCTGGGAGAGGCCGGGCTTCGACACCGAGCTCATCCGCTGGACCCCGGCCACCACGCCCACGGCCTCCTCCACCGGCCGGGTGACCAGAGACTCGACCTCCGCCGGCGCCGCGCCCGTGTAGCGGGTCTCGACGGTGAGGCTCGGGTAGGAGATGTCCGGCAGCAGGTTGATCGGCAGCCGGGTGAAGGCGACCGCCCCGAACAGAGAGACGGCGATCGCCACCATGGCGACGGTCACCCGACGCCTGAGAGACAGCTCGATGATGCCCATTGGACCTCCTGAATC
This sequence comes from uncultured Acidobacteriota bacterium, assembly GCA_963739795.1. GTDB lineage: Bacteria > Acidobacteriota > Thermoanaerobaculia > Multivoradales > DATKCC01 > CAVUBL01. Next base: position 230,703 of record CAVUBL010000017.1, on the reverse strand, counting down.
GCATCACCCCCGCATCCCCTCGATCCCCTTCCCACCCTCGAGGGGGGAAGGGGACGCCGCTCTACCGGATCACCCCCTCATCCCCTCGATCCCCTTCCCGGTGCGGACCAAGTGCGGAAGCTCTACGTTCGTGCTAGGTTTTGCTGGCGACCTTGGTGGCTTCGGGGGTCTTGACCGGAGAGCCGTCCTTGAGCGCGCCCTGGCCGGCGACGATCACCTTCTCACCCGCCTCGAGGCCGGCGGCGGCCTCCACCACCGCGCCCTCCTCGATCCCCGTCGTCACCTCGCGCTTGTGGGCCACGCCGCCGCTGGCCACGAAGACGAAGGTCTTCTGGAGCTCGCGCACCAGCGCCTCCTTCGGCACCACCAGCGCGTCGGGCCGGCGCTCCTTGACCACGTCCACCCGCACGAAGGAGCCGGGGCGCACCTGCGCGGGCGGCCGGATCGCCTCCACGGTCACTTTCACCGTGCCGGTCGCCGTGTCGACCACCGGGGCGATCTGGCGGATCTTCCCGTCGAAGGCCACGTCCTCGTCGGCCTTGAGGACGATGCGCACCGGGCGGCCCGGGTCGAGAGCGAGGACGTCCTTCTCCGCCAAGTAGATGCGGGCGACCAGTGGGTCGAAGTTGGCGACCGTGAACAGCTCGTCGCCCAGGCGGATGTCGGAGCCCACCTGGACCGATCGCTTGGTCACCTGGCCGGTGAACGGGGCGCGGATCAGGGTCTTCTCCAAGTGCCACTGGGCCTCGGCCAGCTCCTGCTTGGCGACCCCCAGGTCCATCACCGACTGGTCCCGCTCCGCGCCCGACACCAGCCCGTCGTCGGCCAGCTTCGCCGTCCGGTCGTATTCGAGCTTGGCGTTCTCGAGGCGCACCTTGGCTTTCTCCAGGGCCATGGGAGTGTCTCCCTGGGCGAGCTCGGCGAGCACCTGGCCCTTCGTCACCCGCTGCCCCTCCTCCACCTCCAGGTGGGCCAGCCGCCCTTCGCTCTCGGCCAGCACCTTGACCTCGTTCTCAGGCACCAGGTTGGCGGTGGCGCTGATGTAGGAGGCGACCGTCTGGCGATGCACCGCGGTGGTCTCCACCGGGATCGGAGCGGGCTCGGCCTTCGTCTCGTCGCCCGCGGCCTTGTCGGCGCCCTTGTCGGCGGCGGTGGCGGCCCCCGCCTTGGCGGCGTAGACGGCGTAGACCCCGCCCAGGGCCACGACCACCGCCACGGCGGCGATCACCAGGCGCAGCCGACGACGGGGCCGCGCGGGCTCGACGGCCTCCGGCTCCGGCTCGAGCTTGGGCGCCTCGATCGGCGTCGGGGCTTCGGGAAGAAATTCGACGGTCTCTTCGGTCTCTATGGCTTCGAAAGCCTCGGTGTCCCGGGCTTCTCGGATCGCACTCTGTCGGCTCATCACGCCCTCCGGCTCGTGGTCGGACGACTCGGGCCCCGGGGATCGGCTGCCGCACGGCGTCGTCGTCACCCGGTAGTACGCCGGGGCTGGGGAGGATGTTTCGGGGCGCCGAATGGTTTCACGCTGCTGGAGATGCGCGATCTCGCGACCGCGCCGAGCACCTGTCCGGGCTTCGTGGGTTAGGCTCTAGACAATGTTCTGGAGCTCGGTCGCTCGCCGGCTACTCACCGTGGCAGCGTTCATCGCTGCCGTCCTCGGCGTGCTCGCCGCCTGGGCGGACTCGACCCCGGTGGCCAACCTGGGGAAGACGCGGCCCTTCGCCCTCGGATGCGCCGTCGCCGCCGCGGGCCTCCTGCTCCTGCGCTGGCGGTGGCGTCCGCGCGGCGTTCCGACCTGGATCGCCCTCGCCCTCACCCTCGTCGCCCTGGGCTGGAGCGTCGACCTGCTCGCCTTCGCCTACCGCTCCGAGCCCATCGCCTTCCGGGACGGCGACGTCCGGCTCTCGGGCACCGTCTTCCTGCCGCACCGGCGCGGCCGTTACCCGGCGGTGGTTTACCTCCACGGCTCGGGGCGCGAGACCCGGAAGGAGTTCTACTACCAGGCGAAGCTCTTCGCCCGCCACGGCATCGTGGCCCTCGCCTGGGACAAGCGCGGCAGCGGCGCCTCGTCGGGAGAGGCGTGGGCTCCGTACGCCGCCTACGCCGACGACGCCGCGGCCGCCGCCCGCCGCCTGCTCACGCTCCCCGACGTGGACCCGACCGAGATCGGCCTCTACGGCGCCAGCGAAGGCGGCTGGGTGGCGGTGCTGGCGGCCCCGAAGATCCACCCGGCGTTCGTCATCGTCGCCAGCGCCACGCCCCTGACACCCGCGGAGCAGGTCCTCTACCAGACCGGCGAGGACGTGCGCCGTGGCGGCTTCGGTCCCGAGGCGGTGCGGCAAGCCCTCGCCCTGCAACGGCGCGTGCTCGACTACCAGCGGCGAGGAGCGGCCCCGGAGCAGGCCCCCGACCTGACGAAGACCCTCGAGACGGCCGCGGGCCGGCCGTGGTTCCCCTTCGCCAAGCTGCCGCGGAAGCTCTGGCCTGCCGAGGACTACGCCTGGTGGCGCTCGGTCATGGACTTCGATCCGAAGCCGGGCTGGCGGGCGATCCGGTGCCCGGTCCTGGCGCTGGGCGGCGGCCGGGACGACCGGAGCGACGCCCGCGCCAGCCTCGACGGCATCGCCCGGGAAGTGGCGGCCGGCTCCGCCCCGCCGGTCACGACGGTGCTCTTCCCGGAGGCCGACCACCCACTCCTCGAGTGGCCCCTGGGCGAGCGCGTCCCGCCCCCCCGCTGGCCCGACGGCTACGCCCGCACCCTCGTCTGCTGGACGCGCCAGCACACCGCCCAGGCCCCGACGGCGTACTGCGAAGGCTGGCAGGCGCCCTGAGCGGTTGGGGCCCCAACCCGACAGGCGCCCGCTTCACGCCCGCTCGGTGAACGGGGGCAGGTCGAGAGCGAAGCGGAGGGCCTCCTCGGCACCCCGGAGCCTCTCGGGCCCCAAGGCGGCGATCCGCTCCTGGAGAAGGGCCTTCGGAATCGTGACGAGGGAGTCCAGGTTGGCGACGCACGCCTTGGGCATGCCGTCCTCGACCCCGAGGGGGAGCTCCACCGGGATCGAGCGGATCCTCGTGGTCACGGGCGCCACCGTGACGAGGCTCCGGACCAGGTAGGCCTCGTCGCGCGAGAGGAGAAGCACCGGGCGACGCCCCGCGGGCGCCGGCAGGTCGGCCCACCAGATCTCACCCCGTCTCAATCCCAGTCCTCGGTCTCGAGAGCGGGCCGGGCCACGGCGCCGGCGGCGGCCACCTCGTACTCCGCCTCGGGCTCCGCCACGTAGCCTTCCATGTAGCGGCGGACCTCCGCATCGTGCCGCTCACCTTCGAACAGGGCCTCGAGCGCGCGCCGGAAGAGCTGGCTCCGGCTCTCTCCAGTCGTCGCACACTCGCGGTTGATCCGCTCCAAGAGCTCCGCCGGAAGGCTCACCGAGACCTTGGCGCTCCGCAGAGTCACGGCGGTGGTCGCCGGGTATTCCTTAGTTGCTACCATGGTAGGAACACACTACCCGCCCCACCAACGGCCGTCAAGCTGCGGCGCTCTACTGCCCGTACTCGACCTCGATCGCCGGGCCGGGATCGGAGTCCGGTGGGCAGGCCATGACGGTGTAGTAGCGGCGCAGGACGCGGTCGATCGCCGCAGTGTCGGTGTAGGGTGGGCTCGTGAGGCAGCCGAGGATCGTCGAGTCCGCGGCGCAGCCGTAGAGCTCCTCGAAGGTGTAGTAGGCCCCGCCCCAGGCCGAGGCGCCACGCTCGGTGTAGTAGGTGGTGAAGCCGAGGAGCTCCTTGCTCCGCGGGTCGTAGCTCACCCGCTTGAAGCCCGGGTTGTTGCCGTGGTTGGTGGTGATTCCCGGCGCCGAGACCGCGATCTCGATCACCTTGCCCCCTCGGTCATGGAGCCGTCGTAGCTCGTCCTCGTGGGTGTGCCCGTAGGCCAGACCGACCACGGTGTCGGTGTGGACCGCCACCATGTCCAGGAAGCGGTCGAGCCAGGTCTCCGCCGGCCCGGTCGCCGACCCGCCCTGGGGATCGCGGGTCCACATGGACGGGTTCGCCTCGCCCTGGGCCACCCGATAGGCGTCCAGGCCGGGCGGGATGTGCATGGCGAGGAGCACCTTCTCCCCTGCCCGCGCGGCGCCGTCGAGCTGCGTCTCCAGCCAGTCGAGCTCGACGTCGCCGGCCTCCTCCTGGCTCACCCCGTCCACCTCGTGGTACTTCCGGCCCAGCAGCACCGAGTTGAGGGCGACCACCCGCAGCCCCGCCACCGGTCGCGCGCTGTAGAACCCCAGGTCGGGCCGCGGGTTCGACACCATGCAGGGCGCCTCGCCGCACGGCGTCGAGGCGTTGACCGCCGGGAAGCCCTCGCCGGGGACCAGGGAGAAGGCGGTCTTCCCCTGGGCGTCGCTGAAGGAGAAGTAGTCGCCGGCGAGGGAGTCGTTGTTGCCCGGCGCGTAGAGGAGCGGGATGCCGGTGCCGGCGACCAGGTCGTGGAGGTCCTGAAGCACCGCCCGGAGGTTCGCGTCGTGGCCCGGCACCTGGCTCGGGGCCAGGGAGCAATCGTCGTGGCCGGGGGCGCAGGCGTAGTGGCCGGGAAGGTCGCCCGTGTAGAGCACGAAGGCCGGCGGCTCCGGCCCGGTCAGGATCGACGCCAGCTTCGCCTTGGCGATCTTCCAGAGGGCCAGGTCCGTGTCCTTGGAGGCCCCGCTCGCCGCGAGGTGGACGTCGGAGAGGTGGAGGTAGGTGGGCGGCGGGGCGGGCTGGGCCGCCGCGGCGCCCGGGCAAACGCTTCCCAGCAAGATGGCGAACACCATGCCGAGCGCCGCCTCGGCGTACGGGAAACTCAGGGACTTCGACACGAGACCTCCTCGCGGCCGGATCGCCGCAGGCTCCGCGGTTTCGAGGATTCGACGGGGTACAGTAGCGCATCGACCGCCGGCGCGTCTGGGAGCGAAACATGCCCTACGTCCTCACTACCCCCCGCCTCGCCCTGCGCGAGATGACGCGCGACGATCTGCCCTTCCTCGAGGCCATGCTCGGCCACCCGGAGGTCATGCGCTTCTACCCCGACTCGATCCGCCAAGCCGGGGCCGAGCCCTGGCTGGAGCGCCAGCGCGGCCGCTACGAGTGCGACGGCCACGGCCTCTGGCTAGTCGAGGATCGCGCCACGGGCGAGCCCCTCGGCCAGGCGGGGCTGGTGCTCCACGAGGTGGAGGGCGCGCCCCTACCGGAGATCGGCTACCTGATCCACCGCCCCTTCTGGCGGCGGGGCTATGCCACCGAGGCGGCGGCCGCGGTGCGGGACCAGGCCCTCGGCGAGCGCGGGCTGGAGGCCGTCTACTCGTTGATCCGCCCGGTGAATGTTCCCTCCCAGGGAGTCGCCCGGAAGATCGGCATGCGGCTCCTCGGGGAGGTCACCTTCTTCGACCTGCGCCACCTGCACTTCGGCGTCACGCAGAGCGAGCTGGCGAGAGCTGCCGGAACCGTCTGAGATCCGGACCGTTCAGACCTCGACGGCCCTGCGCCCCTGGCGCCCTTCTCGCCCCTCTCGGTAAAGAGCCGCCGCTGCCAGGGCCGCGAGGACGAGGAGCGCCGCGGCGTAGGCGGCGCCGGGAAGCGGCGAGTCCGCCACGCGCGGGAACAGCCGCGAACGCAGGAACGTGGAGTAGTTGGTAGCGTCGTGGAGGTAGACCATGAGCAGCGTGCTGCCGCCCGAGCGGAGGAAGAACCAAGTCATGATCACCGACAGGGCGACGCAGCCGAAGAGGAACAGCAGGTGGGCTCCCGGGGTCTGGAGCCGTCCTTCCGCCGCGTAGAGCGGCACGTGCCAGAGGTACCAGACGAGCCCGACCCCGAGGGAGGCACCGAGGGGCGAGAACCGGCGCAGCAGCTCCGGCAGCAAGACGCCCCGCCAGCCGACCTCCTCGCCGAGGGGGCCGTCGAAGAGCGCCATGGCGAAGAAGATCAGGAGGAACTTCCCCGGAGCGAAGGCCGACCCGTCGAAGCGCAGCACGCCGGCCGGCCAGCCGACCAGGACCACCCCGGAGTTGACCAGGATCCCGAACCAGCCGGCGAGGTAGAGCCACCCCGGAACGCGCCAGCGCACGAGACTCCGGCCCAGCGCCGCGAGCCCCTCCCGGCCCCGGCACAGGGCCAGCGCCAGCACCCCGGCGAGGGCCGGACCGAAGTTCGAGAGGAGCAGCCAGACGATGGAGCCGGCGACCGACTTGCGGGCGAAGCCGGCCTGCTCCATGGAGAAGGGCACCACTCCCGAGCGCGAGAGCGCCACCACCACCCAGTAGAGGCCGGCGAAGCCCAGGGCCAGGACGACGAAGACGACGGCCGTGCGGAGGGAGGGATCTCGGCGGGGAGCCATGTCCTCCCGTACGGTCGGGAGGTGGGAATCTTACAGAGAGCCCCCTCTCACCGGCGCCCCGGCGCGCCGGAGCCGCGACGCCGCGACGCCGGCCGAAAAGGGGCGAGAAGGGAGCCGACGAGCCGGCGGGCCCCAGGACGCGGAGCGCCGGTCGGTCAAGTAGGCGAGAAAGCTCTGGAGAAGCTCCGGGCCGCATTCGGCCCGGCGGGCGACTACCGGTGGTTCATGTGCGCCAGCAGGGCGACCAACCCGCCGCCGACGATGAGCGCGAACAGGACCCGCACCAGACTGATGACCCAGGCGATCCCGATCCCCAGGGCCGCCCACTGCACCCACCAGTCGCCGGGGGAGGTCATCAGGTTGATGACGAAGAGCAGGGCCAGCACCAGCGGGCCGATGAAAAGGAACCTCAGGGCACGTACCGTTCTGAGCATCGCTTTGTCTCCTCTCCTCATCCAGCTTCTACGTGCGGGCGCGGGCAAAGATTTCAGTCCGGCGCCGACCTCACCGCCGGAAGGCGTAGCTGAGCTTGAAGAAGGCCTGGCGCTCGGCGGGCTTGAGCACGCCGGCGGGATCGAGCACGCGGGAGTCGGCGTAGCCCACGTAGAGGACGGTCTGCCAGTTGAGCTTGTAGGCGAAGACGGCCGAGCCGGCGAAGTCCCGGTCCCGCGCCTTGACCGGGAAGGTCCAGAGCTCGGGCCGCCGCCGGCTCGAGGTCTCCTGGCCGATCAGCCGGACCCACGAGCGCGCGTCGAAGTTCCAGGTCAGCTTGACCCGCGCCACGTCGGCGGTGACCAGCCGCCCGGAGAGCCCGGAGGCGGCGGTCACGTCGAGGGCGCGCCGGGTGTAGAGGGGCGAGACCGAGAGGTGCTTGCCCGAGTTGATCGTGGCCGCGAAGGTCAGAGTGGTCCCCGTGCCGAGCCGGTCGTTGGCGAAGTCGATCTCGTCGCCGAACACGCCGTCGATCTCCACGTACGCCAGGTAGCGGCCCGGGTAGACCTGGAGCGTCGGCCTCACCTGGCGGCGGCGGAAGACTCGGGTGATGGCGCGCATGTCCTCCTGCGCCACCTCGAGGTGAAGCTGCGAGTTCCAGAAGGCGTCCATGGAGAAGCCCGGAACGACCTGGCGGGCCAGCAGCTTGCCGTCGCTCTCCTCGGAGTAGAAGCCGTAGGTGAAGAGGCGTAGCCGGCGCACGGCGCCGGAGGTCGGATGCCAGCTCCGCGCCACCTCCTCGTACCCGGAGCGGTAGCCCACCTGCGGCACGAAGCCGTCGTCGGCCCGGAACTCGCGCGAGACGTCATCGAGCTTCGCGAAGTTGTCCCACGTGGCGCTGGAGTGGCTCCACGAGAGGTGAGCGGCATGCCCCTGGAGGCCGCGGCCGTCCCACTCCGCGGCCAGGTCGGGGCGGGTCGGGGTCTCCGTGTCGCTCCACAAGAGCTGCCCCTTGATCGCCTCGCTCGGCTTCGGCCGCCATTCGAAGTCCGGGCCGAACACCCGGTTGTGGCCTCCGCGGTCGATCTCGCGGCCCGCGTAGAGGAAGCTCACGAAGGAGCGGCCGTACTCGCGGCGCAGCCGGCCGATCGCCACCGTCGACGAGAAGTCCTGGGGCGCCAGGTCGGACGAGTTCGAGCCCGGCAGCACGACCAGGCCGCCCCCCTGGTCCTGCCCCACCAGGAAGGTGTACTTGGTGCGCTCGCTGCCGCCGGTCGCCCGCGCCCCCCACTTGGGGTCGGTGAAGGTGCGCGTGTAGACGGCCTGGATCGGAGTCGAGAAGAGATCGACGCTCTCGAGGAAGAAGGGCCGCCGCTCGGGCTGGAAGAGGGCGAAGCGCTCGTTGGCGGTGATCTTCGCCGTGTCGGACTCGATCTGCGAGAAGTCCGGGTTGATCGTCGCGTCGATCACCGTGTCGGGGCTCGGCAGGTACTTGAAGTCCAGGCCTCCCGTGACGTCGCTGCCGCCGCCGGTCAGCCGGGAACCGGGGCCGTCCACCGGCGTCTCGACCCGGCTGCCGCTCAGGTAGGGCGCCGCCACCCAGTGGGCACCCTTCGGCAGGCCCTCGAGACCGGTGAGCTCGCGCGAGGAGCAGATGAAGCAGTCGCGGTCGCGGGGAAGCTTCGAGGTGAAGTACTGGTAGCGGAAGTCGCGCGGCCGGTTGCGATAGAGGAGCACGCCCCAGTGGTCGGGGTTCGGATCGACATAGCGGATCGACGCGAAGGGAATCCGCATCTCGAGCTGCCAGCCCTTGGCGGTGATCTTGGCGGCGGCCTCCCAGAAGAAATCGGGCGAGTTGTCCTCACCGCTCGCGTCGCTCGAGATGGCGTCGTACTCGATGGAGCTGGCGTTGGCGAGGAACATCTGCGCCACCTTGCCGTCTCCCCGCGGGTCGAGGATCAGGCCGCCGTAGTCGGACAGGCCGCCGCCGCCGATCTGGTCGTGGTCGCCGAGCTGGGACTTGATGGCGCTGGGGTCCGGGTCGTCGAACTCGAAGGCGGCGTAGAGGTACGTCTCGTCATAGGTGAGCCAGGCGACGTCCCGGAGCTGCGGAGAGACCGGGATCGAATCCCCCGGCTTGGTCTCGTACCAGGTCTCGATCGGCTGGGCGCCCTTCCAACCGGGATCGGAGAGGTCGCCGTCGATCGTGATCGCCCCGCTCGCCCGGGCGACGTGGATCGCCGGGCCGTTGCCCGTGAGGTTGGACGCCCAGGCCGCGGGGCCGCAGCAGGCGAGGAGGATGAACAGTGCAATTCGTCTGGCAAGCGGGCTGCGCGGCATCGGGCTCCCTTCGTAGGACACTACAACTACCGCGCAGTTCTACGGGCATTACCCGGCGAGGTTTCCCCGCCGGCGCCTGCGAAATCGCTCGAACGAGCCCCGGTTCGAGGAGCCGTCGATCAGCCTGCGGAGCTCCGCCGCGAGCGGACCAGTGGTCCACCAACCTCTGCTTCACGGACCTATTAGGGAACGTCGATCACGATGTTCCACCGCCCACCGCGATCCAGAACCATCCGTCGCCGGTACGGCTCTTCGCTCCGACCGCGAGCCAGCAACTCGTCCGCCCTCCGCAGGAAGCCGAGGGTCTCGAGGCCTTGCGCTCTCGAGGTCGCGAAGTGCTCGCCGTCGGCGAGGGTGAGATAGCCGACGTAGCAGGACACCAGAACCACCAAGGCCGCCTTCGCGACCTTCCCCGGTCTCTTTCCTTTGGCAAACCCGACGACGCACAGCGCGGCCAGGAACACGAAGGACAACTGCTGAACATAGAAGTACCTGTGGACCCACGGCGGCGACCTCTCGATCTCCGGAGCCATGGATCGCCCGACCACGCAGACGAAGGTCGCCGAGATCATGACGAACGCCGCGACGCCGGCGACGGCGAGCTTGTGGTTAACACCCGGGAGTCTCGTCCTGACCATCGCGGCGCCGATCAGCACCAGGACGCAGATCGCCAGGACGTCGACGATCCGCGTGTGATGCGTGCGATACAGCAGGCCGCGTAGGGAATCGCCGAACACGGGCTCGAAGACGGCCCGGTGGAAGAAGTTCTTGAACGTGGCCGAGAAGACCGCCGGCAAATCCGGTGGAACGAGGTTCCCGGCAGGCCGAATGCCCACGAGAGCATAGAGGACGCACCACGCCAGAATGCCCGCGTTGGCGATTCTGTCGGCCGGGGAGGGCCGCACGACGAGGAGCACAAAACAGATGGGAATGAGCAGGAGGCTCAAGGGCTGAGAGAAGATCGCCAGTCCGAGAAAACCATATTGTGCCGCCCGCGCCAGATTCGTTTTCGGAGCCGGCGCTGCCACGAGCAGGAGCGATATGACAAAGAGGTTCCAGATCGAGTAGGTCAGATTGGTCAGGATGGCATGGTTGCCGAGGGGGATCAGAGCAAGTATCAGACACACGATGGCCCTGGACGTGTCATCCGGCATGATGAACCTGTACCGTCGCAGTGAGAAGAGCCCCAACGCGGCGGTTGCGAGGGCCAGGGAGAAAGCCACCATGACATAGGGAGCGAGGTGCAGGGGCAGCAGGGAGGTCGACAAGAAGCCGATGAGGTTCGGAAGCAGGGAGATGTAGCCGGCATAGAAGCGGAGGATCCCGGACAGTGCTGGATGATTCGCGTAGTACGCGAGCATTTCGGTTCCATCTTCACAGTGAAGAATGGGAAAGAACACCGCGTTGAAGCACCTGAGGATCAGGATCGCGGCGATCGACAGAAACAAGACCCGCCTATTCATAGGCCAGTGGGCTCCCCAGCCTCACTCGAGCGCCACGCTCATGTGGTGAGAGCTCAGGAGGAAGCCCTTCTCGAGGTACAGCCGGTGGGCGTCGTGGCGCTGGTGGCCCGTATCCAGGTGGACCTGGTCGCATCCCAGCCGCCGGCCCTCGGCGAACAGCCAGTCGAGAAGATCTCCGCCGAGGCCGGAACGCCGGCTCTCCGGGTGCGTAATGAGGTCGTCGATGTAGAGCACCCTCCCCCAGGCGAGGAAGGTGGCGACGCGAAACCCGGCCGCCGCGACCACCTCGCCCCCATGCCGGATGTAGACGACCTCGTAGCCCTCGGCGGCCTGCGCGCGGACCTGGTCGACGAAGCGCCCCTCGCTCAAGTGAGGGCGCAGCACGCGGAATACCCTGAAGCAGGCGGCGAGCGCCTCGTCGTCGTCTACGTCGAGCGGCTCGATCTCGTGGACCATCGTTCCCTCCCGGTGCGCTCATCTTGCATGATCCGCCCGCCAGATACCACCTCCAGCGTCCACCGAGGTAGGAACGGCCGCTTCGAGGGCCACCCTCTCAAAGCCCCCGGCACCGATTCGGATCCACTACTTCGCACGCCAGGGCTTGTTGGAGCTGTTCGATGCCATCGACAAAGCGCGTTGAGCCGCTGGATTCGTTCGAGACCGACATCCCGATCACCCCCGAGGACCGGGAGGCGCAGTGGCGGCTGCGCGACGGAGCGAAGATGAGCTCCAAGGAGTACCTCGACTGGTGCTCCTGGATCACGCGTGGCTCAGTGGCTCCCCGCCGCGACTTCCCGAAGCAGCCCTTCGAGCTGCCGAACGAGACGACCTCCCCTTCCTCGCCGCCATGCTCGCCCACCCGGAAGTGATGCGCTTCTACCCCGACTGTGGATCATCCGGGCCGGCAGCAGCAGCCGTCCGGTGCAGGGGTGTGGTTCTACGCCAACTCCCCTTCAGGCTGATACCGGCGTGAGGTGGTAAACGCGGGCATCTCTGCTGGCGGCGCGAACATCGCCGCGGCGGAGCGCTTCACGAACCGAATCGAGGCGCTCCGCATCTCGGAGGGACAGGTACGGTGACCAGCCTTCCTCCGTCGTGATCAGTTCGACCTCCACCTCGGCCGCGTACTCGCCCTCGTGGACTAGCTTCCTATGCCGCTTGCTCATCTGTCTCTCCTGCGCCGGAACTCCGCGGTCCACCGCTCCGGATCAGGCCGATAGGCGGTGACAACCACGGCTGGCGACATCTTACCCTTCGGGATGCCCCAGACGACGTAATGGGGGCGCCAGCCTCATCCCGCTGGAGGACGAGAACGCAAGGACCCTTCGGGTACTCCGGATAGTCCTCAAGGGTTTCTGCCTTCTCCACTCCAGCGAGAATCTCCCGGACCAGGATACCCTCGGACGCCAGCTCGTCGTATCCATGGTCCGAGACCCGGACCTCGCAGCGGCAGCCGCCCGCACCAGCGAGGGGTTCGGCGCCGGCGTCTCTCCAGCCAAACCGGCGAAGCTAAGACGCATGAGCAAGTTCAATGACCTCGTCTTCAAGCCGGTCACCGAGGCGATCCTTCTCACGCTCCAGCTCGTAACGCGTCTGAAGGTTCATCCAGAATCTCTCACTCGTCCCAAAGAAGCGGGACAGCCGTAGAGCAGTGTCCGCTGTGATGGCACGATTTCCGTGGACCACGTCATTGATGCGCCGAGGTGGCACGCTGATACTCTTGGCGAGGCGATACTGACTGATGCCCATCGGGTGGAGGAACTCCTCCAGCAGAATCTCGCCGGGGTGGATGGGAGGAAGCTTCGTAGCCACGCGCTGCTCTCCTAGTAGTAGTCGGTTATCTCAACGTCCTCAGCACCGCCGTCCGACCAGCGGAAGCAGATCCTCCACTGGGCGTTGATGCGGATGCTGTGTTGACCCTCCCGATCCCCTCTGAGTCGCTCCAGGCGATTGCGGGGTTAGGCGGCCTCACGCTTGGAAAACGCAACTAGGGCTGCAACAACAGCAATTAGGGAAGCGCCTACTCGAAGATAGTTGCCGCTGGCCCATTCCCGTGCCGCTTGCTCCAAGACCTCAGGGGGTGTACTCAAGGGATTGGTAAACAGCAGCGCGTTTCTCGGGTAGTGGAACGTGAACGTGACAATATCGGCCACAACGATGAACACAAACGCTCCGATGAGCCAGCCTCGGCGGCCAGCCGGGCGCTTCCAACACAGGACTACCGCCGCTAAGGCGAGTAACTGCGTGACGGGACCCACGACGCGAAAGTAAGTGCCGGGATTTGTGACAGCCCAGAACAGCCGGGCATGTTCCAAGGACTGCGGAATTCCTACCTGGAAGTTCGGTGCAAGTACCACCGATTCATAGAGGCCACTACCAAGCAGCATACCAAGCCCAATGATCTCAGCCGCCAGTACGAACTCTCGAACCTTGCTCATATCTCTGACCCTCCTACTGCCGCAGCCGCCTAACGTTGCTGCGGGTGAGCAGCCCGGCCGTAGCCCGGGTCCGTCTCCACCCGCTTGGTTGGGCGCCGAACTATGCGAACATCAGCCTCCCGCGAGGCTCAGGGATCGAACGCCCGAGTTCCTTCGCTGTTTCAATCCACTCCTCGATGATGACTTGAACGTTCGCAAGCGCCAGTTCGTACGTCTCACCATCCGCTGCGCAACCTGGCAACTCGGGCACCTCTGCGATGAAGGCATTGTCCTCATCGCTCCAGTAGATGATGACCTCGTATCGAAGCTCACTGCTCATCACTTCCTCCAGCGAGACGGTACTTCAGGACGATATACCGCACTTGGCGAACCTGGTACGCCTTGGCCTTGGCGCCCTTCGGGGCTGCAGGTTCAGAATCTCCGGGATGCCCTCCATCGTCCAGATGTGGTGGCTCCCCTTCGTTCGCTCGTTGAATCCCAACTCTCGGAGCAAGGAACAGAGACCCTGAAATGGGATGTTTGCATCAGCGGTGCCGCGTAGGACCTGATCGAGGACCTTCTTCCGCCGCGCCATGACCCTAGTCTACAGCACCAACGCTACAGGCGCCCAACGCCTTGCCGGCTGAGCGGCGCGGCCAGGGGCCGCATCCGTCTCCAGCCGGTAGGTTAAGTGCCGTCGCCTCGATGATAGACTACAGCACATGACACGGGAGGCGCTACTCCAAGAAGCCCTGAGGCTCCCCCGCCGCGAACGCGCCGATGTCGCTGCGGAGTTGCTCGCCAGCCTCGACGACGAGCTAACTGACGACCCCCAGGAGCTGGAGAGGGTTTGGGCTGCTGAAATCGAGCGGCGGGCCCGGAGGGTCTTGGCAGGCGAGTCTGCAGGAACCCCATGGGAGGACATCGAGCAACGGATTCGAGCGCGGCTAGCCGAGTAGTGGGGAAGCCAGTACGGTTTGGAGCCGAGGCCGAACACGAGCTCGACGAGGCCGCCCAAAGGTATGAAGAGCAGCGCACCGGCCTCGGTCAGCGGTTCCTCCGGGAGATCGCGGTCACGACCGCTCGCGTCCGTCAGTTCCCTGGCGCGGGAGCGCCGGTGAAGCATGTACCGCCAGAGTTGGGAACTCGACATGCTCCGGTCAAGGACTTCCCTTATCATGTGGTTTATCTCGAGAAGGGGAACGAAATCCGCGTCCTCGCGATCGCTCACTACAGACGCCGGCCCGGGTACTGGCTCGATCGCTGAGATGGTGGCCCTTCTCGACACTTAACGTTGTTGCTTCTCGCCGGCGGCTCAGCCGACCGGTGCAGAAGCCGGGTTCAGCGCCGGCCTCTCCTCTCGCGAGCGGTGAGCCCCTCCATGGTAGCAGGGTTCACGCCGGATGTTGTAGACTGCGCTCATGGAAGACCGGCAGACGCTCCATACGCTGGTAGATGAACTGCCTGCGCCGGAGCTCCAGGCGGCGCGACGGTACCTCGAGTACCTCCAACAGACTCCTGACCCGCTGCGGCGGGCTCTCGATGCTGCGCCAGCTGATAATGAGCCGCTGACGGACGACGACTTGGCCGCGATTCGCGAAGCGCGCGCAGAGCGAGCCAAGGGCGAGACAACCTCCCACGACGAGATCAAGCGGATACTCAGCGGGACGGCGTGAACCGCCCCGTTGACTGGGCGAAACGAGCCCGAAAGAGGCTCTCCCGCGCTCGACCGGCCGACACGCGCAGAAGATCGTCCTCGCGGTCGACCTCCTCGTCGAGGAGGGCCGGGGCGACGTGACGCAGCTTCGAGGGTGGTGGTGACGATGAATACCGCCCCCGAGTTGGCATCTGGAGAGTGCTCTTCTCTTATCTTGAAGACGGGACGCTCCTCATCAACAAGATCGGCCCGCGCAGCGACGTCTATAAACGCTGATCGAATTTTCGCCACGGGTACATTCTGCTCGAGATTCGGACACCCCCGGAGGTGCTGCGCTATGGAAAAGAAGAAGAAGGAGTTTGACGCGGTGAAGATGATGCGGGACGCGCGGGACAGGATAAGTCGAGACATCCAAGGGATGAGTCATGACGAGCAGGCAGCATATTTCAGGGAGCACGCTGAACAGGTGCGCAGGAAACTCGATGTGGCTGAGAAGAGCCACGCCGTGTAACGGCCTGCCGGCTGAGCGGCGCGGCCAGGGGCCGCGTCCGTCTCCAGCCGGTAGGTTAAGTGCCGTCGCCTCGATGATAGACTACAGCACATGACACGGGAAGCGCTACTCCAAGAAGCCCTGAGGCTCCCCCGCCGCGAACGCGCCGATGTCGCTGCGGAGTTGCTCGCCAGCCTCGACGACGAGCTAACTGACGACCCCCAGGAGCTGGAGAGGGTTTGGGCTGCTGAAATCGAGCGGCGGGCCCGGAGGGTCTTGGCAGGCGAGTCTGCAGGAACCCCATGGGAGGACATCGAGCAACGGATTCGAGCGCGGCTAGCCGAGTAGTGGGGAAGCCAGTACGGTTTGAAGCCGAGGCCGAACACGAGCTCGACGAGGCCGCCCAAAGGTATGAAGAGCAGCGCACCGGCCTCGGTCAGCGGTTCCTCCGGGAGATCGCGGTCACGACCGCTCGCGTCCGTCAGTTCCCTGGCGCGGGAGCGCAGGTGAAGCATGTACCGCCAGAGTTGGGAACTCGACATGCTCCGGTCAAGGACTTCCCTTATCTTGTGGTTTATCTCGAGAAGGGGAACGAAATCCGCGTCCTCGCGATCGCTCACTACAGACGCCGGCCCGGGTACTGGCTCGATCGCTGAGATGGTGGCTCTTCTCGACACTTAACGTTGTTGCTTCTCGCCGGCGGCTCAGCCGACCGGTGCAGAAGCCGGGTTCAGCGCCGGCCTCTCCTCTCGCGAGCGGTGAGCCCCTCCATGGTACCAGGGTTCACGCCGGATGTTGTAGACTGCGCTCATGGAAGACCGGCAGACGCTCCATACGCTGGTAGATGAACTGCCTGAGCCGGAGCTCCAGGCGGCGCGACGGTACCTCGAGTACCTCCAACAGACTCCTGACCCGCTGCGGCGGGCTCTCGATGCTGCGCCAGCTGATAATGAGCCGCTGACGGACGACGACTTGGCCGCGATTCGCGAAGCGCGCGCAGAGCGAGCCAAGGGCGAGACAACCTCCCACGACGAGATCAAGCGGCTACTCAGCGAGACGGCGTGAACCGCCGCGTTGACTGGGCGAGACGAGCCCGAAAGAGGCTCTCCCGCCTCGACCGGCCGACACGCGAGAAGATCGTCCTCGCGGTCGACCTCCTCGTCGAGGAGGGCCGGGGCGACGTGCGCAGCTTCGAGGGTGGCGGTGACGATGAATACCGCCTCCGAGTTGGCAACTGGAGAGTGCTCTTCTCTTATCTTGAAGACGGGACGGTCCTCATCAACAAGATCGGCCCGCGCAGCGACGTCTATAAACGCTGATCGGAGGCCTTTCGCCACACCCTCTGACCCGGACACTGTCTTCCTCTCGAGTTGGAGCCCACTACTCCGCGGGCGCTGAACGCTTAATTAAGCCGCGTCGCGGAACGACGTCGGCTTGAATGAATAGTTAGGCCGCGCCAGCTCTGCCGGCTCCGCCGTCCCGTCGGCGTCGGCGCCAAAAGCCAAGGCCAAAGGCCACGAATGCTGTAGACAGGACACCCACGGCAAAGCCCTTTGCGATAAGGATGTTGGCGGCGAAGCCAATATCGATATCATGCCGATGGTTCCAAATCTCAACGATCTTTCCGTCGCGGAATCGAAATACGTTGATGATGGGAATCGGATTCCGCGAGCCCAGCATCAAGATCTTCATCCACCAGGTTCTTGGTTGGTATTGCCACTGCCAGCGCGTGGCCACCAGGTCACCTTCGGCGATCTGGTAGTCGATGTGACCGCTCATCGAGCCGTTCTGCCAGAGAAAGCCCGCGGTCCGTTTTTGTTCGTCGGCGGGCTCGACGACCCCTTTGCGCCCGCCGATGTCGTGCACTAGGTACTCGGGCGCGACGAGCTCATCCACCGCATCAAGATTTCTTGTAAACCACACTTGTTCGTAGAATTGGCGTGCAAGTGCCTTGTTCGTTTCTTCGCTGGGGGTTCCCGCCATGATTGGAGCCGATAGCAATAAAGCAAGAAGCCCGATGCTGAGTCTGCGGATTGGGCTTGAGAACCGGCTGGTAGCCATAGTCATCCCTCCAATAGTCGAACGACGCCGCCCGTTGGCCTAACGGTTCTTGAGCTGTGCGGCGCCGCCAGGCGGCCGCACCAGCGAGGGGTTACCCGGCTCTCTTGGGGGTCACACGAATGATTGCCCTGAGAGCATCGTTCACTGCGCTGTCCGTGGCGAACGCCTCTGCAACATCCGGGTCCAGCCTGGCGAGATTCGTCCAGCCACGGTAGGCCGCTGCGTACTTACCTTGAACGCCTCCAGACATCCGAGCGAAGTCGTATTCAGGTTCCAGTTCGTCCTTGTCTCTATCCTTCTTCATAGAATCGACGCTCCCTCCTGGTGGCCCTCCTGTCACCGATGATGCGGATCACCTCGTCACTCTGGTCTGTATGGGAGATCACGAGGACACGCCTACGCTCCGAGAGGCCAACCGTAATCCAGCGCTGCCCCGATCTGCAATGCTTTGGATCTAGGTAGGTCCAACCAAGCGTATCGCCAAGAACCGTCGCTGCCTCGTTGAAGGACACGCCATGTTTGGCAATGTTGGCTGCCGCCTTCCGCTCATCCCAGTCAAATCGCACGCCCGCAGGATACCACGGAGGCCTTCAGCCCGGATGCCAGCGCATCTCCCGCTGAGCCAAGCACTTTGTGCCGGCCTCCTCTCGGAGTCCAAGCTCGACTTGATTGCGTGTCCGGGGCGGGTAACGGAGTTGCGCCTCACCGGCGGCGAAGCCGCCCGGTGCAGGCGATTGGATTCTACGCCTCTTCACGCAAACTGAAGCCGCCGCCCCTTGGGCTCTGGCACAGATCGCCCGAACTCCTTTGCAGTTGAGATCCAGAGCTCGATGGCCTCTTGACAGTGTGCCAATGCTGCATCCGCGGTGTCCCCATGAGCCGCGCAGCCTGGAAGCTCTGGCACCTCGGCAACGAAAGCATCGTCCTCGTCACTCCAATAGATGATGATCTCGTATTTATTCATCAATCCTCGCTCCCGAGTCCGTATCGCAACAGGATCTTGCGGACCTGCCGAACTTGGTACGGCTTGGCCTTGCCACTCTCCCGCTGCAAGTTGATCAGCTCCTCTACGCCACGCTTGACGAACAGGTGATGGCTGCTGCTCGTGCGCTCCTCAAAGCCGAGGTTCCGCAGGAGGTTACAGAGGTCCGCGAACCGGATGTTGGCATCCGATCGACCCAGTAGAACCTGCCGCAGGACCTTGTCTTGCTTCGCCACGACGCCATTCTACCAGCGGCCACCGAAGACGCGCCACCGCGCCCCGCTTCCGGCGGCGCATCCACCACGCTCTTCTCGGGCCGTAGAACGGTTCTTCAGCTGTGCGGCGCCGCCCCAATCTGCTAACATCTCCAAACAAATAATAAAACAACAATCACTGAAAGAGAGGAAGAACACTTACCTCATTCCAGCAACCTACAGAGAAACACTAGGTCGCCATCGCGGTTCATGTCGTCTTCTTTGTGACGCTGCACCTCGTTCAGAAAGAAGCCGGATTAGTAGCGACGCGCACTACGCGGAATCAGAGTGTGATCCGAGAAGTTCAAGAAAACCACCATCGTGAACTTGTCCGGGTCGTCACGCGAATCCCTACGCTGTGGAAAATCAACTTGAAGTAACCATTCACCAGCGTAGAAGATAATCCAAACATCAACATATATATCATAACAAACAACACTAAACACTACACTAATCATCATCAAAACAACACTATACATAAAAAACAAAAAACAAACACAAACAATAAAACAAAAAAAACATAACATCATAAACATAACATAACAATAACAATATCAATCAAAAACACAATCAAACTACTAAAAAATCACACATACATCGATACCATCATCAGATACCTTCAGTATATCATCCCGCACAAGTCGCAAAACTCAACCGTCGAGCTACACCTCACATCAACATCAAACCAATCATCTTCATAGAATAACACACAATCACAAACTCTACATCCATCACTTTAACCAACTTTCCACCCAATCCCATCTCCATCACTATCTCACTACTACCCACCACATATCCCCTCCACATCCTCAACATCACTATACTACCCACAACCTATCATCTTCTCACCATCACCTACCAAGTCTTCATTAGCCAACATATAACAAACAATACTCACTCAAAATCAATCATCTTCTTCATAATGCGCCCACGTCTCTCCACCCAAACAATAATAACATCTAATCCACCTTCTCTACATATCCATCAACACAAAACAAAAAAACAAAAAACTCAAAAAAAAATCTCAAATAAAACAAAAAACCACAATCCACCAAAAACAAAAAAACACAACAAAAAAAACAACACTAACGCTTTTCGCCTCACCGGCGGCGAAGCCGCCCGGTGCAGGCGAGGGTTATGGGGCTCTCCCGATCTCGGTTCATACCGTCTCGTTGATTCGACGAATACGCTACCACATGAGCAGCTGTCAAGAAGCCCTGGCGTCAGATATGTCGGATCTGGTATAGTGGCGCCGTGAGCGAGGGGGACAAGCCGCTTGTGTGGCTTCACGCCGAGGTGAAGACGCCTCCGTTTGCGCCAACGGCGCGGATGGACGCGGGCGTTCTTCTGAGGCGGCTCCAGCGCGGCGAAAAGATCTCGATGCCCCACTCCCGGCCGATGCCATCCATCGGGCCGCGCTGTCATGAGTTGCGGATCCGAGACCTGGGTCAGATATGGCGAATCTTCTATCGGCTCGACCGGGATGCCGTCGTGATCGCCGGGGTCGCCCAGAAGAAGACCCAGAAGACCCCGAAAGCCATCCTCGACGCCTGCAAGCGGCGCCTCGCTCTGTACGACCAGCACATGGAGGACAAGGACCGATGAAGCCGGACAAGAAGCGCCGCCTCGAAGAGACGGGCTGGAAAGTCGGATCCGCTGAGGACTTCCTAGATCTCACTGCCGACGAGGCGGCCATGGTCGAGCTCCGTCTCAAGCTCGCCGACGCCGTCAAGCTCCTACGCAAGGACAAGCGCCTTACGCAAACCCAGCTCGCCAAGCTCATGGGCTCGAGCCAAAGCCGGGTCGCGAAGCTCGAGGCCGCGGACGATTCGGTCTCCCTGGACCTGCTGATCCGCTCATTCCTCGCCCTCGGAGCAACCACCGATGACCTCGCAAAGGTGATTGGAAGCTCGGAGCCGGCTCTCGCCCCATAACGCTTGAATTAAGCCGCGTCGCGGAACGACGTCGGCTTGAATGAATAGTTAGGCCGCGCCAGCTCTGCCGGCTCCGCCGTCCCGTCGGCGTCGGCGCCAAAAGCCAAGGCCAAAGGCCACGAATGCTGTAGACAGGACACCCACGGCAAAGCCCTTTGCGATAAGGATGTTGGCGGCGAAGCCAATATCGATATCATGCCGATGGTTCCAAATCTCAACGATCTTTCCGTCGCGGAATCGAAATACGTTGATGATGGGAATCGGATTCCGCGAGCCCAGCATCAAGATCTTCATCCACCAGGTTCTTGGTTGGTATTGCCACTGCCAGCGCGTGGCCACCAGGTCACCTTCGGCGATCTGGTAGTCGATGTGACCGCTCATCGAGCCGTTCTGCCAGAGAAAGCCCGCGGTCCGTTTTTGTTCGTCGGCGGGCTCGACGACCCCTTTGCGCCCGCCGATGTCGTGCACTAGGTACTCGGGCGCGACGAGCTCATCCACCGCATCAAGATTTCTTGTAAACCACACTTGTTCGTAGAATTGGCGTGCAAGTGCCTTGTTCGTTTCTTCGCTGGGGGTTCCCGCCATGATTGGAGCCGATAGCAATAAAGCAAGAAGCCCGATGCTGAGTCTGCGGATTGGGCTTGAGAACCGGCTGGTAGCCATAGTCATCCCTCCAATAGTCGAACGACGCCGCCCGTTGGCCTAACGGAGTTGCGCCTCACCGGCGGCGAAGCCGCCCGGTGCAGGCGCTTGGTTCTACGCCTCTTCACGCAAACTGAAGCCGCCGCCCCTTGGGCTCTGGCACAGATCGCCCGAACTCCTTTGCAGTTGAGATCCAGAGCTCGATGGCCTCTTGACAGTGTGCCAATGCTGCATCCGCGGTGTCCCCATGAGCCGCGCAGCCTGGAAGCTCTGGCACCTCGGCAACGAAAGCATCGTCCTCGTCACTCCAATAGATGATGATCTCGTATTTATTCATCAATCCTCGCTCCCGAGTCCGTATCGCAACAGGATCTTGCGGACCTGCCGAACTTGGTACGGCTTGGCCTTGCCACTCTCCGCTGCAAGTTGATCAGCTCCTCTACGCCACGCTTGACGAACAGGTGATGGCTGCTGCTCGTGCGCTCCTCAAAGCCGAGGTTCCGCAGGAGGTTACAGAGGTCCGCGAACCGGATGTTGGCATCCGATCGACCCAGTAGAACCTGCCGCAGGACCTTGTCTTGCTTCGCCACGACGCCATTCTACCAGCGGCCACCGAAGACGCGCCACCGCGCCCCGCTTCCGGCGGCGCATCCACCACGCTCTTCTCGGGCCGTAGAACGTTGTTGCTTCTCACCGGCGGCGCAGCCGACCGGTGCAGAAGCCGGGTTCAGCGCCGGCCTCTCCTGTCGCGAGCGGTGAGCCCCTCCATGGTAGCAGGGTTCACGCCGGATGTTGTAGACTGCGCTCATGGAAGACCGGCAGACGCTCCATACGCTGGTAGATGAACTGCCTGAGCCGGAGCTCCAGGCGGCGCGACGGTACCTCGAGTACCTCCAACAGACTCCTGACCCGCTGCGGCGGGCTCTCGATGCTGCGCCAGCTGATAATGAGCCGCTGACGGACGACGACTTGGCCGCGATTCGCGAAGCGCGCGCAGAGCGAGCCAAGGGCGAGACAACCTCCCACGACGAGATCAAGCGGCTACTCAGCGAGACGGCGTGAACCGCCGCGTTGACTGGGCGAGACGAGCCCGAAAGAGGCTCTCCCGCCTCGACCGGCCGACACGCGAGAAGATCGTCCTCGCGGTCGACCTCCTCGTCGAGGAGGGCCGGGGCGACGTGCGCAGCTTCGAGGGTGGCGGTGACGATGAATACCGCCTCCGAGTTGGCAACTGGAGAGTGCTCTTCTCTTATCTTGAAGACGGGACGGTCCTCATCAACAAGATCGGCCCGCGCGGCGACGTCTATAAACGCTGATCGGAGGCCTTTCGCCACACCCTCTGACCTGGACACTGTCTTCCTCTCGAGTTGGAGCCCACTACTCCGCGGGCGCTGAACGACCAAGCTCACTGGCGGGGATGGAGCGCAGCGGAATCCCCGTCCAGTGCAGCGCATTGTTGGGCATTCTACGGCATTGGCCAGTTCTTCTCGATGCCTTCGACCGAAATGTCCCGGAGTTGTTCTTCCGTTATACCGTATCGCTTGGCAACCTCTGCCTTGTACTTCTCACTCAACGTATTGAGAGCTTCTGCCTGCTTCATGACCTGTGCGCTGGCTTTGGCTTGGGAGTAGCCCGGTTTCAGAGGGTCCGGGAGTGGGTACATTCGCTGCGCGTCAGCGTGAGCACGGTCTTCAGCGGTGACGATTGCCCTGAATATCTCTTTACGTTTGGATTCCGGAAGACCGTGCTTGACTTCCGGCTTCGCGTCGAGCTGCGAGATCAGCTCTGTCTTTACTTGGGTGTCAACCCGAGAGTTCTGTCCGATCTTGCTCAACATGGCAATCCACTGCCCCATGCCTGATTTGAAGTGGTCTCGGGAGGTGTAAAGATAAATGAACACATGGGTTGGTTTGCCTCCGTGGTATTTGAAGCCGCGTGTAGCATTGGCTTCATCGTACAGTTTCTGGAGAAGTTGTTTGAGACCGAGCTCTGTGAGGGTACCCGACACGACCGCATGGAGTTCGATTTGGCTCTTGATTGGCGCATCGTATGTATTCCGGTCGACCACATCGTACGTGGGAATGGGAGCATCGGGCTTCGTCTGGGTAGGTACCGTAGGCTGTGGAGCCGGCGTTGCGGAACCCGCCATCCGTTCAGTTAACTTCTGCTCCTTTTCCTTGCCCGAAGTACCTTGCTGCTGCGAGTCACCGCACCCTGCTAGGATAAGGGCCAAAATTACGGCTGCGTATCTGAACTGTTTTTTCATTGGGTATTCCTTTCTCGCCTGTGCCCAACGGCTGTGCGAGCTGAGCGGCGGCGTCAGCCGCCCGCTCCAGCCGGTTGGTTGGGCGGCTCCTCGCCAAGACCCACCTTCGAGACAAGCAGCTCCTCCAGCTCGGAGGGAAGCCACTCCGGATACTCGATTCCATCAATCCGACTCATTAAGAGGCGGATGCTTTCAAACGCCTCCGACGCGTCATGCCCCTCAAGCGTGTGAAGCAGGAATGGGGGCTGAGTATATACGCCCAATACTTCGGTGAACATGCGCTCCGATAAGTCTTCATCGTCACTGCTCCTGAGGATCACGGACTCATCAGCGGTTTTCGCCAAGTGGAAATTCACCATTAGTGCCACTCCCTTGGGCAACTTCCAGGCCGACATCCTTGCTGGCTGACGCTTCGTTGCACAGGTCCATGACAGTGGCATTGGGCACGCAAGAAAACAGAGCCTTGGACTGACTGGGTAGAGCAAGCACGTCTCGGGACGCTCAACAAACCCGGTCAACAAGACTGGATTATCGCTGCGGATGAAGTAGTCGTGCTCGTGAGCCAAGATCAGGCACCAGTCTCGCGTAGTTACGCAAGCAAGATCACCGCAGTGCCGACAACCAACCCGGTCATGCTCCGGTTCGGCCTGGATCCCAAAGATCTTCCTCGCCGCAAGCTCGTACCGGAGGAAGCCGGGCGTGCGAACGAACTGCGAAAGAAGGAACTGCGCCCAAAGTACTCGCTGTTCGCTGGTGAGTTCGTGCGCCTCCAGAATTGCTGCGTATACCTTCGAAGCGTCGGTCTCTAGCTCCTGGTTCAGAGCGGTCTCGACCTGCCATTTGTACAGCCCACGCTTGCGTCACCATTGACGACGGCCTTTCGAACCTCGCTCTACCTGCCGGACATACGGATTGCGTGAGTAGCACGTATACTCGCCACCTTCGTCCCATGGGCGATTCGCGAAGAAAGGAGAGAAGTGCGAGAGTGGTTGTCTTGCCATCCTAGGAGCGCCCTAAGCACTCCGCCGCCCAACGTTGCTTGCGCTTCACCGGCGGCGCCAGCCGCTCCGCTCCAGCGGCGGGATACTGATTCGAGGCCCCCTTCGAGCGCACCCACGCGGTACGCTTCGGGGCATCATCCCTAACCCTCTCGAAAGGAGGCCTCGATGCGATTCTACACCTCCCAGCACGCCTTCTACTGCGGCGTGGATCTGCATGCCCGGACCATGTACGTCTGTGTGATCGACGCGACAGGCAACGTCCGGCTCCACCGCAACCTCCCGTGCCGCCCGGATGCTTTCCTGCGGGCAATCGAACCCTTCCGGGAGGACCTGGTCGTCGGTGTCGAATGCCTGTTCTGCTGGTACTGGCTCGCCGACCTCTGCGCGGCCGAGTCGATCCCCTTCGTCCTGGGCCATGCCCTCTACATGAAGGCGATCCACGGCGGCAAGTCGAAGAACGACCGGATCGACTCCTACAAGATCGCCGTCCTGCTGCGGGGGGGCACCTTCCCCATGGCCTACGTCTACCCGCGGGAGATGCGCGCCACGCGGGACCTGCTCCGCCGCCGGCTCTACTTCGTCCACAAGCGCGCAGAGCTCCTCTCGCACATTCAGAACACCAACACCCAGTACAACCTCGAGCCCATCGACCAGCGCATCGAGTACGCGGGCAACCGCGGCGGGCTGCTCGAGCACTTCGGCGACGAGAGCTCTGTTCAGATGTCGATCGCCTCGGATCTCGCGATGCTCGACACCTTCGACCACGCAATCCAGGAGATCGAGCTCTTCCTCGTCCAAGCGGCCTTCGAACACGATCGGGTCCGCTTCCAGCTCCTGCGCACCGTCCCGGGGATCGGCAAGATCCTGGGACTGACGATTCTCTACGAGGTCCAAGACTGGCAGCGCTTCGCCGGCGTCGGCAACTTTCTTTCCTACAGCCGCCTGGTCCGGGGCCACCGGGAATCCGCGGGCAAGAAGGGCAAGCCCGCTGGCGCCAAGATGGGTAACGTCCACCTCAAGTGGGCCTTCTCCGAAGCCGCCGCCCTCTTCCTCCGGGCCAATCCTGCGGGCCAGAAATTCTTCTCGCGTCTCGAGAGAAAGCACGGGAAAGGCAAGGCGATGGGAGTCTTGGCCGCCCGGCTCGGCCGGGCCGTCTACTACATGATCAAACGACACGAGCCCTTCGATCTGAAGCGCTTCGTCGCAGCTTGAGGGAGGGAGGCGGGTGAGCTGGTCGTCTAACTGGAGCCGCTCAGGGCCGAGCCCGATCCAGGACCCGCAAGGCGTCACCGCATGGTCTCTTCGCAGACCGCACGGTCCATGGCCTACGACCCGGCAGCCCGACGAGTGGATTGGCCACCCGCCTCCGCTCCCACGTCCAGCTTTCAGCAGCTCGTTCGATGGAGACACGGACCTGCCCCTCCCCCGAGCCCAGAGGCTAACTGAACGGTGCTCTCCCAACGCTTCACCGGCGGCACCGACTCGACGCTTTGAGTGGGACGGCATGAGGGCACAGAAGCGTTTCTAGGACGCGCGGGAGATCCTCCCCCGCACCCGCCGCCATGGCGACGGGCTGAGCCCGAATAGGTGTTTGGTGCAGGCCGTTTTCTCTGCACCGACACAAACCCAAGTCAGGACCATCGGATCTCCTCTACGAGCTCGCTGGTCCGAGCCGTCCCCCACCCGGCGGCTCCGGAACTTCTGCGCACTTGACAACCGGGGGCCTCATAGGGGTTAGCCGGCTTCTCCGAGTTGCTTTTCGTGATAAGAGACCCCTTCATTTTGGATTCCCGTCGGCGAGATCGTAAGAAAGCGGATCGAGCCTCCGATCCCTGGCACTAAGTTGCTCATGCGGTGAGCTCTGCAACCGTCCGGATTTGGAACACCAGGTATTCCGCGCGATCTCGGAGATCTTGGGAGTGGGGAATGTGGATCCCGATCTCTCTTAGCTCACGGAACAAACTCTCCAACAGACCGAAAATATGCCCGTACAACTGGTAATCCCCGTTCCTTGTTATCCAGCCGCCACCATGGGCAGCACGCCTTGAAACTCTGCCGGAGGCATGTCGTGATTTGCGTTGAAGCGCGTGGGATCTACCCTGGCCCCCCGCTCCATTGAGTGGTGCTTGGGCCATCGTGTACGTGGTAGAAGGACAGAACAGGCTTACCCTCATACTGCTCAAAGCCGGCGACGTGAAACCCAAGCCGAGCTGTATCGCCTGGCGCACGTCCAAGGGCAGAGCGGAGACTCGAAGCGAGTTCCTCTGCAAAGGAGTTCAGGCCGGACAGACCGGAGTTCTCGGCGATGAATTCCTCAAGCCATTGGTCGGTCGGGGTGCCGCCGATCGACCCTGTTCCCCAGCAGGATACGCCAGCGTTCAGCAATTCAACCTTGTGGAGTTTCCGAGCAGCGTCGGGTTCCACATGCAACATTCCGGTCCTCCGGTCCTCAAAGGTGACCGCTGATTCTGCTGCCATAGCGATCCCAAGAGTGCTGAGCTCTGTAAGAACGAGGGTCAAAAGTAACCACCTTCATCTGTGCGCTTGGTCGGTGTGCTCTGCCGTCCAACGGATTGGAGCTGTGCGGCGGCGCAGCCGCCGGCACCAGCATGAGGTAGGGCGGAAGGCCTGAGGTGTCACGACCAGGGCCACCCTTTTCTCTATACCCTCAAGTCTATGGCCTGTAGCTGCTCTTCCGAAAGTCCATATTTCTTGGCTAGGTCTAGCTTATACTGATGACCGAGATCACTCTCCGGAGAGACTTGCTCCTTGATTCTGGAATTGGGCACACGTTCCACGGCGTCCTGGGTCGCCCGCTCCTCCGCTGCCACGATCTCGCGAAAAACCACTTTCCTCTCGTTCTCCGATAGGCCGAACCGGTCCTCTGGTGGGCTTGAAAGCGCCTGAAGACGGCTCTCGCTAATCTCGACCCGCGGTGTCTTTCGATCTAGGGGAACCATAGCGATCATCCCAATCCACGCCTTGACCTGCCGCAGCTTGTTCCTCAGAACCAAACACGTAAATATAGATGTTCGTTGGCCTATCGTGGTACTTGAAGCCGCGACGGGACTTCGCCGAGCTGAATCGGCGCAGGATTTCGCGCCTCAGACCCCCGGACGAGGGGACACCGTGTACGACAATCTTCTGCTCAATCTGAGTCTTGATCGGAGCATCATATATCTTCTCATCGTAGACCGTGTAGGTAACTTCTTTGTCCGAGATCCGACTACCCAGCGATACCCTTGGCCGTTCGCCAATCGTCCGAACCTTCCACGCCCGCCTCAGATACGGAGTCCCCGGAATTGCACGCGCTCAACGTCAGTGCCAAGGAGCTGACGAGTAGCACTAGAACAGAGTTCGTTCTCATCGGTATCCCCTCCGACATCACTCTTTTCACCATAACACGTTCCGCTCTCTGCACTCCGCCCAACGTGAATGAGGTAAGCGGCGCGGCCCGCGGGCCGTGACAGCTTCGCCGAGGGGTTAGCCGCTACCTTCCTCGACCTTCCCCGCATACCCAGGCCACCGAGTCTCTTCGTTAGCGAACATGTATTTGATCTGGTCGACGTTCAGTCCTTCGATACCGCTCAAGTCGGCTCCTTCAACGCGCGCTCCAAAGATGCTTGCTCCGGAAATAGTGGCTCCTTTTAAGAATCTGCCTCATCTAGTTTCACAGAAGGCCGATCTCTCGACCATCCTAGGGACTCCTCCTCTTCGTCGTCCATCTCCGACCAATCTCCTGCGAACGCCTTTCGAAGGTCTGCCTCGCGTAGGTCGGCGAAACTCAAATCAGCCCATGTGATCCTCGCATGCCGAGGTCTACCTTAACCATAGACGCCTTGGCCGCCTTGCTCATTAGCAGATCACATTTCTTCATCTTCGCTCCATCAAGGATCGAGCTTTCCAAACGTGCCCCCACTAAGCTCGCTCCACGGAGGTCGGTGCCCTTGAGGTCAGTCCTTCGGAGGTCCGCTCCGTCGAGGAAGAGGGGATGCGTCTCCTTCCACTGTCCACTTCGACATCTTAACACAGTCACCGCAGCTCGGACATCCTCTGGCACGTTGGCTCCCAACCCACAGACCTTAGGGCCGATGGAAAGAGCTTATCGTCTCGTGACGGAGGATCTCGAACACGTTGCTTGTCGGGCCAGCCTTCTTCTTCAGTCCGTTCTCGACGGCGGAGGAATGAGCAAATCAGCTCAGCAACCGGCTTTCGGTCCCTAGGCGAATCCATAGCGATTCGCTCAAGTTGTTGATTCCTCCCACTCTACTTCCACATTGTTACTACCGAGTGATCTACAGCGCGGGTGGAGCGATCCGTAAGCTGACCTTGTTCCGAAATCTGGAGTTGTCTCCATGTGAAGAACACGCCTATGAGTAGTGCTTTTACCCCACCGACAATCTGTGCATTGGTCCTGCGTTCTTCATTCAGAGCCTCAATATTGGGAAGACCTTGCAGGCCGGCCTTGGCGGCGTCGAGCATTGGCTTGCGCGAAATACCCGCCAAGCCACTCCGATGAGAGTCGCTATAAGTACAACCTGTTAAGGCTCTAGAACGCAGCATCTGCTATCTCACGCCCGCGCACGAGCGGCTAACGGCCTTGAACTGAGCGGCGCGCCTTTCGCGCCCGCTCCGTGAGGGGTTCAACGGCAATTCCAACACGGCGCGCTGACTCCTGGATGTAGTGGCCGCGGAGGGCAGAAGCGTTTCGCGAAGCGGGCCTCGCGCACTCCATGCCGAGGATTCCCAGCAGCCCAGTTCGTGCCCTTGAGCCACAGACGCTCGCCGCACAGCCGACCGAAGGGCACTACCGCTTGTCGGAGCGGCCAACCTTCGGTCGCGGCACCGCGCTTCGACGAGCTCTGGAATGTTCTACGCCCACGTTGGACGAAGCCGCTGGGAGGGGGGCGCAGCCAGGATTGGGCGACGGCCGCACATGGGCCGCTGTCCTCACAAGACTCGCCGGCTTTCTCGGCCCACCTATCAATCCTTCTCTTTTCACAGCCTCGGCCGTTGAACGGCTTTGCGCTTCACCGGCGGCGCCAGCCGACCGGTGCAAGCGGGGGTTCGGCGCACCTACGAGCACGACCAATCCAGCCCCTCAGGGAGCGCCGCAGCACTGTACTCGAAGTGGAGCACCCTGCGACGACACGGTGAAGTTGCGCGACTCGAGGCATGGAGAAGCAATGGGCTCATGAGCATGGCGCCGCCGGCTGGCACTGGACAATCCGTAGCCTCGACTCTATCGCAGAGCTCAGCAACTGCTGATCTCGAGAGCCGGCCGAGCGTATGGGTGCCAGCCAGAACGCGAAGTGCACCGTTGAGTGTCGGCGTGTTGTCCAAGTGGACCCGGATGGCGAGAGTGTCCTCCAGAACATCCACGGGCGGCTGAACATGCGGAAGGCCATCCTTGACGCTCCACGGCCCGTAGCCCGGGACATCGACTCGCTCGTTCACCGTGATGGTCAGGTCCTGGTGCCACGGCACATTCCAGTTGGCCCCGGGAGTCTTGTCGAAGACGGTCAGCTTGGTCGGCCTCGCCTCGGGCCCGAGGACCTCCTCTGCAATGCTCGTGAGCGCTGCGGAAGCAGCAAGATCATTGAAGAGTGGAGACTTCGTTAGGACGTTCCGCACGCCACCGCGATCAGGGCTGTCAACGAGCAGTTGATCTGCCTCAGCCCGAAGGACGTCGAGGTCGGTTGCCGGCACCAACTCTTTGAGAACAACGTACCCTCTCGCTTCGAACAAGCCGCGCAAAGATGTTGAAGCCGTCATCACCGATTCAAGTGCGCCGAACGTTGAGCTGTGCGGCGGCGCAGCCGCCCGCACCAGCGCGTGGTTCGGCCGGCTGCCTCAGCCAGACCACGGACTACTTCCGTAGGTGCCACGACATTGGTCCATTGGGTGTCTTCTTAATACTCTCGCTACGCGCCCGAAGGTTCCACAGGATGTCATCATCTAGACAACCGAAAACCTGGTTCCACCAAAAGGCTATGGCGATATAGTAACTATTACTCCAGTGGAGTGAAAGCGCCAGCGGCTCGTATCGATACGAACTGGCTTCGGTTGAAGCGTACTCGCCCAGGGCGAGCCAAGGTAGCCCGTGGCTCGCGCTGGACAGATACCTCTTATCGGTCTCATAAGTCGTTTCGAGACCGAGTTCGTCAAACATGTCGTAGAAGCGGGGCCACCATTTTCGTGGATTTGCCGGCCAGTTGCGGCGCCAGTCTTCACAGCAGGATTCCCACCGGCTGATCTCATGCTCTGAGAGCAACGCTTGTCGAAGTCGTTCAGGCGTCTGGAACCAAAGCCGCGCCAAGAAGCGACGGGCGCGGTCTGATTGCTCTTCAATCGTCGCAGGTGCAAGAATGTACGCAGCTTGGATGCTCAGCTCGAGAAGACGGCGAGTTATAACTATTGCATCCTTAAAGAAGAGGCGTTCAAGTAGAACGGCTACCGAGGCATGGGCTTGCCACCCCTGCTGCATGATCATCTCAATCGCCTCAGCTCGTTCGTGGGGTAGATGCCGAGGTCGGACTGCCTCATCGGCCAGGGTCCGCGCAATCTCACCGTGGAGGCTGAAAGCCTCTTGGGCAGCAGCCCGCACTTCCCTTCGGAATTCCGCCTTGGGTTCAAGTGCGTCCATGTCGTTGGCTATTCTAGTGGCGAGGCTCAACCAGAGCGTGTCTCAATCTGCTCGGGCCGGCCAACGGATCATGAGCTCAGCGGCAAACGGGCGACAGCCCGTTTGTCCGCTGGAGCCAGTTTTAGCCGGCGGCCACACCCGCCTCCGAGAGGCCAAGGAGCCACAACGTTGTTGGCTTAGCATCCGGGAGCAGCGTCTACACAGGCGCCCCCAAGATCGTCGCACTCCTTCTTCGAGTTGACACAACTGCCATAGCTTCCTGAGGCACAGCAACAGCCCGAGCAAGCAGCACTAGTCTTGACGGACATCGAGGTCTTACCTGCCGCAAGGAGTCTCTTAATGAACTCGGCTTCAGCTTGCTCTCGCGCAAGCGCAGCGGCCAACTGCACTTCAGCGGCAGGCTCCGCTGATGTCGCTGTCGTGGCGGCAGCGGCTGCCCCGGAAGGTTTCTCCGGGGCGCCGGGTGAGCTCCAACGAACACAGATCGCGACTGCGAATAGCGCCATGTATCGGAAAGTCATGTCTCCAATTCTCCTGTCTAGCACGTCGATTCATCGATGATGGACATCGTAGGGTCTCTTCTGCTGAATCTCGATCGAAGAGTGCGCGGGGACCTGAAACGTTTCCGTTATCGGCTGAGCGCCACCCGTATGGTCCACCACGACTTTCTTGCAGTCGTCGCAGCTGTTATAGATGCGCCACCAACCGGGCTTCGTACCGTCCAGAAATTTCGTGCACACGCGGGGGCCGCTCTTTGCAGGAAGTGTGCTTCCTACGAGTAGTACCAACGCACACAGCCCAAGTCGAATCATCTTACTCACAATCGCACCTCCTCTGGCGTCTCGACGCCCGAAACCTGACCGAATACGAATGGCCTTCGCACCGCCGGCTAACGTTGTTGGAACTCACCGGCGCCGTTCGTGACACCGATTGGCCCGCGCCACCAAACAGCCTGCACCCAAGAGTGGTCGCCTGGCCGAAAGCGTTTCACGGCGGCGTCCGGTGGAGTGACTTGGTTGGGCGACATCCCTGAGTTTCTCCTCGATCTTACGGCTGCAGGCCGCCGAGGTTCACAAGCAGCATGATGTACAGCGCTACTCCAATGGGGTAGGCGGCAGCGACACAGATCATTGCGACAATAGGTCTCCGCCGTATGGCCCGGAAACTCAAGATCCAGGAAATGACAGAGAGCGGCGCAACGACCCAAAGACCAAGAGTGACGAGCCAATGAGCAGGATCGAGGCCCGTCTTGCCGATGCCGATTGCCATGAGAAAGGAAAGCAGGAGCAGCCCCAGTCCAACGAGAAAGAACACGCTGGAACGGTTGTGCTCTTGCCTCGCCTCGGTGCCGGGAGCATCCATTCTTCATGGTCCCGCTCTCTTAGTCATGCCGACGTCGCCCAACTATAAGTTCAGCGGCGACACCCGCCTGGGTTTTGTGCTGCCCCACCAGAGGTTCGCCGGCAGAACACGACAGGGATTCTAATCTAATCACACCCGGGTGGCGTCCGCTGCAACGAGGGGTTAGGCGGCGGGTCACTGCGCCGAGTCTACTTCTCCTTAGCTTCGATCGTCCCTCCCATCAATTCCTTGAACTCCAGCCTGGCTGACGCCATAGCCGGATTGGCCCTGGCCATCACAGTAAAGGGCGCCGTTTGCCCGGGAAGTAGCGGGTTATAGTCGATTAGCGCATCGTCGCTGGTGATGAACTGGCCGCCCGAATCAAAGAACGAAACAACAGCCATCACGTTCTCGAGACGTTGATCTGTAATGTTTGTAACGCGACCGTTCACGGTAGCGTAGCTATGGGAGATAGACCAATTGAAACCGCTGTACTCAAGTCGTGGGCCAGCTGGGCGCGGTGGAGGCGCAGGCGCTGCTGTCGACGACGATGGCCGTCGTGGAGACTGAGGCCCCGAGCTACCTTTTGGCGAATTGCCAAGGAAATAGAACAAAGCGCCAACGATGATAATCACGAGACAGCCGATCTGAGCCGGCTGCGCCTGCTTGCGCTGAGCCTCTTCGACTGATACCCCGTTCGCGGGCAGGTCGTATTCTTCGGAAAAGTCTTTCGCGGGTGGCGGAACAGCACCCGACCCCATAGGGCGACCACAGTTGGGGCATGCACTCGCCAAGGTAGAGACTTTATTACCGCAGTCAGGGCAAGGTTCAACCGGCATTGCTAGCCCTCCTGTAACAGGTTCGAGATGATGGCGGTTGCCCCGCCGCCTAACGTGGTGGCTGCTAACCGGCGGCGCAGCCGCCCGGTTCAGCAGCGTGGTTCGGCGCCGTGCCACCATTACGAGCATACCGAACCTATTCTACTCTAAGGTGCACGGCTAAGACCGCCATCTGGCCTTCAAAATGCCGATCACCGAAAAGCTCATCGGACGGGAACTTTGCCAACTCGCCGAGGCCAGCGCTTCTAAGCAGAAAGTTGGAGAATGCGTCGACTGTGTCGTTGACAACTACATTGGCCACGCACGTCGGCTCACCGATTGAAATGCGAGTCCATGAGCGGGTCAAGTCGTATAGGTCACGCCCAAATAAGACATTCCCAAGGAAGTTCATACCATTTGAAAAGGGGAAGGGCCCAGGCCCAAATTCGTGAAACCACTCCTCCAACACGAACATCCATTCCTTTGGGTGAAACCGCGGGTGAGGCCACAACAACGGGAATCCCTCGTTGCGATGGTTGGTTGGTACCGCTGCGTCCGGTGCCGCGATGTCGTTCTGGGACAGAGACTTCTTCCCTGACGAAAACTCGGACACCAAGCGAGCGGATGCAAAGAGCATCTCCCCGGGCTCCGCGAGTAAACCGTATGATCCGAGACAGCCGCTTGAATCGCGGAAAGTTACATCGTCGCGTCCCTTGAAGATTCCCCGGTAACCAGAAAAGGGAGGGAAGTTCTTCAGCATGAATAGCTGCTCTTCGTCCAGCCCCCAGCTCTTCCCGCTTGCCCTCTTGTTCTGCACAATGGTAATGCGCTGGAGGAGGCGCTCACCCCCAGCTGTAACCACAGACAGGATGGCCATGTCCCCGAGTTCCTTGGTCACGGGTTGGTCGCGGTAATTGAACTCTACGTAGGATCTCGACCCATGTAGCATCGCACTATGAAGGGAGATGGGGCCATACCTCTTTCCCTGTGCCGCTTCCACAAGACGTTCTACTAGCGCGACCTCATTCTCCCCGTTCGAATATCCCTGGCCAAGGGCGTCATAGAAGTCCCGAACCACTTCATTTTGAAAGACCGTGAAGCCGTCGTCCCGCGCCAGTCTATGAATCTCCCCGAGCAATCGTCTCATTTCTTCTCTACCTCTTCTGGCTCGCCTTCGATCAGCACTGTGTGTTGCCTAGGTGGCGCCGAACGGTGCCGCTTCTCACCGGCGGCGTAGCCGACCGGTGCAGAAGCCGGGTTCTACGGCGCTTACACGCTCGCGAGCGCCCACCGTCTTGCGAGGCTTCGCATCGCTTCTTCGTGCTCCGGCCAGTCGTGAAGAATGGCAGGGTCGAAGTCAGCTCCATTGGGCCAGACGAGCGTGTGTACCTCCGCATCGATTTGGACCTCGGCGAACAGCTCTGGATCGCGGAGCGGTCCGTAGAGCTCGCCTTCGAGGATCGGCTCGAAGTCGATCTCCCGGAAAGTCCCGTCATCAAAGCCGATGCGGACTCGATAGGTTCCAGTGACCCCGACTGAGGTGACGCGATGAATAGGGTGTGCCATGGCGTGATCCTCACCGAAGAGGCTCAATCATACGCGGTGGCCGGCCGTCCTGCAAGAGACGCCAGTTCATCAGGAGCTCGTCGCGATGCAACTCGGCCCACGCTTCGACCAGCCGTAGCTGCCTCCGAGGAAGCCCGCCGGCCAGAATCTCCACAGCATCGACGCCGCAGATGACCACGTCCCCTTGGTAGTAGGCGTGGAAGTGCGGCCGATGATGCTGCTCGCCTGCCTCCACATACATCCGGATGATGACACCAAAGAATCTCGAAATCTCAGGCACGATTCTCCCGTTTCAAAGCAACCACTATCCTTCGACCGCGCTGTAGGTCCGTAGAACGAAGAGGGTTCTATCTGAAGCCCTCGTCGGCGGTTCTGGGTCCGGGGCCTCGTCCCCGGGCTTTAGATAGAACCTGGTTGAACGAAACCGCGGGCCGCGCGGCACCAGCGCCTATGGGGCTTCTATCCTGCCCTCCCGGCGAAGAGCACGGAGGGTGCAGCGGCACACGCCCCTCTCGAAGCCCTCGCAGAGGGTTTCCGGAGCGGTGCATCGGGCTCCGGGAGCGTAGCGACGGTCCTTGCGGCACCATGAGCTGGTTGCGAGTGTACTCGATTGCGAGAGGGAGACGCAAAGCTCCCGTGTCCGGGGCGAGGTTTCCGGACCCCAGGGTTCACGAGGGGCTCCCGATTGAAGGTGGCGCTCGACCTCGTGCGGCGAGTTCGCCCACGACGAGCAGCAGGGCCTTGCCGCACTGCGGACACCGGGTGGGATCGGCGCCGGTGAGCCGGGCGAGGAGCTCAGCCCAGCCGGCGTCTTGGCTCGGTACTGGCTCGGGCGGTTCAGCGCCGAGAGCCTGCCGGCAGCGTTCGAGGTTGTGCTGGCGGTCTCGGTTGGCCAACAGGCCATACGATCGGATCCTCACGAAGCCATCCGGCAGGGCGTGGAGCAGGAAGCGCCGGAGAAACTCGTGGGCGTGGAGCCGCATCGTCCGCTGCCGATCGCCGTGGGCCCGGTCACGCCAGGTGAAGACGACCTGCTCGCCCTCGAGACGGAGCAGCCGGTGGTTCGAGATCGCCACGCGGTGGGTGTAGCGGGCGAGGTAGGCGAGGACCCGCCGGGGGCCTCCGAAGGGCGGCTTGGCGTAGACCACCCACTCGCTTTCGTAGAGCGGCGCCAGGAGCTCGGCGAAGCGCCCGGGATCGAGCGGCGGCGGCTCCAAGGGGCCGGGGTTGTCGAGGTCGCCTCGAGCGTGAAGCTCCTTCAGGCCGGCCAGGAGCTTGCCCCGGAAGAGCCGCGAGAGCACGCGGACCGGCAGAAAATAGCCCGGCCGGCAGCCCACCCAGCGCACCCTGTCTGCAGTCAGTCCACCGCCGGGCACGACGACGTGGAGATGGGGGTGGTAGAGCAGCGTCTGGGTCCAGGTGTGGAGGATGGCGAGGAAGCCGATCCGGGCGCCCAGATGCCGGGGGTCGGCCGCGACCTCGAGCAAGCTGTCGGCCACCGTGCGGAAGAGCAACCCGTAGAGACGCCGAGGATGGCGACGGAACAGGGGCCGGAGCGCCTCCGGCACGGTGAAGACGAGGTGGAAGTAGGGCACGGGTAGAAGCTCTGCTTGACGCGCCTCTACCCAGCGCGCCGAGGCCAGGGCCTGGCACTTCGGGCAATGACGGTTGCGGCACGAGTTGTAGATCGGCGTCTCGTACGCGCACCGCGGGCAGCGGTAGAGGTGGCCTCCCAGGGCCGCGGTCCGGCACGCTTCGATCGCCCCCAGCACACGGCGATGCTCACGACGCATCGACGCGCCGTAGGCCGCGAGGAAGCTCTCTCCGAAGCGTCGGACGATCTCGGCCACCTCGATCCCAGTCGAGGCAGCCACCGATGCTCGAGCGTCAGCCGCCGGCGATCAGCTGCTCGATCGGGAGTCGGTCGAGGGGGCTCAGCACGGCGGCCACCCGGCTGGGGCTCACCCGGGTATAGATCTCGGTCGTCTTGAGACTCTTGTGGCCCAGGAGCTCCTGGATATGGCGCAGGCTCGCACCCTGCTCCATCAAGTGCGTTGCGCAGCTATGACGTAGGACGTGCGGTGTGACCCGTTTGCGCAGACCCGCGGTCTTGGCCACCCGGCGCACCGCTCTTTGAACCCCCCGTGGATCGATGGGCCGGTCCTTGGTCTGACCGTAGAACAGCCAGGGGCCCGGCCGGTAGAGCTTCCAGTACTCCCGCAGGACGAGAAGAAGTTTGCTCGCGAGGATCACCACCCGGTCCCGGCCACCCTTGCCCTGTCGGACCCGAATCGACATCGACTCCGAATCGATGTCCTGTGGCTGAAGATGCGTCGCCTCCGACAGTCGTAGCGCCGCCGAGTACAACGTCATCATGATCGCTCGTGTCTTCAGTGACATCGGAGCCAGGAGCAGGCGCGCCACCTCGGTCTCGGTGAGCACGGCCGGCACTGGCTGCTTGCGCTTGCGAAACGGCATGCCCTGGATCTCCAACGGTCGCTCCAGCACGTGCCGGTAGAAGAACTTGATCCCGCACAGCGCCTGGTTTGCCGTCGACCAGGCACACTTGCGACGCTCCGTCAGCTCCAGGAGGTACGAGCGCACGTCCTGTGCCCCCAGCGTGTCGGGCGAGGCACCGAAGTGCTCGGCGAACCGCCGTACCGCCCCGATGTAGGCCACCACCGTCTTCTCGCTGAATCCCCGGAGCCGAAGCTCCTCCTCCATCCGACGACGTAGAACACTCATAGCGAAGCCTCCTTTCATAGAGAGTTGTCCACGAAAGCAGGTTACCGCGCCGGCTCCCGCCGAACGGTCGGAACAAGCTGGAAACTAAATGTTTTTGAAAGCTACCGCGGAGCGGTTTAGTTCAACGGGTGAGTAACCGAACGGGCTCGCCGGGATTGCGAACTCCGGTGGGTCGGATAGGTCGGCGGCGGTTCCGGTGCTCCATTCGGCATCCTCCTGCAATTACTGGCTCTTTGGACTCTATACGAGGCTGGACGACACTGTCAACGCGAACTCTCGGGGTTCGCCTAGGCAGATTTTCGCGATTCGGATAAGCACAGACGGGAGGGCCCGATCGGAGGGTGGTGCGCAACCTGACGTCACTCTGCACGCTCCTCTCAGAGATCCAGGGCATCTGCGGGGCTCTGGACGCCACGGCCGCCCCGGTTGAGTACGTGGGTGTAGATCATCGTGGTTGTGACACTGCGATGGCCCAGGAGCTCCTGGAGGGTGCGGATGTCGTAGCCCTGGGCGAGGAGATGCGTGGCAAAGCTGTGGCGCAGCGTGTGGCAGGTGGCCGGCTTGGGAACGCCGGCTCTCCGGACGGCGGTTTTCATGGCCTTCTGGATGGTGCGGGGGCTCATATGGTGACGGCGGAGGGTTCCGTCCTCGCGGTCTCGGGCGAGTGTGGCCGAGGGGAAGACGTACTGCCAGCCCCACTCCGTGGGCGCGTTCGGGTACTTGCGGCCAAGAGCGTTCGGGAGGGCGACCCGGCCGTAGCCGGCCCGGAGGTCCTGCTGGTGGAGCTGCTTCACGCCCTCGAGGTGCCTCCGTAGCGGCGCCTCGAGTCTCGCCGGAAGCATGGTCACACGGTCCTTCCCACCTTTGCCGTCTCGCACGGTGATCTGGTGGTAGGAGAAGTCGAGATCCTTCACGCGGAGGCGGAGGGACTCTGCCAGACGAAGGCCTGAGCCGTAGAGCAGCAAGGCGACGAGCCTCGGGGCACCATCGAGGGCGGCGAGCACACGGGCCATCTCCTGAGGGTGGCGCTTGCCGTGGAAGAGGATGAACTGGCGGATCCAGTGGACGTAGGCCTTCTCCGTCTTGGGGCTCATGTGTCGGACGCGGATCGCTTCGCGCACTCGAGTGAGGAGCTTCGGCCCGGCGGTTGGGCGGTCCGGTGGGCTGTGGGTCGTCGTCATGGCGTCCTCGTGCACGGCCGGGGCGGCCCGGCTCTGCATAGGAGGACGCGATTCGTGTGCGGGATCTCCCGCCGCAACGCTTGAAGGGCCGCTTGACTTCTGTTTGTATCTGGCGTAAATTCGGCGTAGATCAAGCGACTTTGGAGAGAGGAGGACGAGGAGCCCCGCTGGGCCTGCATCGCCGCCGGCGAGCGCGAGCCCCGCCTCGTGCTCCAGGCGCCGGACCTCGCCTACCTCGCCGCGGCGGCCCTGGCCGTCGCCGAGCGACCTCCCGGCTTCCGCTTCCAGGAAGACGCCGACCGCCGGCTCCACCTGCTCCACCACGGCCATCCGGTGGGAGCCTCCCTCTACCGCGGCGACACCCTGCCGCTCCTCCTCTCCGGCCTCGCAGACTTCCGGGTCCAGCCGCTGGCCTTCGCCCACTACTTGCTCTCCGTGCCCGACGAGACGCTCCGGCGGAGCGGCCGGATCCTGAGGGAGCTCCTCCGGGAGGCGGGGCGATGAGCGCGGGAGCAGCGAGCCGCACCGAGCCGGCCGAACGGCCGATCCTGGAAACCGCCTTCCGCGAGACGTTCCTGTTTTGCTTCACCGAACCCGAGCACCTGGAGCTCCTGCGTCGCCTGGGCTACGGTCGGCCGTCGCTCGACTGCGCGATTTCAGGTCGTTCGGGAGTACGGCCCGGCCTCGGCCGGTGTAGCATCTCCACCCGAGACCGCCATGACCTTCCTCCATCGCCACGACGACGACGGGCCGAGCGCCGAGGCGCGTACCGACGACGCCGACGCGGCGCTTTCCTCGCTGGCCGAAGAGGTGAGCAGGCTGCGTCGCACCGTTCTGCGTCAGGGGCACGCGCAGGAGCTCTTCCAGGCGCGGGTCGAGGAGGCGATCGAACGGCTGCCGGAGCGGGCCGGGGCCACCGGATCCGCCGGCCGGAGCGAATCGGACGGGTGGGTCCTGAGCGAGCCGCAGATCCGGACCCTTCTCGAGCTGGACGGCGCCCTCCTCCAGCTCCGCCGCCTCGCCGGAGAGGAGGTCCCGCCCCTGTCGGGCGGTCCGCCACCGGAGGACCTGCCCCGCTCTCTCCGCGAGGGGCTCTCGTTGCTTCAGATCCGGGTGCGCAACCTCCAGCACTCCGTGGGGCTCGAGGCGATCCCTGCCGCGGGCCGGCCGTTCGACGACCGCTGGCACCGGGCGTGCGGCGTGGTCGAGCGGCGGGATCTGCCGGATCGGGTGGTGGCCGAGGAGATCCTCCCCGGCTACCGGCTGGGCGAGCGGGTCGTCCGGCCGGCGCAGGTCGTGGTCAACCGCCGGCCGGACCCCGAAGGCGGACCGGACGTCCAGGACGGCCAGGGCACTCAGAACAGCCAGGACCGTTAGGACGAATCGCATGGCGGGCAGGATCTTCGGAATCGACCTCGGCACCACCAACTCGTGCCTGGCGGTGATGGACCCGGGCGGCCCCCGCCCCATCGCCATCGACGGCGATCCGCTGGTGCCCTCGGTGGTCAGCCTGGAGCGGGAGAGCGGCCGCTTCCTGGTCGGGCGCAGGGCGCGCAACCGGCGCCTCGTGGAGCCCGCCTGGACGGTGCGGTCGATCAAGCGGAGGATGGGCGAGTCGGAGGCGGTGGCGATCGGCGACCGGCACCTCTTGCCCGAGGAGATCTCGGCCGAGATCCTCCGCTACCTCAAGGAGCGCGGCGAGGAGGAGCTGGGCGAGCCCATCGCGAGGGCGGTGATCACCGTGCCCGCCTACTTCGGCGACGCCCAGCGCCGGGCCACTGTGCGCGCCGGTGAGCTGGCCGGCCTCGAGGTGGTGCGCCTGCTCAACGAACCGACCGCCGCGGCCATGGTCTACGACCGCCTGGTGGCCCGGCCCATCGCGCCCCGTGCCGCCTCCGTCCGGCGAGCGGCGGCGGAGCCGGCCGGCGCTGCGGCCCCCCGCGAGACCCAGCTCGTGCTGGTCTACGATCTCGGCGGCGGCACCTTCGACGTCTCGGTCGTCGAGATCGGCGGCGGCCTCAACGAGGTGCGGGCGAGTGGCGGCGACAACCACCTGGGCGGCGACGACTTCGACCAGCTCCTCGCCGAGCACCTCGGCGAGCGCCTGCGGGAGACCGCCGGCCGCGAGCCGCCCGCGGACCTCCGCCTCTCGGTACGGCTCGAGGACGCCGCCGAGCGGGCCAAGATCGAGCTTTCGACCCGCCCCTTCGCCCGGGTCATCGAGGAGGCGCTCGTCGACGGCTGCCACCTGGACGTCGAGGTGGCGCGGAGCACCTTCGAAGAGGCGATCGAGGAGCTGCTCGCCGGCACCGTCACCGAGGTCGACCGGGCGGTCGCCGAGGCCCGCCTCGCCGCCGGCGGCGTCGATCGGGTGATTCTGGTCGGCGGCTCGACCCACATCCCCCGGGTCCAGGAGCTCCTCGCCGAGCGCTTCGCCTGCCCGGTGGAGCACGCCGTCGATCCGGCCCTGTGCGTGGCTCTGGGGGCCGCGGTCCAGGGGGCGATCCTGGACGGCCGGCTGTTCGATCACATCCTGGTCGACGTGGCGGCCCACTCCCTGGGCGTCAAGACCCTGGACAACGTCTTCACCCTCGCCGAGGACATGGACTCGGCCGGGGTCGAGGCCGACCACTTCTCGGTCATCATCCGGCGCAACACCCAAGTCCCAGCCACCCGCTCGCAGGTCTACTTCACCACCGTCGACCGCCAGAAGGTGGTGAGCGTCGAGGTCTACCAGGGGGAGAGCCCCCGCTGCAGCGCGAACACCCTGATCGGGCGGTTCCTCTTCGACCTGCTGCCGGCGCCCGAGGACAGCCCGGTGGTGGTCGAGTTCCGCTACGACCTCGACGGAATCATCCGGGTGACGGTGCACCAGAAGGGCACCGACAACCGGAGCGAGGTCACGCTCAGCACGCGCACCCGCGGCCAAGATCCCGACGCGCCGGGAGACCGGCCGGTGGAGAACTACATCCTGCGCAAGGCCCGCGCCCTGGCCGCCGAGATGCCCGAGGGCGACTTCAAGGAGCGGATCGAGGCGGCGGCCTCGGCTTACGGCGACTGCCTGGAGGACCCGCAGAGCGACCCGGAAGCCCTCGACCGCGTCGAGGAGGAGCTGCTCGAGCTCCTGGAGCAGGCCGAAGAAGGCGCCGTCGATGGCTCGTAAGCGGGCCCGCAAGAAGCAGCAGAAGCATCGCGACGGTCTCGCCGATCGCCTCGGGGAGCTCGAGCGCCGGGGCGCCGACGAGGAGTTCTTGAAGCTGGCCGCCGCCGAGCTCGAAGACCCCACCGCAGGTCCCCTGGGAGCGCGCTGGGCCGAGGTCGCCGACCGCGCCCTGGCGGGGGCCCTGGCGGCCGGCGACCTCGACCGCCTGACGAAGCTTCTCCCCTCCATGGGGCCGGCGGGCCGCCGGCCTCCCCTGGCGAAGCTCGCGGCGGCCGTGGTCGATCTGGCCGCCGGCCGCCTCGACGCCGGGCGGGCGAAGCTCGAGGCCCTGGCCACCGCCGGCGGCCTGGAGCCGGGCCGGGGCCGCGAGCTGGTGCCCCGGCTGCTCGCCCTGGCCGCCGGCGACGGCCGGACCCGCGGCGCACCGGCAGGCGATCTGAGAGAGATCGGCCGGCTCCGGGAGCTGGCCGACGAGACAGCCGGCGCCGCGGCCGCCGCGCTCCCCCCGGCGGGGCGGATCCGCCTGCGCCATCCCTTGCTGCGCGCGGCCCGGGACTTTCTCCTGGCGCTACGCCGGCTCGAGGCCGCCGAGCACCGGGTGGGAGGCGGCGCGGGCCAGGCCCTGGGCCTGGCCTTGCGCCGGCTCCGGGAGGCGCCGGACTCCGGCGACGCCGCCGTCGGGCGCCTCCTCGACGGCGCCGAACGGCTCCTGGCCCTGCTCGGCGCTCTCGACAGGATCGAGAAGGAGCTGGCCCGGGCGCACCCCGAGGAGTCGGCGAGCCGGATCCTCCTCGACGAGCTCCGCCGGCCCGGCGGCGCCCTGGCACGAGCCCTGGCGACCGCCCTGGCGGAGCCCGCCCCACCGCTCCTCGCCCCGCTCGGCCACGCCGTGCACCTCGCCTGGCGAGGAGTGCTCGAGACGGTGATGGCCAAGGAGGGAGCCGAGGGCCTGGCCACCGTCGCCGCGGCGCGCCCGGAGCTGGTGGAGCCGGAGGCCGACCTCCCCACCGGTGCCGCCGGCAAGGCCCTCCACGAGGCGCGGCGGGCCCGGACGCTCCTCGCCGACGGCCGGCTCGAGGAGCTGACCGGCCTCCTCCGGGCGCGGGCCCGCACCGAGTCCCAGGCATCCGATCTCGCGGCGCTCTGGAGCCTCGAGCTCTGGGCGCGCGGCCAGGCGGAACCTATCGAGGACTACGACGCCCTGTTCGGGGACGAGCCGGTCGAGTCGCCCCCCCACGCCGCGGTGGTGCGGATCGAGGAGATGGCCGCCCAGATCGGCCGCCGATTCCCCGCCGAGCAGCGGGGCGAGGTCGCCCGCGTCCTGCGCGACGAGCTCCTCGACCTGTGCGAGCTGGTCGCCTTCTGCGAGCACTTTGCCGGCGCCGCCGCCGCCCTTCTCGACCACCTCCCCGGCGACGCGGGCCTGCTGATCGCGGGCCTCACCGGAGCGATCGCCGGCGGGGACCTTCGGTGCCGGCGGGCGCTCGAAGGGCACCTCGAGCGCCGCGGTGCGATCCAGCCGTTCGAGCGCGAGACCGCCCTGCGAGTGATGGCCCAGGTGGCGCTGGAAGACCCGGCCTGCCTGGCGCCGGCTCTCGAGGCCCTTCGCCCCCTGTTCGCCGAGACCGACTGGTCCGAGGTTTCGGAGGGCGTCGCCCGCCGGGCGGCGCCGGCGTTCGGCGCCTTGCTGGTCGAGGCGCCGGGGCTCCCGTGGCTCGGGCCCCAGACGGCAGCCGAGGGCTGCAAGCTGGTACGCCAGGAGCTGGAACCC
Organism: uncultured Acidobacteriota bacterium; assembly: GCA_963739795.1. GTDB lineage: Bacteria > Acidobacteriota > Thermoanaerobaculia > Multivoradales > DATKCC01 > CAVUBL01. The sequence goes on along the minus strand of CAVUBL010000017.1, from coordinate 187,163 downwards.
CTGAGGGCCACCCTGGGCGCGACCTCGGGGTTTTCCGCCGTCGAGCTGGCCCTCGACTGCTGGCGGCCGAAGGCGGCCGAGGCCCGGAAGAAGGTGCGGACCTTCCTCGGCGCCGAGTCGGGTTACGAGACCGCTCTCCTCGCCGTCGAGGTGCTGGAGCCCACCCTCGAGCCCAGCATGCCCGAGGGCGCCCTGGCGGCGCTCCGCGACCTCTCCGAGGCGGTGATCGATCGTCTCGACGACCGCTGGCAGCGATGGTGGCGCGCCGTTCCGATCCTCGCCCTGAGCGCCTCGTCGGCGAGGCTTCGGAAGCTCGCCAAGCGCATCGAGCGCCTGCTCGCCACCGAGCTCGACGGCCCGGCGCAACGGACGCTCGAGGGCGCGCTCGAGGCGGTGGACACCGTGGAGAACGCCCGGCGCGCCCTGGGTCGCCGTGGCCCCGCGCCCCGCCGGAAGAGTCGCCCGCGCCGCCGGCGGCCGGCGACCGAGAAGGCGGCGAGCGCCACGCCCGGCGACGGCCGCGGCAAGCGCCGGCGGGACGAGCCGGAGGCGGCCCAGCTCGACCTCGACCTGGGCTAGGAGCTTCGAACCCCGAACGCGAGCCCGGACCCCGAACCCACGCCATGACCTCGACCGCGGACAGCCCCTTCGCCACCCTCGGCCTCGCCCCCGGCGCCGGCCCCGAGGAGATCGCCGCCGCGTACCGCAAGCTGGTGCGGCGCTACCCGCCCGAGCTCGCCCCGGACCGATTCGCCGCCATCCACGGCGCCTATCAGATGCTCACCTCCCCGGCGCACCGCATGGAAACGGCGCGGACCGCCCCCGAGAAGGAGCTCGCCCGCCTCTTCCCTCTTCCCGCGCTGGCTCTCGAGCCCGCTCCGCCACCCCCGCCGCCGATCTCGGCCGACGCGCTCGAGCCCCTCGTCGCTCCGATCCGGCGCGCCGTCGTCCTCAGGTTTCTGACCGCGGCCTTCCGGGACTGAAGGAGCCGCCCGCGGCCGTCCTACCGCGCCTCGGCGCCGACGTGGGACTCTGCCGCCGCCGGCGGCCCGGCGCTCAGCCCAGCTCGAAGGTGGTGACGCCGAAGATCTCGGCGTCCGGCAGCTCCGGGACCGGGCCCAGGACCATGCGGGCGCAGCCGAAGACTTCGCTCATTCCGTGGCGCTCGGCGAGCGCCATGGCGTCGCGGTTGACCTCCGGAGCGTCCAGGAAGATCGGCTCGCCCGGCACCCGCGCGGCCAGGGCCACGAAGAGGCGCTCGGCCACGTCGGCATTCGCCGCGAAGAGCGGACCGATCTTGTGGCCGACCCGGCACGGACGCATCACCGCGAAGCCGCGCACCTCGTCCCCGTCGAGGGCGGCCAGGGCGTGTCCCCCCGGGCGGCGGATCCACTCCCGCAGGAAGGCGCTCCGCGGCGCCGGGAAGTGCCGGCGATCGTAGGCGTCGAGGCACGCGAACGGAACCGAGCTCGCCTCGACGACGCCCGCGGGCGCCGGCGCCTCCCTGCCCCGTGTCGGGCCCCGCCCCTCGAAGCGCAGATCGCGACAGACGAACTGGAACCCGCCGCGGGCGTAGTAGGGCTGCATGTCGAAGACGCCGTCCATGCCCACACTCGCGTCCGGGTCGAGGCGCGCCAGCAAGCGTCGCTTCCGCTCGTTCCAGAGACGGTCGCCCAGGCCGTGGCCGCGGTGGTCTGGCCGCATGATGAAGAAGCCCATGAAGCCGTAGCTCCGGCCGTAGGTGACGATCGAGCCGCCGCCGATCAGCTCGCCGCCGATCTCCGCGGCGATGAAGCCCTCCGGGTCCGTGGCCCAGAAGACCTCGGCGTCGTCCAGCCCCGGGTTCCAGCCCTCCCGGGCCGCCCATTCGACCAGCGTGTCCAGCTCGCCGCGCGTCATTCGGCGAATTCTCATGTCGTCGGAGGTCCTCGGCACGAGGCGGAAATCTACCACCCCGCGGGCTCGGACACCCGGCGGCTCCGAAGCCCAGGTGCTACGCTGAAGCTCCAACCTGGAAGCTTCGTAGGATCCGGGACCGCCGTCGGCGCAACGGCGGACCCTGGGCCTCGCTCGCGATCAGGCTCGCTCGCATCATGGATTCCTCATCCGATCGGCTCGACACCCTTCTCCCCCAGCTCTATGACGAGCTCCGGCGCCTCGCCGGCCGGGCGATGAGCACCGAGCGCCGCGACCACACCCTCCAGCCCACCGCCCTGGTCCACGAGGCCTACCTCAAGCTCAGCCAGGTCGCGGACCTGGAGCTCGGAGGCCGGCCGCAGCTCTACGTCCTGGCCGCCCGGGCCATGCGCCAGATCCTGGTGGACCACGCCCGGGCCCGGCGCACGGCCAAGCGCGGCGGCCTGGCCCTGCGCGTGACGCTGGGCGGCGCCCAGCCGAGCGTGCCCGCGACCGCCTTCGACCTCCTGGCCCTCGACCAGGCGCTGGCCCGCCTGGGCGAGCTCGACCCCCGCCAGGAGGAGGTCGTGGAGCTTAGATTCCTCGCCGGCCTGTCCGTCGCGGAGACCGCCGAGGCCCTGGACGTCTCGCCCACCACGGTCAAGCGCGAGTCGGCCATGGCGCGGGCCTGGCTCTACCGCGAGCTGTCGCGGGCGGAGGCGGCCTCCTCCGGCGACTCGGAGCGGGGGACGGGATGAGCTCGGGCGCTACCGGGGAGCCGCTGGAGCGCGGGACGCGCCTCAAGGAGCTCTTCGCCCGGGCCGTGAGCCTCGCCCCCGGGGAGCGAGAGACCTTCCTCGAGCGTCTGGCGCCGGAAGACTTCGACCTGGCCCCCGAGCTCCGTTCCCTGCTCGCATCCCACGAGGCGGCCGGCGACTTCATCGAGCTGGCGGTGGCGGCCGAGGCGCACGAGCTGGGCACCGCGATTCGACCCGGCGACCTCACCGGCCGCCGGGTCGGCCCGTACCGGATCGTCGGCACGCTGGGCCGGGGCGGCATGGGAGAGGTTCATCTCGCCGAGCGCGCGGACGACTTCCGCCAGCGGGTGGCGGTCAAGCTGTTGCGCTCGGGGCCGCTCTCGGACGAGCTGGTGCGCCGCTTTCGCGCCGAGCGGCAGACGCTGGCGAGCCTTCACCACCCGGGGATCGCCCGGCTCTACGACGGCGGCGCGACGGCCGAAGGCTGGCCCTACCTGGTGATGGAGTATGTCGACGGCGAGGCCATCGACGCCTGGTGCGAGGAGCGCGGGTTGCCGGTCGCCGAGCGGCTCCGGCTCTTCCTCACCGTCTGCGCAGCGGTCGAGCACGCCCACCGCAACCTGGTCGTGCACCGCGATCTCAAGCCGGCGAACATCCTGGTCTCCGCCGAAGGCGAGGTGAAGCTCCTCGACTTCGGGATCGCGAAGCTCTTGCCCGGCGCGGCGAGCGAGGAGACCCGCGGCTTGACCCGGGCCGAGCAGCCGGTCATGACCCTCGAGTACGCGAGCCCCGAGCAGGTCCGCGGCGAGCCGGTGACCACGGCGACCGACGTCTACGCCCTGGGCCTCCTCCTCCATCGCCTCTTGACCGGTGAGCACCCCTACGACGTGCCCGGCGAGAGCCTGGCGGCCGCCGCCCGAGCCGTCTGCGAGGCGGAGCCCGCCCGCCCCAGCCAGGTGGTGGCCCGCCAGGCCGGAACGCCCGGCCGCCGTGCGGCACGCCGGCGGGCGAAGCGCCTCGCCGGCGACCTCGACACGATCGTGCTCCGCGCCCTCGCCAAGGAGCCCGAGCGGCGCTACGGCTCCGTCGAGCAGCTCGCCGCCGACGTCCGCCGGCACCTCGAGGGTCTCCCCGTCGTCGCCCGCGGCGACAGCCTGGGCTACCGGGCGGCGAAGCTCCTCCGGCGCCACCGGGCGGCGGCGGCCGCGGCGCTCCTCGTCGCCCTGTCGCTCGCCAGCGGCCTCGTCGCCACCACCTGGCAGGCGCGGCGCGCCGAGCGCCAGGCGGCGCGCGCCGAGCGCGAGCGCGCCCGGGCCGAGGAGGTGAGCTCGTTCCTCCAGGGGATGCTCTCGGCGGCCGACTCGAGCTGGAACTCTTCCGCCGCGGAGGCGGGTCCGGGTGTCACCGTGGCCGAGCTCCTCGACCTGGCCGCGAAGCGCCTCTCCGATCCCGGCGCCTCCGACGGGCTGTCGCCGGAGGCCGAGGTGCCGATCCTGCTCACCCTGGGCAACGGCTACCGCGCCCTGGGTGACTATCCTGCAGCCCGCCGCGAGCTCGAGGCCGCCCTGCGCCTCGAACGGGCCCTTTCCCGGGACCCCACGGAATCGTCTCCCGCGAAGCGAGCCGAGCGGGCGAAGGTGCTCCACTCCCTGGGGATCGTGCGCTACCTCCAGGGGGACTACGACCCGGCGATCACCCTGATGCGCGAGTCGATCGCCGAGGAGCGGCACTTGCCGGCGGCCGATCGCACGGATCTCGGGCCGTTCGAGAACGACGTGGCGATCGTCTTGTGGAAGGAGGGGAAGCTCGAGGAGGCCGAGCCGCTCCTCCGGGAGGCGATCGACGAGACCCGCGCCCGCTTCGGCGACGCCTACCCGGCGGTCGCCATCGGCCTGGGCAACCTCGCCCTGGTCCGTGACACCCGCGGCGACCTCGACGGGGCGGTGGCCTACTACCGGCAGGCCCTCGACGCCTTCGGCCGGCTCCAGGGGCGGGAGCTGCCCGAGCGCGCCTTCTCGCTGCTCAACCTGGGCGGCGTCCGCCGCCTCCAGGGGCACTTCGAGGAGGCCCGGGCGCTTCTCGACGAGGGGCTCGCCGTGTGCCGGCGCACCCTGGGGGCAGAGCATCCCACCACGGCTCTCGCGCACGTCGGCCTTGCCCAGCTCGAGCACGACCGGGGCCGCGACTCCGAGGCGCTCGCCGAGGCGGACGAGGCCCTCGCCATCCTCCACAAGGCCGTGGGGCCTGACCATCCCGACGTGGCCGGTGCCGAGACGGTGCGGGGAGCCGTTCTCTGCTCCCTGGGCCGGGAGGACGAGGGCGAGGCGGCGCTGCGCCACGCCCTCGCCATCCGCAAGGCTCTCTACCCGGCCTCCGATCCCCGCCTCGCGGGCACGGAGGGCGAGCTGGGCGGCTGCTACCTGGCCGCGCACCGCCCGGACGCTGCCCGCCCCCTCCTCGAGGCGAGCTACCAGGCCTTCGCCGCCGCGGTCGGCCCGGGCCACCCGCGGACCGTCCGGGCCCGCCGCCGCCTCGAGGCGCTCCGGGCAGGCGGCTAACGCCGCGCCACGGTCCACCCGCCGGCCGCCGCCAGGAGGAGAGCGAGGAGGGCGAGGGCCCCGGGGGCGAGGGTCGGGATGGGGGCGGCGGGGGGCGGGGCGGCCGCCTCCAGCTCCGCGTGGACGGTGTGCTCGGGCTCGACGTTGCCGGCCTCGTCCACCGAGTGATAGGCGATCGTGTGGTCGCCCGCGGTGGTGATCGCCACCGCCGTGCCCACCGTGTCCGGGCCGCCGTCCAGGCGGAAGTGGGTCTCCTTGCAGCCGGAGCCGCCGGAGCCGTCCGAACAGGTCAGGGTGACGGTGAACGGGGCGCTCTGCGGGCCGGACGGCGCGTCGTCGGTGGTGACGGGGGGCGTCGTGTCGGGAGGCCCGGCCGTCGAGACGGTGAAGGTGCGGCTCGCCGAGCCGGTGTGGCCGGCGAGGTCGTCGATCTCCACCGTCAGGTCGTGAGGGCCGTCGGCGAGGCCCTGGGTCGAGCAGGAGAGCGACGAGATGCCCACCGAACAGCCGGCGGTGACGTCGTTTTCGTCCAGGAGCACCCGGGCCGTCGAACGGTCGATCCCGAGGCCCGTGCCGTCGCCGTAGTCGGCGGTAAGCAGCGGCGAGCTCGTGGCCACGGCGGCCACTGCCGGTCCGGTGCTCACCGCGGCCGCCGGCGCGGCCACGGTGACCCGGGGCGGGTCCCGGTCCTTGAAGATCAGGACCGCGTCGATGCCCGAGGCCGTGCCGGCGGCGGTCACCGGCACCGGGTCCGCGCTCGCGGCGTCGGGCTGGCCGTCGTAATACTGCGACTGGTAGATCCCCCGGTCCCCGGTGGGCGGGGGCAGGAAGAACATCCGGTAGGTCCCGGCCGCCAGCCCGCCGGCGGAGTAGCTGGAGTAGGCCGCGGCGAACGCGCCGAGGTTCCAGGCGCCGTCGCTCCCCCGCCTCTCCAGGAAGACCTCGGTGCTGGTCAGCCCGAGGCTCTGGCCGCGCTCGTTGGTGACCTCGCCGGCGACGATGCCGCCCAGGGCGAGGGAGGCGTCGATGCCGGAGGTGGTGCTCCCCGCCGTCACGGTGACCACGTCGGCGGCCGCCGGGTCCCCCCGACCGTCGTAGTACTCCGGCGCCCAGCCGCCGGTGCAGCCGAACAGGCAGCTCCCGTTGTTGAAGCCCACCTGGTAGTCGCCGCTCGCCAGGCCGCCGAAGGTGTAGGCGCCGGCGCCGTTGGTGTCGACCGACCCCAGGTACTGCCACCCGCCCGAGGCGCCGTCGCGCTGCCAAACGTTGACGTCGATGCCCGCGAGCGGCTGGCCGAACGAGCCGGTGACGGTGCCCGAGATGCAGCCGCCGGCGGCGGCAAGGGAGCCATCGATCCCGGAGGTCGAGCTCCCCGCGGTGACCGCGACCACCGCGGCGGAGGCGAAGTCGGGCCGGCCGTCGTAGTAGACCGGGGCGTAGCGCGTGGGACCGCAGGGATGGCTGAGGTTTCCGTGCGGACCGAAGAGGACCTTGTAGTCCCCCGTCGCCAACCCGCCGATCGAGTAGGCGCCGGCGCCGTCGGTCGGGGTCGAAGGCACCCGGAGCGTCCAGCCGCCCGCCGCGTTCCGCTCGTAGAGCTGGACCACCGCGCCACCGACGGGCTGACCCACCCCGTCGGTGACCGTCCCGCTGATCACGCCGGTGCCCCTGGGGAGGGACTCGTCGACCCCGGTGGTGGCGACGCCCGCCGTCACAGTCACCGGATCGGCGGAGTCCAGGTCCGGCTGGTGGTGGTAGTCGTCGTAAACGTAGGGACTGGTGGACGTGTCGCCGAACTGCAGCCGGTACTGCCCCCCGGCGAGGCCGGCGAGCCTGTAGTGCCCGGCGGCGTCGGTCGACGCGCCGGCTGCCAGCGCCCAGGAGGGGAAGCCGAAGGTGGTGTCGGGAACGTACGCCGAGACGCCGACCCCCGAGAGCGGGGTGCCGAGCTCGTCGGTGACGGTGCCGGAGATCGAGCCCGAGTCCGGCAGCGCCGCGTCCACCCCGCCCGTGTCGGAGCCCGAGGTCACCGGCACCAGGTCGGCCGAGTCCAGGTCCTCCGTGCCTCCCGAGTAGCGGGGCAGGTAGTTGGGGTCGCAGCCTGTGCACGAGTTGAAGCCCACCTTGTCGTCGCCCGTCCGGAGGCCGCCCACCGTGTAGTGGCCGCCGGCGTCGGTGGCGGCGTTCCCCACGGACCGCCAGTCGCCGTAGCCGAGATCGGCCGCGTAGACGTCTACCCGGACGCCCTGGAGCGGCTGCCCGGAACCGCCGGTGACCGTGCCGGAGATCGAGCCCTTCGTGGCGCTCTCGAGGGTGGCGTCGATCCCGCCGGTCACCTCGCCCGAGGTCACCGACACCAGGTCGGCCGAGTCCAGGTCCGGCCGGTCGTCGAAGTACTGGGGAATGTAATCCAAGCAGCGGCTTGTGTAGACGCAGGTGGCGAAGCCCACCTTGTAGTCGTTCGCGGCCAGCCGAGTGATCGCGTACTCCCCGTTCGCGTTCGTGATGTTGCCGCCCGCCAGGTACCAGGTGCCGTCGCTCTCCAGTTGATAGACCTGGACGGGGACGTTCGGAAGCGGCTCGCCCGCTTCGCCGGTCACGGTGCCGGAGATCGTGCCGGCCGGGGCCAGGGCGGCGTCGATCCCCGAGGTGGTCGCGCCGGAGGTCACCGTCACCCGGTCCGCCGAGATCGGGTAGGGCTGGTCGTCCCAGAACTCCGGCACGTAGTTGCCGCTGCAGCCGTTGGTCGCTCCGCACGAGAAGTAGAGCTTGTAGTCGCCGGGGGCGAGGCCGGCGATCGAGTAGTGGCCGGAGACGTCCGCCACTGCGTCCACCAGGCTCCCACCGTGGTCGAAGCGCACGCCGGTGATGCTCGCATGGCCCAGGGGCTGCCCCGTCTCGGTGGTCACCGTGCCCTCGATCGCTCCGGGGCGATCCAGGGTGGCGTCGATTCCGGAGGTGTCGCCGTCCGCGGCCACGGTCACGGGATCGGCGCTGCCGAGGTCGACCTTCCCGTCCCAGTACTGGACGAGATAGCCGCCGGCGGCCGCGAAGAGCACCCGGTAGGCGCCCGCGGGCAGGCCGGAGGCCCGGAAATTGCCGACGGCGTCGGTAGCGACCGTCCGGACCGGGAAGATGAAGCCCGCCTGGTCGGCGTAGACCGTGATCTGCGCGTCTTCGAGGGGCTGGCCGCCCTCGCCGCGGACCGCGCCGGAGATCGACCCGCCGGCGTCGAGGACGGCGTCGATCCCGGAGGTGGTGGCGCCGGTTGAGACCCGCACCGGGTCGGCCGAGTCCAGGTCCGGCTCGCCACGGTAGAAGACGCTCGCGGCGCCGCTTCCGAGCTCCACCTTGTAATCACCCTCGGGAAGGCCCGGCGCCAGGTAGACGCCGCCGGCGTCGGTCCGGGCCTGGACGCCCAGGGGGTTCCAGGAGCCGGTCGAAGAGCTCCGCCGGTAGAGGGAGATGGGAACGCTCCGGAGCGGCTGGCCGAGGGTGTTGGTGACGGTGCCCGAGATGGCGCCCGCCCCGCTGAGCGACGCGTCGATCCCGGAGGTGACGCTCCCCGCTATCGCCGGCACCGGCGTCGCCGAGGCGAGGTCGCTCTCGCCGTCGTAGAACTGGAGGGCATAGGTGCCGGCGGGATCGACGAACTCCACCTCGTAGTCGCCGGAGGCGAGGCCCACGACCTGGTAATGACCGCCGGCATCCGTGGTGGCGAAGCTCCCCAGCGGGTCGCGCGCGCCGGTCGACGGGTTCTCCTGGAAGAGGCGCACCTCGATGCCCGCGAGCAGCTGGCCACCGGTATCGGTGAGGGTGCCGGCGATGGCGTTGCCGGCGCTCGCGAGCACGGCGTCGATCCCGGTGACGGCGCTCGCGCCCGCGATCGTCACCGGGTCCGCGGAGGCGAGGTCCGGCTGGTCGTCGTAGAGCTCGGAGACGTAGTTGGCCGCGGCGCCCAGGAACTGCACCTTGTGGACGCCGTCGGCGAGGCCCGGGAGAAAGTAGTGGCCGCCGCCGTCCGTGGTCGCCGACTCTTGCCACCAGTAGCTCCCGCCCCCCACGCCGCTGTAGGCCGCCACCTCGATCCCCTGAATCGGCGCCCCCAGCTCGTCGGTCACGGTGCCGGCGATCGAGCCGCCCACCGCGAGCGAGGCGTCGATCCCGGGCGTGTCGGCGTCCGTCGCCACCGCCACCAGTGAGGCCGCGTCGAGGGTCGGCGCGTCGTCGTAGTACTCGGGCGCGTACACACCCCCCGAGAACTCCACCTTGTAGTCGTCGTCGGCGAGGAGACCGGTGATCTGGTAGTGCCCGGCGGCGTCGGTCTGGACCGGATCGCCGAAGGCGTACCAGTCGCCGGTCTGGTGCCCATAGAGCTGCACGTCGATGCCGGCGAGGGGCGCCCCCGAGGCATCGGTCACCATGCCGGAGATCGAGCCTGTGGCGAGGTAGGTGAGGGTGCCGTCGATCCCCGGCGTGTCGGCGTCCGCCGTCACCGTGACGAGGTCGGCGGAGCTCAGGTCCGGCTTGCCGTCGTAGTACTCCGAGCTGTAGAGCCCCTTCGCGGGGTATGTGTGGGTGTTGTTGAAGAAGACCTTGTAGTCGCCGGGCGCCAGCCGATCGATGGTGTAGACCCCGCCAGGGTAAGTGATGGCCCCGCGGGCCCACACCCAGGTGCCGCTCGCCGGATCGAAGCGGTAGGCGATGGCGTTCGTCTCGACGATCGGCTGGCCGGTGTCGGCGTCGGTGACCGTGCCGGAGATCGAGCCGGCGCGGGCCAGGGAGGCGTCGATGACCGTGGTCGCGCCCGCGGTAACCGTCACGGGATCGGCATGGGCGTTGTCGGGCTCGTCGGCGTAGTACTCGCTGACATAGTCGCTGTTGCAGGTCCCGCACGAGGTGAGAAAGGCGACCGTGTAGTCCCCGAACAGCAGGTCGTCCACGGAGTAGGAGCCGCCGGCGTCGGTCATGGCACTCCCGGCCAGCTCGGAGAGGGCACCGGAGGTGTAGATCTTGATCTGGACGTTCGCAAGCGGCGCGCCGGAGGCGTCGGTGACCGTACCGGCGACGACCCCCTGGAGAAACATCACCTCGTCGATGCCGCCGGTCTCGCCGCCGCCCGTCACGTAGACCGCGTTCGCCGCCCTGCTGCTCGGCTGGGCGGCGTAGTAGACGGAGGTGTAGCCGCCGGACGGGTCGCTGAAGGCGACCTTGTACTCGCCGTCGCCGAGGCCCGAGACCCGGTAGTTGCCGGAGGCGTCGGTCGAGGCGAAGCCGGCGAAGATGTCGCCCAGGCCCCCAACCTGCTGGTAGGCGTCGACGCGGATCCCCTCGAGGGGCGCTCCGCCCGGGTCGGTGACCTGGCCCGAGATGGCGCCGGTCGTCGTCTTCGGCTGGAGGTGCGGAGCCTGGGCGGAGGCGGCGCCCGCCGTCGCGCCCAGAATCGCCAGAATGGCAAGGGCCCAGAGAGCGGTCCTCAGTCCTCGGTACATCGCGCCTCCTCCCGCCGTCCACGCGGCGTCCGGACCCCCCGCCGCGGGAGATCCTCTCCCGTCAAGCGAGAAATCCCTCCGCGAGGGACCAGGAGGAGGTGGCTCAGGCCTCTCGAAGTCCCCGGCACCCATTCGGCCTCGGGCCGAGACCGGCAGAGAGCTTGGACGTCACCCGGCGCTCGGGCGGAGGGCGAGGAGCGCGGCGGCGGCGAGGAGGGCTCCGAGGGCGAGGAGACCCCAGCCGGCGAGCGTCGGCACCTCCGCGGCGGCGGGCGGGGCCGCGTACGGGGCGAAGACGTCGATCGCCGTCGGGCCGTCGCTGTTGGTCATCGCCGCCGAGACGACGAAGCTCGTCAGGTCGACCACCGAGACGTCGTCGGACGGTGCGCCGTTGCCCCCGGGGTTGGCGGCGAGGAGCCGATCGCCGGCCGGGGCCACCGCCAGGGCGTCCACGCCGAGACGGAGCGCTCCGCTCGCATCGCCCAGGAGGTTGGCCGCGCCCGCCGTCGCCAGGGTGACGTTGCCGGGGCCCAGCACGTCGAGCACCGAGACCTGGTCGGGCGAGGAGCCCTCGGAGAGGACGTAGGCCTCCGAGCCGCCGGGGCTGAAGGCGATCGACTGCTGGTTGCCGGGCAGGCCGCTGCCGACGCTGGGCGTCGTGCCGGGGGCGAGGGTGCCCGGGGCGGTGACCTCGAAGACGGTGACCGCGCCGTCGCCGCCGTCGGCCACCAGGACGGTCTGGCCGTCCGGCGAGAAGGTGGCGTTGACCGGGAACAGGCCGGTGGCGTGGACGGTCTCGGCGCTCGCCCCGACGCCGTAGGAGAGCAGAACCGAGAGGATCTGGTTGTTGACCGGGTCGCAGAGGACGACCGTCTGGCTGTCGGCGCCGATCGCCACGCACGAAGCGGTGGCGCCGGCGGTAGTCAGGGTGTAGGTGGTCTCCAGCCCGAAGGGCTCGATCTCGAGCACCGAGAACCGGTTCTCGCCGTACCCGCCGGTCACCAGGGCGTAAGTGCCGTCCGGGGCGACGGCGATGTCCTCGGCCGAGAACGGCAGGGTGGCCGAGCCCGAGACGACCGGCGCGGCGGGGTTCGACAGGTCGACCCGGTAGACGGTGTCGCCGGCGAAGTTGCTCACCAGGGCGTAGTGCCCGTCGGGGGTCGTCGCCACGTCGAGGATCGAGGTGCCGCTCCCGCCGAGCTCACCGGCGGTGAAGAACGGCCCCGAGAGCGCCGGTGGCGAGCTCCCCAGGTCGAGGACGTGGAGCGTCCGGTCGTGGTTGTTGGTGACGACCGCGAAGGGCGCCGCCCCGGCGCTCGCTGCGGTACAGACCATCAGCAGGGCGATGAGCCCGATCGATCGAAGCCTCGGCATGCCTTCTCCTCCCAGGTCGGCGCGGCGGGCCCTTCCCTAACTCACCTCTCCCCGCCCGCCGCACGGGTTCATCCGACAAGCGAGATTCCGCCCGGACAGGGACCAGAGCTACACTTCTCCGGACGGACCTCGCCTCGGCCCGCCCGACCACCCTCCCCATGCCGCCCGCCGCAGGAAGTCGCCCGCCTCTCGTCTCCTGCGAATCGGTGTCGAAGCAGTTCGGCGCCAACCCCCTGTTCACGGACCTCTCGTTCACCCTGTACGAGGGCGATCGCGTCGGCCTGGTGGGTCCGAACGGGTCCGGCAAGTCGACGCTGCTGCGAATCCTCGCCGCGCTGGAAGAGCCCGATGCCGGGACCCGGTCGCTGCGCAAGGGCGTGCGCATCGGCTACGTGCCGCAGGACCCGGTGTTCCCGGCCGACGAAACGGCGGAGCACGTCGTCCTCGCCGGATTGGCCGACGTGCCGCTCGAGGACTACGAGAAACACGTGAGGGCCGCCATCGCGCTCGGCCGGCTGGGATTCCGCGAGGGGGACGGCCAGGGCGCGGGTCCCGATCTCCGCCAACCGGTCGGCACCCTGTCGGGCGGCTGGAACAAGCGCCTGGCGATCGCCAGAGAGCTCGCCCGCGATCCCGACGTCCTGCTGCTCGACGAGCCGACCAACCACCTCGATCTCGAAGGCATCGTCCTGCTCGAGGAGCTGCTCGGGGCCGACGCCAGAGGCTTCCTGGTGGTCAGTCACGACCGCTACTTCCTCGAGAACGTGGCGCGCCGCATGCTCGAGCTCGACCGCGCCTACCCCACCGGGCTCCTGGCGGTCGACGGCACGTACTCGGACTTCCTCGAGCAGCGCGACGTCGTCCGCCGCCAGCAGGCCGAGTACCAGGAGACCCTGGCCAACCGTGCGCGCCGCGAGGTCGAGTGGCTGCGGCGCGGCCCGAAGGCCCGCACCAGCAAGGCCAAGGCGCGGATCGACGAGGCCCATCGCATGCTCGACGAGCTGGCCGAGGTGCGCGATCGCGCCCGCGGCGGGACCGCCGCCATCGAGTTCGCCGAGTCCGGCCGCAAGACCAAGCGGCTCCTGGTCGCTCGCGGGATCGGCAAGTCCTGGGACGGCCGCCGGGTGCTCGCCGACGTGGACCTCCTGATCCGCCCGGGCACCCGCCTCGGAGTGCTCGGTCCGAACGGCAGCGGCAAGACCACCCTGCTGTCGATGCTGGCGGGTTCCCTGGAACCCGACCGGGGCGAGATCGAGCGCGCGCAGTTCCTCAGGACGGTGCGGTTCGAGCAGAGCCGGGACACCCTCGACCCGACCGTCAGCCTGCGCCGTGCCCTGGCTCCCGAAGGCGACGGGGTGATCTATCAGGGCCGTTCGCTGCACGTCGCGGCGTGGGCCCGGCGCTTCCTGTTTCGCAGCGAGCAGCTCGACACCCCGGTCTCCCGGCTGTCAGGCGGCGAGCAGGCGCGGATCCTGATCGCCCGGCTGATGCTGCAACCGGCCGACCTGTTGATTCTCGACGAGCCGACCAACGACCTCGATATCCCGACCCTCGAGGTGCTCGAGGAGAGCCTGCTCGAGTTCCCAGGCGGCCTGGTCCTGGTGACCCACGACCGCTACCTCCTCGATCGCGTCTCGACCTCGATCCTGGCGCTCGACCCGGCCACCGCCGATCGCCCGGGCAGCGCCAGGCTCTACGCCGACACGGCGCAATGGGAAGCCGAGCTCAGGTCCCGCACCGCGGCTCCGGCACCCGCCACCGCGCCGCGTGCGGACCCGACGCCGGCGACGGCGGCGGCGGCGGCGCACTAAGCGTGCAACCAAGCGGCTCACCTACCGCGAGCAGAAGGAGTGGGACGCCATGGAGGCGACGATTCTCGCCGCCGAAGGAGCTCTCGAGGCGGCGCAGGCGGCGGCCACCGACCCGGCGATCGCCACCGACGCCGCCGAGCTTCACCACCGCTACTCGGCGCTCGACGCCGCCCGGCTCGAGGTCGAGCGCCTCTACGCCCGCTGGGCCGAGCTCGAGGCGAAGCACACCTGAGAGCGCCTCGGTGCGCAACCGTATCTCTGCGCCGCTCCGAGGTGCCACTCCCCCAGCGCGGTCGAAGAGGAAGGCGAGGAGCGCCAGTAGAGGGCATCCCGAGATGTGCCCGGCACCGTCGCTGCCGACTCGGTGGGTTGGCGACTGGCCCGAACCGGAGGAGATCCTCAGTGATAGCGTCTCTGCCGGTATGGACGCACCGCATCTCCAGGACCAGCTGGTCGCGCTCTTGACCGAATCGCGGGCGGTGGCACTCCAGCGGTTCGACGACGAGACGGCCTCCGCGATCCTCCAGCGAGTGGTCCCCGAGTTCTCGAGGTTCCTGGAGCGGGGGCGCCGCGTGCTCGGCGAGATCGAAGAGGCCTGCACCTCCGAAGAGGACCCGGCGGCTTCCTGGGCCTTCCCCGAGAGACTGGAAGAGCTCGCGACCGTGTGCTTCTTTGTCGAGGGGGAGTGGAAGCGCGCCCTCGCAGGGCTCGAGCGCCTGACCGACGCCACTCCCGGCTGGACCTGTCTGGCTCAGATCGAGCGGGCCCGGGACCGCCTGGTCCGCGGCATCCTCGCGGTGGAACGGGACTACGCGGTCATCGCCGGCTCGGCCCCTCGCACCGACCCGGCGGACCTCCTCCACGAGGCGCTCGAGGCGCGACGGGTCATCACGCTGTTTCGGCGCGACATCTTCGGTGCTCCCAGGGCCCGCCCTCAGTCGGAGGACCTCGACCGCCGACTCCGGCACGCCAAGAGCGCCTTGGAGCGCCTGATCGAGCGCGAGGAGTTCGGTCTCCTGCGGGTCGCCGACCGCCACCTGGCACGAGGCCTCCAGCGAAGGATCAACGCGTGGCCCGAAGGAAGGGGCTCCGCGGAAGGAGAGGCTGGGGCCTGGGAGGGGCTCTGGCAGGACGTGGTCAACTTCGCCGTCCTCCTCTGGGACGTCAATCGCCGCATCGAGATCGTCGAAGAGGACCTGGCCGTGATCGGTGAGGCGCAGCTGGCGCTGGAGCCTTCGGCGCCTCGCAAGCTGCTGCCGGCCTCCGTCGCGGCCCTCCTCCGGGCGCTCTTCGGCCGGGACGACGAGCTGGACGGGCTGCTGGAAGCGACGGCGGAGTCGGACCGGGTCCTCGAGCGACTACGGGAGGTGCAGGAGTCGCTCGCACGCGAGCGGGCACCCCGGCCCGGCCCGGAGTGGAGCCCCGCCGGCCCGGACGACTCCGGGTAGGGCCGAAAGCCGAGGAAGCGCTACTCCCCTCGCTCCTGCACGGTAAGACGACCCACCGCTCCTCCTGAGCCTGAAAGCCCGGCGCCCTCAGATGCGCAGGCGCCAGAGCGCGCCGGCGGCGAGCAGCACGCCGAGCATCATCAGACCCCAGGTGCCGGCGGTCGGAACCTCGACCACGCTGGCATCGACGACGATCGGGGCCGACGCCGCCGGGCTCGTGCCGAGCGAGGAGGTCACGACCACCGTGTTCTCCGTCGGGCCCGGCGCCACCGCCAGCACGTCGACCATCACGACGCACGACGCTCCGGCCGCCACCGACCCTCCGGCGTAGCTGAAGTCGCCGGCGCCCGCCGTCGCGGTCAGCGTGCCGCCGGTGCAGGTGGTCGACGCGTTCGCCGGGTCCGCCACCACGAAGTTCGACGGCAGGTTGTCGGTGAACGCGATGCCGGTGACCGGCAGCGGGCTCGCGCTGTTGTCGATCGTGATCACGACGGTCGTCGTGTGGCCCAGGTGGACCTCCGCCGGGCTGAACTCCTTGGTCACCGTCGGCGCCGGCCGCACCGTCAGCGTCGAGCTCCCGGTGCCGCTCGAGCCGGACGACGAGGTCAGCTCGCCCGTCGTGTTGATGAAGGAGCCGGTCGAGCTGGCGACCACGTCGACCGAGACCGTGCAGCTCGCCCCCGCCGCCACCGTGCCGCCGGTGTAGGAGAAAGTCCCGGAGCCAGGAGGTCCGGTGAGCGTGCCGCCGGTACAGGTGGTCGAGGCGTTCGCCGGGGTCGTCACCGTCACCCCGGCCGGCAGGTTGTCGGTGAAGTCGAGGCCGGACGCGGCCAGCGAGCTCGCCCCGTTGTCGATCGTGAACGTCAGGGTGCTCGCCACGCCGACGCCGGTGGTCGCCGGCGCGAAGCTCTTGGAGAAGCCGGGCGGCGGCTCGATCACCAGGTCGTCGGTCCCCGGCGCGCCCACCATGACGCCGGAGGCCGAGAGGTCGCTGGTGGTGTTCGGGTAGGTGCCCGCCGCCGCGTCCGGCGGCACCTCGACGGTGACGTCGAAGCTACAACTCGTACCCGGTTCGAGCCCACCCCCCGAGAAGGTCAGCAAGCCGGTGCCGGAGAGGGTCGAGGCGCCTCCGCACACGGCGCTCTGCGGCGTGTCGATCGCCACCAGGCCCGGGATCACCGCGGAGAGGTCGTCGGTGAAGGCGAGACCGGAGAGCCTGGCGGTCGAGGAGAGGTTCTCGATCGTGAAGGTCAGCACCGCGGTACCGGTCGCCGTGGTCGGGCCGTCGAATGCCTTGCTCAGGCTCGCGACTTCGACCAGCAGCGTATCGCTCGCCGGGTCTCCGGTGACGCCGACACCGTTGATTGTGCCGGTCACGGAGCTGGTCGTGTTGACCGCCATCGTGCCCGAGGGCGTCATGGCCGGGATCTGGAGGGTCGCCGTGATCGTGCACGAGCTGGCGGCCGCGATCGTGCCGCCGGTGAGCGTCAGCACGGAGGTGCCGGAGACCGTACCACCGCAGTCGCTGACCGGGGTGCCGGTCACCTGGAGCCCGGTGAGCGCCGCGTCGAGATCGTCGGTGAAGGAAACGCCGGTCGCCGCCTCGGTCGGGTGCGCATTCGTCAGCGTGAGCTGCAGCGTGACCGTGCCGCCGGCGATCGCCGGGTCGTCGGTGAACTCCTTCCCGATCGAGAGTGGGTCGACGATCGTCAGAGAATCGACCGCCGGAGCCACCAAGATCGAAGTGGCGTCCACCGTCGCCGCGACGGACGAGGTCCTGTTGGTGTAGTCGCCGGCCGCGGCGCCCCCGGGCACGTCGAGCACCACGCTGAACGTGCAGAAGGTGCCCGGCGCCAGGTTGCCTCCGGTGAAAAAGAGGGTCGTCGTGCCGGTGAGCTGCGAGCCCATGCCGCAGATGTCGGTCAGCGTCGGCCCGTTGTAGGCCAGGCCGGAGAGCGCGGCGCCGAGGTTGTCGGCGAACGTGATGTCGGTCGCGTCGAAGGTCTGGTCGTCGTTCTCGAGGGTGAACTGGAGCGTCACGGTGCCGCCGGCGACCGCCGGGTCGTCGGTGAAGACCTTGGTGAGGCTCAGCCCGGCCACCACCAGGTCGTCGACGGCCGGCAGCCCGGTGACGGTGACGCCACCGACGTCGCCCGTCACGTCGCTGGTCGTGTTCGGATAGGTGCCGGAGGCGGCGCCGGCCGGCACCTGGAGCGTCACGCTGAAGGTGCACGACTCGTCCGGCGCGAGCGTCCCGCCGGTGAACGAGAGGTTCGTCGTTCCGCTGATCTGCGAGCCAGTGCCGCAGACGTCCATGATCGGTGTATCGATCGCCGTCAGCCCGGTGAGTGTGGCGGAGAGATCATCGGTGAACGAGATGCCGGTCGCGTCGGCCGGCGCGGAGGCGTCGTGGTCGAGAGTGAACTGGAGCGTCACGGTGTCGCCGCCCTGGACCGGGTCGCCGATGAAGCGCTTGGTCAACCGCGGAGCCGCGACGATCGTGACGGTGTCGGTGGCCGCCGCGCCGTACACGGTGTTGCCGTCGATCCGCCCCTGGATCGCGCTCGTCGTATTGGTGTGCTCGCCCGAGCTCGTGTTCTGGACCGTCACGAGATCCAGCGAGAACGTGCAGCTCGCGCCCGCGGCGAGTGAGATGTTCGAGAAGGTGACCGTGCTCGAAAAGTCGGTCAACCCACTCGTCCCGGTCCCGTTGCAGTAGTTGCTCCCCGGCAGCACAGGGGTCGAGCCGGGGAGGAACGCCTCGAACGGCTCGACGAAGCTGATGGCCGACATCGTGGAGTCGCCCGGATTGGTGATCTCGAACTCGACCGTCACGGTAGACCCGGCCGCGGCCGGGTCCGGCGTGACGGTCTTCGTCAGGATCGGCACGTACCCGACGACGAGGCCGTCGGCCGCCGGGGAGCCGGTGGTCGGAGCGCCTCCGAGGTCGCCGGAGACGCTGCTGGTGGTGTTCGGATAGGTACCCGGACTCGCGCCGGGCGGGATCTCGATCGTCACGTCGAAGGTGCAGGTCTCGGCGGGCCCCAGGGAGCCGTTGGTGAGGGTCAGCAGGCTGGTGCCGGAAAGGCTCGAGCCCGCACCGCACGGGTCGACCGGGAGCGGCGCCACCGCGACCAGGCCCGACAGCGTGGCGTCCAGGTCGTCGGTGAAGGTCAGGCCGGTCGCGGAGTCGCTCCGGCTGAAGTTGGTGAGCGTGAAGCGCAGGGTCCCGAAGCCCCCGGGCGCCACCGGGTCGTCCGTGAAGTCCTTGTCGAGGGCGAGCGTGTCCACCGAGACCTGGAGAGCGGCGACCGCGAAGCCGTTCAAGAGGGTCGGAATGCCGGTCTTCGAGCTCAGCTCGCTCGAGCGATTGACCGGAGTGCCCGAACCGGTCGCGTGGACCTCGACCGAGATCGTGCACGTCGCTCCCGAGGCCAGAGGCCCCGCGGCGGAGTAGGAGAGGGTCGGGCCGCCCGCCGTGGCGGTGACCGCACCGCTCCCGACGGAGGGGCAGTCTCCCGTCACGACCACCGGATCGGCGACGACCACGCCGGACGGAAGCGTGTCGGAGAAGCTCAGAGCGACGTGGCTCGACGCGCCCAGCGAGTTGTCGATCGTGAAGGTCAGCACCGTGTCCCCGCCGAGCTGTACCGTCGTCGGAGAGAACGACTTGGTGAATCCGAGACGGCCCGTGCTCACCGTGAGGTCCGCCGTCGCCGGGCCGCTGTTGCCGGCGGTCGAGGTCAGGTCCCCGGAGGTGTTGGAGTGAGCTCCGACGACCGAGCTGGTCACGTCGACCTGTACCTGACAGCTCGAGAAGGCGAGGACGGAGGCGCCACTCAGCGTGATCGTCGAGCCGCCGTCCGGCGCGGACAGCGTGCCGCCGCAGGTCGTCGTCGGGCTCGCCGGGTCCGCAAGGGTCACACCCGCGGGCAGCGTGTCCGTGAATGCCAGGCTGGCCGCGCCCGTGCCGGAGCCGGAGTTGTCGATGACGAACGTCAGCGCCGAGGTGCTCCCCGGCCCGATCGTGTCGGGCGAGAACGCCTTGGTGAACGTTGGCTGGGCGAGCGCCGGCGCGGCGGCGAGCAGCGCGAGCGGGAGGGCCTGAACGACGCAGCGATGGAGCAAGCGGAAGAGTCGGTTCACAATTTCAACCCCCTAAATATCAGAAACGACAGAAGCTGCGGGAGACAAACAGCCGTTTCATTTTACCACACCGGCACCGGGCGGGCATGTGCTGAGCGGCGCACCTCTCGCGCTCGCTCCAGTGATGTGTGGGGCGACGGCTCAACATGACGAGCTCCAAACCGCCGCCCCGGCACCTTCGGCGCGCACAGCGGCTAGGAGTCTGCGCGGCAGAAACACGTAGCCGCGCGCAAGGGCCTTACGGGGTGGATCCAAGGCGCGAGGAGGAGGCGATGCGGGGACATCGTAGACGACGAGCAACGCCGGAGACACCCCGTAACCCCCTTGCGCCCGAAGGGTTGCGGCGGCGTGCGGCCGTCTACTTCGTTCCCGCTCCTCGACGATGGCTCGGCATCGCCTGCGTCGCGGTGCCTCGTATCCGACCCCGCGGCGCTCGCAACGCGACTGCGCGTTTCTGCCGCGCAGACTCCTAGTGGCCGACATCCGCGAGGAGGTCGGCGGGCCAGAAGAAGAAGGCGAGGGGCGCCGGTCGAGGCCGCCCGGCGGGTCAGCGGCTCAGAGGCCGTTGACCAGGGCGCCGAGGATCGCCAGCAACCCGGCGACCACCAGGGCCCAGAAGCCGAGGTTGTTCGGCAGCGACAGCACGCCGAGACCGGCGAGCAGTCCGATCACCCACAGGACGATCGCGATGATCAGGGTGATCTGCTTTGGAGCTTGCGTCCGAAATCCGCCACGTCGCGCCATGTGCCCGTCCTCCCCAGAGTGGAACCGTCTCGCGATGGTCCTTGTGGTCTTGCCGAGTCCCTCCCGAACATAGCACGCCACCGCCTGGGCGCGGTCTCGGAGCTCGCCCGTCGCCGTGACCCGATAATGTTCGTCCTGCAGCGGCTGGCGCGAGAACGCTCGGTCGAAGGCCGCCTGGAAGTCTGAGAAACCGTGCCCGCCGACGAGCTTGACGACCGAGTGTTGGTCCTCGGCGGCCCCCACTCCGTCCATTTCGACCTCGACCGACGCTTCGCCTGTTTCTTGTCCTGTCGGGACACCGCGGCTTGAGCCCCCGCGGCCGCGGTGAGCAGGAGAATGGAAAAAGTGAGCTATCCGGTGACTCGCCGCATGAGGACCCTCCCGGGCGCAGGGGTGGCACGTAACCGGCCGAACGAGCCCCGCCCACCCCGACCGGCAGTGAAACATTTGCGCGAACGTAGCACGCGCCCCGGGAGCGGTCAAACGCGTGGGCGAGGGGGCGACGCCGCTCAGCGCTCGCTGTCGAGGGCGGCCATCCCCATGCAGCCGAGCCCCAGGGCGGAGACCTCGGGGCCCGACGATCCGAGCTTGCGCGTGGCGATCATCTGGCAAGGATAGCGCCGTCCAGCTCGCCCTCGACCACATTTCACCGGATTCGCGCACTTATGGAGTCACTGGCGGCGACGGTGGACGCCGGCAGCGAGTCGCAGAGCGAGGTCCCCTCCACCGACAACCATCTATGCCCCCCAGCGGGGCCTCGAGGAGCAACCAAATGTCGTCTAGAACCTGTCTTCTGTACACGGCTCTCACCCTTGCGGCACTGGGCCTTGCCCCCGCCCAGGCCGCGCCGATCGCCTTCGAGGATGCGAGCGGCGCGATTCCCTTCCTCTCCGAGATCGCGCAGTTCGGCGGCTCCGGCCTATCCGGTGCCATCTGGTTCGACTACGACCGCGACGGCCGGGTGGACCTCTTCCTGCCCAACGGCGCCGGCCAGGCCAACGCCCTCTACCACAACGACGGCGGCGGGCACTTCACCGACCGCGCCGTAGCGGCGGGGGTCGCCGCCAGCTTCGGCACCGGCGGCGGCATCGCCGCGGACCTCGACAACGACGGGTACCAGGAGCTCGTCCTGATCAGTGACCGCAACACCTTCACCGTCCCGGGCACCATCACCGTGTGGCTGTACCGCAACAACGGCGACGGCACCTTCACCGACGTCACCGCCGGCTCAGGCATCACGGGTCTCGACAGCAGCATGTCGGTCGCCGCGGGCGACATCGACAACGACGGTGACCTCGACCTCTTCTTCGTCGCCCCCGGCAGCACCCTCATCGTGCGGCAGGACAGGAACCGCATGTACCGCAACGAGGGCGGCCTCTCCTTCACGGACATCTCCGCCGCGGCGGGGGTGGACACCAACATCGGCGCCTGCGTCGCCACCTTCTCGTACTACGACGACGATCCCTTCATCGACCTCTTCGTCGCCAACTGCAACGACGTGCACCTCCAGTTCACCCCGATGGAGCTGTTCCGCAACAACGGTGACGGCACCTTCACCGACATCGCGCCTTCGGTTCACCTCACGGAGAACGGCCTCCTGATGGGGCTGGCCTTCGGCGACTACGACAACGACGGCGACGTGGACTTCTTCGTCTCGAACGCCGGCGACGCCTCGCCGCTGGGCATCTTGCCCCACCCGTTCTACCGCCACGAGAGCGACGGCACCTACACCAACCTGGACTCGGCCCTGAACACCGGCCAGTACCGCTGGGGTTGGGGCAACGCGATGATGGACTTCGACGACGACGGCTACCTGGACCTCTTCTTCATCGGCGCGTTCCCGAGCCCCTTCGATCCGTCGATCTACCTCGGCCCCAACGGCGAGGCCAACCCCGGCGTGCTCCTGGCCAACCACCACGACGGCACCTTCACCGACCAGTCGGCGGCGATTCCCCACGACTTCCGCCACGAGTTCTCGAGCGGCGTGGCCGCCGCCGACTACGACGACGACGGCTACGAAGACCTGGTGGTGATGGTCACCTACCTGCCGCCGCTCTCGGCGAGCGGCCAGCCGGTGCTGCTCCACAACCTGGGCGGCGCCAACCGCTGGCTCAAGGTGCGCACCGTCGGTACGGTCTCGAACCGCGACGGCGTGGGCGCCCGAATCACGGTCCGCGCCGGCGGCTCGACCCAGCTCCGAGAGGTCTACGCAGGCTCGAGCCTCTCCTCCATGCACGACCAGACCCAGACCTTCGGCCTCGGCCAGGAGCGCCGGGCGACGGTGGACGTGCGCTGGCCGAGCGGCTACGTCAACCGGCTCTACAACGTGCCGGCCGGCGCCAACGTCGCCTTCCCGGAGATCCCGTGCAGCTTCGACGACCCGGCGCTGACGCAGCCGCAGTTCACCCAGTGCGTGGTGACGGCGCTCCAGCAGCTCCGCCAGGCCGGCCTGGTCGAGCCGGGCTTCGGCAACCAGCTCCTGGGAAGCGCCGTCCGCGCCTACCAGGAAAGCCACTGAAGCCGCCGCCGGCGGCTCAGCGTGTAGGTCCGAGGGCCACCTTCCGGGGTGGCCCTCGTCAGGTCTGCGCGACGGGGCTCGGAGCCGCGCGGTTTGGTGCAGGCCGCTTCCTCTGCACCAACAGGAACCCGAGTCAGGACAGTCAATCCTCCTCGACCCGCTCGCTGGCACAACGCCTCGCCCATCGGCTGCGGGCGCCGAAGGCGCTCGCCAGCTTCATCGGCCTGTCTGGCCTCCCGCCGCCGACGCCTCGTAGGTCAGCCCGAAGACCGTGTCGGTCATCCAGCGCCGGAACGACTCGTTGTCCATGAACTGCTTGAAGAGCTCCATGTCGTCATTCGCCATGGCCGTCATCACCCGAGCCAGCGCCTTGTCGTGCTCGATGCGGGCGTTCTGCTTGTCCGAGTTCTGCCGCGCGTTCTGGTAGGCCTGGTCTGCCGCGACCCGCGGTGGGATGTCCTCGGTGATCAGCTTGTGCACCCGGTCGGCGTCGACCCACGGGATGTTGCCGAACTGGTCGTTGAAGGCCTTGAGGATGTTGGAGAGCCGGTCGAGCTCGGGCTCGGGCCTGTGGCCGCCGACGCTGGTCGGCACCGGGTCGATCTCGGCGTCGGCGTCCGGGAGCCCGATCTTCACGGCCGCCTGCTTCTCCACCCGGTAGCTGTCCATGTCGATCGCCTCGAGGATGCCCTTCGACAAGTCCTCCTCGACCGGCGCCGGCAGCTTCGGCACGAGGAAGGTCAGGAAGATCGAGAGCCTCTCCCACTCGGCGTTGGTGTAGGGCAGCACCTGGGACAGGAATCCGTAGGCGCGCAGGAACGCCTTGGCCTTGCCCTTGAAGTCCACCTGAGCGTCCTCGTCGAGGCGCGCGCGGTAGTCGGCCACGCAGGCGTCGAGGATGGGGTCGAGCCGGTCGCGGTCGGCCCCGCCCAGGTACAGCGCCACGAGGTCGTCCACCTGCGCGGGGGCGTACACCTGGTAGCCGTCGAGCGCCGCCTTGAGATCGTGCAGCTTATCCGGGTCGGTCTCCTCGGCCAGGATCGTCGTGCGGTAGTAGTCGGCGAACGCCATCTGGATGGTGTCGGCGTCGTTCATGAAGTCGAGCACGAAGACGTCGTGCTTCTTCGGGTGCGCGCGGTTGAGCCGCGAGAGGGTCTGCACCGCCTTGATCCCTGAGAGCACCTTGTCCACGTACATGGTGTGCAGCAGCGGCTCGTCGTAGCCCGTCTGGAACTTGTCGGCGCAGACCAGGAAGCGGTACGGGTCCTGCTGGATCTTGTCGGCGATCTGGCTCGACGGGAAGCCGTTGAGCGAGGCCTCGGTCATCTTCGCGCCGCCCCAATCCTCATGAGAAAAGTCATGCTCACCCGAGAAGGCGACGATGGAGCGGTATGGGCTCTTGCGCTCGAGCAGGTAGTCACGGATCGCGTGGTAGTACTGGATGGCCCGCTCGATGCCGCTGGTCACCACCATCGCCCGCGCCTCGCCACCGATCTTGTTCAGGGCCAGCACCTGCTCGTGGAAGTGGTCCACCATGATCTCGGCCTTGAGCCGGATGGCGTGGTCGTGGCTCTCGACGTAGTGGCGGAGCTTCTTCTTTGCCCGCCGGGTGTCGAACTCGGGGTCGCCCTCGACCTTCTTGATCAGCTTGTAGTAGCTCTCGACCGGCGTGTAGTACTCGAGCACGTCCAGGATGAAGCCCTCCTGGATCGCCTGCTTCATCGTGTAGCTGTGGAACGGCTGGTGCTTGACCGTGCCATCCGGCTGCGGGTCGGGTCGCCCGAAGATCTCCAGCGTCTTGTTCTTGGGCGTGGCGGTGAAGGCGAAGTAGCTGGCGTTGGGCAGGAGCTTCTTGGCCTCGATGATCCGGTTGATCTTGTCTTCGAGCTCCTCATCGAAATCCGGCTCCGCGCCGGCCTCCGACAGGGCGATCGAGAGCTTCGCCGAGGTGCGGCCGCCCTGGCTGGAATGCGCCTCGTCGATGACGATGGCGAAGCGCCGCCCGCGGTGCTCGCTGCCGATCTCGTCGAGGATGAACGGGAACTTCTGCACCGTGGAGATGATGATCTTCTTGCCTTCGGTGATGAGCTTCCGCAGGTCCCCCGAGCGCTCGGCGTGCCCGACGGTGGCGGCCACCTGCGCGAACTGCCTGATGGTGTCCTTGATCTGCTGGTCGAGGATGCGCCGGTCGGTGACGACGATGATGGAGTCGAAGACCGGCGCGTCGTCTTTCGTGAGCCCGATGAGCTGGTGCGCCAGCCAGGCGATGGAGTTCGACTTGCCGCTGCCCGCCGAGTGCTGGATCAGGTAGCGCCGGCCTGCGCCGTGCGCGCCGGCGTCGGCCAGAAGCTTGCGCACCACGTCGAGCTGGTGGAAGCGCGGCCAGATCTGGGTCTTCTTCTTCTTGCCGGTCTTCTCGTCCTTGACCTCCACCACCTGGGCGTAGTTCTCGAGGATGTCGGTGAGGCCGTCGCGGGTGAGGATGCGCTTCCACAGGTAGTCGGTCTTGAGGCCGTTCGGGTTCGGCGGGTTGCCTGCGCCGTCGTTCCAGCCCTGGTTGAAGGGCAGGAACCACGAGGCCTTGCCCTTGAGCTGGGTGCAGAAACGCACCTCGTGCTCGTCCACGGCGAAGTGCGCCACGCAGCGCCCGAGCTCGAAGAGCTTCTCCCGCGGGTCGCGGTCGCGCTGGTACTGCTCGACGGCGTCGGCGACCGTCTGCTTGGTCAGGCTGTTCTTCAGCTCGAAGGTCGCGACCGGCAGGCCGTTGATGAAGAGGCCAACATCCAGCGCGCGCTGCGTCTCGTCGCGGCTGTAGCGGAGCTGGCGCGTGACGCTGAAGCGGTTGGCGGCGTAGCGCTCGACGGCCTTGGCGTTTCCCGGCGACGGCGTGCCGTAGAAGAGATCGAGGTGGTGCGGCCCGTGCTTGAGCCCGTGGCGCAGGACGTCGATGGTGCCGCGCTTGGTGATCTCGCCCTGGAGCCGCGCCAGGAACTTGCGCCGCGTCGGGCCGTCCTGGCTGAGGTCGAGCGCATCGCAGACATCCGGCTGGGTCGCGCGCAGGAAGGCCGTGAGCTGCGCCAGGTCCACGCAGTACTCGCGGTCGTAGTCGCTCGGATCGCCGCAGATCCAGCCCGCGCCATAGACCGCCGGCCGCTCACCGACGACGCCCGGTTCGGCGGCGCCCGGATCGCAGGGAGCGCCGGTCAGCGCCGTGCAGATCAACCGTTCGAGGCCGCGCTCGCTGGTGTCTGTGGTCATCGCGTCATGGCAGGCCCGGCCCCACCGGATCAGTGGCTCCCGGTCGCGCTCGACGCGCCCACCCAGCCTTTGTCGGCCAGTACATCCACCGCCAGGGCGATCTGGCGTGGTGTGAACTGGAGCTTGCGGTCGTTCCAGGCGTAGGTCCGCTCTACAACCTCCTCAACCGAGGCGGTCTCCTGCTCCTTCATGACCCAGTGAACTGTCGAGAGAAGCTCGAGACCGAAGGGTGATTCGAACCCTGCGACGAGATGGGCCACCTTGGCGAGGTGCGCCCGAGTTACGGCATGGCCCTCCAAGAAACGAGTGGCATCCTCCACGGCACCGGGCACGAGCTCGAGCTTCTTGCCCGGGGCATCCCCGCCGTCCGCGTAGCCCGACAGCAGGTGACCCTCGATCGCGTTGAGAACATGGCGGAGGTTCTCCGCATACGGGCCGTAGGGCCCCTTCTTGAACCGGAGCTGCAGAGATTCTCCAGCTTCCTGCATGAAGTACATCAGCTTGTGAATCTCGAGCAGCGTCACGAAAGGGTCGAGCAAGCCGCTGAGATACCGATGGATCAGCTCCACCAGCGCGGCCCGGCCGGTCGTCATCTCCGGAACTGCACGGATGTGAGCGATGCTCTTCGCGTCCGGAGCGCCGGCGGGCTCGTAGACGATGACGCAAACGTCTTCGAGACCGCTCAGCGCTCCTTCAATCCGTGCCTTGACGTCAGCCCAATCAAGCCCTCCCAGGCCGCTCCCCAACGGGGGAATCGCGATGGACCGAATTCGCTTGCTCCGGATCACCCCGACGAGAGCCTCGAGCCCCGAGGCGATGTCGCTGAGTCGGCTCTTGCCCCGCCAGTGGCGTTTGGTCGGGAAGTTGACGATGTAGCGCGGATTGGTCAAGGTGCCCGTCTCGAAGACGAACATCCGGCCGGGCTGCACCTCATCGTCCTTGCACGCCGCGGCGTACGCCTTGAAGTTGGCAGGGAAGGCGTTCTTGAATTGGAGCGCGATGCCCCGGCCCATGACGCCGACGCAGTTGACCGTGTTGACGAGGGCCTCGGCGTCCTCCCGCAGAATGTCCCCGGTCTTGTACTCGATCATCGCCGCCTCCCCTGTCGTCAATAGTACCAGTCGCGCTTGACCTCGATCGGGGGCTTGTGCCGGGCCTCCGCAAGCGCGTTGGCCGCCTGCCGGAACACGTGCGGCGAGTGGACGCCGATACGCTCGACCAGCCTCCAGGGGAAGCTCGTCTCCACCAGGAACTCGGCCTGCTTGCCGTCCTTGCAGGAACGCCAGTCGGTCGCCCTCACCGCCGTCCAGTCGACGTCGTCGAGCGCTGCCAGATCGGAACGATCCTCGAAGAAATAGGAACCGGCATTGGACAGGGTGAAGGCCCATCGCCTCTCGTGCGCCTCTGCCCAGGCCACGGCGGCGTGCAGATCCGCCTGCAGGTGGACGATCGGCTCCTGTCCGCCTCGGTAGGCCAGCTCGGGATGGTTCCTCTGGTAGAGCAGATAGAGCATGACCGAGCGGGGGCAGAAGTAGAACGGCACACAACCACCCACGTAGAGGTTCGGGTGACTCGCCAAGGTGAGCTCGGTAAGGCGCCGCTCCTTGATCTGGCTCATGCCGACAGTGGTCCCCGAAGGCGCACGCCGAACGACCTCCGCGTCGCACCAGAGGACACCGATCCGCAACGATCGACGCCAGCCGGTCCACGTGAACGATGTGGTAGATCTTCGGCTGCGCCGGAACGGCCGCTCACGCATCGACCTCCTCGAGGGCTGCGTCGAGGTCGTCGGCCGTGGCGTCGTCGGCGTCGGACGGGTCCTCGGCCTCTTCGAGCGGCTCGGGCTCGTCGGCCTCGTCCGGCAGCCGCGCCGCCGCCTCGCGCACGTCGAGCTTGCCGGTGACCACGTCGGCGATCAGGCGGGTGCGGTATTCGCGGAGGAGGGTCGATCTCGCGGCGGGCAGTGCGCTACCGCTACTCGAAGACCTTGGGTTTGTTCATCGAGTGACTTGACGATCGCTTCGCTGCTCGGCATCGGCGGCAGCGCGAATACGATGCCCCGTTCATGCGGCTCAAGGCGAGGATCTTGCTTATGTTGCCCCGCGGGTGAATAGCTGGGCCTGCTCGTAGCAACGCGGCGAGTTCAGTAGAAGTGCGAGGTAGTCGGGCACTAGCCTTGTGCTGTCTTCACCTTGAGTACACGCGACGTGAACCAGACTTGGAACCGACAAGTCAGGTGCAACTGCACGCGCGATCTCCCGTTGTCCCCCCTTCCGTATAGAGAACGTCGCCCACCTCAGGACACAAGTCGCTTGCTGAACTCCGCATGAGTCCGTCCTCCGAGACGTACTTCGCGTCGTCGAGGTCTCCAGCGATCAGCCTTGATGTTCACGCAGCGGACAGGAACCGGGATGTCCGCTGTCGAGGTAGCTCGCGTGAGTGGTGAGGCCCATCGACTGCGCGGGTGATGACGCGCCGAAGGCTGCACGACCTCCCAATGCTCCGGCACATCCCCCAGCCACTCCACGCCGGAGGGCTTGAGGCGGACGTTGGGGTCGAGGCCGCGGGTGACGGCGCGGTGGATGATGGCCTGCTTCTGCTCCTCCAGCAGCTTGATCAGCTTCTGCTTGGCGCGGATGTAGCGCCGGATCCGCCGGTCCGCGTGGTCGAGAAACCGCACGATGGCGGCTTGTTCGGGGAGGGGCGGGAACGCGACCGCCTCACCGAGATACGACGACGAGTCGAGATTCTGGATACCAGTGGTTTGCTTGATCGAGCGCACGTTCAGGCGGATGGCATAGAGATGTGAATGCAGATAGGTCAGGTATGCTGATTCAAACCCTGCGGCAACCGGCATCCGAGCCACAAAGTTGGAGCACACGGCACTCACAGCGTGGTCGTACAGCATAACAACCCCGACCGGCTGCAAGTCTCCACCACCGGACTTCTCTAGCAGTAGGTCGCCCGCCTTTAGCACGCGGCGGTTACGTTCGCCTGGGGTGATCGCCCGAAGCGTTGGGCTTGCGATCCGCACTCGAAGGCAGGTTCGGTCGAAATCTGCGACGCGCACGCAGGGCAGATCGTCGCTACCGTTGGGATCACTACCCCAGACACCATTGATGCAACCGAGAACAGAAGACCCAAGCCTCTGCACATCCCAATGCTCCGGCACCTCCCGCAGCCACGGCACGCCGGACTCCTTCATCGCGGGATAGGGCTTGAGGTCGGCGATCACGGCTCGCCCTCTCCGTTGCCCATCTGCTTCTCGAAGGCCTGGCGCACGAGGCCCATCACGTAGGGCAGCTCGTCGGGCTTGCTCAGCCCCACCTCCACGTCGCCGTTGCCCCAGCGGCCGAGGTTGGTCACGTCCTTGGCCAGGCCCCGGGGGTCGTGCATCTCGTGGAAGTGCATGTTGAGCGAGAGGCGCAGGCGGCTCTTCTGCGGCACGACGTCGACGAAGTTGGTCTCGGCCTTGTAGGCGACGTAGAGCTTGAGGAACTCCTCGGTGACGCAGGGGTCGAGCGCTAGCACCTCCTTGCGGAACGCCTCGAACAGCGGCCGCATCGGGCTGCCGTCGGCAGTTGGGGGTGGTCGGCGAGGGTGTAGTCGGCCGGCCGCTCGACCTTCGGCCGGTAGGCCTCGAGCACATCGGCCGGCAGCGCGGGCGCTGCCCAGACCTCGGCGGCCTGCTCGGCCAGCCGCTGGGCGCGCGCCTGAATGGCGGCCTCGTCCCAGGTGTCGAGCGCGCCCAGCCCCTCGTTGAGCTTGAGCGGGCTCTCCTTGAACCCGCCCTTCATGTCGCGCTTCTCGGTGAAGGGCCGGTCGCTGTACTCGGCGTTGTAGCCGGTCAGCGTCAGGTTGCCGAGGGTGTGCAGCCAGGTCTCCTGCACGCGCTGCCATTCCGGTCCCAGCGCCTCGCGCCACTTCGGCGGATAGGTTCTCGTTCTGCGGCAGGATGTGCTCGATGGTGTACTCGTCCACCGGCACCCGCTCCTTGCGGCCGTGGTTCTCCAGCCGGCGCAGCCAGTAGCTTCGACTGCGGAAGTTGTAGAGGTCGCGTACTGCAAGCTCGCGCTTGAACTCCTCGTCGCTCGGGAAGCGGCGGTAGGACGGCAGCGTCAGCAGGTGCGCCTGGATGCTCTCCAGGTAGCGGTCCTTCTTGAGCGCGCGGCCGAACGTGGCGAAGGTCTTGTTGAGCGAGTTGGTCGGGATCGCGCATACCGCGCGCCGGAAGACGTAGGCCTCGACCAGCCGGACGGCCTGCGCGAAGTCGTCCTCGGTCAGAGCCCGCCGTCGGCGTAGTCGTGGTACAGCTCCAGCAGGAACGGATACGCCACGTCCACCTTCAGCTCGCGCAGGTCGTGGAACGCCAGCGCTAGCTCCTTGTCCGGTCTCCTGACCGAGCGCCATCGCGCAGTAGTAGCCGGCGTAGGCGTGGATGTCGGCGACCAGCGCGTCGACGCCCGCCGTCAGCGACCTCGGGCGTGCGGGCGTGGGCCTTGAACGCCTCGTAGACCGCCCTGACGTTGGGGATCTCGCCGGTCTTGAGCGTCAGGTAGTGGCGCATGAAGCCGTCGAAGTGGCTCCCGTAGGCCTCCTGGCCGAAGGCGACCTCCATCGGCCGCCAGTGGTCCTCGTAGAGCCGCGTCTGCTTGGTCGGGCTCGAGCCCCATCAGGATGAAATTGCGGATCAGGTCGGCCTGGCTCAGCTCGCGACCGGTCGAGTTCATGCTCTCGAAGATCAGCTGCGGGTTGTCCTGGTCCCGGCTGAGCGCGATGTCGACGATCACGAGCTTGGCCAGGCCCTTGCACAGCGGCGTCGAGGTCGTCGCCGAGCGCCTGCGACCTGCTCCTCGAAGAACGCGAAGTTCTCGGTCGATGCGCAGCGAGGGCTCGGCCGGCTGCGGCTTCTGCTGCATCAGCGCCAGCAGGCTGTGCTTGTCGGTCTGGGTCAGCAGCAGCTTGAAGCCGCGCTCGCCCTCCTCGAGCGGGTTGAGCAGGTAGTAGTTGCGCAGCTTCCTGGCTGAGAAGCCGTCCACCGGCTCGGCGTCGCCCAGGCGGCGCGCCAGGGCCTCGAGAATGAGCATCACCGTGGTCAGGCGCTGCTGTCCGTCGATGACGAGCAGCGGCGACTGGCTCGAGACCTGATAGAGCCCCTTCTCGATGTAGACGATGGAACCGACGAAATGCGCCGCGATGTCGTCGTTGCTGCCCGTGCGCAGGATGTCGTCCCAGAGCTGCCGACACTCGCGCTCGGTCCAGCTGTAGGTGCGCTGGTAGATCGGGATGACGAACTGCGGAGACTTCTTGAGGAAGTCGAGGAGCTTGGCTTCGGTCGCCTTCATGCGCCGCTCCCCGATGATCTCGCCCAGCAACCCCTCGGTCTCCTTCTCCAGCGCCAGGATGTCGGCGCGGATCTCCTCGAGCGTTCGCAGCGGCTGCGGCTTGTAGAAGTAGCGGGTGAAGCTGATCTCGTAGCCGGTCTTGACGCTGTCGGGCACGTACCAGGCGTCGGCGGCGTGGGGCAGCACCTCGCGGCGCAGGAAGGCCTCGATGCCGCCCTCCTCCAGAAGCGGCACCTGCTCGGTGTCGCGGAGATCCGAGTCGGGCTCGTACTCGACGACCGCGGGCTTGCCGCCGATCGTGGCCTCGAACAGGCCGCGCAGCGGGTCGGCGGCGGTGCCCTTTCTGTGGATCTTGCGGATGACCGGAGGTGCGTCCTCGCTCACCTCACCCGTGGCCTTGAGCTCGCGGACCTCCTTGGCCGTGTAGGCGCGCTCGGGATCGATGCCCTTGATTCTGAGCGGCCGCTCGACCGTCACCTTCCAGTAGCCGAAGGCGGCGTTGGGGAAGATCTTCGACTGCTCGGTCTCCGCCGCCTGGTCAAAGGCGAGGAAGGTGTCGCAGATGCGCTCGATGTCCTCGTCCGCGAGCTCGCAGTTCTTCTTGCCCAGGTTCTTGCGCAGCGGCTTGAACCATTGCGTCGCGTCGATGAGCTGCACCCGGCCCTGGCGGTGCGCGGGCTTGCGGTTGGTCAGCACCCAGATGTAGGTGGCGATGCCGGTGTTGTAGAACATGTTGAGCGGCAGCGCGACGATCGCTTCCAGCCAGTCGCTCTCGATGATCCAGCGGCGGATGTTGCTCTCGCCCTGGCCGGCGTCGCCGGTGAAGAGCGAGCTGCCGTTGTGCACCTCGGCGATGCGGCTGCCGAGCGCCCTGTCCCTGACCGGTGCCCTGCTTCATCTTCGAGAGCATGTTGGCCAGGAAGAGCATCTGGCCGTCGCTCGAGCGGGTGACGAGCGAGTACTCCGGGTCGCCCGCGTGCTCGATCACAAAGCGCGGGTCCTTCATACCCTGCTTGCCGCCCATGCGCTCCAGGTCGCTCTTCCAGCTCTTCCCGTAGGGTGGATTCGACAGCATGAAGTCGAACTCGCGCGCGGGGAAGGCGTCGTTCGCGAGCGTCGAGTGCTCGGGTCCGCCGACGATGTTGTCCGCCGCCTCGCCCTCGCCCTTGAGCAGGAGATCCGCCTTGGCGATGGCGTAGGTTTCGGCGTTGATCTCCTGGCCGTAGAGATGCGTGGCCACCTGCTTGCCGTGCGCGGCGGCGAGCTCCTGGAGCGTCTCCTCCGCAACGGTCAGCATGCCGCCCGTGCCGCAGGCGCCGTCGTAGAGCAGGTAGGTGCCCGACTCGATCTCGCTCGGCGACGGGGAGGAAGATCAGCTTCGCCATGAGCTTCACGGCGTCGCGCGGCGTCCAGTGCTCGCCGGCCTCCTCGTTGTTCTCCTCGTTGAAGCGCCGGATCAGCTCCTCGAACACCGTGCCCATGCCGTGGTTGTCGAGGCCGGGGTGCTTCACCGAGCCGTCGCCGTTCAACACGGGGTTCGGGCTCAGGTTAATGTCCGGGGAGAGCAGCTTCTCGATCAGCGTACCCAGCACGTCGGCCCTGGAGAGGCGCGGGATCTGGTTGCGGAACTCGAAGTTCTCGAGGATCTCCTGGACGTTGGGCGAGAAGCCGTCGAGGTAGGCCTCGAAGTCGGCCTTGAGCTGCTGCTGGCTGGCGCGGGCCTTGAGGTCACGCAGCGTGAACTTCGAGGTGTTGTAGAACGCCTGCCCGGCGGCCTGGCGCAGCGCCGGGTCCTGATGGACGATCTTCGCCGTGTCGAGCGAGGCCTTCATGTCGAGCACGGCCTGCTTGGTCGGCTCGAGCACCGCGTCGAGCCGGCGCAGGACGGTCATCGGCAGGATGACGTCGCGGTACTTGCCGCGGACGTAGAGATCCCGCAGCACGTCGTCGGCGATGCCCCAGATGAAGTTCGAGATCCAGTTGAGCTGGCCTTGTTCCATGAGACTCCGGGGTCTGTCGGGAGGCCTAACGCCCTTCCCGCTCACCGGCGGCGCCGGCCGCCCGGCGCAGTGGCTTGGATACTGATTCGAGGCCCCCTGCGAGCTCACCCACACGGTCCGCTACGGGGCAACTCTCGAATCCCTCTCGAAAGGAGGCCTCGATGCGATTCTACACCTCCCAGCAGGCCCTCTACTGTGGCGTGGACCTACATGCCCGGACCCTGTCGACTGTTCGACTCGGCCGACGCTTGGGCCGCCTCGCTCCTGACGAACTGGAACTGGTCATCGCCCGCTGGTCTCAACGAGATTCTCGGCGCCTTACAAACTTCTCACCTGCGGGCCGCGCAGCGAACCGTCAGGTGCAACAGCGTCATGCCGCCTACTCTTGGGCCAGCAACGACGATCGGTCGATGATCTCACCACCTTGAATGACGACTTCAAGGGTGCGTGTGTTACTGATATCTTTCAGAGGATCACCTCCGAGGATGAGTAGGTCCGCACGCTTCCCCGGTTCTATCGTGCCGAACGTGTCCTCGGCATCGAGCATCTCGGCGGGCCGACGCGTTGCCGCTATCAGCGCCTCCATTGGCGTAAGCCCCGCCTCTACCATCAGTTTCAGCTCTTGGTGCATGCTGTAGCCAGGAAAAACAAACGGGTTGCCCGTGTCTGAACCGCCCACGATGGGTACGCCGGCGTCGTGGGCTGACTTGAGCGCCTGGAGCAGATCATGTCGCCGTGCCCAGTCCTTCTTGGAAGGAGGCTCCGTCGGTGCCAGATGAGATTCTACGAGACTCTTGAGTACCCGAGGCTCCACCCCGCTCTTCAGAAACGGGTCCGTCAGGATTTCGGATGGAGCGCCCCAGGTGCCGGTCCAGATGAAGAGTGAAAGCGTCGGGACGTAGTAGGTGCCTTGCTCCGCCATGGTTTTCAGGAGCTTGCCGCTGGGAGGCTCGGGATCGGCAACCAGGTGCATGACCGCGTAGACATGGTGTTCCACGGCCTCTTGTAGCTCGTCCAGCGAGGTGGCATGCGCGAAGACGTGCAGGTCATGTCGAGTCGCCTCCTGCACCACGGCATCAACCACTTCGGGCGGCATCTGAGGATGATTGTCGCCAAATGGCGTTGGCCCTGATTCGATGACGATCTTGATTCCGTCCATGCCGGCGGTTGCCAGATGCTTGACGACCTGACGAGCCTCGTCCGGTGTCCGAACGACCCAGACGCCGCGTTGCGACCAATCGTAGGTCGCGGCGTCTGCTCCCTCTGGCAGCTCCATGATCGTAGCGATGGGATGGCTTCCCGGCACCGTGAGCAGACCGCCGGTGGCATAGATGTGGGGGCCCAGCAGGCGGCCCTCCTTCTGACGCGCCCGCAGGTCGAGCACATCCTCGAGGCCACCGCCGGTTGCGCCGACATTGAAAATCGTGGTCACACCGTAGAAGAGGAACTGTCGTAGCACGCGATCGACGGTGAGCGAGTCGGACCGAAGCAGCCCACCCGTCCCAAAGTGAACGTGCATGTCGGCGAGGCCGGGGATGACGAATTTGCCGGTGGCGTCGATGCGGTGGGTCCCGTCGGGAACAACCGCCTTGTCGGCATCCGTCACGCTGGCGATGAGGCCGTCCCGAACGAGAATGGTAACGCTCCTTCGTGCTGCTGCCCCCGTTCCGTCTATGAGCGTAGCGTTCACGATGGCGAGGTTCCCTTTCTGAGCCAGGGTCGGCTGCGCCTGCGCCAGCAACGTGACCGCGACGAGGACTCCCAAGGTTCGGACCTTGATGCGCGTCATAAAGACCTCCTTACGGTTTTGAGAGCGGCGAAGCGTTCGAACTCAGCCAGGTCGTCATCTGGCACCGAAACCTCGCTCGGCAAGTATAGCAAGGCATGGCGATGGGAGCCTTCGCCGCCCGGCTCGGCCGGGCCGTTTACTGCATGAGCCCAAATCGGTGTTCGGTGCGGCTCCGGCTCTTCTGCGCACTTGACAACCGGGGGCCTCGTAGGGGTAGGGCGGCACCCCGGACACCGCGCAGCTACTCTGCTGATCCGTCGGCTGGCGGTTTCTCTGAGCCGCGTCGGAACGCTACGAGCGTTGTGATGTCCTCGGAGAGACTTCCGTGATGCGCATACTCCTCGCGCACAATGCCGATGCCTGGTACGACCGTGCTGAATTCGTGCTCTGGAATGCTGCGCCAGACTAAACGATAAGCCGAGAGCTTGGAGCCGGGGGGTATCCCCGCTGTGTGCCAAGAGGTCATCGTACTAACGGATTCGACTCGCCATGCGTACATGCCGTCCTTGCGGGGATTGTCGGGGTCGCCACCGACGAGGTCGCCGACGACAAGCGGTTGACGCATGACTCGAGTGTCCACCGTCGCCTGCTCCAGGAGCTGCGAAAGCGGCTGCCCCGTCGTTTCGACCCACTTGAGCGAAGACTGATCATAGTGACGGCGAACGAGGTAGTAGAAGTGGTCTGGCGGCACGACGATGACCACCGGCTCCGTGAGCATGCCGGGCCAGCCGGAGAGGAAGAGAAAGGTCGCTCCGTTCAGGTGGCCAACCTCGAGTAGGCGCACCGACTGCGTGATGTCCCACGAGCGCACATCCCCCGGTGAGCCCTCACGCCCGACGCTTCGGTATACCCATGTCGTACCGACCTCAGTTGGAAGCAACATCGGCCCAGGCGCGGGGCCGGCGTTTAGAGCGAGACTGATGAGTAGTAGTGACCAGGGCACAGCGATCCTCCGAGTGTCGGCTACTGGGTGAGTAACCGAATGGGGTTCCGGGGAATCCAAATCTCTGGAATTCGGCGAACTAGATAGTAGCTTCGGTGGTCCACCCAGAATCCTCACTGAACCACTAGCGGAGCCGGGAGGAACCTGTCAATGCGAACGAGGCGCTCGGCGAGGGCGAAGAAGGCAGATAGGTGCGGCGTGGCAGGGGCCGGCTCTCAGCTCCCGTTGCAGCCCGGTATGAGTCGTATATCCTCATGCAATGAGTCAGCGACTCCAGGTCCTCCTCGAGGACACCGAGGTCGAAGAGATCCGCCGCACCGCCCGCGCGCACCACCTGATCGTGGCCGAGTGGGTGCGCCGGGCCCTTCGGGAGGCTCGCCGGCGCAAGCCCGAGCGCGCGGCCGAGGACAAGCTCGACGCCGTCCGCCAGGCGGCACGCCACGACTTCCCGGCGCCGGACATCGGCCAGAGGCTCGGCGAGATCGAGCGGGGTTACGCCGGAGAGGCCGCCGGCGCAGACGAGATGGTTGCGGAGTTGGAAACTTGATCCTTCTCGACCCCAACATTCCCATGTACGTGATCGGCCGCGACCTTCCGCTCAAGGACGCGGCTCGGCGCGCTCTCGAGCGGGCCGTGACGCGGCGCGAGCGGCTGGTCACCGACGCCGAGGTCTACCAGGAGATCCTCTACCGCTAAACCGCCATCGGGCGCCGCGACGCCATCGGACCCGGCATCGAGCGGGTCGGCAGTTGAGGAGTTCTCGCCCCCGGACACGTTCAAGGGAGTAAGCCGCCGGCCGCGTCCGGACCGCAAGAGGACCGCACCGGGCTCTGGCGCGTCGCGGCGGCCTGTGCGATTCTCTCGTCCTGAACGTGCCTGCCCTCCCCTCCGATGCTCCGACCCGAAGCTGATCGATCCCCCGCTCCGCCGCCTCGCCCCTCCCCCCTGGAGGAGCGGCTCGCGTTCCCCCACTTCCGGCTCTTCTCCCCCCGGCTCCCGCGGGCGGAGCCGCCCGGCCCGCCGCCGGTCCTGCGGCCCTTCGAGATCGTCCGGGTGCCCCGCTTGGGCGGCCGGCCCGGCACCCTGGAGGCCACCTGGTTTCCGACCGCCACCGGCTCGCCCCGCGGCGCCGTGCTCCTGCTGCCCCCCTGGCTCCAGTGGGGGCGGAGCTACTTCCACCGCCGCGGCCGCATCCCCGCCCTTCGGCGGGCGGGCTACCACGTGCTCAGCCTCGACTTCCCCGGGTTCGCGGGCAGCGCGAAGCCCGCGGGCTTTTTCGACCTCGAGGTGACGGCGGGGCTCGAGAGCCTGGCCCGCCGCGCCCCCGGCCTGCCCCTCTACCTCTGGGGAGTGAGCGCCGGCGGCCACTGGGCGCACCAGGCGCTGGCCCACGACCCGCGGGTGCGCGCGGCCTTCTTCGAGGACGTCTCGCCCCACCTGCTCGAGTGGGGCTGGCGGCAGGCGCCCGCCGCCCGGCCCGGCTACCTGCTGCTGCGCCTCCTCTACCCGCGGAGCTACCGGTTCCTCGACGTCCGGCATCACGCGCCGGCGCTCCGGGGGCGGCCGGTGGCCTACGTCTCGGGAGAGCTCGACCGGGGCGTTCCGCCGCGGGACACGCGGGAGCTCGCCCGCCTGGCCGGCGCCGAGGCCCGGATCATCCCCGGCGCCGGCCACCTGGAGGCGATCAAGGTGGCCAACAGCGAGGTGATCTCCCTCGCCCTCGAGACGTTCGCCGCCGCCGAGGGCCTGGCGCCGCGAGCGCTAAAGGAGCGGCAAGTACAATGACTCCGTGAGCGCAAGGAGCCCCGGCAAGGCGGACGCAGCGGCGGGGGATCGAAGTGGCGGCCACCTTCTCGTCTCCTGGGCGGGCGAGCCGCCCCGCCGCCGCGATAATGCCTTCAACCCCTGGAGCCTCTCGATCCTCGCCGTCGTGGTGGGCGCGGCCGGTGCGGTCGGCGCCTGGGTCTTCCGCAGCCTGATCGCCCTGTTCCACAACCTCATCTTCTTCGGTCAGCTCTCCCTCACGTACGACACCAATCAGCACACCGCGGCCTCGCCGTGGGGGGCGTGGATCATCGCCGGCCCGGTGCTCGCCGCGGTGGTGGTGGCCTGGCTGATCCAACGCTTCGCCCCCGAGGCCCGGGGCCACGGCGTGCCCGAGGTGATGGATGCCGTCTACTACCAGCAAGGCCGGATCCGGCCGCGGGTCGCGGTGGTCAAGTCCATCGCCTCGGCGCTGTCGATCGGCAGCGGCGGCGCCGTCGGCCGGGAGGGGCCGATCGTCCAGATCGCCGCCTCGGTGGGTTCGGGGGTGGGCCAGGTGCTGCGCCTCCCGATCTGGCAGCGCATCACCCTGATCGCCGCCGGGGCGGGCGCCGGCATCGCCGCCACCTTCAACACGCCGATCGGCGGTGTGCTCTTCGCGGTCGAGATCGTCCTCCACGAGGTCAGCGTGCGCACGCTCGTGCCGGTGGTCATCGCCACGGCCACCGCCGCTTACGGCGGGCAGTACTTATTCGGCGCCAACCCGTCGTTCGTGATCCCGGCCCTGGAGATCAACACATTCCACCTGGTCAACCCCGTCGCCCTCCTCGCCTTCCTGCTGCTCGGCGGCCTGACCGGCCTCGCCTCGGTGGCCTACATCCGCTCTCTCGACTGGGCGGAGACCTTCTTCGAGCGCTTGGTGCCGAAGAGCTACGTGCTGCGCCACGCCGTGGGCATGCTCGGCGTCGGCGTCACGATGTACGTCTGCCTGCGGGCCTTCGGCCACTACTACGTCCAGGGCGTGGGCTACTCGCTCGTCCAGGACGTCCTGAGCGGCTCGCTCAAGGTCTGGTGGCTCCTGCTGCTTCTCGGCACCCTCAAGCTCGGGGTGACGATCACCACCCTGGGCTCCGGGGCTTCCGGAGGCATCTTCTCGCCGGCGCTGTTCATGGGGGCGGCGCTCGGCGGGGCTTACGGGGTGTTGCTCGAGCGCGTCGCGCCCGAGCTCGGCGTCCATCCCGCGGCGCTCGCGGTCGCCGGGATGGCGGGGATGGTGAGCGGCACCATCGGCGCCGCCCTGACCGCGGTGGTGATGATCTTCGAGATGACCCTCGACTACAAAGTGATCATCCCGATGATCATCATGGCGGCCACCAGCTACGGCGTGCGGTCGCGGCTGTGCCGCGAGTCGATCTACACCGCCAAGCTCGCGCGCCGCGGCCACCCGATCCCCGAGGCGCTCCACGCCAACGTCCACCTGATGCGCCTCGCCCGGGAGGTGATGGAGGAGAGCTTCCCGGTGCTGTCGCCCGAGGCCACGCTCGGGCAGGCGGCCGAGGCACTGCGCGGCGACGGCGGCCGGGGCTTCGTGGTGGTCGCCGGCGACGGGCGGGTGCGCGAGGTGGCGTCGGCCGACGCCGTGCTTCGGGCGTTCGCCGCCGAGGGCCCCGCCGCGCCGCTGTCGAGGCTGTCCGGGACGAGCTTCCTGGTCGCCGACGGCGCCGAGAGCCTGTTCGACCTGGTGGCCCGGATGCGCGGCCGCGACGCCCGGGTGGTGGTGGTCACCGAGGGGACGGCCGAGGGAGGAGCACGGCCGGTGATCGGCCTCGTCACCCGCGATCGGATCACCGACGTGGTGGCCGGCTCGCTCGAGCTGTTCTCGGGCTAGGAGTCTGCGCGGCTACGCGTTTCTGCCGCGCAGACTCCTAGACCTCACGCCCGTGGACCTTCTTCGGTGCGACTACAATGGGCGGACCATGCCGAGCGACGACACCCGTGACTTCGGAGCCATCCTCGCCGAGTTCGAGCGCGACCAGGCGGCGGCCGGCCATGGCACCGACCCGACCCCGGGGACGAAGGTCTCCGGACGAATTCTCTCGATCGGCGAAGAGGCCGTTTTCGTGGACCTCGGCGCCAAGTCCGACGGCATGGTCGCACTGGGCGAGCTGAGCGACGACGAGGGCGAGCTCACGGTCGAGGTGGGCGACACGATCGAGGCCCTGGTGACCGGCCGGGACGAGGCGAGCGGATGCCTGGTGCTCCGTGTGCGCCCCGGCGCAGGGGCGGGCCTGGGCGCCGGCGGGACGGCGGTGGCGATCGAGGAGATCGCCCAGGCTCACGCCCACGGAATCCCGGTCGAGG
Source organism: uncultured Acidobacteriota bacterium (assembly GCA_963739795.1). GTDB lineage: Bacteria > Acidobacteriota > Thermoanaerobaculia > Multivoradales > DATKCC01 > CAVUBL01. The sequence goes on along the minus strand of CAVUBL010000017.1, from coordinate 146,958 downwards.
GCGTGGTCAGCGAGGTGGTCAAGGGGGGCGCCGAGGTCATGGTCTCGGGCCTCCGCGCCTTCTGCCCGATCTCGCAGCTCGACCTGCACTACGTCGAGGACGCCGCCGTCTTCGTGGGCCTGCGCCTCACCTTCCGGGTCAACCGGTTCGAGGCCGCCGGCCGCGGAGGCCGGCCCAACATCGTCCTGTCGCGCCGCGACCTGCTCGAGGAGGAGGAGCGCCAGCGCCAGGCCGAGGCCCTGGAGCGCCTCTCCGAGGGCGCCGTGGTCCGGGGCACCGTGACCTCGGTCACCAGCTACGGAGCCTTCGTCGACCTGGGCGGCATCGAGGGCCTGCTCCACGTGAGCGAGATGGCCCACGGCCGGGTCGAGGACCCGTCGGAGCTCGTGAAGGCCGGCGACGCGATCGAGGTCAAGGTGCTCAAGATCGAAGAACGCGAGGGCGGGAAGCGGATCTCCCTCTCTCGGCGGGCCCTCGAGGAGGACCCCTGGAAGAGTGTCGCGGCGCGCTTTCCCGAGGGCGAGATCTTCCCCGGCCGGGTGGTCCGCCTGGAGGCCTACGGGGCGTTCGTGGCCCTCGCTCCGGGCCTCGAAGGGCTGGTGCACGTCTCCGAGCTCGCCCCGGGCCGGCGCATCTCCCACCCGCGCGAGGTGGTCGAGCTGGGCCAGGACGTGGCGGCGCGCGTGCTGGGCGTGGACGCGGACCGGCGGCGGATCTCACTCGCCCTCGCGGCGCCCGCCGACGAGGGGGCCCAGCGGGCGGCCGAGGAGTACGCCGCCCGCGCCGAGGCTCCGAGCGGCTTCGGCGCCATGGCCGACGCCTTCGCCAAGGCCAAGAAAGACTGACTCACCAGCTCACTCGGCCCGCCGCGATCGCCTCGAGGGCCGCGTCGTGCACGCCGCCGTTGGAGGCGACGATCCCCTTGCCGGCCAGCGAGCTTCCCGAGCCGTCGTAGACCACCGGCGAGCCGTCGATCCTCGTCACCCGGCCGCCGGCCTCGGTCACCAGCACGTGGCCGGCGGCGACGTCCCAGTCGTGGAGGGTCAGGTAGTCGCCCAGGTAGAGGTCGGCCTCGCCGCGCGCCACCTGGGCGAGCTTGATGCCCGCCGAGTAGGTCTGGATCGCCCGCTCGGCCCCCAGGCCGGAGAGAAGCTTGCGCTCCCCCTCGGCGCCCTGGGAGCGGCTCATGGCGAGGACCCGGGGAGCACCGCGAGTGGCGCTCACGGCGGCGGGGCGGGGCTCGGAGGCGGCGGGCGCCCCGACCCGATCGAGGACTTGGCAGCCCTCGCCGGCCACCGCCCAGGTCAGGCGGTCGGCGGCGGGCTCGTGGACCGCCCCCACCACCGGCGCACCGCCCTCCACCAGGGCGATCATGATGGAGAACTCGCCGTTCTTGCGGGCGAATCCGCGGGTTCCGTCGATGGGATCGACCACCCAGAAGCGGCTGGCCCCGGAGGCCTCGGTGGCGAAGCGCTCGCTCGCCTCCTCGGCGCACAGGCCGTCGCCGGGGAACTCCCGGGAGAGGCGGTCGAGGATCAGCTCCTGCGAGGCCTTGTCGGCGGCGGTGGAGATATCGGCCGGCGCGTCCTCGATGCGCTCGAACGAGGCGTAGCGGCGGAGGATCTCCTCGCCCGCCCGGCGGATGACGTCGAGGGTGACCTCGATCTCGCGGCGGAGGTCGCTCATCGCACTTCCCTCCGGTCGGCCATCACCCGCCCTTCCTTGACCACCAGGAGAGGGTGGCGCACCGCCGAGGGGGCGGCGAGGGGGTCGCCCTTCAGCGCGACCAGGTCCGCGGTGTAGCCGGCGTCGATCTTCCCCAGGTCGTCGCCGCGGCCGATCACCCCGGCGGCCACCGAGGTGGCGGCGGCCAGCGCCTGGGCCGGCGTCATGCCGTAGTCGACCATGAGCTCGAGCTCCCGGGCGTTGTCGCCGTGGGCGAAGACTCCCGCGTCGCTCCCCAGGAAGATGGTGACCCCGGCGGCCAGGGCGTCGTGGAACATCCTCCGGTCCTGCCGCATGCGCTCCGGCTCCGGCTCGCCGGGGTGCCAGCCGCCGTAGCGGGAGATGGCCTCGGAGGCGGCGAGGGTCGGGTCCATGGCGATGCCCTGGGCGGCCATCCGGTCGAGGAGCTCGCGCGTGGCGCCGGTGGCGTGCTCGACGGTGGTGACCCCCGCCTCGATGGCCCGCCGGATGCCCTCGGGCGTCGTCGCGTGGGCGGCCACCTGGAGCCCGGCGCTATGGGCCTCCTCCACCGCCGCCCGCATCTCGTCCACGCTGAAGGTGGCCGTCGACGGCGCGCCCGGAGCCCGCCGGTAGTCGGCGTAGAGCTTGATCCAGTCCGCCCCGTGGTGGATCTGCTCGCGCACGACCCGCCGGATCTCGTCGACGCCGGTGGCCTGCTGGCCGCCCAGCGGCAGGTCGAGGCGCGGGTCGAAGCCCATGGGCCCGTACGAGGCGGTGGCGACGATGGCCCGCGTCGCGGCGAGCACCCGAGGGCCGGGGATCATGCCCTGGGCGATGGCGTCGCGCAGGGCGACGTCGGCGTAGCCGGCACCCTCCGTGCCCAGGTCCCGGATGGTGGTGAAGCCGGCGTCGACCGTCGCCTCGGCCGCCGTCACGCCGCGGATCGTCCGCAGCTCCAGACTCTCGCGGAGCACCTGGTCGTCCCAGGTCGTCTCGTCGTAGGGGTGGAGCAGCAGGTGGGTGTGGAGGTCCATCAGCCCCGGGATCAGGTAGTCGCCTGAGAGGTCGATGCGCCGGGTACCCGCGGGCACCCCGATCTGGTCGATCCGCCCTGCCGCCGCGATGCGGGCGATGTGGCCCTCCTGGACCAGGATGTCCCGGCCCTCGAGCCACTGGTCGCCCGACGGGGCGAGCACCTTGGCTCCGGTCAGCAGGAGCGGCGGCGCGGCCGGCTTCGGGGCCGCGGCGGCGAAAGCGACTGCCGGCAGCGCCAGCAGGCAGCTCGCCAGGGCGAGGGTACGGAAGCCGGCCTTCGCCGGCCGGAGCGGGAATCTCATGAGGTCACCTCCAAGCTACGAATCTTCCGCCGAAGCCGAGTGGGCGGGGGCGTTCCTTTCCCCCCCCGTGGGGAGGGAAGGAGAACGAGAGGTTGCGGAGGGCATGCAGTGAATTCAATCTCTCACGGTCAGCGTCAGGCGGAGCACCGGCCGGGGCCCCGAGCCGAAGATCCGGTCGAAGGTCGCCCGGTCGAGCTCGAGGCGGACCTTCTTGTCGATACCGGCCTTGCCCTTCTGGCCGGAGAGGGAGCGCCCGATGGAGAAGCTCTCGAGGCGGGCGGTGGCGACGCTCTCGCCGCCGGGCGCCAGCAGCGCCACGTCCAGGTCCCCGTGCTGGAGGAAGTAGCTGCTGTAGAGGGCGACCGTGACGTCGAGGGCCACGCCCTTCCGAGTCTCGTCCCGCGACACGGTCACGCGGGAGATCGTCGCTCCCTCGACCACGTACTGGGCCGTCTCGTCGGTGCTCCAGGAGTATTCCTCGGGGATCGACTCGATGGGCCCCACGGCCACGTCGAGCTGCATGGGCGACTTGAGGTGGGTCTTCTCCCGCTCCTCGGGCGGCAGGTCCGCTTCGGGCACCGGCACCGACAGGGCGGTCACCTGCCCCGGCGCCTTGGGGACGGGTGGGGCTTCAGGTGGGGCCTCCGGCGGGGCTGGGGGTGGAGCCGGGGATGGCGGAGTGACAGCCGGTGGCGCGGCCTCCGGGGCCGGAGCGGGAGCCGGGGCGGGCGGCGGCAGCAGCGCCGGACGGCCGGCCGGCACGTAGGTCGCCTCGAAGTAGTTGGTCCACGTCGCGCCGCCGTCGGCGGAGCGCTCGATCTTGTAGTGCACGCGGCCGTCGGGTCCCGGCCTGAGCTCCGAGCGGGTGAGGTACGTGGTGCCGTCGGCGCTCGCGTCCTCCCCTTCGAGGTGCAGGGCGCCGCCCTCGACCATCCCGTGGAACCGCGCCACGTTGCCGCTCGAGTCGACCCAGAGCTGGTGCCAGGCGCCGTCGGCGGGATCGACGAAGTTGAGGCTCTCGCCCGAGCCGGCGCCTCCCGCCGCCGTCCAGGCCTCCTGGATCACGCAGCCGCCGTGGAGCGCCTCGACCCGGCTCCGGCCCAGCTCGTTGCCCTGGGCGTCGACCGCCCGCCACTCCCCGAGCCAGAAGTCGAGCTGGTGGTGAACGGCGTCGGCCTGGCACCGGCCGCCTCCGGCCGGTGCGGCCCGGGCCGCACCGGTGACCGCGAGCAGGGCGAGGAGGCAGAGGACGGCGACGGCCAGCAGGCGCCGCGGAGCGGGCGCGAGGGCCGGGGTGGGGCGTGGGGGCTGGGCGCGGTGGTCCATGGTGGGCTCCTCCGGAGGTCTACAGGGGTCGGCGCCCTGACTTTACCCCGCCTACGGCCTCCGGCGCCTCAGTGCCTGAGACCTCGGGCACCCGCGGCCAGCGCCAGGTCGTCGCCCCGGCTCCAGGCGGCGCCGCGGGTCACCGGAGTGGGCATGGGCGGAACGTAGCGGTGGCGGCGCAGCCGGTCCATGAGCTCGCGGGCCATGGGCGGAGTCAGGGCCTGGCGGCCGTCGCACAGGGCCTGGCACGGGTCGGCGTGGACCTCCACCAGCAGACCCTGGGCACCGGCGGCGATCGCCGCTTCGGCCAGGGGCAGCACGTACTCCCGGGCGCCGGCGGCGTGGGACGGGTCGGCGATGACCGGCAGGTGGGTGAGGGACCGGGCGATGGGGATGGCGGCGATGTCGAGCTGGTAGCGGGTGGCGACCGTCGAGGGCGGCAGGATGCCGCGCTCGCACAGGACCACGTTCGGGTTGCCCGAGAGCATCACGTACTCGGCGGCCATGAGCCACTCCTCGACGCTCGCCGCCGGCCCGCGCTTGAGAAGCACCGGGATGCCCGACTGGCCGGCGGCGCGCAGGAGCTCGAAGTTCTGCATGTTGCGGGCGCCGATCTGGAGCATGTCGACCTGGTAGTCCAGGAACAGGTCGAGGGTGCCGACGTCGCGCAGCTCGGTGACCACCGGGATGTCGAACCGCTCGCGCACCCGCGCCAGCAGCTCGAGCCCTTCCTCCCCCAGGCCCTGGAACGAGTACGGGCTGGTCCGGGGCTTGAAGGCGCCGCCGCGCAGGAGCTGGGCACCGGCCTCGACCGCCGCGCGGGCGGCGCGCACGAGCTGATCCTCGGACTCGACGGCGCACGGCCCGGCGATGAGCACCGGCGGGTTCTCGCCGCCGATGCGGCGGCCCCGGACCTGGACCACCGTGTCCTCGGGCTGCCGCCGGCGGGAGGCCAGCCAGTAGCCCGGCCGCGGCCCCTCGATGCGGGCGACGCCGGGCAACGCGGCGAGCTCCCCCGGGTCCAGATCGTCGGGGCGGACGACGATCACCGCCTCGCGGGGACGATGGCACTCCGCGCTGCCGCCCCTCGAGGCGACCCACGTGAGGACCCCTTCGACCTCGCCGAGCGTGGCGCGTTCCTTCATGACGACGAGCATGTGGCGCTCCCCTGTGTCGAGTCTCTGTTCAAGGTGCAGGCCGTCGACCGGCCGCTCCCGGAGGCGAGGGCCTCGAGGAGGCGGCGGGCGGCCAGGTAGCCGGCGCGGGCGGCGGCGTCCGGCGGCGTCCCGTAGCGCCGCTCGAAGCGCTCGGCGAAGCCCGCGGGCGCTTCGGCCCCGGGCTCCGGGAGGGCGATCCAGGGCACTCCGGTCGCGTGCAGCAGCGGCGACGCGTCGTTGGCGGCCACCAGCGGCCGCCGGAGCTTGGTGGCGACCTGGGCCGCCAGGTGGCTCCCGGCTCGGTCGAGGGCGGTGATCAGGCCGGCCGCCCCGTCGCGCTCCAGGAGGTCGCGGGCCGCCTCCCCCACCGACGCCCACGGGTTGCGGACCGAGGTGGTCACCAGCCGGACGCTCCGCGGGCTCTCCTCGGCGGCGAGGCCGGCGCCCCGGGCGACGCCCCGGCCGAGGCCGGCGAGCTCGCCGCTCTCGGAGACCAGAAGCCCCACCGTGAGAGGCGCCGACTCGGGCCCAGCTCCGGGGCCAGCCCCGTAGTGGAACGCCCCGCTCTCCACCCGGGCGAGGGGCACCTTCCCCACGTCGTTGAAGGTGTTGTCGAAGACGATCTCGCCGGTGACACCGTGATAGCGCTCGACCGCCGCCAGGGCGTCGCGGATGCGCACCCGGTTGAGCCCGGCCTTGCGCACCGCCGCCACGATCAGGTTCGTGCCGTCGTAGGCGTGGGCCGCGTAGGAGTCCGGCTCCTCCCCCCAGCGCGCCCGGTAGCGCTCCCGGAACCCGACCCAGACCGGATCGTCCCGGGTGGGATCGAAGGTGGCGGCGGCGGTCAGCCCTTCGGCGGCGTCGCCCGCCGCCTGGAGGAACCGGTCGCTCACCAGCCGAGCCGGGCCGAAGGCGGGCACCGCCAACCCCATCTGTCGCGCCCGGGCGAGGGCCCGTCCCGCCGCCTCCGGCGACCCCCAGACCACCAGCGCGTCGGGCTTGGCGGCCAGGGTGCGCTCGACCAACGCCGTGAAGTCGTCGGGCGAGGCATCCTGCGTGGCGAGCCAGTTGACCTCCGAGACCAGAGGGTGGCCCAGGCGGCGGGCGGCCTCGCGCAGCTCGACGATGCCCATGCGCCCGTAGCGGTCGTTCGAGCGCATCACGGCCAGCCGCTGGTGGCCTTCCTTCTCGAAGATCTCCCGGGCCAGGGCGTAGCTCTGCTGCCGGGCGTCGGCGATGCAGCGGAAGGCCCAGGGAATCCCGGTCTCGGTGAAGGTGGGGTCCGTAGTGGCGGTGTTCATCACCGGCAGGAACGCCTTGAGGGCCACCCGGATGGCGATGTGGCTCGAGTCACCGGAGACCGAGCCGAGGACCGCCCAGACGTGCTCCTGGTAGGCCATGGCCACGATCTCGTTGCTCGACGCGCCCCAGATCGGCAGGTCGTTGTGCAACATAAAGCGGAAGGGCAAGCCCTTGTAGCCGCCGGCGGCGTTCGCCTCTTCCAGCGCCAGGGTCGCCCCGCGCTTCATGCCGCGGCCCGCGATCTCGTCCGGCGAGCCGGCGCCGGGAGCGAGCAGACCGATGCGTACCTCGGTCAGGCCCTTCGGCTCCGGCGCGTCGCGGCCCGGGCCCGGGAAGGGCAGGGGCTCGGGGAAGAGGTCCCGGTACGGCTTGCCGAAGTCCCGGAACGGCTGGAGCTCCGGCGGCGTGTTGCCGTAGCTCGTGCCGCGGGAGGCCGTCGCGGGAGTGGCCGCGGCCGGAGTCTCGGTCGGCGGGGGCGCCGGCGCCGCGCCGTCGGCGAACGCGCCTGGAGTCACCGGAGCCACCGGAGCCAGGCCAAAGGCCAGGCCCAGGGTCACGGCGAGCACCGTCCTCGCGGCCGTGGTACGACGCATGGCCTACCTCCTCCGGTCCGGCGGGATCACGGCGATCGCCTCGATCTCGACCAGCAGGTCCTCGCGGCAGATCGTCGCCTGGATGCAGGTGCTGGCCGGGAAGGGCTCGAGCCCCTTCTCCAGGTAAAAGCCCATGCGCTCGTCGTTGAACGGGGTGTAGTCCCGGGACATGTCGCGCAGGTAGCAGGTGGTGCGCACCACGTCGTGCCAGTCGGCGCCTTCGGAGGCGAGGAGGGCCTCGATGTTCTCGAAGGTCCGCCGCGACTGGGCCCGGATGTCGCCCACGTGCACCGACCGCCCCTCTTCGTCGACCGCCGACGTGCCGCTGATGTAGAGCATCGAGGCCCCGGGCAGCTCCACCCGCATGCCGCGCACGAAGGGCACGGGGCTGGCGTAGTCGTACGCCTCGTTGAGCACCTTGGGCTCGCGGATCTGGCGCTTGGGGAACCGCCGGATCTCCCTGGCCTCGGTCGGGGCCTCGGTCGGGGCCTCGGTCGGGGCGTCGGTGAGGGTGTCGGTGAGGGTCGGGGTCTCAGTGAGAACTGGCATGGGTCGCTCCTCTCGTCGGAGTGGGTTCAGGGGTGGTGGCCGGGCGGGCCGGAAGCCCCAGGCCGAGGCCGTGCTCGGTGCCCACCCACAGCTCGTCGCCCCGACGGGCGACGGCGAGGACATAGTCGTCGGGCAGCGACCCGTGGCTGGGCACCGCCCGTTCCCGCTCGCCCTCGCGCACCGTGAGGGACGGTTTGCCCTCACTGGCGCGCTCGTGGGCGGCGCGGTAGGTGACCCAGGTCGTGCCGTCGAAGTAGGCGAGACCCGAGTCGGTGGCGAACCACGCGCCCCGGCCCTCGGCCAGGACGGAGTTCACGAAATCGCTGACCAGGCCGGAGTCGGTCTTGGACCAGCTCGACCAGGACCGGCCGTCGAAGCGGTTGACGCCGAAGTAGGTGCCGGCCCAGACCAGGCCGTCCGGTCCCTGCGACACCGACGCCACCACGTCGCTCACCGGCCCGTCGTCGCGCAGCAGGTCGAGCTCCATCTGGCCGTCCGGGTCCCGGAACTCGCGCCAGCGCTGGTGCTGGCGATCGAAGCGCAGCACGCCGCCGCCCCAGACCGCCAGGTAGACGTCTTTGGGGCCGGCCGAGACGCCGTAGCACCAGATCTCGTGCATGGGCGCGTTGCGGTTGGTGAAGATCTGCCAGCGGCCGGTCCAGGTGTCGTAGCGGCTGGCGCCGGCGGCGGTGGCGGCCCACACGAAGTGGTCGTCCACCGCGACGCCGTAGACCACGTCGTTGGCCAGGCCGCTGGTGCGCTGGGTGAAGCTCTCGAATCGGCCGCCGGAGAAGCGGGCGAGCCCACCCATGGTGCCCACCCAGAGGTCGCCGGTCTGGGGATCGACCGCCAGGGAGGTGACCACCGCGTAGGGCAGCCCGTCGGCCGTGCCCCAGCTCGTCCAGCGGCCGTCCTGGTAGCGCGCCAGGCCCTGGTCGGTCCCCACCCACACCCGCCCGGGCTCGACGGCCAGGGCGAAGACCGTGTCGCTGGGCAAGCCGTCGGCGGTGCCGAAGCTCTGCCAGTGGACGAAGAGGGGCGGGTCGCCGGGGGTGGTCCCGGCCGCGGACGAGGGCAGGGCCACGAGCGCCGCCATCAAAAGCGCGCCGAGGAGAATCCCGACGACGAAGCTCGGGCGGGGGCCTCCCATTCCCCCCGCGAGGGAGGGAAGGGGAACGAGGGGTTGCGGGGGCGATCCAGTCATAGAGTCCTCAGATACTCGATCAATGCGTTCAGCTCGTCTTTGCTCAGGTCGTTGGCCCGGCCGTGGCGATCGTTCGGGTTGTAGACGGTCCAGAGCTCCTCGAGGGTCAGGGCCTTTCCGTCGTGGAGGTAAGGGGCCGTGTCGTCCAGATCGTTGAGCCCCGGCGTGTCGAAGATCCCGTTGTCGTCGTGCTCGGAGCGGGTCCCCACGTCGAACGACCGGTTGTCGGTGAAGTGCGGCCCCGAGTGACAGAACGAGCAGCGGTTGGCCTCGGGAATCGGCTGGCCGGTGTTGTCCACCGTGCGCTCGAAGATCTTCTTGCCCCAGGCCTGGAGCGGCGTCAGGCGGCCGTCGGGCGAGCGGTTCCGGTTCGGCTCCACCTGGGTCTGCGACTCATAGGCGACCAGGTCGTCGAGCTGCGCCGGCGTGAAGCCCGGCGAGCGGTTGATGAACTTGGCCGCCCGTGGCCCGCACTGGGTGTGGAGGTCCGGGTTGTGGCCGTTCCACTTGAAGGGCGCCGTGCCGCGCACCCCGCGCAGCGTCTTGGTGTCCACCAGGTTGCGCCCCAGGCCGTCGGGCGAGATGTCGTAGACCAGGCCGTCGTGGGCCGTGTCCGGGTGGCAGGTGGCACAGGTGAACTGGCCGGCGAAGGTGGCCGCCGAGTTGTAGAACAGCCGCTCGCCCCGGCGCACCGGCGTGAGCTCGGCGCTCTCCGGCGAGATCCGCCGCCCAGAGAGATCTCGCCGGCCACCCGGTCGGCCCCGCCCCCCGGCGAGGTGTCGATCACGGTCACCGTGTCGCCCAGGCGGTCGGCCACGTAGGCCCGTCGGCCGTCGGGGGCGACGGCCACCGCCACCGGGACCGGCCCCGTGGGCAGGGCCGCCCGCACGAAGCGCCCCGCCAGGTCCAGACGGTCCGCCAGGTAGGGGTCCGGGTGCGGGTCCGCGCCCGCGACCGAGGAGCCCATCGCCCGGCCCATGGCCTCGAGGTCCACCACCAGCAGGCGGTCGGCGCCGGCGGCGCTCACGTAGGCGGTGCGCCCGTCGGGGGCGATTGCGACGGAGCTGGGGTCGGCGTAGTGGCGGCCCCGGCTGTCCACCAGGATCTGGTCGACCCGCGTCGTGCCGGGCGGCGGACCGCCCGCGCCCTCGGCCGCCGGCGGGTCCGCCGGGACGATGCGCGCCAGGCCGTTGGTCATGGTCCATCCGCCGGCCACCTGGACCAGGGGCACCAGGTTCTTGGGCCGGACCAGGGGGACGAGGAAGCCGCCCTCGGGGAGCGTGGCGATCGCCTGGAGGACGTTGGCGCCGGGCAGGGCGACGCGCTCGATTACCCGCTCGCGAGCGGCGTCGATCAGAGTCACCTGGGAGCTCGGCGGCCGGTCGGGCTGGTGGAGGTCGTTGAGCAGGTTGGCCACCGCCAGGATCGAGCCGTCGGGGGACAGGGCCAGAGCCCGCGGGCGCACGCCGGCGCGCAGGCGCTTGGTCTCGACGCCGCGGCCGAGGTCGACCACCGAGACGTCCCCGGAGACGTTGTTGGCGGTGAACAGGTGCGTCTCGTCCCGGTCGAGGGCCACGTCCAGGGGGCCGGGCCCCACGGCCAGGCGCCGCGTCACCGTGCCGCTCGCCAGGTCGACCACGGCCACCGCGTCGTCGTCGCGCAGGGCGACGTAGGCCGTCGTGCCCGCCCGGTCGAGGGTCACCGCCCAGGGCCGGTGGCCCACCGCCACCTCGCGGCGCACCGGACCGCCCGGCAGGTCGACCAGGAGCAGCGAGTCGGTACCGGAGCAGGCCACAGCGAGGGTTTTGCCGTCGGGCGTGACCGCCAGGTCGACCGGATCGAGGTAGGTGGGCTCGGCGGCCGGCGGCTTGACCTCGGAGGGGGCGGAGCGGGCGGACGGGGCGGTGGCCGCCACGGTGACGACCAGGAGTAGGGCCGCGATCGGCAGGCGACGCAGGCCGGCGAGGCGGGCCGCACGGCTCATGGCTTGTCCTCCTCGACCACCAGCACCTGGTCGCCCGCCACGTGCTCCTTCACGGTCACGTGACCCGAGGGCCAGCGAACGGTCACCTTGGTCGCTTCCTTGGCCGAGCCGAGGCCGAAATCGAGCCGCGGATCGCTCGACGAGAGGTAGCCCGAGCCGGCGCGCACCTCCTGGATCTGCCGGTGGAGGGTGCGCCCCGCGCCCGTCTCCACGGTCACCCGGGCGCCGACCCCCTCCCGGTTGCTCTTCGTCCCCACCGTCTCGATCATCAGCCAGTGGTTTCCGGTGGCGAAGTCGTTGCGCAGCAGGACCGGCGGCCCGTCCAGATCGGTGATCACGACGTCCGGGTCGCCGTCGCCGTCGAGGTCTCCCACCGCCGCTCCGCGGCCCATGGTGGGCGTGCGGAAGTGCTCCCCCGCCTGGCCCGAGACGTCGCGCAAGCGGCCATGACCGTTGTCGGGACCCGCGCCGGGGCCTTCGTTGTGGAGGAGCACGTCCTCCATGGGCTCGAAGTCGTGGAGGTCGCCGGTGGTCAGGAACAGGTCGGGCCGGCCGTCGAGGTCGTAGTCGATCAGGTGGCCGCTCCAGCCGACGAACTGGGCCGCCGCCATGGCCAGGCCCCACCGCCGGGAGCGGTCCTGGAAGGTCTCCCCCGGCATCCCCTGGTAGAGGGTGCTGTAGGTCATGTCGGGGATGAGCAGGTCCAGCCGGCCGTCGCCGTCCACGTCCCCGGACTCGACCCCCATGGCCGCCGTCGCCTCGCCGTTCTCGGAGAAGGCAACGCCGGAGACCAGGCCCACGTCCTTGAAGCGCCCGCCGCCCATGTTGTGGAACAGGGAGTTGGCCATGGCGTCGTTGGCCACAAAGACGTCGGGGCGGCCGTCGCCGTCGTAGTCGAGCACGCCCACCCCCATGGCCCGGCCCTCCGGGTTGCCGATTCCGGCCGAGGCGGTGACGTCCTCGAAGCGCCACGGGCCCCCGGGCTTCGTGACGTTGCGGTACAGGTGGTCGGGCGAGCCCGGGTAGGAGAGGGGGCCCGGGAAGCGGTCGGCGATGTAGAAGGCGTGGTAGCCCGGGTCCCAGACCACGTAGTCGCCGACGTACAGGTCGAGGCGGCCGTCCCCGTCGTAGTCGAGGAGGGCGGCCCCGAGGCTCCAGGAGGAGTCGGCCAGGCCGGCCTCCTCGGTGACGTCGGTGAAGTGCACGTGGCCGGAGGCATCGGGCCCGTCGTTGCGGTAGACCTTGTTCGGGCCGTAGTTGGTCACCACCAGGTCGGGATCGCCGTCGTTGTCCAGGTCGCCGGCCACGCAGCCCATGCCGTAGCCGGTGTCCCCGACGCCGGCCGAGGCGGTGACGTCCTCGAAGCGCCACGGGCCTCCGGGCTTCGTGACGTTGCGGTACAGGTGGTTGGTGGGCGCCGGGCCGGAGACCGCGGTCTCCGGGTCGCTGACTCCGGGAAGGACGGCGCCGTTGACGAAGTAGATGTCCAGGCGCCCGTCGCCGTCGAAGTCCGCCAGGCAGACTCCGACGCCGGTGGACTCCACCAGGTTGCTCATCTCGCCGTCGCCGATGGTGTGGACGAAGTCGACGCCCGAGCCGGCGGTGACGTCGGTGAATCCGGGCGTTGCGGCGTGGCCGGGAACGGCGAGGACGAAGGCCAGCAGGAGCGCCAGGACGAGGGCGACGCACAGCGCGGTGACGGGCAGCGGGTCCCGCGGCAGGATCGAGGGGTGAACGGCTTGCGTGTGTCTCCTCATGCTCGAGTGCTCCAGGTGCGATCGGGTCGACGGTCGGCAGAGAACCTCAGGAAGTCCTCAGGAAAAGGGGCAAGTGGGACTCGTCCCGGGGCGAGGTCGCAGGCTCCTCGGGGGCGAGACGGGCGGCCTCGGCGGCGGTCACCACCCGCACCGCCGCGCGGTCGGAGAAGGCCGAGCCGCGGGGCGAGGGCACCGGGCAGCGGAACTCGCAGAGGCCGCAGCCGGTGCAGCGGTCGGCGAGGATTCGCAGGCCGGCGCCGGGAGCACCGATCGCGCCTGGGACGACCTCCACCGCCTGGTAGGGGCAGGTCTCGGCGCAGATCCGGCAGTCCTCGCCCCGGGCGCGCAGGCAGCGGTCCGCCTCGACGACGGCGGTGCCGATCACCCAGCGGCGCTTGGCCCCGGCGTCGAGCTCCTGGAGCGCACCGGTGGGACAGACCTCCCCGCAGCGCGTGCACGCCGGGTCGCAGCCGCCCCGGCGCATCACCAGCACCGGAGCGAAGAAGCCGGTGAAGCCGGTCGGGGCGAGGTCGGGCTGGACGGCGTTCGTGGGACAGGCCTGCATGCAGACGCCGCAGCGCACGCAGCGCTCCAGCAGCTCGGACTCGGGGCGCGCGCCGGGAGGCCGGAGCGCCGGCTCGGACAGGGCCGAAGCGAACGCCACGCGGTCCACCAGGAGAAGGCCGCCGAAGCCGCCGGCGGCGGCGCCCAGGAAACGGCGCCGCGAGACGCCCCACCGGGGCGATTCGCCGGCGTCGGTGGAGCCGGTGGCGACGGTGGCGACGGCGGGAGCGGAGCCGGCGGGCCGGCGCCCGCTCTTGCGGCCAAAGGGGAGACGGGGCGCGGAGAGCTCGAAGCGCACCGCACCTACCGGGCAGACGTCGGAGCAGCGCTGGCAGGCCAGGCACTCCCCCACCGGGGCGCCGGCGGAGCGTTCGCCCCGCGCCCCGATCCCGGAGACGGGACACGCCGTGGCGCACCGGGTGCAATCCAGGCAGAGGTCGGCGTCGACCCGCCGGCGCAGCCAGCGGCCCGACCCGACCAGTGAGAGGAGCGCGCCCAGCGGACAGGCCACGCGGCACCAGAGGCGGGGCGCCAGGCGGTTGGCCGCCAAGATCAGAGCCACCAGGGCCGCCGAGACCAGGGCGCCGGCGAAGGCCCGCACCGGCACCGAGACGGCCAGGGGCGTGGTGGCGGTGAGGGGCTCGAGGAGACTCCGAGCGGCGTCCAGCCCCAGCCGCGATCCGGCCAGGGCCAGGGGGTAGACGGCGAGGGCCAGGCCCCGCCAGAGGAGCGCCAGCGGATCGACCAGGTAGGCCGCGGGAATGCCCGCCAACGCGCCGGCGAGGAGGACCGCGAGGAGGGCGTGCTTGACCCACCGCCAGCGCGCCAGAGAGCGCGCGGCCGCGCGCCGGCCCCCCCGCGAGCTCCGTGGCGCCGTCCAGTCGAGGCAGGCCCCCAGTGGGCAGACGTAGCCGCAGAACACCCGCCCCAGAAGAGCGGTGGCGACCAGCACGATCGCCGCGGCGGCGAAGGGCACCCAGAGCACCTGGCGCGCGGCGAGGGCGGCGCTCGCGGTGAGCAGGGGATCGGCGAGGAAGAAGAGCTCCGCGGGCAGGGGCGGCCCCCCCGCTCCCGGCGACCAGGCGGCCACCAGGAAGCAGCCGAGGAACAGGGCCACCGAAGCGAGCTGGATCGCCGGGCGCAGGCGGCCGTCCCGGCCCCTCGCGCCCTGGGCTTTGACCTGGGCCCGGGCCCGGGCTCGGGCGGCCCGCCGGACCGCCGGCTCAGTGGCCACTGCGCCCTCCCGGAGTCGGCGGAGCGGGCGCTGCTTTCGCCCCGGCCGAGCCCTGGACGCCCTGGAACGCCGCCTCGGTGGCGGCGCTGACCACCGCGCGGGAGGTCACCGTGGCGCCGGTGACCGCGTCCACCTCCAGGCCCTGGCGGCCGAGGATGCGCTCGGGCACCAGGCGGTAGGCGTCCAGGGGCCGCTTGTCGCCCAGGTCGGTGACGTGGAGGGCCGTGCACTTGCCGCCGCGGAAGGTCATGCGGACCCCCACCGGCGCGTTGTAGCCGAACGCCTGGCCGGTGTAGGTGCCGTCGGCGACCCGGCCGAAGTCCAGACCGCGGGCGGCGAGCAGGCGCAGGGCCGCCCGGGCGGCCGAGCCCGGGGCGCGGAAGCTCGAGGACGCCGTCGCCGGCAGCCGCCCCGCGGCGCTCTCGGTGGCCCGGTAGGCCGCGGACGCGGCGCCGGTGTCTCCGGCGGCCCGCTCGGCGTCACCGATGCGCAGGAAGACCTCGGGCAGGATCAGGTCTCCGTACGGATCGGGAGCGAGGAGCAGGTCCCGGGCGAGGAGCCGGTAGAGGGCCAGTGCGGCGCTCCGGTCGCCCAGCTCTTCCACCGCCCGGGCGGCCCCGAAGCCGGCCGCCATGGCGTTCTGGCGCGCCTCGGACGGATCGGCGAGGGCGGTGCCCGCGCAGCGTAGGTACCAGGCCAGGGCGCGGGCGGGGTCCTGGAGCACTCCCTCGTAGAGATGGGCGATCTCGTAGGCGCCGCGGAGCCACGTGCGGATCGCCTCCGGGCTCCGCGGCTTGCCGATTCCGTCCCCGATCTCGTCCAGGACCATGGCGTCGAGACGGACGGCCTCCCGCGGGCGTCCCTTCTCGGCGTAGGCCGCCTCGACGAAGTCGAGCCGGGCCGCCGGGGACGGATCGACCTCCGAGGACATGCGGGCGTCGACGGAGCTCCACCAGGGCGGGAGAGACGAGCCCTCGCGCTTCACCTCCCCGCGCCAGACGGCCTCTTCGATCAGGCCGGCGAGGTCGGTGGGAGCGCCGGCCTGACCTGCCTCCGGCTTCAGGCCCACCGGATCGACCAGGTGGAGGCCGCGGATCGTGAGGAGGTGACCGGAGGCGGCGGGCGGGCGGACCCCGGCGAGCTCCAGGAGGGCGGCGCTTCCGTCCGGGTGGCGGGCGAGGACCCGGACCGTGGCGGAGACCTTCCGGCCGTCGGCCTCGACGGTGACCGCAGCTCCCCGCGGGAGCTCGCCCGGGGCCAGACGCAGGCGCACCGTGGCACCCGGGGCCGGCGCGGTCACCGGGAGGACGCCCGCGACCGCCACCGCGGGGTGCGGGACCTGTCCGGCTGCCGAGACCCCCGGCGCCACCAGCGGGACGAGGACGGCCAAGGCCGCCAGAGCCGCCGCCGAGGCCGAGACCATCCCGAAAACGGCCGGCAGCGGCCGGCCGGCCCTTCGGCTCACGGAGCCTCCTCGTCGCTCGCCTGCCGGTCGGCCGCGGCCGACGCGGACTTCGCAGCGGTCTTCCAGTCGATCTTCCGCGCTGGACCGGTCAGGGCCTTCGGCCGCACGTCGGGCGGCGCGTAGCGGTTGCTCACGTGACAGCCGAGACACGCCCGGCGCTCGTTGGGCCGGACCCAGAAGGGACCGCCCGTGGCCGGCAGGAGCTCGCCGCCCGCGCCCACCAGGGCCATGCCCAGGGGCCGGTCGGCGGGCACTTCGAGGAACAGGGAGCCGTCCTCCGCTGGAGTCAGGTCGACGGCCCGGGGCGAGGCCGCGCCCTCCTCCCACGGAAACAGGCGGACCGCCCGGAACCGACCCCGCGCGAGGCCCGGCGCGAGGCCCTGCCCGAGATCCCGAAGCGCGGGGTCGTCGGTCCTCGCGGCGTCGAAGAGGACCAGGTAGCCGGTGGTCATGGTGGGCTTGACGATGCTCGGCAGGACGGGCGGCGCCGACCGGCTCTCGAGGGGCACCGGCTGGAGCAGGTGGGTGCCGGCGACCGAGGCCAGCGGCACCGGCTGGGCGCCCGGATCTTCGGAGAGACGGACGAGGCCGAAGGGCGAGCGGCCGGACGCCGGGCGGGCGGAGGCCACCACGCCGCCGCCCGAGAGGGGCGCCGGGTCTCGGAGCTGCCAGCCCCGCGCCGGCCCCACGGCCCGGGGATCGACGAAGGGATCGGCCAGGGACGCCACCTCCAGCGGGCCCTCGGATGGCGTGGCGAGGAGCAGCCCGGAGGGGGGTGCGGGCCGGAAGCTCTCCAGCGAGGGGATCTCCCCGTCGCGCCACGGGGTGGCCCACGTGCCGTCGGGCAGGGAGATGAGCAGGAGACTGCCGCCGTCGGGCTCGGCGAGGCGCGCCATGACGCGGCCGTCGGGGAGGACCGCAGGCGCGTCCAGGCGGCCGGCGGAGGCGCTCAGGCGGCCCGGCGCCGCGTCGGCGGAGCCCGTCGGATCGACCCGGTAGAGATCGCCCCCGCAAGCCGCGACCACGGAGCCGTCGGGCAGCGGTGCCGGCTGGCGGCAGCCGGCGTCCTCGGGCGTGAGGCGCCGGGCCGGGGTGGCGGCGCTCGCAGCCAGGTCGAGCTCGTAGACCGCCCACGGCCCGCCGGCCTGCCGACGGGCGGCGAAGTAGAGGCGGTTCGCGGCGGCGGCGAGGGCGGGCTCGCAAGCGGCGTCGAATCCCGGAGCCAGAGGGGACGGAAGACCCGCCTCCAGGCGCACCAGGTGGGCGCCGTCGGCGCAGGGCTCCGCGGCGGCGCCGGGCACGGCCGGAACGGCCACCGCGATCAACGGCGCGGCGGCCGGAGGAGCGGGGGTCCCCGCCGGTCCCGGCGCCGCCCCCAGGAGCAGGAGGACGGCCAGGGCCGCGGCGATGGAGACGTGTCGCTTCAGTGGGCTCGACTGCGGCATGGGTTCCACTCCAGAACGCTCCGATACATGACTTTCAGATCCAACACTCCGATATGTGATGAAAAAAACTCACCCCACCGCCAGCTTCGCCGTCCTTACCTGCTGCTTGCGCTCCGCGGCCCGCACGACGTCTTCCAGGCTCACCGCCTTCATCCGATCGCGGAACACCGAGCGCAACCCCTTCCAGAACTCGTGCATGGGGCAGGGGGCCTCGTCCGAGCAGGCGTCGAGGCCGAGGAGACACTCGTCGTCCGAGAGGGGCCCCTCCACCGCTTCGATCAAAGCGTAGAGGCTGGTCTGGGCGGGCGGACCGTTGAGACGGAAGCCGCCGCCCGGGCCCTTCGACGAGGTCAGGACGCCCTTCTTCGCCAGGTCCTGGAGGATCTTCGAGAGGTAGTGATACGGAATGTCCAGGGCCTCGGAGATCTCCCGGGCCTGCGCGGGCGCACCCTCCGGCTGCTGTGCCAGGTGGCACAGCGCGCGGATGGCGTATTTGGTCGCGGCGCTCTCGATCATTCCTTCGCCCTGGCTCGCCGGGTCTCCCGGTGGGGCCTCCCTTCGGTCCGGTCTATGGGGTGCCTCGAAAATGGAGACTATCGGGTCTGAATCTCCGAGTCAATGAAGACTCTCCTGGTAATCTTTCTCTCGGTGCCGGCCTCCCGGCCTTCAGTGGTCGAGGCCCAGGATCTTGCGCACCTGCGATTCGAGGTGGGTGAGGCCGGCGGCCTTGCCGAGCTCGAGGGCCTTCTCGGGCGGCCGTCCCTCCACCCAGACCTCCTCCAGGGCGAGCAGGGCCCCCACCCGGTTGCCGCTGGCGCAGTGAATCACCACCGGCCGGGCGTCTTGGTCCGCCAGGATCTTGCCCAGGACCTCGGCGTTGTCCCGGTCGAGTCCTTCGCCGTGGCTGACGGGAATCGACACGTAGCGCATGCCGTGGGACTTCACCAGGCCCGCCTCGTCCGCTAGCTCCCCCCGCTCGCCCGGCGTGCGCAGGTTGATGACGGTCTTGTAGCCGAGCTTGGCGATCTCGCCGAGCTGGGTGGCGTCGGGCTGACCGCCGGTGAGCACGCCGGGAAGGGGCGAGCGGCCGTTGGGCAGGAGGGCGGCCGGATGGACCTGCATGGAGGCCTGGCCGGACGGCAGCGCCGGCTGGGCCGCGAGGCCGGCAGGCAGGAAGGCCGCGGCGAGGAGGACGGGAAGCACGGTTCGACGGGTCATCATGAATCGATTCTGCCACACCCCCGAACGTCCCGGCGGATCTCCCGCGGGCCGCCCGCCGGTCACTCCCGGGCCGCGCCGCGCGACCGGACCCGGCCGAAGGCCAGCCACAGGAGCGCCGGCACCAGGGGCACGGCCAGGGTGGCGATCCCCTTGGCGACGAGGATCGGGTCGCCGCTCCCCAGCCGGGGCCAGTTGAAGATGAAGAGGTCCGCCGAAAAGTGCGACAGCACCACGGTCAGGGCGTCGTAGCGCAGGAACGCCCAGCCCCAGACGCAGCCGACCAGGGTGAAGACCAGCGCCCGCCCCCAGAACGGCTCGGCCGGCGGCACGAACGAGAGGCCCGTGTGGGTGGTGCCGTAGAGGATCGCCGGCAGGACGACGGCCGCCAGGCGCGAGCCGGTGAGCTGGAGCAGCCAGGTGCCGGCGAAGAACCGGTAGGCGAGCTCCTCGACCAGGGCGACCATGAGGAAGTACAGCAGGGTCGCGAGGGCCGGGGCCCGGGAGTTGAGGGCGTAGAAGAAGAAGCCCTGGGGCTGGATCGGAGACCAGCCTCCGGCGAAGCGCTCGACGGCGAGGACCCCCGCCGCCATCACCCCGCCGCAGACCAGCCCCACCAGGAACCCGCGGAGCGAGGCCAACCCCACGGCGGCGTCGGTCAGGCGCCCTAGGGCCAACGCCCACAGGGACTCGCCGCGGCGGGGCGCGAGGGCCGCCTCCCCACGGCCGGTCTCCCGGCCGGTCTCTCGATCGAGGGCGTCGCCCGCCGCGATGACCACGAAGAGCAGCAGGAGGATCCAGGCACCCGAGCCGGCGGCGGTGCCCAGGGTCTGGAGATCCGAGATCCAGCGCGGCCAGAGGGGGTCCCAGGCCAGCAGCAGGCTCGCCGGGCGAAGCGCCTGGGTGATCACGAAGCAGACGCCGATCACCGCCACCCAGCGCGCGGCCGGAGCGAGGCGGACGGTGCCGGCGCGCAGCCGGGTCAGGAAGACCACAAACGCCCCCAGGGCCGCGACCCCGGCGAGCAGGAAGCCGACCATCTGAAGGGCCGCGACCGGAGCCTGGCGCCGGCGGTCGGCCCGTCGCGCCGCCTCGGGCTCCACCAGGCTGTGGTCCAGGGCCGTCACCTTGCGGCCCGAGACGGTGACCACCAGGCGCTCGCGCAGGGGTGGTTTCTTCACCAGGTAGCGCTCGAAGACGAAGTAGTGGTCCCGACGGCGGGGACGCGCCTGGTCGTAGACTCCCCGCTCGCTCCAGTCGGCGCCGGCCACCGAAAGCCATGGCGCGATGGCCTGCCGGGCGATGTGCCGGGCCCGCCTCCTCGACAACGATGCGCCGGGGTCGTCCTCCTGGACGGTCCGGCCCCAGCCGAGGACCCCGTCGCCCGCCGGCAGGTCGACCCACAGCCGGTCCGGCCGGCCCCGGTGCTTGAAGTGGACCTCGTACTGGAAGACCGGCAGGCCGCGGGCGATGAAGGCCTGGGCCCTGGCGTTGCCGAAGCGGCGCTGGAGGTAGTCGAGGACCTGCTCGTCGACGGTGAGCTCGGTGGCGGCCTCGTAGCCCTCGGTGGCGATTCCGGCGGCGGCGAGAGCGGCTCGGGCGCGCGCTTCGAGGGCGGCCCGGGGCACGTCGAGGCTCATCCGCGCCAGGGGCCAGAGGGCGCCCAGGGACGAGAAGAAGATCAGCCCGCCCAGGAGGGCGGCGGCGGCGAGAGCGAGGTCGGAGAGCTGGAAACGGGGGAAAAGGCGCACAGCGAGGCCGATTCTATTGCCTGGAGAGCCTCGCCTCTCTCCGGCCTCACTGGATCTTGCGGGTCGGCTCTCTCGATTCTCGAGCCTGCCGCCCGTGCCCGGACCCGCGGGCTTCGGCCCGGTATCAGACGCTCTCCTGCCAGTCGGCGAGGGCGGCTTCGTACTGCCGGTCGAGCTCCTCGGCGGTCCAGGCCAGGGCCGCGAAGGCTCCGCCCAGGGCGCTGTCCGGACCGGGTCGATCCAGGTCGTCGGCGGCGCCGTGGCCGACGAGCCAGGAGCGGGCTGCTTGCGCCGCGGAGAGGAGGCGGAAGCGCTCGCGGTCGCCGCCCTCGAACGCGGTCTCCGGCTCCGCCATCCGGGCCAGGATCTCTTCGCCCGCCGCCAGGATGGAGAGTGCCGTGGCCAGAGAGACCCAGAGGTGGGGATCGCCCGTCGCCGCGGCGGACACCCGATCGAGGATCGTGCGCCCGAGCGTCACCGGACGTCCTCGACTCTTGCGCGGTGGGGGGGCTCCGCGCTCCCCTCGGTCCCCAGCCCCTCGAGCGCCACCTCGAGCCGGCGGGACGCCCGGGCGAGCCGCGACGGCGCCGGTCCGGGCGGCGCCGTCCGGAGCGAGCGGCGGGACATGGTCCTGTGCCACGGCCGGCGCTGCGGCGTGAGCTCGGGAAGACCGCGAAGCGGCCGGCGGGCGGCGGCTTCGAGCTGCTCCGGCCCGACCCGTAGCGCCCGCAGAATCGCACGAAGCTCGGCCTCCGACGGTCGCGCTCTCCCCGCCGGCTCCTCGAAGGCCTGGAGGCGCTCGGCGGAGATACCGGAGGCTTCCGAGAGCTGGGGACGGCTCAACCCGGCCTGGAAACGGAGCGACTGGAGGGCGAGGTCCAGGCGTTCGGCGACGATCGCCGGCAGCACGTTGCCTTCGAACGCCACCGGCCGCGCCCGGCGTTGCGCGACGTGGGCCCTCCGGGCCACCTTGCTCGCCACCCCGAGGGGCCGGAAGACCGCGTCCTCGAGGTCGCGGTACGAGGCGTCCAGGGTGAGGAGCATGCGGTCGAGGAACGGGAGCGTCGGCATCTCGCGCCGGCGCGGATCCTCGAGCGCGGAGAGCTCGCTCGGCTTGAAACCGGCCGCCTCCGCGGCCTCCGCCTGCGTCAGGCCGCGCTCGAGCCGAAGGGCCCGCAGGCCCAGGTCGAGCCGCTCGAGGATCCACTCCGGCGAAACGAACGTGTCGTGGTGGTCGGGAAAGGCGTGGAGCGCGACGCCCTGTTGAATCCGGGCGAGGCTCGCGAAGCTCACCCGGGAGAGCTCGAGCAGCTCCGCCAGCTCCTGGAGGGAAGGCACCTCGCTCCGTCCCTCCAGGCGCTCGAGCATCGCCAGGGCCTCGTCGCGCCTCGAGCCCAAGGGCCACTCGCAGAGCAGGTACCGCCGCACGAGGCCAAAGAGCGTGGGCAGTCGCTCAACGATCCCCTGCATCTTCGGTCGTCTCCGCATCGGCGCCTCCGGCCTCTCCCGTCGGTCTGCTCGCGCCGCCGTCGCCGCCATCCCTCGCCGGGGCCTCGGCGCGGGCGGCCGGCAGCAGGGTGAGGGCCGAGTCGATCCAGAACTCGCCCATGAAGTAGAGGGTCCGCGCGTGGTCGAGGACCTGGCGGCCCCCGGGGCCGGCCAGCAGGTCGGGGCGCTCGAACAGGGGCCGCTCCCGCGAGATCGCCTTCGCCCCCTCGCGGTAGAGGGCGAGGGCGAGGTCGAGCACGTCCATTCCGAGACCGGAGAGGATGGCGTCGAGCTTGTCGATCCGGGGCAGGCTCCGCTCCGCCTCGTAGCTCGCGAGCGACGAGGCGCTCAGGCCGCTCGCCCGCTGGAGGTCTGCGCGCGACATGGCGGCCTGCGCCCGCAGGGCCTGGAGCGCCGCGCCGAAGCCTGCGAAGGCCTCCAGCGCCCGCTCGGCCCCCTTGGGGCGAGTCATCGCCTCTCCTCCCGGCCGTCCGGGCGCTTCACGCTCTTCGCTCCCGGTCGTCGAGGGCGATCCGGAAGCGTCGCTCCGCCTCCTCCTCGCTCCATTCGAAGATCCGGACGCCGTCGCCCAGGGCGGACTCCCGGCCCAGGCGTTCCACGCCGTCACCCTCCTCGCGCCCGACGAGCCACCAGCGCATGGCCTCCGCCGCATGGAACCAGTGGAAGAGCTCCGGATCTTGCTGGTGGAACGCGCGCTCGGACGACGGCACCTTCTCGAGCACCTGGGCGGCGAGCTCCACCAGCGACAGGGCCACGCCCACCCGCGTCCGGGCGTCCTCGGCCGTCCGGACCGGCCGCGTCAGCACCGCGTCGCAGGCGGCCATGGGGTCACCCCCGTCCTCGGTCTCGCCACCCGGGCTCGGGGGCGGCGCCATCTCCACAGGTCGTTCGTGCATGCGGTAAGGCTAGGGCGAGCCGGTGCGACGGGACAAGGGCGCGAGAGCGATCCTTCGAAGGCGAAACGGACGTCCTGCGCGCGGCCGCAGCCGGGCGTAGGAAGCGTTCCGCGGCCGCGCTCGAAGGCCGGATCGGGTACCTTGGACCATCGAAGACCGGTGCGTAGGACCCGGCAACCGGGCTCGTACGCCGCCGTCTCGAGCGTCCTACGACCTTCCGGACGCCTCGAAACACCGACCGCCACGCACCGGGAAGGAGGGAGCGGACGGCGCCGGCCTGCCGCCGGCCTCCAGAGGCTGCTCCCGGAAGGAGCTTGGGATGAGACGTCCAACGCTGACCAAGGCGGGAGCGCTGCTGCTGGCCGCCGCCCTCGTCCTCGTCCTCGCCGCGCCGGCCGCCGCCGCCCCGGCCCGGGCCGCGGTCCAGTCGCGAGGGGGCCCGTCGTTCTTCCAGAGCTTCGTCGCGTGGCTCGCCGCCCGGCTGCCCGGCCTCCCGGCCGGCCCGACGCTGACGGCGGCGCCGGCGCCCTTGGGCCCGGAGCTCGATCCCAGCGGCGCCACCGCGGCGACGGCCGATTGGCCGGTGGCGCCCCCGCAGCTCGGCGCAGAGCCCGACCCGGACGGCTAGGCCCCCCCGGCGCCGGGGCCGACCCGAGCGGCTAGGCCCCCCCGGCGCCGGATCTTTGTCGTCTCGAGCTGTCCCGTTTTTTCCGGCGAAGGCACCTTCGCACGGGGAAGCCTTATCTCCGTAACCACGTATTCGCTTTGGAGAGCGCATGCACCTGTCCCGCAGCCTGATCGCCGCCGTCCTCCGCGGGGAGCTCCCCGAAGAGCTCGTGGAAGAGATCGCCCGCGACCACCTGCGGCGGGTCTGTCCCTGCTGCGCCGAGGGCCTGGAGCTCCTGGCCAAGGGCTCCGGCGCGCTGAGCCGGACGCAGGACCTGCCGGCGACCGCGGACCCGGTGGAGGCGGTCCGGCGCAAGGCGGGCTGGACGCCGGCCCAGCTCGGCGACGAGGAGCGCAAGGCCCGGGCCTGGCTCAAGCGGTTCCTCCGGAAGGTGCCCTCGACGAAGCGCCGCGGGGCGATCCGGGGCGGCCGCCACCGGTACCAGGGCGCCCTCTTCGCCACCCTGCTCCTGGAGGAGGCCCGGCGGGCGATCCCCGGAGATCCGGAGGAGTCCCTCTCCCTCGCCGACGCGGCCCTGGCCTCGTGCGAGAAGACACACCCCAGCGATCCGGACCCCATGGTGCGGGTGCCGGCCCTGGCGATCCGGGGCAACGCCCGGCGCGCCCTGGGCCGGCTCCTGGAGGCCGAGAGGGACCTCGAGACGGCCCGCGAGGTCCTCGCCCGCTCGAGGCTCGACGACCTGGCGATCGCGGCGGAGCTCGACTTCCTCATGGGTTCGCTGCGCAAAGACCAGGGGCGCTTCGACGACGCCTCCCGCCACCTGGAGCGGGCGGCGGCCCTCTACCCCGTGCTCGGCGATCCGGGGAAGGCGGCCTCGACGCTCCTCAAGCTCGGCATCGTGCACTCCCGGGCACACCGGCTGGACGCGGCCGTGGCTTCGGCGGAGAAGGCCCTGGATCTGCTCGACGAGGGTGCGGAGCCGTGGCTCCTGGCCTATGCCCACTACAACCTGGCCTACTTCCTCCATGCGAGTGGCGACCTCGACCGGGCCGAGGAGGCGCTGGCGGCCCACGAGGGCCTTCTCGACTCGCCTGGAGAGGAGGTCATGCAGCACAGGGCCTGGCTCCGGGCGCGGATCGCTTGGAGCCGTGGAGACCTGGGCGCGGCCGAGCGCCTCTTCCGGGATGCCTACCAACGGGCGAAAGAGCGCGGCATCCCCTTCGACACCGCCCTCGTGGGCCTGGAGCTGGCCCTGGTCGAGCTGGTCCGGGGCCGGACCGCCCAGGTCAAGAAGCTCGCCCTCGAGGCCCTGGCGGTCTTCGCCGAGCAGGAGGTGGAACGGGAGACCCGGGCGGCCCTCGAGCTGCTGGAGGCCGCGGCACGCCGCGACGCCCTCACCCGGGAGCTCCTGGAACGGGCCATCGCCGCTCTCGAAGGCGCGCAGCGGGCTCGTCCGGCCTCGGCCCAATCCGCCTGACCCCCTCCGCGACGAACCGTGCGGCGCCGCGGCCCGATGCAGCCCGATGCAGTCTGGTCAGGCGGTCAGAAACGGCGGCACCGGCAGGCCGAGGCCGTCGGCCACGGCGCGCAGGAGCTCCGCCTCCTCCTCGGTGACCTCGCCGTCGAAGCCCACGGCGACCACCGCGGCGCGCAGGAGCCGGCGCTGGTGCGGCGGCGCCACCTGGGACAGGCGGTCGAGGGCCTGGTCCACTTCCTTCAGGCCGCACTCGGAGCGCTCCAGGAAGGCGAGCTCGGCGCGGGTGTCCGCGAGCTCGGCCGCGGCCGCGTCGAAGGCTCGGCGGGCGTCGTCCGGATCGGCCTGACCGGCGTGGGCGAGGATCGACAGCACGCGGGAGCACTCCGGCCCCAGCGCGCGGAGCGAGTAGTACTCCACCCGCGCCGGTTTCGGACCGCCGAAGCGCACGTCGAGGTGGCGCAGGAGCATGCGGTGCAGGGCGTACTCGAAGAGGTCGATGCGCCCGTCGGCCTCGGCCAGGGCTTTAGTCGCCTGGCGGAAGTCCCGGTACTGCTCCGGCGAGATGCGGCGCAGCGCCGGCAGCGCGAGGCCGGCGAGAGGCAGGCGGACCTCGCCGGGGCAGCGGGCGAGCTCGCCCGCGAGGGTCTCGGTTTCGGCCAGCACCGGCGGCTCGGCGGCGGCGGACAGCTCGGCGAGCTGCCGGCTCCGGACCTCTCCGCGGCGGTCGAGGAGGAGTGCGAAGACCAGGGCGCGGGCCCCGGACGGCTCGCGGGCCGCATCGAGGAGCGCCTCCGGGATTCGCTCCTTGAGGCGCGCGGCGTAGGTCAGGTGCTCGATGTCCACGGTGCCGACCCGGGCCGCCACCGCCCCCGGGGCGGCCGAGGCCGCCGCCGCGCCCGCCGCCCCACTCGCTGCTCCAGTCGCGGCGGAAGCGCCGAGGACCGCGGCTCCTGCCAGGGTGGCCATTCGGGCCGCCGGGCCAGCCGTGGCCGCCCTCGCCGCCGCCGGCGCCCGGGGCCACTCCACCGGCGGGTAGGAGCCGTCCCAGCTCGGGTCGATCCGCCGGATGCGCTCCTCGAGGGGCGGATGGGTGGCGGTGACGGCGAAGAGGCCCTTCTTCAGGCCGTCGGCGAAGAACAGGTGGCTCGCCTCCTCGGCGCGGTGGCTCTGAATCAGAGAGCCCGCGGAATAGCCACCGATCTTCTCGAGGGCGCCGGCGATCCCCTGGGGATTGCGAGTGAACTGGACCGCCGAGGCGTCGGCCAGAAACTCGTGCTGGCGCGAGACGGCCGCCTTGATCAGGCGTCCGAAGAAGACCCCGATCCAGCCGATGGCGTAGAGGGCCATGCCGAAGAAGACCACCCCCGCGAGCCCGCCGCCCTTGCCCCGGCGCGGAGCCGAGCGCCCGAAGGCCCCGGTGCGCATGATGAAGTAGCCGATCATGCTGAGCACCAGGATGCCGTAGACCAGCCCCATGAGGCGCACGTTCAGACGCATGTCGCCGTTCAGGAGGTGGCTGAACTCGTGGGCGACCACCCCCTGGAGCTGGTCACGGGAGAGCAGGGCCAGGGTGCCCTCGGTCACCGCGATGACGGCGTCCTCGCGGGTGAGCCCCGCGGCGAAGGCGTTGATCGAGCGCTCGTTCTCCAGCACGTAGACCTCGGGCACCGGGGTGCCGGAGGCGATGGCCATTTCCTCGACCACGTTGAGGAGGCGCCGCTCGTCGGCCCGTGTGGTGTTGGGATCGAGGGGCCGGCCGCCGAGGAGCGACGCCACCGCCGAGCCTCCCGAGCTGAGCTGCCAGGTCTTGAACAGCGTGCCGCCGGCGATCACCACGAGGGTCGCCGCGGCCACCAGGAAGAAGAGCCGGGGGTTGAACAGCCCGCCGTGGCCGGCGCCGGAGTGCACCTGGGCACCGAAGACGAGGAGCACGACCGCCAGGTAGACGCCTACGACGATGGAGACCACCGCCAGGGCGAAGAGCACCACCAGGCGCCGCGAGGTGCGGCGCGCCGCGTCCTGGTTGGAGAAGAAGTCCATCGGCGAGCTCGGACCGAAGAGGGAGCCGGGAGGGGTCGGACCCGCGGGCGCCCGTCAGCAGGCGCCGGGGTGACCGACCTCTCGTTTGCAGCTCAGGTGAACGAGACCTTCGGGGCCTCGCGCTCCTCGGGCGCCTCGATCTGGAACAGCTCGGCCGCCTGGAAGCCGAACATGTTGGCCATGATGGCGGTCGGGAAGGTCTCGCGCGCCGTGTTGTAGCTGGTCACCGCGTCGTTGAAGGCCTGGCGGGCGAACGCCACCCGGTTCTCGGTGGAGGTCAGCTCCTCCATGAGCTGGGACATGGTCTGGTTGGCCTTGAGGTCCGGGTAGGCCTCGGCCAGGGCGAAGAGGCGCCCGAGGGTGCCCGAGAGGGCGCCTTCGGCCCGGCTCAGGTCGTGCATCGCCCCGGGGTCGCCCGGATTGCCGGCCGCCTGCTCGCGCGCCGACACCGCCTGGTTGCGCGCCGCCACCACCTCCTCCAGCGTGCCGCGCTCATGGGCGAGGTAGCCCTTGGCCGTCTCCACCAGGTTGGGGATCAGGTCGTGGCGCCGCTTGAGCTGGACGTCGATCTGGGCGAAAGCGTTCTTGTACCGGTTGCGCAGAGTAACCAACCGGTTGTACATGCCGGCGATGAACAAGGCCAGCACGACGATCACTGCCAGGACCACCAGTCCACCGATCATGCGTGTTTCCTCCCGTGCTCACTACGCGGTTGAAGACCAGACTATTCAACTCCGCGGTGCCGCACAAGCGGTCGTGACGTAGCGAATCGCGGCGGCGATCTCGGCCGGGACCTCCTCCTGGAGGAAGTGGCCGGCCCGGGTGCGGGTGACCTCGGCCGCGGGCAGGAGCTTTTCCATCCAGCTCCGTACCCGGCCGAGGATCGGGTCCCGGTCGCCCCAGACGATGGCCGCCGGCCCCTCGAAGCTCTCGGCCACCTCCCGGCAACGCTCGAGGCCCGGGATCGACGGGTGGTCGAAGCCGGCGGGCACCATGCGGGCGAGGGCCAGGGGGGCGGCGTTATTGGCCCAGCCGCGGAGGGGGTAGCGGTAGGCCCGGGCGACCCGGCCGCGGATCGAGGCGCGGTCGCCCTGCACCGACCCGAGGGCGCGCTGGGGAAACCCGAGGAGGCGGAACGCGAGGGTGGAGACGACCGGCAGGTTGGCGAAGCGGTGAAAGGCGGTCTTCCGGAAGCCGGCCTTGGGCGGGCTCGCCACGGTGTTCATGAGCACCAGGGCGGCGAGGCGGTCGCGGCGCTCGGCGAGCATCCGGAGGCCGATGGGGCCGCCCCAATCGTGGCCCACGAACACGAACGAGCCCGCGAGCTCCGGGAGGCCGTCGACGAGCTCCCCGAGCCAGCGGGCGTGGTTTTCCAGGGTGTGGGCGGACCCCCGTCGGGGCTTGGTGGAGAACCCGAGGCCGATCAGGTCGGGCATCACCAGGCGCAGGCGATCCTCCGCCAGCTCCCGGACCACCTTGCGCCACAGAAAGCCCCACGTCGGGTTGCCGTGGAGCAGGAGGACCGGCGGCGCGCCGGGCGGCCCGGCGGTCATGACGTGCATCGAGCCGGCGCTCACCGGCACCGAAAAGCGCTCGAAGGGCACCATCTCGGCGAGCCAGGCGGGTAGCGCGGGGGGGGCCAAGCGTTCCAAGGTCTCTTTCTCCAGGGGACGTCCCCACACTTACCACACCGCCGGGCAGGACGCCGGCGAGCCGGGCGCAAGATCTACAGGGGCCAGGCGTCTGCGCGGCAGAAACGCGCAGACGGCTAGCCACTCTCGAGCTGGCGGGCGTTTCCCGCGAGGCTCCCGACCCGGCGGACGAGGCGGCGCTTGGCTCCCTTGCGCAGGTTGTCGAACTCGTCGACCTTGCCGTGTTCGACCACGTACACGCGCGGGAACTGCCCGGCGTTGCCCTGCTCGTCGAACTGGATGAAGCCGGTCACGCCCCGGTAGCCGGAGAGGCCCTTCAGCCCCTTCCAGACGTTCCAGGGCACGGCCTTCTCGTCGGCCAGGGTGCGGGCGAGAACCATCATGGCGTCGTAGCCGTGAGCCGCGTAGATCCCCGGATCCTCGTTGTACTTGGCGCGGTAGGCCTGGACGAACGCGCGCACGCGGGGATCCTCCTGGGCTGGGTCGAACCCGCTGCGGGACAGGATCAGCCCCTCGGCACCGCGCCCGGTCTCGTGGAGCACCTCGGGGGCGGCGAACGCCGAAGTGGTCATGACCACGCCCCGAAAGCCCCTGCGGTCGAGCCCTTCGACGATGTGGCGGGCGGCCCGGTCGGCTCCGGTGGTGGCGAGGTAGACCGCCTGGGGATGGTGGGCCAGGGCGCGCTGGACGATGGGCATGACGTCGTCCGCCCCGTCGGTGTACGCCAGCTCACCCAGCACCTTGCCGCCATTGCGCTTGAACTCGCCCTCGAAGCCGTCGATCAGCTCCTTGGCGTACGGGTCGGCGGGGGCCACGACCACGGCGTTGGCCAGCTTCAGCTCCAGGGAGGCGAAGCTGCCGATCTTGTTGGCCTGCTGGTAGTCGGACGGGAAGACCCGGAAGACGTAGCGCGACGCCGCGGCCACCGCCGAGCTCGACGCCGAAGGCGACAGAAGGACCCGCTGGGCGCCGTCGGCGACTGCCACCATGGCATGGGCCTCGGGGTTGGTCACGCCGCCGATGGCCGCCACGGCGTCGGCGTGGTAGAGCGCCGACAGGAGCTTGGCGGCCTTGTCGGGCTTGCCCTCCGAGTCGCGCACCTCCAGGGCGAGCTCGTAGGGGTAGCTCCCCTCCTTGTGGCGCCGTTCGAGCTCGTCGGCGGCCAGGGAGATCCCGCGCCGGACGGCCTTGCCGTAGACCGACGAGGCGCCCGTCAGCGGCAGGACGACCCCCACCCTGACCGGCTCGATCTTGCTCTTGCAGGCGGCGGCCGGAAGCAGGGCGAGGACGGCGAGGAGGAGCGCGGGAGTGCGAAGGCTCGGTCGTCGTGTCATGGCGAGGGGCCGAGAGAGCAAGACCAATGCCAGATTGGATCGCCCCCGCATCCCCTCGATCCCCTTCCCACCCTCGCGGGGGGAAGAGGACGCCCCCTCCCGGCACGCCAGGGAGCCATGTCTTCTACCCGGGATCGGACTTCAGGACGGCCACGAACGCCTCCTGGGGGATCTCCACCGCGCCCACGATCTTCATCCGCTTCTTGCCCTCGCGCTGCTTCTCGAGGAGCTTGCGCTTCCGGGTGATGTCACCGCCGTAGCACTTGGCGGTCACGTCCTTGCGGTACGGGTTGATCGTGGTGCGGGCGATGATCGTGCCGCCGATCGCCCCCTGGATCGCGATCTTGAACTGCTGGCGCGGGATCGTCTCGGCCAGGCGCTCGCAGTAGACGAGGGCCCGGGCGCGCGCCTTGTCCCGGTGGACGAGCTGGGCCAGGGCGTCGACCGGCTCACCGTTGACCAGGATGTCCACCTTGACCAGGTCGGTGGGGCGATCGTCGAGGAGCTCGTAGTCGAACGATCCATATCCTTGAGTGATCGACTTCAAGCGATCGTAGAAGTCGTAGAGCACCTCGGCCAGGGGCAGCTCGGAGGTCATCTCCACGCGCCCGACGGAGAGGTAGCGGAAGGTCGTCTCCTCGCCGCGGCGCTCCCGGCAGAGCTCCATCACCGGCCCGATGTAGCGCTCGGGCATCATGATCGAAGCCTTGATGTACGGCTCCTCGGCCGAGTCGATCTCCGAGGGGTCGGGGAAAAGGGCCGGGTTGTCCACCTGGACCGTCTCGCCCGAGGTGAGAGTGATCCGGTAGCGCACCGACGGCGCCGACAGCAGGAGGGCCAGGTCGAACTCCCGGCGCAGGCGCTCCTGGACCACGTCCAGGTGCAGGAGCCCCAGGAAGCCGCAGCGGAAGCCGAAGCCGAGGGCGGTCGAGGAGTCCTTCTCGTAGGTCAGGGCGGCGTCGTTGAGGGCCAGCTTGTCCAGGGCCTTGGCCAGGTCTTCGTAGTCGTCGGTGGCCATGGGGTAGATCGAGGCGAAGACGACCGGCTTGGCCTCTTGGTAGCCGGGCAGGGGCTCGGCGGCCGGGCGGTCGGCGTCGGTCACCGTGTCGCCGATCTCGATGTCGCTGATGGCCTTGATGCCGGCGATCACGTAGCCCACGGCGCCGGTGCCGAGCTCCGCGGCGGGCACCTCCTTGAGGCACAGGAGCCCCACCTCCTCCACCGGGTAGTCGGCGCCGGTATGCATCAGGTGGACGGTCTGGCCCTTGCGGATCACCCCGTCGCGCACCCGCACCAGGAGCACCACGCCCCGGTACGAGTCGTACTGGGCGTCGAAGACCAGGGCGCGCAGGGGCGCCTCCCGGTCGCCGGCGGGCGGCGGCAGGCGGGTGACGATGGCCTCCAGGACGTCGTCGATGCCCGTCCCGTCCTTGGCCGAGCACAGGACCGCCTCGAAGGGGTCGAGGCCCAGGTCTTCGGCGATCTCCTCGCGCACCCGGTCGACGTCGGCCGAGGGCAGGTCGATCTTGTTGATCACCGGCACGATCTCGAGGTCGTGCTCCAGAGCCAGGTACAGGTTGGCGACGGTCTGGGCCTCGACGCCCTGGGAGGCGTCGACCACCAGAAGGGCGCCCTCGGAGGCCAGCAGCGAGCGGCGCACCTCGTGGGAGAAGTCCACGTGGCCGGGCGTGTCGATCAGGTCGAGGCGGTAGGTCTCGCCGTCCCGGGCGGTGTAGTCGAGGGTGATGGTGTTGGACTTGATGGTGATCCCGCGCTCGCGCTCGATGTCCATCGAGTCGAGGATCTGGTTGCGGAAGTCCCGCACCGACACCGCGCCGCAGCGTTGGATCAGCCGGTCGGCGAGGGTCGACTTGCCGTGGTCGATGTGGGCGATGATGCAGAAGTTGCGGATTCGGTTCACGCGGGGTCGCTCCGAGGCCGCCGCGGGCAACGATCGAGCGGCGGAAGGGCGGCCATTCTAGCCTGGACTATTCACGAGCCACCTACTACGAGCCGCAATTGCACGCGATCTCAGGGCGTACTCGCTCTTCGCTCCTCAACGTACTGTCCAGTATGCCTGCGTCTCTCATCGCTACGTGCGCCCTGATCTCACACACACTTGCGCCTCTCGCTACGGCGCCTCATGAAGAGTCCAGGCTAGGAGTCTGCGCGGCAGAAACACGTAGCCGCGCGCAAGGGTCTTACGGGGTGGATCCAAGGCGCGAGGAGGAGGCGATGCAGGGACATCGTGGACGACGAGCAACGCCGGAGACAGCCCGTAACCCCCTTGCGCCCGAAGGGTTGCGGCGGCGTGCGGCCGTCTACTTCGTTCCCGCTCCTCGACGATGGCTCGGCATCGCCTGCGTCGCGGTGCCTCGTATCCGACCCCGAACGGCCGCTCGCAACGCGACTGCGCGTTTCTGCCGCGCAGACTCCTAGCGCGGCGACGGCGACGGTTCGCCTCGGCCGAAGGCGAGGACGAGGACGAGGGCGCCCGAGCCGCGGCGAGGATCTCGCCGCGGCTCGTCGAGGACGGCTACGTCCACGGCTCGTCGGCGGAGGGCCCGTAGATGCTGGGCACCTTGCCGTCGGCCATGCGCAGGTAGATCGAGAACTGCCCGCGGTGGTGGATCTGGTCGTGAAGCAGGAACCAGGCGACGTCGTTGCGGGGCAGGGGCTCGATCTTCTTCGGCCCGGCGAAGAAATGGACCGGAGCGCGGAAGTCCTCGTCGCTGTAGGAGGCGATGAGGTCGCTGAACTCCTTGTGGCGCGCCTCGATCGCCGCGAGGACCTCGTCCCAGCTCTCGGGCGGCGGGGGCGGCGAGCCGCCGCCGTTCTCCATGAGCTCGGCGAGCTGGTCGTGCATCACGCTGGTGCCCAGGACGCGCTCGACCGCGAACACCCAGGCGAGCTCGCGGGCCGTCTTGCACTTCGCGTGGGGCCGCAGGTCGGCCTTGTCGGCGGGATAGGCGCGGAGCACCTTCATGGTGATCTCGTGCTCGCGCTGGTAGACGTCCAGGTACTGCTGGGCCAGGTGCGCCATGGAAAACCTCCTTTGTCGCCGCGATTATAGGGTCGCCATCGACGGCCTACTCCGCCCGGGCGTCGGCACCGTGCTCGGAGAGCTGGGCACCGAACCACCGGTGCACTGCGGTCAGCAGGTGGAGATCGGCCGTCTCGAAGGTGATTTCGGCGCCCGCGGGGAGGGCCGCGTACGAGACCTCGACCTCGGAGGCGCCGGCCTCGAGCTCCGCGAGGCCCGGCATGTCGGCGCCATGCAGCTTCGCCGGATCGCCGTAATCACCCTGCTGGAACCTCGCGGCCTCGTGCTGGAGGTGCTGCTGGATGAGGGCGATCTGCCGCGTCGCTCGGGGGTCCTTGGACACGACCCGCATCACGCCTCCGGACTCCGTCATCTCGAACACGTGGACGGCTCTCGACATGTCGAAGGGCATCACCGTGTGGCCCATCCGGTGCACGTGCTGTTGACGGGTTCCCGCACACGCCGCAAGGCTCGCGGTCACCACGAGCACGACAACGACCGACGCGGCCACGCGTCGAGCACTTCGCGAGTCTTGGCTCATGAGGCCTTGCCCTCCCTTCACGACGGGTCACTCGAGCGGGATGCGCTCCTTGTTCCGGTCGAGCCACTCGTCGAAAGACTGGAGCGCCGGGTTCAGAGCCCGCGACTCCTCGAGGCTCCGCGCGCCGCAGAAGTAGTCGTTGAAGTCCCGCTTGAACTGGAACATGTTTCCCAGATCGTCGGCGCCCGGGAAGTCGAACGAGCGATAGACCTCGGGCGGCACGGAGTTGTACACCACCTCCTGGCCCAGCGCCCGGGTGAAGGAAGCCGCCATCTCGGCGCCGGTCGGATGCCCGCCGGCAATGCCCGGGGTCTTGCCCACGTACTCGCGACCCTTCCGGAGCACGCCGTAGGCGCAGCGCCCGATGTCCTCGACCGCGATGCCCGGGAGCTTCGCGTCCCCCATGGGCAGGGTGATGGCCAGCTTGCCGTCCTCGCCCCGCTTCGGCCCCATGCCGAAGTAGATGAAGTTGTCCCAGTAGAAGGCGGTCAGCAGGTAGGTGGTGGGCACGCCGGCGTCGGCGAACAGGTGGTTGGCCTCCCCCTTGGCGTCGAAGTGCGGCACCTTGTACTTCTCCATCAGGGTGGGCATGCGGTCGTCGTCCAAGGGCACCCAGCGGCGCGTGTCTTCGAGGGTGGACCAGACGACGTGCTCGAGGCCGGCCGCCCGGGCCGCCTCGGCCATGTTCGCCGCCTGGGCCAGCTCCTTCTCGGGCGAGAAGTGCTCCCAGTAGTTGGTGACGCAGTAGGCCCCGTACGCGCCGTCGAACGCCGCCTTCAGGCTCTCCACGTCGTCGAGGTCCGCCGCCACCACCTCCGCGCCCCGCGCGGCCAGCGCCTCGGCCTTCTCGGACTCGGGCTTGCGCGTCAGCGCCCGCGCCCGGAACCCACCGTCCGGATCGTCCAGGATCGCCCGAGCCAACCCACCCCCTTGCGCCCCGGTGGCTCCCACGACTGCAATGATTTTCTCGTTTGCCATGATGAAGTCTCCTCGAAGGATCTGGCAGGTCGCCAGAGACCGACCATGTTACTCCCGCGGCCCGGCCCCGCTCGGCGTTCGGTCCAGCAGGTAGAACCCGTTCCGCTCCGGCCGCGCCCGGGCCGGGCACGACGTGACCTCCAGCTCGTGCGCCCCGGGCGACAGTTCCAGCGGCACCTGGACCCCCTCCCCGAGCACCGCCCACAGGTCCCCGTCCACCTTCGTCAGCACCCGCCCGTCCAGCGACAGCACCGCCGGCCCGTACGGCGCCAGCTCCACCACCCTCAGCTCCCGCTCGTCGACCTGGAGAGAGTGCCGGAGCTCCACGCAGTGCTCCCCGCTCACCACCCGGTGCGCGTCCACGTACCCCTCCATCGCCCGCCCCGCCGCCGTCGACGCCCGCGGGTAGAGGTGCCAACCCGATCCCGAGCCCGAGCCCGAGCCCGACTTGGAGCCCACCGGTCGCGCCTCCCAGTCCAGGAAGAAGCCCGCGTTCCTGCCCGGGACGAAGCGCACCAGCAGATCCTTTTCGTCGAACACCTTCTCTACCCGGGGATCGTGCGCCAGCCGCCTCCCCAGGAGCCGGCTCCCCAGGACGTTGGACTGGGCCAGGTAGTCGCTCTCGAGGGGCCCCGTAGCGACCAGCGGCACGTCCGGCTCCTCGCCCTCGAAGACCGCCCGCTGGAGCGTGTAGATCCGGGGGTAGGGCAACACCATGAAGACCGGGTCGAGGACGTTCAGATAGCGCGCCTGGCCGGCGAAGAGCACGTACGCCTCGGTCGAGCCCCAGGGCGCAGCGACCCGGGCGCCCTGGGGCATGGCGCGGCCCAGATCGCGCCATGCGGTCTCCCGGGCCCGCGGCGGCTCGTCCGCCGGGCCGGGCAGCCGGCTCACCAGGTGCCAGACCTTGGGGAAGCTCGCCGCGGCGCACAGGATCAACACCGCCGCGAGGGGCACCCGGGCCCGGCGCGAACGCCCGCCCGGCAGGCGCATCCAGACCCCCGGCCGGAGCCCGCGGCGGCGCAGCTCGGCGAGCAGCGCCAGAGTGGCGAAGGGCAGCGAGTAGAGGACGAACCGGCCCATCAAGAGATAGAGGACGCAGAACACCAGGGCGCCCAGAGAGAAGGCGTCGGCCGTCGCCTCGTCGGACTCCGCCTGGGCGAGGGTGCGCTCTTCCCGGTGGCCGCCGAGGGGCCGAGCCGCCAGCCACAAGGCGACCAGGGCCGGCCACCACCCCAGGCTGTCGAAGAGCATCTTGTCCGTGGGTCGGGCCCGAATCTCGGTGCCCACGTCGAGGGTGCCCTTGTAGCGGAAAAAGTCCACGTTCTGGACCCACCAGACGTGCAGGTTCGCCGGGAACTGGGGGTGGACCACCAGCCCCAGCCCGACGCCGAGGAGCGGATAGAGGACCAGCCCCCAGTCCCAGCGGCGCCGGGCCCAACCACGCCAGAGGAAGAGCAGGCCGGCAAGGCCCAGGAGAGCCTGGAACGCGGTGTACGAGAGGGTGAAGACGAGGGCCACGACCCCCAACAGACGGTAGCGCCGGCGGCCGGCCGCGGCCACCGCGAGCAGGAAGAGGATCAGGGCGAGAAGCTCCGGCCGCAGGCGCACCAGGCGCCAGTCGTACTCCGCCGAGGCCAGCACCAGCCCGAGGGGGAGGATCGCCCCCCAGGAGCTTGCCGCCAGGCTCATGCCGAGCCAGGCGAGGAGCGCCGCGAGCGCCGCGTCGAACAGCGCCAGGGCCAGGCGCCCTCCGTCGGTCGGGTCCATCCAGGAGGCGAACGGCCGGAGGATCTGGTGGAACAGGAGCTCCTTGTCCCCGAAGCCGTCGTGCATCAGGCTGAACCGGGCCCACGGCAGCTCGTGGAGCGTGCCGGGCTCGGCGTAGGCCCGGGCCGCCGCCAGGT
The DNA here is from genome assembly GCA_963739795.1 of uncultured Acidobacteriota bacterium. Lineage (GTDB taxonomy): Bacteria > Acidobacteriota > Thermoanaerobaculia > Multivoradales > DATKCC01 > CAVUBL01. The sequence goes on along the minus strand of CAVUBL010000017.1, from coordinate 110,381 downwards.
GGTAGTAGGAGTCGACGTCGTAGAGAACGGGCAGCCAGAAGAAGGTCGGCGCCAGGATCGCGAAGGCGAGGACGAAGACGCCCGCGGTGAGGGTCGTGCGCCGGGCCGGCGAGGGCCCGGGAGCGGAGACGGGGCCTGAGAGGGGTTGCATCGGGCGTGGGCTCGGGTTCGACGCAGCCTATCAGCGCGGCGGCTTCCAGTATGCTCGCGCGGAATGGAGGGCGCGCGCCGCCCGGTTCCACAGACCACGATGCCCCGAGTCGCCGTCATCTCCGACATCCACGGCAACGTGCCGGCCCTGGAGGCGGTCCTCGCCGACCTCTCCGCCCAGGCGCCGGACGAGGTCCTGGTGGGGGGCGACATGGTGGGGCGCGGGCCCCAGGGGAGCGCCGTCGTGCGGCGGATCGCCGACCTCGGCTGGCCGGTGATCCGGGGCAACCACGAGGAGTACGTTCTCGGCTTCCGGCGCGGCGAGATCCCCGACGCCTGGCGTCACGCCGGCGAGTGGTCGGCTTCGCGCTGGATGGCGGCCGAGCTGGGCGACGAGGAGGCCGAGCTCATCGGCCGACTGCCCTTCTCCATCACCTCGCGCCTCGACCCCGGCCTGCGCCTGGTCCACGGGACGCCGAGCACGACCCGGGAGGGCATCGGTCCCTGGCTCTCCGACACCCGGCTCGGCGAGCACCTGGCCGAGATCGAGGAGACCCTCCTGGTCTGCGCCCACACCCACCGCCCGCTCCACCGGGAGCTGCCGGACGGAACGGTGGTCAACGTGGGCTCGGTGGGCCTGCCCTTCAACGGCGACCGGCGCGCCCAGTACGCGATCTTCGAGCGCGCCGGCGAGACCGGCCCCTGGCGGGTGGACCTCCGGCAGGTCGACTACGACGTGGACGAGACGCTCGCGATCTACGAGAGCACCGGGTTCCTGGCCGAGGGCGGGATCACGGCTCGCCTGCTACGCCTGGAGCTCGAGCACGCCACGCCGCTTCTGGTGCCCTTTCTCAAGTGGTCGGAGGCGCGGGGCGTGGCGCCGGCCGAGGCCGAGCTCGGCGAGTTCTTCCGCTTCCACCGCCCCGGCGAGCCGCTGGGCGCCTTCTATCAAAGACTCCACGGTTTGTAGGGATGTGGCGGCGGAGGAGGGATCGCGCGGGCCTGGAGCTGTCGAGCGCCACCCGCCCCCTCTCCGCCAGAGGTTCCGCGGCCGGGAGGGGGCGTCCCCTTCCCCCCTCGGGGGTGGGAAGGGGATCGAGGGGATGTGGGGGGAATCCGATCAGAGCGCGAAAACCAGCTTCGTCATGTCGTGCTGGTTGCCGTCCGGATCGGTACCGTACCCGGGGACGGAGTACGTCTCGAACCCCAGGTCCTTCAGGGTCTCCACCGCGTCCGCCTCGAGGTCCGAGATCAACATGCAGCTCAGGTGACGCAGGCCGTTGGCCCGCGCCGTCGCGATGAAGTGATTCACCAGGAGGGTGCCGAGGCCCACGCCCCGGAACTCCGGGTCGATCAGCCACTTGACCCGGCCCACCAGCCGGAGCGGTCCGCCGTCGCGCCGGTGCAGGGTGGCGTCGGCGACGATCCGCGTCCCATCCACCGCGATGAGAGGGAAGACCTTCCCGTAATCCAGGTTCTGCCCCCAGCTCTCGACCAGGCCGCGGTCGCCGATCCGGTCCCAGGCGAAGCGCCGGGTCTCGTGCGGCAGCCCCTGGAAGAACTCGAAAAGCGCCTCCGTGTCCTGGGCCGTGAAGGGTCGGATCAGCACCCGGCGGCCGTCGCGCAGGGCAGCTTCCTGGGGGTAGTGGTTGGGCATGGCTCCGTTCTCCTCAGCAGCAGACCGATCAAAGGGGAGCCGCGCGGGCAGGGAAGGAAACGCCCCCAACGGCCTGCTCATTCTACCATCCAGACTTACCGCGCCAGGTCGCCTGCGCGCCTTGCGTCGCGCAACTGTTTCAGCAGCCATCGGTAATTCTTGGAAGCCCTTGGGTGGGGCCACCCGCGCGCGCCCGTCGGCAAGCCTCGAGCCGGTCTCCGCCCTACCTGCGCCCAGCCTGCGCAGGCAGGGTGCGCGGGCGGTCTCCGGCCGCCAGAGCTCTCCTCGGACCACGGCCTGGCATCGTTCTTGCGCATCACTCCAGGTCAAGCCGACGGAACCATCACCAGCGGACGCTCGGCAGCACCTCAAGAGGTCATTTCCGATTCAAGGAGGTTCGACGATGAAACGCTCGATCTTCACACTCACAGTAGTCCTGCTCCTCGTTCTGGCAACCGCGCCGCTGATGGCGCAGGGCCAGACGCAGCCCTACCAGGACCAAACCAATCCCAACGCGGGCTCCATCTCCCCGCACTCGGGCCTGACCCTCACTGGCCAGGTCGTCTCCTGGAACGAGAGCGGCGTAGTGCTCAAAACCGCGAGCGGCCAGATGACCATCCGCATCAACGACCTGACCGCCTGGCCGAAGAGCCTGACCGTCGGTGACACCGTGGGCGTCGATTACAACCGCACCTCGCAGGGCGTGATGATCGCCACGCAGATCCGGCCCCAGGGTTCCGAGGGTATGGCGACCACCTCGACCACCGCGACCGAGGAGGACTCCGAGACCGCCACCCAGAAGAAGGCCGAGGCGATGAACGAGCCGTCCGAGGCCACCGAGAGCGCGCATAGCGATCTCGGCGAAACCGAGGGCTCCCAGTCCGCGGACACCACGGATCCGATGAACCAGGACACCTCCACGAACACGAAGAGCACCGATACGATGGCCGACTACAACACCGGCAGCAACCTGCCGGCGACCGGCAGCGAGCTGCCGCTCCTCGGCCTGCTGGGCTTCCTGAGCCTGGCCGGCGCCGTCGCACTGCGCGCCTCCAGGTAACCTTCACGAACCGGCGGACCCGCCTCCCGGCGGGCCCGCCGGTTCCTCGTCCGGCCCTCGTTCAAGACCTCCCGCCCACCCGCCGAACGACGATCCATGAGCTCCTCCGACCGCCCCGCCGGCACGTCCTGGCCGCCGAGCATCCTGCGCTGGCTCGAACGCGGCCTCTGGGTCGTGGCCGCGATCCTCCTGGGCTGGGTGCTCTACTCCCTGGCGGACGGTGAGATCTTCCAGCTCCGCGCCGAGAGCCACCTCGAGCATGCACTTGCGGCGCAAGCCCATCCCTCTCGGCAACTCCGGGAGCTGCCCGGAGACGACGGCACCGAGAGCGAATCTCCCGAGCCGATGGCCACGCCCGACGCGGGAGCCCCGATCGGACGCCTGGAGATCCCGCGCCTTGGGGTCTCCGTGATGGTCGCCGAAGGCGCGACCGCGGCCGTCCTGCGCAAGGCCGTGGGCCACATCGCCGGCACCGGCCTCCCGGGCAGCGGCGGCAACGTGGCCCTCGCCGGCCATCGCGACCGTTACTTCCGCCCTCTGAAAGACATTCGGGACGGCGACGAGATCTTGCTCACGACCCCGCAGGGCACCTTCCGGTACCAGGTCGAATGGACCCGGGTCGTCGAGCCGACGGACATTCAGATCCTCGACTCGACCCGCCTGCCCTCCCTGACCCTCGTCACCTGCTATCCCTTCTACTATGTGGGCCACGCCCCACACCGCTTCGCCGTCCGCGCCCGCCGGGTCGGCTGGCAACCGGCCGGCGCCCAGCCGGCCGACGACGCCGCGCGAGCGGCGTCCTAACCTGGACTATTCACGAGACGGCGTAGCGAGAGCCGCAAGTGTGCGTGAGATCGGGGCAGCGCAGCGATGAGCGACGCAGGCGTACTCGAACGTACGTTGAGGAGCGAAGAGCGAGCACGACTCGAGATTGCGTGCAATTGCGCCTCGCAGTAGCCGGATCATGAATTTTCCAGGCTAAGCACGTGAGCAGGGCCCGCCCCGAAACCTCGCGGCCCCGTTCGCGTACTCGCGGGTGAGGTACGATGCGAGCCCCATGATCAAGTTGCGCAACGTCGAGAAGTTCTACGAGGTCAAGGCCGGACGGACGTATGTGCTGCGCCGGATCCACGCGGACGTGCGCGAGGGCGAGTTCGTCACCATCATGGGCCCGTCCGGGGCCGGCAAGTCGACGCTGCTCAACATCCTCGCCATGTTCGACTCGGACTGGTCGGGCGAGTACGAGCTGCTCGGAAACGCGGTCCACGCCTTGAAGCCGAAGCAGCGCCGCGAGCTCAACAAGGCGACGATCGGCTTCGTCTTCCAGCAGTACCACCTGCTCGAGGACCTGACGGTCTACGAGAACCTGGAGATCCCCCTCTCCTATCGCAACGTCAAGCGCACGGAGCGCCAGGCCCTGGTCGCCGACATCCTCGACCGCTTCCAGATCGTGGGCAAGAAGGACCTCTACCCGAGCCAGCTCTCGGGCGGCCAGCAGCAGCTCGTGGCCGTGGCGCGCGCCACCATCGCGAGCCCCAGGCTGATCCTGGCCGACGAGCCCACCGGCAGCCTCCACACCAGCCAGGGGCAGATGATCATGGACCTCCTCAAGCAGCTCAACGAGGACGGCACGACGATCATCCAGGTGACCCACAACGAGAGCTGGGCCGCCTACGGCGACCGGATCATCCAGCTCCGCGACGGCTGGATCGTCGAGCCCGAGGACGCGGCGGCCTCGGGTAAGTAACCCGCGCGACGCCGCGCGTCACTCCGCAGGACGCGGCGGGGTGAGGCTCGAGAGAACCGCCTTCCAGGGGCCGTCACCCTCCCGCCTCCAGACCTGGAACCCGGTGCCGCCGAGAGCGGTCTCCGCGCCCCCCTCCCCGACGACGCGCAGCTCGTACCCTTCCAGGGCGATGGCCAGATCGCCGGCCGTCGAGCGGAGCACCCGCTCGGCCGGGCGCCACGACACCGTCCAGCCGGTGCCGGGTGCAAACCCGGCTCGGCCGGCGAGGGCGGCCTCGATCGCCTCGCTCCGGCTCGCCGCCAGAGAGCCGTCGAGAGCCACCCGCCAGCGCCCGTCCCCATCCCGGGTCCAGACCGTCACGTAGCGCCCCCGGTCGACGGTCGGCTCGGCGCCCTCGCGCCCCGGCAGGGTGAGGGTGTACTGACCCACCGTGTAGGCCAGCTCACCGGAGGCCGCGGCGCGACCCTCGGTCGGCGCCCAGGCCAGAGTCGGCCCGCCCGTCGCGAAGAACGGTGCCCAGGCGGCGAGGACCGCGTCGCGGCCCCGCGTGGCCCGCGAGCCCAGGAAGACAGCGTCGGGGGCCACCAGGGCGCCGAAGGCCTCCTGGTCGTGGCCGGCCACGGCCGCGGCGAGGGCCCGGTCGGCGGCCTGAACCGCCTGCTCCGGAGGCACCGGTGCGGAAGCCGCCGGAGCGGCGGCGGGCCCGGCGACGGAGACGCCGAGGAGGGCGAGAAGCGGCAGGGCGACGAGGGGGGCGGGGCGGGCTGTCATGGTCGGGTCTCCTCTCGGATCAGCTCCAGCGCGACGGCCGGGGGCGCCGCCTCCGGCTCGGCACCCTCGAACGCCAGGAACCCCCGAGCCTCGCGGCTGACCGCGAAGGCCAGGGCCACCAGCAGCAAGCCGACCCCGCAGCCGGTATAGACGGCCGGCACGTCCTGGTGCACCAGGTCGGCCACCAGGCCGGCGAAGGCGGCGGCCAACGGAGTCATCGACAGGGCGACGGTCTCGAACAGACCGAACACCCGGCCCCGGAGATCGGGCGGCGTGGTCACCTGGAGCAGGGTGATGAGCTGGATCAGGTTGAAGCCGTTCATGGCGCCGGCGGCGAAGACCAGGGCGAGGGCGACCTCCGGAGAGCTGGTTCGGCCCAGACCCACCGCCGCCAGCCCGAAGCCGAAAGAGCAGGCGAGAAAGAGCCGGGTGCGCAGGCGCCCCTCGACGCGGCTTGCGCCGGCGGCGAGGCTGCCCACCAGCGAGCCGCCCCCGAAGGAGGCCACCAGGAAGCCGTACCACTCGGGCCCCACCCCCAGGAAGTCTTCCACGAAGAAGGGCAGGAGCACCACAATCGCCACCAGCAGGAAGCTGTCGAGGGGCGAGAGCAGCAGGACCGTGCGTAGCCCCTTGCGCCCCCACACGTGGCGCAGGCCGGCGAGGAGGTCGGCGCGCACCGCCGAGGCCGCGCTGCCGAGCCCGCCCTCCCCAGCCGTGCCGGCGGCGGGCCCGGGAAGGCGCAGGAAGCACTCGCTCACCCCGGAGACGACGTAGGTCAGGCCGTCCGTCAGGAAGAGCAGGCCCGGCCCCAGGATCTGGAACAGCACGCCGCCGGCCCCCTGGCCGACGAAGGTCGAGACGTCGAGGGAGATCCGGTTCATGGCGTTGGCACCGGCCACCCGTTCCGCCGGAACCAGGTCGGGCACGGCAGCCGACACCGCCGGCCGGAAGATCGCGTCCACCGTCCCCATGAGGCAGGAGGTGGCGATCAAGGCGCCGAGAATCACCCCGGGGCGGTCCGGCCCGGTCAGGACCAGGCCGGCCAGGGCGAGGGAGGCCGCCCCCCGCACCAGGTCCCCCGCCACCAGGATCCCGCGGCGCGACAAGCGGTCGGCCAGGGCGCCGCCCACGGGGGCGAGAAGCGCCATGGGCAGGGAGCCGGCCAGCATGGCGAGGCCCAGGAGCGTCGCCGACTCGGTCTGGCGCTTGATCCAGAACACCATGGCGATGGCGAAGGCCTGGGTGCCGAGCTGGCTGACGAGCTGCCCCTGCCAGAGGAGCACGAAGTCCCGGTTCCAGAGCCGGGTGCGGCGGATCTCCATGGACGCTGCCTTCCGAGGCCGGAGGCTCAGCGGCCGCCGCCACCGCCCCCCGGCACCAGGCGCAGGTGGCCCTCGGCCGCGGCGTCGGCCGCCTTTCGGGTGGTGAGGACCGTGTGGTACTCCACCCGCGACCAGAGCGCCACCTGGTCCGCCCGGTGGCGGTGGAAGGCGAGGCCCGACTGGCCCGTGCTGTTGACCGCCAGCGAGCGCGACAGGTCGGCGAGGTCGGCGATGAAGCGCTGGGACACGCCGAAGGTCATGGCGAAGGGGTGAGAGAGGTCCGGGGTGCCCTCGTCGACGGTGAAGATGTCCCCGGCGGCGGGCATCGGTCCGGCGTTGAAGATCCACTCCAGGGGGGCGATGCCGCTCTGCCCCAGGGGGGCGTGGGCGAAGGTCACGGTGTGGGCCTCGCCCCAACTCCAGGCCGCCGGGTCGTCGCCGTAGCGCTCGGCGAGGAAGGCGACGGCGCGGTGGAAGGCCCGGGCCACGATTTCGTCGCGCCCTTCCCGCTCGGGGGTGGTCACGTCGTCGAACCAGCGGTTGCCGGGGTCGGCCATGAGAGCCACCAGCATGGGCGTGCGGCTGATCCCCAGCGCGCGATAGGAGTTGGCCAGGTCCTCGCCCAGCTCGTCGCCGAAGACGCTCGGCCAGAGGAAGTAGAACCAGGCCTCGTAGACCGCGGCGCCCGGGCTGGCCGCCGTCACCCGCAGGTCCCAGGACTTCACCTGCTCGAGGGCTCGGCGCTCGAGGTCGCTGTCGGGCCGGACCGCGAGCAGGTAGGGGCGCAGCTCGCTGCCGGGAATCGAATAGAGGTCGGCCTGCAGCCGCCGGGCGTCGTCCACGCCCACCCGGTCGTCGCCGGCCAGGGTGCGGGTGATCCGCTCGGCCCGGTAGGGGTCGGCCATGTCCTGGGCGATGAAGTATGGGTACCCGGGCCCCACGGTCTTGTTGTTGGCGGTGACCAGGAAGCCGGCGGGCGGATCGACGGCGTGGGGCATCTCCTCGTAGGGGATGAACCCCTGCCACTCGTGGGCGCCATCCCACCCGGGCACCGGCATCGTCCCGTCGTCGCCCGCCGGGCGGATGGGCACCGGCCCCGTGCCCTGGTAGGCGATGTGGCCGTCGACGCCGGCGTAGGTGAAGTTGACGCTCGGCCCGTCCCAGCCGGCGAGGGCCGCGTGGAACTCCTGCCACGACCCCGCCCGGTCGAGGGCCAGGAGGCTCGCCACCAGGCCCGCGCCCTGGGTCTCGGCGGTCCACTGGAGGGCCATGGGCTGGGCGTCGGCGAGCTCGGGCATGACGCCGTTCATCAGGGGGCCGTGGCGGGTCCGCCGCACCTCCAGGTCGACCGGGTCCGCACCGGCCCTCTCCAGGGTCTCGTGGATCACCTCGAGGGGCCGCCAGGCGCCCTCGACCTCGTAGCGCGTCGGGTGCTTCGGGTCGTCCAGGTGCTCTACGAAGAAGTCCTGGACGTCGGAGCACATGTTGGTGATGCCCCAGGCGATCCGCCGGTTCTGGCCGATCACCACCAGGGGCAGGCCGGGAAAGGAGAAGCCGACGGCGTCGATCGTTCCGCCGTGGAGGCCGTTCTCGTACCAGACCGAGGGCAGCCCCAAGCCCAGATGGGTGTCGTTGGCGAGGAGGGGTCGACCGCTCTCGGTACGGCTTCCCGAGACCGCCCAGCTATTGCTTCCCCAGGCCATCCCGCGCTCGCCCAGGAGCGCCGCCAGCACCGGGTGACGCGGAGCCAGAGCGTCGGTGCGGACCGCGCCGAAGAGGGCGCGCGCCTGGGCCTCGACCCGGGGCCCGGAGGCCCCGTCGGGAACGATGACCGGGGCGTCGGCAGGGTAAGGGGCCATGAGCTCGGTCACCGCCTGGGGACCGAGCTTTTCTGCGATCTGGGCGCGCAGGAGCTCCGTCGGGTGGTTGAGGCTCAGGGTCAGGCTCATGAGCTTGCCCCAGGCCAGGGAGTCGACCGGGGTCCAGGGGGCGGGATCGACCCGCAGGATCGAGAACTCCACCGGCAGGCGGTCCCGGTGGGTCTCCAGGAAGCGGTTGACCCCGGCCGAGTACGCCTCGAGGGCGGCCTTGGCCTCGCCCCCCGCCGCCTCCATCGCCGCCCAGTCCCGCTCCGCTGCGCGGCGCAGGCCGAGGGTGCGCAGGAAGCGGTCGGCGTCGGTCAGGCCGGGGCCCAGGACGCTCCCCAGGGCGCCGGCGCTCACCAGGCGGTTGAACTCCATCTGCCACATGCGGTCCTGGGCGTGGACGTAGCCCTGGGCGAAGAACAGGTCGTGGTCGTTGGCGGCCCAGAGGTGAGGCACGCCCCAGCGGTCCCGAACCACCTCCACCGGCGCCTCGAGGCCCGGCGCTTCCACCGTGCCGTTCTCCTCCGGCCAGGCGCGGCGCACCCTCCAGGTGGCGTAGAGCCCGACGGCGACCAGGAGGAGCGCCAGGGCGATTCCCCCCCACTTCACGAGTCCCAGCACGATCCGCTTCATCTTCACTCCTCGTCCTCCTGCTGAAGCTCCGCCTCAAACCGACGAGGCGTCTGAAGGATCTCCGGCCTCGTGAATCGCTTCTCCCCCGACCACGTCGAGCGATCAAACCTGGACTCATCGGAACGGCTACTCCAGATCGCTGGATTCATCGGATCGCCCCCCTCACCCTCGATCCCTCTCCCACCCTCGCGGGGGGAGAGGGACGCCCCCTCCCCTTCTCGGCGCTGCGGAAAACTCGGCTCGTTCGTCACGATTTCGCCCTCGTCAGACATCGCGTCACTCCTCGGCGACCGCGGCGGCGAGGCCCTCGGTCGCTTCCTCCCTCTCGCCGGGCCCGGGCGGCAGGAGGCGGGCCAGCCGTCGGGCCAGCTCCTGCACGTGGGGTTCGGCGAGCAAGGTGATGTGAGTCCCGGGGACCGTCTCCACGGTCACCGGCTCGGCGGACAGGGCGCCCCAGCCGAAGGTCGGATCGGCGGCGAGGGCGGCGGCGGGCCCCACTTCCAGGTCTACCTCCGGGTCCGCCTCCGGGGAGTCGGCGGCGCGGAAGAGAGTGATCGCCCCCGGGGAGGGCCCCGGCTCGTAGCGCGCCACCGCCCGGCAGTTGGACTTGAAGACCGCCAGGAGGCGCCCCAGGTAGCCGCGGCCGGCGCCCACCGGCAGGAGCCCGGCGCTTCCCAGGGCCGCCGCCACCCGATCGAGCTGGGCAGCGGTGCCGGCGGCGGCGAGGGCCGCCAGATCCTCGTAGCCGAGGCCCAGGCGCCGACCCGAGAGGCCCTCGGCGTACTCCACCATGTGCATCAGCCAGCGGGCGTCGTCGTCCTCGAGGCCGGCCGGCACCAGCTCGCCGATCCGGGGCGTCGTATCGAGGATCGCCAGCAGGCCCGTCGCGCGACCCCGCCGCCGGAGCTCCCGGGCCATCTCCAAGGCCACCACGCCGCCCAGGGACCAGCCGGCCAGGTGGACCGGCGGGTCGCCGGGCGCGCCGTGGGCGGCACGCAGCGCCTCGATCTCGTCCACGTAGTGGGCCGCCATGGCCTCGATGGAGGTGTCGGCCGCCACCCCCGCCACCAGGCCCCGGGACTGGAGCCCCCACACCGGCCGCTCGAGCTTCCCGGACGATGGGGAGCGGGGCGCCTCGCCCCCATCCCCGGTCAGGTTCCCGCTCAGGTCCCCGCTCAGGTTCCGGGTCAGGTAGTGGGCCAGGAGCTGGAAGCAGAGGACGTCGCCGCCGGCGGGATGGACCAGAAACAGAGGCGGGAGGGTTCCGGCTTCCTGAAGCGGCACCAGGGAGGGGCGCTCCGGCGGCGCCTCGGCGGCCCGGGCCGCTCGATCCGGGCGGCTCCCGCCTCCGAGGCGGCGCTCGAGGGCGGCCCGCTGCTCCGGCGTGAGGTGAGCCTTGCGCTCGGCCAGGCGCTCGGCCAGGCGCGCCCGGCGGGCGTCGGCGGGAGCCTCCGGGGGGCGGGCGGCGGCGGCCGGCAGAGCCGCGGCGGCGGGCTCGGGGCGGGTCTCGGCGGGGCGGGCCGGCGCCCGGGCGGGCCGCCGGACCATCCCTCGGACCTCGGGCGCGAGGGCCGAGAGGCGGCGACCCGGCTCCTCGGCCGCCTCGCTCAGGAGGGTCTCCAGGTGCTCGAGCAGCCGTGCGCCGGTCGCGGGCTCGAAGAGGTCCCGGTCGATCTCGGCGAGGGCGGTGAAGCCGTCCCCCTCGTCGACCACGTAGAGGGTGAGGTCGAACTGAGCGGTGCCGTTGTGCACCTCCAGGGGCTCGAGCCGGGCCGCTCCCAGGCTCCGGCCGCGCCGGGATCCCGAGCCGGACCCCCTGCTCGCCGAGGCGCCGTGGAGGGCCATCATGACCTGGAACAGAGGCACGCCGCTCGCCGCCCGCCGGGGCTGGAGCTCCTCGACCAGCCGCTCGAAGGGCAGGGCGGCGTGGGCGTAGGCGCCCAGGGCCTCCTCCCGGGCCCGGGCCACCAGCTCCTCGAAGGTCGGGTCGCCGGCGAGGTCGAGGCGCAGCACCAGGGTGTTGACGAAGAAGCCCACGAGGCCCTCGAGCTCCGGGCGGTCGCGATTCGCCACCGGCGAGCCCACCAGGAGGTCGGTGGCGCCCGTGTACCGGAGGAGCAGGGCGTCGAAGGCGGCGAGGAAGACCATGTACGGGGTCGCCGCCAGACTCCGGGAGAGCTCGCGGACGGCGCGGGCCAGGGCCGTGGGAAGGGTGCGTGCGAGCAGGGCACCTCGGCGGCTCCGGGAGCCGTGACCGGGCGGTCGCGGCCGGTCGGTGGGCAGGTCGAGGACCGGTAGCTCGCCGCCGAGCCGGCCGCGCCAGAACTCGACGTCCCGCTCGAGGGCCTTTCCCGTCAGGTGCCGGCGCTGCCAGACGGCATAGTCGGCGTACTGGAGGGGCAGGTCGGGTAGCGCCGCCGGGTGCGCCGGCCTCCCTTGGCGACGGCCGCGGCGCGCCCGGTACAGGGCGTCCAGGTCGTCCAGGAGCAGGTCCACCGAGGCGCCGTCGCACACGATGTGGTGCATGGCGAGGAGCAGCAGGTGGCGCCCGCCGTCTCCGCCGGCAGGCAGGCGGACCAGGGCGGCCCGGAGCAGGGGCCCCCGGGCGAGGTCGAAGGGGCGGTGGCCGTCGGCGGCGGCCAGGCGGAGGGCCTCGGCCTCCGCCCGCTCCGGGGCCAGCCCCGCCGATCCCGCCGATCCCGCCAACCCCGTCAGATCCACCACCGGCAGGGGCACGGCGGCCGGCGGCCGGATGAGCTGACGCGGGGCCCCCTCGCGGCTCGGGAAGACGGTCCTCAGCGCCTCGTGGCGGGCCGTGAGGTCGCCTAAAGCGGCGGCCAGGGCCGCGGGCTCCAGAGGGCCGACGAGACGCGCCGGCAGGGGGACGTTGAAGCCCGGGTTGCCCGGGTCCAGGCGATCGAGGAACCAGAAGCGCTGCTGGCCGAAGGAGAGGGGCAGATCGCCGCTCCGAGGGACCGGCGCCGGTGCGTCGGTGACGGCGCCGGCGGCTCCCCTCGCCCCGCCCCGTCCGGCCTCCACGTGGGCCGCCAGGGCCGCCACCGTCGGCTCCTCGAAGAGCCGGCGCAGGGGGACCTCGACACCCAGCACCGCCCGCACCCGGGAGACCACGCGGGTGGCGAGGAGGGAGTGGCCGCCCAGGTCGAAGAAGTCGTCGTGGACACCGAGGGCCGCCGGCTCGATCCCCAGGACCTCGGACCAGATCGCCAGGAGCGCCTCCTCCACCGGGCTCCGCGGGGCGACGCGGCGGCGCGCCTCTCCCGCCCCGTCCGCCGGTCCCTGCGGCGCCAGCTCGGGGCTCTCCGCCAGGGCCCGGCGGTCCACCTTGCCGGTGGCGGCGAGGGGGAGCGCCGGCAGAGTGACGAAGGCCGAGGGCACCATGTACTCGGGCAGGCGCTCGCCCAGGTAGCCGCGGAGCTCCCGGGCGTCCGGCGCCCCGCCCCCCGAAGACGGCTTCCCCGGCGCCGGCGCGGCGGAGGCGGCGGACGGAGTGGCCACCACCACGTAGGCGACGAGCCGCGGGCCGCCGGCGCCGTCCCGCCGGGCCACGACCGCCGCTCCGGCGAGGCCCGGGTGGTCCGCGAGCACGCTCTCGATCTCCGCCGGCTCGATCCGGAAACCCCGCACCTTGACCTGCCGGTCGAGGCGGCCCAGGAACTCGATCCGCCCGTCGGGCCGCCGCCGGACCCGGTCGCCGGTGCGGTACAGGCGGCCGCCCGGCGCCTCGCCGCCCCCACCGGTAAAGGGGTCGGGCACGAAGCGCTCGGCGGTCGCCGCCGGCCGGCCGGAGTAGCCCCGGGCGAGGCCGGCGCCCCCCGCGACCAGCTCGCCGGCCACGCCGGTGGGCACTGGCCGGCCCCCCCGGTCGACCACCTGCACCGCAGTGTGGGCGATCGGTCGGCCGATGGGGACCGGCTCCCCGACGTCGGCCGGCGAGGCCATGGGGTGACAGCAGGTGAAGGTGGTGTTCTCGGTGGGGCCGTAGCCGTCGATGAGGGTCAGGCCCGGGAGCGCCTCGAGCACCCGCCGGCAGCTCCCCGGCGAGAGGACGTCGCCCCCGGCGAGGAGCTGGCCGACGCCGCGGAAGGCGTCCAGGCCCTCCGGTCCGTCCGCCTCGGCCACCTGGTGGAAGAGACCGGCCGTGAGCCACAGGAGGGTGACCCCGCCGGCGGCCACCGTGCGCCCCAGGGCCTCGACGGACAGGGGGCCGGGCGGGGCGACCACCAGGCGGCCGCCGCCCAGCAGGGGCGCCCACAGCTCCAGGGTGGAGGCGTCGAAAGAGACCGGCGCCAACAGGAGAAAGGTCTCCTCCGGGCCGAGGCGGGCGAAGCCGGTCTCCCGGACCAGGCGGACCACCGCCCGCTGGGGAACCGCCACCCCCTTCGGCCGGCCGGTGGAGCCGGAGGTGAACATCACGTAAGCCAGATGGCCGGGGCCGGCGGGACGGCGAAGGCGGAGGGCCGCACCGCGCGGCGCGACCGGCGCCGGGTCGTCGAGGCAGAGCACGCGCGCCGGGCGGAGCCCGGCCGGCAACCGCTCCAGGGCGTCGCGGCGGGTGACGAGCACTTCGACGGCGGCGTCCTCCAGCATCCCGGCCAGGCGCTCGGCCGGGTACTCGAGGTCCAGGGGCACGTAGGCGCCCCCCGCCTTGGCCACCGCCACCAGGGCGACGACGAGCTCCACGGAGCGGTCGAGGGCCACGGCCACCGCGGCGTCGGGTGCCACGCCGAGGGCGGCGAGGCGCAGCGCCAAGGCATCGGCCCGCTCGTCGAGGCCCCGGTAGGTCAGGCTCTCGGCCCGCGCCCCGCCCCCGACTCCCGCCGCCACCACCACGGCGTCGGGAGTCCGCGCCGCCCGGGCCTCGAAGAGCTCGCCCAGCCCCAGCTCCGGCGGTCGCCGGGCGGCCGGGCGGCTCCACTCGGCGACGAGCTGGTGGCGCTCGGCCGGGGCGAGAAGCGGCAGCTCGGACAGGGGAGTCTCGGGCGCCTCGGCGGCCCCTTCGAGGAGCGTCCCGAGCTGGCGGAGCAGGCGCTCGACGGTGGTGGCGTCGAACAGGTCGGCGTTGTACTCGGCGCCGGCCGTCGCCCCCTCGTCGCCCGCGGCCGGATGGAGGGCCAGGTGGAGGGTCAGGTCGTACTTCGCCGTCCGGTTGTCCACCGGCAGCTCCCGGAGGGCGAGGCCCGGGCCCAGGGCCGGCGGGCGGCGCTCCGTCCCGGCCAGGAACATGACCGAGAAGAACGGGGTGCGGGAGAGGTCGCGGACCGGGTGGAGGGCCTCGACCAGGCGCTCGAACGGCAGGTCCTGGTGGGCGTATGCCTCCAGCGCCGTGGTCCGAACCCGGGCGAGAAGCTCCCGGAAGCCCGGGTCGCCGGCCAGGTCGAAGCGCAGCACCAGCGTGTTGACGAAGAACCCGATCAGCCCCTCGAGCTCGGGCCGGCCCCGGTGGGCGACCGGGGTGCCCAGGGCCAGGTCGTCGCGGTCCGCGAGGCGCCCGAGGAGGGCGGCGGCGGCGGCGGCGAGGACCATGAACGAGGTGGTCCCCGAGAGCTGGCCCAGGGCCTCGAGGCGCCGGGCGAGCCCCGGGGACAGGGCGACGGCGCGGTGGGCGCCCCGGGAGGTCTGGACCGGCGGGCGGGGCCGGTCGGCGGGCAGGTCGAGGGCGCCCTCCAAGCCGTCGAGCTTCCGGCGCCAGTACCCGAGCTGCTCCTCCAGCACGTCGCCGGACAGGAACCGGCGCTCCCAGAGGGTGAAGTCGCCGTACTGGCAGGGAAGCTCGGGCAGGGGCGACGGCAGGCCCTCCGCGAAGGCACCGTAGAGGGCACCGAGCTCCCGGGCCAGGACCTCCATGGAGGCGCCGTCGGAGACGATGTGGTGGAGGGTCGCGAGGAGGTGGTGCTCGCCGCCCGACAGGCGCACGAGGGCGGCGCGGAAGAGAGGGCCGGCCACCAGGTCGAAGGGGCGGCACGCCTCCCGGTCGGCCAGGCGGGCGGCCTCGGCGGTGCGGGCGGCGACGGCGAGGGCCGAGAGGTCCACCACCGGCAGCGCGACGGGCCCCGGCGGCGAAACCACTTGCACCGGCTCCGTGGCGCCTCCTTCCCCCGTCGCCTCGGAGAAAGTGGTGCGCAAGGCCTCGTGACGGCGGACCAGCTCCCCCAGGGCCGCGGCCAGAGCCGCCGCTTCCAGGTCGGCCGAGCCCGGGCGGCCGCTCACCGCCCAAGCCGCGGGCAGGTTGTAGATCGGCGAGCCCGGCTCGTAGCGGTCGAGGAACCAGAGCCGCTGCTGAGCCAGGGAGAGGGGCACCGGGCCGGGGCGCGGGACCGGGGTGACCGGAGGCCGGGGCGGGGCGGAGTCCAAGCCCGCCGCCGCCTCGATGCGGGCGGCGAGCCCGGCGACGGTCGGCGCATCGAACAGGCTCGCCAGGGGCAGCTCGACCTCGAAGGCGTCCCGCACCCGGGCGATGACGCGGGCGGCCAGGAGGGAGTGGCCGCCCGAGCGGAAGAAGTCGTCGTGGAGGCCCACCGGGCCGCCGCGGCCGGCCTCCGCCAGGACCTCGCCCCAGATGCCGGCCAGCACCTCCTGGACCGGCGTCCGGGGGGCGTCGGCCGGGCCCTCCCCCACCCGACCCGACCCGTCCGACCCGCCCGGCCCGCCCGACCCGCCGGAAGCGCCGCCGGCCGGACCGATCTCGGGAAGGGCCTTGCGATCGACCTTCCCGTGGGGCGTCCGGGGCAGGGCCGCCAGGATTTCGAAAGCGGCCGGCACCATGTAGGGAGCGAGCTTCGCGGCCACTCCGCGGCGCAGGGCCTCGAGCTCCCGGGCCTCGTCCTCCGGAGCGTGGGGCCTCCGCTCCAGGGCCACGAACGCCTCGAGGCGCCGGTCCGCCACCGAGGCGCCCCGGGCCACCACCACCGCCTCGCGCACCCCGGGCTGCTCCCGGAGCACGGCCTCGATCTCCCCCAGCTCGATCCGGAACCCCCGGAGCTTGACCTGGTGATCCAGGCGGCCCAGGTACTCCAGCGTCCCGTCGCCCCGCTGGCGGCAGAGGTCGCCGGTGCGGTAGATCCGCCCGCCCGGCCGCGCCCCGGCCGCCGAGCACTGGGCGAAGGGATCGGGAAGGAAGCGCTCGGCGGTGGCCGCCGGCCGGCCCAGGTAGCCGCGGGCGAGGCCCCGCCCGGCCAGGGCCAGATCTCCCGGCACGCCCAAGGGCACCGGCCGGAGCTCCCGGTCCAGCAGGTACCCCCGGCTGCCCCGCACCGGCCGGCCGATCGCCGGCTCCCGGGGGTCCCCGGGCAGGACGGCGGCGCCGGTGGAGTAAGTCGTGTCCTCCGACGGCCCGTAGAGGTCGAAGAGGCGCACCGGGCCCGCCTGGCGGTGGATCTCCCGGGCCAGGTCGCCGGGCAGGGGCTCGCCCGCCAGGTTCACCGTGCGCACCGACGGCGGAAGGGCGCCCCGGCGAACCAGCTCGGCCGCGGCCGAGGGCACGGTGTTGAGCAGCCTCACCCGCCCCGCGGCGGGCAGACGCGGCAGGTGGAGGGCGTCGTCGGCCAGGATCACCGTGCCGCCCAGGGCCAGGGTGACGAACAGCTCGAAGACCGAGAGGTCGAAGGTGACCGAGGTCGACGCCAGCACGCCGGCCAGGTCCTCCGGCGGGAACACCTCCTCGGCCCACCGCACCAGGGCCGAAGCGCTCCGGTGCTCGATGGCCACCGCCTTGGGACGGCCGGTGGAGCCGGAGGTGTAGATGAGATAGGCCAGGTCGCCGGGGCGGGCCGGGCGAAGCGCGACGGACGGACCGGTCGGCGCCGGCTCGAGCGCCGTGCCGCCCGCCGTCAGGAGAAGGCGCCTCGGGCCCCCCGCCGGCAGGGCGCCGGCCGCGCCCTCCTCCGTGACCACCAGGGCCGCGTCGGCGTCGGCGAGAAGGAAGCCGAGGCGCTCCTGGGGATAGGCGGAGTCCAGGGGCAGGTAGGCGCCGCCCGCCCCGAGGACCGCCAGGAGAGCCACCACCAGGGCGGGGCGCCGCTCGAGGCAGACCGCCGCCAGGACCCCGGGACCCACGCCGAGGGCCGCCAGGTGGCCGGCGAGGCGTCCGGCCCGCGCGCCGAGCTCCCGGTAGCTCAGGTGCTCGGCGCCGGCCACCAGGGCGACGGCGTCGGGAGCGCGGTCGGCGCGCTCGGCGAAGAGCTCGTAGAGGCCGGCGGCGGGGGACCGGACCGGCTCGGTGTCGTTCCACTCGCCGGTGATCTGCCAGCGCTCGGCGGCGCCCAGGAGCGGCAGCGTGGCCACGGGCTGCTCCGGGTCCGCCAGCGCTGCCGCCAGCAAGTGGGCGAGGTGGCCGAAGAGGCGGCGGACGGTGGTGCCGTCGAAGAGCTCGACGCTCCGCACCAGGCTCCCGGTGTAGCCCTCCGGCGTCCGCTCGAGGGCCAGGGTGAGGTCCATCTTGGCGGTGTCGCTCGCCACCTCGTGGGCGACGAAGGGCTCGGCGGACGACCCGTCCCCTCCTCCCGGCGCGCGCTGCCCGGGGGTGCCCGGCACCGGCCCGCTCTGGAAGGTGAAGAGCACCTGCACCAGCGGGTTTCTCGAGCGGTCCCGCTCGGGCGCCAGCGCCTCCACCAGCCTCTCGAACGGCAGGTCGTCGTGGGCGTAGGCCTCCAGGGCCTCGTCGCGCACCCGGGCGAGGAGCTGCCGGAAGCCCCCAGGCCCGTGCAGGTCGACGCGCAGGGCGAGGGTGTTGACGAAGAACCCGATCAGTCCCTCGACCTCGGGGCGGTCACGGCCGGCCACCGGCGTGCCCACCAGCAGCTCGTCCTGCCCCGACCAGCGCCCCAGGACGGCGCCGAAGGCGGCCAGGAGCACCATGAAGGGGGTCGCCGCCTCGCGGCGGGCCAGCGTCTCGAGCGCCGCCGCCAGGTCCACCGCCAAGCCCACCCGGTGGCCCTTCCCCCGCGGCCCCTGGACCGGCGGGCGCGGCCGGTCCGTGGGCAGGTCCAGGCTCTGGGGCACGCCGGCGAGACGGGTGGTCCAGAAGGCGAGGCGGCGCTCGAGGAGCGGACCGGAGAGTCGCCGCCGCTGCCAGACGGCGAAGTCGGCGTACTGGACGGGCAGCGGGGCGAGCCCGGCCGGCCGGCCCGCGCGCGCCGCGCGGTAGAGGGCCTCCAGCTCCCGCGCCAAGATGCCCATGGACCAGCCGTCGGAGATCGCGTGGTGCTGGGTGACCAGGAGACGGCAGGGGCCGGCGGGTAGGCGGAGCGCGGTCCAGCGCACCAGGGGGCCGCGGGCGAGGTCGAAGGGGCGCCGGGCCTCGGCGCGGCCGAGGCGCCGGGCCTCCACCCGGGCGCGGGGGCCGGCCAGGGCGGCGAGGTCGACCACAGGCAGGCGCGGGGGTGGCGGCGGTGCGATCCTCTGGACCGGCTCGCCACCCCGCTCCGCGAAGCTCGTGCGCAGGACCTCGTGGCGCGCCACCAGGGCCGCCAGGGCCCGCGCCAAGGCCCGAAGCCCGTTTCGCTCGAAAAGCCCCTCCAGCTCGAAGGCCACCGGAATGTTATAGGCGGGCGAGCCCGGCTCGAGCCGGTCGAGGAGCCAGAGGCGCTGCTGGGCGAAGGACAGGGGAGCCTCCGCCGGCTCCCCCGGACGGGCCTCCCGGGGCACCGGCTCGAGGGGCGGCGCCGGGGGCTCGGCATCGTCGCCGCCGCCTTCCCCCGCGCGCCGGACGAGCTCTTCGAGACGGCCCGCGAGGAGGGACAGCACCGGCGCCTCGAAGAGCGTCCGCACGGGGAGCTCCACGCCCAGGGCGCGGCGCACCCGGGCGGCGACGCGGACCGCCAGGAGCGAGTGCCCACCGAGCTCGAAGAAGTGGTCGTCGGCGCCCACCCGGCCGCCTCGAGCGCCGTCCCCCAGGCCCAGCACCTCCTCCCAGATCCCCGCCAGGAGCTCCTCCACCGGCCCCCGGGGCCACCGGAACGGGGCCGCCCCAGAGGTGCCCGGCCCACTCGGCGCCCCGGCGCCCGCGGAGAGCTCCCGCAGCGCCGCCCGATCGACCTTGCCCGCCGGGGTCAGGGGCAGACCGTCGACGACACTCCAGGAGGTGGGCACCAAGTGCTCGGGCAGGCGCCGGCGGCAGAAGGCGCCGAGCCCGTCCGCCCCCTCCACCGGCGGCAGCGCAGCGCCGGCCGCCGGCACCAGGAAGGCGGCGAGGGCCGCGACGCCGCCGACCTCCCGGACGACCACCGCCACCTCGGCCACCGCCGGATGGGCCGCGAGGGCCGCCTCCACCTCCGCCGGCTCCACCCGGAAGCCCCGCACCTTGACCTGGCGGTCGATCCGTCCGAGGAAGTCCAGACGGCCGTCGGCGAGGCTCCGCACCCGGTCTCCGGTGCGGTACAGGCGCGCGCCCGGCGGCGTGCCCGAGGCGGCGAAGGGGTCGGGGACGAAGCGCTCGGCGGTCGCCGCGGGCCGTCCCCGGTAGCCCCGGGCCACTCCGGGGCCGCCGATCACCAGCTCGCCGGCGACCCCGGGAGGCGCCGGCCGCAGGTAGCGGTCGACCGGAACCAGACGCGCCGCCCCCACCGGCCGGCCGATGGGCGGCGGACCGGCCGCCGGGCGGCACGATTCCAGGTCGCCGGCGGCGGCGCAGACGCTGGCCTCGGTGGGGCCGTAGGCGTCGATCAGCCGGCGGCCCGCCCGCCCACGGGCCCATCCGCGGCTCCAGCGGGAGGCCAGCTCCGCCGGGAACGCCTCGCCGGCCACCACCAGGGTCGAGAGGGCGGCCGGTGCCTCCTCCGGATCGGCCGCCGCCGACAGGGCGGCCAGGGCCGAGGGCACCAGGGTGAGGTGGGTGACCGCGCGCTCCGCCAGGAGCCGGAGCAGGCCGGGCCCGGGCAGGAGGTCGTCGGCCTCCGCCAGGCAGAGGGTGCCCCCGGCCGCGAGCGTCGGGAAGACCTCGGCCGCCGAAGCGTCGAAGGAGAGGGGAGCCATCTGGAGCAGGCGGCTCGGGGCGTCGATCCCGTAGCGCGCAGTGAGGGCCCCCGCCATGGCAGCCAGGCTCCGGCGGCTCACCGCCACCCCCTTGGGACGGCCGGTGGAGCCCGAGGTGTAGATGACGTAGGCCAGCGCCTCCGGAGCCACCGTCCGGCTCTGCCCGCCCGCTTCCTCCGAGGACGCCTCGAGGACGTCCTCCACCAGGACCGTTCGCGCCGGCGGCGCTCCGAGAGGCGCCCCCCCCGGTGCGCGGGCGAGCCCCCGGCGGGTCACCACCACCCGTACCCCGGAGTCGGCCATCATGTAGGCCAGCCGCTCCGCCGGATAGGTCGGGTCCAGGGGCAGGTAGGCGCCCCCGGCCTCGAGGATCGCCAGCATCCCCACGACCGCCGCCGTGGAGCGCTCGAGAAGCAAGCCCACCACCTCTTCGGAACCGACTCCGGCGCGGACGAGGGACGCAGCCAGGCGCCGGACGCGGCGCGCCAGCTCGCCGTAGGAAAGCGCCTCGCCGGGACCGTCGAGAGCCGTCGCGTCGGGGCTCTCGGCGAGCCGGCGGGCGAGGCGGCGCAGGTAGGGCTCCGGCTCCCGCTCCGATCCCGGCTCCGATGTGGACCCCGGCCCGGCGCTCCACTCCACCAACACCGCCTGGCGCTCGGCGGGCGCGAAGAGGTCCAGGTCCCGGAGCGGCGCCTCCGGACGGCCGAAAGCCGCCGCCGCGAGGCGTTTGAAGTGGCCCGCCAGACGGTCGATCGTGGCGGCGTCGAAGAGCTCGCTCCGGTACTCGAGCTGGCCGCCGAGGCCCGCCCCCGACGGCTCGAGGTTGAGGGTGAGATCGAAGCGGGCGGTGGTGGGCGCCGGGGTCTCCGGGCGGAAGTCCGGGCCGCCGCCCACGTCGGAATCGGGGAAAGGCCCGGACCGGGCCGCGGCCCGGTCGGCGCCGTGCTGGAGGACCAGCATGACCTGGAAGAGGGGCGTGTGGCTCGCCTCCCGCTCCGGCTGCAGCGCCTCCACCAGCCGGTCGAAGGGGAGCTCCTGGTGGCCGAGGGCGGCGAAGGCCTCGTCCCGGACCTGCCGGTGGAGCTCGCGGAAGCCGCTCCCGGGATCGAGACGGGTGCGCAGCACGAGGGTGTTGACGAAGAAGCCGATCAGGGGCTCGAGCTCGGTCCGGTCGCGCCCGGACGTGGGCCAGCCGACCACCAGGTCGTCCTGCCCGGTGTGGCACCAGAGGAGGAGGTCGAAGAGGGCGAAGAGGACGGTCAGCCGGGTGCCCCCCTCCCGGCGCGCCAGGGCGTCGATCTCGCCGGCGAGCTCGGGGGGCAGGGTCACCGGCCGGCTGCCACCGCGCGGGCCGGCCACCGGCGGGCGGGGGCGGTCCACCGGCAGGTCGAGGACCGGCGGCGCACCTTCGAGCCGCTCGCGCCAGAACTCCAGGTGGGGCGCCAGCGCCGCCTCGTCCAGGCGCTCGAGCTGCCAGGCGGTGAAGTCGGCGTACTGGATCGGGAGCTCCGGGAGGGGCGAGGGCGCTCCCCGGCCGAAGGCGTCGTAGAGGGCGGTGAGCTCGCGCACCAGGACGCCCATGGACCAGCCGTCGGAGACGATGTGGTGGAGGGCCAGGAGGAGCCGGTGGTCGTCCTGCGCCAGGCGGCAGAGGCGCAGGCGCACGAGGGGGCCCCGGACCAGGTCGAAGCGCCGGGCCTCCTCGTCGTGGGCCAACCGCTCCACCTCGCCCCGCCGGCGTCCGGCCGGCAGGCGCTCGAGGTCGATCACTGGCAGGGCCACGCCCTCCTCCCCGCTCCCGGCCGGCCGAATCATCTGCACCGGCTCGCCGTCGGACGTGCCGAAGGTGGTGCGCAGCGACTCGTGGCGCTCCACCACCCCGGCGAACGCCCGGCGGAGTCGCGCGGGGGCCAGGGCGCCGGCGACCACCAGCACCGAGACCATGTTGTAGGTCGCCCGGCCGCCCGCCACCTGCTCGACCAGCCAGAGCCGCCGCTGGGCGAACGAGACGGGGAAGACGAAGACCTCGCGCTCTGCGCTCATCCCTCGCCTCCCGCGCCGCCCCCGCCACGCGCCACCACCGCCTCCCCGGCCGCGTCCAGGTGCACCCGGGCCAGGGAGCGGGCCGCGCGGCCGATCCCCGCGGCCAGCGGCCGGGCGCCGCCGGCCGCCGCCGCGCGCTCCTCCTCCACCGCCCGGGCGAGCCCCGCGACGGTGCGGCGCTCGAAGAGGAGCGGCAAGGAGATCTCCACACCCAGGCTCGCCCGCACCCGGAAGAGGACCTGGGTGGCGAGGAGCGAGTGGCCTCCCAGGGCGAAGAAGTCGTCCTCCACCCCCACCCGCGGGAGGCGCAGCAGCTCGGCCCAGATCGTCGCCAGGCTCGCCTCGACCGCGGTCCGGGGCGCCACGTCGCCGGCGGCGGCGACCGCCCCGCCGGCGGGCTCGGGCAGGGCCCGCCGGTCCACCTTGCCGCTGGAGGTCGAGGGCAGCTCGTCCAGACGCACCCAGACCGCCGGCACCATGGGCTCGGGCAGGCTCCGGGCGAGGGCCGCCCGCAGGCCCGCGGTGTCCAAGGGCTGGACTGACTCCGAGCCGGGGTCCGGGCCGGGGTCCGGGCCGGCGGCGGGCACGACGTAGGCCACCAGGCGGCGGCCGGCGGCCTCTCCCCGCACGGCGACGGCCGCAGCCCGCACCCCGGGGAGGGCGGCGAGAGCGGCCTCGATCTCCCCCAGCTCGATCCGCTGGCCGCGGAGCTTGACCTGGTGGTCGATCCGGCCCAGGAACTCGAGCCGACCGTCGTGAAGGGTGCGGACCAGGTCGCCGGTGCGGTAGAGGCGCTCGCCCAGCCGGGCGGACCGGCCCGCGAAGGGGTCCGGGACGAAGACCGCCGCCGTCGCCGCCGGCCGGTCCAGGTAGCCGCGGGCGAGCTGGACACCGCCCACCACCAGCTCCCCCGGAGCGCCCGGAGGCGCGGGCACGAGGCCGCGGTCGAGGACGTAGGCCGCCACGTTGTCGAGCGGCCGGCCGAGGGACGCGGTGGCTCCCAGCGGCCCCGGGGAGCAGCGGCCGGCGGTCACGTCCACCGCTGCCTCCACCGGGCCGTAGAAGTTCCAGAGCGTGGCGTCGAGGGCGTCGAGACAGCGCTCGACCAGCTCGCCCGGGAGCCCCTCCCCACCGCAGAAGAGGTGGGCGAGCGACGCGAGCTCGGTTCTCGGGGTCGGCGCCTCCACGAACAGGGCGAGCTGGGCGGGCACGAACTGGAGGCGGGTGATCCGGCGCTCGGCCACCGCCCGGGCGAGGTAGGCCACGTCCTTGTGGCCGTCGGGGGCGGCGAGCTCCAGGCGGGCGCCGGCGGCCAGCGGCAGGAAGATCTCCCACAGCGACGGATCGAAGCTGTACGGGGTCTTCTGGAGCACCCGGTCGCCGTCGGCGAGCGGCAGGATCCGCTCCATCCAGGCCAGGCGGTTGGCGATCGACCGATGAGAGACCACCACACCCTTGGGGGTCCCCGTCGAGCCCGAGGTGTAGAGGACGTACGCCGCGTGGTCGAGCTGCGCCCCGCGGCCGGCGGGGCCGGCGGGACCGGCGGGAGGCGCGAGGTCGCCGGCCGCCGCCGGGACCGGCGGTCCGTCCGGCAGCCCATCCGGCGCCAGGCACACGATCGCCCCGTCGAAGGGGCCGACGGTGGCGAGCAGACCCTCCCGGGTGACCAGGACCCGGGCGCCCGAGTCCCGGAGCATGAAGGCCAGGCGCCCCGCCGGGTAGGCGGGGTCGAGGGCGACGAACGCGCCGCCCGCCTCCAGGATGCCCAGCAGCCCCGCGACCATCCCGGCCGACCGCTCCAGGCACAGGGCCACCCGGGTCTCCGGCCCCACCCCCAGCTCCCGCAGACGCCGGGCCACCTCGCCCGCCCCCCCCGCCAGCGCGCCGTAGCTCCACTGGAGGCCGCCCGCCGCCAGGGCGATCCGCTCGGGCGTCGCGGCCGCCTGGGCGGCGAAGGCGCCGGAGAGGGTGGCCCCCGCAAGAAGCCCGGCCCGGCTCGCGGTCGGACCCCCGGCGAATGCGACCGCCGTGTCGTTGGCCTCCACCAGGAGCTGGTGCCGTTCGCCGCGGCCCAGCAGCGCGAGGCTCGGCAGCGCGCGCTCCGGCTCGGCGAGGGCGCCTTCCAGCAGGACCTCCAGGTGGCCCAGGAAGCGATGGATCGTGGTCGCATCGAACAGGTCGGTGGCGTACTCGGCGGTGACGGTGAAGGCGTGCTCCGACTCGCCGACGAACAGGGTGAGATCGGTCTTGGAGGTGCCGTTGCCCAGCTCCGTGACGTCCAGTTCCAGGCCGGGGGCGAGCTCCCGCACCGGCCGGCCGGTGCCCTGGTACGAGAGGACGACCTGGGCCAGGGGGTTGCGCGCCGGGTCCCGCTCGGGACGCAGCTCCTCGACCAGGCGCCCGAACGGGAGCTCCTGGTGGGCCAGGGCGCCCAGAACCGTGGCGCGAGCCCGCGCCACCGCCACGGCGAAAGAAGGTCCTCCCGCCGGGTTCCCGGACTGCTTCCCGGACAGGTCAAGGCGCAGCGCCAGGGTGTTGACGAAGAAGCCGATCAGCCCCTCGAGCTCGCTGCGGGTCCGCCCCGCCACCGGCGCGCTCACCACCAGGTCGGTCTCGCCGGTGGTGCGGGCGAGGAGCGCTCCGAGGCCGGCCAGCACGACCATGAAGTGCGACGCGCCGTGGCCGCGGGCGAAGGCCCGCAGCGACGCGGCCAGCGCCGCCGGCAGTTGAACCGAGCGGCGGGCACCGCGGAAGCTCTGGGCCGACGGCCGGGGGCGGTCCGAGGGCAGATCGAGGGCCGCGGGCGCCCCTTCCAGGCGCTCCCGCCAGTACCCGAGGAGGCCGGCCAGGTGCCCACCGGAGAGCCGGGAGCGCTGCCAGCGGGCGAAGTCGGCGTACTGGACCGGCAGGGGCGGCAGGGCTCCGGACAGGGATTCGGACCCCTGCGCCTTGCGGTAGAGGGCCGAGAGCTCCCGAACCAGCACCGCGACCGACCCGTCGTCGGAGACCACGTGGTGGAGCACCAGGAGCAATCGGTGACTCTGCTGTGCCCGGCGGACCAGGGCGGACCGGTGCACCGGCCCGCGGGCGAGGTCGAAGGGGAGGCGCGCGATGCGCAGGGCGACGGCGGCCGACTCCGCCTCCCGCCGCGCCGGTGCGAGGCGGCCCAGGTCGACCACCGGCAGAGGCACGCCGGCGGGCGGGATCACGCGCTGGAACGGACGGCCGCCGTACTCCCCGAAGACGGTGCGCAGGGCGTGGTGGCGGCGCTCGACCTCGGCCAGGGCGGCGGCCAGGGCCGCCGGCGCCAGGGAACCGTGGAGGGCGAGGAGCACCGGCACGTTGAAGTGGCACGCTCCGGGGCTCCACTGATCCAGGAACCAGAGCCGCTCCTGGGAGAACGAGGCCTCTGTCTCCCCCCCGCCGGTGGCCGCCTCGAGAGCCCCCTCCCCGGAGCCGCTCCCAGAGCCCGCCGCCTTCACCGCGCGCGCCAGGGCGGCCACCGTCGGCTGCTCGAAGACCGCCCCCTGGGTGAGCTCGACGCCGAAGACGTTCCGCACCCGGGCGACCACCTGGGTGGCGACCAGGGAGTGGCCGCCGAGCTCCAGGAAGTGGTCGTCCCTCCCCACCCGCTCGACCCCCAGCGCTTCCCGCCAGATGGCGGCCAATGCCTCCTCCACCGGCCCTTCGGGGGGCGCGTGCTCGGCGTCGACGGCGCGGCCCGCCGCCTCCGGGGCGGGCAGGGCGCGCCGGTCCACCTTGCCGTTGGGGGTGAGGGGCAGAGCCTCCAGGAACACCACCTCCTGGGGCACCATGTAGCCGGGCAGGGTGCGGCCGAGGGCGGCGCGCAGGGCGGCCACCGGCAGGGCGTCCCCCGGAGCCGGAACGACGTACGCCACCAGCCGCCGGTCCCCCGGCCGGTCCTCCCGTGCCAAGGCGACGGCGGCGGCCACCCGCGGATGGCTGTCGAGGGCCGCCTCCACTTCGCCGAGCTCGATCCGGAAGCCCCGGATCTTGACCTGGTGGTCGAGGCGCCCGAGGAAGTCCAGACCGCCGTCGGTGCGCCGGCGCACCCGGTCGCCGGTGCGGTACAGGCGCCCGCCGGGCGCCGGGGCGACCAGCGCCAGGCCGGGCACGAAGCGCTCGGCGCTGAGGGCCGGCCGCCCGAGATACCCCCGGGCCAGGCCCGCGCCCCCCAGGAAGAGCTCTCCGGTCTCGCCGGCAGCCTCCGCCGGGGTTCCCTCCTCCCGGACGACCCGGGCCTCGGTACCGTCCACGGGCTCCCCGATGGGCGGCGCCTCCGTGGCGCCCCGAGCCACTTCGACCCAAGTCGAGTAGGTGGTGTCCTCGGAGGGGCCGTAGAGGTTCAGGACCCGGCGCACCGCCGGCTGGGCGTAGAGGGCGTCGGCCAGGCTCCGGGGCAGCGGCTCGCCGGCCAGGCCCACGGTGCGCACCCCGGGGGGCAGGGGCCCCAGGCGCAGGAGCTGCGCCGCCACCGAGGGCACGGTGTTGAGCAGGGTGACCTCGCCGGCGGCGGCGAGGCGCGGCAGCTCCAGGGCGTTCTCCGCCAGGATCACCCGCCCACCCAGGCACAGCGGCGCGAAGATCTCGAACACCGAGAGGTCGAAGCAGATGGAGGTGGACGCGAGGAGGCCCGCTCGCTCCTCGGGGCTGAAGACCCTTTCGGCCCAGGCGAGGAGGGCGACCGCGCTCCGGTGCTCGATGGCCACCCCCTTGGGGCGGCCGGTGGAGCCCGAGGTGTAGATCACGTACGCCAGGTGGCCCGGCCCCGCGGCGCAGGCCTCGGCCGTCTCGTCGTTCGGATCGGGCTCTTCTCCGCCGTCCACCAGCAGCGGCCGGAGAGCTTCCGGCACGGACGGCAGCCGCCCGGCCAAGGCCCGCTCCGAGACCACGGTCGCCAGCCCCGCGTCCCGGGCGACGTAGGCGATCCGCTCCTCGGGGTAGGCGGGGTCCAGGGGCACATAGGCGCCGCCGGCGCGGAGAACGCCCAGGAGCGCCGGCACCAGGTGCTCGCCGCGACCGAGGAAGATCCCCACCGGCACCTCGGGACCGACGCCGAGGCGCCGGAGCCGTCGGGCCAGGGCGGCGGAGCGCCGGTCAACCTCGCCCAGGGTGAGCTCCCGGCTCCCGGCGACGACCGCCGGTCGCCCCGGCTCCCGCCGGGCGCGCGCCTCGAACAGCGAGACCAGGGTCGCGCCGGCCGGTGGCCGGACGGGCGGGACCGGGCTCACCGGGCCCCTCCCCCGCCGGCGACGGCGCCGACCCCGGGGACGGCTCCAGAGCTCGGCTCCTCGTCGCCGAGGTCCGTCTCGAGGTCGGCCTCGATCTCCTCCAGGATGCGCTCCTCGATGGCCAGGGCGAGGCCGGCGACCGTGGGCTCCTCGTACAGGGTGCGCAGCGGCACCTCCACGTCGAAGGCCTGGCGCACCCGGTGCAGCACCTGGGGCAGGAGCAGGCTGTGGCCGCCGAGGCGGAAGAAGTCCTCGTCCACCCCCACCCGGGCGAGGCCCAGGACCTCGGCGAAGATCGCCGCCAGGGTCTCCTCGGCCGGCGTGGCGGGAGGCGTGAAGGGCCGGCCCTCCCCCACCCCGGAGCCCGCCTCGCCCGGCGCCGGCAGGGCGCGCCGGTCGACCTTGCCCGAGGGGCTCAGGGGCAGCCGGTCGAGGGCGACGAAGGTCCGGGGCACCATGTAGTCGGGGAGCACCCCGTCGAGGAAGTCCTGGAGCGCCTCCCCGTTCGGCGCGGCGCCGTCCCGGCCCACGGCGTAGGCCACCAGGCGCAGCCGTCCCGCCCCTTCGTCGCGGGCCGTCACCACCGCCTCCGCGACCGCCGGGTGGCGGCGCAAGGCGGCCTCGATCTCCCCCAGCTCCACCCGGAAGCCCCGGATCTTGACCTGATGGTCGATCCGCCCCAGGAAGTCCACGGCCCCCTCCGGCCGCCGGCGAGCCCGGTCGCCAGTGCGGTAGAGGCGCGCGCCGGGGCGCCCGGCCGCGAAGGGGTCGGGCACGAAGCGCTCGGCGGTGGCCGCCGGCCGGCCCAGGTAGCCGCGGGCCACGCCGTGGCCGCCCAGGGCCAGCTCCCCCGGCATTCCCGCGGGCAGCGGCCGGAGCCAGGGGTCGAGGACGTGGGCGGTGGCGTTCGCCAGGGGGCGGCCGATGGGCGGGTCGATCCCTTCCCGGGCCCGGCGCACCACCTCCTCGCCGCCGGTCAGGAGGTCGCAGCGGGTGGCGGCCACCGTGGTCTCGGTGGGGCCGTAGGTGTTGAGCAGGCGGACTCCCGGGGCGAGCCGACCGGCGAAGGCCGCCAGGCGCTCCGGGACGACCCGCTCGCCGCCCAGGATCACCAGGGAGACCGGCGGGCCCATCACCAGGTCGCCCAGGTCGCCCGACTCCAGGCCGGCCACCAGCTCGTGCCAGTAGGCGGTGGGAAAGTCGATCACCGTCAGGCGGTGGCGGGCGCAGGCGTCGAGGAAGGCCGGCGCCGAGGACAGCATCTCCTCGTCCCGAAGCACCAGGGTGGCACCGGCCGCCAAGGTCGGGAAGATCTCCTCGGCACTCGTGTCGAAGCTCACCGAGGCGAGCTGGAGCACCCGGTCCGAGGGGCCGATCCGGTACTCGCGGCGGGCGGCGTCGACGAACGCCGCGAGGGCGCGGTGGGGCACTACGACCCCCTTCGGCCGGCCGCTCGAGCCGGAGGTGTAGATCAGGTAGGCGGCGGCCTCGGTGGGGGTCGGCGGTGCCTCGCGGGGAGCGGGCGAAGCGCTCTCCGGCTCCGGCTCCACCACCACCCGCGGGAGCGAGTCGCCGCCGAAGGCGCCGGCCAGGGCGGGAGAGGTCACCACCGCCCGCACTCCCGAGTCCTCGAGGATCAGGGCGCGGCGCTCCTCGGGGTAGGCCGGGTCCACCGGCACGTAGGCGGCCCCCGCCTCGAGGACGGCGAGGAGGGCCACGATCTGCCCGGGCGAGCGCTCCAGGGCGAGAGCCACCCGGGTGTCGGCGGTGAGGGTTCCCGCGCCACCATCTGAGATCCCCTCCGAGACCCCCTCCGAGATCAGGCCGCGGAGGCGCCGCGCCAGGGCCCGGACCCGGCGCCGGAGCTCGCCGTAGGAGAGGTGCTCGGCGCCGGCGACCACCGCCACCGCGTCGGGGACCTCGGCCGCCCGGGCGGCGATCGTCCGATGGACCGGCTCGGCCGGAGGAGCGGCGAGGTCCGACTCGCCACCCCACCCGCTCGCCGCGGCCTCGGCGGCCTCGAGCTCCTCCGGCAGCAGGCGCAGCTCGACGACCGGCCGCTCCGGATCGGCGGCCACGGCCTCGAGGAGGCTCCGGTAGTGGGCCAGCCAGCGCGCGGCGGTGGCGCGGTCGAAGAGCTTCGCGTTGTAGGTGACGACGGCCTCGATCCCGGAGGGCCGGGAGTCGAGGGTCAGGGTCAGGTCGAAGGCCGCGGTGCCCAGCTCGGCTCCGGTCTCATCGCCCGAAAAGCTCCGGAGCTCGAGCCCCGCCGCCTCCAGGGCCGGGGTCGGGACGTTCTGGAACAGGAACATGGCCCGCAGCAGCCCGTCGGCCACCCGCGGGTCGTCCACCCCCGCCGCCCGGAGCAGGGTCTCGAGGGGAAGGTCCTGGTGGGCGTAGGCCCCCAGGGCGGCCCGCCGAACTTCCTCGAGGAGGGCGCTGAACGGCTTCTCAGGGGCCAGCCGGGCGCGGAGCACCAGGGTGTTGAGGAAGAAGCCGATGAGCTCCTCGATCTCGGCCCGGTTGCGGTTGGCGATGGGCGCACCCACCAGCAGGTCGGTCCGCCCCGTCGACCGGAAGAGGAAGACCTCGAAGGCCGCCAGCAGGGTCATGAAGAGAGTCGCGCCGTGGCGCCGGCTCACCTCCTCGAGGCGGGCGGTGAGCTCCGCCGGAAGCACCAGGCCCTCCGCCCGCGCCTCGAACCCTCGCTCCGCGGCGCGCGGCCGGTCGGTCGGCAGGTCGAGGGGCGCCGGGAGCTCCGCCAGGCGCTCGCGCCAGAAGCCGAGGTGGGCCTCCAGCGTCTCGCCCTGGAGGCGCCGGCGCTGCCACTCGGCGAAGTCGGCGTACTGGAGGCGCGGCTCGGGCAGCGGCGAGGGCTCGCCGCGGACGAACGCCCCGTAGAGAGCCGCCGTCTCGCGCAGCAGCACGCCGATCGACCAGCCGTCGGAGATCACGTGGTGCATGGCCACCAGGCAGACGTGCTCCGCCGCCTCCCCGGTCTCGCCCAGGCGGAGCACGGAGACCCGGAAGAGGGGGCCCCGCTCCAGGTCGAAGGCGCGCTGGTGCTCCACCGCCGCCAGGTGCCTGGCGGCGGCGACGCGCCGATCCGCGGGCAGCCCGGAGAGGTCCACCACCGGGAGGGGCAGGATCGCCCCGACTCCGGTCCTGGCTCCGGTCCTGGCTCCGGTCCTGGCTCCGGTCTCGGGGCCGGCGACCACCTGAAAGGTCCGTCCCGCCTCTTCGCCGAAGGTGGTGCGCAGCGAGGCGTGGCGCCGGCGCACCTCGCCGAAGGCCCTGGCCAGGGCCGCCAGGTTTGCCGGCCCGCGCATCTCGACGGCGAAGAGGAGGTTGAAGGCGGTGGTGGCCCGATCCACCCGTTGCAGGAACCAGAGGCGCTCCTGGGCGAAGGACAGGGGAGCCGGTGCCGCCGGGTCGGCGCGCCGGGGGATCGTCTCGGCCGCCCGGCCGTCGGCGGAGGCGGTCGCCGGACGGCGCTCGGCGGCCAGGAGGTCGGCGACCATGCCGGCCATGCCGGCCACCGTCGGCCCTTCGAGCACCTGGTCCACCGACAGCTCGACGCCGAAGCTCTCTCGCAGACGGGAGGCCACCTGAGTGGCGAGGAGGGAGTGGCCCCCCAGGTCGTAGAAGCTGTCCAGGGCCCCCACCCGCTCGACCCCCAGGACCTGGCACCAGATGCCCGCCACCGTGCGCTCGACCTCGGTCCGGGGCTCGACGAACCCGGTGGCGAGGGCGGGACGGTCGTGGAGCTCCGCTTCCTGCTCCTGGGCGGCCGGGGCCGCGGCGGCCACGCCGGGGGCGAAGGCGGCGAGGCCCTGGGCGCCTTCTCCTGCGTCCGCAGAGGCGGCGTCGGGCTCGACCCAGTAGCGGCGGCGCTCGAAGGGGTAGCCGGGCACGGCGACCCGCCGCGCTCCGCGACCCTGGTGGAGGGCCTGCCAGTCCACCTCGACCCCACGCAGCCAGAGCCGACCCAGAGCCCCCAGGACGGTCGCCACGTCGGAGGCGCTCTCTTTCGGATGGCGGAGCGACGTGAGAACCGCCTCGCCCCCGCCGGCGCCGGCCTGGAGGGAGGCGAGGGTCGCCAGGGTCCGCCCGGGGCCCACCTCCAGGAGCACCGGAGCGGGGCCGTCCGGGAGCCGGTCGCGCAGGGTGGCGAGGCCGTCGGAGAAGCGCACGGGAGAGACCAGGTGGCGGCCCCAGTACGCCGGGTCGGTGGCCTCTGCGTCGGTGATCCAGTCTCCGGTGACGTTGGAGATGAAGGGGATTCGGGGCGGCGACAAACGGCAGTGGGAGAGGCGCTCGACCAGCGCCTCCCGGGCCGCCTCCAGGAGCGGCGAGTGGACCGCCACCGCCGCGTGCAGCCGCCGGTGCTCGACCCCGCGCCGGGCGAGCTCGCCGGCGAGGGTGTCGAGGGCCGGAGCGGGCCCCGAGACCGTGATCACCTCCGGGGCGTTGACTGCCGCGAGAGCGAGACCCAGCTCGCCGAGGCGCGGCGCCAGCTCGGCTTCGCCGAGAGAGACCGAGAGCATCCCTCCCGCCGGCGCCTCGGCCATCAGACGCCCGCGCTCGGCCACCACCTCGAGGGCGTCGGGCAGGGAGAAGACGCCGGCGAGGCAGGCGGCCACGTATTCGCCCAGCGAGTGGCCGAGGAGCGCCCGGGGCGTCACGCCCCAGCTCGTCCAGAGGGCGGCCAGGGCGTGCTCCACGACGAACAGGGCGCACTGCCCCACCCGGTGGCCCGCGAGCAGGCGCTCGGCCTCGCCGTCGCCGGCCCCCTCGCCGGTGAGGACCTTCGAGAGGTCGACACCCAGGCGCGGCGCCAGGAGCCCGGCCGCCCGGTCCACCTCGGCGCGAAAGACCGGCTCGGTCTCGTAGAGCTCCCCCGCCATGCCGGGGTACTGGGAGCCCTGGCCGGGCAGCAGGAAGGCGACCCGCGCCGGCCCCGCCGAGCCCACTCCCGAGGCCGTGGCGACCCGCGCGGGCTCCAGGCTCTCCAGGCAGGCGGCGGCGTCCTCCGGGCCGCGGCAGACGGCGACCCGCCGCTCGGGGAAGGGAGAGCGACCCACCTGGAGGGTGTAGGCGGCGTCGGCAAAGGAGAGCTCCGGGTGGGCGCGGAGGTGGCCCGCCAGGCGCCCGGTCGCCGCCTCCAGGGCCGGGGCGGTCTTGGCCGACAGGACGACGAGCTGCCACGGACGGGCCGCCCCCGATCCCGCCGCCGCTGCCGCGGGCGCCTGCTCCAGGACCACGTGGGCGTTGGTCCCGCCCAGGCCGAAGGAGCTCACCCCGGCACGCCGGGGGCCGGGACGGTCCGGGTCCGCCGGCCAGTCGGCGAGCTCCGCCGCCACGTAGACCGGCGAGGCCGCGAGGTCGATCTTCGGGTTCAGGGCCGTGAAGTGGAGGGTCGGCGGGATGCGACCGTGCTCGAGGGCGAGGACGGTCTTGATCAGACCGGCGACGCCGGCGGCCACGTCCAGGTGGCCGAAGTTGGACTTGATCGAGCCCAGGGCGCAGAAGCCCTTCCGGTCGGTGACGGCCCCGAAGGCCCGGGTGAGGGCCTGGACCTCCACCGGGTCGCCCAGGGCGGTGCCGGTGCCGTGGCCCTCTACGTACCCGATGGAATCGGCCTCGACCCCAGCCACCGCCAGGGCCTCGGAGATGACCGCCGCCTGCCCCTCGACCGAGGGCGCGGTGAAGCCCACCTTCACCGAGCCGTCGTTGTTCACCGCCGAGCCCAGGATCACGGCGCGCACCCGGTCGCCGTCGGCGAGGGCGTCCTCCAGCCGCCGCAGCACCACCAGCCCGGCGCCGGAGGCGAAGAGGGTCCCCCGGGCCCCGGCGTCGAACGGCCGGCAGCGGCCGTCGGGCGAGAGGATCGAGTCCTGGACGTAGCGGTAGCCGGCGCCCTGGGCCACGTTGACCGAGACCCCCCCGGCGAGGGCCAGGTCACACTCCTCGGAGAGCAGGCTCTGGCAGGCCAGGTGGACCGCCACCAGGGAGGTCGAGCAGGCGCACTGGACGGCGTGGCTCGGGCCCTTGAGGCCGAGCTTGTAGGAGACGCGGGTGGCCAGGGAGTCGGGGGCGTTGCCCACGATGAGCTGCAGCGGGTCGGTGCCGGCCGTCACCCGACGGTTGCGCGCCAGGTGGAAAAGCAGGTAGGTGCTGAGCGTCGCGCCGGCGAAGACGCCCGCCGCCCCGGGCGGGCGCAAAGGGTCGTAGCCGGCGTCCTCCAGGGCGTGCCAGGCGAGCTCCAGGAGCACCCGGTGCTGGGGGTCCATGGTCTCGGCCTCGCGGGGGTTGACGCCGAAGAAGGGAGCGTCGAAGTCGGTGTAGCCGTCGAGCTGGGCCACCGCCGGCACCCACGCGGGGTCGCGGGCGAGCTCCTCGCCGACCCCCAGGCCGACGAGCTCCTCCGGGCTCAGGCGCCGAATCGACTCGACGCCGTCGCACAGGTTCTTCCACAGCTCGCCAACGTCCCGGGCGCCGGGGAAGCGCCCCGCCATCCCCACGACGGCGATCTCGGTACCGGTCGTCTCTCGGCTCATGGCGTCGCGGTCTCCTGGGGCACGCGGGGGTCGAGCCGATCCGGGCTCAGAAGGCCACCACCGTCTTGGCCACCAGCGAGCGGCCGGGCAGGCCCACCCGGGTGTCGAAGCGCTGGAGCGGATCGGTCAGGTCCCGCAGGTCGTCGTACACCAGGTAGAACTTCGATCCCGGGCGGAACGTCCAGCTCACCAGGGCCCGGAAGCGGAAGTTCTGCTCGGCGTTCCACTGCACGGCGGTGCGGGTGGACAGGCGGGGCGAGAAGGCGTAGGCGACCTCGCCCTGGAACAGCTCGTTGGAGAAGTCCCCCGCGCTCAAGTGGACGTCGGTTCGCTGGTAGCTCCCGGCGGTGAACAGGCCGGGCAGCGGCCGGTAGACGAGGGCGTAGAAGGTCTGGAGGTAGTGGCCGTCGTAGTACTCGCCCCACGCCGCCCGTCCCGCACCCCCCAGGGGCTTCGAGTAGTCGGTGTTGAAACCGAAGAAGTAGCTCCGGAAGGGGTAGGAGCCGGGCGGGATCACCACCCCCGGAGAGATCTCGAACGGCTCGGTCAGGACCTCCAGCTCGTCGAAGTACTTGAAGGCCACGCCGCCGTTGTTGTTGAGCCAGGTGTTGAACTGAAGGGTGTTGATGCGGGTCTCGAGGCGGTTCTCGCGGTCGGTGATGTAGTCGAGTCCGTAGGTGAACCAGGCCTGGCGGATGTTCAGCCGGTTGCCCGCCTCGGGCCAGAAGATCCGGTCGCCGTTCCAGCGGTACTTGCGGACGCCGATGCGGGGGATGAAGCCCAGCTCATCGAGGAAGTTGTCGCCGATCTCGGTGTAGGAGACCCGGGCGCGGTAGCGCTTGCTGTCCCAGTCGACGTCACCGTAGCCCGCCCAGGTGTCTCCACCCCCGCCGTCGAGGTCGGGGGTGTAGCTCTTGGCCAGGAAGCCGCCGGTCTTCAGGTTGTCGTTGAGCACGAAGTCCCAGTCCGCCCCGCCCACACGGTTGTACCCCGGCCCCGAGGGCTCGGTGGCCAGGCCCAGGACGCCGATCGTCGACTTGCCGAAGACCCGGCGCTTGAGGCGGGCCACCGTGTAGTTGGTCCGCGGCTCGCTGAACCGGCTGCCGTCCAGGTTCTCGAAGGCCTGGTGCTCGGTGGTCAGGCTGAGCAGGCCCAGGTCGTAGGAGCCCGCCTGGCCGGCGACCTTGGCGCCGCCCAGGACCGGGATCTGGCGCCCGCCGTCGGCGCTCAGGCCGATCCGTCGACTGAAGAAGAGCTGGGTCTCGGCGGCCCGGTAGGGCTCGGGGCGCTCGCCGAAGTAGAAGAGGTTGGCCCCCTCCAGGAAGAACTCCCGCTTCTCCGGGTAGTAGAGGGGGAAGCGGGTCAGATTCACCTGCTGGTCGTCGGCCTCGGCCTCGGCGAAGTCGGTGTTGTAGGTGAGGTCGGCCGTGAGATCGGTGGTCAGGTTCCACTTGACGTCGAGCCCGCCGTCGACGTTGCCGCCGCCCGAGCGCTCGGGGTTCTGGTCGTCCCAGCCGCCGGTCACGTAGGGCTTCACGAGATAGCGGCGCCCGGGCTCGAGCTCCGTCATGCCGGTGAGCTCGCCGAACTGGGAGACCTTGTAGCGGGCGTAGAAGCCGTAGTCCTTGGACATGGGCTTCCAGAACGCGGTCTCCCGGCGGCGCGGGATGATCCGGGCGACGTTGAAGCCCCAGGTCTGGACGTCGGCGCGGGGGAAGCGCAGGGTGCGGAAGGGAATAGCGATCTCCACCGTGTAGCCGCCCGGGTCGCGGGTGGCCTTGCACTCCCAGAGCCCGTCCCAGTCCAGGTTCACGTCCTCGCCCTCGCTGCGCACCAGGGCGTCGACCTCCACTCCCAAGGGGTTGGTGGCGAACAGGAAGCCGGTCCGACGGTCCCGGTTGGTGTCCAGTACGATTTCGATGGAGTCGTCGTAGGTCAGGTCGCCGTCGCGGGTGAGGATGTTGGCGGTCATCTTTCCCGGATCGTCGTCGTGAGCCCGGATGCCGAAGTAGAGGTTCTCGGCGTCGTAGCCCACGTGGACGTCGGTCGCCTGGCTCGCCGGCCGGCCCTCGTCGGGCTCGATCTGGACGAAGTGGTCGGCCAGGGCGGCGCCGTCCCACTCTCCGGGCTCCAGGTGGCCGTCGATGGTGGGCGGCTTCGCCAGGCGCACGGCGTGGAGGACGTACTCGGCCGCCGGGGCCGCGGCCGGGTCGGCGGCGTGGCCGGCGCCGGCGAAGGCGAGGCACAGGAGCAGGGCGAGAAGAACGGGTCGTCGAGCGCGCATCGTCTCGCCTCCTACCGGCCGCGCCGCTGCTCCAGGCGGGCCTTGCGCCGCTCGCCCCGGCTCAGGGCCTCGGCCGTTGCCGGGGCGAGCTCGGTCGCCGCTTCCTCCACCCCGCTCCCCGCAATCAGGCGGGCGAGGGTGGCGACGGTCGGCGCCTCGTAGAGCGACACGTCGGAAACCCCGGCGCCGAGGCGCTCCTGGATCGCCCGGGTGATGCGCAAACCGGCCAGGGAGTTGCCCCCCAGGTCGAAGAAGTTGTCGTGGACGCCGACCCGGTCGATGCCCAGGGTCTCCTGCCAGATGCGGGCGAGGGCCGCTTCGGCGTCGCCCGACGGCGCCACGTAGGCGTTGGCGAGAGCCGGCCGCGGATGGGCGCTCTCCGGGGCCGCGGCCAGGCTCTCCAGGGTGGAGAGGTCGGCCTTCGGCCCCTCGCCCTCGAGGCGGGATTCCAGGTCCACGGTGGAGACCACCACCTGGTGGAGGCCGCTCGCCAGGGCCCGGCGGAAGGCCTCGACGCCCTCCTCGTTCGACAGGCCGCGCTCCAGGGTCTCCCGCCGCCAGGCGGCGAGCTCCTCCGGGACCTCCGTGGCGACGGCCATGCCGGTCTCCCGCCAGGCGTCCCAGGCGATCGCCACCGTCCGGCCGCCGCCGGCGGCCTCGCCCGAGGCCCCCCGCCAGGCGGCGAAGGCGTCGAGGAAGGCATTGGCCGCGGCGTAGTCCGCCTGGCCGGCGATCGGCGCGACGGCGGTGACCGACGAGAACAGGACGAAGAGGTCCAGGGGCAGGTCGCCGAAGGCCTCCTGAAGGGCCAGGGCGCCCTGCACCTTGGGAGCCAGGACCCGCTCGGCGCTCGCCCGGTCCCGGGCGCGAATCAGGCCGCCCCCCGGCACGCCGGCGGCGTGGACGATGCCGTGGAGCGCACCGAAGCGCGCCATCGCCTCCGCGCGCACTCGGGCCAGGTCGGCCGGCGAGGCGACGTCGGCCGCCAGGACCAGCACCTCGGCGCCCGCGGCTTCGAGCTCCCGGAGCCGCCGGATCCTGGCGCTCACCGGATCGTCCGCGCCGTGCCCGTCGAGCCACTCCGCCCACGCCTCCCGCGGCGGAAGGGGCGAGCGCCCCACCAGCACCAGCCGCGCCCGCACCTCCCGGGCCAGGTCGCCGGCGATCTCGAGACCGAGGCCCCCCAGGCCGCCGGTGACCAGGTAGACCCCCTCGGGGCGGAGCACCGGCGGCGGGCCGTCCCGCGGCTCCAGGCGCACGGGCTCAAAGGAACGGACCCAGCGATGGCGCCCGCGCAGGGCGACCGGGGCGGCGGCAGCGACTGGGGCGTCCGCCCGGGCCTCCCGCAGAATCGCCGCGGCCAGGATGGCGCGGGCCGCGTCCCCGGCGCCGGCGAGCTCCGCCGGGTCGAGATCGACACTCCGGCAGGCGAGGCCCGAAACCTCGCGGGAGATCACCCCGCACGGCCCGAGGAGGGTCGCCTTGACCGGATCCAGGACCTCGCAGCCGGTCACCTCCTGGAGGCCGTCGGAGACCACGGTGAGGGCGGCGCCCTCGGGCAGCTCCCGCGCGCCCAGGGCGCGGGCCAGGAAGAGCAGTGAGTAGACGCTCCGGTCGAGGCGCGCCTCGCGGTCCGCACCTGGATCGCTCTCGGTGCCGCCGCCGACATTCCAGAGGTGGACGATCCGGCCCGGCACGCGGCCGAGGCCGTCGAGCAGCCGCTCGTAGCCCTCGGGCTCGCCCGGGGCGAGGCGGTATCGACCTGAGCCCAAGTCCTCGAAGCGCTCCCCCGGGGCGACGGTGGTCACCCGGTGCCCGAGCCCCTCCAGGCGCTCGGCCAGGTGCTCAGCCAGAGCTCGGGACGGGCCGGACTCCTCTGCGAAGAGCAACCAATCCTCCGGGCTACCGACCGTCTCGGGGTGCTCTTCGGCCCGTTCGCCGCCGAAGGGCGCCCGGCGCCAGGCGGGCACCGAGAACCAGTCGGCGGGGTCCGAGAGCCGGCCCGAGCCCCGGCGCGCCCCGCGGCCGCGACCGGCGTCCGGCCGCGGCTCCACCCAGTAGCGGCGGCGTTCGAAGGGGTAGGTGGGCAGCGGCACCCGCCGGCGCCGCTCCCCCGCCCACACCCCCGACCAATCGACGTCCGCGCCGGCGATCCAGAGGCGCCCCAGGGCCTCCAGGACAACTGCCTGGTCGTCGCCCGCCTGCTTCGGGTGGCGCAGAGAGGAGATCACCGCCTGGGCCGGAGTGCGGTCCGGGTGCTGGCGGCTCAGGGTCGAGAGGGTGTTGCCCGGCCCCACCTCCAGGAGCACCCGCTGGGGCTCGGCCAGGAGCTCGGCCACGCCGTCGGCGAAGCGGACCGTGCCGCGGAGCTGGCGCGCCCAGTAGCCGGGGTCGGTGGCCTCCTCGGCGCGGATCCAGGTGCCGGTGACGTTGGAGATGTACGGCACCTTGGGCGGCTCGAGGCGCGTGCCCTTGATCACCTCGATGAACGCCGGAAGCATGGGCTCCATCATCCGGGAGTGGAAGGCGTGCGAGGTCAGGAGCCGCCGGCAGGAGAGGTCGCGCTCGGCGAGCCGGCCGGCCAGCTCGTCCACCGCCTCCGAGGGGCCCGAGACCACCGACAGTCCCCGCCGGTTGAGGGCCGCCAGGGACAGCTCGCCGTCGAGAAGCGCCCGCACCTCCTCCTCCGGCAGGGGCACCGCCAGCATGGAGCCCGGGGGCATCTGCTGCATCAGGCTGCCGCGCGCCGCCACCACCGCCAGGGCGTCCTCCAGGGTGAAGACGCCGGCCAGGCAGGCGGCGACCAGCTCGCCCACCGAGTGGCCGAGCATCGCCGCCGGGCGGACCCCCCAGCGCATCCAGAGGCGCGCCGTCGCCCACGAGACGGCGAACAGGGCGGGCTGGGTGACCTCGGTCTGGCGCAGGCGCTCGGCGGAGCGCTCCAGGGCCTCGGGATCCTCGGCCGGCGGGAAGAGCACCTCGGCGAGGTGCCAGTCGGTGGCGGCGTCCAGGATCTCGAAGCAGCGGTCCAGGTCCTCGCGGAAACCGGGCTCGGTCTCGTAGAGCCCGCGCGCCATGTCCGGGTACTGGGCGCCCTGGCCCGGGAAGAGGAAGGCCACCGGCCGGTCGCCGCCCCGGTGGAAGCCGGTGAGGAGGCGCTCCGGGTCGTGGCCCGCGAGGGCCCGGGCGGCGTCGGCGGCGTCGCGGGCCAGGAGCACGCGCCGGTGGGCGAAGGGCTTGCGACCCATCGACAGGGTGTAGGCGACGTCCGGCAGATGGGGCGGCGCCTCGCCGCCCGGTGTCTCGGCCAGGCGCTCGACCAAGTACTCGCCCAGGCGCCCGGTCTGGGCGTCGAGGGCGGTCTCGGTCTTGGCCGAGAGAGTGACGAGCTGCCAGGGCCGGGAGGGTGCGGGCTCCGGCACGGGCGGCGCCTCCTCGAGCACCACGTGGGCGTTGGTGCCGCCCATGCCCAGGGAGGTCACCGCCGCCCGCCGGGGGCTGCCGTTGGCCTCCCAGGGCCGCAGCTCCGTGTTGACGAAGAACGGGCTCGAGTCGAAGTCGATCCGGGGGTTGGGCCGCTCGAAGTGGAGGCACGGGGGGATCTGGCGGTGCTCGAGGGCGAGGGTGGCCTTGACCAGGGCCGAGGCGCCGGCCGCCGCGTCCAGGTGGCCGATGTTGGTCTTGAGCGAGCCGATGGCGCAGAAGCGCTGGCGATCGGTGTAGGCCCCGAACGCCTGGGACAGGGCGGTGATCTCGATCGGGTCGCCGATCGCCGTGGCGGTGCCGTGGCACTCCACGTAGCCCAGGGTCTCGGGCGAGATGCCCGCCTCCCGGTACGCCCGGGTGTAGACGTCCACCTGGCCCTCGACGCTGGGCGCCATGAAGCTCACCTTCACCGAGCCGTCGTTGTTGCAGGCGGCGGCCTTGATCACCGCGTGGACGTGGTCGCCGTCGGCCAGGGCGTCCTCGAGGCGCTTGAGCACCACGACCGCCGCACCGTGCCCCGAGACGAAGCCGGTGGCCGAGGCGTCGAAGGCCCTGCAGTGGCCGTCGCGGGAGGTGGTGCCCCCGTCCTGGTACATGTAGCCGGAGACCTCGGGCAGGTGGATCGAGACACCGCCGGCCAGGGCCATGTCGCAGTTGCCCTGGAGCAGGCCCTGGCAAGCCACGTGGACCGCCACCAGCGAGGTCGACGAGGCGCTCTGGATGGTGATGCTGGGGCCCGTGAGGTCGAGCTTGTAGGCGACCCGGGAGGTCAAGGGGTCCTTGTCGTTGCCCAGGGAGGCCTGGAGGGTGTCGACCGAGGCCACCATCTCCAGGTGCGAGAGCAGGTTGGTGAGGAGGTAGGTGTTCATGCTCTCGCCGCCGTAGACCCCCACCGAGCCCGGGAAGCGCTCCGGGTCGTAGCCGGCGCGCTCGAGGGCCTCCCAGCAGCACTCGAGGAAGAGGCGGTGCTGCGGGTCCATGAGCTCGACCTCCCGCGGATTGAGGCCGAAGAACTCGGCGTCGAAGAGGTCGACCCCGCCCAGGATCCCCTTGGCCTTGACGTAGTCGGGATCGGCCAGCTTCGCCCGCTCCGCGCCCGCCGCCAGGAGCTCTTCGTCGGTGAAGAAGGTGATCCCCTCCACCCCGCCGGCGACGTTCTTCCACAAGGCGTCGACGTCGGGAGCGCCGGGGAACCGTCCGGCGAGGCCGACGATGGCCACGTCCCGGCTCGCCGGCCGCGCCGCCGGGCCGCGCAGTCCGGCGCGCTCGTCCGCCGCGATCGGCCGCTCCCTGCCGTTGGCCAGGTGGGCCGCCAGGGCACCCACCGTGGAGTACTTGAACAGGTCGATCAGCGACAGCCCGTCGGGCAGGTCGCCGGCCAGGTCGCGCTTGAGCTCGGCGTGCACCTTGGTCATCAGGAGCGAGTGCCCGCCCAGGTCGAAGAAGTTGTCGTCCAGGCCCACGCTCTCCAGGCCCAGGGCCGCGCTCCAGACGGCGGCGATCCGCCGCTCGAGCTCGCTGCGGGGCGCCCGGTAGGCGGCGCCGAGGTCGGGGCGGTCGGAGACCGGCGCCGGCAGGGCCGCCGTGTCCACCTTGCCGCTGGGCCCGAAGGGCAGGGCGTCGAGGAAGACGAAGGCGCCGGGGATCATGTAGTCGGGCAGACGCTCGCGCAGGTAGGCCAGGAGCTCGCCCGCGGTCGGAGCCTCCCGGCCCGGGCCGCTCACCACGTAGCCCACGAGCCGCGCCTCGCCCGCCGCGTCGGTGCGCACCGCGGCGGCCGCCTCCTGGACCGCCGGGTGGAGGGCCAGGACCGACTCCACCTCGCCCAGCTCGATACGGAAGCCGCGCAGCTTGACCTGCTGGTCGATCCGGCCCAGGTACTCGAGGGCGCCCGACACGGAGCCGGGACCGGAGCCGGCGACGCTCCAGCAGCCCAGGTCGCCGGTGCGGTACATGCGCCTGCCCGGATCGAAGGGGTTGGGCACGAAGCGCTCGGCGGTGAGAGCGGCGCGCTCGTGGTAGCCGCGGGCCAGGCCGTCGCCGGCGACGAAGATCTCCCCGGGGCAGCCCACCGGCACCGGCCGCAGGCCCGAGTCGAGGACGTAGACCTGGCTGTTG
Source organism: uncultured Acidobacteriota bacterium (assembly GCA_963739795.1). Classification (GTDB taxonomy): domain Bacteria; phylum Acidobacteriota; class Thermoanaerobaculia; order Multivoradales; family DATKCC01; genus CAVUBL01. The sequence goes on along the minus strand of CAVUBL010000017.1, from coordinate 68,444 downwards.
AGGATCGGTCGGCCGATCCGGGGCTTGGCGCCGGAGGCGAGCTCCTCGGGCTCGACCGGGTGGACCGTGGAGCAGACCGCGGCCTCGGTGAGGCCGTAGCCGTTGACGATCCGCACCGACCCCAGGAGCCGGTCCACGTCGCCCGCCGAGAGCGCCTCGCCCCCCACCAGGATCAGGCGCAGGCGGGGCAGCTCGTCGCGCATGGCGTTCAGGGTGGCCATCATGGACGGCACGGTGCTCACCATGGAGACACTGCGGCGGGCGATCAGGTCGAGGAGGGCGCCGGTGTCCAGGAGCTGGTCCTGGGTCGGGAGCACCAAGGTGCCGCCGGCGGCCAGCAGCGGGAAGATCTCGCCCACGAAGCTGGCGTGGGCGAGGGAGGTCAGGGGAAGAATCCGGTCCTCGGGTCCCGGCTCGTAGCTGTCGAGGAACGACCAGACCAGGTTCACGAGGCTCCGGTGCTCGAGGAGCACGCCCTTGGGCTCGCCGGTCGAACCCGAGGTGTAGATGACGCAGGCCAGGGACCAGTCGCCCGCCAAGGGCGCCGGGCGCTCTGCGGGCTCGGCGTCGATAGCCGGTCCCTCGGCGTCGAGGCGCACGATCACCTGGCCCGGGGCCGGGGTGAAGAGGGAGGCGTAGCGGTCGCGCGTGACCAGCAATTGCACCTCGGCGTCGTCCAGGGAGTAGACCAGCCGCTCCCGCGGGTAGTCCGGGTCGAGGGGCAGATAGGCGCCCCCCGCCTTGAGGACGGCCAGGGTCGCCACCATGAGCTCGGCCGAGCGCTCGAGGAGAACGCCCACCACGCTCTCCGGCCCCACGCCCAGGTGGCGCAGGTGCCGGGCCAGCCGGTTGGCCCGGCGGTCGAGCTCCCGGTAGGTCAGCCGGTCCCCCACCACCACCAGGGCGTCGTGGTCCGGCGTGCGGTCGACCTGGGCCTCGAACAGGGCGGTCAACGTCGACTCCCGCGGGTAGTCGGCGCGGGTGTCGTTCCACCCCACCACGAGCTGGCGCTCCTCGGAGGCGCTCATGAGCGGCAGGTCCGAGACCGGCCGGCCGGGCTCGGTCACCACCGCCCGGGCGAGGTTCGCGAAGTGCTCGGCGAGGCGCCGGACGGTGACCTCGTCGAAGAGGTCGACGGGAAAGTCGAAGGAGGCTGCGTAGGCGCCGTCGATCTTGCCCATGGACAGGGTCAGGTCGAACTGGGCGATGCCCAGATCCATCGGCTGCGACTCGATTCGCAGGCCGCCGAGGTCCGCCCGCGCCGCAGACTCGACCGCGCTGCTCATGGCGAACGGCGTCAGGTCCTGGCCGTCGGCGAGTTGGGCGCGCTGGAGGACGAACATGGCCTGGAAGAGGGGCGAGCGCCCTGGGTCGCGCTCCGGGTGGAGGCGCTCCACCAGGAGGGAGAAGGGGTACTCCTGGTGCTCGAAGGCGCCCAGGACCTCCCGGCGCGCCTCCCCCAGGAGCTCGGCGAACGACGGCTCGGCCCCCAGGTCGGCCCGCAGGACCAGCGGGTTGACGAAGTAGCCCACGGTGCGGGCGAAGGCGGCCCGGGTGCGGCCGGCGGTCACCGTGCCCACGGCGAGCTCCGACTGACCCGAGTAGCGGTGGAGGAGGACCTGGAACAGGGCCAGGAGAGTCATGAACGGCGTCGCCCCCGCGCCGCGGCCCAGCGCCTCGAGCTGATCACTGCGGTGGGGCGTGAGGCGGGTGGTGACCGCCTCGCCCCGGGAGCCGCGCACCCGTGGCCGCGGGCGGTCGGTGTGGAGCTCGAGGACCGGCAGCTCTCCCCCCAGCCGGTCGCGCCAGTAAGCCCAGAGGGCCTCGCCCTCCGGCCCGGCGAGGAGGTCTTCCTGGCGGCGCACGTACTCGGCGTACGGGGTCGCCGCGGGCAGCTCGGGTGCGTCGGCGCCGGTCACGAACGCCCGGTAGAGCGCGCCGAGCTCGTCCATCAACACACCCATGGACCAGAAGTCGGTGACGATGTGGTGCATGGCGACCACCAGGACGTGGTCGAGGGCGGAGCGCCGGAAGAGGGTGACCCGGAGGAGCGGATCGGCCTCGAGGTCGAAGGGCCGCCGCGCCTCGGCGCGCAAGCGCTCGGCCAGGAGGCCCTCGCTCCAGCCGCGGGCGTCCTCCTGGGCGAAGGCGAGACGCGCCTCCGCAAGCGCCTCCTGGCGGGGCTCGCCGTGGCTCGCGCCGAAGCGGGTGCGCAGGCTCGGGTGGCGCTCCGCCAGGGCTTCCAGGGCGCGCCGCAGGGCGCGCGTGCCGAGGGGGCCGCGGATGCGCACCGCCGCCGGCACGTTGTACGCCGGGCTCTCCGGCTCGAGGGCGTGGAGGAACCAGAGGGAGAGCTGGTTGCGCGACAGCGGGTAGGCGCCGTCGAGGGCCGGCGGCGGCGGAGACGGCGACGCGCCGGGGGCCGCGACCGCCGCGCGGGCCACCAGGACCTCTCCCGCCAGGGCCGACAGGGTGAGGCCGCTGAAGAAGCGCTCCATGGGGACGAAAAGGCCCAGACGCTCCTCGACGGCGTGGGCGAGCTCCATGACCGCCAGGGAGTCCAGCGGATAGTCGGCCACCGGCCGGCGCGGGTCCACGCGCCAGCGCTCGATGCCGGCACGCCGGGCGACCTGGGCCGCGAGCCAGGACTCGATTCCGGCCGCAGTCTCGGTCTCGTCGCCTCCGGCAGGGGAGACTCCGGCCCCGGGCTCCGGGATCGCGGAGGGCGTGGCGTCCTCGTCGCCGTCATCGTCCTGTGCCGCCGTCTCGAGCCGCCAGAGGCTCGCGACCTCCAGGGCGTCGCCCAGGAAGGCCTGCCGCGTCGCCCCGCGGCGCACCTTGCCGCTCGACGTCTTGGGCAGGGTCGCGGGCCGGATCAGGGCCAGAGCCTGGAGCTGGACCTCGTGCTCGTCGGCCAGGGCCCGGCGGACCGCCAGGGCCACCTCGCCGGCGTCGGCCCGGAGGCCCTCGCGGGTGAGCTCCTGGACCAGGACCAGCCGCTCCTCGCCGTCGGACTCCACGGCGAAGGCCGCCGCCCCGCCGGCGCGCAGGGCCGGGTGGGCCCGCTCGGCGGTGGCCTCCAGATCCTGGGGATAGACGTTGCGCCCGCGCAGGATCAGCAGGTCCTTTATCCGGCCGGTGACGAAGAGCTCGCCCCCCTCCAAGAAGCCCAGGTCGCCGGTGCGCAGGAACGGCCCCTCGCCTGTGGCCAGGCGGGCTCCGAAGGCGGCCTCCGTCTCCTCCGGCCGCCTCCAGTAGCCGGCGGCGACGCTCGGCCCGGAGACCCACACCTCCCCCACCCGACCGGCCTCGACCGGCGCGCACTGCTCGGGGTCTGCGACCACGACCCTCAGCCCCTCGGGGCCGCGACCGCTCGAGACGAGGCGGCGGGCCTTCTCCGCCAGCTCCGGCGCGGCGGCCACGGCCCGGTGGCTCTCGAGGCCGGCGGCCGAGAAGCTCCCGACGGCCGGCCCGGCGCCCCGGGCGCCGCCGGCGACCAGGAGGGTCCCCTCGGCGAGCCCGTAGCAGGGATAGAAGGCGCTCCGCCGAAAGCCCGACGGCGCGAACGCTTCGGCGAACCGATCCAGGGTGCCGGCGCGCACCGGCTCGGCGCCGTTGAACGCCACCGCCCACGAGGACAGGTCGAGGCCGGCGCGATGCTCGGGGCCAACCTTGCGCACGCACAGGTCGTAGGCAAAGTTGGGTCCGCCGGAGACGGTGGCCCGGAACGCCGACACCGCCTCGAGCCAGCGCAGCGGCTTCTGAAGGAAGCCCATGGGCGGGAACAGGACCACCGAAAAGCCGGCGTAGAGGGGCTCGAGGATTCCGCCGATGAGCCCCATGTCGTGGTAGGGCGGCAGCCAGATCACCCCCCGGTCCTCCGGGGTCACCCCGAAGGCGCGGCGGATCACCTCCAGGTTGGAGAGCAGGTTGGCGTGGGTGAGCATCACACCCTTGGGCTCGGCGGTGGACCCGGAGGTGTACTGGAGAAACGCCAGGTCGTCCGGCCCGACTCCCGGCTCGCGCCAGGAGGCGGCCGCGGCGTCCTCCAGGGCGTCGGTCGCCAGCCACCGGACCCGGTCCGTTCCCGGCACGGCCCCTTCCAGGGACGCCAACAGGGAGGCGGTGGTCAGGGCTGTCGAGGCCCCGGCGTTGCCCAGGATCGCGAGCAGACGCCCCATGGGCCGGCCCAGTCGGGGCGGGTAGACCGGCACCGCCACGACCCCGGCGTAGAGGCAGCCGAAGAACGCCGCGATGTACTCGGTGCCCGGGGGGTAGAGCAGGAGAGCCCGATCGCCCGGTTCGGCGACCTCGCGCAACCGGACGGCGATCGCCCGCGCGCGCAGCTCGAGGCGCGCCCAGGTCAGTCGTTCCGGAGGGGCCTCGGTGCCGGTGAGGAAGGTATACCCAGCCGCCGCGGGGGCCTCGCCGGCCCGCCGTTCGAGCAGCTCGATCAGAGTTGAAGCACCTCGAGTCGGTGCACTCCCGCCGACAGCGTCGCCTGTCTCGCCCATCGCGATCCTCCGTGCCCGCCCCGGCGTCCGGCGCCGGGGCGTCTAACTCGTTGCTCCCCGGCGGGACCGGATCTTCGACCTGAATGAACGTTCGTTCACAAGGTCGCCGGATACACGTCGAGAACGCATCCGGATTGGCCCCTCCGGGGGGTCAGGAGTCGAGCGTCCAGGGGAGGAGAGACGCGCCGTCTCTGACTCGATCTCAAAACTCAACAGAGCCGAGAGCCCGCGGCCACATGCGGCCTGGGTCCGGGGTGAGCCCCGCCAGGGAGCGCACCCTCAGGTACAGTAGTGCGGAGAAAACGAGAATCGGGGACAGGAGTCCCCCGGCAGCCATGGGCCCTCAACGCAGACGGCCCGTCCGGGGGTCCGGACGGGCCGTACGGCGGTTGCCGTGGGGGTGGAGCGTGGGCGCGGCGCGCGCCCCGGGTTACTCGATGCCGAGGAGCTCGACGTCGAAGACCAGCATCCCCGGGGGCTTGCCCTGCTCGCCCTTGTAGGCGAGCTCCTCGGGGATCCAGAAGCGGGCCTTCTCTCCCACGACCATCTTCTGGAGGCCTTCGCTCCAGCCGAGGATGACGCGGTTGAGGGGGAAGCTGGCCGTCTGGCCCCGGGAGTAGGTGGAGTCGAACCACTTGCCGTCGGTCGTCCAACCGATGTAGTTGACCTTGACGGTGTCGGTCGGCCCGGGGTGGCGAGTGCCGCTGCCCGGCTGGAGAACCTTCCACGCGAGACCGTCGCTGGTGTGCTGGGCGTCGACCGGCGGCGCCGCGACGTCGTCGGGCACCGGCGGGATCTGACGGATCTCCCGGAGGGTGACGTCGAAGACGAGCATGCCCTGAGGCTTGCCGTCGATCCCCTTGTAGGCGAGGTCGCCGGGGATCCAGAAGCGCGCCGTCTCGCCCTCGGTCATGAGCTGCATGCCCTCGGTCCAGCCCTCGATCAGGGCCTCGATGGGGAGCAACGACGGCTTGCCGCTGCTCACCGAGGAGGCGAACACCGTGCCATCGCTCGTCCAACCCGTGTAGTCGACGACCACCAGGTCGTTGTCGTCCGGGTGCACGGTGCCGGTCCCCGGCTTCAGGACCTTGTAGGCGAGCCCGTCGGCGGTGGTCTGGGCGTCCGGCGGCGGCGTCAGGTGCTCCGGGGGCGGAGGCACTTGCGGCTTCGCGGCCGCAGGGATGTCCTGGTTCTGTTGGGCAGGGGAAGCGCTCGAGAAGGTGACGAGCGCGACGAGGACGAAAAGCAGGGCGGAACCAACTCGGAGTCTACTCATGGCGGGCGTAACTTACCCCACCCGGAGCGCGCAGGGCAACCGCTGGAGGAGCCCTTCGCCGGAAGCCGATAAAGTCGGCCTCATGTCGAGCCCATCCACCGCGACCGCCCTCGTTCTCGCCACCCTCGGCCTCGCGCTCGCCGCGGCCGCTCCCGCGCCGGCCGCCACCGAGCCCGACGTGCGCCACCTGCCCCTCGGCGACCCGGTCCGCAAGGACCACGTGGCCCCGGTGGTCCTGGATGCCGTCACCGACACCCGAACCGGCGAGCTCTTCACCCCGAGCGAGCTTCCGGCCCGCCTCGCCGACGTGCGCGTGCTCTTCGTCGGCGAGAACCACACCTCCATGGACTTCCACCGCGTCCAGCTCCAGGTGCTCCGGGAGCTGGTGGCCTCCGGGCGCCCGGTGCTCGTGGGCCTGGAGATGTACCCCTACACCCAGCAGAGCTTCCTCGACGATTGGAACCGGGGCCTGCTCACCGAGGAGGGCTTCCTCCAGCTCTCCCACTGGTACGACGCCTGGGGCTTCCCCTGGAGCTACTACCGGGACCTCTTCGTCTTCGCCCGCGACCACGGCGTGCCCATGTTCGGGATCAACACCCCCCGCCAGGTGGTCACCGACGTGCGCGAGAAGGGCTTCGCCGGCCTCACCGAGGAGGAGCGGAGCCACATCCCCGAGACCATCGACACCGAGAGCGCCGAGCACCGCCGTCTCTTCCGGGCCTTCTTCGCCGACGCGGCCGACTCCATGCACTCGTCCATGAGCGACGAGCAGCTCGACGCCATGTACAACGCCCAGTGCACCTGGGACGCCACCATGGGCTACAACGCCGTCCGCGCCCTGGAGGAGCACGGCAAGCCCGGAGCCATCATGGTGGTGCTCATCGGCTCGGGACACGTGGCCTACGACCTGGGCGCCCAGCGCCAGGCGGCCCACTGGTTCGACGGCAAGATGGCCTCGCTGGTGCCCATCCCGGTCGAGGACTCGGACCACCAGCGGGTCGCCGACGTCCAGGCCTCCTACGCGGACTTCCTCTGGGGCCTGCCGCCCGAGGCCGATCCCTTGTTCCCCAGCCTGGGCTTCTCCACCGTGGCGGCCTCGGACCAGGACACCCGGCGGCGGGTGATCTTCGTGCCGGACGACTCGGTGGCCGCCGCCGCGGGCTTCCAGGTGGGCGACGTCCTCCTCACGCTGGACGGCACTCCCCTGCCCGACCGGGAGACCTACAACCGCCTGATGGCGGCCAAGCACTGGGGCGACGCAGCGCGCTTCACCGTCCAGCGGCGCGACGCGACGATGGAGCTCAACGCTCTGCTGCGCCGCCAGCCGGAGGAGATGAAGGCGGCGGAGCCGGCGACGGCGGAGCCGCCGGAGCCAGAGCCGGCACCACGTACGGAATCCCCAGCTCCTTCGCCCGGGCGTTGAGCCGGGCGAGGTCGCCGTCGACCAGGCCCTGAAGGTCCGCCTCCCGGGCCGCCAGGCGGTCCTCGAGGCCGGCGGCGACCTCGCGCATCCCCTGGGTCGGCGCCCCGTCGCCCTCGCCCGCGAAGCTGAACAGCGGCGAGAGCTGGGAGTAGAGCTTGGCGCCCCCGTGACGGCCGGCCAGGATGTCGTAGGTGACCTCGGCGTCGGGGCTGTAGAGCTTCTGCGCCAGGGCGTCGAGCCTGGCCACGAGCGCCTGGCCCATCGCCACCACCGGCTTGGCGTCGGCGTCACCGGCCAGGAGGGCGTCGCGCGCCTCGATCTGCTTCTTCAGCGAGCGGATGCGCTCGACCGCGGCGATCACGCGGCGCAGGTCCCCCCGCAGACCGAGGGCGAAGTCGAGCTGGGCCTGGAGGTCGGCCGGGCTCACCTGGACCCGCGGATCGGGCAGCACGTGGAGCGTGGTGGTGGCGCTCCGGCCGTCCACCGTCAAGCGGAGCGTGTAGTCGCCGGGCAGCGCCAGGGGACCGCTCGTCGGGTCGCCCCAGTCGATCATCCCGCCCTCGATGAAGCCCGCGCCGTCCCAGGCCAGGTCCCAGCTCGCCCGGTTGATCCCCGGGTCGGTGGAGAGGGCCGGCTGGACGTCGGAGCTCGGGTTCCAATCGGGGTGGTCGGGCCCGATGGGACGCGGCTCGGGCGTGCTCTTCAGGGTGCGGACGAGGCGGCCCTGGGAGTCCCTCACCTCCAGGGTGACGTCGCCCTTGGGCGCGGCAGCCAGCGAGTAGGTGACGAGGGCGCCCTCCGGCGGGTTGTCGCCGGCGCCGTCGGAGTCGCCCAGGACGCTCCGGTAGCGCCAGCGCACGGCGGGCGCCGGCGGGAAGAGGTGGACCGCCTGGGCGGCGATCTCCGGCGTCATCCGCCGCACCGGGGTCAGGTCGTCGAGGATCCAGATCGAGCGCCCGCGGGTGCCCACTACCAGGTCGTCGCCGTGGACTTTCAGATCGGAGACCGCCACCGCCGGCAGGTTGAGCCGGAGGGACTTCCAGGTGGCGCCGTCGTCGCGCGAGTAGCGCAGGCCGTGCTCGGTCCCCAGGTAGAGAAGGCCCCGGACCTCGGGGTCTTCGCGCACCACGTGCAGATGGACGTCCGCCGGCAGGCCCTTGGCGAGGCTCGTCCAGGTGGCGCCGTAGTCGGTGGTCTTCCACAGATAAGGGTGGAGGTCGTCCAGGCGGTGGGCATCGACCACCACGTAGGCGGTGCCGGCGTCGAAGGGCGAGGTCTCGATGCAGGTGACGGTGCCCCACTCGGGCAGGCCGTGGATGTTGGCGGTGACGTCGGTCCAGGTGGCGCCGTCGTCGCGGCTCACGTGGACCAGGCCGTCGTCGCTGCCGGCCCAGAGCACCCCCGCCTGGACCGGTGACTCGGCGAGAGCGAAGATCGTGTCGTAGAACTCGACGCCGGTGTTGTCACCGGTGATCGGGCCGCCGGACCAGGCCTGCTTGGCTTTGTCGTTGCGGGTCAGGTCCGGGCTGATCGCCTGCCAGTGCTGGCCGCCGTCGCGCGAGCGGAAGAGGACGTTCGCCGCGTGGTAGACGACCTGGTGGTCGTGGGGCGAGACGAGGATCGGCGCCGTCCACTGGAAGCGGTACTCGAGGTCCTCGGCGCCGTGGCCCGAGCCGTTCCACGGATAGATCGAGACGTTGCGCGCCTGGCCCGTGGCCTCGTCGAAGCGGGACATGTAGCCCAGGTACTCGCCGGCGTAGACGACGTCCGGATCCTTCGGGTCGGCGACCACGTGGCCGGCTTCGCCACCTCCGACGCCGTACCAGTCCGAGAGGTAGATGCCGCCGTCGTGGAGGCTGTTGCTGGGGCCGGAGGCGGTGCCGAAGTCCTGGAGCGTGCCCAGGACCCGGTAGGGCGTGCGGCTGTCGGCGTCGACGTGGTAGAGCTGGGAGATGGGCACCGGCGGCCGGTGCCAGGTCTCACCGCCGTCGCGGGTCAGGGAGATCCCGGCGTCGCTCGCCACGATCATCCGGTCGGTGTCCTGGGGGTCGATCCAGATCTCGTGGTAGTCCCAGCCACCGCCCTTGACCGAGCGGATCGTGCTGCCGCCGTCGATGGTCTTGAGCATGCCGACCTCGGGGAACCAGACGACGTCGGGGTCCCAGGGATCGACGGTCAGGCCGGTGTAGTACCAGGCGCGCTGGCGCAGGCCCCGGCTCGCGCTGACCAGGTCCCAGGTCTTGCCGCCGTCGTCGGAGCGGAAGAGGCCGCCGTCCTTGGCCTCGATCAGCGCGTAGATCCGGTCCGGGGCCGACGGGGCGACCCGTACGCCCACCTTGCCCCAGGGCCCTCCCGGCAGGCCGGATCCGGTGATCTCGGTCCAGGTGGCGCCGCCGTCGCGGGAGGTGTAGAGGCCGCTGCCGGGGCCGCCGCTGGTCATCCCCCACGGGGTGCGGCGCATCTGCCAGAGGCCGGCGTAGAGGATGTGGGGGTTCGAGGGGTCGAAGGTCACGTCCCAGGCGCCGGTGTCGGGATCGACGTAGAGCACCCTCTGCCAGGTCTTGCCGCCGTCGGTGGTGCGGTAGACGCCGCGCTCGGGGTTGGGGCCGAAGGCGTGGCCGAGGACGGCGGCGAAGGCGACGTCGGGGTTGGTGGGATGGACGGCGATGCGGCCGATCTGGCCCACCTGGGTCCAGACGTGCTGCCAGGTCTCGCCGCCGTCGGTGGACTTGTAGATGCCGTCGCCGGGGCCGCTGTTGCCGCGGACGTTGGCCTCGCCGGTGCCGACGTAGAGGACGTTGGTGTCGGAAGGGGCGACGGCGATGGAGCCGATGGACTGGGTGGGCTGGTCGTCGAAGATGGGGTCCCAGGAGACGCCGCCGTCGACGCTCTTCCAGACGCCGCCCGAGGCGGTGGCGGCGTAGTAGGTCAGCGGGTCGCCGGAGACGCCGGTGACCTCGGCCACGCGCCCGCCGGCCGCGGGGCCGACCAGGCGGTACTCGAGGCCGCGGAGGGGGTCTTTGGCGGCGGACTTCGCGGGGGCCGAAGCGGCGAAGAGGCCAGGTGTCAGGAGGAGGGTCGCGAGGAGTGTGAGGGCGAGGTGGATGTGCAGGGGGGTGCGGCGAAGGGGTGCGGCCATGGGGGTCCTTTCCGGGTGGTTTCGGGAGCGGAAGGGAGTATCGCGGGAGGGGGGTGTTCCGTCAAGGCTGGGGGCTCCCTGATGCGAAGGGCACCGCCGTGGAGTCCGACCCCGGAGGGCCGGGGTTCCCGCCCGGCGACGTCAGGGACCGCGCGCTCGATGTCCCTTCGGAGTCCGACCCCAGTGAAGCGCGGGCCATGCCGAGGCGCGGCTCCTCCGTCCCGAAGTTCTAGCAAGCCGCGCCATTCGCTAGGGCGGGAAACCCCGGCCCGGCTTACAGCTCGTACAGCTCGCCGTACTTGGTCCTGAGGTACTCGAGGTACGGCGCCGTGTCCATGGGGCGACCGGTGGCTCTTTGGACCAGGTCGTCGGGGTCGTACTTGCGGCCGTGGCGGTAGACGTTCTCGGTGAGCCAGGCGCGCAGCGTGGTGGGCTTGCCTCTGGCGATCTCGTCGTCGATCTCCGGGTGAGCGGCGCGGGCCGCCTCGAAGAGCTGGACGGAGAGGACGTTGCCGATCGTGTAGGTCGGGAAGTAGCCGAAGGCGCCCGAGGACCAGTGGATGTCCTGGAGCGCGCCCTCGCGGTCGTCGGGCGGGATCACGCCGAGGAGGCTCTCCATCCGCTCGTTCCAGGCGGCGGGGATGTCGGCGACCGCGAGCGACCCCTCGAACAGCCGCGCCTCGAGCTCGAAGCGGAGCAAGATGTGGAGGTTGTAGGTGAGCTCGTCGGCTTCCACGCGGATGGTGGACGGGGCGGCCCGGTTGATGGCGCGGTAAAAGGTCTCGAGCTCGACGCCGCCCAGGGGGCCGGGGAAGGCCGCCTGGAGCTCCGGGTAGAAGGCCTGCCAGAAGGGCCGGGAGCGGCCCACCAAGTTCTCCCACAGGCGGGACTGGGACTCGTGGATGCCGGTGGAGGCGCCGTCGCCCAGGGAGCCGCGGGCATAGGCCGGCGAGATGCTCTGCTCGTACATGCCGTGCCCCGCCTCGTGGAGGGTCGAGAAGAGGGCCGACGGCAGGAAACCCGCGTCGAAGCGGGTGGTGATGCGCACGTCGTTCGGGCCCAGGCCGGTGCAGAACGGGTGGACGGCCCGGTCCTGGCGTCCGCGCTGCCAGTCGTAGCCCAGGCGCTCCACCACCTGCCGCCCGAACGCCTCCTGCGCCGACTCGTCGAAGTGGCCGTGGAGGCAGGCGTCGCGGCCGTCGTCGGCCTGGGCCGCCACCGCCTGCACCCACGGCACGAGGGCCGCCTGGAGCTCGGCGAACATGGCCTCGAGGCGGGCCTTGGTCATTCCCGGCTCGTGGAAGTCGATGAGGGCGTCGAGGGGGTGCTCTTCGTAGCCGTAGAGCTCCGCCGCCTCGCGCCGCAGCTCGAGGATCTGCTCGAGATGGGGGGCGAAGCGGCTCCAGTCGCCCGCCTCCCGGGCCTTCACCCAGGCCGGCTCGGCCAGGGAGGTCACCCGCGCCGTCCGCTCCACCAGCTCCGCCGGCAGCCGCGTCGCTTGGTCGAAATCCCGCCGGGACACCCGCACCAGCGCGCCTTCGTCGGTCTCCGGATCGAGCTCGGAGTCCAGGCGCTCGAGGAGCCGCCCCAGCTCCGGCGCCACCGCGTTCTCATGGAAGATGCGCGAGAGGGTCGCCACCTGCTCGGCTCGGGCCGCGGAGGCCGCAGGCGGAAGCTGGGTCTGCTGGTCCCATTCGAGGAGCGAGAGGGTGTGGCCGAGGTCGACCAGGGTCCCCAGCCGGGCTTCGAGGGGAACCAGGAGGTCCTCCGGAGGCCCACCCATGGGGTTGGCCCGCGAGCTCACGCTTCCCCTTCCGAGGCCTGCCCGCCGCTCTTCTTGCGCCCGCCCCGCCGGCCGCGCCGCCGCCGCGGCTTGCCGGTACCCGAGGGCTCTGATGTCTCTTTGTTCCGGTCCTCGCCGTCGGCCGCGCGCTCGCCTCCGTCGCCGGCTCCGCCGGCCGGCCCTTCGACGCGGGCAGCCTGGCGCCCCGAGCCGCCGTCGTCGTTGTCGCCGCTTCGCCTACGTCGCCCACCCCGGCCGCGCCGCGACGGGCGCTTGCGGCCCGAGCCGCCGCTCTCCCCCTCGCTCTCCTCGGACGGGCCGAGCTGGTAGGCCCGCACCTTGGCCTTGGGCTCCTCGGACTTGCCGGCCTCGCGGCTGCGCTCCTGCCACTCCAGGTTCTGCTCGGCCCGGTGCAGGCCGGCCGCGGCGATCACCTCGATCTTCAGGTCGAACTCCCGCTCGAGGGCCGCGATCTCTTGGCGGCGCATGTTCTGGAAGGCGTCGGCCAGCTCCGGGTGGAGCTCGATCCGCGCCTTGGCGAGGGGCCGGCCGGCGGCGGCCCGGGTCTCGATCTGGCGCAGCAGGTTGAGGCTCACCAGCTCGGGGCTCGGGATGCGCCCGGTGCCGACGCAGGTCGGGCAGGTCCGGTGGGTGCGCACCGAGAGGGCCTGGCGGATGCGCTGGCGGTTGACCTCGAGGAGGCCGTTCGAGCTGATCCGGCCCACCGTGAAGCGCGCCTTGTCGGGCTTCATGGCATCGCGCAGCGCCTTCTCCACCTTGCGCTGGTTCTTCGAGCCGCGCATGTCGATGAAGTCGACCACCACCAGGCCGCCGATGTCGCGCAGGCGAAGCTGCCGGGCGACCTCGGAGGCGGCCTCCAGATTGGTCTGGACCGCCGTCTCCTCCTGGCTCGAGGCGCTCGTCGAGCGGCCCGAGTTGACGTCGATGGCGGTGAGGGCCTCGGTGCGGTCGATCACCAGCGAGCCGCCGCTCGGCAAGGGGACCTGGCGCTGGTAGATGCAGTCGATCTGCTCCTCGAGGGAGAACTTCGAGAACAGCGGTGTGCGCTCGGTGTAGCGCACCAGCCGCGGCCGGCTGCGGGGCATGAAGGCGGTGAGGTTCCGGTCCGCCTTGTCGTAGGCCTCGTCGTCGTCCACCAGGATCTCGGTGACCGTGTTGTCCAGATAGTCGCGCAGGGCGCGGAAGATCAGGTCCTGGTCGCTGTAGAGAAGGCGGGTGCCCTTGTTCTGGCGCGCCTCGGAGCTGACCCGCTTCCACAGCCGGAGCAGGGAGGCGAGGTCGCGGGCGAGGGTGGTCTTGGTCTGGCCCAGGGCATTGGTGCGCACGATGACGCCGCTGCCCTCGGGTACGTCGAGGCCCCGGGCGAGGTCCTTGAGGCGGCGCCGGTGGTCCTCGTCCTCGACCTTGCGCGAGACGCCGCGGGTGTCGTTGAACGGGGTGAAGACCAGGTAGCGGCCGGCCAGCGACAGGTCGGTGGTGAGCACCGCACCCTTCTGGCCTTCACTCTCCTTGGCGACCTGGACCACGATCGGCTTGCCGCGCTCGAGGACCTCCTCGATCTTCGGGTGCCGCGGGTCCTTGGGCTGGTAGTAGAAGGCCTCGGGCATGACGTCGCGGATGGACAGGAAGCCGTGGCGCTCACCGCCGTACTCGATGAAGGCGGCGTTCAGGCTGGGTTGGATCGAGGCGATGGTACCCCGGTAGATGTTGCCGCGGATGAGGCTGCGATCGGCGACCTCGACCTGGTAGTCCTCCAGGGTCGAGTCGCTGACGATCGCCAGGCGTACCTCCTCCGGGGTCTGGGCGTTGATCAGCATGCGGCGGGTCATGGAGTGTCTTTCCATCGGTCGGTTCGGTGGGTGGCGAGCGGGGACGTCGATCGTCGGTGGTCGCCAAGGTGGCGCGACCCCCCGCAAGGTGGGAGCACATTGTACCTGCTGGCCGCGCGGCCGGGCGATCGGGGTCCCACGGCGGCGGCCTTCACCGGGTCAGGATCTCGAGCAGGGCGGCACCGAAGTCCCCGGCCTTGGCCGGGCCGATGCCGTGGACCTCGAGGAGCTCGGCCCGGTTGCTGGGCCGCTCGGCGGCGAGGGCGTGGAGCGTGCGGTCGGAAAACACTCGGAAGGCCGGGACCTTCCTGCGCCGGGCCTCGGCGAGGCGCCAGGCCCGGAGCTCCTCGACCAGCTCGGGCGGGGCGTCCTCGGGGTCGGGCACCGGCCGGGCCTTGCGCTCGGTCTTGGAGCCCGCGGCGCTCCGCGACGGCCGCGAGACCTTGGCCCGGCGCGCCTTTGCGGTCTTGGCCGCCGGCTCGGCCGGCAGGCGCAGCTCCTCCAAGGCGTCGCTCCGGCCGGTCGCCGCGCGGTAGCCCTCTACCGCCAGGCTCGCGCGGCGGAAGCGGATCACTTGGCCCTCCTTCTCGAAGGAGTCCTCCCGGAGCTCGATCAGGCCGGCCGAGGCGAGCCCCCCCAGGAGGCGCTCGAAGGCCTTGCGCTGGAGGGCGCCGCCCTCGGCGAGGCGACGGTGGAGCTGGCCGGTGGTCGGGGCGTCCTCGGTGCGCAAGGTGTCGAGCAGCTCGTCGATCACCTCCCGCTCGCGGGCGGTGGGCGGCCGGAAGGTGCGCACCAGGCACGCCTCCGGGGCGCACGCGTCGCAGCAGCCGCAGGGATGGCCCGAGTCCTCACGGTCGCCGAAGTGCTCCACCAGGTGGAGCATCCGGCAGCCCGGGCTCTCGGCGAAGCGGGTGATGCGCTCGAGCTGGTCCAGGCGGTGGGCGCGCTGGGCGAGGTAGGGCGAGCGCCACGACGAACCGCCGCGGGCGACCGTCTCGCCCGGGCCGCCCCGCGCGCCGCCGTGGATGCGCAACTTCTCGAGCACCCGATCGAAAACGTCGGGGTCGAGATCGCTCCGGTCGCGCAGCTCGGCGACCGGAGCGGGCTCCCGGGGAAGGTCGCGGGCGACGCGCTCCAGGAGCTCGGGCTCCGGGTAGTCGCGCTCATGGAAGAACTCGTGGGTCCGCCGGTCGGCCCACGAGTAGAGCAGGACCGCCCGGGACGGCGCACCGTCCCGGCCCGCGCGGCCGATCTCCTGGTAGTAGCCCTCGAGGCTCCCGGGCAGGCCGGTGTGGACGACGGTGCGCACGTCCGGCTTGTCGACCCCCATGCCGAAGGCGATGGTGGCCACGATCACCTCGAGGTCGCCGCCCAGGAACGCGCTCTGGACCCGGTCGCGGTCGGCGGCCGGCATGCCCGCGTGGTAGCCGGCGGCCGGGAAGTCCTCGGCCAGGGCCGCGCCCAGGGAGTCTGCCTCCTTGCGGCTCGGGGCGTAGACGATGGCCGGCCGGCGCCCGGGGTCGGCCAGGAGCTCGCGGACCGCCGCGCCGCGCGCAGAGGGCGGGAGCTCGGCGACCTCCACCGCCAGGTTGTCGCGCCGGAACCCGTGGATGAACCGGTGCGCCGCGGGGATCGCGAGCTGCTCGACGATGTCCTCCTGGACCCGGGGCGTCGCGGTAGCGGTGAGGGCGACCACCGGCGCCGGACGCAGCGCCGGAAGCCGCCGCCCGAGGAGGCGGTAGTCGGGCCGGAAGTCGTGGCCCCATTGGGAGATGCAGTGGGCCTCGTCGACCGCCACCAGGGCCGGCGGGCGGCGCGCCAGGAGCTCGGGGAAGCCGGGCACCGAGAGCCGCTCGGGGGCGATGAACAGGAAGTCGAGGCGCCCCGCCAGGTAGTCGGAGCAGGCCGTCCGGGAGGCCGCCCGGTCGCGTCCCGAATGGATCCGCTCGGCCGCGATCCCGAGCTCCTGGAGCTTGGCAACTTGATCCTCCATGAGGGCGATCAGGGGCGAGACGACGAGGGTGGTGCCCTCGCGGGCGAGGCCCGGGAGCTGGTAGCAGAGAGACTTGCCGGAGCCGGTGGGCATGACGACCAGGGCGTCGCGGCCGGCGGTGACCGCCCGGCAGACATCCTCCTGGTAGGGACGGAAGGAGGCGAGGCGGAAGCGGTCGCGGAGGAGGCTGTGGAGAGTTGGCATCCCGAGTCAGGCCACCCGGGCCTTGGTCCAGGGGCGGTGCGCCAGGACCTCGACGAAGGTCTCGACCACCTTCGGATCGAACTGCCGCCCGGCCTCGGAGCGCAGCTCCTCGATCGCCTGCTGGCCGGCCAGCGCCTTGCGGTAGGGGCGGTCCGTGGTCATGGCGTCGAAGGCGTCCACCACGGCGATGATCCTCGACCCCAGCGGGATGTCCGAGCCCGCGAGGCCGGCCGGATACCCCGGGTAGAGACCGTCCCGGCGGCCGTCCCAGCGCTCCTGGTGGTGGAGCACCAAGGGCGCCGCGTCGCGCAGCACGTCGAGATCCTGGAGGATGCGCGCCCCGATCTCCGGGTGCCGGCGCATCACCTGCGCCTCGTCGAGGTCGAGGGAGCCCTCCTTCGAGAGGACCTTCTCCGGGATGCCGATCTTGCCGATGTCGTGGAGCATGCTGGCGAAGAACAGCATCTCGAGGGCGTGGCCGGCGAGACCCATGGCCTCCCCCACCATCACCGCGTAGTCGCTGACCCGCTTCAGGTGGCCCTCGGTGTAGACGTCCTTGGCCTCGACCGCGTTGGTCAGGGCCTGGACCACCCGCAGGAGGTCGTGGCGCAGGAGACGGTTGCGATGGACGAGCTGCGAGCGCAGGACCTGCTCGCGCTCGCGCATGGCCCCGACGAACCCGCCCGCCAGGGAGAAGAGGACGAAGTCGGCGTAGAGGGCGGTCAAGCCGGCGCCTCCGAGGTGGGGACCGGCGGGGCCGACCGAGAGGTCCCAGAGGACCTGTCCGCCGACGAAGGCGAGTCCCGCGCCGGAGGCCACCAGCACCGCGCCGCGCAGCCCGTAGAAGGAGGCCGCCCAGAAGATGGGGGCCAGGTAGAGGACGACGATCCAGTGCCCTCCCAAGGGGATCAGCGAGGTCACCGGCGCCGCCACCAGGGTGATCCCGGCGAGGGCGGCGAGCCCGAGGCCGAACCCCCAGCCGAGGCGCGGGCGCTGCACGGCGAGGATCCGGGTCTCCTGGGTGGCCTGGTCGGCGAGCTGGGCCGTCTGGGCGGTGACCAAGAGGTTCCGCCGGGCGGGCACCTCCTCGGGGATCGGCGCCATCCAGCGCCGCCCCCAGAGGTCCACGGCGAGGCCCAGCGGTGGGACGGCGAAGGCGACCGAAGCGAGGGAGACGAAGGCCCCGGCCCACAGGTCGAGGAAGCTGCCGCCCAGGGCCAGGGAGTGGAGCGCCGAGACGCCGGCGGCCAGGGCCGCCGCCGCCAGGAGCCAGAGGTAGGAGCGCAGGTTGGGCAGGCCGCGGCCCACGCCGGGAAGGTACCGGAACATGGCGAAGGCCACGGCGGCGGTGGCCGCCGCGGTCACCCCGGCCGCCAGCGCGGCACCCACCGAGGCCCCGGAGGCCGCCGAGGCCAGCGCCGCGCCCAGGGCGGTTCCGACCACGCCCAGCCCACCGAAGAGCAGGCCCGAGAGGAAGGTCGCCACGGCCCGCGGATCGAGGGCCAGCGACCCCCGCGACAGCTCCAGCAGGGGCCCGGCCGGCCCCACCGCGAGCACGGCGAGAAAGGTCACCAGGGCCGGCAGCGCCAAGCGGACGCCGCGTTTCCGGTCGCTGAGCCTCGTTCTGCGCAAGATTTCAGGCCGAGTGAATCGGAAGACGATCCGGTCCGCGAGTTTACTTCACGGCACCGCTCCGCCTCCCGCGATCACGCTTCGGCTGCGGCGCCCTCGGGCGCCTGGGCGGCCGGCAGCACCTCGATCGCCGGCTGCCACCAGCTCGCGCCCTCCTCGAACGGCTCGCCCTCGTGGGAACAGGGCGAGGCGATGTGGTCCCGGCCGTACACCGGCTTGCCCCGGTGCACCGCCCGGTGGAGCGCGTAGGTCGAGCCGCACTCGAGACAGAAGGTCCCCACCCTGCGGCCGCGGCGATCCTCCGGCAGCCGGCCCTCGGGGGCCGGCATCGAGGTCCGGTAGGTCATGGGAGGAGCTCCGATTCGGAAAAGAAGAAGCCGACCTCACGGGCCGCATTCTCGGGCGAGTCGCTGCCGTGGATCGCGTTGCGCTCGATGTCGGTGCCGAACAGGGCCCGGACGGTCCCGGGGGCCGCCTGTTTCGAGTCGGTGGCCCCCATGACCTCGCGCAGATGGGTGACGGCGTCGGTGCGCTCGAGGGCGGCCGCCACCACAGGACCGGAGGTCATGAAGGCGACCAGCGCGTCGTAGAAGGGGCGCTCCTTGTGGACCTCGTAGAAGGCCCGGGCCTGGCGCTCGGACAAGCGCAGGAGCTTGAGCGCCCGCACCACGAAGCCCTCCTGGATCAGGTGGTCGAGGATCTTTCCGGTGTTGCCGTCGCCCACGCTGTCCGGCTTGAGGATGGTCAGGGTCGTTTCCATGAGTTTGGATCTCCAGGGTCGGCCCGGTGGCCGGCCTCGTTTCTCGGTTTCAATTCAGGACTCTTCTTGCTCTGCCTCTCCCAGCGGCTCGAGCTCGCCGTCGGGGCTGTCGAGGGCCCAGGCGGGACCCACCTGCTCCAGGGCGCCCTCGGGGCCCAGGAGCAGACACGAGCCCGCGGGCAGACCGAGGCCCCAAGTCGCGCCTACCGCGCCTGTCACGCCTGGGGCGGCGGCCAGGAGCCGGCGCAAGCGCCGGTCGTGGCCAGGATCGAAATTGGGCTCGACCACACCGCCCGGCAGCCAGCCCAGGCCCGGGACGGTCTCCCCCACCCGGATGCTCCGCGCCGCCACGCCCAGGGCCTGGACCGCGGCGGCAATCGCCACCACCACGCCCCCGGAGGCGAGCCGGCCGGCCAGGACCTCGGCCGCCGGGCTGCCGGCCAGGGCGTCGAGCAGGTGGTCGGCCACGCCGCCGCCCAGGTAGACCGCCGAGCAGGCCGCGAGGCGTTCCAGGTTCTTGCCCCGCCGGGCGTCGCGCGCCCGGTAGATGGGGATCACTTCGGTCTCCCGGCCGAACACCTCGTCCATGTAGCGGGCGAAGTGCCGGCCGTAGTCGACCGAGCCGCTCGCCGCCGGCACGAACCCCACGAGGCCGTCCGGGGTCTTGTCCAGCCACGCCGAGTCGGCGTCGAGGGTCTCCTCGAAGGTGAACTCGCCGCCGCCGATCAGGGCCAGCCAGCCGGATCTATCGGATCGCCCCCGCAACCCCTCGATCCCCTTCCCACCCTCGCGGGGGGAAGGGGACGATTCATCGGATCGCCCCCGCAACCCCTCGATCCCCTTCCCACCCTCGCGGGGGGACTCCTTCCGTTGCTCAGGCATCGGTCGGCTCGGTCCCTTCATCCTGGGAAGTCGCTCGGAGGCGGCGGCTTCAGGCGCCCAGGGCGCGGGCCACGGTGTGGCCGATCTCGGCCGGCGACTCGACCACGTGGATGCCGTGGTCGGCCAGCGCCTCCATCTTCTCCTTGGCGGTTCCCTTGCCTCCCGAGACGATGGCGCCGGCGTGGCCCATGCGCCGTCCCGGCGGGGCGGTGCGCCCGGCGATGAAGCCGACGACGGGCCGGTCGAAGTTCTCCTTCACCCAGGCGGCGGCCTCCTCCTCGGCGCTGCCGCCGATCTCGCCGATCAGCACCACCGCCTCGGTGGCGGGATCGCCCGCGAAGGCCGACAGGACGTCGATGAAGTTGGTGCCGTTGATCGGATCGCCGCCGATACCCACGCAGGTCGACTGGCCGAGCTCCAGGTTGGTGAGCTGCCAGACCGCTTCGTAGGTCAGGGTGCCCGAGCGGCTGATCACGCCCACCCGGCCGGCCCGGTGGATGTGCCCCGGCATGATGCCGATCTTCGCCTTCCCGGGCGAGATGACGCCCGGGCAGTTGGGGCCGATCAGGCGCGTCGGGTGGTGCTCCAGGAACTCCTGGACCTTCAGCATGTCGTCGACCGGAATGCCCTCGGTGATGCAGACGACGAGCTCCACGCCGGCCTCGGCCGCCTCCATGATGGCGTCGGCGGCGAACGGCGGCGGCACGAAGATCATGGTGGCGTCGGCGCCCGTGGCCTCGCGGGCCGCACGCACCGTGTCGAACACCGGGATGCCGTCCACGTCCCGGCCGCCCTTGCCCGGGGTGACCCCGGCGACCACCTTGGTGCCGTAGTCGCGGCAGCCCAGGGCGTGGAACTCCCCCTCCTTGCCGGTGATCCCCTGGACCATCAGGCGGGTCGATTCATCGAGCCAGATCGCCATCAGTTGCCTCCTTTCGCCGCCTCGACCACCTTCTTGGCGGCGTCGGCCATGCCGTCGGCGACGATGAACTCGAAGTCGGCGTCGCGCAGGATGCGTCGCCCTTCCTCCACGTTGGTGCCTTCCAGACGCACGACTACCGGCAGGCGGACCTCGCCCACCTCGGCGATCCCGTCCACCACGCCGCGGGCGATCCGGTCGGTGCGCGCGATACCGCCGAAGATGTTGATCAGGACCGCCTCGACCGACGGATCGGAGACCAGCAGGCCGAAGGCGCTCGCCACGGCCTCCTGGCTCGCCGAGCCGCCGACGTCGAGGAAGTTGGCCGGCGCGCCGCCGTGGAGCTTGATGATGTCCATGGTGGCCATGGCCAGGCCGGCGCCGTTGACCATGCACCCGATGTTGCCGTCGAGCTTGATGTAGTTGAGGCCGTGCTTGCCGGCCTCGACCTCCATGGGGTTCTCCTCCGCCAGGTCCCGCATCGCGTGGACGTCGGGGTGGCGGAACAGAGCGTTGTCGTCGAAGCTCATCTTGGCGTCGAGGGCCAGAACCCGGCCGTCGCCGGTGACCACCAGCGGGTTGATCTCCACCAGCGACGCGTCGGTGTCCAGGTAGCAGCGCACCAACGCGGCGACCAGCTTGGCCCCTGCCTTGGCGGCGCCGCCCTCGAGCCCGAGGCCCGCCACCAGCCGCCGGGTCTGGAACGAGAGGATGCCCAGGTGGGGGTGGACCCACTCCTTGAGGATCTTCTCCGGGGTCTCGGCGGCCACCGTCTCGATGTCCATGCCCCCCTCGGTCGATGCCATGACCAGCGGCATCCTCTTGCCCCGGTCCAGGGTGACCGAGAGGTACAGCTCACGGACGATCTCCGAGGCCTCCTCGACGTAGACCTTGCGGACCTTCTGGCCCTCCGGACCGGTCTGGTGGGTGACGAGCTGCATCCCCAGGATCTTGCCGGCGAGCTCTTCGGCCTCGGCGGGCGAACCGGCCAGCTTGACGCCGCCGCCCTTGCCCCGCCCGCCGGCGTGGATCTGGGCCTTGACCACGCAGCGGCCCCCCAGCTCTTCGCAGATACGACGAGCCGCACCCGGCTCGTCGGTGACCTCGCCGCGCGGGGTTTCCACCCCGTATCGGCGCAGGATCTCCTTCGCTTGATACTCGTGGATCTTCAAGACGTGCCTCCCTCGATGGTGTAGTAGAGCCCCCCGCCAGATGGCATGCGGGGTGAAGCGGGCAGGCGAGAAGCGCCCGCAAGTTCCGGGCAAACCGAGTGTATCAGGGTGGAGAGATCGGAATCACCCGCTTTCCGAGGTCCTGACCGCCGGGACCGCGCCGCCGGGAGGAGGGTGCTATGATTCCCTAGCCTCCGAGCCGGCTCATGAGTAGCTTCGAAGCCTTTGCAGCCAGCCCCCTGCTCCGCTCGTTCACTCCGAGCGAGGTGGCGGAGATCTACACCATCGGCAAGCCCATGCAGCTTCGCCGCGGCGAGGTGCTGTTCCGCCGCGACGATCCGGGCGACACGATGTACGTGATCCTCTCGGGCCGGGTGCAGCTCGTCTTCCCCTCCGAGATCTCGCCCAAGGTCCTGCGCAGCGGCGAGTTCCTGGGGGAGCTGGCGCTCGTCTCGCCCGACCACGTGCGCACCGCCAGCGCCGTCGGCCTCGACGACGCGGAGCTCCAGGTCTTCGACCAGCAAGCGTTCGACGCCCTGCTCGAGACCAAGCCGCGCCTGCTCGTTTCGCTGCTCAAGTGGATCTCGAGCTACCTGCTGACCTCGGAGCAGCGCCTGACCTCGGGCCTCCAGAAGAAGAACCAGGAGCTCGAGCGCACCCTCGACCACCTGCAGCGCACCCGGGCCGAGCGGGACCACCAGGAGACTCTGGCGCGTACCGACGAGCTGACCGGCCTGCTCAACCGGCGGTCCATGAACCTGGAGCTCGAGACCCTGGCCCGCCAGCCCATGTCGGCGGGCGAGCGCCTGGCGGTGCTGCTCGTGGACCTGGACGAATTCAAGAAGATCAACGACTCCCACGGCCACCCGTGCGGCGACGCGGTGCTGCGGGCGATCGCCGGCATCCTGCGCGCCAACGTCCGGGCCATGGATCTGCCCTGCCGCATCGGCGGCGACGAGTTCGCCGTGGTCTTCCCCCGGGTGACGCACGACCTGGCCAAGGCCCGGGCCGAGGAGATCCGGCGCCGCGTCGGGGCGCAGCCCCTCGACCTGCGCGGCTTCGGCCGCAAGATCCGGGTGTCGGTGAGCCTCGGGGGCGCCTTCCACCGCCCCGGCGAGACGATCGCCGAGCTCTTCGCGCGGGCCGACCAGGGCCTGTACGAGTCGAAGCGCCAGGGGCGCAACCGGTTGACCTGGGTCGAGGAGGGCTGGTCGCGGCCGGTCTCCGCCACCGGGGCCAAGGCCGCGGACGGACGGCGGTAGGCACTCGTCCCGCCCGACGGCACCCTCTACTCGATCTCCAGCTCCTTCATCCGCTGGCGCAGGCCGGCCGCCGAGACCTCGAGGCGCGCGCTCATCTCGTCCACGTCGCCGGCGCACTCGTCCCGGCAGCGGACGATCTCCGACCGCGGCAGGTCCCGGGCCTTGCGCACCACCTCCGAGCGCTCGATGAGGGCGTAGAGCGAGGTGCGCGAGACGCCGAGCTGACGCGCCGTGGGCTTGACCGCCCAGCGGTTGGCGCGCAGGGCGGCGACCAGCTCGTCGTCGCCCACCTCCGTGGGGTCCCGGTACCGGCGGCGCTGGGCGGGGGGCGGGGCCGCCGAGCCGGTCGCGCCCTCGGGCTCGTCCCGGCGGGGCCCGCCGCCGATCGCCTCCTGCAGGAGCCGCTCGACCTGGGGACCGATGCGCACGGCCTCGGCGCCACGGCTCCCGATCACGAGCTGGCGCACGACGTTGCGGAGCTGGCGCACGTTGCCCGGCCACTCGTGGCGCGCGAGGCGGGCCAGCACCGAGGTGGGCAGCCAACGCGCCGCCTCCTCCCCCTCCAGCCGGTGCGTCTCGTCCACCCGCTCCAGCTCCTCGAAGAGGAAGTGCACGAACAGGCGGCCGAAATCGTCACGGCGCTCGCGCAGGGGCGGCACGTCGATCTCGTAGCCGGCCAGGCGATGGAACAGGGGCGCACGGAACGAGCCCTCCTCCGTGGCCGCCTCCAGGTCCACGTCGGTGGCGGCGATCAGGCGCACGTCCACCTCCTGGGTCTCCTGGATGCCCAGGGGCTGGATCTCCCCGCTCTCGAGCACGCGCAGGAGCATCACCTGGATCTCGGCCGGGGCTTCGGCCACCTCGTCGAGGAAGAGGGTGCCGCCATGGGCGCGAGCGAAGTAGCCCACCTGGTTGCGCACCGAGCCGGTGAACGCCCCCTTGGCGGCGCCGAAGAGCTCGGAGGCCGCGAGGGACGGCGGGATGGCCCCGAGGTTGACCGACAGGTAGGACTGCCGGCGGCGCCGACTCGCCCGGTGGATGGCCTGCGCCATGAGCTCCTTGCCGGTGCCCGTCTCGCCCCGCAGCAGCACCGGCACCTCGAGGTCCGCGACCCGCCGGATCTCGCGTCGCACCTCGACCAGCGCCTCGCTCTCCCCCACCAGGCCGCAGTCCACCGCCTCCCACTGCTCCGTGCCCGGGAGGTTGTGCAGGAGGAGCACGACCGAACCCGCGACCTCGAGCACCACGCCCTGCTCCAGCTCCTCGGCGCCGAGCTCGCGCCGATCCTCGACCGGCGTGCCGTCGGCGACCAGCCCGGGGCCACCCGGAACCAGGCAGACGGCCCCCAGAGAGGTTCCGACGGTGATCCGCAAGTTGAATCCCGTCAGCGACTTATGGCCGAGTGGTCGGGAGGCTCGTGCGCTCCCCGGGGTCGAGAACGCCGGCGCGGTTCGGGAAATCGTGGCCACCTCTCCGCGCAGCAGCCCTTCGAGGCGCACGCGGTCGCCGACGCGCTCGAGGCGGGGATGCCAGAGGACGGTGAGCGCGGGGACGCGAAGGCGGACGCCCCGGCGGCGCTCGACGAACCGCCCCCCGCGGCCGGCCGACCGGCCGGCCGGACTCTCGACCCGGTCCACCATAGGCCGAGAAGTCTAGCAGCGGGAACCCAGAAAGCCCGCCGAGGCGCGCGCGTGCCGGGACGGAGAACGAGGAGCCGCGGCAGCGATCCGGTCGGGAGAGGGCGTCCCTCGCCCACCTCGGGTGAGGGGGGTGATCAGAAAAAGGGGGTCGACCGACCTTCGCCGGCCGACCCCTTCCCGATCCGAAGGGGACTTCTCAGCCCCCTGCTAGCCAACGGCCGAAGCGACGAGCCGCTCCGACCGGGGTAGCTCCTTCAATTGAGCCGGCAACCCAGGTTGTTGCTGGCGTCCAGCGTGGCCGCCAGCACGAGCATGGTGTCGCGGTCGCCGCTCGCAAGGGCCGCGTTGACTTCGGCGATGACCTGCGCCGGGGTCCGCGGAGAGTCGACTCCGGGGTGCGAGGCGTTCAAGAGCGCCGCCACCGCCGCTCGGAGAAGTATCGAAGCCGCCCCCTGGACACCCGGTCCGCCCCCGAAGTTGAGGGCCTGGAGCAGGGTCGAGTTGCCCAGCGCCGTGTAGGCCGAGGCCGATGTGAAGACATCCTTCACATTCTGGCCGGTCGTGTAGCCGGTGGGCGGCCAGGAGTCGGTGTGGTTCTTCCAGTAGCCCGGCGTGCAGCCCTCGTCACCGCCCGGGGCGACGCCCAGGTAGTGGCTCGGGTCGGTGTCACTGACCGGATCGCCGCCGCCTTCGGGCGTGCCCGCGGCGGTACCGATGTTGGCGTACTGACCCTCTTCCACCGTGCCGGTTGCGGTGCAGGTCATGGACTCACCCGGGTCGAGGGCCGTCTTCGGGCAATCGATCGGACCGATCTGGTCGTCCGTCACCGTGATCCCGACCAGCGGGACGTTGCCGGTGTTGGTGACGATGTAGGTCCAGGTCACCTGCGCCGGAGCCGGCTCGCACCGCTCCGACAGGAACGGTGAGCCCACAGTCGAGCGCGCACCGGTGCAGGACGAGGGCGCGTAGAGGCTCAGGATCGGCCCCGGAGTCGTATCGGCGTCCTGCCCGTTGGTGTGCTTCTCGAGGTCGATCCCGGGCTCGGGCACGAAGGCCTCGGCGAAGTAGTGGCTCGGATCGCTGTCGGCGACCGAGTCGCCGCCGCCCTCGGGCGTGCCGGTGGCGGTGCCGACGTTGGTGTACTGGCCCTCGACCGCCGTGCCGTTGGCGAAGCAGGTCTTGGACTCACCGGGCTCGAGGATGAACGGCTGACCGCCGGGGCAGGTGATGGCCACGCCCTGGTCGTCGGTCACCGTGATGCCGGTCAGGGTCACGTCGCCGGCGTTGGTGACCACGTAGACCCACTGGACGTTGTCGCCCACCTCCAGGCTCGGCCCGGGGGCGACATCGGCATCCTCACCGTTGGTGAACTTCTCGAGGTCGATCGCCGGCTCGCCCGGCACCTCCTCGGCGCAGTAATGGCTCGGATCGCTGTCGGTGACGTTGTCTCCCTCGGGCGGCGCGGCGACCACCGTGCCCACGTTCTCGTAGCAGGCCTCACTCGCCACCGCGGTGCCGCTGGCGGTGCAGATCATCTGCTCGCCCACGGCCAGGGTGGTCTTCGGGCAGGAGACCACCACGCCCTGGTCGTCGGTCACGGCGACGTTGGCCAGATCCACGTTGCCCGTGTTGGTCACGATGTAGGTCCAGACCACCGGGTGCCCGTGGTGCAGATGCGGTGCCGAGGCGACGCCGTCGGCGTCATAGCCGTTGGTGAGCTTCTCGATCTGGATCGACGGCAGGTCGGTGATGATCTCGGGCAGGCCGAGGTAGTGGCTCGGGTCGGTGTCGGAGACGGTTTTGCCGTCCCCCATGCCGGTGGCCGTGCCGACGTTCTCGTACTGCCCCTCGATCGCCGTCCCGGTGGCCGTGCAGGTCATCGACTCAGAGATGGCGAGGGTGGTCTTCGGACAGACCGCCGTGACCGCGGCGTCGCTGTCGGCCACCGTCACGTTGGTCAGGCCCACGCCGCCCGTGTTGGTCACCACGTAGGTCCAGGTCACGGCGCTGTCCTTGCTGAGCGCCGGACCGGTGGGCAGGTCGGCGTCCTGACCGTTGGTCAGCTTCTCGAGGGTGATGGCCGGCTCACCGACGATGAACTGGACCCCGAGGTAGTGGCTCGGGTCCGAGTCGGTCACCGGCGTTCCGGTCGTCGGATTTCCCGTGACCGTGCCGACGTTGCTGTACTGCCCCGCCATCACCGTGCCCGTGGCCGTGCACACCATGGAGGCGCCGGGGTTCAGCGAGGCCTGGGGGCAGGTCACCTGGACGCCGCGGTTGTCGCTCACCACGACGTCGGTCAGGCGTACGTTGCCGGCGTTGGTCACGAGGTACTCCCAGGTCACCTCGGTACCGATCTGGAGCGCCGGGCCGGGGGGCGTGTCGGCGTCCAGGCCGGCGGTGAGCTTCTCGATGTCGATGGCCGGCTGCCGCGTCACGTTCGCCGGCTCGGCCGGTTCGTCGAAGCACCACGACTGGATCGCGAGGGTGTAGTGGTTCTGGGCGTCGTAACGGGCGCCGACGTAGACCGGATCCTCGGTGACGATGTCGATCCAGCCGAACTCCTCGGTGAGCCCGAGACCGGCCAAGGGCATGGCCTGGGTGGGCATCAGGTCGATGATCCGCTCGTCGAGCTGGGCGCCGCCCTCGTCGTGGTAGGCATGGCCGCTGATCATCGCCGGCTGGTACGGCGGCTCGGGGGTCGCCGACGGCGTGCCGACGTGGCCGGTCCAGATCACCAAGCGGGTGGTGTTGTTCATCGCCCCGCCCTCGAGGAAGCGCACCAGGTGGCGGTCGCACAGAGCCCGGCAGGTCTTGACCGTGTCGATGTCCGCCAGGAGCTCACCCTCCGCGTCCCCCGTCTCCTGGTTCACCCAGAAGTAGTCGCCCCACAGGGAGTCGGGGCGGTGCGCGCCGCCCGACTGCATGCGGAAGGTCACGAATCCGACGGCCAGGCCCGGCTCCAGCTCGGAGCCGTAGTACATCCCGTCGCGGGGCGAGGGCAGGCCCGTGAGGGCCGCCTGCACGTGGGCGAGCATGGCCGGGCCCAGGGTGAGGGTGGGCAGGTTCCCATGCTCGATCCAGTCGCGCAGGTTCACGCTCAAGACCTCGCCGGGGCCCAGGTCGAGGGTGATCCCGAGGACCGGAATCCCCCAGTTGGTGGCGACGCTGACCCGCACCTTGACCGCCTCGTCGGCGGCGTTGGAGAGGGCGAAGAGGGTCGTCCTGGGGCCGCCCAGGTCGACTTCGAAGTAGGGGAGCAAGAGGTCGGACGACGTCCGCGGCTCGGCCGCGGCGGGGAGCGCGAAGGAGAGGAGTGCCACCGCGAGGAGGAGGGCGGTGGTCGGGACCGTGCCGCGTACCATGGTGGGCCTCCCTTCGGGTCGAGTTGCGCGCCGCACGCCGCGGCACGTTGATCCCGAGGAGCCGCAAAAGCCATACCCGCTCGGGACCGGGGGCCTCATCTCCAGGAAAATCAGTTGGTTACGGTAAGTACCCACATGCAGATACTTCTCTTTCTTGGTGTCGGAGAACTGTCGGACAGGGGAGCGCAGGGGTGTCCGACACCACCCGGAAGGACAGGCGACAGGCAAGGAGACGAGGGCGGGAAGGGGAACGAGGGGTTGTGGGGGGCATCGAAAAAAAAGAGGGGCCGGCCCGCAGGCCGACCCCTTCCGATCCGAAGGGGTTGGTAACCCCACGCTAGCGAACAAGCGAGGCGGCGCACGATGCACGGCCTCGCCCGTTGTAGCCCTTCGTCAGTTGAGCGGACATCCCAGGTTGTTGTCGCCGTCGAGCGCGCTCGCCAGCGAGAGCATGGTGTCGCGGTTGCCGCTCGCGAGAGCCGCGTCCACGTCGGAGATCACTCCCACCGTGGTCCGCGGGTAATCGACCCCGGAGTGGGCCGTGTTGAGCAGCGCGGCCACGGCCGCGCGAAGCAGGTTGCCGACGCCCCCCTCGACCCCGGAGCCGCCCTGGAACGACAGGCCCTGGAGCAGGCTCGGGGTGCCGTAGGCCGGGTAGGCCGCGGCGGCGGAGAAGACGCTCTCGACCGACTGCGCCGGCGAGTAGCCGGTGGGCGGCCAGGAGTCGGTGTGGTTCTTCCAGTAGCCGGGGGTGCACCCCTGGTCGCCGGACGGCGGCGGGGGGGGCGGCGGCGGCGGCTCGGAGGCGTAGTAATGGCTCGGGTCGCTGTCGCCGACCACCTCCGAGCTGTCCGCCGGGTGGCCGGTGACCGTCGCCGTGTTCTCGTACTGGCCGGCAACCGCCGTGCCGTGCTTGGCCGTGCAGGTCATCGACTCGCCGACGGCGAGGGTGGTCTTCGGGCAGGTGACCGCCCCTTCCTTGTCGTCGATCACCACGATGTCCGACAGATCCTGCACGTCGGCGCCGGCGGGCGTGGTGTTGGTCACGACGTAGCTCCAGGTCACCGCGTCGCCCACCTGGAGGTCCACGCCCGGAGCGGCGTCCGCGTCGTGGCCGTTGGTCGCCTTCTCGATGTCGACCGTGTAGAGGACGGAAGGTGGCGGGGGCGGGGGCGGGGGCAGGACACCCGGCGTGTGGTAGTGGCTCGGGTCGGTGTCCTGGACCTGGTTGCCGTCCGGCGTCCGCCCGACCGCGGTGGCCGTGTTCCCGTACTGGAAGTCCGGCTCGCTCGAGGCGACTCCGGTCTTGGTGCAGGTCATCGACTCGCCCGGCTCGAGGCCGGTCTTCGGGCAGTCGACGGCCCCCTCCTGGTCATCGGTCACGGCGACGTCGGTCAGGGCGTCGATCCCGTCGTTGGTGACCACGTACTCCCAGGTGACCGCTCCGCCGGTCGCGACCTCGGGGCCCGGGCCCGTGTCGGCATCCTCGCCGTTGGTCGACTTCTCGACGTCGATCGACCCCGGGTCCACCGGCCCTTCGGGCGGCTTCGGCCCCGGCGGCTCGGGAAGGCACCAGGTCTGCATCGTGACGCTGAAGCGGTGGTTCGCCGAGTAGCGCACACCCACCCACACCGGCTCGTCGCTCCCCAGGTCGAGCCACCCGAACGGCTCGCCCAGGTGCAGATCCTTGACGTCGATCTCCTGGGCCGGCAGCAGGTCGAGGCTCCGCTCCCCGATCTCCGCGCCGCTCTCGCGGTGGAAGGCCGACAGGGTCACGAGGGTGCGGGCGACGTCCGCCTGGGCGTTCGGGGCGGGCGTGAGCTGGCGGGGGCTCCAGACGACGATCTTCGTGCCGCCGTCGAAGGCCCCGCCGTCGAGAAAGCGCAGGCGATGCGCTGTGCACAGGCCCCGGCACTGGGACGTCCGGTCGATGTCGACCAACAGCTCGCCCTCGGCGTAGTCCTGGCTGGGGTCGACCCAGAAGTAGTCGCCCCACAGGCTGTCGGTGCGCGGAGAGCTCTGCACCCGGAAGGTGGCGTAGCCCACCGCGAGCCGGCTGTTGGAGGGATCGGCCTGCGTGCTGTAGAACATGTCGTCCTTGGGCGACGGCTGGCCGGTGAGCGCCGCCTGAACGTGGGCGAGCTCGGCGTCTGTGAGCTGGCCGCTCGGCAGGTCGCCCTCGAGGAGCCAGTCGCTCAGGTTGACCGTACGCACCTCGCCCGCCTGGAGGGTGACGGGCTCGGCGAGGATCGAGATCCCCCAGTTGGTGGCGACGCGGGCGATCACATCCACCGGTTGGTCCGAGGCGTTGCCCAGGGCGAAGTTGGTGGTCCGGCCGGAGCCGGAGAGGTCGACCTCGAAGTAGGGCAGCAGCAGATCGGACGAGGGCTCCTGCTCGGCGACCGCGGGGAGGGCAGCCGCCAGGCAAGCCAGCACGAGGACGGCGACGACGGCGAGCTTGATGGGGAGGATCTTCGACATCGCGGGTCTCCTTTGGGCGCGTTTCCCAGGGTCCGAGTCGGGCTTCGTCGCGGGCCTCGAGAGAGCAAGGGCAATGCCTGTCGCCAAAACTTGACTAAATAACTCATCTACCGTGGGTTGGCGCTGGCATACAGCGATGCGCATAGCCGACTGGGTCGGCTGTCGGACCGTGTCCGACCAGGGCAGGGGTGTCGGCGACGGGGTGTCGGAAGCTACGGGATGCGCAGAATCAGGAGGGTCTGGTCGTCCTCGCGGGGCGAGGGGCCGACGAAGCGGGCGAGATCGCCGAGGATGCCGTCGCGGACCTGCTCCACCGACTCGTCGCCGTGGCGCTCGAGGCTCTCCTCCAGGCGCTCGAAGCCGTAGAGCTCGGTCGAGCCCTCGGGGCGCGCCTCGACGACGCCGTCGGAGAGGAGCACCACGGTGTCGCCGGAGGCCAGGCGCTCCTTGGTGACGGCGATGTCCAGGCGCTCGCGGACGCCCAGGGGGTAGGCCGTCGAGGCCAGGGCCCGCACCTGGCCGCCGGCCCGGAGCAGGTAGGGATAGATGTGGCCCGCGCTGGCGAAGACGAGCTCCCGCCGCACCGGATCGAGGAGCGCGTAGCAGAGGGTCGCGATGAGCCGGCGCCGGGCGCTCTGGTAGACCATTCGGTTGAGGGTCGCGAACACCGCCTCGACCTCCGGGTCGAAGGTCACCTGGACCGCCAGCGCGGACTTGACCGCCGACATCACCAGGCCGCTCGAGACGCCGTGGCCCGCCACGTCGCCCACCGCCACCACCAGGCGGCCGTCCTCCAGGGCCAGGACGTCGTAGAAGTCGCCGCCGACCTCCGAGGCCGGCAGGTAGGCGTGGGCCAGGTCGACCCCCGCCAGGCGCGGCGGCAGCTCGGGCAGGATCGAGCTCTGGATGCGCCGGGCGGTCTCGAGCTCCACCCTCTGGCGCTCGCGCTCGGCGATCCGCCGCACGTGGGGCGGCACGTCGTCCCAGTGGTAGACGAACTCCCGCCCGCTCGCGACGGCCCGGATCGACAGGGCCATGGGCAGTGCCGCCACCGCGAAGGCGAGCCAGCCCTGGGCCTGGTACGAGGGGTTGGCGGTGAAGATGAGGGCGAGGGCTCCGACCCCGATCTCCAGGGTGAAGCCCGCGACGAGCACCGTCAGGAGGTCGTAGGCGAAGAACAGAACGACCAGGAAGCCCGCCTGGGCGAGGAAGAAGACCACCGCCCAGCGCAGGGGCATGACGGTGAACGCTTGGAACAGGAAGAGCCCGGTCACCACCGTGACCAGAGCCCCCCCGACCCACGGCCCCAGGCGTCGGGAGAGCGCCGGCACCAAGAACAGCCGCCCGAAGAGCTCCTTGTAGAAGGCGAAGACCAGCGCGAACGCCACCAGGGACAAGCCGGGCAGGGGCCCGTTGGCCCAGAACGCGCTCAGGGTCCCCAGGAGGCGGGGCCAGGCGCCCGCCGGCCGGAGCAGGACGGAGGCGGCGAGCAGCACGCCGACCAACGCGATCCCCGCGCCCAGCCCGCGAACCGCCGAGCGGGCCACCGTGGCGTTGGCCCATGCTCCCTGGAACACCGAGTCGAAGGCCGCGAGCTTGTGGCTCCAGCGCTCCCGGCAGAGCGACTCCCCCACCGCCCAGGAGAGGAAGGCGACCAAGGCGATGGGCACGAAGAAGAGGACCAAGAACTGGAAGCTCCACTGCCAGGTGATCTGGTGGCGCGTGAGGACGCCCCAGTTCTGGCCCTCGGTCACGGCCGGCGCCACCAGCGCCAGGTCGATCGCGCCGGCCGCCAGGACCGTGAGGAAGATCTTCAGCGCCCGGCGCACTCCGACCTCGCCGGCGTGGTAGCGGCGCAGGAAGAGGATCGCCACAAGGGGCACGATCAGGAAACCGGACAAGAAGCGGAGCTGGCCCCACATGCCGGCGGCCTGGAGGCTCTTCTGGATCGCCCGCTCGTCCGGGTCCTCGTGCCAGGCGTCGTAACCGATCAGCCGGTCGCCGGCGAAGTGGACCTCGATCCCGTAGGGCAGGCGGTCGCCCAGGACCGCCTCCTTCGAGCGGTAGCGCAGGGCCAGGTCGGTGCGCGACCGGAGCTGCTGGCTGCGCACCTGCGGCCGCAGGTAGTGGGCGAGGTCGAAGCCCTCGGCGGCCAGGAAGGCGTCGGCCCGGCGCACGGCGTCCTCCGAGGAGATCGGAGGGATCGCCACCTCCGGATCGACCCGGCGCAGGAGGGAGGTCACCGCGCCGTCCGCCGCCACCCGGGCGCGGAAGCTCCACTCCCCCGGATAGGCGCCGGGGGCGTAGACGCTCACCCGCCACTCGTAGATGCGGCGCGCGAGCTCGCTGCCCCGGAGGCGCTCGACGGGCACGTCCGCCGAGGCCAGCTCGAGGCGGCGCTGGAGCAGGTAGGTGTCGGAGTCGAGCTCGGTGACCACGTACGGGTGGGCCACCGGCTCCGCCCCACCGGATGGATCGGGGAGGTCGCGCAGGCGCTCCAGCGCGATCGCCTCGGCCTGGTGGGCGGAGACCGTCCACCGGGCCGGGAAGAAGGGAAAGGCCCGGGGAAACGCCCAGGCGCACAGGAACCCGCCCGCGACGGCGGCCAGGATCCAGGGAAGGATGCGCTTCAGGTCACGCATGACAGCGGGGGTCCGGCGGCCGGCCACCGCCGGAGCTCCCGCACCTTACTACGCTGCAGCCTCGCGCGAGTTGCGAAACTTCCTACAGCAGCCCCACCACCTCGCGCACCGCGTCGGCCGACTTCTGAAGGGCCGCCATCTCGTCGGCCGTGAGGTCGAGCTCGATGATCTCCTCCACCCCGGCGCGGCCGAGCTTGACCGGCACGCCCACGAACAGCCCCTCGAGGCCGTACTCGCCCTGGAGGTAGGCGGCCGACGGGATGATCTTCTTCTTGTCGCGGAGGATCGCCGCCACCATGTCGACCACCCCCGCCGACGGCGCGTAGTAGGCCGAGCCGGTCTTCAGGTAGTTGACGATCTCGCCGCCGCCCTTGCGGGTGCGCTGGTTGATCGCTTCGATCTTCTCGGCGTCGAGAAGCTGCGGCAGCGGCACGCCGTTGACCGTGGTGTAGCGCGGCAGCGGCACCATGGTGTCGCCGTGGCCGCCCAGGACGAAGGCGTCCACGTCCTCCACCGACACGCCGAGCTCTGCGGAGATGAAGTAGCGCATGCGGGCGGCGTCGAGGGCACCGGCCATGCCCATGACCCGCTCGCGCGGGAAGCCGGAGACCCGGCGGGCGACCTCGCACATGGCGTCGAGGGGGTTGGTGACCAGGATCAGGATCGTGTCGGGCGAGCGCTTCACCAGCTCGCCGATGACGCTGCCCACGATCGCCTCGTTCTTGGCCAGGAGGTCGTCGCGGCTCATGCCCGGCTTCCGGGGCAGGCCCGCGGTGACCACGCAGACGTCGGAGCCGGCGGTGGCGTCGTAGTCTCCGCCGCCGGTGATCTTGGAGTTGAAGCCGACGACCGGCGCCGACTCCATCATGTCGAGGGCCTTGCCGGCGGCCATGTCGGACATGATGTCGACCATCGCCACGTCGGCCAGCTCGGCCTCGGCGATGCGCTGCACGGTGGTGGCACCGACGTGCCCGGCGCCGACTACGGTGACTTTGTGGTCCATGAGGCGTGACTCCTTTGCTCGGTCTTACTCGGTGAGCTCTACAAGTTCTCGATGATGGCCGACCCGAACTCCGACGTCTTGAGGAGCTTCGCTCCCTCCATCTGCCGCTCGAGGTCGTAGGTCACGCGCTTCTGGGAGATGGTCTCGGAGAGTGCGTTCTCGACCCGGTCCGCGGCCTCGCCCCAACCCAGCCAGCGAAGCATCATCACGCCGGAGAGGATGAGCGAGCCCGGGTTGACCTTGTCCAGGCCGGCGTACTTGGGCGCCGTGCCGTGGGTCGCTTCGAAGACGGCGAGCCCGTCGCCCTCGTTCGAGCCGGGGGCCATGCCGAGGCCGCCGACCTGGGCGGCGAGGGCGTCGGAGAGGTAGTCGCCGTTGAGGTTGGTGGTGGCGAGGATGTCGTACTCGTCCGGCCGCAGGAGGATCTGCTGGAACATGGCGTCGGCGATCCGGTCCTTGATCACCACCTTGCCGGCCGGGGCCTTGCCGTCGTGCTCGTCCCACAGGGCGGCCTCGGAGAGGGTCCGGTCGCCGAACTCCTCGCGCGCCAGCTCGTAGCCCCAGTCCTTGAAGGCGCCCTCGGTGAACTTCATGATGTTGCCCTTGTGCACCAGGGTGACGCTCTTCTTACCCTGAGCCAGGGCGTACTGGACGGCCTTGCGCACGAGGCGCTTGGAGCCGGTGAGGGAGATCGGCTTGATGCCCACGCCGCTGTCGTCGCGCAGCTTCGCCCCGAGCTCGCCCTTGAGGAAGGCGATGAGGCGCACGGCCTCGGCGCTGCCCTCCTTGTACTCGATGCCGGCGTAGACGTCCTCGGTGTTCTCGCGGAAGATCACCATGTCGACCTTGCCGGGCGCCTTGACCGGCGAGGGCACGCCGGTGTACCAGCGCACGGGGCGCACGCAGGCGTAGAGGTCGAGGACCTGGCGCAGGGTGACGTTGAGGCTCCGGAAGCCGCCACCGACGGGGGTGGTCAGGGGGCCCTTGATGCCGACGCGGAAGTGGCGGATGGCGTCGAAGGTGCCGGAGGGGAGCCACTCGTCGAAGCGGTCCTTGGCCTTTTCGCCGGCGAAGACTTCGTACCAGGCGATGGAGCGGGAGCCACCGTAGGCCTTGTCGACGGCGGCTTCGAGCACGCGCTGGGTCGCGTGCCAGATGTCGGGACCGATGCCGTCACCCTCGATGTAGGGGATGATGGGGCGATCGGGGATCTCTAGCTTGCCGCCCTGCCACTGGATCTCCTGTCCGTCGGCGGGCGGTGTCGTGTCGTTGAAACTCACCACTTGAGGTGTCCTCCTGAAGAAGCGCTGGGAGCTGTGGCGCCGCCGGACGGCGGCGCGGAACGGCTGAAAGTCAGCGTACCACAGGGGTTGCGGCGCGTCCCTGCCCAAAAAGGCGGGGTGGCGGCGGGCCCGGGCGGGCCCGGGGCGGGGGCTCTCGCCGGGAGGAACGGCGCGGCTTGCTCGGACGGTGCATCGGAAGAGCCGCGCCTCGGCTCGGACTGCGCCTGTCCGCCTCGGACTCCGCGAAGCCTCGTTGAGCGCGGTCCTCGACGTCCTCCGGACGGGAGCCCCCGCCCCTCCGAGGTCGGACTCAGCAGGCTGGGTTATTGGACCCGCGCGCGGTCCATGACGTCCCTTCGGAGGAGAGCCCCCACCCCTGCGGGATCGGACTCCGCCGGCTTGGCTTCCTGGCCGCCGGGCGCCCTTCCTACAACCCGAGCTCTCCGAGGCTCCGGGCTTCCAGGGCACGCTGGAAGAGGCTCGTGAGCTGATCGGCGGATGCGATGGCGTCGAGGCGCTCGCGCGTCTCTCCCGAGAGCGGACCGAACCGGCTCTCGAGCAGCTCCGACAGCAACGAGCGCATCCCTTCCACCCGGCCCTTCTCCTTGCCCTTCGCTTCCAACGTCTCCGCCCAGGTCATCTCCATGGTCGCCACCTCTTCATTCCCCTCCTCGGCCAGGAGAGCGTCGTACTCTTCCTGTGCCGCGTCGTCCAATTGTATGTAGGTCTCCACGATGTTTGCCAGCAGGAACCTCCGGGCGTCGTCGACCTTGGCATGCCCGACCCTCCGCAAACACTCGATCCGATGCTCCGGCGCCGAGAGGTCTCCGCGGTCCATCAACGCAGCGAGCGCCGCGGCGAGAGCCTCCGGCCGGTCGAGGTACTCCTTCGCCTGGCTCCGGGAGAGGCCGAAGGTCCAGTAGGTGAACGCCCCGAGCAGGACCCCGCGGAAGCTCTCCTCCACGCTGAGCCTGGAGACGTCGGGCGCACCACCCCGAACGTAGAGGACGATGGGGAGCACGGGCTTTGGGTCGCGAAGCCGAAGCTGCATCGCATAGCGCCACATGCGAAGGCCCATGGCCTCGGCTCCGCGAGCTTCGGCCTCGATCTCCACGTGGACGAGGACGAGCTCCTCCTCGCCTGCCGTGGTTTCGACTTCGGCCACGAGATCGAGGTACCGATGCTCTCCCTCCGTCGTATCCGTGAAGCGCTCCTTGTCGCGAAAGCGTGTTTGCTCCAGGTCGAGATGATCCACGAGCTCCGGCACCACGATCCGCACGAAGTCGGCGAAGAACGCCTGGAGAAGCTCCTTGAAGAGCTGGTCATGCACTCGCTCCCTCCTCTTGGGTGATTGATGGCTGTAACGAGCCCCGGTCGATCCGAGGCCTTTCCTTCTTCAGGACGCGGAGTGGACCCAGCAATCTCTCACCCTCCCCCCACTTCCCGCATCTCCCCCACCAGCCGTCCGAGCCTCTCGGCCCACCCTCCCGCCTCCCGGCAGAGGGCGGCCTCCTCCGAGGACGGCACCCACGCCTCGATCGGCTCCTCGCCCAGCCGGACGAGGAACCCGGCCACCTACTCGAGGTCGGTCGCCGCGGCAGCGACGTCGCCCCGGAGACGCGGAAGGGTGCGGGGCTCCTCCCGGTCCCAGTAGAAGGTCTTGACGGCCAGGGTGTGGAGGAAGTCGCCTACCAGGCGCAAGACGTCCGCGTGGATCGGATCGCGGAAGCCGGCGAGGAAGGTCTCGCGGAAGACGGGCTCGAGGTACGGGGCGCTGCTTACGTCAGCAGCCTTCATCGCCCTACCCCCCGCAGGAGCTGGGCGGCGATCGTCCCGGCGCGGCGGAGGACTTCCTCGGGGACGGCGAGGAGGAGGTGGGCGAAGGCGAGGGGCCGGACGCGGAGGTCAGCGAGGGCGGCGAGGCAAGCCCAGCGGGGCTCGGCGCCGACGCCGTAGAGCGGCGTCACCCGCCAGAGGCCGGCGAGGTCGGCTTCGGGAGTGGCGGGGGCGGGCTCGCGCCACCCCTTCCAACCCCTGCCGTACCTGCTTGGGTTCAACGAGCGATCCGGTAGCCTCCAACCAGCCACCCGGACCGCGGGTGAAACGGACGTGGTTCTTCACTCACGGCAATCTGGTTTCCTGTCCCTTCCCTCCTCTCTCCAGTTCGTTTCGACCGGATCTCCGCCACACTACCGCCTCGCCGTTGTCAAGACCCTGCTGAAGAGATGTTGCCTCCGCCCAGGGGCGGGCCGGGGATCGTTCGCCGGGGAACGGCGCGCGCTGGTCGGACTACGGGGCGAAGGCGCGCGCCTCGGCTTCACCCCGGCCCGGCGCGCTCTCGGACTCCCACCGCCCACGAGGCGCCGAAGCTCAGACGTCCCCAGCGAACGACCCCCGGCCCGCTGGTGCCCGAACAACCCCTGACCCGCCTATTGACCCACCGCCCGACCCGCTGACACCCTCGCTGACCGGAGGTCTCGCCCAGCGCCACCCAGTAGCCGACGAAGCTCACTCACGAGGTCCGACTTGGTAGGCCCCGTCCAGATAAGGGAACCCTTCTCTCGAAGTCAGTGGCACTTCTTCAGACGACCCGAGACCCCCCCACTTTGGGCCCAGACCGCGAGGAAGAGGTGTCCCCGCAACCGGCTCTACGAGGACTCAGACCCCTGCTCCGAGACTCTCGCCGCCAACTTGGCGCCTCCGAGCACCCTCCGAAGCCTTCACCCGCTCATCGAGGCAGCCAAATTCCACCCGCCGAGAAGGAAAGCCGAACCACTAACAACTTGGTGAGAAGTCCAGGCTAGTAGGTGCTCTCAAACGCTAGTTTCCGCTTTGGGGGGTCTTGTAAGGGATGGTGACAGTGTCGCCCCGCTGATAGGGGGAAAGCGACTCCCATTCGATCTCATCCCGGATCATGATCCCGACATCGGGAACCGTGACGGCCTCCGGATCGACGCCTCGAAGCAGGAGCTCTCCCCGCTCGTCCGTCAGCAAGAAGGCTTGATAGCCGGTGGCCGTTGCAGCCATGAGGAACTCATTCGGCCCTAGGCGAACATTCGGGTAACGCAGGAAGACCGGCACGCCGGCAACGGGCTTGCTGTCCTCGTCGACGACCCGAACCTTCAGCGGTCGTGGCGGGGCTCTGTGAACCGTGATCTCGCCGAAGCTCGACAGGGCCGTTCCTTCGAAGGTCTCGATGCGCGCCCCTGGCGCGATGAGTACCACGGTGCGACCCAGAAGACAGTTGGCGGGAAGATCGACGAACCCACGAGGCGAGATCGTGCTCGAACACCTTGCCTCCAGACCCGACTGGCGGTCGAACGCCATCATGAATCCACTCACCAAAGGCGCACCGTCCGGGAACACAAGCCGCAAACCGCTCTTGACTTCTTGCTTGGCTACCAAGGAAACCTCGATCTGATTTCGTTCCCCAGGAACCAGAGCAAAGGACTTTCGAACAGTCTCGTAGCCCTCTTGGTGAACGATCAAGGGTAACTTGTCCACCCCCTGCTCCGGCAGAATCCGTGCCATTCCCTGGGCGTCCGTACGAAGGTACGATCCTTCGCTCCCTGCAGGTTTGAAGCAGTCGACCTCTCCGTGGTGGAAGTAGAGCGCCTCTTTCGGGGGAGGGATGGCGACCAGAGCGTCCTCGATGGGCTTCCCTGTCTCGCGGTCGACCACTCGCACCTCGACCTCTGTTCGATCTCCGATCGTCAGGTCTAGCCGGCCGCCCCCTTGGAGAACAGACTCTAGCGAGAAGGGACGGCAGAAGCCCTCCTGCGAACACGCGGTCAACTGATAGTCCCCATAGATCCCGAGATTGTCCCCGGGGTTGGAGGAGTCTTCGAAGCCGGGAGGCTTGGCGTATGGACCGGGCAACCGGCCAAAGTAGAAGAGGTTGTAGCGGCCGTCATCTCCAGCTGGGTAGTGATGATCGGGCAGCCGTCGCTGCTTCTCGTAGGCTGCCAGAAGATTAACGGTGCCCTGAACCGGCTTTCCGTCGAGAAGGATCCTTCCGTGGATGTGCCGCTCGTACAGCAGCCCCCGCTCGACGGTCGGTGCATGATCCGCTGCAGGATCCAGGAACGGTCGCACAAACGCACCGAGCTCCGGTACGACGAAGTCGTCGATCCACGCCTCGAGGTAGTACAGCCCATCATCCAAGGCCCGAAAGGTGTACGAGTGCAGACCAGCCCGCAGTATCTTTCTCTGCTCGAGGGGCTTGCAGTTGCGGAAGGTGCGAAGATCGAGCGCCTTCGTGGTCCCACAGTATCCTATGACTACCTCATGACGCTTGTGCGGTTGAAGAGGGCGGTAGTCGATATCCAGCTTGAGGTCGAGTCTTCGTTCGAGTCGCTCCTCTGGTAGCTCGCGAGCACTGCCTCCGAGAGACTCCACCGTGACAACACGTGAACGCAGCTTCGGGTGCCGGAAGGAAAGATCGAGATCTCTGTCAGCCGGGACGTCGAGAAAGAAGCTGCTTACTCTGTTACCCACCCAGACCTGTGCATCGGGGGTCCGTGGTCGGCCTCCCTGAGGAGCTACGAGCACAGCGAGGTTTGCTCTCTCGTCCTTCGAACTGGCTGCTGCGGGAAGGTACGCTGTGACCATTAACTCCTGGTGGTACGCGTCAGGTGGCGCGGGCGGAGAGATGGTGACCATCTGGCCTTGGGTGCAGTGGCCGAGATCATCGATTCCCTGGAGACCTCGCGTTCCGACACCGTAGGACAGAAGCCTACCGGCTGGGACCCAGGCTTCTCGCCGATTCGTCGGTACGACCGGATACACGGCGTCTTGGGTCACCGAGACCACGTCGAGCCTCTGAACGCCGGCCCAGTTGGCGCTCGGATCGAGCACCACTCTGCACGCGGGCACAACCGGCCAGTAGAGGACCTTCGGTTGCGGCTGCTCCACGTGGGAAGGGATCTTGAGGGTACCACCTACTACGCTCACGAAACCCTCGGCCTCCGCGATCCAGACCCAGTTTCCCGCTGGGATCTTGCTCACCTCGTTCGCGGGTACGATCCGCTCTGGGGTGTAGCTGCCTTCGCGATAGAGCAAGATCCTGCCCTCGGGCAGCACGGCAGCATTCTGCTCCCCGTGCGGTTGCCAATCGGACCGAGGCACCAGACGGAATTCGAAGCTGGCGCTCTCTGCGAGCACGGGGCTCAGGTGAGCAAGCGCGACGACCAGCGCCACCAACGTGAGTCCACGCGGCTGGAGGCGACAGCTCTTCAGCATGGCACTTTCATCGACACAAGAACCACTCGGCTCGCCTCTCGGCGAGCCGCCCTTCCCGGTCCGGAACCTCTAGAGCCGACAGGACTGATCCCTGGGTCCCTCACGGCACTGGGAAGCAACCGGTTAGGTCACAGATGCTGATGTTGCACTGGCTGTTCGGCGAGTAGGCGCAGAAGGGGAAGTTGTCGTAGCACATGCAAGTCGCTGGACAGGCATATCCACCGAGGCAAAGGATAGCCGGTGTGGCACCACCGGACTCGACTCCGACGAGAAAGGCCCGCACCTCTGGTGGAGCTTGAGCAGTGTTTTCACTCACCTGCCCTCCACCTTCTGGGTTCGAGGTGAAGATCGCGGTACCGCTGGCGGCATCGGGTTGTCCACTTGCCTGAGCGGCCGCCGCTACGCCTGGTATGACCGTGAGAAGGCTCATCGTCCCGAAGAGAACCGCAAGGTAGACTCTTCCTCGCATCTGGGACCTCCTTGCAAGAGTTCGGTGCCGAGGGTGTGCCAGTGACTTCTGTGCCGCCATCCTCGGGCTCAGCGGGCCGATCTCACTCGTAGTGCGTCCACATGCGGATCACCTTGACTGTGTGCTCCTCCTCCACCACCTGGTAGACGAGGCGGTGCTGCACGTTGATTCGTCGGGAAATGGCCCCTCGCAGATCGCCGACGAGCTTCTCGAACGGGGGTGGGCTGCGGAACGGATCCTCCCGCAGGACCGCGAGGAGGTACTCGGCCTTCGGACGCAGACCGGCTCCGGAGAGCTTCTTCGCGTCCTTGCGGGCCTGGCGGGTGAAGACGACCCGCCACGGGCTCACCAGTCCAGTTCCTCCACGCACTCCTCGAGGGGCGTCTCCAGCCCCTCACGAATCGATTCGCCCATCCCGGGGATCGACAGCAGGTGAAGCGTCTCCTCGATCGCCCGCCAGTCGGATTCGGAGAGCAAGACACCGCTCGAGCGCCGCCCCGTGATCTGCACGGGCTCGCTGCTCACGGCCACCTCGTCGAGGAGCCGATAAAGCGTCTTGCGGGCTTCGGTGGCGGAGACGGTCTTCATGAGCCGAGCGTACGGGGAAACGTACATCGCGTCAAGCGCGCAGGGGAGGTCCGGAGGAGGTCCGGAGGAGTGCCAACCACTTCTGAAGCTCGCCCCTTATCGCCGGCTCGTCCCCGGGGGAGCTGCGAGCATCGCCTCGCCACGCTCCTCCTGGCGGGGCACGCTTGCAATCCTCCGGTTAATTCGTATACCCCCATATCGCTGTATTCGCTAGCAACCATTTCCCGAAGGAGGACTATGATGCGTCAGAAGCTCGTGTTCTTCGCTGTCGCCTGTCTTGTCGCCCTGCCGCTCGCCGCGGCGTCGCACGCTCCGGTGCAGGATCAAACCACGACGCCCCCGCAGGCCGTGAGCGCCCAGCAAGCCGTCGCGCCGATGGCGACCCCTGTCAGCGTGAGCTCGTCCCCGCTCGCTGTTAGCCCAATCACGGCTCTGACCATCATTCGGTGCACGACGAGTCCTGACTGCGCCTTGTATTGTATGGAACTCTATGGTGCGTCGGGTGGTGAGTGCATCAATTTCAGGTGCGTATGCTACTTCTAGCTTGAAGCTCCGACCACCCTTCGCGCCGAGGTGCCGGTGGCTTCGAGAGAACGGCTCCTGCCTGCTTCAGGCACTTTTCAGGGCTCGGCCGCGTAGCTGCTCTGCGGCATTACGGCGATACGGTATACTGGTCCGCGTGGGAGGTGACCCATGAGCCAGGTGCGAAGGTGTCAGCCACTTTGCAGACTGCCTCCGAACGCGAGGGGCGGGGCCGGGGCGTCCCTCCGGAAGTGTCAGCGCCCGCGCAGCCAGCGTGGGCGTCTGAAGGGCTTGGGCGGTGCCGCGCGGTAGCGCTGCCAGGTGAGGGCCACGGCCGCAGTCTTCCCAGTCCCGAGCCGTGCCGGAGGGCGGACGCCCCGGCCCCGCCCCGGTGGTCTCGGCGACGAGCTCCCGGCTCGTCGGGCGAGAGGAGGAGATGGTAGTGGGTGCTCAGGACGACGACGGCGTGGATCTCCATACACTCCCGCCGCTGGGCGCGGCCTACGACGCCCAGGACTCTCCGGCTGAGCTCGGGGCTCGGCCGGGGCAGGGCTCTTCCCTGGATCGTCCTGCACGTGACCTCGATGAGCCCACCGAGTGGGGCCCGCGGCATACCACCCGGCCGTCGTATACTCGGCCCGGGTCTCGCTACAGCCCTGCAATTCCGCCGGGCCGCAAAGTCTCTCTCACGGGAGAAAGGGGAGCACGATGGGATTTCTCGCCAAGATTCTCAACACCCTCGGTCTCGGCGGTTCGGAGGCCGCCGCCCCGCCCGCGCCCGCGCCCGCCGCCGCGCCCAAGAGCCCCGAAGCGGCTCCGGCCGCGCCGCCGGCGCCAAAGCCCGTCGCCGTCGTGGACGTCGTCGCGCAGCTCGAGAAGCGTGCGGCGGCGAACCCCCAGAAGCTGAACTGGCGCACGTCCATCGTCGACCTGCTGAAGCTCCTGGGGATCGACAGCAGCTTCGCGGCGCGCAAGGAGCTGGCCACGGAGCTCGGCTGTCCGGCGGAGATGATGGGCGACTCGGCGAAGATGAACGTCTGGCTCCACAAGACCGTGCTGGCGCGGATCGCCGCCAATGGCGGCAACGTGCCGCAGGACCTCCTGGACTGAGAGAGCCGCCCGACCACTCCGACCCCAGTCACCCCGATCAAGGAGCAGCCAAGTGCAGATCACGGACATCCTCGCCCAGGTGGGCGGCCTCCAGTCGATAGCGCAGGAGCTGGGCATCAGCGAGACCCAGGCGGCGAGCGGGGCCGCGGCGCTCGCTCCGGCCCTCCTCGGCGGCTTCAAGAAGCAGGCGCAGTCCCATCCCGCCGGCCTCGAAGGGCTCGGCGGCCTGCTCGGCCAGCTCGGCGGAGGCGGCCTGCTCGACGAGGTTCTGGGCTCGCACCCGACGAACGTGAGCCACGGCAACGAGGTTCTCGGGCAGATCTTCGGCTCCAAGGACGTGAGCCGCGCCGTCGCGCACAGCGCCGCGTCTCAGACCGGGCTGGAGCCGTCCCTGCTCAAGAAGATGCTCCCGATGCTGGCGATGGTGGTCGCGGGCTACATGGCGAGGCCGCACGGCACCGCGGCAGCCCAGCCCTCCACGGCCGGCGGCGGGCTCGGCGGGCTGCTGGGGAACCTCCTCGGCGGGGGTGGCGGCGGCGCTACGGCCGGCTCCGGCGCGTCGAGATTCGCCTCGCTGCTCGACATGGACGGCGACGGCAACCCGCTGGACGACATCCTGCGGCTCGCCGGCAAGGCCATCCGTTAGGCACGCCGGGACCTCGAAGCGGAGGCGGAGGTCCCCGGCACTCTCCCCTGCCGACCGAGCAAGCCGGCCGCCTGATATCGTGCGGGCCATGGCTAAGGCGCCCGAGCTGGTCGAGATCGCCCGCTTCTCCTCCCGGCTCGAGGCGGAGAGCCTCGGCCACGCCCTCGACCAGTACGGCATCCCTTTCCTCGTCCGGAGCGACGACGTCGGGATTTACGGCCCGGGCATGACGGGCTGGTCGCCCCAGGGCGCCTCCCTCTGGGTCGCCGCCGATGAGGCCGACGAAGTGCGCGATCTCCTCTCCTGCGTCGTCACGCCCGTCGAAGGCGAAGACGAGGCAGAGGAAGCGAAGAGCGACGAGACCGGCCCCCTCTGAGCCGCGGCGCTCCCCATCTGAGAACGATGACCGAGGAGCCGGTGGCGAGCCGACGACCGCCCTCCCACCGCGCGCTCCTCACCGGGCTCCTCGCGTCCTTCGGGGTGGGAGTGAGCGAAGAGCTCATGTTCCGGTTCGGCATCGTCAGCGCGATGCTGGCTCATCCCCGCGCCGACGTCCTCGTCCAGGTGCTGGTCCCGGCGATGAACCTCTGAGGCTAGGAGTCTGCACGAGACGGCGTAGCGGCGGACCGCCGCTCAGCGTGGCCTCTGCGGGTGAG
This sequence comes from uncultured Acidobacteriota bacterium, assembly GCA_963739795.1. GTDB lineage: Bacteria > Acidobacteriota > Thermoanaerobaculia > Multivoradales > DATKCC01 > CAVUBL01. The sequence continues at coordinate 23,989 of CAVUBL010000017.1, read as the reverse complement.
TGGGGGGTGAGGGGGCCTCCGAGCCCCCGTGGCGGTATGCTCGTGCAGGGCAGGTGGCTGCCGGCGTTCGGCTCGATGAACCGGGGGTTCGGAGGGCGGCGCCCAGCCCGGGAGGACCCGCGGTGTCGCTGGAGACATCCTTCTACCAGAGTGGTTACGCCGTCCTCGAGGGCCTCGTTCCGCCCGAGACCCTGGAGCCGCTCCGGGCAGAGGCGGATCGGCTCCTGGAGGACTCCGAGCTCCGCGGTGGGGCTCGTAACGCGCTCGGGAAGTCGCCCCTCTTTCGAGAGCTCGCGGAGTCCGGAGCCCTCGCCGGCCTGGCCCGCGAGATTTTGGGACCCGCCGCCCGCCCCATCCGACTGACCCTCTTCGACAAAAAGCCCGGCGCGATCTGGAGCGTGCCGTGGCATCAGGACGTGACCCTCTCGGTCCGGGAACGCCTCAACGTGGCCGGCTTCGGGCCCTGGTCCGTCAAGGACGGCGTCCTGCACGTCCAGGCTCCCGCCTCGCTCCTCGAGCAGGTCCTCGCCGTCCGGCTCCACCTGGACGCCGCATCCGCCGACAACGGAGCGCTCCGCGTTCTGCCGGGATCCCACCGGCTCGGTCGCCTTGCCCACGACGAGATCGCCGCCCTCCGCCGGGAGCTCCCCGAGACGGTCTGCCCCGTCCCTGCCGGCGGCGCAATGCTCATGAGCCCGCTCCTTCTCCACGCCTCGAGCGGCTCGGAGGCGCCCTCGCGACGGAGGATTCTCCACTTCGAATACTGCTCCGCGTCCCTGCCCGGCGGGCTCGTCTGGGCGGGGTGATCCGAGACCGCGGCCGGTGCTGCCAAAGAGCGGTTGAACGAAGTGGCGTCCGGACCGCGCTCACGGGCACCACGCCTGAGGTCCAAGCTCTAGAGCCCGGGGAGAGTCGGGTGGCGTCCGCGTGTCGGTCCCAACGCCGGATGGAGCCTGCCCGCCACGGCGTCTGATATCATTTAACACTCCTTCACTCGCGAAGGCTCGGTCACGGGGCGGTTCTCCTGGCTCGGTTCGCCGCGGGGCTGAACGAGCTGGACCGGATCGCTCGCTTCGTCCTCGCCATCGCCACTCCGGCCAGTGGACGGTGGAGAACCTGCGCAGGGCCGACCTCCGCGAGGATCGGGCCGGCCGCGAGCAGGCTTTCGTCTCGCAGCGCACCGTGGCGGTGGCCTTCCTCAACGGGGAGCTCCTGATCGCGGCCAACGGCCTATGGAACGATGACGTCGAGGACCTGGGCACCACGATGCAGAGGGTCATAGACGCCCTCAACCAGTCAGGGATTCGAGGAAGGATTCGCTTCGTCCACAATCCCATCGGATACGGGGACCGCTCCTTCCATGCCGAGATGCAGCTCGTTCGCTACATCCGGCAGTACACCCGGCGCGGGCCCGACGACAGGGTCATCGGCGTCTCGAAGCCTTGCTGCCGCCGCTGCGCCGTCAATCTCGATCGATCCCGTATCAGGTACTCCTACTGGCACAACGAGCCCACCGGAAGGGACTACGTCGAGCCGTGAGCCGGCGGGTGCCCTTGACCCTCGGCGTACAAAGTCGCCCCCGCCGCAACCTCACCCGCTCGGGGCACCAAGCTCGGCGATTCCCCGCGCCAGCTCGGCCGGGGTCTTCGGGCGAAGGACGGCGTCGAAGGGGGCGAGCTCCTCGGCTCCCCCGAAGCCCCACTCCACGAGGGCGAGGCGGACGCCGGCAGCCTCGGCGGTCTCGCCGTCGGTGACGCTGTCGCCCACGAAGAGCAGGTGCGGAAGCCGGACTCCCAGGCGCCGGGCGACCACCCGGAGCGTCTCGGGGTCGGGCTTCCTGACCTCCAAGGTGTCGCCCCCGATCACCACGCCGAAGAACTCTCCGAGGCCGAGGCCCGCCAGGATCTTCCGGGTGGGCCGCTCGGGCTTGTTGGTGAGGAGGGCGAGGGAAAAGCTCGGGGCGAGGACCTCGAGCATCTCCACCACGCCCTCGTACGGGCGGGTCGCCTCGAGGCACCGGTCGGTGTAGCGGTCGAGGAAGGCGGCGAAGGCCCGGTCGAAGGCCTCGCCGGCGACCTCTTCGGGCAGGGCGCGGCGCACCAGGAGGCGGGCGCCCCGACCCACCATGCTGATGATCTCCGGGATCTCCAGGGGCTCGAAGCCGAGCTCGCGGCGCACCTGGTTGACCGCGCCGGCGAGGTCTCGGCGCGAGTCGATCAGGGTACCGTCGAGGTCGAAGGCGAGGGCGGAGAGCTGGGAGGCCACCTCAGCACGCTCTCAGATCTCGATCCCCGCCATGAGCCAGAGGAGGATCGCCTTCTGGGCGTGGAGGCGGTTCTCCGCCTCGTCGAAGATCCGGCTCTGGGGCCCGTCGGCCACCTCGGCGGCGACCTCCTCACCCCGGTGGCACGGCAGGCAGTGGAGGAAGACCGCCTCGGGCCGGGCGGCGGCCATCACGGAGGCGTCCACCTGGTAGCCCTCGAACGCTCGGAGCCGCGTCTCCCTCTCCGCCTCCTGACCCATGGAGGCCCAGACGTCGGTGTAGACGGCGCTCGCCCCCTCGGCGGCCGCGGCCGGCGTGCGCACCACCTCGATCGAGGTGCCGGCGGCGGCCGCGTCGGTTCGGGCGAGATCCAGGTAGCGCTCGTCCGGGTCGTACCCGGCCGGGCAGGCGATGGCGAAGTCCATCCCCACCTTGGGCGCCCCGAGCATGAGGGAGTGGGCCATGTTGTTGCCGTCGCCCACGTAGGCGATCTTCCGGCCGGCGAGCGCCGGCAGGCCGCCGAAGACCTCGGTCAGGGTGAAGTAGTCGGTCAGCGCCTGGCAGGGGTGGAGGTCGTCGGTCAGGCCGTTGATCACCGGCACGGTGCCGTAGGCCGCCAGGTCGAGGACGTCCTGGTGGGCGAAAGTGCGGGCCATCACGCCGTCGATGTAGCGCGAGAGCACCTGGGCGGTGTCAGAGATGGTCTCGCCCCGGCCGAGCTGGATGTCGCGGCTCGAGAGGAACAGGGCGTGGCCACCGAGCTGGGCCATCCCGGCCTCGAAGCTCACCCGGGTGCGAGTGGAGGACTTCTGGAAGATCATCCCCAGGGTCTTGCGGTGCAGGGAGTCCTCGTACTTCGCGCGGTCGGCCTTGACGTCGGCGGCCAGCCGGAACAGGCCGGCCAACTCGCCGGGCGTGAGGTCGTGGATCGAGATCAGGTGACGACGGGCTTGACGAGGACTCATGGCTCCCCTCTTTGGTGAAGTTCGGTCCGGGCGCCGGGGATTGGGGATCGGAGCCGGCGCTCTGGTGGAAGTTTACGCGCTCGTGGGCACCGGCTCGCCGGTCGCCTCGGGGACCACGGCGGTGCCGGCCCGGCCGTCGACCGCCTCGTGGACGTGGTCGATGTCGGTGATCACCACCCGGCGCCCGGTGGCGGCCACGAAGTCGATGGCGGACTCGACCTTCGGGCCCATGCTCCCCGCCGGGAACTGCCCCTCGGCGAGGAGCCGGCGGGCCTCGGCGAGCCCGATCACCGGCAGCTCGCGCTCCCGGTCGGTGCCGAAGTCCCGCTTGACGCGGGCGACGTTGGTCAGGATCAGGAAGAGGTCCGCGCCCAGCTCCCGGGCCAGGAGCGAGGCCGTCCGGTCCTTGTCGATAACCGCCTCGATCCCCCGCAGGCGGCCGTCTTTGCGCACGACGGGAATCCCGCCGCCGCCGCCGGCGATCACCACCCGGCTCCGGCTCAGGAGGTCCTCGATCGACTCGGTCCCCAGGATCTCCAACGGGCGCGGCGAGGGCACGACCTTCCGCCAGCCGTGGCCGGACTCGTCCTCTCTGACCTGCCAGCCGTAATCGCGGGCGAACACCTCGGCCCGCTCGCGGGTGAAGAACGGCCCCACCGGCTTGGTCGGGTGGTCGAAGCCCGGGTCGTCGGCGTCGACCACCACCAGAGAGAGTAGGCAGGCCGGGCGGGCGTCCATGCCGTCGCGGGCGAAGCGGTTGCGCAGGGCGAGGTCGAGCAGGTACCCCATGCTGCCCTGGGTCTCGGCCACCGCCAGGTCGAGGGTGCCCGGCGGGACCTTCTCGACCGCCGCCTCCATCTGCATCATGGCCTGGCCCACCTGCGGGCCGTTGCCGTGGACGATCACCAGCCGCCAGCCGCGGCGCACGAAACCGGCCAGCCATTCGGCTGCCGCCGCCGCCCGGGCGAGCTGCTCGGCCACCGTGCCCCGGTCCTGGGGCTCGAGGAGGGCGTTGCCGCCGAAGGCGACGACGACCAGGCGACCGGAGTTGGAAGTCTCCACGCTCATCGAATCCTCTTCCTCTTCGTCGTACCTACACCAGCTCGTCGCGCAGCAGGGGCGCCGTCATGCAACGCGGTCCTCCCCGCGCCCGGGAGAGCTCGTTGCCGGTCAGGGTCACCACGGTGCGCCCATGGCCCACGACCTCCTCCCGGCCCTCGGCCACGTCGACCTCGCTCACCACCCGCCAGCCGAGCCGGTCGAGCTCGTCGATGGTCCGGTGGTTGCGCTGGTAGAGCAGGATCACTCCCGGCTCGATGGCGAAGGCGTTGGCGCCGTCGGTCCACTGCTCGCGCTGCTGCTCGATGGGATCGCCCGAGCCGCCGCACGGCACCACGTCCAGGTCCAGGCCCACCTCGACCAGGGCGTCGAGGAGCGACGGACGGACGGTGAAGGAGAGCTCCCGGGCGCCCAGATCCACCGCGTAGGCGTGGGCGGACTCGGCGGCCCCCGAGCGGATGACCGGCAGGTAGGCGAGGCAGGTGTCCCGGTCGATCAGAGTGAAGACGGTGTCCAGGTGCATGCACGAGCGCCGCGCCGGCAGCTCCACCAGGATCAGGTGGCGCAGCGGGGTCTCGAGGCCCCGGAGCTCCTCGGCCAGGGCCTCGGCGCCGCGGCGGTTGGTGCGCTCGGACAGGCCCACCAGCAGCACCTCCCGGCTCGCCACCAGCACGTCGCCACCCTCGATGTCGGGGAACGGAAAGACCCGGGGATCGGGCTCCGTCTCCTTCTCGGCGTGGTGCTGCTCGTCGGGCCCAATCAGCCCGGCCACCTCTCCGGAGAGCTCCGGGTGGTACTTGAAGATCGTCCGCGCCAGCAGGGGCTCCCGCTCCCGCGCGCCGGTGGCCATGGAGGAGACCAGGAGGCGGTCGCCCACCACCGACTGGGGGTCCCGCTGGAAGAAGTAGTTGGGCAGCGGATCGAGCTCGAAGAAGCGGCCCGCTTGAGGTCGATCCGGCTCGCCGGCGGGCGAGCCGTCGACGCGGAGGCCCGCGACGAGGCTCTCGGCCAGCTCGGCCGCGGTCTGGCCCTCCAGGCGCTCGAGGACCGCCCGGGGCACCTCGAGCTCGCCCCCGAGCTCGGCGAGGAGCTCGCTACGGGCGCCTGCGCCGGCCAGGGCCTCGGCGAGGAGGTCCTGGGCCTCGAGAACTTCCACGCCGGCGCGCTCGAAGACCCCGCGGAAGAGGTCGTGCTCCTCGCGGGCCTCGTCGCCGTACAGGATGTCGTCGAACAGCAGGCGTTCCATCATGGCCGGCACCATGCGATCGATCTCCTGACCGGGCCGGTGGAGCATGACCCGCCGGAGGCGGCCGGTTTCGGAGTGCACGCGGATCGCGGTCATGGATCGCCGGGGAGTCGCCGATGGTTGCGCGGGGCTGAACGACGGAAGCGCCCCACTGGGGCGCCGAAGGGCGGCATTGTAGCATTTTCCCCGCCTCCCGACACCCGGAGGGAGCCGCTTCCGGGGCCAGGTCGGGGCCAGGTCGGGGACAGGTCGGGGACAGGTCGGGGCCAGATCGGATGGTAGACTCCCCGACCCGTATGGACACCTCGACGACGCCCCAGAACCCGCTCCACGAGCGCTACGCCTCGCGCGAGATGGCGGGAGTCTTCTCCGCCGCGCACCGCTTCGAGCTGTGGCGGCACCTGTGGGTGGTGCTCGCCGAGTGCGAGGCCGAGCTGGGCCTGCCCATCTCCGAAGCCCAGCTCGGGGCCCTGCGCCGCGCGGCGCCCCGGATCGACCTCGAGCGAGTCGCCGAGATCGAACGCGCCACCCGCCACGACGTGGTCGCCCACCTGCGCCACTTCGCCGAGGAGGCGGGCGAGGCCGGCGGCCTCCTCCACCTCGGGGCGACCAGCGCCTTCATCACCGACAACACGGACGTGCTCCTGGTGCGCGAGGGCCTGGAGCTGCTCCGCGGACGCCTCGCCGCCACCCTCGGCGCACTGGCCGCCTTCGCCCGGCGCACCCGGGACCTGCCGACGCTCGCCTACACTCACTTCCAGCCCGCCCAGCTCACCACCGTCGGCAAACGGGCCTGCCTGTGGGCCCAGGACTTCCTCGACGACCTCGAGGAGGTGGAGCACCGGCTGGCGACCCTGCGCTGCCGGGGAGTCAAGGGGACAACCGGCACCCAGGCGAGCTTCCTCACCCTCTTCGACGGCGACGGCGAGAAGGTTCGGAAGCTGGACCAGCGGGTGGCCGAGCGCCTCGGGTTCGGGGCGAGCTGGCCGGTCACTGGCCAGACCTACCCGCGCAAGCAAGACAGCCGTCTGCTCCAGACCCTGGCCGGGATCGGCGAGAGCGCCCACAAGCTGGGCACCGACGTGCGGCTGCTCCAGGGAGTGGGCGAGCTGGGCGAGCCCTTCGACGACACCCAGGTGGGCTCGTCCGCCATGGCCTACAAGCGCAACCCGGTGCGCTCCGAGCGCATGTGCGGCCTCGCCCGCCGGCTGATCACCGACAGCCTGAACGGCCCCCTGAACAGCGCCACTCAGTGGCTCGAGCGCAGCCTCGACGACTCCTCCAATCGCCGCCTTGTCCTGCCCGACGCCCTGATGACCGCCGACGCGGTCCTCTCCCTGGCCGCCCATGTGGTCTCCGGCCTGCGCCTGGAAGAGGCGGCGGTGGCCGCCCGGGTGGAGCGCGAGCTCCCCTTCATGGCCACCGAGACCCTCCTCATGATGGGGGTGCTCAAGGGGGGCGACCGCCAGGAGCTCCACGAGCGGATCCGCCGCTACTCCCTCGAGGCCCGAGGTGAGGTCGCCGCCGGCGGCGGGAACCCCATGCTCGAACGCATCGCCGGCGATCCCGACTTCCGCCTCTCCCGGGACGAGATCGAGGGGGCCCTCGACGCCCGGGCCTTCACCGGGCGCTCGGCCGACCAGGTCGATGAGTTCCTCGCCGCCCGGGTGGACCCGGCCCTGGAGCGGGTCGAGGCCGCCGGCGTCGAAGCGCCCCGGGTCTGAGGAGGGGTCTGAGCGGGGGCCCTCCCGCGCGGAGCCTGGAGGCCGGCCGCCGCCGGCTGCCTCAAGCCGACGGAATCCCGCGGCCGGTTCGATCTGTTACCTCGACAGACCCCACTCGAAGGTCCATCGGCCGATGGAACGACTCCTTACGCCCCGCCTCCGGCTCGTCTCCCTCGCGGTGGCGTGCGTCCTGCTCGCCCTCGCTCTCGTGGCGGGGTGTAGCGGAAACCGCCGGCCCGAGGCGCGGCCCCGGGTGATCGCGCGCGGCGTCGCCTCGTGGTACGGGCCCCAGTTCGATGGGAATCGGACGGCCAACGGCGAGCGCTACGACATGCACGCCATGACCGCCGCCCACAGGTCCCTCCCCTTCGGCACCATCGTCGAGGTCCGCGACCTGGACAACGGCAGGACCTGCCGGGTGCGGATCAACGACCGAGGGCCGTTTGTGCGGGGCCGGGTCGTGGACCTCTCCTACGCGGCGGCCCGGGCCCTGGACATGGTGGGACCGGGCACCGCGCACGTGGAGCTGGCGGTGGTCGACCCCGGGGAGCCCGCTTCCCTCGAAGCCGCCGCGGCGCCGGCGCCCGCTCCCTCCGAGGCTTCCGTCACGGCCTTCACGGTCCAAGTGGGGGCCTTCAGCGAGGAGGAGCGGGCGAAGACCCTGCGCGACCTCCTGGCGCAGCAGTTCCCTGACGCCACCGTGCGCTCCGACGGCGCCTGGGCCCGGGTGCAGGTCGGCCGGTTCGCGGACCGCAGAGATGCGGAAACGCTTCGCCGCAAGCTCGAGCGCCTGGGCTGGGCCGCCCTGGTGGTGGCGGCCCGCTGACCTGCGAGGCTCAGCGCGCCTCGAGCTGTCGAATCCAGTCCCGGATGCCTTCGTCGAGGCGATGGCGCTGCCCGTGGCGCCGGAGGGCGATCTCCACCAGCCGGCCGACGAGCTCGGCCAGGGGAACGCCCGAGAGGTCCCACAGGCGCGGGTACATCGAGATGCTGGTGAAGCCCGGGAGGGTGTTGACCTCGTTGACGTAGGGGGTCTCGCCCTCGAGGAGGAAGTCGACCCTCGCCATGCCGTGGCCGCCCAGCGCCGCGAAGGCCTCGACCGCCGTCCGCCGCATCCGCGTGGCCAGCTCTTCCGGCAGCTCGGCCGGCGCGATCAGGCGGGCGCCGTCGGTCAGGTACTTGTCCTCGTAGTCGTAGAAGTCCCGGCCCGGGACGATCTCGCCGATCGCCGAGGCCTCCAGCGGCTCGTCGCCGAGCACGGCGCACTCGAGCTCGCGCCCCGCGACCCCCCGCTCCACCAGCACGTCGTCGTCGAAGCGCAGGGCGAAGCGCACCGCCTCCTCGAGGTCGCTGGCCCGGGCGACCCGGCGCACGCCGACGCTCGAGCCCCCGACCGCGGGCTTGACGAAGAGGGGCGGGGCGAACCGGCCGAATCGGACAAGGCGCTCGAGGGCGCCGGCGGGGTCCGCCTCGAAGGCGGCGCGGGAGGTCGTCTCGTAGTCGACCACCGGCACGCCGGCGGCCTCGAAGAGGCGCTTGGCCAGGACCTTGTTCATGGCCAGGGCGCTCGCCGCGACCCCGGCGCCCACGTAGGGGACGTCGGCGATCTCCAGCAGGCCTTGGAGGGTGCCGTCCTCGCCCCAGGTGCCGTGGACGATGGGGAAGGCGGCCTCGATCCCCGAGGCAACCAGCCGCGAGAGGCTGGGGAGGATCGCCCCGCCGGAGGCGGGCAGCCGATCGAGGTCCCCGGCCAGGGCGCGCTCCGCCATCCCCGGCTCCACCCAGACACCGTCGGGTCCGATCCCCAGGGGAACGACCTCGTGCCCCGCCGCCTCCAGCCCCTGCGCCACGGTGCGCGCGGAGGTCACCGAAACGGAGTGCTCCACGCTCCGCCCACCGAAGATCAGACCGATTCGCGCCATGGGTCTAGAGAAGCTCCGCCTCGACCGAACGAGGCACTAGAAGCTGGCTGGGCGTATTGAGATGCGGCTCCCCCGCCCACGCCGAGCGTTCGAGCCCAAGCTCCCCAAAACGCCTACTCCAGACCGCTGGATCCATAGGGCGCCCCCCACATCCCCTCGATCCCCTTCCCACCCCACGGGGGGGAAGGGGACGCCGCCGCCCACTCGCTCTGCCACCCAAGAAGCTCGTTTCGCTCGTCATCGTTCCGCCCTCGTCAGACGCCTGGGGTTGCCACGCTCTCCATCCACGGCAACGCCGCCCGAGGATACCCGGTTCAGGAAGCATCCTCGACCACAGTTCGAGAAAACTCAGCTCGAGATTCCGCGGAGACATTCAGCTTGGAGTCCGATCTCGAAGCGAGGGGAGCTCCCCGCGACTCAGACTCTCCCCGAAGAGTCCAACCTCGGAGGGCCGAAAGCTCCCGATCGGCGACGTCACGGACCGCGCACCTGCGGGGTGCGTTCCCGGTCAGCGACCCCGGAGGGCCGGGGGCTCTCCTCCGGGGGGCGTCGAGGACCGTGCTCAACGGGGCTCCGCGGAGTTCGAGCTGGCCGGGCGCGGTCCGAGCCGAGGCGCGGCTCCTGCTCCGCTGGGTCCGACTGAGCCGCGCCGTTCCCCCGGGGAGAGCCCCCGGGCTACTCCATGTCCACCACCCGAGCCCAGGAGACCTCCGGCAACGCCACTAGCTCCTCGAGCGTCTCCTCCGACGGCTCCTGGTCCAGGCGCAGAACCGCCAATACCAGCTTCTGCTCCTCGGCGCCCTGCCGCGCCAGGTGGATGTCCCCGATGTTCACCCCCGAGCGCCCCAGCAGCGTGCCGATCTTCCCCACCACCCCGGGCACGTCCTGGTTGCGCAGCACCAGGAGCTTGCCCTCCGGCCGGAACTCGAGGCGGAACCCCTCGAACTCCACGACCCGCGGGTCTCGATCGCCGAAGAGCGTGCCGTGGACCGACACCCGACGTCCGCCGCCCGAGAGCGTGACTCCCACCAGGTGCGGGTAGTCCTTGGAGCTCGAGTGGGTCGAGCGCACCACCTCGATGCCCCGCGCCGCCGCCACCCGCTCCGCATTGACGTAGTTCACCGCCTCACCCAGGAACGGCTCCAGGGCCCCCTTCAGAACCGCCACCGCGGCCGGCACGCGGAAGGCCTCGTCGATGCCCCAAAGGTCGACCTCGAGGGCGTCGACGCCGCCCTCGATCAGGCCGCTGGCGAGGCGTCCAAGGAGCTCGCCCAGGCGCAGGTATGGCTCGCCCTGGGTGCCGGCCGGGCGGAAGGGCAGGTTGACCGCGGTGACCGCCAGGGAGCCCTCGAGGGCCGCCACCACCATCCGGGTCGTCTCGACGGCGATCCGCTGTTGGGCCTCGCGGGTCTGGGCCCCGATGTGGGGGGTGGCCACCACCTTCGGGTGGCGCACCAGGGCCAGGTCGACCGGCGGCTCCGTGGCGAAGACGTCGAGGCCGGCACCGGCCAGCCGGCCCGCCTCCAGAGCCTCCAGCAGGGCGACCTCGTCCACCAGCCCGCCGCGGGCGCAGTTGACCAGCAGCGCGCCCTCCTTCAGGGCCCGGATCCGGTCCGCCGACAGGATCCCGCGGGTGCCGTCGGTCAGGGGCGTGTGGAGCGTCACCACGTCGGCCCGGGCGACGAGGTCGTCGATCTCGAGCAGCTCCACCCCCTGGCGCCGCGCGACCTCGGCGTCCAGGAAGGGATCGGAGGCGATGACCTCCATGCCGAAGGCGCGCGCCCGGTCGGCCACCTTCTGGCCGATCCTGCCGAAGCCGATCACCCCCAGCGTCTTGCCCTGGAGCTCGTGCCCGACGAAGCGCTTGCGGTCCCACTGGCCGGCCTTGATCGAGGCGTCGGCGCCGGGGATGTTGCGGGCCGCGGCGAGGAGCAGGGCGAAGGTGTGCTCGGCCGCCGAGAGGAGGTTCGCCGTCGGAGCGTTGACCACCAGGATCCCGCGCTCCGTGGCCGCGGCGACGTCGATGTTGTCGACCCCGATGCCGGCGCGCCCCACGACCTTGAGCCGCCGGCCCGCCTCCAACAGCTCGCGGGTGACCTTGGTCATGCTGCGCACGACCAGGGCGTCGTAGTCGGGCAGGATCTCGGCAAGGCGCGGGCGCTCCTCCTCGGAAAGCACGGTGACCTCGGCACCGGACTCGCGCAGGATGTCGATCCCGGACGCCTGTAACGGGTCGGAGATCAGGATGCGATGAGACATGGTCTAGCCTCCCGGAAAATGAGCTTCAGTAAATGCGTCGGCGGCGCCTCAGGCCGGCCCCACCGCCTCCTCGATCGCCTCGAGCAGGGCGTTCAGGTCGGTCTCGCGCACCTCGCCCAGGTGGCCGATGCGGAAGGTGTCCGCCTTCCAGGCCCCGTAGCCCCCGCCCAGCGTGAACCCGGCACGGGCCAGGCGACTCACGAGCTCCGGTGCCGGCAGGCCCGGCGGTGGTCGCAGGCAGCTCACCGTCGGCGACCGGACACCGGCCTCGGGAGCGGAAGCGAACCCGAGCTCGCCGCCCCGCCCCTCGAGCCATCGCCCGACCCGGCCCTGCAGCCGCGCGTGGCGCGCCCAGCGCTCCTCGAGGCCCTCGTGGGCGATCACCCGGACCTGGTGGTCCAGGGCGTAGGCGACCGGCACGGCGGGGGTGGTGATGGGGCCGCCCTTGCGGTGCTGGTCGAGGTAGCGGATCAGGTCGGTGTAGTAGCCGCGCGGCGCCACCTCCCGGGCTCGCGCCTCGGTGCGCTCGGAGACGGTAAAGGGCACCAGACCCGGCGGCGCCGCCAGGGCCTTCTGGCTCCCGGCGAGCACCCAGTCGAGGCCCCAGGCGTCGGTCTCGAGCGGCGCGCCTCCCAGGGAGGAGACTGCGTCGGTCAGGACCAGGGCGTCGCTCTCCTCGCGCACGGCCCGGGCGATCTCCGCGAGCGGGTTGAGGACACCGGTGGAGGTCTCGTTGTGCACCACGGTGACCGCGTCGTAGCCGTGGCCGCCCGCAGCCGAAGAGGCCCGGCGCAGCGCCCGGCGCACCAGGTCCGGGTCGACGGCCCGTCCCCACGGCACGTCGACGCGGTCGGCGTGCTTGCCGAGGGCCAGGCTGATGGCGTGCCAGCGCTCGGAGAAGGCGCCGCAGACCAGGTTCAGCACCCGGGAGGAGACCGTGTTGAGCACCGCCATCTCCATCACCAGAGTCGCGCTGCCGGTGGCGAAGGGGGTGTCCCGGGAGGTCCGGAAGATCCCGGGAAGGCCGGCGGCGAGGCGTCCGTAGACCTCCTTGAAGGTCGGCGAACGGTGACCGACGACGGGGGCGGTCATGGCCTGGCGGGCGGCCTCGGTCACGTAGGCCGGCCCTGGCAGGAAGAACCGGATGGGCTCGGTGTCCGGGAGGGGAGGAGCGGCGGAGGTGTCCGTGGAGGACGGCATGTCGGAAGGCTCGATCGGGGGTCTCGCGGCACGTCCCGGAGGGACGGACATCGGCCATGCCGCAGAGCGGCATTCTGGCAGCCCGTGCCGCTGCGGTCAACCGCTCCCCCCCACAACCCCTCGATCCCCTTCCCTTCCCCGCCCGGAGTCTCGGCTCCGCCGTCACCCGCCCCAGGGGCGGGGGCGGCGGAGCCGGGCCACGAGCTCGTCGGCGCTGAGCTCCCGGGCGGCCCCGCCGGGGAGGCTCACCCGCCAACGCCCAGCGACCGGCTCCAGGCGCGGCACCTCGTCCGGCTCCGGCGCGCCCGCCAGGCGCCCACGGATCACCACCAGGGCGCAGCCCAGGAAGTGCTCCCGGAGGAGATCGCCGAGGACCGGCGGCCCTGACGTCGCCTTCACCGAGACCGCCCGGCCACCGCCCACCGCGACCGCGCGAAAGGCGCCCGCCTCCGCGGCCGGCTCCAGGCCCTCCGGCGCCCGGGGCGCCGGGGCGTCGCCGGCCCCGTCAGGCAGGTCGAGCCACCCGATGCGCAGGCCCGCGGCGCGGCCCGCCTCGAAGAGCGGCCGGAGCGCCTCTGGATCGGGTCCCGGACCGGGGCCCGGACCGGGAGCAGGCGCGGCGCCCTCCCCACCCTCGGCCAGCCTCAAGAGGTGGATCCGCTTCACAGGACCCCCTCCCGCTCCTCGGCCCGCGGATAGAGGAGGGCCGGACGGCGCTCCTCGAGGAACGCGGCCTCGACGGCCGGCCAGGTGGCAAGCCAGGCGGCGAGTCGGGGCGCCGGATCGCCCCCTTTCTCGAGCGCGCACCGGAAGTCCTCGCTGCCGGTCAGCAGGTCGATCGCCGGGCGATCGGCGACGAACTCGTAGGGCGCCTCCCGCCAGCCGAAGGCTTCGGGGGCGGCCTCGGCGAAGGCGGCGATCAGCTCGACGCCGGCCCGGAACGGACACAGGCGGGCGGGATCGGTCACCGCCAGCTCGACCCCCCCGCAGCGCTCGCCCGCGTGCTTCTGGAACTGAGGGCGGAAGTAGGTGGGGATCGCCGCCAGACCCGAGCCGGGGCCGAGACGCGCGGCGAGGGCCTCGGCCAGGCGCGGCGGGTCGACCTCGGGTGCGCCCACGAGCTGAAAGGGGCGGGTGGTGCCTCGGCCCTCGGAGAGCCGCGTCGCCTCCACCAGGCAGAGCCCCGGATAGAGGCGGGCGGTCACGGGCGAGGGCATGTTGGGCGAGGGGGCGATCCACGGCCGGCCGGTCGCCTCCCAATCGTCGGCCCGGGCCCAACCTTCCAGCCGCCACACCGAGAGCCCGTCCGGCCACCCCCCGCGCCGGGCCTCGAGGCGGAGGAGCTCCCCCAGGGTCAGGCCGTGGCGAACGGGGGTGGACAAGGCGCCGACGAACGATTCGAACCCGGCTTCCACGGACGGCCCCTCCACCCGCTCGCCGCCCAGGGGGTTGGGCCGGTCGAGCACCCAGACCTCGCAGCCGGCGGCGAGGGCCGCCTCGGCGGCCCAGGCGGCGGTGGCGGCGTAGGTGTAGTAGCGGCTGCCCACGTCCTGGAGATCGACGAGGAGGAGGTCGACCTCGGAAAAGACCTCCGGGGCGGGTCGCAGCGAGCCCTCCGAGTCGCCGTAAAGCGAGGCGACCGGAGCGCCGGTCCAGGGATCGCGCTCTCCCCGGGCGGGGACCATGTCCTGCTCGACCCCGTAGTAGCCGTGCTCCGGGCCCAGGAGCAGGGCCGGCGGCCCCCCGGCGGCGCGGGCGAGGGCGAGGTGGGCGGGCTCGAGGCGGGAGGTGACCGAGGCGCCGTGGCCGAGCAGCGCCCAGCGCCGCCCGGCGAGGAGCGACGGCTCCTCCCCGAGACGCGCGAGGAGACGGTCGAGGCCGGTCGCGAGGGCGCTCACGGCGTCTCGGACCCGCGCCGGTACTCGCCGCTCGCGCCGCCGCTCTTCGCCTCCAGGCGCAGGTCGGTGATCACCGCGCCCCGCTCCACCGCCTTGACCATGTCGTAGAGAGCCAGGGCCGCCGTCGAGCAGGCGACGAGGGCCTCCATCTCGGCGCCGGTGCGCGCGGTGGTGACCACCCGGCTCGCGATGCGCACGCCGCCGTCGGCCGGCTCCACGTCCACCTCGACCTGGTCGAGGGGCAGAGGATGGGCCAGGGGAATCAGCTCCCCGGTGCGCTTGGCGGCGCCGATGCCCGCGAGGCGGGCGACGGCCACGGCGTCGCCCTTCGGCAGGGAGGAGAGGCGGGCGACCGTCTCCGGGGCGAGACGCACGTGGCAGGACGCCTCGGCGATGCGGCGGGTCACCGGCTTGCCCGAGACGTCGACCATGCGCGCCGCGCCCCGCTCGTCGAGGTGAGAGAAGTCGGTCACCGCCGCGCATGCTAGCATCCCCGCCGCCTTGGGCTCCCCGACGATCGCCATCCTGATCCCGGCTCTGGACGAGGAGCAGAACCTCCGGATCCGGCTGCCCGCGCTGCTCGGCGCCGCCGACGAGGTGGTGGTGTCGGACGGCGGCAGCCGCGACGCCACGGCCCGTGTGGCGTCGGAGCTGGGCGCCCGGGTGGTGACCGGCCCGCCGGGACGGGGCGGGCAGCTCAACCGGGCGGCGGCCGCGGCGAGCTCGGAGGTGTTCCTCTTCCTCCACGCCGACAGCTCGCTGCCACCCGGGGCGGAGGACCGCATCCGCGAGGCCCTGGCGGACGGCGCGGTCGGCGGCGCCTTCCTTCTGTCTTTCGACTCTCCCCGCCGCGTCCTGCACCTGGGAGCACGGCTGATCAACCTGCGCACCCGGCTCACCCGGGCGCCCCTGGGAGACCAGGCCCAGTTCGTCACGCGCCGGGCCTTCGAGGCCCTGGGCGGCTACCGGGACTGGCCGATCCTGGAAGACCTGGACTTCATCCGGCGCCTCCGGCGCCACGGCCGCCTCGTCATCCTGCCCGAGCGCGTGACCACCTCGGCCCGCCGGTTCGAGACTCGGGGGGTCGCCCGGACGGTGACGGTGAACTGGGTGATCTGGATTCTCTACTGCCTGGGGGTCTCCCCCCGGCGCCTCGCCCGCCTCTACCGCCACGTCAGGTAGGCCGATCGGATCGCCCCCCTTAAACGAAGACCCCGCATCCCAGGCATGGGAGTGCGGGGCCTCGCGTAACGGCTGGTTCGGTCTCTCGGGCGACCGGCCAGCGTTCTGCCGTGGTTCAGCGGTTCACGGCGTCCTTCAGGTCCTTGCCGGCCTTGAACCGGGCGTTCTTGCTGGCGGCGATCTGGATCGACGCGCCGGTCGCGGGGTTGCGGCCCGTGCGGGCGGCGCGCTCGGTGACCGAGAAGCTTCCGAAACCCGGGAGCGTAACCCGCTCGCCATCCTTCAGGTAACTGGTGATCGACGCAAACACCGCGTCGAACGCCTCGGCGGCCTGCTTCTTGGTCAGTCCCTCGACCGCGTCCACCACCGCATCCACAATGTGGGCCTTACCAGCCATAGCTCTCCTCCTTGGTATCGTTCAGTGCTCAGGCTTGCTGAAAACCGAGCACACGATACGGCAACGATTTCCGCCTGTCAACACCGCGCGCCCCGTTTCTCGGGGCTTTCCTCCGTTTCAACCCCCGCTTCGACGGAGTGCGTGAACCGAGAATCCGTCGTGGTCTCCTCCGGGGAAGATCCGCCAGAACCCCGGGCCGCGAATCGACCGGTCGAGGGGGGGTGGCAGGAGCTCTTCGAGGGGCACCGGGGCGAAGCCTGGCTCGTGCGCGCGGAACCGGGCCACCACGTCCTCGTTCTCCTCCGCCTCGAGCGAGCAGGTGATCGCCACCAGGAGCCCGCCCGGCGCCACCAGGGGCGCGGAGGCCGTCAGTAGCCCTAGGGCCTTGCTCGCCAGGCGTCCGATCTCCTCCGGGCTGATCCGCCACTTGAGCTCCGGGTGCTTGCGCAGGGTCCCGGTGCCCGTGCAGGGCAGGTCGAGCACCACCCGGTCGAAATGGGTCGACCACGGGGGCAGTCGGCTGTCGGCGGCGACCACCGGCAGGGGGCGACGGAGCCGCCCGAGGTTGGCCCGGAGGGTGGCGATCCGGCCCGGGTCCAGGTCGGCGAGCACCGGCCGCACCGTCGGCTCGGCGGCGAGCAGGGCGAAGCTCTTGCCGCCGGGCGCGGCGGCGGCGTCGAGGATCCTCTCCCCCGGCGCCGGAGGGGGGATCAGAGCGGAGACCTGGCTCGCCTCGTCCTGGATGTAGAGGTCGCCGTCCCGGAACGGCTCGGAGGCGAAGGGGTCGCCGGACCGGACGAGGAGCCCGAAGGCCGAGAGGGCCGACGGCTCGACCTCCAGGCCGGCGTCGATCAGCGACTCGGCGAGGATCTCGCGTCCGCCGCGGTCCCGAAACGCCAGCAAGTGAAGTGGTTTCGGGCGATTGTTGGCCTCGAGCACGGCCAGCGTGCGGTCGCGGCCGAAGCGCTCGAGCCAGCGCGCCACCAAGAAGTCCGGGTGGCTCATCTCGATCGCCAGCCGACGGGTGGGTTCCCGCTCCCGGACCGGCCAGTCGGCCAGGCGCGGCGAGCGGGCGATCCGGCGCAGGACGGCGTTGGCGAAGCTCGCCCCGCCCCTGTGGGTGAGGCGGCGCGCCTGGTCCACGGCCTCGTTGACCGCGGCGTGGGACGGCACCCGGTCGAGGAAAAGGATCTGGTAGACCGCGATTCGCAACGGCGCCACGAGCACCGGGTCGATCCGGTCGAGGCCCCGGTCGCTCGCCGCCTCGATCACCGCGTCCAGGCGCCGCAGCCAGCGCAGGGTGCCCATCACCAGCTCGACCAGCAGGCCCCGGTCCCGGGGATCGAAGCGTTCGACCGCTCCGCCGAGAAAGGTCTCGACGGGCGCCAGCGAGGCGAGGGAGTGCTCGACCACCCAGGCCGCGGCGGCCCGCACGCTCTCTTGGCTCGTCTGTACCCGCCGGCCGGCGGGCTGGTACCGCACCTTGCTCATGGTGACGTATCCGCCCGCGATCAGGCGTCCGCGGGCTCTGCCGCGCGAAGCGTGCGCGGAGCGAAGTGGTCGGGCGCGGACGGCTTCACGGGCTCAGGCGAAGCGTTCGCCGACTCGTATGCGCTCGCCGTTGACGAAGTCCGAGGCGCGTAGGGCCTTCTTGCCCGGGCGCTGGAGCTCCTCGATGCCGAACACCGTGTCGCCCCCGCAGAGGATCGCCATCTTGCCCTGGCGCAGGCCGAGGTAGGTCCCCGTGAACCCGGAGGGACCCTTCTCCCAGGTCATGGGTACGCCCCACAGCATCTTGATCGGCCGGCCCTTGAAGTTGGCCGTCATGCCCGGCCACGGGTCGAGGGCCCGCATGCGATTGTAGAGCTCCTCGGCCCCGAGGGCCCAGTTCATACGGCCGTCGTCCTTGGTGAACTTGCTGGCGTAGCTGGCGCTCTCCTCGCGCTGCTTGCGCGGCTTGATCCCCTTGCCCTTCTCGAGCTTGTCGACCGTCTCGACCATGAGCTCGGCGCCTAGGGTGTCGAGGCGCTTCGCGAGCTCGCCGGCGGTCTCCGAGCGGCCGATCTCGACCTCGGCCTGGAGCAGGATCGGCCCGGCGTCGAGCTCTTCCTCCATCAGCATCGTGGTGACGCCGGTCTTCTTCTCGCCGTTGGCGATCGCGGACTGGATCGGCGAGGCGCCGCGGTACTTGGGGAGCAAGGAGCCGTGGAGGTTGAGCGCTCCGTGCTTCGGGACCGCGAGGAGCTCGGCGGGAAAGATCTGGCCGAACGCCACGACCACGAAGAGGTCGGGCGCGAGCTTGCGCATCCGCTCGATGAAGGACTCGTCCCGAACCCGCTCGGGCTGGAGGACATCCAGACCGTGATCCCGAGCGGCCACGGCGACCGGCGGGTCCTGGACCTCCTGGCCCCGGCCGGCGGGGGCCGCCGGCCGGGTGACCACCGCCACGGGCTCGCGGCCCGCCGCGATCAGCGCTTCGAGAGTGGCAACGGCGAACTCGGGAGTGCCGAAAAAGACGATCTTGCCGAGCTTGGGCATACCTCCATCGTAGCAGGGATGGGGGGAGCGGGATGAAGCGGCCGTCAGCTCGCGGCCGTCGCCTCGGCTTCCTTCTCTTCCAGGATCACCAGGTGACCCTTGCCCTCGACCTTGCCCAGGTCCAGGTCGGCCACCACCCGAACCGGCACGCCGTCCAGGTTGAGCTCGCCCTCCAGGTGGACCGAGCCCTTGCCCTTCTCCCAGTCCGCCTTGGTCAGGTCCGAGCGCTCCTCGTCGAGGGGGAAGCCGAGCTCGGTGCCACCCCGGGTCTCGGTGAACTTCACGTGCACGTACTTCCGATCGATGGCCGCCTTGAGCTCGCCGCGGGCGTCATCGCGGATCGGCCGGTAGATGATCTTGTGATCGCCCTTCGACAGCTTGTACGGTAACTCGCTCATGGACATGCTCTCCTCAGAGGCTGAAAGTTCTCGGTTCTCTCTCTAGGTGTACGCTGGCGGGCTTTCGTGACGCGATCACTCGGCGGCATCAGGCGGCGAAGCCCCTCCGGCGGTCCACGGCCGGCCGAGGTCGACCCGGCGAACCGTTCGCACCGCCGGGAGCGCCGCCAGCCGCTCCAAGACCGCCGGCTCGGGATCCTGGTCGAGACGCAGGACGGTCCAAGCGTCCTCCTCGCCGTCCTTGCGCGCCAGGTGGACGTCGGCGATGTTGACCCCCGCCTCGCCCAGGAGGTTTCCGACGGCGCCCACGACGCCGGGCCGGTCGTAGCTGCGCAGGATCAGCAGCCGGCCCTCCGGGGTGAACTCCAGGGGGATCGAGCCGAAGCGCACGACCCGGGGCCGCCGCCCGTCGAGGAGGGTGCCGGCGAGCTCGATTTCGCTCGCTCCATTGGCCAGAGAGACCCCGATCGCCGTCGGGTAGTCCCCCTGTCCGCTCCGGCTTCGGCGCACGAGCTCGACACCGCGCTCCGCAGCCACCCGCTCGACGTTGACGAACCCCACCGATCGGCCGAGGGAGGTGGTCAGCGCCCCGCGCGCGGCCCCCAAGCTCACCGGGCGCGCGAGGCCGTCCTCGAGACCCCAGAGGTCGACCGCGATCTTCCGCACTCCCCCTCCGACGATCGCCGAGGCGAGCCGGCCGAGCTGCTCGGCCAGCACGAGGTAGCCCGGGTCGCGCTCGCCGTCCCAGGTGAACGGCAAGTTGACCGCCGAGACGGCCAGGGAGCCGCGGAGTGCCTCGAGGGCCATCCGGGCCGCCTCGCGCGAGGCCCGGTCCTGCGCCTCCCGGGTCTGGGCCCCGAGGTGCGGGGTCGCCACCACCCGCGGGTGGCGCACGAGGCGCCGGTCGGTCGGGGGCTCTTGCTCGAAGACGTCGAGAGCCGCGCCGCCGAGGTGGCCGGACTCCAGGGCCGCGAGGAGGGCGACCTCGTCCACCACGCCGCCGCGGGCGCAGTTGACCAGCAGCGCCCCCTCGCGCAAGCGGGCGAGCTCCGGGGCGGCCAGGAGGTGACGGGTCCCGTCCGTCAGAGGCACGTGGATCGTGACCGCGTCCGCCTGCTCCAGGAGCTCGTCGAGACCGAGGAGCTCGAGGTCGAGGCGCGCCGCGACAGCCGGGTCGAGGAACGGGTCGTGGGCGACGACCGACATGCCGAAGGCCCGGGCCCGGCGCGCGACCTCGCGCCCGATCCGGCCGAGGCCGACGATCCCGAGGCGCTTGCCGTGCAGCTCGACCCCGACGAATGCCTTGCGGTTCCACTCCCCCGCCTTCATGGCGGCGTCGGCCGCGGCCACCCGCCGTGCCAGGGAGAGGAGCAGGGCGAAGGTGTGCTCGGTGGCCGAGAGGAGGTTCGCTGTCGGGACGTTGAAGACCAGCACACCCCGCTCGGTGGCCCGGTCGAGGTCGATGTTGTCGACCCCGATCCCCGCCCGGCCGACGACTTTGAGCGCCGGAGCGGCCTCGAGCAGCTCCCGGTCGACGCGGGTCCGGCTGCGGACCAGCAGAGCGTCGGCCTCGGCCAGGCGCCCCAGGAGGTTCTCGCGGGAGAGGGCGCTGGCGTCGACAACCTCAATCCCGCCCTCCTCGAGCAGGGCGAGGCCTTCCGGCGCCAGGGGATCGGCGATGACTACGCGGTGCATGGGAGCGTTCCGAGGCTAGATCAGCGCGGCGAGAATCGCCTTCTGGGCGTGGAGCCGGTTCTCGGCTTCGTCGTAGCGAATGGACATGGGGCCGTCGACCACGTCGGCGTCGGCCTCGTCGCCGCGGATCAGCGGCATGCAGTCCATGAACACCGCCCCCGGGTTGGCGCGGTCGAAGTGGCGCCGGGCGACCCGCCAGGCCTCGCGGTGCTTCTGGCGAAGGGCCCGGTCCTCCTCCACCGTCGAGGCGAGGCTCTTCCAGCTCTTGGCGTAGATCACGTCCGCCCCCTCGGAGGCCTCGTCCAGGTCGTGGGAGTACTCGATGGTGGCACCGGAGGCCTTGGCCGCCTCGCGGGCGAAGGCGTCGTACTCCGGGTCGGGCTCGAAGCCCTCGGGGAAGGCCATCGTGAAGTTAAGGCCCAGGATCGAGGCCGCCATCAGCCAGGAGTGGGTCACCCCGGGCGACTTCTGACGCTCGGCGAAGGCCCAGGTCAAGACCACCTTCTTGCCCTTGTAGTCGTCTCCGAAGCGCTCCCGGATCGTGAGGACGTCGGCCATGATCTGGCAGGGGTGCTCCTTGTCGTCCAGGGCGTTGATGATCGGCACGTCCGAGTGCTCGGCGAAGGTCTCGAGGGCCCGGCGCCCCGCGCCGTAGTCCGAGAGGTCGTAGCGGCGGATCACGATGGCGTCGAGGAAGCGGTTCATCACCTCTGCGGTGTCGATGAGCGTCTCGTGGTTCGACATCTGAAGCTGGTCCGGGTGGTAGTACTCGGCGTGGCCGCCGAGCTGGCGTGCCGCCACCTGAAACGAGATCCGGGTGCGGGTCGAGGGCTTGGTGAACAGCATGCCCAGAGTCTTGCCGTCGAGATACTTCGTCCGGTCGCGGCCGGATTTGAGCTCCAGGGCGAGGTCGAGGAGGTGCTCGAGCTCGTCGCGGGTGAAATCTTTCAAACCGAGGAAGTCGCGGTTCTTGAGGTCCTTCATGGATGTCTCCTCCTCAGAGGGTCTTCAACAGGCAGAAAGTCTTCCAGGATCGTTCCCAGGTTCTCCGCGGCAGCGCGGACGAGCGCGAGCCGGGCGACCGCCAGGTCGAGGATGCCGAGACCGAACGGGCTGAAGATCGTCGGGGTCGCCGGATTCGGCTTCGGCGGCGCCTCCCCGGCGAGCACCTCGCCCAGCGTGCAACGGATGAAGTCGCGGGAGGATGATCGCCGGGCGGCCAGCTCGATCGACGTCCCTTCCCGGCAGACGTGATCGACGTCGTCGACGACGTTGTCGGCGCGCAGCACGACACCGGCCGCCAGGTCGCGGAGCGACGTGTGGAGAAGGGTCGAGCCGGCCGGGCAGGCGGAGAGGTCGCTCACGTGGGGCTCGGCCGCCGTGGTGGCGAAGGCGACCAGGCGGCAGCGCTCGAGAACCGACGGGAGCGACGGGGCCACCTCGGTCTCGAGGCCGGAGCCCGTCTCGGAAAGCACCGTCGCGAAGCGCTCGGCCCGGGCTCGGTCGAGGTCGAAGACGACGAAGCGCTCCACGCTCGGCTGGCTCGCCGCCAGAAAGCGGGCGGTCTCGAGATTGATCAAGCCGGTCCCGACCAGGCCCACCTCCTCGATCGCGGGCTGGCCCGCGGTCAGCTCCCGAGCCGCCAGGGCGGCGCTCGCCGCCGTCCGACGGGCGCTGATGATCGAGGCCTCGACGATCGCGACCGGCCGGCCGGTCGCACAGGAATTGAGGATCATCACGGCCGAGGCGCGGCTCAGCCCGAGATCCAGGTTGCCGGGGAACGAGGCGATCCACTTCATCCCGGCCACCGGTTGCGCACCGTCGAGAAAGGCGGGCAGGCCGATGATGCGATTCGTCTGGTCGCCGGGGAAGCGGAGGAAGATCGAGTGAGGTAGCGAGGTCCCCCCTCGGTAATGGGTGAGGTAGGCCTCACGCACCGCCTCGATGACCTCGCTCTCCCTCCCGGCGAGGAGCCGATCGACTTGTCGGCCGCCGAGGATTCGAATGTCGCTGGACGAGTGCTCCGACATACCTAGGAGTCTGCGCGGCAGAAACGCGCAGTCGCGTTGCGAGCGCCGTGGGGCCGGATACGAGGCACCGCGACGCAGGCGATGCCGAGCCATCGTCGAGGAGCGGGAACGACATAGACGACCCCACGCCGCCGCAACCCATAGGGCGCAAGGGGGGTACGGGGCGTCTCCTGCGTTGCTCGTCGTCCACGATGTCCCTGCATCGACTCCTCCTCGCGCCTTGGATCCACCCCGTAAGACCCTTGCGCGCGGCTACGTGTTTCTGCCGCGCAGACTCTTAGTGCCGCTCCCGATCCGGCCCGGAGGCCGTGGCGTGGTCAGCGGCTCCCGCCCTTGGCCATGCCCTGCTCGGGGAAGACCACCGGCTCCTCGAGGCAGACGAACCCGTGCTCGGCCTTCGATCCCTTGCCGCAAACGAAGGTCTCGTCGATCGTGACCTCGCCCGCCTTGGGATCGCTCGCATCGGAGATCTTTCCCGTGATCCGGAAGGCGTAGGCCCCGGGACGCACCGGCTTGAACCAGGAGGCGTATCGGTTGTCGGTACCGGGAGTGATCGTCGGCTTCGACGGCAGCTTCATGGAGTCGATGACGTCCGCCTTCGCATTCTCCGCCGCCAGGTACTGGACCTCGACGTCGAGGTCCACGACGTCACCCCGACTCGTGTTGACCGGCGCCTTGTCGGCGGTGCGGAGGACGCGAATGTCCACGCCGTTGATCTCGTTGGCGAACGCGGGCTCGTTGAGCCATCCGACGACCAGGGTGTACTGGCCCTGCGGACCGACGTGCCGAACCTCGTGGGCGGTCGAGGGCAAGGAGATGACGAGAGACAGGACGGAGGTGAGGCCGGCGAGCTTCAGCAGTCGAAGGAACCGCATGGGGCGGGCTTCAGGCATCTTCGATCATCTCCTTGATATGCAACTTGATGGATTGTGAGGACTTCAGTCACCTAAGGTGTACGCCGGCGTCGGGTACGGGACAGGAGACTCACCGGCCCCTCAAGCCTCCACTTCCATGATCAGCCCCTCCGTGGCCCCCTGCGCCGAGTTGACGACACCGGAGCCGCCGGCCTTCGACATCAGGCGCAGAAAGCTCCCGCCGTAGCTGGCTCCGATGGCGTACAGGCCCCATACGACGTCGTGCTCGCAGCAGCCGCGCGCGGGATCGAGGTAGAGGTACGGCCGCGATTCGACGTGCTCCTGGACGACCCACGGAT
>CAVUBL010000016.1:0-332764 GCA_963739795.1 uncultured Acidobacteriota bacterium | reverse complement strand
GCCCGCTGAGGTTCCTCGACTGCGGCTCGCGCTCCGCGCGAGTCCTCACTCGGAACGACAAAAAAGAGAGTTCGCATGCCTGTGGACCTCGATTGCCAGGTTCCGGTCCGATCCCGCGTCCTGGATAGATGAAGTCCCCGGACTGGCCGGGGGCGCGACCACCCACTTCTCACACCGAGGGGAGACACCGCTTGCACGACCAGCTCTTCAAGGAGCTACTCCAGGCCTTCTTCGCCGACTTCATCCGGATCGTCCTGCCGGATCTGGCCGAGCGGCTCCGCCTGGACCAACCGCGCTTTCGCGACAAAGAGCGCTTCACCGACACGACCGACGGCGAGCATCGCTACCTCGATCTCGTGGCCGAGGTCGAGACCCTGGAGGGCGAGATGGACCTAGTCCTCGTGCATGTCGAGATCGAAGCCGAGGCCCGGGGGAGCGACGCCATGGGCCACCGCATGTGGAGGTACGCCATGCAGCTCTGGCTGCGGGATAGGAAGCCTGTACTGCCCGTCGTGCTCTACCTCCGGGGAGGTGATCCCGACATCTCGCGGCTCACCGTAGAGGAGCGCTTCTTCGGATATCAACTCGCCACGTTCAGCTACTGGGCCTTCGGCCTCTCGCGAAGTCAGGCGGCCAACTACCTGGACCGGCCGGAGGCCCTGGCCGCAGCGCTCGCCGCATTGATGGACCCTGGAGCTCTCTCGGCTCCCGAACACCGGATCGAGTGCCTGAGGGGGGTCGGGCGCGCCGAGGTCGACGACGCCCGGAGGTTCTTGCTGGCCAACATCGTGGAGACCTACATACAATTGGACGACGCGGCACAGGAAGAGTACGAAGCTCTACTGGCCGAGGAGGGGAACGAGGAGGTGGCAACCATGGAAATGAGCTGGGCCGATACGCTGAAAGCAGAGGGCGAAGCCAAGGGAATGGAGAGGGGGATGGAGAAGGGCATCGAGAAGGGCATCGAGACCGGCCGCCTGGAGGGGATGCGCACCCTCGTAGCCGATCTCCTCGAGCGGCGCTTCGGGCCGGTTTCCGCCGAGACCAGAAGCCGGCTTGACGCCATCGCGTCCGCCGATGAGCTCACGCGTCTCTTCGAGCAGGCACTCGATGCCTCGAGCCTCGGAGCGCTGGACCTCTAGAGGCGCCGGGCGATAGTCGTTCAAGCCAGGAGGCCCGGAGGATCGAGTCGCTCACCGACAAGGGTCTCGAGGTACCTGCCGCTCAGGATCGAGAAGCCGATCTGGAAGCAGTACACCGCCGCCGGAACGAAATCGATCTCCACATCCTTGATGATCTTCTTCCCACTCTTGAGGCGAGTGGTGACCTTGGCCTTCCGGAGCTTGTTGGAGCGGCAGAACTGCAACAGGCTCCGCAGCTCATGAGGCCTGGCGAAGAACCGGTCGCTCCACTTCGCCTCGATCGCTCCCCAAGCTTTGCCCGCTGCGTCCAGGGGTACCAAATCGACCTCGCCCTGGGTCCATCGGGCGTAGTGGAGCTCGCTTCGCTCCTCGTGAAACCACTGGGAGAAGATGGCGGTCTCCACGAGAGCGCCCATCGCGGGATCCTCCGGCCCGATGGGAGCGAAGAGAGCTGCTCGCATGGAGGGGTTCGTCAGGTACACCTTGAAGAAGTTGGCCCGCTTGAACCTCCTGCCACTTCGGTCCACTCTGTGTACGACCTTGACCAGGAATGCGGCTTCCAGGTACTCCATGTACCTCTTGATCGTGTTCTTCGCGACACCAGCACCCTTGGACAGCTCGTCCAGCGACACCTCGTTGGCCGTGTTGTACGCCAGGGTAGTGAACAGATAGTTGAGCTCCTGGATGTCCTGGATTCCGTAGAGACTGGGGAGATCTCGCAGCAGAACCTTGTCGATGATGTCGGCTTTGATGAATCGCACCGGGTCCGACTGGATCGCTTCAGAGAAGAGGACTTCCGGGTAGCCGCCGAAGTTGAGGTAGTGGACGAAATCTCGGTTGAGCTCCTCCAGGTCTTCGACGACTAGCCCGCCAGCGCGGTCGTGGTGAATGAGCTCCCGCTTGTCGAGAAGCTCCAGGTACTCATGGAAGGTGAGCGGAGGAAGCAGGAAGTCGGTGAATCGGCCGGCTCCGGATTCCCGGCTCTTGAGACGGAGCGCCGCCGCGGCCGAGCCGGAGCCGACCGCCCGTAGAGGCTCGAAGTCGTCCACGAGAGCCTTGAGATGCACTTCCCAATCTCGGAGGTACTGGATCTCGTCGAAGAAGACGTAGGTCGGCGTGGAGGTGAAGTCGGTCCCTGTAGCCTCTCGGAAGTACCTGAGGAAGCTCTCGAGGCTCAAGCCGTTGTAGAGGGGGTGATCGACGGAGAAGTAGGCGATCGACGTCCTCTTGACGCCCTGCCGCAGCAGCCGCTGGATCGTGTGGTGCAAGAGCACCGTCTTCCCGACCCGCCGGGGTCCGAGAAGCACGATGCCACGTCGGACCTCGCGCTGGCTGACCAGCGGGAAGAACAGGTCCAGGTACGGCCTCGGCCGGAGGCGGGCCATGGTTTGGGGCACCTCGCCGGTCTCCCACCATGGGTTCTCCGTCCGCACCCGGGTAAGTATCTGTTCCTCAGGGACTTCCCTCATGTTGCTCCTCTAATGTCAGCCCACTGATCTTATTGGCATCTCTTGGCTAAGGTCAAGTGTCCGCTGCCTTTGGTGGTGCCAGCCTTCGGCGGTTCCCTCGAGCTTCCCGGAGGTCACCGCCATGGGGCGCTTCCCCCGCCGGCTCCCGGCGCGTTTCGTCGCCTGTGCCTGCGCTCTCTTCGCCGCCGGCGTCGACATCCACGGTGTCCACGACTGGGGCTTCCGGGCCACCGACTTCAGCCCGGACGGCGGCGGACTTCTTCGATCGCACCCTGGACGGCGACGGCGACCCGGACCGCTGACGCCTGTGAGAAACTGAGGATTCCGGATCGGCCGTGCTCCCCGGCCGGCGCTGCCTCATGGGCCTTACTCACAGCCTCCAGACCGCTGCGCGCCGCTCACCGCTGGCATTGGGCGTCGCGGCAGTCATCGTGGGGGCCACGCTCCTGGTGCTCCGCCAGGGCTCGCACTGGACCGGGCTGGGCCTGATGGGCGCGGGCGCCCTCGCCCTGGCCTTCGGCCACTGGTGGGCGCGGCGCGAGACCGGCAACACCTGGCTCCCCTTTCTGCTCGGCGGTGCGGTCCTCCTCGCCGGCCTGGTCTTCTGGCAGGGCCTCGGCGCCCGGGAAGACGCCGCCATCGATCGCCGGACCGCCCTAGCGGCGCGCGGCGCCCGCAACGAGGTGGAGCACCGGTTGGAAGCCATGCGCGACGCCCTCATGGACCTGTCCGACCCGGGCAGCGGCGCCGCCGCTCCGCGCTCCCTCCAGGACTGGAACACGGCGCTGCGCCACACCTTCGAGCGGTTCCCCTCCTTGAAGGCGGTCGAGTGGATCGGCCCGGGTGGCGGCATGAAGCTCCTCGGCCCGGGGCTCGACCAGTCGAGCGCGCCCCGCCTCTCGGCGGCGGGCCGGGCGCTGCTGCTCGACGCGGCGGAGCGCACCCGCAGCACCTGGCAGCCGGAGGTGGTCGGGCCCTTCCCCGACGTCGGCGGCAGCACGGCGGTTCGCGTGGTGGTGCCGCTCCACACCCCCCAGGACAAGCCGGCGAACCTCTCCGGCTTCTTCTCCCTCAGCGACGCCCTCGCGGATCTGATCGATCGCGCGGCCCCGGCGCATCGAGTGCGGGTGCTCGCCGACGACCAGGAGGTCTTCGCCGCCGGCCCGGAGCCCGCCCGGCCGGAGGAGCGCTGGCTGCGCACCCTGAAGGTCGACGTGCCCGGGACGGCCGCCTGGAGCGTCGAGGTGAGCCCCGGCCAGGCACTGGTCGACGAGGAGCGCTCCGGGCTGCCCGAGATCGCCCTGGTCATGGCCGTGGTGGTGGCGCTCCTGCTCTCCCTCACCTCGTGGTTCGGCGAGCAGGCCGCGGTCCGCGCCCGCCGCTTCGCCCGGGCGGTCGCCGAGCGCACCGCCGAGCTCGAGGCGGCCAAGGGCGAGGCCCAGGCCGCCAACGCGGCGAAGGACCACTTCCTCGCCATGCTCGGCCACGAGCTCAGGAACCCGCTGGCCGCGGTGAGCACCGCCCTCGAGGTCCTGATGCGCGAGGACACGGACGAGGCCGAGCGGGTCACCCGTATGCGCCAGATCGCCCGCCGGCAGATGAACCACATGGCCCTGCTGGTAGATGACCTCCTCGATATCTCCCGCATCGAGCGCGGGAAGCTCTCGCTGCGCCTCGATCCCCTGGACCTGGTCGAGCTGGTGCGCGACCTGGCCGAGGCCGAGCGCGCCCGCATCGAGGAGGCGGGCCTCGCCTTCACGGTGACCCTGCCCGACGAGCCCGTCTGGGTCGACGGCGATCCGACCCGTCTGACCCAGGTGATCCTGAACCTGCTCTCCAACGCCGCCAAGTTCACCGACGCCGGAGGCCGGGTGGAGATCTGCGTGGCCGCCGCTCCGATGGAGGCGGTCGAGGCGGCCGGTGCGGAGGAGCAAGCCGCGCTGCTCGTCGTTCGCGACACGGGCACCGGCCTCGAGCCGGGAGAGCTCGATCGGATCTTCGAGCCCTTCGCCCAGACGCGGGACGCCATCGAGCGGTCCTCGGGAGGGCTGGGGCTCGGGCTGCCCATCGTCAAGGGCATGGTGGAGGCCCACGGCGGCTCGATTCGGGCGGGAAGCGATGGTCTGGGCCACGGCGCGGAGCTCGTCGTCCGGCTGCCCCGCCGCGGGCCGCCGGCCCCCCGGACCGGCGAGGCCCCCGACCGCACGGCCTCGGCCTCGCTGCGCATCGTGGTGATTGACGACCACCGGGACACGGCCGAAGGGCTGTGCGAGCTGCTGGGCCTCTTCGGCCACGAGGTCGAGTCGCTGCCCGACGCCGAGAGCGGCCTCGAGGAGGTGCGCAGATTCCGGCCCGACGTGGTCCTGTGCGATCTCGATCTGCCCGGCGACCTCGACGGGCTGCAGGTCGCCGAGATCCTGCGCTCCGACCCCCGGACCGCCGCGATCCGGCTGGTGGCGGTGACCGGCTACGGCGACGAGGCGACGATCCGCCGCACCTTCGAGGCCGGCTTCGACCACCACCTGACGAAGCCGGTCGACGCCGAACGCCTGCGCGGGGTCCTGGTGTCCGACAACGCCCGCGGCTGACCGCGGCTACTCGCGGCTACTCGGACACCGTCGCGGCGGCGGCGAGGTTCCGGACGCCCCTCTCGAGCCTCTCGACCAGCTCGGGAAGGTCTTCCTCGGCCACCGAGCAGTAGGCGATCCGGAGGAACTCCTCGCCCACCGCCACGACCCCCGTGTCCTCGGCCTCGAGGAGATGCCGGCGGACGCCGTCGGCGGCCAGGCCCGCCTCCCGGGCCCGCGGCCCGAGCTCGAGCAGGGCGAAGCAGCCCGAGTTGAAGGGCAGCGCACGGAGGAGCCCGCTGTCGCACCCCGCGAGGGCCGCCCGGAGCGCCCGGTAGCGCCCGGCGAGCAGGCGCCGCACCGCCTCCACCTCGTCCGCCGCCCGGCCGCTCTCGAGCGCCTGGAGCGCCAGCACCTGGCCGGTCGCGACCGGCGAGCCGATGGCGGCGCGCACGAGGCACTTGACCTTGCTCTCCAGGGCCTGGGCCACCGGCGAGTCGGGCTCGAACGGGAAGGTGAGGAAGCCCACCCGGCCGCCGAAGTAGGAGAGCTCCTTGGTGGCGCCGTCCACCTTCACCGGCACCAGGTTCGGGTGGCGCCCCTGGAGGTCCCAGAACATAGAGCGCGCCGGGATTCCCTCTTCGTAGACGAGCCCGGCGTAGGCGTCGTCGCACAGGACCACCAGGGGACGCGCCTCCGCGGCGCGTACCAGGGAGGCGGCGATCTCGCCGCGCTCGGCAGGCGTCGGGGAGTAGCCGCCCGGGTTCGAGGGCAGGTTGAGGATCGCCACCGCCGGCTCGCCGGCCGGCAGGGCCGCCGCCTCGAGGGCCTTCTCGAGGGCCAGGGGATCGAAGCGCGCCCCGCCGCGGGACGGCACGAAGGCGGGCGCGCTCGCCAGCCGGGCGCCGGTCCGCAGGGCGAAGCTCTGCCGGTAGTTGCCCCAGAACGGCCGCGGCACGGCCACCGTCCGGCCCTGCCCCGCGAACAGGTCGGCGACCAGGGAGAGACCGTGGGTGAGGCCGGCGGTGACGGCCGGCAGGGTCGAGCACACGCCCTCCGGGATCCCCGGGAGCCGCCGCTGCCACTCCCGCCACAGGCGTCGCAGCTCGGCGATGCCTTCGACCGGCGAGTAGAGCAGCGCCCGGTTGCGGGCCGCTTCGGGAAGGCCCGAGAGCCCAGCTTCCATCGAAGGAAGCGGTACGGCCCGGCCGCGGCCGTCGGTGATCTGGCCGATCGTCCCGTTGTAGCGCTTGCCCCGGGCCTGGGCGGCCTGGAACGGAATGTCCTGGGGGAAGAAGGCCCGCCGCCCGAGGGGTGAGAGGGCGTCGTGGAGGGCGGGCGAGGCCTCCCGGATCGCTTCGTTGGCACGCTCGACGGACTCGATCTTCTCGGTCTTTGCGGTCTTTGCGGTCGTTTCGGTCATGGGAGTGGCTCCCTCCGGCCGGGCAGTCTACCGCGGTCCGTAGCGGGTTCTACCGGGCGGGAGGACCGGTGGGCCCGGAGTCGCCGACCCTGGCAATTCCGCTGCTCAGCCGGTAAGGTTGCGCCTCCGATGCACCGGTTCGCCACGATCGCCGGGACCCTCGGGCTGCTGGCGACCCTCGTGATCCCTGCCGCGGCAACTCCGGAGACCATGCACCCCGACTCCCGCCCCGAACAGGCCCCTGCCCGAGCGCCCGAACCGCCGCACGAGGCCGCAGGCCCACTCACGGTCCGCTACACGCTTCGCTTTCCCGACCCCGCGAATCACCTCGTGGAGATCGAGGCCCAGATCGGGGCCCAGATCAGGGCTCAGGTCCCGGCCGGCGAGGCGGGGCGCGATCTCGAGCTCATGATGGCGGTCTGGACGCCCGGCTCCTATCTGGTCCGGGAGTTCGCGAGAAACGTCGAAGAGGTGAGCGCCGAGACCGCGGACGGCCGGTCGGTCCCGGTGACGAAGGTCTCCAAGAACCGCTGGCGCGTGGCGAACGGCGGCGCCCCGGTCCGGGTGAGCTACTCCCTCTACTGCCACGAGCTGAGCGTGCGCACCGACTTCGTGGCGCCCGGCTTCGCCCTGCTCAACGGCGCGGCCACCTACCTGGTCCCGGCCGCCGACCACGGCCCGGCTCCGGCGGCCTACGAGGTGCGCCTCGAGATGCCCTCCGCCTGGCCGCTCGCCCTCTCGTCTCTCGAGAGCCCCTCCCCGGGCACCTTCCGGGCCCCGGACTACGACACCCTGGTCGACTCGCCGATCTTCGCCGGCACCGGCCGGGTCGGGACGTTCGAGGTCGACGGCGTGCCGCACCACCTCCTCGAGCACGGCGGCGAGGGGATCTGGGACGACGCCAAGGCCCTCGCCGACGTGGAGCGGATCGTCCAAACCGAGCGCGACTTCTGGGGCCTGATCCCGTACAAGCGCTACCTGTTCATGAACCTGATCGTGGAGGCCGGCGGCGGCCTGGAGCACGCCCGATCCTCGGTGCTCATGACCAGCCGCTGGAAGGCCGGGACCCACAAGGGCTACCTCGACTGGCTGGGCCTGGTGGCCCACGAGCTCTTCCACGCCTGGAACGTCAAGCGCCTCCGCCCCGCCGAGCTCGGGCCGTTCGACTACGAGGCGGAGACCTACACCCGGAGCCTGTGGGTGGCCGAGGGCATCACCTCGTACTACGACGGCCTGCTGGTCCACCGCGCGGGCCTGTCCACGAGCGCCGAAGAGCTCGAGCACCTCAGCCGCCAGATCGAGAGGCTCCAGACCACCCCGGGGCGGAAGGTCCAGCCCATGGAGCTCGCCTCCTTCGACGCCTGGATCAAGCTCTACCGGCCCGACGAGAGCACGATCAACACCGCCGTCAGCTACTACACCAAGGGCGCGGTGGTGGCCTTCCTCCTCGACGCCGAGATCCGACGGGCGACCGGCGGCACCAAGAGCCTCGATGACGCGATGCGCCTGGCCTGGAAGCGCTTCCCGCCCGAGCGCGGCTTCCGGCGCGAGGAGATGCGCCGGGTCTTTTCCGAGGTGGCGGGGCGCGACCTGGGAGAGTTCCTCGACCGGGCCCTCGACTCCACCGAGGAGCTCGACTACAAGCCGGCTCTCGAGTGGCTCGGCCTGCGCTTCGCCGCGCCGGAGAAGGACAAGACCAAGGAGCACGAGGAGCCGGCGGGGTGGCTCGGCGCCGACACCAAGGTCGAGGACGGCCGTCTCCTGATCACCCACGTTCGCCGCGACACGCCGGCCGCCGCCGCCGGGGTGGACGCCGAGGACGAGATTCTGGCCCTCGACGGGTGGCGGGTGCCGCCCCAGGAGCTCGACGAGCGGCTGGAGGCGTACCGGCCCGACCAGAAGGTCACCCTCCTGGTGGCCCGCCGCGGACGGCTCGTGAAGCTACCGGTGACCCTGGGCGAGAAGCCCCCGGAGCAGTGGAAGCTCGAGATCGACCCGAAGGCGACCGAAGAGCAGGCCGCCCACCGCAAGGATTGGTTGGAAGGGGGGTGATCCCGATGTCTCGGTGGACTTGCCCGGCCCTCGTCGCCCTGCTCTCGACTACACTCTTCCTTCCACCCGCGGCCCACGCCGCCGCCTCCGCCTGGTCCGTCAACCCCGAGTCGCGGGTGCGGCTGATCACGCCCTACCGCGTGGCGCCGCGGAGCGGTGAGATCTGGCTGGGGCTTCACTTCACCCTCTCGCCCGGCTGGCACGTCTACTGGAAGAACAGTGGCGACGCCGGGCTGCCCCCGGCCCTCGACTTTTCGGCCACGCCCGAGCTCTCCGGCGCCGAGCTTCTCTGGCCGGCGCCCGAGCGCTACGAGCTCCCCGGGGGGCTGGTCGCCTTCGGCTACGGCGAGGAGGTGGTCTACCCGGTTCGCGCGCGGATCAGGGCTCGGTCCGAGGGGGGCAGCGCCTCCCTCACCGTGGCTG
The DNA here is from genome assembly GCA_963739795.1 of uncultured Acidobacteriota bacterium. GTDB lineage: Bacteria > Acidobacteriota > Thermoanaerobaculia > Multivoradales > DATKCC01 > CAVUBL01. The sequence continues at coordinate 323,688 of CAVUBL010000016.1, read as the reverse complement.
CGCGGGTGGACTACCTGGTGTGCAAGATCGACTGCGTGCCCCACGGCTACGATCTGAGCTTCGAGCAGCCGGTGGGCGACACGGCGCGACCGGACCCGGAGACGGCGCCCCTCCTCGAGCGCTGGCGGGCCCGCCTGCCCATCGCCGTCGATCCCGCCAGCCCCATCGGCTCCGCCGGAGGGAGAGGTCCGGTGCCCGGCGTCTCGACCCGCGCCCGCCTGGAGATGGCCGACCCGGAGCACCCCGTGCTGTGGGTGAGCGTCGACGGCGCCCGGGCGGCGGGCTCCGAGCCCACCGACCTGTTCCTCGCCGTCCACGACCTCTTCGATCCGGACCGGCCGCACCTCGAGCCCCACGCCGGGGGCCTCGCCTTCCGCGTGCCCCTCGGCCTCAAGCGCAAGCTCGCCCGCCCGCCGGCGACCTCGCACTTCGACTGGACGGTGACCGGGCTTACGGCGCCGCGGCCGGCGGACGCTCCCCGCCAGGCGGCGAAGACCGAGAAGGTGTTCAGCCTCGAGGCGCAGGGCGACGTTCCGGTCGTGAGCAGTGAGGAGAGCTCGGCCGCCGAGCCGCGCGAGACCGCGGCCGGAAGTCGGCTGGCGAAACCGCCCGCCCTGCTGGCCGCGGCGGCGGTACTGGCTCTGCTCGTGGCGCTCTGGCTGTGGGGTCTCCTCGGCGAACCGGACGGGCCGGACTCCTGGCGCCCGGTCCTGGGCTTTCTCGCCGCGGGCCTCGCGGTCGGGGTGCTCTACCGGCTGGCCGGCCGGATCGACCCCGTCCACCTGGCCTTCGTGGAGCTCGCCCTCCTCGTCCTGGCGCTCTGCGGTTGGCTCTTCGGGAGGTCCCGGCGCCCGGCCGGCCGCTGGCTCACCGGGGCGCTGCTCGCCGCCGCCGCCGTCGCCGCCGTCTGGCTCGCCGCCGTGGGATAATCCCGCCCATGACTCGCTCGATCTTCCCCCGCCTCGCCACGATCGCCCTCGTCGCCTGCGCGCTCGCCGTCGGCATCGCGTGCAGCGCCGCGGCGGACGCCGTCGTGGGCGAGAAGGCGCCGGCCTTCACCCTCAAGGACCTCGATGGCCACGGGCACAGCCTCGCCGACTCCCGGGGCAAAGTCGTGGTGCTCGAGTGGATCAACCCGAACTGCCCGTACTCCCGGCGCCACGCCGAGCAGAAGACGATGATCCACCTCCACGACCAGCATCCGAACGTGGTCTGGCTCGCCGTCAACAGCACCAACCCGAACCACCGGGACCACCTGACGCCGGACGAGCACAAGGCCTACGACCGGAAGGAAGGGATCGACTACCCGGTGCTCGTGGACCCGACCGGCGACGTGGCCCACGCCTACGGCGCCAAGGCGACGCCGCACATGTTCGTCATCGACGAGACGGGAACGCTGATCTACGACGGCGCCATCGACGACGATCCCTTCGGACGCAAGGACCCGGCCCAGCGCACCGACTACGTGGCCGAGGCCCTCGCCGCCCACGCCGCGGGCAGGCCAGTAGACCCAGCCACCACCAAGCCCTACGGCTGCAGCATCAAGTATTAGAGGCTTCGCCGCGGCGGCCGCCGTGCCGAGACCGGTCAGACCGGCCTCATGGCCTCGCTACGTCGACAGACAAAAATCTCGGAATTTCCGGAGGCGGCGGACGTATCTTCGGCCGCCTTGCAGATGCACGTCGTTGTGGCCGTCGCTCTCCACCTCGAAGAGGTCCTTGGGCGGGGCGGCGGCCTCGTAGAGGCGGCGGCTCACCGACGCGGGTACCGTGGGGTCGTCGGTGGCCTGGATGAAGAGCTTGGGCAGGGTCAGCCGGGCGACCTTCTCGATCGAGCGGAAGCCGTTGCGCGTGATCAGGTGGAGGGGCAGCTTGGGGTAGCGGGCGCGAGCCATGTCCTTGAGGTCGGTGAACGAGGACTGGACTACGAGGCCCGCCGCCTGCCGGTCCAGCGCGGCGTCGATGGCCACCGCCCCGCCGAGGGAGTGGCCGAACAGGAGGATCTCCTCCGGCGACCGGCCGAGGGGCCCCACCAGGTGGTCGTAGGCCGCCCGCACGTCGGTCAGCAGCCCGCGCTCGCTGGGCACGCCTTCGCTGCGCCCATAGCCGCGATAGTCGAAGGCGAGCACGTTGACTCGCACCTCGCGGAGCTGGCGGTAGACGCCGATCCGGTGGGCGATGGTGCCGCTGGAGCCGTGGCAGTAGAGCACCGTACCGGCGGCCTTCGGGTGCTCCATCCACCAGCCGTGGAGGCGCACGCCGCGCCCGAGAGGGCCAGACTCAAACCACACGTCCTCGGCCGCCACCCCATCCGCCCCATCCGCGCTCGCGTCCAGGACGCCGCCGCGCGGCGCCTCGTCGGGCAGGAAGAGGCTGTTGTGCTGGTAGCGGCCTCGAAGGTAGCCCAGGGCTCCGATCCCGCCGACGCTCCCCAACAGCGCCGCGAGCCAGGACGCCGCCTCGGACAGGCGGGTACCGGCGGCCGAAGCCTCCGCCGGAGCGCGCTCCGCGGCCGGCTCGGTCTCCGGAACCTCCACCGGGGGCGTCTGGGTCGTCTCTTCCGAGGGCGCGGGCATCTTTGCCCCGTAAACCGTGCCAGTAACTGCGCTTATTCCACTCGAGCCTCACACGGAGCCCGCGACAGAGCAGTCCAAGCGGGCGGCGGCGTCCCCTTCCCCCCTCGAGGGAGGGAAGGGGATTGAGGGGTTGCGGGGGTGATCCAGTCAGAACGGCCCTCCCAGCTCCTGCACCAATGGGCGGAGCTTGGTGGCGATGCCCAGGCCGTCGCCGATGGGCAGCACCTGGGAGCGGAGCTGGGGGTGGATCATCAGGTAGCCGTTGAAGGCCCGGAGCGCGTCGGCCACCTCGTCGTCCTCTTCCTCCTCTTCCGGCGGCTCGGCCACCCGGCCCCCCCACAGGAGGTTGTCGAAGAGCACCAGGCCGCCGACGGCGAGACGGGGCAGGATGCGGTCCAGGTAGCGCCGGTACTGGACCTTCTCGGCGTCGACGTAGGCCAGCTCGAACGGACCTTCCAGGCGGTCGAGGACGTCCAAGCACTCTCCCGCCACCAGCTCCACCCGGTCGAGCACCCCTCCGCGGGCCAGGTACTCGCGGGCGCGCTCGTGCATCTCCGGGTCCCGGTCGATCGTGAGCACCCGCGCCTCGGGAGCGCCGCGCGCCAGGAGCAGCGCGCCGTAGCCGATGGCGGTTCCGAGCTCCAGGATGCGCCGGGCGCGACTGGCCCGGGCGAACAGCTCGAGGAGACGGCCGACCTCCGGATCGGAGATGGGCACGTCGTGGCGTTCGGCGTAGGCCTCCATCTCCTGGAGGAGAGGGTCGCGGGGGGGCTGGAGGCGCTCGAGGTAGCGCTCTTGGCCGGGAAGGAGAATGGCTCCGATGCCGTGCTTCATCGGCCGGATGATACGCCAGCCACGGGAGCCGGCGCCCGGGTAGAATGGCGACCCCAGGAAGGAACCCACCGATGAATCGAACCGCCGCAGCCCTCGTCGCGATCCTCACCTTCGCCGCCATCCCCGCCCTCGCAGGATCGGCCGGCGCCCAGGACGCCCCTCCCGCCGCTAAGACCCCGGAGAAGGCGGCCAAGTCGTCCCTCGCCCTCGAAGGGCTGACCGTGGAGCCGTCCAACCCGGGCACGGAGACCCTCTGCCGGCTCCGGGTCAAGATCGCCAACCACGGCGAGAAGATCGCGTCCGCCTTCGCCTTCACGGTGGAGGTGGCGGGCCACGAGCTTCCGGTCTACCGCAACGAGGTGTTCATGAAGCCGGTGCCCGCGGGCAAGACGGTGGAGCTCGCGCTCTACAACTTCTGGACCAGCGAGACCGGCCGCCCGGCGCCCACCGACGGCAAGCTGCCGGTCAAGGTGACGCTCCGCGAAGCGCGCTGGACGACCCGCAGCGAGGAGAAGGGCGTGGAGGTCTGGAAGCTCGGCGATCCGGTCCCCGGCCTGCCGATCGACGCCTCGGTGACCGTACCCCTCAAGAAGACACCCAGGTAGGCGACGGAGTGGCTCCTGAGGGCCTCGGTGCAGAGATACGGTCAAGCACCGAGGGCGTGGGGGCGCCGCCCCAGCAAGGCGGGCGACCGAGGCATACCAGCAGGTCTGTCGCAGGGAGCACAACGCCGCTGGGGCGGATGCAGCAGCGGCCGAATGCGAGCGGATCTCTGTACCGAGGTGCTCAGGAGCCTTTCTTCCAGGCCAGCGCCTCGAGGAGCACGGACCGTTTCCCGTCCGTGACGACCTCGGGGTCCGAAGCGACCATCACGAAGTTCGGATCGTAGGTCACCGTGCACTCGCCGGAGTCCGTGGCGACCGGGATGTCCACGTTGTGCGAGCCGGCGCCCGAGACCCCGGCCTCGAACCCGCTGCATCCCGCCGACAGGCCCACGCGGGCCTCCTCGCCGCCTTTGGAGTCCTCGATCTCACGCCGCATGCCGGCGGTTTCGACGGCCGGGATCTGGATCCGCGCCCAGAGCGTGCCGGGGCCGGAAATCTCCGAGAGGTGGATCGACCCGTCGCCGTGGAGCCAGCGGAAGGCCACCACCTGGCGGTCGGACCCGGCGGCGATCGGGCTCCAGGTGGGCGAGAACTCGAACGCCGGCAACCCGGCGCTCTGGCTCGGCACGTGGACCTTGACCATCGCGTACTCGTCGCGGCCGCGGCGCGTGCCCTCGGTGTCGAGGGGCCAGCGCCCGCCGCTCTCGTCGTAGAGGCCCACGGTCAAGGTGTACTCGCCGGCCGCGAGCGGCGGCGCCAGCAGCGACTGGTAGAGCCGGAGCGACGAGTGGTGGGCCTGACCCACCTCCCAGTCGTCGGCCAGGTCCTGGTCGAAGGTCCGGGTGAGGCGCCCTTTCGGATCGAGGAGGTGGGCGAACAGGCGGAGATGGCCGGAGACGCCGTCGAGCTGGGCGCTCGGGGTCCAGGACAGGTCGAGGTCGGTGAACGAGCCGTACGGCAGGTCGACGTCCCCGGGCTCCAGCGAGAGCTGCGCGACCGGCGCCCCCTCGCCACCACCGCACGCGAGAGGCGCCACGGCGAGGAGGGCGGCGAGGGCCGCCGTCGCGAGGAGCGACGGGGCGGCGAAGGGGCGAGCAGGCGAGGTGCGCATTTCGATCACTTCCTTCCGTCGGCCGGCAGCGGCCGGTCTCGGTGATCCGATGGTCCTCCCCATGCTACCAACCCCCGGAGGGCTCATGGGCGGTAGGTGGCCGAACAGGCCGGGCCCTCCCACACCGTCACCTCGCGCAGGTGGGCCGCCGGCAGGCGCCGGGCGAGCTCGTCGTAGAACCAGGCGGCCAGGCGCTCCGTGGTGGGGCTCGTCCGGTCGAAGGGGGGGACCGCGTTGACGTCGCCGTGGTCGAAGCGGGCGGCGAGCTCCGACAGCGCCCGGCGGACCTCGACGAAGTCGAAGCCGATCCCCTCGTCGTCGAGGGCGTCGGCCTCGAGGAGCGCCTCGACCCTCCAGGAGTGGCCGTGGACGGGCTCGGGCCGGCCCCGGTACGAGGTCAGGTGGTGGGCGGCCTCGAAGCGCTCTTGGACTCGCAGAAGGTATGGCACGACCCGGGATTGTAACCGCGCCGGACGCCGGACACCGCGAGGGTCGCGCACCCCTCCCTGCTAGACTCCGGGGCCCGATGACTCTTCAGATCGCCCTGCTCCTGGGCATCCTCGCGTTCACCCTCGCGTCGTTCATCCTCGAATGGCTGCCCCTCGACGCCACCGCGTTGGTGTCGCTCGGGCTGCTGCTGGTGACGAACCTGGTGAACCCCGCGCAGGCGATCGCGGGCTTCTCGAACCCCGCCGTGGTGACCGTGCTGATGATGTTCATCCTGAGCGAGGGCCTGGTGCAGAGCGGCCTGGTGCGGCGCATCGGCTACCGGATCGCCCGGGCCGCCGGGCGCTCGAGCTGGAAGGCCTCGACCCTGCTGCTCGGCCTGACCGGGTTCATCTCGGCCTTCATCAACAACACCGCCGCCGTGTCGATCTTCATCCCCGTCGCCCGCCACCTCGCCGAGCACTACCGGATCAGCCCGTCGAAGATCCTCCTGCCCCTCTCCTACGCCGCCATCTTCGGCGGCACCTGCACCCTCATCGGGACCTCGACCAACCTGCTGGTCAGCGCCCTGGCGGTGAGCCACGGGCAGCCGGCCTTCCACCTCTTCGAGTTCCTGCGCCTGGGCGGCATCCTCTTCGTCGTGGGGATGCTCTACAACCACTTCGTCGTGACGCGCTTCCTGCCCGAGCGCCCCACCCCCCACAGCCTGACCCGCAAGTACCAGATGGGCGCCTACCTCACCGAGTTCAAGGTGCCCCACGGCTCCCAGCTCCGCGGCCGGACGGTCCTCCAGGAGCAGATCAGCGACCAGTTCCGGATCAACGTCCTCGAGATCATCCGGGGCAAGCAGCGCATCGCCACCGACATCCGCCACACCCCCCTCGAGGTCGGCGACACGCTGATCGTCCGCGGGTCCATGGAGGACATCGTCGCCTTCAAGGAGCAGCGCGATCTGCTCCTGCTCTCGGACACCAAGCTCGACGACTCGGACCTGGCCGACGCCAACAACATCCTGGCCGAGGTCCAGCTCGCGCCCACCTCGCGGCTGATCGGCGAGTCGCTCAACGAGATCGACTTCCGCAAGCGCTACGGCTGCTTCGTCCTCGCCCTGAACCGCACCGGCGAGGTGATCCGGGAGAAGCTGGCGTGGGTGAAGCTCAAGCCCTGGGACACGCTCCTCGTCTTCGGCCCCCGTCAGCGGGTCGAGGCCCTCCAGGGCCAGCAGGAGGACTTCATCCCGCTCCAGGAGCTCGACATGCGCTTGCGCCTGACCCGCCACTGGTGGGTCGGCGCCCTGACCATCCCGCTGGTGGTGGTGCTGGCGGCCACCGGGATCATGCCGCTGCTCAAGGCGGCGATCCTGGGCGTGGTCCTGCTGCTGGTCACCCGCACCCTGCGCATCCAGCAGGTCTACCGCTCGGTGGACTGGACGGTGATCTTCCTGCTGGTGGCGATCCTCCCCCTGGGCACCGCCATGGAGTCCACCGGGCTGGCCCGGATCCTGGCGGAAAGGATCGTCGCCGCCGGGGCGCCCTTCGGGCCGGGAGTGGTTCTCTCGCTGGTCATCTTGGTGACCTCGGTCCTGACCTCGTTCATCACCAACAACTCGGCCGCTGTGCTGATGGTACCGATCGCGGTGTCAGTGGCGGCACGCCTGGGGGTGGATGCCAAGCCGCTCCTGATGGGCGTGGCCTTCGCCGCGTCCATGAGCTTCGCCACGCCCATGGGCTACCAGACGAACACCATGGTGCTGGGGCCCGGCGGGTACCGGTTCGTGGACTACGTGAAGGTGGGGTTGCCGCTGACGGTCATCCTGTGGCTGTTGGCGAGCTTCTTGATCCCGGTGATCTGGCCGTTGTGACGGACCACCCCCTCTCACCCTCTCGATTCCTCTCCACCCCCTCGCGAGGGGAGAGGGACGCCCCCACCCAGGCAGACCTCGCTGGAGGAGAGGGCGCCTCCGCCCGCGTTCTCCGAGGGGCTTGGAGGGCTTATAGGCCCAGGAGCTCGGGGAGCTCGACGATGGAGCCGATGGTGGCGTTGGGCTCGGGGCCCTGGTCGTCGGGGCTTCGCACCCAGACCGTCCGCAGGCCCGCCGCCCTGCCGGCGGCCACGTCGGTCGAGCGGCGGTCGCCCAACAGGACGGCCCGGGGAGCCTCGGCCTCGAGCGCCTCGAGCGCCCTCCGGAGCAGACCCGGGGACGGCTTGCGCGTGCCCTCGTCGTAGCTGAAACACAGCCGGTCGAAGAACGCCGAGACCCCCTGTTCCTCCAGCACCCGCCGGTAGAGGCGCCCCGGCAGCGGCACGTTCGAGACCACCGCCAGGGACAGGTCGGCGGTGATCAGGCGGCCGAGGGCCTCCTGGGCGCCGGAGACGGCGCGCAGGCCCCCGAGGTAGGGCCCGGCCCAAGCCTCCAGGAGAGCCTCGGGCGAGGAGGAGGCGCCGGTCCGCCGGCGAAGCCTCTCCGCGTGGGGCTCCCACGGCGCCTCCCGTCCCCGCGAGTAGCGGCGCGCGTACTCCCGGCGCCAGGGCGCGAAGAGGAACCGCTCCAACGTGGTCTCGTCGGCCTCGCCGCCGGTCTCCCGGATGAGACTCAGGAGCGCCTCGCGGCCCCGCCGATCGAGCTCGCCCCAGGGCAGTCCCCGGGCCTCGCCGAGGCCGAGGATCACGCCACCCATGTCGAGGAGCACGGCCTCCACGGAGACGAGCTCCGCCTCGCCCGGATCGACGGCCCCGGAGCCGTCCGGGGCCGCCGGGCCGGCGCCGTGGGGGATCTCCCGCGGCCGGTCGTCGTCGCTCATCGCTGGCACCTCGGGCAGTAGAAGGTGCTCCGGTTCGAGTGGACCCGGCGGCGAATCGGCGCCCTGCAAGTCGGGCAGGGCTCGCCCTCGCGGCCGTAGACCGCCAGGGAGACCTGGAAGTAGCCGCTCTCGCCGGCGCCGTTGCGGAAGTCGTTGAGGGTCGTGCCGCCCTCGGAGATGGCGTCGGAGAGCACCTCCACCACCGCGCCGGCCAGGCGGTTCCAGCGGGCGCGGGCGATGCGGGCGACCGAGCGGGAGGGGTGGATGCCGGCGCGGTACAGGGCCTCGCAGGCGTAGATGTTGCCCACGCCCACCACCGTCCGGGCGTCCATCAGGAAGGGCTTGACCGGTCCGCGCCGACCGCGGGCGGCCTCGCGCAGCGCGGTGCCGGAGAACCGGTCGGAGAGGGGCTCGACGCCGAGGTGGGCGAAGTGGCCGTCGGCGGCCACGCCGGCCGTCGCCAGGGCGAAGGCGAGGCCGAAGCGCCGCGGGTCGCGCAGCCGGAGCTTGCGGCCCGAGGCCAGGTGGATCGCCAGGTGCTCGTGACGCTCCGGCGGGGTCTCGCCCGGAACCAGCGTCAGGCGCCCGCTCATCCCCAGGTGAACCGCCAGGGTGGAGCCGCCGTCGACGTCCACCAGCAGGTACTTGGCGCGCCGGCCGAGGCGCTCGATCCGGTGGCCGGCGAGGCGCCGCTCCAGCTCGGCCGCGTCGAGGGGCTCGCGCAGGGCAGGGCTGCGGACCTCGATCCGCCGGACCTCCTCGCCCACCAGGTAAGGCTCGAGGCTGCGGCGCAGGACCTCGACCTCGGGCAGCTCGGGCATGGAACGCCGATCTTACCGCCGCGTCCCGACGCCGCGGCGGGCCCTACCCCGCAGCGCGGTCCCCAAAGGAGCCCGGATGCGTCACAATAGGGGGCGACCCCAGGAGTCCTGTCAGGAGCCAAGCCATGAGAAAAGATCGCAAGCGACCCACACCTCCCGCCCCGGACGAGGTCCGCCCCGAGTCCCTGATGATGAGCTACGGCTACCGGCCCGAGTGGTCCGAAGGCTCGATCAAGCCGCCGGTCTTCCAGACCTCGACCTTCGCCTTCCGCACGGCCCGGGAGGGCAAGGAGTACTTCTCCTGGGCCTACGGCCTGGCGGAACGCGATCCGGCGCGGCCCATGGGGCTCATCTACAGCCGGCTCAACAACCCGAACCTGCAGATCCTGGAGGAGCGGCTCAAGCTCTGGGACCGCGCCGAGGAGAGTGCCGTCTTCTCCTCCGGCATGGCGGCCATCTCCACGTCGATCCTCGCCACCGTGCCGATGGGCTCGGGCGTGGTGTTCAGCGAGCCGGTCTACGGCGGAACGGACTACCTGATGGAGCACGTGCTGCCGTCGATGGGGATCGCCACGCGCTGCTTCCACGCCGGCGACGGGCCGGAGGAGATCGAGGCCGAGATCGCCGCGCTCGAAGCCGCGGGCACGCCGTGTCGCCTGGTCTACCTCGAGACGCCCTCGAACCCGACGATCGTCTCCACCGGCATCGCCGCGGCCGCCGGTGTGGCCCACGACCACGGTGCCATCTGCGCGGTCGACAACACCTTGCTCGGCCCTCTCTACCAGCAGCCGCTGGAGCACGGCGCCGACCTGGTGCTCTACTCGGCCACCAAGTACCTGGGCGGCCACAGCGACCTGGTGGCAGGCGCCGCCCTCGGCTCGTCCGAGGTGGTCCGCCAGGTCAAGATGCTCCGCACGATCCTGGGCAACATGCTCGATCCCCACTCGGCGTGGCTCCTGCTGCGCTCCCTCGAGACGGCGAAGCTGCGCATGACCTGCTCGCGCAAGAACGCCGAGAAGATCGCCCGCTGGCTCGCCAAGCACCCGAAGGTCGCCCGCGTCTACTACCCGGGCTATCACGAGGACCCGCGGCAGCGGGCGATCTTCGAGAGCCAGACGACCGGCGGCGGCGCGCTGCTCTCCTTCGAGCTCGCGGCGGGCACCGAGGAGGCGGCGTTCCGGTTCCTCGACTCCATGCACCACGTGAAGCTCGCCGTCTCCCTGGGGGCGAACGAGTCCCTGGCCGAGCACCCCGCCTCCATGACCCACTCGGACGTGCCGCTGGAGCGTCAGCTCGAGATGGGAATCACCCCGGGCTTGGTGCGGATCGCGGTGGGGATCGAGCACCCGGACGACCTGATCGCCGACCTGGCACAGGCCCTGGAGACGGCGGAGGAAGCCCCTGCCGAGGTGGCCGCGGCGGTCGAAGCCGTCGAAGTCTGAGGACGAGCCGGGGGCTCCCGCCGAGAGGGAGGGCGCCCCCGGGACGTCTCCACCCGAGCCCCGGCGGAAGCGTCGAAACATCTCTATTTGACACATCCGCTAGTCGCGTCTAGCCTCCTTTCCGCACTTGCGACAGTCTTTGCCGAGAGGGTTTCGGCATGGTGGAAATGCTTGCGCTTGCGGAGGTGTCGCGATGAGCTGGAGACGTCGTCTGGCAGTGGTGTTGTTGGGCTCGTTGGTCGTGCCGGTTCTCGGTTGCCGGTCTCCGGGGAGCGGAGGAGCCGCCCGGCCCCCCGCGCCCTCGCCTTCGCCGCCGCCGGCCCCGGCGGTCGACGAGGGGAGCTCGGTGGCCATCGACTGCGGCGGGACGAAGCCGCTGACGGTGACGGTGAGCCCCGACATCCCGTCGGTCCCGGTCTTCGCCGTCGGATCTCCCGGCAACCTCGACACGATCCAGTGCGGCTTCGACGTCTTCTCCTGGAACAGCTTCCTGGCGGTCAACCATTCACCCGCAGGCGGCTTCGGCGGCGAGGGCGGCGACAACCGCACCGTCTGGCAGGCCTGGCCCGCGGCCGGCGACATCTTCCTGCCCGGCGGCGCCGAGCCGGCGGCCTGGCCCGACGGTCAGCCGCCGCCGGCCCACGACGTGCCGGCTGCGTGCCAGGGCATCGATCCGTCGGCGACCCTGGTGCTGTCCCAGATCGCCAAGCGCCCCAACATCCTCGAGTCGGCCAACGAGCCGTTCGAGTCCGGCCCGCTGATCGACACCCACGGCTACTACGCTCGCTTCGAGATCACCGTCAACCAGGAGATGTACCAGTACATCCTGGACAACGAGCTCTACAGCCAGACCGGCCAGAGCGCATTCTCCACCGCGGGCAAGACGGTGAGCTTCCCGTGCGGCTGCGTGATCGCGGGCGAGCATAGCGGGGCGAACATCCCCCACGACTGCCCGGAGGGCGGCCAGCAGGGGGCGATCATGGTCAAGGCCTCCTGGAAGATCCTGGACACCGACGCCGGCGACGACCCGTCCACCTTCCACACCGCCAAGGCCCTGGTCCTGACCGAGCCCCAGGACGGCGAGCCGGCCACCTGCACAGAGCAGCTCGTCGGCCTGGTGGGCCTCCACATCGGCCACAAGACCCAGGCGGCACCCCAGTGGATCTGGTCGACCTTCGAGCACGTCGCGAACGTCCCGACCCAGGGCCAGCCGATCCCGGCCGGGGCCGCGTACAACTTCTTCATCCCCGACTGCACCGACTGCAACGCGGTCAACCAACCGCCGCCCCAGCCCTGGGATCCCCACGTGCAGCCGGTCACCGCCGACTCCGGCAAGAGCCAGGTGATGCGGGTGATCCCCATCCCCGACGCCACCGTCTCCATGAACGGCCAGGTCCAGGCGATCCTGGGCGGCACGGTGTGGCAGAACTACGAGCTCGTGAGCACCCAGTGGCCCACCAACGCCAGCGGCGCCACGCCGGGCGAGCCCACCGCCGACAATGGCTGGTGCGACGCCCTCGATGCCACGGACAAGAGCGGTGTGCCGGCGCCCAGCTTCCTCGCCAACACGACCCTCGAGACCTACATCCAGGGCACCGTGCCCCAGGCCTCCTCGAGCTGCATCAACTGCCACCTGAACGCCACCATGGCGGCCGGCCAAAACAGCTTCTCGGACTTCACCTACCTCCTCGAAAGGGCCCAGTGATGAGCCAGACGTCCACAGCCTCCCCGGTCGACGTCTTCGTCCAGGTCTCGGCGCTCCTGACCGGCTTCTCGGCCGAGAACGTCCTGGCGCCGGGCCTCGACCCGGTCGACCTGAAGACCACGATCTACGACTTTGCCCACGAGCGGGCCGGCGCCGCCCTGGACGCGCTGCTGGCCGAGTACGCGAAGCTCTCCGGCGGCAAGCCGGTCTGTGCCCTGAGCGACGACGAGCAGACCTCCATCGGCAACGCTCTGCTGGGCCTCGACGGACAGAGCCAGGACCCGAACGTCGCGGCCACCGCCCGGGCGGTCTCGCGGGCCTGGTACCTGGGGAGCTGGTACCAGCCCTTCGACAACGGCTCGTACACGGCCGGCACGCAGGTGGTGATCAGCGACCAGGCCTACATCGCCGGCCTGGCGTGGAAAGCGATGCAGAGCCACGCCATGGGCAACAGCACCTTCACCTACGGCTACTGGGCGAGCGATCCGCCACCCCTGGACCAGTTCAACCCGCCGACCACCAGCGAGCAGTGTCCGGACTCGGGAGCGTCCTCGAGCTCGGGCTCGGACGGGAGCGCGTCATGAGCGATGCGACCTACGACGTGGTGATCGTGGGCGCCGGCATCGCCGGCAGCCTCATCGCCCGCGAGCTCGGGCGCGTCGGCAAGCGGGTGCTGATCCTGGAGAGCGGCCCGTCCCAGCCGCCCACCAACCGGGAGAGCTACCTCGAGAACTTCTACCTGAACCCGAACAAGACCCCCGAGTCGCCCTACCCGCCGCTGGCCGAGAAGCCGGCCGAGGAACCCACGCCGCGGGCGACTGTCCGCGACACCTTCACCGACAACGTCACCCAGGGCTTCCCCGGCGACCTGAAGGATCCCGACGGGTTCATCTACGACCCGGACAAGAGCTACCTGCTCCAGAAGGGTCCGCATCCGTTCGCCAGCACCTACGAGCGGATCTCGGGAGGCACCACCTGGCACTGGCTGGGCACCAGCCTGCGCTTCCTCGAGGACGACTTCTCGATGCAGACCACCTACGGCGTCGAGAAGGACTGGCCCATCACCCAGGCGGACCTGCTCCCCTACTACAACCGGGCCGAGACGGACATCGGGGTCTCGGCCGACGCCCAGGTCCAGGAGCAGGACCTGGGGCCCGAGGGCCTCAACTACGAGCCGCCGGACTACCAATATCCCATGCAGGCGATCCCCCTGTCGCTGGTCGACGAGGCGGTCGCGGCCCTGGACGGCACCGACGACTTCGTGGACTTCGAAGGCCTGCCCGTCCAGGTCACCTCCACCCCCCAGGGCCGCAACAGCCAGCCCCAGGGAAGCCGCCGCGCCTGCGCCGGCAACACCAACTGCATTCCCATCTGCCCGATCCAGGCCAAGTACGACGCCACCGTGACCCTGTCGGAGGCCCAGCAGACGGGGAACGTGACGGTGATCGACCAGGCGGTGGCGACCCGGGTGACGGTGGACGAGAACGGCCGGGTCTCGGGCATCGAGTACACCACCTGGGCCCGGGACGGCGGCAAGCTCGAGACCACCCCCGGCCAGACCGCCGTGGGGACGCTCTACGTCCTCGCCGCCCACGCCATCGAGACGCCGAAGCTCCTCCTCATGTCGCGGAGCGATGACCAGGGCGCTCTGGCCAGCGGCGTCGCCAACTCGAGCGACCAGGTGGGGCGGAACCTCATGGACCACCCCCTCTACCTCTCGTGGGCCCTCATGCGCGACAAGGTCTACGGCTACCGCGGGCCGCTGGCGACCTCCGGCATCGAAACGCTCCGAAACGGCGCCTTCCGCAGCGACCGGGCCGCCTGGCGGGTGGAGATCGGCAACGAGGGATGGAACTTCTCCATCGGGGACCCCTGGACCACGGTGGGCGATTTCGTCAACGGCACCAACGCCAGCCAGCTCAACCCGCAGGGCGAGACGCTCTTCGGGGCGGCCCTCCTCGCCAAGCTCAACGACGTCTTCCCGCGCCAGTGGCGGATGGGCTTCCTGGTGGAGCAGACGCCGGAGCCGGGCAACCGGGTGACCCTCTCGACCGACCTGCCCGGCGGCTCGGCGTATACCGACGGCCTCGGTCTGCCACGGCCGGTGATCCACTACTCGCTGTCCGAGTACACCAAGCTGGGGTTCGTCTACGCCGAGGTCTTCGCCCGGCAGGTCTACCAGCGCCTGGCCGCCCGCTGCTACACCCAGAACCCGAAGATGGTGACCCGCCCCGACGGCTCCCAGGTGCAGAACCCCACCTGGTTTCCCATGGAGCCCCAGTGGAAATCGATCTTCGAGCAGCTCCCGCCCGAGCTCAAGGATCCGCTGGTGACCAACCTGCCGGCCTCCTCGGGCGGAGTGCCGGAGGGCTTCCAGTACTTCGGCTCCGGCCACATCGTGGGGACCTACGTCATGGGCTCGGCCGCCGGAAGCTCGGTGCTGAACGCCGACCAGCGCTCCTGGGATCACGACAACCTGTACATGGTGGGAAGCGGCGTCTTCCCCACCATCACGACCGCCAACCCGACGCTGACCATCGCGGCCCTCGCGCTGCAGGCCGCCGACACGATCTTGAAGGCGCTCGGCTAGGCCCCGGGCTTGCCTCTGGGGGGTCGAGAGCTTTACCGTCTTCTGCCATGGATGCTTCTACCTCCCTCGCCCCCACCGTCCGTCGCCTGATCGAACGCTTCGACCTCGCGCCGCATCCGGAGGGCGGGTTCTACCGGGAGGTCTACCGCGACGAGCTCTCGGTCCTTCATCCCGGGATCCCCATCGCCCCCGGAGGGCCCGCGGACCGCGAGCGCTCGGCCTCGACGGCCATCTACTTCCTCCTGCCGGAGGGGGAGATCTCGGCCTTCCACCGGGTGCTCTGGACGGATGAGGTGTGGCACCTCTACGGCGGCGGGCCGCTGGAGCTCCACCTGATCCACGGCGACGGACGCTACGAGCGGCGGCTCCTGAGCGGCGATCCGGACGCTGAGGGAGGGGCCGAGACCGGGCCCATGGCGGTGGTGCAGGCGGGCTGCTGGCAGGCCGCGCGGCCGGCCCCGGGGGCGGCCTGGGCCTTCGGTGGCTGCACCGTCGCTCCGGGATTCGATTTCGCCGACTTCGAGCTTCCCGCGGCCGACGAGTTGGTTCGGCGGTTCCCGGAGCACGAAGCAGTCACCCGGGCCCTCGCCCGGCGGTGAACTTCCTCGGACTTGCCGGCGAGAGTCTTCTACCGTACAGTAGGAGCGAAAGCGAACGCCGTTGTTTCTCATGTATCGGTGGAACGGGGTGTCCCGGCCAAGGTCCTGGATTCTTGGATTCGACGGCTTGGACGACCTCTAGTGGAGAAACCGGCTTGCACGCCCCAACGAAACGATCCTTCAGCCTGGCCTTCCTCCTGGGCCTCTCGCTGACCGCTGGACCCGCAGTCGCGGGCCAGGGGAATCCCGGCGCCGGCGACCACGAAACAGGAGTGACGGCGCGGGAGGCGCCCGCGAGCGGCGAGCCCCTCCCCGACCAGGTCGGCCGGGAGCTCGCCCGGCTCGACGAGCGCCTGGACCTGGGCACCTTCCCCGACGGCTCGCCGCTCTGGCCGGCGCGCCTCGCCGCGTCGATCGAGCGCATGACCGGTGCCGGCGCCCAGGCGGTTCCGGGGCGGGAGCTCCTCGTCAGCCTGGCCACCGACCTCCGGGCACTGGGCGTGGACCAGCCCCTCATCGGGCCGCCGCAAGCGGAACCACCGGCCGAGGACGGTCCCGCGGCCCAGCGGCGGAGCGCGCGGCTCCGGCACCTGCTCGCCACGGCCCGGCTCCTCAACCGCAAGCTCAACCGGGCATCCTCGGCAGCAGATCACGTCGCGACGCGCTCGTCACCGGCCAACGACGATTGCGCCTCGGCGACCTCCATCGGTTCCGGCACCTTCACCGGGAACACCTCCGGCGCAACCAACGACGGCTCGGCCACCTGCGGCTCCTCCTCGAGCTCGCCCGACGTCTGGTACCGCTACACTGCCACCGCCGACGGACCCGTGACGTTCGACACGTATGGCTCGACCTACGACACCGTGCTCTCTCTGCGCTCGGCATGCCCCGGTAGCGGAACCGAGCTCGCTTGCTCGGACGACGCCGGCGGAACTGTCCAGTCCGCCGTGACCCTCGACATGACGACCGGCGAGGAGGTCTGGGTGCGGGTCAGCGGCTTCGGCGGCGACGCCGGGAGCTACGTTCTCCACGTTGCAGAGACTGGTGGCATCTCCGGCACCGTGACGAGGCAGGACACGGCGGCGGCTCTTTCCGGCGTCACCGTCGGGGTCTACGACCCGAACGGCTTCTACGTGACCGAGGCTCAGACCTCAATGGACGGCACCTACAAGGTCGACGGCCTCGTCCCCGGCACCTACTACGCCGAAGCGTCCGTCGACAATTTCGTCGACGAGATCTACGACGGCGTCCCCTGCCCTTCGTATGCCTACTGCTACCCGGGCTACAACGGCACGCCGCTCTCAGTGAGCTCCGTGGTGACCGGAGACATCGATTTCGCAGTGGCTCCCGGTGCCTCGATCTCCGGCAGCCTCGTCGACCAGGGGACCGGTGACCCTCTGCAAGGCTTCGTCTACCTCTATGGCGCCACCGGCGGGGGGTACCTGACGTCCGTCACCACCGACGGCAACGGAGATTACGAGCTGACCGGCTTACTCCCGGGGAAGTATTACGTCAAGGCACAGGCCTCAGGTCACCAGACCGAGATCTACGACGACCTCCCCTGTCCGAGCTCTTGCGACGTCACCGCCGGCACCCAGCTCCAGGTGACGATCGGCGCCTCGGTTTCGGGCATTGACTTCGCCCTGGAAAGGCTCGGGAACCTCGAAGGCACGGTCAGCGACCAGCAGACATCCGCACCGGTTCATTCCCTGAGGTTGTATCTCTACGACTCACAAGGAAGCTTCCGGAGCTACACCTACAGCGGGAGTGACGGAACTTACGAATTCGAAGGTCTCTTGCCTGGAACATACTTCCTATCGACGGGATCTCAGTACTCCGACAAAGCGTATCTCGACGAGCTGTACGACGACCTCGCCTGTGCGACCGGCTGCACCGTGACCACTGGTACTCCGATCTCGGTGCCCCTCGCCGGCACCACCTCGGGGATCGATTTCTCTCTGGTCCGTAGGGGCAGGATCTCAGGAGCCGTGACCGAAGCCGGATCCGGGGCGCCCCTCGGAAACACACGGGTCGACTTCTACGACGCCAGCGGCTACCTGGTGGACTATGACTACTCCTCGTCCGACGGTAGTTATCTGAGCCCGGGACTCCTGTCGGGAACCTACTTCGTGGTGACCCATGCCTCCTCCAGCCACCAGAACGAAGTCTACGACGACATGCCTTGCACCAGCTCCTGCGACCCCACCGTCGGTACACCGATCGAGCTGACTCCTGAGACCACGATCTCGGGCATCGACTTCGCGCTCTACCGACAGGGAGTCATCGAGGGCACGGTGACGGCGCGAGACACGGCGGCCCCCCTCTTTGCCTTGGTCTATGCCCTCGATTCGAGCGGCCATAGTGTTGGCTATGACTACACGAATTCGGGCCTGTTCGAGATCCCAAATCTCCCCCCTGGGAACTACTACCTCAAAGCGATCTATCACGACTCCCCGGACGTGTACGAGGACGCGCTCTACCCCGACCTTCCGTGCGAGCCTTCGTGTGATCTCTCTGAAGGCACCCTCGTGAGTGTGTCGCTCGGAACCACGGTGGCCGGCGTCAACTTCGCCCTCAACCGCTGCTCCCTCGACTCCTACACTGACCTCGCCGGCGTCGAGATCCTGGGGGACTACACCGCCGAGGCCTGCGAGCGGGCGAGTGCTTCGTCGACGACGGTCCACTCCGGCGCCTCCCTCGTACTCCGCGCCGGCCGGGAGGTGATCCTGGGCGACGGGTTCGTGGTCCAGAGCGGCGCCTCGTTCCGGGCCGTGGTCGACCCGAGCATCGTCCAGCCCTGACGCCCGCGCTCCCGGGAGCCGCCCGCGGCCACCACTACCGGGTCAGCGCCACCAGCCCCTGCGTCCAGGGGACCATCTTGTCGATCAGGATGAAGGCGAAGGTCGCGAGATACAGCAGGCGCACCGCGCGCCGCTCGGGCTCGAGCTGGGCGACGCCCAGGATGGTCAGCAGCCAGCCGAAGCCCGCGATGTTGGCGAACGGGTAGGTCATCCAGCAGAAGAAGAGGAGCAGCCAGTCACGGAGCGGCGCTATCTTGAGGCGCCGCGGCAGCAGGAAGAAGACCGCCACCGAGGCCTCCACCAGGGCCGTCCACCAGGTGGAGACGTACGCCAGCAGCACCTGGCGATGGGGCTCGGTGAGCTGGACCGCGGTCAGGCCGAGCTTGCCTTCGCCGAGCTGGCGGAGGAGATCGAGGTTGTGGCGGTACATCTCCGCCGTCATGCCCCCGGCGAGGATCGAGAGCTCGCGAAAGCGCCCGTCGGCCAGGAGCACGGCCCGGAAGAACTGGCCATCCATGAAGTCGGGCGACAGGACCACCTTCCAGAGCACCGCCAGGCCGAAGACCAGGCCCAGCATCCAGCGAGCGTTCGTCGCCAGGGTCCGCTCGCTCTCGTCGCTGAAGGCGAGGGAGCAGGCGAGGGCCAGGCACCAGTAGACGAGCAGGTACCCGTGGTTGTCGATGAAGCTCCACGCCGGGATCACCCAGGAGGCGACGGCCAGGGCGAAGAGGAGCCAGAAGCCGGCGCGGCGGGCGAGCCAGGGCACCAGGAGGCCGGCGGAGGCCATGAGGAGGACCGGGACGTGGGCCCACCAGGGCCCCAGGGGCCGGACCATGAAGTAGACCAGGGTGAGCCGGGCCGCGAGATCGAAGGGCTCGATCTCGCCCAGCGACGCTCCCAGGCGCCGCCACCACGAGCGGTGAGTCTCAGCGTGCGCCATCGCCGAGCTCGTAACGAACGCTCCGCCAGGGGCGAACCGAGAAGGTCGAGGTGTCAGGGTCGAAGGCGCTCTTCCAGACCTCGACCCGTACGGCGCGGACCGTCCTCTTGCCGGGGCGGAGCCGGCCGGCCACCCGGTGGGCAAGATCCTGCAGGTGGCCGTCGGTGGGCAGGCAGGCCGCGGCGTAGACCGGGCCGCTGAGGTCCTCGGGGAGCTTCAGCCGCCGCTCCCAGTCGTCGCCCACGGCGTAGACCCGCACTGGCCGGTACGAGGAGCTGTCGAGGGTCGAGAACATCCCGAACCCACCGCCCTTCCACGGCGTCAGGATCCAGAGCTTGGCCAGCGGGATCTGCACCGCGGCCACGCCCAGCAGCAGGTAGAGGGCCAGGAAGCGCAGAGGGTTGCCCCGGCTCCGGGAGGACGGCTCAGGGCGGTCGGCTGTGGCTCGGCTCATCGGGTCTTGCGCTCCGGGAAGGGATTTCATCACACCCCGGCGACAAGCCCATGAAGTTATTCCCAACCCTCTGTTGACAGCTCTCCACCTCCTCGAGATACTCCATCAACTCGGTCACAAATGAAGGGAACATCCAGGGGGTATTCGTGTATCGAACTGCATTGGCGCGGCCGGAGGATTGGGGATTCGTACGGAAGACGCTGGGCTGGGGCCTGGTGCTCTTCCTCCTGAGCGGCGCGGTCACCGTGCCCGAGGTCTGGGCGGCCACCTTCTACGTCAACGCGGCGACCGGCAACGACTCCCGCACGCCCGCCATGGCCCAGAGCAGCGGTACGCCGTGGAAGACCCTCACCAAGGCGCTCGCCAACGTCGCGAGCGGCGACGACGTCCAGGTCGCCTCGGGCACCTACGACACGGGCCTGGGCGAGTCCTTTCCCCTCGAGCTCCAGGACGGGGTGGCCATCCAGGGCGCCGGCAAGGCGACCACCACGCTCTCGGCCCCCGCCGGCGACCCGGTCTTCGAGAACCTCGACACGCCGCTCTCCTCGGGCACCACGCTCAGCGGCTTCACTCTGACTCACGACGGCGCGGTCAGCTCGATGACGAGCCAGACCCTGGTCCACCTCCAGCCGACCTCGGTGGCGATGGCGCCGGTGATCGACGACAACGCCTTCGAGTCCCGGGGCTCCGACTACGAGTACGGAGTCGCCGTCGACACCGACCCGAGCTCCACGGCGGCGCGCACCTTCTCCGGCACGATCAGCAACAACACCTTCGACGGGTTCTACGCCGGCGTCTACCTCTCGGCGGATCTCGAGGCGAGCCCCGGCGGCAGCGTCGTCTTCTCGCCGACCGTCTCGGGCAACACCTTCACGGCCAACGAGCTCGGCGTCTTGGCGACGCTCGACGACTACCAGGGCACGTCCTTCCGGGACACGACCAAGATCGTCGACAACGTGGCGACCAACTCCGGCACGAACGACGTCTACTACAACGTCGACTTCGAGACCGGAAACGGCTCGTCCCAGCCGCTGATCTCCGGCAACAGCTTCACCGGCGCGAAGGACGACAGCATCGTCATGTCCTTCGCCACCCTGGAGACGTACTACGACTCGCCCTCGGGAAGCACGGTCATCACCGGCTCTCCGACGATCACCAACAACACGATCGAGAATCCGGTCGGCGACGGGATCGAGCTCTTCTACTCCGAGGCCGACGCCGGCTCCGTGATCGCACACGCGACGATCAGCGGCAACAAGATCACGACGCCGGGCGAGTCCGGCATCTACTTGAATATCTACGAAGAGTTCTACCCGGACGGCGACCAGACCGACCTCCAGTTCACGATCGCCAACAACTCCGTCACCAGTTCCAGCTACGCCGGGGTTGTCATCAGCGCGAGCTCCCTGGACAACACCTGGGTGATCAACAACGCGACCTCGACGATCGCCGGTAACGTGGTGGACGATCCGGGCTCGACCGGGATCGTCGACTTTTGGGATTACGACGGTTACGAAGCGGACGGCACCCTGAGCCGCGTGATCTCCGGCAACACGGTGACGAACGGCGACAGCGGGTCGGACGGCATCTACGCCGAGGGCAACGGCCAATCCGGCCTCGACGCCGCGAACCTCGACATCCACGACAATGTGGTCGACCAGGGGTTCAACTACGGCATCGACCTCTACTACACCGGTTGGCCGCAGCCGAGCCAGGTGCTGGCGAGCTGCAACACGGTGACCCACAACGACCGCGGCTTCGTGGTGGCCCAAAGCGCGAGCTCCACCTCGAGCTCCGAAGCACCGGACCTGGGCGGCGGCGGCAGCGGCTCGCCGGGCCTGAACTCCTTCCACGACAACTCGAGCTCTGACCTGAAGGCTGGCACCGACGATCAGTTCGCGCAGAGCAACTGGTGGGGAACGACCGACGCTCCGACCATCCTCAGCCACATCGACGGTACCTACGCCGCGAACGTGGACTTCTCGAGCTTCCTCTCGGGGCCGCCCAGCGTCACCGCGGCCAACGACCTGACCGCCTCGCTCGCGGGCGACGTCATCACCTACACCGCGACCCTCGAAGGCACAGGCCAGTGTGGTTGCGCCAGCAGCACGTTCACCGCGCCGACGCCCACGAACACGACCATCGTGCCGGGGTCGGTGACGGTCTCCGGGGCCACGGGGCCGTCGGTCCAGGGCGAGGACCCGGTGGAGGTCTGGGTCGGTGAGCTCGGGGCCGGCCAGATGGTCACTGTGACCTGGATGGTGCAGGTGGACAAGGGATACGTGGGCGACATCTCCGAGCAGGCAAGCTTCGGCTGCACCCAGCTCGCCGCCGACGTGGTGAGCGACGACCCCGGCACGGCACCCCCATCGGACCCGACGGTCGTGACCATCGCCGCGGCGGCCCCGGTGGTCGAGGTCCCGACCCTCCAAACGGCGGGCCTCGCGACGCTCATCGTGCTCCTGTTCCTGGCCGGGTGGTTCCTGGTCGAGGACAAGCGGCGGCGCCTGCTCCTGATGCTCGTCCTCGGGCTCTCGCTGGGCGCCCTAGGCGTGCGCGCCGCGGTCTTGACCCCGGCCAAAGCCGGAGCGGTCAGCGCCGCGAAGACCGCGAACGTCGGGGCGCACAAGGCCCGGAGCCCGGAGGTGGTCGCCCGGGCGGAGAAAGCGCGCCTCGCCCGGCGCTCCGTCCACGCGGCGGCGCTGTCCCGCCTCGCCGTCCAGGGCAAGACCGTGCGCCTGGCGCTCTCCGACGGCACGAGCCTGACGGTGCCCCGGGGCCGGGTCCACGTCCTGCCGATCAAGCTCGACAAGGCGGCGAAGCACGGGATGACCCGGGCCCAGAAGCGCGCCTGGCAGCGCAAGCGCGCCACGGCCCGGCACCTCGACGCCCTGCGCGCCGGCCAGGCCCTGATGGTCAAGGTCCGCTACGACGCCGACGGCTCGGTGCGGAGCGTCCAGATGCGGCCGGAGGCGGACCTCGCGGCGGCCAAGGCCGAGGCAGTCCGCGTCCAGACGCCTCACGTCGCGCGCAAGGCCCGAGCGGCCGGCTCGAACCGGTAGCGCGCCGAGCTTTCGCGGCGCGCTACCACCCGGCAAGCCCTGGGTTGACAGCTCCCGGGATCGTCAAGATACTCTATCGACTTGGTCACAAATCGAGCGAACCTCGAGGGGAAATTCGTGTATCGAACTGCATTGGCGCGGCCGGAGGATTGGGGATTCGTACGGAAGGCGCTGGGCTGGGGCCTGGTGCTCTTCCTGCTGAGCGGGGCGGTCACCGTGCCCGAGGTCTGGGCGGCGACCTTCTACGTCAACGCCGCCACCGGGAACGACTCCCGGACCCCCGCCATGGCCCAGAGCAGCGGAACGCCCTGGAAGACGCTCTCCAAGGCGCTGGCGAACGTCGCGAGCGGCGACGACGTCCAGGTGGCCTCGGGCACCTACGACGCGGCGCTCGGCGAGTCCTTCCCCCTCGAGCTCCAAGACGGCGTCGCGATCCAGGGCGCCGGCAAGGCGACGACCACTCTCTCCGCGCCCGCCGGCGACCCGGTCTTCGAGAACCTCGACACGCCCCTCTCTTCGGGCACCACGCTCAGCGGCTTCACCCTGACCCACGACGGCACGTCGACCACCCAGACCCTGATCCACCTCGAGCCGACCTCGGTGGCCATGGCGCCGGTGATCGACGACAATGCCTTCGAGTCCCGGGGTTCCGACCACGAGTACGGCGTCGTCGTCGACACGGACGCGAGCGCCACGACCGCGCGGACGTTTTCCGGCACCATCAGCAACAACAGCTTCGACGGTTTCTACAACGGCCTCTACCTGTCGGCGGACCTCGAGTCGAGCGTCGGCGGCAGCGAGATCTTCTCGCCGACGGTCTCGGGCAACACGTTCACCGACAACTACGACGCCATCCACGTCACTCTGGATTTCGCTAGCGCGTACTCGATCAAGGATGCGCCCAAGATCGTCGACAACGTGGCGACCAACTCCGGCGACAACGACGTCTACTACGGCGTCGACTACGAGTCTGGCAACGTGACGTCCCAGCCGCTGATCTCGGGCAACAGCTTCACCGGCTCGGCCGACGACAGCATCTACATCTCGTACGAGACCCTCGGGTACAGCATGGACTCGGTCTCCGGGATCGACGGCGCGACCGGCTCGCCGACGATCACCAACAACACGATCCTGAACCCGCTCGGCAACGGGATCCACCTCTATTACTCCTATGCTTCGAGCTCGCTGATCGCACACGTCGACATCAGCGGCAACAAGATCACCCACCCGGGAGCCGACGGCATCTACTTCGAGATCGACGAGGAGTTCTCGCCCGAACCCGGCCCCAACACGAACCTCGACTTCACCATCGCCAACAACACGGTGACCGACGCCGTGGTCGACGGGATCCACTTCACCGCCAGCTCCATCGACGAGATCGACTCGCTCGGAAACTCGACGTCCACGATCGCCGGCAACGTGGTCGACAACCCGGGCTCCACCGGGATCATCGACGAGTGGAACTACGGTGGGTATGGGGACGGGACCACGATAAGCCGGGTGATCTCCGGCAACACGGTGACCAACGGTGGTGAAGAAGCGGACGGCATCTATGCCGAGGGCTCGGAACAGTCCGGCCTCTCAGCCGCGAACCTCGACATCCACGACAACGTCGTCGACCTGGGGTTCAGCGCGGGCATCGATCTCGACTACACCTACTGGCCCCAGGCGAGCCAGGTGCTGGCGAGCTGCAACACGGTGACCAACAACTTCCGGGGCTTCGTGGTCGACCGCTCCGCGAGCTCCTACACGAGCTCCGAGGCGCCCGACCTGGGCGGCGGCGGGAGCGGCTCGCCGGGCTTGAACTCCTTCCACGACAACGCGGCGTCCGATCTGAGGGCCGACACCGACGATCAATTCGCGCAGAGCAACTGGTGGGGCACGACGAACATGGCCACCATCGCGAGCCACATCGACGGCACGTACTCTGGCAACGTCGATTTCACCAACTTCCTCTCCGCCCCGCCCAGCGTCACGGCGGCCAACGACCTGACCGCCTCGCTCTCGGGCGACGTCATCACCTACACGGCGAGCCTGGAGGGCACCGGCCAGTGCGGCTGCGCCAGCAGCACGTTCTCCGCGCCGACGCCTGCGAACACCACGATCGTCCCCGGCTCGGTGGTGGTCTCGGGGGCGATCGGCCCTTCGGTCCAGGGCGAGGACCCGGTGGAGGTCTGGGTCGGTGAGCTCGGCGCGGGCCAGATGGTGACCGTGACCTGGATGGTCCAGGTCGACTCCGGCTACGCGGGCGACGTCTCCGAGCAGGCGAGCTTCGGCTGCACCCAGCTCGCCGCCGACGTGGCGAGCGACGACCCGAGCACGGCGGCGGCCGTCGACCCTACGGTCGTGACCATCAGTGCCGCGGCCCCGCTGGTCGAGGTGCCGACGCTCCAGACGGTGGGCCTCGCGACGCTCATCGTGCTCTTGCTCCTGGCCGGCTGGTTCCTGGTGGAGGACAAGCGGCGGCGCCTGCTCCTGATGCTCGTCCTCGGGCTCTCGCTGGGCGCCCTCGGGGTGCGCGCCGCGGTCTTGACCCCGGCCAAAGCCGGAGCGGTCAGCGCCGCGAAGACCGCGAACGCCCGGGCCCACAAGGCCCGGAGCCCGGAGGACCTCTCCCGCGCGGAGAAGGCGCGCCTCGCCCGGCGCTCACTCCGCGCGGCGACCCTCACCCGGCTCGCCGTCCAGGGCAAGACGATCCGCCTGGCGCTCTCCGACGGCACCACCCTCAGCGTGCCCAAGGGCCACCTCGAGATCCATCCCCTCCGGCACGCCAAGGGAGCGGATCGGGGCCTCTCTTTGAAGGAGAAGCGTGCCCTGGCGCGGAAGCGGGACGAGTCGAGGCGGCTCGAGAACCTCCGTCCGGGCCAGGCCCTGGTGGTCAAGGTGCGCTACGGCGCCGACGGCTCGGTGCGGAGCGTCCATCTGCGCCCCGCCGAGGACCTGGCGGTGGCCAAGGCCGAGGTCACGCGGGCACAGACCCAGCATGCCGCCCGCGTCCAGCGCACCGCAGGCCAGAGCCGGTAGCGGATTCCACCATCACGCGGCTGGCCTACGGCCCGTCCGGTCTCCCGAGCGGGCCGTTCGCTTGGTAGACTGCTCGCCCCCCGATGCGCAAGTCTCTCCGCCTTCTCGCCGTTCTCCCTCTGGTCCCACTCCTTGGGGCCCTCGCCGGTTGCCACGGGTCGTCGCGCCCCAACGTGCTGCTGGTGACCTTCGACACCACGCGCTGGGACCACATGGGATACGCCACTGGGCGGAAGGGCCTGACGCCCATGCTCGACGCCATGGCGAAGCGCGGCACCTGGTTCTCGGACGCCGTGACCGTGGCGCCCCTGACGCTCGTCTCCCACACCAGCATCATGACCGGGCTCTATCCGCCCCACCACGGGGTGCGCGACAACGGCATCTACTCCGTGCCCGCGCGCGACGAGACCCTGGCCGAGCGCCTCAAGGACGCCGGTTACGCCACCCACGCCGTGATCTCGGCCTTCGTCCTCGACAGCCAGTTCGGCCTGGACCAGGGCTTCGAGAGCTACGACGACGACATCTCCGGCGGCCCGCAGCGGGTCCAGTTCATGTTCAAGGAGATCAAGGCGGCCCAGACCTCGGCCAAGGCGGTGCGCTGGCTCGAGCAGGAGCGGCCGAAGGACCAGCCCTTCTTCCTCTGGGTCCACTTCTTCGACCCCCACGCCAACTACGCCCCGCCGGCCGACGTGGCGAAGCTCTTCCCCGACGACCCCTACAGCGGCGAGATCCACTACGCGGACCGGGAGCTGGGGAGGATCTTCAAGTCCCTCGACGACGCGGGGCTGCTGGACAAGACCGTCTTCGCCTTCGCCGCCGACCACGGCGACAGCCTGGGCGAGCACGGCGAGAAGACCCATGGCATCTTCGTCTACAACTCGACGACCCACGTGCCGATGATCCTCGAGGGCCCCGGAGTGCCCGCCGGTCGCCGGGTCGACGCCCTGGCCCGCACCGTCGACCTGGTGCCGACGCTCCTCGAGCTCCTCGGCCTGCCGCCGGCCAAGGGCCTCGACGGGCGGACGCTCTCCCCACTCTGGAGCGGCAAAGAGAAGGACGATCGGGTGGCCTACATGGAGGCGTTGACGCCGGTCCTCAACTTCGGCTGGGCGCCGCTTCGGGCGCTGCGCACGACGAGCTGGAAAGTGATCGAAGCGCCCCGGCCGGAGGCCTACGACGAGGCCCACGATCCAAAGGAGAGCCACAACCTCGCCGCGCCTGGGGCCGACGAGCCGGCCCCGGCCCGCAACCTGGCCGCCAAGCTCGCTGGCTACGCCGCCGCCGACCCCTTCGAGCACGGCGAGCAGCAGCCGGGCGAGGTCCCCCAGGAGACCCGCCAGAAGCTCGCCGCCCTCGGCTACCTGAGCGGCACGGTCACCCGGCGCCCCGAGTCGGAGCGGCCCGACCCCAAGGACCGGATCGAGGTCTGGAACCGGTTCGAAGAGGCGCAGTCCATGATTCGGAGCGGCGCCTACCAGGAAGCGGCCGACCGCTTGAAGACCCTCCTCGAGGGCGATCCGGAGAACGTGATGGCGATGCTCTCCTACGCCCAGGCCGTCGCTCACCTCGGCGACAAGGACCACGCCCTCGAGATCTACAAGCAGGTCATGGCCCTGGATCCCGGGCGCGACAACGCCTACCTCGGCTCCGCCCGCCTGCTCCAGGACCGAGGCGACTACGCCGGGGCGCGGCCGCTGATCGAGCAGGTGCTCCAGATGGAGCCCAAGGACCCGGACGGCTACACGGCGATGGGCGACCTGCTCCTGGCCCAGGAGAAGTTCCAGGAGGCCGAGGGCTGGTTCCGGCGGGCCATGAAGATCGATCCCAACTCCATGCTCGCCGCCTCGGGGCTCGGCAACTGCCTCAACCGGGCGGGCCGGATCGAGGAAGCCGCCCGGGTGCTCCGGACCGCCTACGACCGCGATCCCACCAACGAAGCGGTCGCTTACAACCTGGGCGTGGTCGCCGAGCGGCTGGGCAATACCGACGCAGCCATGAAGCTCTACCGGCACACGATCGAGCTCGACACCGAGAACTCCATGGCCTGGAACAACCTGGGCTCGCTCCTCGACCGCGCCGGCCACCACCAGGAGGCGATCCAGGCGATCGGCAAGGCCCACGAGCTCGACCCGGACAACGTGGAGGCGAGCTACAACCTGGGCTCGCTCCTGGCGCGTCAGGGCAAGCCGGCAGCGGCCCTGCCGCTTCTCGACGCCGCGATCGCGGCCCAGCCCGAGCTGACGCCGGCTCAGGTCGCCCGCGCCAACTGCCTGGCCCAGCTCGGGCGAGTCCCCGAGGCCCTCGCCGCCTGGCGCCGGCTCGCCCCGTCCCATCCAGCGGCCTGGCTCCAGGTGGCGCGCCTGGAGCTGGCGACCGGCGACCGTGCGGAGGCCAAGGGCGCCCTGGACCGGGCACTGGCCAAGGGCGGAGACAAGGCGCGGCAGGCGGCAGCCAAGGATCCAAAGCTCCGAACGCTGCTATAGGTCCAGTCGCCTCCGAACCAGGGTGGCGTCGGTGAACACCAGGCCGCCGGAGGGCTCGGGCATGAGCCCGGGCGGACGCGCCGGGAGAGCCTTGCCGCCGGCCCCCGGGGGCAGACCGTAGGACTGGTCGAGGAGCACCAGCTCCAGGTCCTTGCCCGCAGGCAGCTCCACCTCCAGCTCGAAGCCTTCCGGAGGCACCCCGTGGAATGCGAAGACCTGGAGATTCGAGACCGGATGGCCGTCGATCCTCCAGGCGAGGACCGGCTCGGCCGTGACCCCCTCGACGACCTCGGCGCCGCGCGGCGAGCGCACCCGGAGGCGTAGGAGGCGGCGGTCCGGCCCGTCTTCTTCGGCCACGACCTCGGCCTCCGGCGGGGCGAGCGCGAGCGCCGGCGCCGGCGCGCTCAGGAAGCGGGCCGAGCTGAACGGGTAGAAGGCCCGGAGCTCGCCTTCGACCGGAGACGCGCCGAGGAGCGGAGCCGTCCAGTGGCTCGGCCGGATCGTCTCGCTCGCCCGGCTGCGGGTGGCCCAAACGGCCTGGCCGGTGTCGGCGTCGAGGCCGTAAACCAGGAAGTCGGTCCGGGGGTGGCGAGCGTCGAACCGGAAGGAGAGGAGCGAGGCCAGGGCGAGGCCCGCCACGAGGACGGCGGCCGCGGGCAGGAACCAGCGCGCCGGGCTGCGCTCGGACTCCGCACCCCTTGGGACGGGGCCGCTCCAGCCGGCGAGGAGACGGAGCGCCGGGAGCTCGAGCCCCAGAACCAGGGAGACCAGGGCCATCAGGTACGGCCCGTCGCCGGTGCCCAGGGCGCCGGCGATCGTGTGGACGAGCGGGGCGGCGAGGACCAGGGCGGGAAGTCCCGACACCACCAGGAGGATGGCACCCAGGAGAGGGCGCTGCCGAGCCCGGAGGACCAGGGCGCCAAGCGTCCCCGCGAGGGTGGCGAGGACCGGCCAGACGAAGAGATAGCTCGTGCCGGGAAGCCGGGCCGAGGTCACCAGTGCCAGGACGACCCACCAGAGCTGGGCGCCGAGGAAGGCCGAGGCGAGCGACAGGCGCCGACGGCAGACCGTGTCGACCGCGGAGACGGCGGCCACGGTGAGGGCGACGAAGAGGAGCAGAAAGGCCCCGTCCCGATACTGGTGGCCGGTCAGGAAGGCGCCGGTCACGCGGTCGGTCCCGGCCAGCGCGCGCCAGGCGCCGAAGCAGGTGACGACCGCCAGCGCGGTCGCAGCGAGCTGGGCGCCGGCACCGGCCAGGAGGCCGCGGAACGAGAGCTCCCCGGCGCGCCGGGCCCAGCCGATCGCCGCGACTGCGAGGAGCAGGGCGAGGACCGCGAGAGGCAGGCTCCAGCTCTCCGGGTAGGCAACCAGGTACGAGCCGACGAGGTCGAAGTAGACGGCGTCCGGCGCCCGCCGGTCGAGGCTCGCCGCGCTCCCCAGTTGTCGGGCCAGGCCAAGGGCGTAGGAGCCCAGGTTCTGGAGGCTTCCGGGGTCCAGGGCCTCGGGTCGGTCGAGACGCGAGTGGTAGCGGCCGGCGCCTCCGATGAAGGCCACGTCGACGCCCGCCCAGCCCGCCGCGCGATAGATCGCGAAGTCGTCGTTGCGGTCCCCCATGAGGTCCTTGACCGTCGCGGCGAGGGAGGTGGCGAAGAGTTCGGGGACCGCCGCCTCGACCTGACGAATCAGCCAGCCGTTGCCGGGGCTCGTGCCGTGCATGAGCGCCGGGCCGGAGACGCCGCCCGGGTCCATGTTGACCACGAACCCAACTTCGGGAGCCCACGGGTCCTGCTCCACGAAGGCCGTGGCGCCCTGGAGGAACGATTCCTCGGGGCAGTTCAGGAGCACGATCACGTCCCGGGCGAGCGGCGGGCCGGAGGCGAGAGCGCGGGCGGTCTCGAGGACCGCAGCGACGGCGGCGCCCGCGTCCCCGGCGCCGGGGCCCATGGGAACGCTGTCGTAATGCGCCGAGAGGAGGATCGCCGAGCCGGGAGCCGAGGGACCGGTGCCCCGGATGCGGGTGACCACGTTCTCGGACCGGGCCGCGCGCCACCCCCGCACGGCGGTCGCGACCTGCACGCGGGGCTCGAGCCCCATCTCCCGAAGGGTCCGGACCAGGTACCCGCGCACCTCGGCGACTCGCGTCGAGCCCACCGGCCGCGGCGCGCCGGCGATCGCCCGGACGTGGTCCATGGCCCGCTCGGCGGAGAACGCCCGGGCCGGGGCGGATCGGGGCGCCGGGCGCGGCGGCCGGTCGAGTGCCAGAGGAACTGTGGTGGCGAGGGCCAGGACGAGGGCGGTGGCGCCCCATGCGAGCCGGCGCATCCGGCGGATCGAAGCAGGCGGACGAGTCATCGCGAAGGTCTCTCCAGAGTCGGCCTCGGGACGAGGGCCCGAGTCAGCAAGTCGAGGACGGTCTCCCGGGAGGCGCGATCCGAGAGGCTCTCCGAGTCGGGGGCGAAGTGCCGGTGCATGGCGAACCAGGCCACGGTTTCGAGGACCACCCGCGCCGCCGTCGGCACGTCGGGCACCGGGGGCAGCCGGCCCTCCCCGATCCGCCGTTCGAGATAGCGCGCGAGGGCGTCGAGCACGCCGCGGCGCATGGTCTTGAAGTGGAGGTCGAAGAGGTCGGGCCAGGTGGGCGCCGAGCGCTCGATCACCCGCACGGCGAAGCGGAAGCGCTCCACCTTGTCGTAGAGCTCGGAAACGACGGCCCCGAGCTCGGCCGCGATCCCTTTCGGCGGCTCGTCCGGGAGATCGTCGAGGGAGGCGAGCCGCCACTCCTCGGCGAAACGCTCCCGCACGAAGTCGAGGGTCGCCCCCGGCGCGGGCGCCGGGACCGGCAGATCGCCGGGCGCCTCGAACCGCTCTCCGAGGAAGGCTCGGCGCAACACCGTGTGGAACAGAGCCTCCTTGGTCTCGAAGTAGAGGTAGAGGGTCCCCGGCGCCACCCCGGCTTCCTTCGCCACGTCGCTCATTCGGGACTGGCGGTAGCTGCGGGCGATGAAGGTGCGGGTAGCGCTCTCCAGGATCTCTTCCAGACGCTCGGGGTCGCGGGGACGGGACATGGTTTCGGCCTCTTTAGTGACTGACTGGTTCGTTCATGTATACGAGACCCATCGGCCTCGAGTTTCACCCCGAAACCGATTGACCGCCGGGTGAGGGGCGCACTGAGAGCTCCGGGCTATCTCATCGCCGCCGGTTTGTGCTCGCGGGTGACCTCGTCCTCCTCCATCGTCTCGGGCTCCGCGTCCGCCTCGGGCGGCGCCGGGGAGGGCTCCGCGAGCTCGGCGGACTGGTGGCCCACCGGCTCACCGCGCCCGAACAGACCGTGGAAGCGGCGATTCAGCCAGCCCTGGAAGGTCTCCATGTAGACGTAGAAGACCGGCGTGATGTAGAGGGTCAGGAGCTGCGAGAAGAGGAGGCCGCCCACCACCGCCAGGCCGAGCGGCCGACGGGACTCGGCGCCCGCACCGGCGCCCAAGGCGATGGGCAGGGTGCCCACCAGGGCCGCCATGGTGGTCATCATGATGGGCCGGAACCGGACCATGGAGGCCTCGTGGATGGCCTCGGTGGGCTCCGCCCCGTCGTTTCTCCGCTCGATGGCGAAGTCCACCATCATGATGCCGTTCTTCTTGACCAGTCCGACCAGCATGATGATGCCGACGAAGGCGTAGAGCGAGAGCTCCTGGTGGAAGACGAGGAGCGTGACCAGGGCCCCAAAGCCGGCGAGCGGCAGGGCCGAAAGGATGGTCAGGGGGTGGATGAACGACTCGTAGAGGATGCCCAGGACCAGGTAGATGACCAGGATCGCCAGCAGCAGGAGGAGGCCCATGCCTCGGAGGGAGGACTGGAAGGCCTCGGCCGTGCCCTGGAAGCTGGTCGTCACGTCCGCCGGCAGCACCTGCTGGGCGATCTGATCGACCGCGGCCACGCCTTCGCCGAGGGAGGTACCGGGTGCCAGGTCGAAGGAGAGGGTGACTGACGGGAGCTGCCCCGAGTGGGTCACCGACAGCGGGCCCACCTCGTGGGCGATCCGCGCCACCGCCGAGAGGGGAACGAGCTTGCCCGAGCTCGACCGGATGTAGAGCTTCTGGAGGGCCGCCGGGTCCTCCTGGAACCGGGGCTCGAGCTCGAGGATCACGTCGTACTCGTTGTTCGGGGCGTAGATCGTCGAGACCCGGCGCGAGCCGTAGGCGCTGTAGAGGGCGTCCTCGATCTGCCGGGCGGTGACGCCGTAGGCCGACGCCTGGTCCCGGTCGATCCGCACCGCCGCGTGCGGGTTCTTGAGCTGGAGGTCCGAGGTCACGTCCACGAAGCCCGGCTCCTTCTGGAGCCTCCGCAGGAGCAGCTCGGAGTAGTGATACAGCCGGTCCGTGTCCGACGCCTGGAGCGTGTACTGGTACTGGCTCTTCGAGAGGCGCCCGCCGATACGGATCGGCGGCGGGTTCTGCATGAAGGCCTGGATGCCGGGCACCCGGGCGAGCTTGGGCCGCAGCTCCTGGATGACCTGGTCGACGGAGAGGGCCCGCTGGTCCCGGGGCTTCAAGCGGATGAAGATGATCCCGGTGTTGCCCGAGGCGGCCTGGGAGCCGCGGGCGCCGACGAACGACATGAACTGATCCACGTTCGGGTCGGCCTGGACGATCTTCATGAGCTGGAGCTGGTGCGCCTTCATGGACTCGAAGGAGATGCCCTCGGCGCCCTCGGTGAAGGTGAAGATCGAGCCCGTGTCCTCGCTGGGCAGGAAGCCCTTGGGCACCAGGCCGAAGAGCCAGACCGTCGCCCCGAGCACGAGGACGAGCACCGCCATGGCGGCGAGGCGGTGCCGGAGCACTCCGGCGAGGGTGCGGTCGTAAAAGCCGAGGGCCCCGTCGAAGACCCGCTCCGACCACCGGAAGAGCCGGCCGTGCTTGATCTTTCCCGGCGACCTCAGGAAGCGGCTGCACAGCATCGGGGTCAGCGACAGCGAGACGAAGCCCGAGATCAGCACCGCCGTGCCGATGGTCACCGCGAACTCGTGGAACAGGCGCCCGAGGATGCCGCCCATGAACAGGATCGGGATGAACACCGCCGCCAGCGACAGGGTCATGGACACGATGGTGAAGCCGATCTGGCGCGCGCCCCGAAGCGCCGCGGTGAACGGAGGCTCCCCCATCTCCATGTGGCGCACGATGTTCTCGAGCATGACGATGGCGTCGTCGACCACGAAGCCCACCGACAGGGTGAGGGCCATCAGGGAGAGGTTGTCCAGGCTGAAGCCCGACAAGTACATGACGGCGAAGGTCCCCACCACCGACATGGGCAGGGCGAGGGCCGGGATCACCGTCGCCGAGAGGTTCCTCAGGAACAGGAAGATCACCAGGATGACCAGGCACAACGCCAGGAAGAGGGTGAACTTGACGTCCGAGACGGACTCCTGGATCGACACCGAGCGGTCGTAGAGGACGTGGAGGGAGACCGACGCCGGGAGCTGGGAGCGGAAGCTCGGCAGCAGGCGCCGGACCGCCCCCGCCACCGCCACGGTGTTGGTGCCCGGCTGGCGCTGGATGGCGAGGACCACCGAGCGCTGGTCGATGAAGTAGGCGGCGATCTTGTCGTTCTGGACGCTGTCGACGACCCGGCCGAGCTGGTCGAGGCGCACCGGGGCGCCGGCGCGGTAAGCCACGATCACCGGACGGTACGCGGCGGCGTCGGTGAGCTGGCCGTCCGCCTCCACCGTGTACGCCTTGTGCGGACCGTAGAGGGTGCCACTCGGGAGGTTGACGTTGGCGCTCTGAACCGCCTGGGTGACCTCGTCCAGCCCCAAGCCGCGGGCGGCCAGGGCGTCGGGATCGAGCTGGATGCGCACGGCGTACTTCTGGGCGCCGTAGACCAGCACCTGGGCGACGCCCGAGACCGTGGAGATGCGCTGCGCCATCAAGGTCTCGCCGTACTCGTCGAGCTGGGACAGCGGCAGGCTCGGCGAGGTGAGGGCCAGGTAGAGGATCGGCGAGGCGGCCGGGTTGACCTTCTGATAGGTCGGCGGCGAGGGCATGTCCGTCGGGAGCTGGTGCTGGGCCGCCGCGATCGCCGCCTGGACGTCCTGGGCCGCGGCGTCCAGGTCCCTCGACAGGTTGAACTGGAGGGTGATCTGGGTCGCCCCGAGGCCCGACGTGGAGTTCATGGAGTCGAGGCCCGCGATGGTGGAGAACTGGCGCTCGAGGGGCGTCGCCACCGACGAGGCCATGGTCTCCGGGCTCGCACCGGGCAGGGCGGCGGAGACCTGAACCACCGGGAAGTCGACGTTGGGCAGGTCGGAGACCGGCAGCAGCCGGTAGCCCATGATCCCGAACAGGACGATGGCGATCATGACCAGGGTGGTCATGACCGGCCGGCGGATGAAGACCTCGGAGACGCTCATGGGCTCACCCCCTGCGCCGGGGTCGAGCCCGGGGTCGAACCCGGGGTCGGGGCACCGCCGGCCGGCGGGTTCGCAGCGCCGGTGGCGTCGCCTTTTTGGATCTCCACCGCGGCGCCGGGGACCAGCCGGAGCTGGCCGTCGACGACCACGGTCTCGCCGCCGGACAGGCCCTTGGCGATCACCGCCCGCTGGCCGACCGTCCTGCTCACCTGGACGTCGCGGGACTCGACCGTGCCGTCATCCTTGACCACGAAGACGGAGTCGCCCTCCTGACCGTTCTGGATCGCGGCGGCCGGCGCCACCACGGCGTCGTGCTCCACCGCCAGATCGAGCGTGACGTTGACGAACTGGCCCGGCCACAGCGCCCGATCGCGGTTGGGGAAGGTCGCCTTGAGCTGGATTGTGCCGGTCGTCGGGTCGACCGCGTTGTCGATGAAGGTGAGCTTGCCCTGGTGCTCGGCGCCGTCCGGCGCCGCGGCACTGACGGTGAGATCGCCCGAGGCCTGGCGGCTCCGGATCTCGTCCAGGTAGCTCTGGGCCACCGAGAAGGCCACGTCCACCGGCTCGATCTGCTGGATGACCACCAGGGGCAGGTCGTTGGCCTTGACCATGTTGCCGGCATGGATGAAGAGGTTGCCGGTGCGCCCGGCGACCGGCGCGGAGATCGAGGTCCAGGCGAGGTCGAGGCGGTCCCGCTCGAGGGCGGCTTCGTCCGCCTTCACCGTCGCCCTCTGCGACTCGGCGTTGGCCCGGATCTGGTCGTACTGCTCCTGGGTGACGTAGTCCTTCTTCACCAGGT
The DNA here is from genome assembly GCA_963739795.1 of uncultured Acidobacteriota bacterium. Classification (GTDB taxonomy): domain Bacteria; phylum Acidobacteriota; class Thermoanaerobaculia; order Multivoradales; family DATKCC01; genus CAVUBL01. Next base: position 288,195 of record CAVUBL010000016.1, on the reverse strand, counting down.
CGGCGTAGCGGGCGACGTCGGACTGGGCGTTCTGCGCCAGGGCGCGGTCGCGGGCCAGGCGGGCCTCGCCCTCCTGGACGGCGGCCCGATAGGGGCGCGGGTCGATGGTGAAGAGGGCCTGGCCCTTGGCGACGTCCTGGCCCTCCCGAAAGTGGACGGCGGTGACCTCACCGACCACCCGCGACTTGATCTGTACGGTCGAGCGCGAGGTGACGGTGCCGATGCCCTGGACCTGGATCGGCACGGTCTCGCGAATCACCTGTCCGACGTGAACCGGCAGCTTCGGCGCAGCCTGGTCCGCGGCACCGGCCCCCGCCGGAGGAGTCTCGCCCCCGCCGGTGCAGGCGCCGGCGAAGCCGAGCGCGAGCGAGAGTGCGAGGACCGCGACCGCCTCACGAACCACCAGGGCGCCCCGACCGCGCCGCGATCCGGGAGGGGGCGTCCCCTTCCCCCCTCGGGGGTGGGAAGGGGATCGAGGGGTTGCGGGGGGGACCCGCTCAACCGTCCCCTTCCCCCCAGACCACAGAGCTTCGCTCTGCGGTGCCCGGTGGGAAGGGGATCGAGGGGTTGCGGGGGGGACCCGATGCATCGCTTCAGTGGCTTTCATGGTTCGGCGCGTCTCCGTGGGAGATCGTTTCAGCGAGGGCACGAGGCCCCAGGTTTCCGAGCAGACCGGTATCGCGGGCGAGTTGGGTCAGGGCCAGGAACCAGCTCGCGCGGGCCTGGACGTCCTGAGCCCGGGCACTGGCGAGGGCGCTTTCGGCGCTGAGCAGGTCGAGGACGCTGCCCACGCCCGCCTTGTAGCGCCCGCTGGCCACCTCGGCCGACTGGCTGGCGCTCGCCAGGAAGTCGCGGCTCGTCGCCACCTGCTCGGCGGCGGTCTCGAGGGCGTAGTAGCTGGTCCAGACCTGGAGCATCACCTGCTGCGAGAGGTCGTCGACCCGGGCCCGGGCCGCGTCGGCGTCGGCCTTCGCCTTTCTCAGATCGTGGAGGTTCTTGAAGCCGGTGAACAGCGGGTAGCTCACCGCCAGGTTCGCGGAGTAGTTGTTCGAAGGAGTGGCGCCCGGAATGTCGTAGTAGACCCGGCTGGCGCTCGCTCCCAAGGAGATCTTCGGCAGGCCGTCGGCCCGCGTCTTGGCGACCTTGGCCTCGGCCGCCTTCGCGGTGGCACGGGCCGCCGCCAGCTCCGGCCGAGAGGTCAGGGCGCGGCCCAGAAGCTCCTGGATCGAGGTCGACAACGCGTCGATGGGTACGTCCTTGGGCAGCTCGCCGGCGTCGACCGGCACGTCGGGGGAGACCCCGATGGCGGTGGCGAGGGAGCCCCGGGTCACCGCCAGCTCCCCGCGGACCTGCTGCACGGCGAGCTGGGCCTGGGCACGAGCGGTCTTCGCCTGGAGCTCGTCGGCGATCGTGGCCACCCCGGCCTCGTGCCGGCCCTGGGCCGCCTGGAGGTTCTTCTCGGCGCTCTCCAGGTCGGCCTGGGCGGCCTCGAGCAGCGCCCTCTCGCCCTCGTAGGCATAGTAGGCCTGGGTGACCTGGAGGACCACCTCCTGCACCTGCGCGTTGTGCTGCCAGTCGGCGGCGAGGAGCTGCTGGCGCGCCTGCTCGACGTCGGCCTTCCGGCCGCCGAAGGAGAAGAGCAGGTACGACAGGTCGAGAGACGGCCCGTACTGGGTGAGCTGGAACGTGAACCGGTTGCCCACGGCCGACTGCTTGACGCGATCGACCTGGGCGGTGGCACCGAGCTCGGGGTAATAGGCGGACCGGCGCGAGGCCACCTCTTCCGCCGCCGAGCGGGCCGCAGACCAGGTCTCCCGGGTCTGGGGGCTGTTCTGGAGGGCCAGGTCGATCACCGTCGGCAGGTCGACCGTGGTACCCGGCGCCAGCAGCTCGGCGGGGATGTCGGTGCGATGCGGGATCGGCTGCGGCTCGGGAGCGAGCTCGGCCGGCGGCTCCCAGGGGGCCGTCGCCGAGGCGGGCAAGGGAGTGGGGGCGCCGCCGGTGGCACAGCCGGCCGCCATCGCGGCGAGCGCGGCCACCGGCAAGAGCCTCGTCAAGAGTGTCGAAGCGTTCATCCTCTCCTCTACAGGTCCTCTACAGGCTCTCGGCCGGCCGCGCCAGGGCCCGGATTCCGGCGGCCGAGAAGCGCACCGTATGGGTCACGAGTTGGGGAAGATCGAAGCGGAAGGGGCTCCGGGCACCCTCCTCCCGTGCGAAGTAGTTCGTCAGGTGGACGATGTGGGTGAGTTGCCCGATCAAAGAGTGGGCCGCGAGCTCCGCGTCCTGCCGGCCGAGGCCGGGGCAGACCTGGCAGAGCCCCTCGACCACGGCGTCGCGCACCGGATCGATGATCTCTTCGCGAAACATCTCGGGCGGCAGGTGGGGGTCGAGCAGCTCGCGGCTCGTCAGCTCCATCCACATCCGACCGGTGCTCTCCTCCACCAGCGGCTCGAGAAACCCGACGGTGAAGGTACGCAGGAGGAGATCGAGGGTTGCAGCCTGGCCGGCCTCGTCGAGGCTCCGTCGAACGCTCGCGATCCGGCGCTCCCGGAGCGCCGCCAGGCGCCGGCGGAAGACCTGCCGGTAGAGACCCTCCTTGCCGCCGAAGTAGTAGTTCACACCCGCGACGTTGCAGCCGGCCTCGAGCGTGATCTCGCGCACCCCGACCTGGAAACCCTTGGCCGCGAACAGGCGCTCGGCGGCGTCGAGCAGGCGCTCACGAGCCGACGCCCTCTGGAGGTCGTCGGTCGAGGGCTGGAGGCTCTGCGGAGACATGGGAATCCTCGGCGCGAAACGGGAGTATCAAACATTCGTTTGGCTCCGTCAAGCGCCGCCGACGGCGCCCGTCACCGCGGACGCTTGCCCTGCTCGAACTCTTCCAGGACCGCCTGGAGCTTGCCGAGGACCTCGGGCTTGGAGCCGGCGAGGTTCTTCGTCTCGTGGGGGTCGGCCTGAAGATCGTAGAGCTCCCGGCTGCCGTCCGAGCCCGCGATCAGCTTGTAGCGGGGACCGCGCACGGCGGTGAGCGCCCGGGCGAAGCGGCTGGCGTTCCACCCCGAGATCTTCCGGTGGATCACATCGAGGAAGATCTGGGGGTAGGCGAGCTCGGAGAAGGTGTAGCCCTGCTTCGGGGCCCGCAAGGGGAGCTTGGGCGCCCCTCCCCGATCGACCTCGGCGAGATCGAGGATCGTTCCGAAGAGGTCCAGGCTCTGGACCTGGCCCGCGATCCGCCGGCCCGCCGGGACGCGCCCCGGGCCCCAGAGCACCAGCGGCACGTGGAGCAAGGGCTCGTAGACCGAGAGCTTGTGCCCGATCATGTGGTTCTCGCCCAGGTGCTCGCCGTGGTCCGAGGTGATCACCAGCACCGTGTCGTCCGCCAGGCCGCGGGCGCGCAGCCCGTCGACCAGCTCGCCGATCTTCGAGTCGACGTAGGCGATCTCGCCGTCGTAGAGGCCGCGTAGGACCTCGAGCTCCCGCGGGCTCACCTTCATCCAGGGCACGTTCAAGCTGTAGCCGTACTCGCGCGGCGTGTAAAACGAGCGCAGGCGCTGCACCATCGACGGCGGCGTCCCGGCGGGCAGGAAGGCGTCGTCGAACGGTTTCGTGGGCCGGTACGGCAGGTGGGGCTCGAAGAAGTTGATGAAGACGAAGAACGGCTTCTCGTCGTGGAGCCCGTCGATCCACGAGAGCACGTCCTCGTCGGTCTTGGCCGCCCCCATGTCGGTCGTCGGGTCGTCCTCCGAGATCCCTTCCGTGCGCGACTTCTGGTCGCGCCACAGCTCCTCGAAGGTCTGGAAGCCCTGCTCGAGCCCCGAGTCCGGGTTGGTCCAGACGTTGTTCGAGAAACCGCCGGTGTGGTACCCGGCCCGGGCCAGCCGTTCCGCCAGGGTGTCGAAGCTCGGCTCGAGGGTCAGGTGCTCGCAGCTCGTGTGGTGGTCGCGGACGTAGAGCCCGGTGAACAGGGACGCGTGGGAGGGCAGCGTCCACGGCGCCGCCGAGATCGCCTCCTCGTAGAGCGTGCCCTGGGCGGCCAGGGCGTCGATATGGGGCGAGGTCTTCTTGTCGTAGCCGTAGACCGACAGGTGATCGGCCCGCAGCGTGTCGATGACGATCAGGAAGACGTTCGGCCGGTGGTGTCCGGCGTGGCTCTCGGCGGCCGCCGGCCGGCCGGCCGGCGCGGCGGCGGGAGCCATCGACGGAGCCAGCAGCGCGAGACAGCCGGCGAGCAGGAAGGCGCGATGCGACGACATGACGAGCGATCCGGCAAGAGCGCGCCGTGAGGGCTCACGGCGCGGCCGGGCCAACCAGCCTACCATCCACCGCTCACTCGCTCCGCAGGGCCTCCAGGGGCTCCACCCGGGAGGCCCGCCGGGCCGGGAGCCAGAGGGCCAGGCCGGCGACCGCCAGCATCACGCCGGTCAGCACCGCGTAGCTCGCCGGGTCGGCGGGGCTCACGCCGAAAAGCAGCCCGCCCATCAGGCGGGTGAGGGCGAGGGCACCGGCGAGACCGATCCCGACACCCGCGAGGACCACCGCCCCCCCTTGCCGAAACACCATCCGCGCCACGTCGCCGGCATGAGCCCCCAGGGCCATCCGCACCCCGATCTCGGCCGTGCGTCGGCTGACCGCGTAGGCCACCACCGCGTAGACGCCCACCGCCCCCAGTAGGAGGGCGATCAGCGCCGCGAGGCCGATGACCAGGAGGGCGAAGGCGGTGGGCGCGGTGGCCCCGGCGATGACGCCGGCGAGCGTGCGGACGTCGGCCAGGGGGAGCAGGGGGTCGAGCTCCGAGACGACGCGGCGCACGGCGGGTGCGAGGGAAGTCGGAGGCAGCGAGGTGGCGAGAACGTAGACCAGGCGGTCCGGCGGCGGTCCGTCGGCCGTCTCGGGCAGCATGGGAAGGTAGAGGACCCGCTGGAAATCGTCGGTCTCCAGACGCGCTCGGACGTCGCCGGCGACACCCACGACGGTGTGCCAGGGCTCCTCGTGTCCGAAGCGGATCCGGCGACCGATGGGATCGCGATCCCCGAAGTACGCCCGGGACGCCGACTCGCTGAGGATCACCCCCGTGGCGGCGCCGCGCTCGTCGGCCGCGGTGAACGTGCGCCCCCGAACCGGGATGCCCAGGGTGCGGAAGTAGTCGGTCGTCGCGACCCGCGCGCCGGTGACGGGAGGGACTTGGCCGGAGGGGGTGGGCAGCCCCTCGGCCTCCAGGGTCTCGCCCCAGCACAAGCCGTTCGAGAGGGGCAGGCAGCTCCCGATCGCCGCCGCCGACTCGACACCGGGAAGCGCCCGGAGGCGAGCCAGGAGCCGGTCGTGGAAGGCGCGCTCCGCGGCGCGGCCTTGGTAGCGCGAGCCGGGAAGGCCGAGGTCGAAGACCAGGGCTTGGCGCTGGCTGAACCCCAGGTCGACCGAACGCAGCCTCTCGAAGGTGCGGATGAGGAGCCCCGACCCGATGAGGAGGACCAGGGCGAGGGCCACCTGCGCGGCCACCAGAGCGTCGCGCCCCTTGAGGAGACGGCGTCCGGCCGTAGCCCGGCCGCCGCCCGCCTTGAGCTCCGCGGCCAGGGCGCCACGCCGGCGTAGCGCCGCGGCCAGGCCCACCAGCAGGGCGGCCGCCAGGGTCATCCCGACGGCCACGGCCACGGCGGCGGGGTCGAGGCGGACCTCCGAGAGCCGCGGGATGTCCACCGGCGCCTCGGTTCGGAGCACCCGGACGGCCGCCGCGGCCACCGCGACGCCCACGGCTCCCGCCGCCAAGGCGATCATCAGGCTCTCGGCGAGGAAGCCCCGGATCACCCGACCGCTGCCGGCACCGAGCGCCGTGCGCACCGCCGTCTCGCGCCCTGCGTCCTCGGCCCGCACCAGGAACAGGTTGGCGACGTTGGCGACCGCGATCGCCAGCACGAACCCGACCGTCCCCAGGAGAATCCAGAGCGTCGCCCGAACGTCCCCCACCACCTCCTCCCGGAGGGAGACGATCCGCGGGAAGACCCGGGCCTCGTCGAGGTAGGAGGCGAGCTTCTTCGGCTCGTCCGTGGTCGCGCGCAGGAGGGGGACGAGGGAGGTCATCTCCCGCTCGAGCGCCGCCGGATCGGCGCCCGGCTCCAGGCGCGCCACCGCCCTCTCGTTCCACCCCCCCAGTCCGGTCGCCGGCACGGCTCGCGGAATCCAGAAGGAGGTGTTCTCCGAGGGAAAGGCGAAGGACGGACCCATCACGCCGACGACTTGGTGCGGTCCACCGCCCAGGTCGATGCTCTCCCCCAGGACCGCCGGGTCGGCGCCGAAGCGCTCCCGCCACAGGCGGTCCGAGAGGACCACCACCGGCGGCGCCCCGTCCCGCCCCTCCGCCGCGGTGAACCAGCGGCCGAGGCGCGGAGCGACGCCCAGCACCGCCGCCAGGGACGGGGTCGCCCGGGTGCCGTCCAGGCGCACCGGCTCGCCCCGGCCCGTGAGCGTGAGGTCGGTCGAGTCGTACATCGCCAGGGCGCTGACGGACCGGAGGTGCTGCTCATAGAAACGGTAGGCGCCGTAGGTGATGCCCAGCCCTCGGGGGATTCCGAGGCCGGTGGCGCCGTAGTCGACCTGCACGAGGCGATCGGGCTGCGGATACGGGAGAGGCGAAAGCACGACGCCGTGAACCAGGGTGAAGACGGAGGTGGCCGCCGCGATCCCCAACGCGAGGGTGACCACCGACGCCAGGGTGAAGGAGGGCCGCCGCCTGAGCCGCCGCGCGGCGTGGCGCAGGTCCGCCCAGGTGCCCGCCCAACCGCCGGTCGGGGCGAGGACGCCCGCCCGCGCCGCCGCCAGGTGCTGCTTCGGCGCCCGGGTGAAGAGGTCGAGGATCGAGCGCACCGTCACGCTCACCACGGCCCAGCGGCTCCGCCCCCGGGCCTCGGCCGCGATCCCCTCGAAGCAGGCCGTGAGCTCGCCGAGGTACTCGGCGCGGAAGTCCTTCGGCAGGACCGACGCCGCGCGCCGGTAGAGGGCGGTCGCCAGCCGCACCGCCCGGGACGGACGTGGAGCGCTCACGAGCCGGCCTCCCCGAGGGAGAGCTGGAGACGCGCCAGGCGGGCGAGCCCCTCGAGCCGCGCCGCCTCGGCCCCGAGGGCGCGACGGCCCGCCGGGGTCAGCGAGTAGTACCGGCGGCGCGGGTCGTCGTCCGGGCCGCCGGGGCTCTCGGCGGGCTCGATCAGGCCCCGCTCCGCGAGCTCCGAGAGCAACCCGTAGAGGGTGGCCGGCCAGAGCCGGACCGCGCCTTCGGTCCGCTCCTCCACCTCCTGTCGGATGGCGTAGCCGTGCATGGGCCCGGGTGCCAGGGCCACCATCATGTGGAAGCTCTTCTCGTCGAGGACCTCGACCGAAGCGCCGCGAGAATCGGGACCGCCGGGCTCGCTCTTCATGGGTATGAAGTTATATATATCTTGTCGATGAGTCAACCCGGGGCGCTCCCCGGAGAGTGGTAGCCTTGAGGTTTTCCGGCCCTCTCGACTCATCGTAGGGAGGGCGTCTTTCGGCTCGCCTCCCCTCGGGGTGGCAGGCGTTTGGCATGAAGGTTGGAGGAATGGACTCGCAGCCCAAGCTGAGGGAGCCGAGGCTCGCGAACGCCTTCCAAAGCTCGTGGCGGCGAAGCCTCTATGTCGGCGTGTTCGCCTTCGCAGTGGTCGTTGTGGCGGCGATTTTCTGGGCTCGCGACGAGCAGCGTGGCGCCGTCCGCGATTGGAAGGCTCGCCTCGGCGCCATGGCGGACGATCGCCGCGACGCCATCGACGTCTGGCTCGAGGGCCGGCACATCGACGCCGAGCTCCTGGCGGCCGACCCCGAGGCCGGCGCTCGCTTGGCCCCCGCGATGGTCGCGCGGCGCGGTTACGTCGCTGCCTACCTTCTCGACTCGAGCGGACAGCCCGTCACCGCAGCCGGACCCCTCGCAGGTGATCCCCATCTCGTCCAGGAGGTGGCCGCGACTCGCGGGGACGAACCTCCCCACCTGATCGTCACGACCACTGGCGCCAGGGTTCTGGTGGTAACCGCTCCGGTTCCCGTAACCGCCGGTGCGCCTAGCCTCCGCGCGTCAGTCCTGGTCGCCGATCCTGCACCTTGGGTCTACTCCCTGCTCCACTCCGAGCCCATGGCCACCGACAGCGGCGAGGCTCTTCTCTGGGTATGGGACGGCTCCGACCTCGTCTCGCTCTCTCCGGTCCGCTTCCTGACCACACCCCCCTCGGGCCTCCGGCGGAGGGCTGACAGCCCGGACTTCGCAGCAGCTCGCGCCTTCACCGTCAAAGCGGGCTTCGGCGAGTTCCGGGACTACCGCGGAGTCCCGATCCTCGCCGCAACCCGCCGGCTCGAGAACGCTCCCTGGGCGCTGGTGGTCAAAGTCGACCGGCGAGAGGCTCTCGCCGAGGTCCCCCGAAGGCTCTCCTACCTGGCATTGCTCGTGGGCGCGATCGCCGCCGCGATCGCAGCGATCGTCTACGCCGCCTCACGACGTGAGATGGCATTGCGAGTCGCCGCGGCAGAGGGACGCGCCGTTCTCCTAAACCGGTTGCTGCTCACGCGGAGTGCGGTGAACCGCCTCGTCGTGACCGAGCGCAACGCCAACCACCTGCTTGCCTACGCCTGCCGGGCCGCGGTCGAAGAGGGTGGCTTTCCGATCGCCTGGATCGCCCAGGCGGAGCCCTCGGGCGATCTGCGCCCGGTCGCGGCTCACGGATTGCTGACCGTCGAGGAGCTGGCGACGGCGCCGCTCCGGTGGAGCGAAGGACCCCTCAGCCTGGGACCGGCCGGCACCGCGGTCCGAGAGCACCGGACGCTGGCGGTGTCGGACCTGAGCGTCGCTCTCGGCTCGAGTCTCTGGGGACGACTCGGCGACCGCCAAGCGTTGCGCTCGGCCGCCGCGACCCCGCTGCTCCTGAGCGACGGCACCGCCGGCGTGCTCGTGCTCTGCGCGCGTGAGCCCGGCAGCTTCGACGGCCCGAATCTGGCCATGCTCGACGAGACCGGCCAGGATCTGAGCCACGCGTTCGAGGCCATCGAGGCTCGAGAGCGACGAGACGCGGCCGAAGAAGAAGCCCGAAAGCTCTCCCGCGCGGTGGATCACAGCCCCGCCTCGGTCGTGATCACCGACGCTTCCGGCCAGATCGAGTACGTCAACGCGAAGTTCACCGAAGTGAGCGGCTACACCCTCGACGAAGTGCGCGGCGAGAACCCGCGAGTCCTCAAGTCGGGCCTCGTGCCCACCGAGACCTACCAGCAGATGTGGAGCACCCTCGGCCAGGGCCACGAGTGGAGCGGCGAGCTGGTGAACCGGCGCAAGGACGGCGCCCTGTTCTGGGAGCACGTCGCCATCTCACCGCTTCTCGACGCGACGGGCCGGACGACGCACTACGTCGCGGTCAAAGAGGACATCACCGAGGCGAGGCGTGCCGCCGCGACCCTGGAGGAGACCCGACAGCAGCTGCTCCAGAGCCAGAAGATGGAGGCGGTCGGGCGCCTGGCGGGGGGTGTTGCCCACGACTTCAACAATCTCCTCACCGTCATCTCCGGCTACGGTGAGCTCCTGGCGACTACCCTCGGTCCGGATCACCCCGGCCGGGCCCAACTGGAGGAGGTCCTCTCGGCGGCCGACCGGGCCGCGGGGCTGACGCGGCAGCTCCTCGCCTTCAGCCGGAGCGGCACGTCGGACCCGAGACCGGTCGATCTGAACGCCTTGCTCGCCGGCCTGGAGGCGATGCTGCACCGCCTGATCGGAGAGGATATTGCCGTGGTCGTGCGCCGGAGCACCACTTCCTGCGTGGTGCGGGTCGATCCGAACCAGATGGAGATGGTGGTGATGAACCTTGCAGTGAACGCCCGGGACGCCATGCCGTCCGGAGGCCGCCTGGTCCTTGAGACGGCCCACCACGAGCTGTCCGGAGACTCCTTGGAGGGCCGGGGAGCCGATCTCCCCTCCGGAAGCTACGTCACTTTGACCGCCACGGACACCGGAACCGGGATGACCCCCGAGGTGATGGACCACATCTTCGAGCCCTTCTTCACGACCAAGCCCCAAGGCCATGGCACGGGGCTCGGCCTGGCGACGGTGTACGGCGTCGTCGAGGAGAGCGGCGGGCGGACCGAGGTCCGGAGCACGCCGGGAAAGGGGGCCACCTTCCGGATCATCCTCCCCCGGCTGGACGAGCCGGCGGGCCCGCTGGAGCCGGCGGAGGCCGACGGCGAGAGCCGGAGCGGGACGGAGACGATCCTCCTCGCCGAGGACCAACAAGCCGTCCGCGCCCTCGCCGGGCGCTTCCTCTCCGACCTCGGCTACACGGTGATCGCGGCGCCCGACGGCCCGGCGGCCCTGAAGATCGCTCGCAGCCGCCTGGACGACATCGACCTCTTGGTGACCGACGTCGTCATGCCCGGCATGGGGGGACCGGAGCTCGCGACCCGCCTCCAGGCGCTGCGCCCCAACCTCCCCGTCGTCTTCCTCACCGGCTACTCCGCCGACCTGGCGGCCCGCCCCAACCTCGCCGCGCTCCAGGGCCCCCTCGTGCCCAAGCCCTTCGATCGCCACGAGCTCTCCAGCGCCGTGCGCCGGGCCCTCGATAGTCCAGGCTAGGAGTCTGCGCGGCAGAAACACGTAGCCGCGCGCAAGGGTCTTACGGGGTGGATCCAAGGCGCGAGGAGGAGGCGATGCGGGGACATCGTAGACGACGAGCAACGCCAGAGACACCCCGTAACCCCCTTGCGCCCAGAGGGTTGCGGCGGTGTGGAGCCGTCTACTTCGTTCCCGCTCCTCGACGATGGCTCGGCATCGCCTGCGTCGCGGTGCCTCGTATCCGGCCCCACGGCGCTCGCAACGCGACTGCGCGTTTCTGCCGCGCAGACTCCTAGGGAGTCTGCGCGGCCTGGCAGGCGTGGACCAGGACGGTGCCGGCGAGCTTCCGGATGTCCCGGATCTCGACTGACGCCGACATCACCACGTGGAGGTCTACGCCGCCCACCCCGGAGCCGTGGAGCCCCGGCGATGTCGGCGGGTCGGCGCTCGGTACGCTCGGGCCCCGGGGGCTGCGTTCACCAACTGCCTTCACCACGGCGGCACCGTTCCACGACACCGCGTTGCCGGACGTGGCCGGCGACCAGTCGACATCCTCTCGTGGGCCGAATCCCTTCATGTGCCCAAGTCTCCCGGATAAGCTCTGTCTCATGGACCGACAACCTGGTGACGCATCGAGCGGAACGCTCCTCCCCCTGGGCCTCGTCGGCGGCATGAGCGCCGAATCGACACAGGTCTACTACCGCCGCCTGATCGAGCTCTCCCGCGAGCGGTTGGGCGGGGCACGCTCGCCCCGCATGGTGATCGTGAACGTCGACTTCGCGAGCTACGTCGAGTGGCAGCACGCGGACCGTTGGGACCGGGTCACCGCGGGGATCGGCTCGGAGCTCGAGGCTCTGGCGGCGGCCGGCTGCGCCTTCGCGGCGATCGCCGCCAACACCATGCACAAGGTCCTCCCGGAGCTCGAGCCGCCGATCCCGGTCTTGAGCATCCTGGACGCCGTCGCCGACGCCGCCCGGGAGGGAGGCTTCCACCGCATCGGCCTCACTGGAACCGCCTTCACCATGGAGGGGGGCTTTTACGCCCGCGGCCTCGAAGAGCGGGGACTCGAGGTGGTCCTGCCGCCGGCCGAGGCCCGGGCCGAGATCCACCGGACCATCTACGAGGAGCTCACCCTGGGCCGGGTCGAGGCCGCGTCCGTCGCCCGCTTCGCCGCCATCGCCCACGACCTCCTCGCTGGCGGTGCCGACGCCGTTCTCCTGGGCTGCACCGAGCTTCCGCTGCTGGCCGCCCACGCCGACTGGCCGCCTGGCATTCCGGTGGTCGACTCGACCGAGGCCCACGTCCAGGCCCTCTTCCGGGCCGCCACCGGGCTCGACCTCGATCGCTCGCCGGGGGCCGCGGCGATCCGGGAGCGGGCGGCGGCGCCCGCCCCGGCCTCGGTCTGACGACCGCTCAGAGCTTGTGAATGAATCTCCGGCCGTCGCGAGGGGTGATGCGGGGACGGCCGCAGTAGGCCGGAGGTTCATTCACAAGATCAGAGCTTCCGCGGGAGACCCCGCCGGCGGTACGCTCGGCTCATGAGCGAGAGCGACCCCTATTCCCGCGTCGAGTACCGGCGGCTCATCGCCTGGCCGGAGAGAATCCAACGCGAGTGGCCGTTGCTCGAGGAGGTGCTGGGGAGCGGGCCCTCCCGCCGGGTGGTCGAGCTCGGCTGCGGGCCGGGTCAGCACGCCCGGGCGCTGGCCGAGGCCGGCTTCGAGGTGGTGGGCGTCGACCGCTCCGAGGCGATGCTCGCCGACGCCACCGAGGAGCCGCTGCCGCCAGGGCTCTCTTTCGTCCGCGGCGACATGACCGAGGTCGACCGCCTGGTCGAGGGCCGCTTCGGCGCCGCCCTCTGCCTGGGCAACGCCCTCCCCCACCTGGCCGACGAGGAGCGGCTCGCCGCCTTCGCCGCCGCCCTCGCCCGGGTCCTCGAGCCGGGGGCGCCCTTCCTCCTCCAGATCCTCGGCTACGACCGCATCCACGACCAAGGCGTCCGGGCCCTGCCGGTGAGCTTCCGGCCCCACGACGAAGGCGAGCTCGTCTTCCTGCGCCTGATGGACTCTCTGCCCGACGGCCGCGTGCGCTTCTACCCGAGCACCCTGGTGCTCAGCCCGGGCGCCGACCCGCCGCTGCGCCTCGAGCGCAGCCGCGAAGTCCTGCTCCGCGGCTGGCGCCGGTCCGAGGTCGAGGCGGCCCTCGCGGCGGCGGGGATCGCGGCGGAGCGGGCCCTGGGCGGCTTCGACAGCTCCCCCTTCGATCCCGCCACCTCCCAGGACCTGGTCCTCGTCGCCCGCCGCGCGGCGGCGTGACGGGCGCCCTGCGGCCCCGGCGGCGCCTCAGCCCGGCGGGTCCTCCGGCGGCGCTTCCGGACCACGGGCCTTCCTCGCCTTCGCTCGCCGCCAGCGCAAGGCGCCCCAGACGGCGAGCCCCACGACCGCGATCCCCGCCACCACCCAGAGCTCGTAGTGCTCGGCCTTGCCGATCATGAGCTCCACCGAGAAGCCGAACAGATAGCCGAGGGTCGCCACGGCCGTGGCCCAGACCGCGGCCCCCCCGAGGTCGAGAAGCAGGAAGAGGAGGGGCCGCACCCCGCTCAGGCCGATGGCGAACGGAGTGATGATGCGGATGCCGTAGACGTACCGGAATCCCAGGATGAGGGGGATCCGGTGGCGGTGGAGCAGGTCGAGGGGCCGCTCGAGCTTGGCGCGCCAGCGGGGGCGGGCCGCGAGGATCTTCGCGCCCTGGATCCGGCCGAGGTGGAAAGCGAGCTGGTCGGCCGACAACGTGCCGAGGAAGGCGACAGCGATCACCCACTGCAGGTCGAGGTAGCCGCGGCGGGCGAAGAAGCCGCCGATCGCCAGCACCGTTTCGCCCTCGAGGAAGGTGCCCACGAAGACGGCCAGGTAGCCGTAGGTCGAGACGATCGCTTCGAGGTTCATCCCGGCCTACCGCGCCGTGGACGCCACCTCCGCCACCAGCTCGGCGAGGGCCGTCTCCGGATCGCCGCTCTCGCCCTTGAGGGCCAGCTCGGTCTGGAGCACACGCCAAGGCAGGCGCGCGAGGTAGTCCTCGGCCATGGTCGAGGCGGCGAGATAGGCGCGGTGGAGCCGGAACGGATGCAGCCCGGCCAGCGGGTTCTTGCGACCGTCCAGATCGCCCTGGAGAGCCGGGGCGAGGCGTTCCTTGAAGCGTGGATAGCTGCGCTCGCCCCGCCGCACACCGGCCACCCGGGCCATGCCGGCGACTGCCGTCAGGTTGCGGCAGAAGCCCGCGAACAGACCGAAGAAGGAGAGCCGGGCGCCCACGGGGTCCGAAGCCGACCCCAGGTAGCGGCGCAGTCGCTCCGCCGCCTCGGCGCCCCGACCCGCGCCCACCGCGTCGAGGATCTTGAACACGTCCTCCTCGCCCCGGTCCTCGACTGCCTCGGCCACCATCGCCGCGTCGATCCGGGAGCGCTTCAGCCCCTGGGCCCCCTGAGCCAGGTTCGCCAGCTTGCGGTACTCGGCGGCGAGGCGGGCGGTCGAGTCCGACGCCACCCCCGTCTGGCCGAAGCCGGGCTGCTGGCGCAAGGTGCGCCGGGCGAGCTCCTCGAGGGCGTCCCGGGCGATCGCCACGCCGGTCTCCCGGGCGAGCTCGGCGGCGAGCCCGTCGAGCCCCTTCCAGCCGTCGCGGCTCGACTCCACGCCGGCCAGGCGCAACAGCGCATCGCGCTCTCCGAGGGTTACCACCACCGGGTGGTCGGCGGCCACCGAGCTCTCCGCCAGCACCAGGACGTGCCCCTCGGGCAGGCCGTCGCGGATCACGGCGGCCAGCTCGGAAACCTCGTCCTCGCCCATCCCCTCGATCCCCGCGGCGCGGGCCGCGGCGAGGAGCGGCGCCAGGTCCTGGCGCAGGGTCTCCACCTGCTTCTTGCCCCGGGCGCGGCTCCTCCCACCCGTGCCCTTGGCCCCCTGGAACGCCCAGTCGGGGAGGCGCTCGAGCACTGCCGCCGGGTCGCCCCGGTAGGGGTCGAAATCGAAGAGGCGGATCGCCTGGAGCAGGCGGACAGCGGCCCGGCGCTCGCCCGGCGACAGGTCGTCGCCCCCGGCGAGCGGCACCGCCTCGGCGGCGTCGTCCACGAAAGCGGCCGCTGCGCCGCGATCGGCGAACACGCCGGTCTCCACCGCCAGCACCACCTTGGCGGAGGAGAACAGCGCAAAGGTACGCAGGTCGCCCAGGATGGGCGTGAGGCGCGGGGGGTGCCGGTGGACCTCGACCTGGCAGCCGGCGGCCTCGGCGAGGGCGGTAGCCAGGCGCTGGCCCGCGGGCTCGGCGAGCACGCGGTCGCCGGCGATCAGGAAGACGGGGCCGCCGCGACCCGCGACGGCCCGCTCGGTGAGCTCATCGATCCCAGAGGTCCCGGCGGGCTTGCGGGGAGCGGCCATCGCGCAGGGTCGGTCGGGCGCTCAGCCTTCCTCTTCCGGTTCCAGGAGCCCCTTTTCGATCTTGTCCTGGACGTCGACCGTGTAGCGTGCCCAGGGCACGGCGTGGAGGCGCGGAAAGGCGATCGGCTCGCCCGAGTACTGGCAGAAGCCGTAGGTTCCCTCGTCGATCCGCTGGAGGGCCGCGTCGATCATCAGGAGGTGCCGGCGCTCGCCGTCGGAGAGCGCGAAGTTGAACTCGCGGTTCCACGCGGCGTTGGCCTGGTCGACCAGGTCCTCGGTGCCGTAGTCCACGGACTCCTGGCCGGCCTTGAGGTCTTGCTGATACATGTCGATGATCCGCTGCTTCTCCTCGAGGAGGCGCCCGCGGAGAATCTCGATCTCCTTCGGCTTCAGGACATCGGCCATCGTGCGGCCATTCCCGTTGCTTCCCACGGTGTGTCTCCTTTCGTCAAGATCACGCGCAAACTTTGACCCCTGCGTCAAAGTGGTTGCCGATGGTACTTGATTCCGGCGTGGATGGAAAGAACCCGGTAAAGCTGCTCGTAGACCATCAATCGCGCGAGCTCGTGGGGGTAGGTCATGCGTCCGAGAGACAGGCGCAGGCGGGCCGTCTCGAGCACTTTCGGGGCGAGACCCAGGTCCGATCCGACCAGGAAGGCCACCGGATGCGGCCAGTCCCGGCGCAGTCGACCGAGGCGCTCCGCGAGCTCTTCGGTCGAGAGTCCCCGGCCACGCCGGTCGAGGGCCACGACCCAGCACGGGTCCGGCAGGGCGGCGAGGAGTGCCTCGCCCTCGGCCGCGAGCCGCTCGGCCCCTTCGCCCACCGCCCGGACCTTCACCGCGAGCTCGCGCACCGGCATCCAGCGCTCGATGCGCTCGCGGTAGTCGGCCGCCAAGCGCTCCCAGGCGTCGCGCCGGTGGCGCCCCGCCCAGGCGATGAGGTACTCGCGTGCCATGTCGTCGCGCGCCGCCTTCGGTCGCGGCCCGTGAGTCTACCCGGTTACAATAGGCGGCCCCGACCGGCCGCCTCCCGCACCCAGGCCGGATCGAATCCCGTCACTTGCGCTCTGGATCCTCCATGACCGAGACCCGATTCCCCGACGTCCCGACCGGCTACCCGTTCCCGCGCCTCGAAGAGGAAGTCCTGGCGCGCTGGCGCGAGCTCCGGATCTTCGCCAAGTCCCTCGCCAAGCCGGCGCCGCGCGGCGATTTCGTCCTCTACGAGGGGCCGCCGACAGCCAACAACGTTCCCCACGTAGGCCACGTGCCGGCGCGGGTGGCCAAGGACCTCTTCCCCCGCTTCCGCACCATGCGCGGCTACCACGTGGCCCGCAAGGCCGGCTGGGACACCCACGGGCTGCCGGTGGAGATCGAGGTCGAGAAGCGCCTGGGCTTCTCCGGCAAGCAGCAGATCGAGGAGTACGGCATCGCCGAGTTCAACCGGGCGTGTCTCGAGAGCGTCCTCACCTACGAGCGCGAGTGGCGGGCGATGACCGAGCGCATCGCCTACTGGACCGACCTCGACCACGCCTACTACACCTTCTCGAACGAGTACATCGAATCGGTCTGGTGGGCGCTGTCGGAGCTCTGGAAGCGGGGCCTGCTCGCCAGGGGCTACAAGATCCAGCCGTACTGCGCCCGCTGCGGCACCACCCTCTCCTCCCACGAGGTGGCGCAGAACTACAAGGAGACCGAGGACCCCTCGGTCTGGGTGCTCTTCCCGGTGCGGGAGGGCCAGACCCTGAAGCCGGTCGGGGGCGGGAGCTGGCAGCCCGACGGCCGCTTGGAGCTGGTCGCCTGGACCACCACCCCCTGGACCGTCCTCGCCCACGTGGCCCTCGCGGTCAATCCGGACCTCACCTACCGGGTGATCGCCCACCCCCGGGACCCGAAGCGCTTCCTCCTGTTCGGCGACGAGCTCGCCACGCCGGTGCCCCTGGACGTCGAGGAGGACGGCAAGCGCCGGCGCCTCGACCTGCGCGACGAGCCGGTTCTCGCCCGCGTGCGGGGCGCCGACCTCGAGGGCCTGCGCTACGACCGGCCCTTCCGCACCTCCCTCGAGGGCTGGTGCCGGGAGTGCGACGCCCGCGGCACGCCGTACGGCGGGCCCGACGACGCCGAAGGCTTCCACGTGGTCGCCGGCGCCTACGTGACGGCGGAGGAGGGCACGGGCCTCGTCCACACCGCGCCGCGCTTCGGCGAGGACGACTACCAGGCCGGCCTCGCCTACGGCCTGCCCATGCTCAAGACCATCGACAGCGAGGGACGGGTGGTGGGCCTGCCGGGGATCGAGGCTTTCGCCGGGCGCCACTTCAAGGAGGTCGATCCGGAGATCATCCACGACCTCAAAGAGCGCGGCCTCCTGCTCCACACCGAGCGCTACCGCCACAACTACCCGTTCTGCTGGCGCTGCGACCAGCCGCTGCTCTACTACGCCACCGAGAGCTGGTTCGTCACCACCACGAAGAAGAAGGAGCGCCTGATCGAGCTCAACCGCCAGATCGCCTGGCACCCGAAGCACGTGGGCGAGGGGCGCTTCGGCAACTGGCTCGAGAACATGGTGGACTGGGCCCTCTCGCGCCGCCGGTACTGGGGCACGCCGCTCCCCATCTGGGAGTGCGACACCTGTTCGGCGACGGCGGTTCCCGGCTCGTACGCCGAGCTGTTCGAGCTCGCCGGCCGGGAGCTGCCGGCGGACCCGTACGACCCTGAGGCCTTCAACCCCCACCGCCCCGACATCGACGAGATGACCTGGGCGTGCACCGAGTGCTCCGGGGGCACCCTGCGCCGGGTCGAGGAGGTGATCGACGCCTGGTTCGACTCCGGCTCCATGCCCTACGCCCAGCACCACTACCCGTTCGAGAACCGCGAGAGCTTCGAGCGCCAGTTCCCGGCGGACCTGATCACCGAAGGGGTCGACCAGACACGGGGCTGGTTCTACACCCTCCACGCCCTCGGCGGGCTCCTCTTCGACTCGGTGGCCTACCGCAACTGCATCGTCCTCGGGCACATCAACGACGAGCAGGGGCGCAAGATGTCGAAGCGCCTGGGCAACGTGCTCCGCCCCGCCGAGGTGATCGCCGAGACCGGGGCGGACGCCCTGCGCTGGTACCTGTGCATCTCGAACCCGGAGCTGACCTCGCGCTTCTCCGCTCGCCTGGTGCGCGAGTCGGCGCAGAGCTACCTGCTGCCCCTCTGGAACGCCCTCTCCTTCTTCACCATCTACGCCAACCTGGACGGCTGGCGCCCGGGGACGAGCCCGGAGATCGCCTTCGCCGAGCGGCCCGCCCTCGACCGCTGGATCCTGCTGCGCCTCGACCGGGTGACCGAGGCGGTGACCCGGGACCTGGACGCCTACCGCATCGTCGAGCCGGCGCGCGTCCTGGAGGCCTTCGTCGACGACCTCACCAACTGGTACGTGCGCCGGAGCCGGGGACGGTTCTGGGCGAACGCCAACGGCGGCGCCGGCAACGGCGACGCGGCGAAAGGCAAGGAGAGCGCCTACCAGACCCTCTACGAGGTGCTCACCACCTTCGCCCGCCTGACCGCGCCGTTCACCCCGTTCGTGGCCGACGAGCTCCACGGCCGCCTGGTGCGCAGCCCGGCCGCCGCCTCCGCCGCCTCCGCCGCCTCCGCTGAAGAGGGTGAGGCCGCCGAGAGCGTCCACCTGGAGGACTGGCCCCTCCTCGAGGCCGCCGGCGAGGGAGCCGGGCGCTCGGAGCCCGATCTCGAGCGGGCCATGGCGGCCGTGCAGCGGATCGTCCGCCTCGGCCACGCCGCCCGCAACGCCCACGGCCTCAAGACCCGCCAGCCGCTGGCCTCGGTCACCCTGGTCTCGGCCGACCCTGAGCTTCCCGCCCTGCTCGAGCCCTACGCCGAGCTGGTGCGCGACGAGCTGAACGTGGCCGAGATCGCCTGGGCGGCGGAGCGCGCCGCGTACGTGCACCACGAGGTCAAGCCGGTCTATCCGAAGACGGGGCCCCGCTTCGGCAAGCGCATGAAGGAGGTGGCGGCGGCCCTCGCCGCGGCCGACGGCGACGCGCTGGCCGCGGCCCTGGAGCGGGACGGGCGGGTGACGATCGAGCTCGGCTCCGATCCTGGTGGGGACCCGGTGGAGCTCTCCGCCGAGGAGCTCGAGGTGCGCCTCGCCGAGCGCCAGGGCATCGCCGCCCAGGGCGACCGGGAGCTGCTGGTGGCCCTCGACACCGAGCTCACTCCGGCCCTCGTCGCCGAGGGGCTCGCCCGGGAGGTGGTCAACCGCATCCAGACCGCGCGCAAGGAGGCCGACCTCGATTACGCCGCCCGCATCCGGGTGCGCTACCGGGCCGAGGGCGAGCTCGCCCGGGCGATCGAGGCCCACCGCGAGTGGATCGCCGGCGAGACTCTTGCCTCCGAGATCTCGGCAGCGGACGGAGAGCCTTCCGGCCTCACCCCGGCGCCCGTCGACGAGCACGACTTCGCGTTCACCATCGAAACCGTCGAGGCATCCTGATGGCAGGCATCTTCAAGGCATACGACATCCGCGGCATCTACCCCACCGAGATCGACGAGACCGTGGCCGAGAAGATCGGCCTCGGCTTCCGGACGGTCCTCGACGGCAAGGAGGACCCGGAGACGCCGGCGACGGTGGTCGTCTCGCGGGACATGAGGACCCACGGCGAGCCCCTCGCCGAGGCGCTGATCGGGGGCCTCTGCCGGTCCGGCCTCGACGTGGTGGACATCGGCCTGGCCACCACCCCCATGAACTACTTCGCCGTCGGCCACCTTCGGGCCGACGGCGGCATCCAGGTGACCGCCAGCCACAACCCGGCCCGCTACAACGGCTTCAAGCTCAGCCGCCGGGAGGCGCGGCCGGTCTCCGGCACCCACGGCATCCCGGCCCTCGAGGCGAAGGTGACCTCCGGCGACCTCCCCGAGGCCGAGCGGCCCGGCGATCGGCGCCACGCCGACGTCTTCGACGAGTACAGCGAGCACGTCCTCGCCCACCTGCGCCGGCCCGAGGGCGCCCGGCGCCTGCGGGTGGTGGTGGACGCCGCCAACGGCATGGGCTCGATCTACCGGCCGATCCTCGAGGCGGCGGGCATCGAGCTGGTGCCCCTCTACTTCGAGCTCGACGGGACGTTCCCGAACCACGAGGCGAACCCCCTGAAGCCCGAGAACCTCCGGGACCTCAGCCGGGCGGTGGCCGAGCACGGCGCCGACCTGGGTGTGGCCTTCGACGGCGACGCCGACCGGGCGGCCTTCGTGGACGAGCGGGCCGCGCCGGTGGGCAGCGACCTGGTGACCGCCCTGATCGCCGGCGAGCTCCTCGAGCGCTCGCCCGGGGGCGCGGTGATCTACGACCTGCGCTCCTCGCGGGCCGTGGCCGAGCACGTGCGGGAGGCCGGCGGCGTGCCGGTGCGCGAGCGCGTGGGCCACTCCTTCATCAAGGCGACGCTCCGCGAGAAGGATGGCATCTTCGGCGGCGAGCTCGCCGGCCACTACTACTTCCGGGAGAACTTCTACGCCGACTGCGCGATCCTGGCCGTGGTCGAGATGCTCAACCTCCTGTGGAAGGAAGGCCGGCCCCTCTCGGAGATCGTCCGGCCGCTCCAGCGCTACGCCAAGACGCCGGAGACCAACTTCGAGGTGGAGGACAAGGAGGGGATGATCCGCCGCCTCGGCGAGCGCTACGCCGACGCCGACGTCGACTACCTCGACGGGATCACGATCCGCTACCCCACCTGGTGGGCCAACGTCCGCCCGTCGAACACCGAGCCCCTCCTGCGCCTGGTCCTCGAGGCCGACACCGAGGCCGAGATGGAAGCGAAGAAGGCGGAGCTCGTCGCCCTGCTGGGCGAGCCGGTCTGACAGGGGCCCGCGTCCGGGCCCCCTCCCGCTACCGCCGGCCGCCGAGGAGGCCGGAGCGCACCAGGAAGTAGAGCAGGGTCATGAGGGTGGAGATGACCGCCGCCACGTAGGTCAGGGCCGCGGCGTCGAGCACGCGGTCCATCCCCTGCCGCTCCTGGGCCGCCACGATGCCGTACTCCACCGCCAGGTGCTTGGCCCGCCGGGTGGCGTCGAACTCCACCGGCAGGGTGACCACCTGGAAGAGCAGGACGGCGGAGAACAGCAGGGCACCCAAGAGCACGATGCCCCGGCCGAGGGCGAAGTTGTGGGTGATGAACATCAGGAACAGCCCGCCCAGCATCACGAAGTAGCCGAGCCGGGAGCCGATGTTGGCGGTGGGCACCAGGGCCGAGCGCAGCCAGAGGGGCTTGTAGTGATGGGCGTGCTGAACCGCGTGGCCGGCCTCGTGGCAGGCCACTCCGATGGCGGCCACCGAGGCGGAATCGTACACTCCCTCCGACAAGGCCAGGGTGCGGTTCGCCGGGTTGTAGTGGTCCGAAAGAGTGCCGCGCGTGCGGGTGATCCGGACGTCGGCGAGGCCCGCCTGGTCGAGCATCCGCCGAGCCGCCTGGGCGCCGGTCAGGCCGCTCATGGTGCGGACGCGGGAATACTTTTTGAAGGCCGAGCGCACCCGGAAGCTCGCCCAGAGCGAGAGGGCGAAGGCCGGAGCGATGAACAGGAGATAGGTCGGGTCGAAGAACATTCGGGTGATTCCCCCTTCGTCCGATCACAACCCCTGACGGGAAGGGCCGCATTCCGCCTCCCGCGGAGAGCCCGGGGCAGCGGCCCGAAACTCGAGGAGGCACCATGAGCGACCAGAACGAAGAGCGTGTTGCCATCGTCACCGGAGGCAGCCGAGGGATCGGCCGCGCGGTGGTGGAGGCCCTGGCCGGCGACGGTTGGCGGGTCTTCCTGTGCAGCCTGCACCGGGACTCGGTGGAGAGGGCCCTGTCTGAAATCGGGTCCGGCGTCGCCGGCCGGGCCGTCGACGTGCGCGAGCAGGAAGAGGTCGAGGCGTTCGTCGCCTGGGTCCTCGAGAAGGCGGGCCGGGTGGACTGCCTGGTGAACAACGCCGGCCTGGGGCGCTTCGGACGCGTTGACGAGCTCTCGGGCGACACCTGGCGCGAGGTCCTCCGGACGAACCTCGACGGCACTTTCTACTTCATCCGCGCGGTGGCGCCGGCGATGAAGCGCCAGGGCAGCGGGTTCATCGTGAACATCGCCTCCCTCGCCGGCAAGAACCCCTTCGCAGGCGGCGCGGCCTACAACGCCAGCAAGTTCGGGATGATGGGCCTCTCCGACGCCGCCATGCTGGACCTGCGCCACGACGGCATCCGGGTGGCGGCAATCATGCCCGGCAGCGTCGACACCGACTTCGGTCACGGCCGGGAGGACACCGCCTGGATGCTCACCGGAGAGGACGTGGCGCGGGTGGTGACGGACCTGCTGGCCTTCCCGGAGCGGGCCCTCCCCAGCAGGGTGGAGCTCCGCCCCTCCAAACCGCCGAAGAAATAAGGAAACTCTCTGGTCTAGTCGGGAGGGGGCGTCCCCTTCCCCCCGGGAGGGAGGGAAGGGGAGCGAGGGGTTGTGGGGGCGATCCAGTCAATCGTCCCCTTCCCCCCGGGAGGGAGGGAAGGGGAGCGAGGGGTTGTGGGGGCGATCCAGTCAATCGTCCCCTTCCCCCCGGGAGGGAGGGAAGGGGAGCGAGGGGTTGTGGGGGGCAGCCGGTCAGAGCACTTGCATCTTCTGAGCGCCGTACAGGACCGGCGGGCCCTCGGGCATCGGGGCCTTCTCCTGCTCCTCGGACTCCAGGGTAATGGTGATCGACACCATGTGGTGGTCCGTGGCGATCTTCGCCGGGAACATCAGGCTCGCCTCGTCGCCCGACTTGATCACCCCCACCGGCATCGGGCCGTCCGAGGTGTTGAGCCAGACCTTGTAGATGCCGCCTCCGGAAGGCGTGAGGTTCGAGGCCGCCAGGTACCAGTGCTTGTCTCCGGGGGGCATGTAGAGGACCGCGAAGGCGCCGGGCACCATCGGCTTGTCGCCCACCGGCCGCAACGCGCAGACCTCGACGCCCTTGGTGGCCACCGCCGAGACCAGCGCGCCCATCTCTCGGAGACGCCGCAGGCTCGCCTCCTGAGCGTCGAGGCGCGCGGCGAGCTGACCGCGGTCGCGGCTCATCGCGGCGAGGGTGCTCTGGGTCCTCTGGAGCTGGAAGTAGAGGAGGCCGGCCACGCCGAGGGCGGCGAGCGCCACCAGCGCCGCCAGGGCGGAGAGCCACGAGTGGTGACGCACCGGCGGTCCGGCCGGCGGTGCCGGCCGGCGGGTCTCGATGGGCACGACGCGCGAGGCCGGCGAATCGGCGGGCGGCAGCGTCTGCCGCATGGGCTCCGCATCCCCTCCCAGCGCGGCCAGGATGCGGGCCTTGAGCTCCGGCCGGGGCACGACCGGTTCGAGGCCGTACGGCAGGAGTCCGAAGGTCTCGGCATAGAGCCGGCGCAGGGTCTCGTCGACCTCGCTTGCCTCGGCCGGCCCAGGCTCTCCGAGCCCAGGCTCGGGCTCGCCCTCGAGAGTCGCGAGGGCCGCGAGAATCGTCTCGTCCTCGCGACTGTACGAATCGTTCACAGCAGCTCCCTGATCTCGGCGCGCAGCGCCTTGCGCAGCTTCTTCATGGCGAGGAGCGTTCGGGTCTTGACCGTCCCCAACGGGATTCCGGTCTCTTCGGCGATCTCCCGCTGGGTCAGCCCCTTGTAGAAGGCCAGCTCCAGAACCTGGCGTTGCTCCTCCGGGATCCTGGCCAGCTCGTCGCGCACGCGACCCCGCCGTTCAAGGTGTAGTACGCGGGAGGCACCTTCGGCGGATGCATGCTCGAGCGGCGACTCCTGGTGAGCGGCCGCGTGGGTTCGGTCGACGACCCGGCGGCTGCGCAGCCGGTCGATGGCACGGCTGCGGGCGATCAGGACCAGCCAGGTGGAGACCGACGAGCGGCCGGAATCGTAGCGTCCGGCCCGGTTCCAGACATGGACGAAGACCTCCTGCAGGATCTCCTCGGCGTCCTGGGCGCTCCCCAGGATCTTGCGGGCGAGGCCCAGGAGCATGGGGGCGTAGCGGTCGTAGAGCTCGGCCACCGCCTCCTGGCTGCCGTCGGCGATGGCGCGGACGACGGAGCCGTCGGGAGCGGAGCGCAGCGAAGCGTCGGAGGCCAATGCGTCCATAGGGGAAACCGGGGCGGTCGGGTCGATGGGAAGGTGGCCGTAGGATACCATTCCGCGCGGAGCGAAACTGTGAGCGACGACGCGCGACAAGGGCCCGGCCCGGATCAACCCGCCATCCGGGTGGTCATGATGCCGAAGCACACCAACGCCCACGGCACGATCTTCGGCGGCATCATCCTCTCCCACATCGACCAGGCGGGCGCCGTCGAGGCCCACCGCCACGTCTCCGGCCGCTTGGTGACCGTCGCCATGCGCGAGGTGGAGTTCCACGCGCCGGTCCTCGTAGGCGACCTGGTGAGCTTCTTCACCGAGACGCTCCGCGTGGGCCGTACCTCCCTGTCCGTCCGGGTGACGGTAGAGGCCGAGCGCTCCCATGGTGTGGGCAAAGTCAAGGTCACCGAGGCCGAGGTGATCTACGTCCAAGTGGACGAGCAGGGCCGGCCGATTCCCATCTCCTCCTGAAAGGCTCGGAGGCTCCCGGGCCGGCCGTTTTTTGCTTGCAACAGGCGGGGCGGGCCCCTATCCTTGCCGGCATGGTGGAGCCGCGGCGCGCGAAGCGCATTTTCAACTACGAGCAAGCGCTCGAGACCTTCCCGGCCGTGCGCGACCTGACGGCCGCGGCGGTGCGCCAGGTCGAGTCCCTGGTCAACCGGGTGCAGAGCCTCGAGGAGATGGAGGCGCGCAAGGCCGAGCTCGAGGAGGCCTACGCCCGCGTGGTCCGGGCCTGGAGCGACGAGATCCAGCGCCTGGGCTGCGAGGCCAAGGGCCTCTGGCTGGTCGACTGGGACTGCGGCGACGGCTACTACTGCTGGAAGTACCCCGAGGAGATCCTCTCCCACTTCCATACCTACGAGGAGGGATTCGCCGGGCGGGTGCAGATCGTGTGACCGGATCGCCCCCGCATCCCCTCGTACCCCTTCCCACCCTCGCGGGGGGAAAGGGACGCCCGCTCCCGTTCTTCGGTTAGGCGTCTCGCCGGCTTGAGCCTGGTCAGACGGGTGTCGCCAGAAGCTCGTCCACTTTCAAGTCCCCGATCCGGGCCACCACCCGATCGGCGCCGGAGAGGGCGTTCGTCGGGTACGTGTGGGCTACGGCGAGGGTGGCCAGGCCGGCGAGGCGGGCGGCGGCGAGGCCTGCCGGCGTGTCCTCGACGGCGAGGGCCTCGTGGGGGTGGAGGAGGCGGTCCGGCAGCGGGGGCGCGGTGTTGAGCAGCTCGATCCCGCGCCGGTAGCCCTCCGGATCGGGCTTGCCCCGGCCCACGTCCTCCGCCGTCACCACCACCTTGAAGCGCTCCCGTAGGCCCGCCTGCCGCAGACCACCCTCCACCTCGTCGCGGAGGCCGCCGCTCACCAGCCCGAGGGCGACGCCGGCCTCGGAGAGCCCCACGACCAGCTCCGGGGCACCGGGGAAGAAAGGGTAGCCCTCGCGGCGGATCCAGGCCTGGTAGTAGCTCGACTTGCGGGCGATCAGGCGCATCAGGTGGGGCTCGGTCGGGGCCTTGCCTGCGCCTTCGAGGAGGGCCCGGAAGCAGGCCCGGTCGTCGAACCCCACGTAGAGGCTCCAGTACGCCTCGTCGGTGAGCTCGACGCCCTCCTCACCGAGGACGCGCTTCAGCAGCGCCAAGTGGACCGGCTCGTCGTCGACCAGCACGCCGTTGAAGTCGAAGAGCACCGCCCGGAGCATCGGCCGATGATAGCGTGTCGCCGGGACCTGACCGAGATCGAGCCGAGCTCGGGAATGGCCCCCGGGCGGCGGGCGTTCTTGCAAGATACCGAGTACCGCGCGCGCCGCCTTACCCTCGAACACCCCGGAGACCTCGCCGCCATGGAACCTACCTCCCCGACCTCGACCCCGACTCCGCCGGCCCCGACCCCGGCCGACCCCGAGATGCCGGTGACTCTCACCGAGAAGGCCGTGCGCATGATCAAGCTGACCCGCGAAGAGGAAGGCATGGAGGAGACCGCCGGTCTGCGGGTGGCCGTGCGCGGCGGCGGCTGCAGCGGCTTCGAGTACGCCCTCGACTTCGAGACCGAGGCCCGGGACAACGACTTCGTCTACCAACAGGGCGACCTGAAAGTCTACGTGGACGGGATCAGCGCGCGCTACCTCGAGGGCACGAAGATCGACTACGTCATGGGCGCCCAGGGGGCGGGGTTCAAGTTCGAGAACCCGAAGGCCGTGGGGAGCTGCGGTTGCGGGTCGTCGTTCTCGGTGTGACCTTCTTCAGTCGACCAGCGGCAGCTCGGTGACCTCGGCCTCGCCGCCCCCGGCCACATCGAGGCGCGTTCCGGGCTCGAAGGCCCGCTTCTGGAGCATCGCGAGACCGACCGGCCCTTCCAGCGTCGGCGAGACGGCGACGCTCCCCACCTTCCCCACCGGCCGGCCGTCGAGGAGGAGCTCGGTGCCTTCGGGCGGCGGCTCGTCGCCGTCGAACTCGAGGCCGCACAGCTTGCGGGCGACGCCGCCCCGGTAGTGGAGCCGCGCCACCACCTCCTGTCCCAGGTAGCACCCCTTCGTGAAGTTGAGCGCCTCGTCGAGCCCGGTCTCCTGGGGCAGATTCGACTCGTCGTAGTCCCGCCCCCACCAGGCGATGCCGGCCTCGAGCCGGATCGTATCCAGGGCGTCGTAGCCCACCGGCAGGACTCCTGGAAGCTCGAGCAACGCCCGGAGCACCTTCGGGCCGTCCGCGAGCACCGTCCACACAGTCCAGGCCTCGGCCCCGAGAAGCGGCCGGTTGGAGAGGCGCACGGACGCGCCCGCAAGCTCGATGGCGGCGTGGCCCCACCGCGTCTCGGCCGCGGGCGGCACGGCGCCGCCGGTCGCCTCCCGAAGGACCTTACGGGCACCCTCTCCGACGAGGGTGAGGGGCAGGAACCGGTCCAGGGCCCGGAGCTCGACGCGGTCGGCCAGCACGTACTTGCCCAGGTGCCCGGCGACCGGCTCGCCCCGGCCGGGGGGCAGCTCGAGCCAGAACCGGTCCTCCAGGGCCAGGAGGCCGAAGTCGGCCACGACGCCCCCCTTGCGCGAGGTCAGGAAGCCGTAGGCGCCGCCCTCGGGCGCCAGGTCCCGGACCTCGCAGGTCACCATCCCCGAGAGGAAGCGCTCGCGGTCCGCCCCGACGATCTCGAGGCAGTCGATCCAGGAGCGGTCCACCAGGCCGCACGCCTCGCGCACGGTGTCCACCTCCTCGGCGACCGGCGCGTACGCCGTCGGCACCAGGGTTCCCTGGCGCTCGGCCACCCGAGCGCCCAGCTCCCGGTGCAGATCGAGCAGGGGAACCGCCCGGTCGGGCAAGGTCTGGGTCGCGGCCATCGGGCCCAGTCTACCAAGGTGGAGCGTTCCCTCCGCCCGGAGCCGGGGTCTGGGCGGAGCTGTAAAATGCCCGCCATGCCTGCCGCCGAACCCTTCGTGCTCACCACCCCCTCCGGCCGTCGGATCGACGGCCTCGTCGACCTGCCCGACCGTCCGGGAGAGCGCCCCACGGTGGTCGTGGCCCACGGATTCAAGGGCTTCATGGAGTGGGGGTTCTTCCCCCACCTGGCGGAGCTCCTCGCGCGCCGCGGCTTCGTCGTGGTGCGCTTCAACTTCTCGGGCTCGGGCCAGGGGCCCGGCGAGGACCGGGTCAGCGACCTCGACGCCTTCCGGGAAAACACGTTCACCCGCGAGCAGGAGGACCTGCGGACCGTTCTCGACGCCCTGGACGAGGAGGTCGCTCCCGGGCGCGTCGATCGCGATCGCCAGGGCCTCTTCGGGCACAGCCGGGGCGGTGGGGCGGCCGTGCTGACCGCCGGCCACCCCGATCTGCGGGACCGGTTCTCGGCACTGGTCACCTGGGCCGCCGTCGCGACCTTCGACCGCCTGGGCCCGGACGAGATGGAGCGCTGGCGCGCGGAGGGCGAGCTGGTGGTGGTCAACAGCCGGACCGGTCAGGAGTTGTCCATGGGGCGCGGAATCCTGGAGGACCTCGAAGCCCACCGCGACGAGCTCGACATCCCGGCGGCCGCCGGCCGGGTCGCCGCCCCCTGGCTGATCGTCCACGGCGAGGCCGACGAGACGGTGCCGGTCGATGAGTCGCGCCAGATCGAGGAGGCCGCCGCCGTCGACCGGGGTCGGACGGTGGAGCGCCTCACCATCCCGGGTGCCGGCCACACCTTCGGTGCCGTGCACCCCTTCGCCGGCCCGACGCCCCACCTGGTCCAGGCGCTCAACGCCACCCAGGCCTGGTTCCGGCGGTATTTGGTTTAGGGAAGCTCCGCCGCCAGCTCCGCGGCCATCCCCTCGAGGGTCGCCACCACCCGGTCGGCGCCGGCCGCCCGCAGCCGCTCCGCCGAGGTCCAGCCGGTGGTCACCGCGAGCGCCCGCAGGCCGTGGCAGTGGGCGCACTCGACGTCGCGGACGCTGTCGCCGACGATCAGCGAGTCCGCCGGTCCGAAGCGATGCCCGGTGGCGGCGAAGGCCCGCTCCAGCGCGATGGGCGGCAGCTCCCGGCGCTCGAGGCCGTCGTCGCCGAAGGCGCCGAACGGGAAGAAGCGCTCGAGCCCCAACCGGGAGAGCTTGATCTCGGCGCCCCGCCGCCAGTTGCCGGTGAGCAGGCCGAGGACCACCTCCGGGTGGCCGTGAAGCGCCTCCAGCAGCTCCTCGATGCCGGGCAGCACGACCATTCTCGAGGCGTCGAGTCGCCGGTCCAGGCGCCCGAGGTAGGCGTCGTGCACCCGCGGGAGGCCGGCGGCGGCCACCGTCCGCTCGAGCCCGGCGAGCTCCATCAGCTCGAGGACGATCTGCTGGTCGGTCTTGCCCGAAAAATCGAAGCCGTCCACGCGCAGGCCGCCGGAAAGGCCGTAGACCTCGCCCAGGGCCTCGGCGAG
Source organism: uncultured Acidobacteriota bacterium (assembly GCA_963739795.1). Lineage (GTDB taxonomy): Bacteria > Acidobacteriota > Thermoanaerobaculia > Multivoradales > DATKCC01 > CAVUBL01. Next base: position 259,214 of record CAVUBL010000016.1, on the reverse strand, counting down.
CAGGGGGCCCACCTGGTTCCCGCTCCGGATGAGGGTGCCGTCGACGTCGAAGAGGATGAGGCGCACGCTACTTAAATGCCCCCGGTCGGCACGACGGTGCGGTCGGCGTTGGGCGCTCTGAGGAGGGTGGTCATGCGGAGCCCGATCTTATCCGCTGCGAGGCAGTCCGTCGGGGCGGAGACCCTGGAGCCGCGCCGACCCGGAGAGCCACCGATCCGCCACGCGCCGGCAGCCGTACCTCGAAAGGCACTGTTTTCCTGTACCTGTCCCGCAATCGACTCCCGAAAGGAAAGATCATGACCCGAGGCAAGCTCCTCTGCCTGGGCTGCCTGCTCGCGGCCCTCCTCGTGCCGGCCGCGGCCAGCGCCCAGCCCGCCACCACCTACCGCGTGACCATCACCAATCTCACACGCTCCGAGCCGATCACGCCGCCCGTGGTGGTGACCCACAGCATCGGAGTCCACCTGTTCATTCCCGGCCAGCCGGCGGCGGCGCCCCTCGTCCCCCTCGCCGAGGAGGGCTACACGACCGACCTGGTGAACGCGCTCCAGGGTGCCGGCGGCGTCCTCGACGTGAAGGTGGCCGACGGGCCGATTCCGCCCGGCGGCTCGACGAGCGTCGACGTGACCGCCCGGGGGACCAAGGTCTTCCTGAGCGCGGTCGGCATGCTGGCCACCACCAATGACGCGTTCTTCGGGCTGGACGGCTACTACCTCGACGGCCACCCCTACGCCCGGCACATCGAGGTTCCCGCCTACGATGCCGGCACCGAGGCGAACACGGAGGCGTGCTCGGACATCCCGGGACCGCCCTGCGGCAACCACGACGTCCGTGTCACGGACGGCGCGGAAGGCGTGGTGACCGTCCACAACGGCATCCGCGGAGTCGGCGACCTCGACCCCGCCGTCTTCGACTGGCACAACCCGGTGGTGCGGATCGACATCGTCCGCCTGCCGGGCCGCGCCCCGCGGTAAAGGCCACGGGACCACGGCCTTCAAAAGCCCTCCCAGCCCCTCACGCCTCGCCCTCGGGCGGGGGCGTCCCCTTCCTCCGGGCACCGCGTCGCGAAGCGGCGTGTTCCGGTGGGAAGGGGATTGAGGGGTTGGAGGGTGATCAGGTCCACCGGTACCATGGCCCCATGACGGCCATCGAGGAACCGCAGGTGCCGGCGGCGGCGCCCTTCGAGCCCGGCACCCTGTGGCGCCTCGTCCGCGAGCGCAGCCGCCACGCTCTCGCCGCCGGCACCCTCTCCCCCATCGAGACCGAGAGCTATACCGTTCCCGAGGCCGGCATCCCCTTCTCGGTGCGGCGCCTCTCGACCCTGCGCGAGAAGGAGCTCGCCCGCCGCGCCCAGGACAGGGCGGGCGGCGATCCGTTCCTGCCGCCCGAGCCCGACCTTCTGGTGGCCGGCGTCTCGGCGACTCACGTGGCGGTGCTCAACCGCTTCCCTGCGATCCGGCACCACCTGCTCGTGGTCACCCGCGAGATCGAGGACCAGGAGCTCCCGCTGACCGCGGCCGACTTCGACGCCTTGGCCCGCTGCCTCGCCGAGATCGACGGTCTGGCCTTTTACAACTCCCACCCCGAGGCCGGAGCCAGCCAGCGCCATCGGCACCTCCAGATCGTGCCCTTCCCGGTGGGCCCCGTGGGTGACTCTCCGGCGCCCACTCCGATCGAGGCGACCCTCGCGCCGGTCCTCCAGGACCCGGGGCGAGGCACCCTCCCCGTCTTCCGCTTCGAGCACGCGGTCTGCCCGCTACCGGCGACCGCCTGGCGCGCCGTCGCGATGGGGGAGCCGGTGCCGCGGGTCGCCGAGGCCCTGGCGCTCGCCTACCGGGCGCTGGCCTCCCGGCTGGACCTCGCGCTGGCCGCGGGCCGGCCGACCGCGCCCTACAACCTGCTGGTGACGCGCCGCTGGGTGCTCCTGGTGCCACGCCGGCGGGAGAGCTTCGAAGGGGTGTCGGTCAACGCCCTCGGCTTCGCCGGCTCGCTCCTGGTCCGGGACCGCCAGGGCCTCGAAACGGTGCGCCGCCACGGCCCCCTCGCCATCCTCCGGGCGGTCGCCGTCGAAACCAACTAGGAGTCTGCGCGGCAGGTGGGTCCGCCCTTCGGACCGAGCGAGGAGGGGGGAGGGGGTGGAGAGGGATCGAGGGGTTGCGGGGGGCTACCGCCAATCCGGCGGCCTCTTGTTCTCCAAGAAGTACGCGATGCCGCGCTTGCAGTCCTCGGTCGAGCGGGAGAGGGCGTTGACCTCGGCCGCGCGGTCGAGCGCCTGGTCGAAAGGCCGGCCGATGACCTCCAGCAGCAGGCGCTTGGTGAGGGCGATCGACTGCGAGCTGGCGCGCTCGAGGATGCCCGTGGCGAGCTCGCGGCCCGCCGATTCGAGGTCGCCCCGGGGCACCACCCGGTTGACCAGGCCGAGCTCGAGGGCCCGGTCAGCGGCGACGAAGTCCGGGTTGAGCAGCAGCTCGCGCAGGTCCGAGCCCCGGACCCGCAACGGCAGGAAGGTCGCCACCAGCGCGGCGACGAAGCCGATCCGCACCTCGCTGTACATGAACCGGGCGTCCTGGGAGGCGACCACGAAGTCGTGGGCGGTGGCCAGCCCGCAGCCGCCGGCCACACACGCGCCGTGGACCAGGGCGACGGTCAGCACCTCCTGGTGGAGGACCGCCTCGAACAGACCGCGCAGGCGCTGCGAGTCGCGGCGGTGGTCCTGGTAGGACGCCTCCTGCTGGGAGCGCAGGTGGGCGAGGTCGGCGCCGGCCGAGAAGTGCTTGCCGGCCCCGGAGAGCAGGACCGCCCGCACTCCCTCCTCGCGCAGCGGCCGCCGATAGAGGCGGGTGACCTCCGCGCTCAGAGTGGGCGAGAGGGCGTTGGCCTTGTCCGGGTTGTTCAAGGTGACGTGGAGGAGGTCCTCCTCGCGCCGAACCTCCAGGCTCTCCCAGCGCTCCGCACTCGGATCAGACATGGGTGGTCTCCGGCCGGGCCTCGCCTCGAGCTCCGCAAGGCGTTCGAGGCTTCCTCATGGGATCGATTCCTCGGCACGGAGGAGCTCCTCGGGCACGTCGATCTCCATCACCAGCAGGCCCTGGGCGTGGGTCTTGCCCTGGGCGTCGGTCAGGAGGCTCTCGGTACCGCCGCCTCCCAGCGAGTCGTGGAGGATGAAGTTGAGGGCCAGGAGGTTCGGCACCTCGAAGCGCTCCACCCGGCCGCGGCAGACGTGGGCGAAGTGCTCCCGCACCCGCTCCCGCGTGACCTCTCTCCGGATCACCTCGTAGAGCTCGGGGGTGCGGGCGATGAGGCCCACGTTGCTCGCGTCCCCCTTGTCCCCGCTTCGGGCGTGGGCGATGTCGTACAGGCGGGCTCGGGCCACGGCTCAGCTCCTCTCCCGGTGCCAGACGGAGGCCAGGGCGCTCGCCGCGGCCCCGCCGGCGATGGCGGCGGCGAGGACGTAGTAGGTGGCGGCGCGGGTGGCCAAGGGCGTGTAGAGGCCGGGCAGCACCGCCCGCAGCCCCACGTCCAGGCTCTCCGAGTCCCGCGCCACCAGCCAGGCGAAGAGCGCCAGGGCGGGCGCCAGGAAGGCGGCAAGGCGCGCCGCGATTCGCCAGCGAGCCCCGGGGCGGCCCCAGGTGGTCTCGAACGCCCGGCGCAGCACGAGGGCCGCGGCGATGGCGACGGCGATCCCCCAGCCGGCGAAGGCCAGGCGGTTGGCCAGGGCGCTCGCCCCGAAGCCGACGAGCAGCACCGGAGTCACGACCCCCAGCAGGATGAAATACCAAGACACCCGGGCGCTCATGCTTCCTCGACCGTCACCTCGAGCCGGCCCTCGACCTCTTCGCGGGCGAGCAGAGCCGGCCAGTAGGCCACGACCTCCTGGGGCTTCGGCCGGCCGCCGGCGAAGCCGGTCACGCCCGGCGGGCCGGCGGTGACCAGGGGAGCGATCTCCTTGCCGAAGCGCTCGACCTTGGACCGATCGGTGTCCCGCACGGCCAGGCGCAGGACGACCTCGGGCGGCTCCTCCTGAGCTTCCCAGATGCCCGGAAGCACCGCGCCCTGCCCCAGGAGCTCGGTCACCCGGCAGTCCTCGGGGAAGGTGACGCCGGCGCGCTCCAGCCGCTTCCAGACGGTTTCGGCGGCGAGGCGCGCCTTCTCTACGGCCCGGGGACCGGAGACGGTGATCTGGCCCGAGCCCTTGTAGCCGGCGAGATGGGAGGCGGAGATCTTGAGAAACGGCGTCTTGGGACGCCCCTCGATGCCGTGGACCCGCACCCGGTCGGGCCCCTCCTGGGCCAGTCGGATGCTCGTGAAATCGGCGACCACGTCCGGGGTGATGTACTCGTTCGGGTTCCCCATCTCGTAGAGGAGCTGCTCGGAGACCGTGTCCACGGTCACCATGCCGCCGGTGCCCTCGTGCTTGGTCACCACGAACTCGCCGTTCGCCTCCATCTCGGCGATGGGGTACCCGATGTTCCAGAGGTCGCGGACCTCCCACCAGCGGGAGAAGTTGCCGCCGGTCGACTGGGCGCCGCACTCCAGGATGTGGCCGGCGATCGTGCCGGCGGCCAGGCGGTCCCAGTCGTCCTCGGCCCAGCCGAACTCGTGGATCGCCGGGGCCAGCGCCAGAGCGGTGTCGGTGACCCGCCCGCAGAGGACGATCAGCGAGCCCCCCTCGAGGGCTTCCACCACCGGCCGAGCGCCGAGGTAGGCATTGGCGCTGGTGAACTGGTCGACCAGCGGGGCGATCGGGTCGCCGGTGTCCATGTTGGCGAGCTCGTGGCCGGCGGCGACCAGCTCCGGGAGCCGCGGCAGCACGTCGTCGCCCTCGACGACGCCCACGCGCACGCCCGAGACCCCGAGATCGCGCGCGACCTCGAAGATCTTCTCCCGGCACGCCCGCGGGTTGAGGCCGCCGGCGTTGGTCAGGATGCGCACGCCGCGCTCCTTGAGCTCGGGCAGAACGCGGCGCACGAAGTCGATGAAGTCGGTGGCGTAGCCGAGCCGCGGGTTCTTGAGCTTCTGGCGCATCATGATCGACAGCGTCACCTCGGCCAGGTAGTCCATGCCGACGTAGTCGATCGCCCCGCCGCGCAGAAGCTCCACCGGGGCGTCCACGTTGTCGCCCCAGAATCCCTGCCCGTTGCCGACGCGGATGGTCTTGGAGGTGGTCATGCAGCGCTGGAGGTTAACACGGCGGCGCGGTCACTCCGCCAGCTTCTCCGCCACCCAGGTCCGGACGGGGTCCGGGAGCGGGTTGCCCGTGACCTTCTGCCACGTAGCCTCGAGGGCCCGCATTCCCAGCTCCTTCGTCAAGAGGGCCAGGTTGTGCGGTCCCGGGACCGTCGAGGGGTGGGGAAACTCCGGGAACAGGGCGACACACTGCACCATCCACTCCAGCGCCGCCGGAAGTCGACCTTCTATGTCAGCGAGAATGCCGAGCTGCCCATAGATCAAAGCCAGGTCGGGTCCGCTCCCCAGCGACTCCCTGAGCTCGAGAGATCGTAGGTACCACGACTTTGCCAACGACAGGTCGCCGCGATCTTGCGCCACCATTCCGAGCTGAAGGCCAGCTCCCGTCGGGCGTAGTGGACCGGGACGACCCAGTCCGAAAGGGGTAGCCGACCCTTGGGGCTGGGGCGGAGACTCTGGCGGTGGAGCTGGCGGCGGCCGGCGGTGACCGCCCGGGCCATCGGTTCGCCGGCGAACAGGGCCTCGTAGAAGGCGGCCATGAACTCCGCCGCCGCCACGGCGTAGACCGAGTAGGCCATGGCGACCACCGAGGCGGAGCCCTCCTGGAGGAGACGGGTAGCAACCGCCGCCTCCGGGGCGGCGCCGGAGAGCATCGCGGACTGGCAGGCGTTGAGGACTGCGAGAGAGGTCCCGGCGCCCTTCAGGACCCGCGCTAGATCAGAGGCGGCCACGGCTTGCCCGTACCCGAACTCAGTCTCGAACAGGAGCACCCCCTCAAGAAGCTGCGGAGTGAAGCTGGACCGGGTCGAAGCACCACCCCGGATCGCACCGCCGAAGGCACCATGGCCGTCGAAGTGGAGGATCTGGAAGGGCTCGCCTTCCTCCTTCGCCCGGCGGAGCCGTTCCTCGAGGGCCTCGAAGGTCGGTGGGCGGAGGACCTCCAGCTCGACGCGGCCCTGGACCGGCTCGAGACGCTTCAGGAGCGGCCGGGCGACGGTGCGGTAGGGCACGTCTCCGAGTCCAAAGGGCCGGGCGATGACCATGAGCACCCGGAGGGCTTCACCCGAGCTGGCGGCGAAGGCCTCTTGGGGCGTGCCGATCGTCCGGTGCAGCCCCGCCAGGTCGAGGGCGAGGGGCGTGGGGCGATCCGGGTCCCGAAGGAGCTCCCAGGGAAGCGAAAGAAACGCGGGGGACTCGGAGGCGATCCAGAGCTCCCAGTCGTCGCTCGCGGCGGCCCGCTCGTAGGTCTTTCCACCCTCCCGGCCGGTGCCGAAGACCCCAGCGAAGAGGGCCTGCCCCCAGGCCCCGAGGCGGCCCTCGATCTCCTTCCCCCGGTCCTCGTACACCGCGTACGGCGCCCGAAGGTAGTCCTCCAGGTACCAGCGGAGGTCCTCCAAGTCCTCACCTGAGAGGGGCGACTCGAACGGCTCCCAGCCCCCGCCTTCGGGCCGGAGCTGCCCCGCCGCCTGCCAGCTCACCCGGACCCGGCCGCCCTCCTCCTCGACGAACAGCCGCCCCGGCACGCCCTCCTACCTCAGCTCTTCCCGGTCCCAGCCGCCGGCGCCGCCGGACTCGAGTCCCGCGTCGTCCCTGAGGATTTCCTCCACCACCACCTTCACGATCCGGTCACGCCCCTCGGCAGTGACACCGGCGGGCAGTGCCATTCCCAGGCGGATCCTCCGAGCGAGCAGAGCACCGAGCCCGGCGCGGTCCTCCCTCCGCTCCCGGTCGGCCTTCTCCTTCGCCTTCTCCCGGTCGGACCTCAAATCCCGATAGATCGTCCATCCGAACCGCGCAACGCTCACGAGGAACCCCGCCAGGCCGAGCGCCAGGGCCGGGTCGAAGGAGCGCATCCCCTCCGCCGCGCCGTCGCCGGCGATCGCCCTCTCCGTCAGCGCCGGGAGCTCCAAGCCCATCTCATCCGCCAACCGAGCAGCAGCCCGCCGCGCCACCGCCTCGGCTCCGCCCTGCTCTTCCAAGTTTCCGTGAGGCATAGATGGATTCTAGAGAATCCACCGGTCATGCGAAAGCTGCGGGCTCTCTGCTCCCCCTTGCGCGCCCCCTGTGGGCGTCGGTCTTGTGCCCGCCTGCCGAGTGATAGAATCGCTCCTCACGATGACGCGAACCGCCCTGAAAGACGAGTTCCGGAGGCTTCCGATCGGCGAGCGGGTCGAGCTCCTCGAGGAGCTCTGGAGAGAAGCCGAGACGGAGCAACCGCTGCTTCTCGATTGGCAGCGGGAGCTCCTCGAGCATCGCCTGGCGGACGCCGAAGCCCATCCGGAATCCTGGGTCTCCTGGGAGGATGCGAAGCGCCGTCTCGAGCGCCTGACTTCGACAGGCCGGTGAAGCTCCGACTTCGCTCGGTCGCCGAGGCCGACGTCGCCGAGGCCATCCAGTGGTACGACGAGCAGGCCCTGGGACTCGGCGACCGCTTCCTGCAATCCTTAGAGGTCACACTTCAGAGGATTGTGGAGAACCCGCGAATCTACCGCGAAGTCCTCCCGCGCGTTCGGCGGGCGCCGTTCCCCAGACCCTTTCCCTACATGGTGCTCTACACGATCGACGGGGACACCCTCTCGGTCTACGCGGTCATTCACCAGGCCCGGCACCCGGACCGCTGGAAGCCCGGATGAGCCTCCCTCCTACGTCTGCAACACGCCGGTCCTGAACTCCGGGAGGTCCGGGTTCATGGCGGCGCAGGCGAGGGAGCGGGCCAGGACCTTGCGGGTCTCGGCGGGGTCGATGAGTCCGTCGAGCCAGAGGCGGGCGGCGGCGTAGCGCGGGTCGGCGGTGGCCTCGTAGCGGGCTTGGATCTCCGCCAGCCGCTCGCGCTTCTCTTCTTCCGAGACGTCCTCGCCCCGGTTCTTGAGCTGGATGTCGAGCAGCGTCCGCGACGCCTGCTCGCCTCCCATGACCGCGATGTGGGCCGAGGGCCAGCCCCACAGGAAGCGTGCGCCGTAGGCCTTGCCGCACATGGCGTAGTTGCCAGCGCCGTAGGAGTTGCCAGTGAACAGGGTGATCTTGGGCACCACGGAGTTGGCCACGGCGTTGACCATCTTGGCGCCGTCCTTGATGATCCCGCCCCACTCGGCGCGGCTTCCCACCATGAAGCCGGTGACGTCCTGGAGGAAGACCAGGGGGATCCCCTTCTGGTTGCACAGCTCGACAAACCGAGCCCCCTTGTCGGCGGCGTCCGAGTACAGGACCCCGCCGATCTGGAGCTCCTTGTCCCGAGGCCCGGTGCCGGTGGCGCGATGGGTGACCGAGCGCTGGTTGGCGACGATCCCCACCGCCCAGCCGTCGATCCAGCCGGTGCCGCAGAGGAGAGTCCGGCCGTAAGTCTCCTTGAACTCGTGGAGCTCGGAGCCGTCGAGGACCCGCGCCAAGATCTCCCGGGTATCGTACGGCTTCGCCCGTGAGATGGGGATCACGCCGTAGAGCTCGTCGGCCGGGTAGAGGGGCTCGACCGGCGCCCGGCGGGCGAAGGGCGCCCGCTCCGGGTCGGCGAGCTGGGAGAGCTGAGCGCGCATGGTCTCGAGGCAGGTGACGTCGTCGGGATGACGGTGGTCGACCACCCCCGAGATGTCGGTCTGGACCACGGCGCCGCCCAGCTCCTGGGGATCGATCACTTCGCCGATGGCCGCCTTCACCAGGTGCGCGCCGGCCAGGAAGATCGAGCCCGTCCCCTCGACGATGTGGGACTCGTCGCTCATGATGGGCAGGTAGGCGCCACCGGCCACGCACGAGCCCATGATGGCCGCCATCTGGAAGATACCGGCCGCCGACAGGCGCGCATTGTTGTAGAAGGCCCGGCCGAAGTGCTCCCGGTCGGGGAAGATCTCCTCCTGCATGGGCAGGAAGACGCCCGCCGAGTCCACCAGGTAGACGATGGGCAGGTGGTTCTCGAGGGCGATCTCCTGGGCGCGGAGCACCTTCTTGCAGGTCATCGGGAACCAGGCGCCGGCCTTGACCGTGGCGTCGTTGGCGACCACCACCATGTCCCGGCCGTGGATGGTGCCGATCCCGGCGACGGTGCCCGCGGCCGGGGCTCCGCCCCACTCCTCGTACATCCCGTGGGCGGCCCACACGCCCATCTCGAGGAAGTCGCTCCCCGGATCACAGAGGATCTCGATCCGCTCGCGGGCGAGGAGCTTGCCGCGCCCGACGTGGCGCGTGCGCGCGCTCTCGCCTCCGCCCTCGGCGATTGCCGCCTCTTCGGTGTGCAGGCGCTCGACCTCCCGGCGCCAGTGCTCGTCCCGGCGCTCGAAGGCGTCGTTTCTGTCGATGGTGCTCTCGAGAATGGCCACGTTGATCGGATCGCCCCTCTCTTCCTCGGTCCCTCGGACCGCCCCCCTCACCCTCTCGATCCCTCTCCCACCCTCTCGGGGGGAGAGGGACGCCCCCTCCCGGCTCTTGCCTTGGAACCTCGATTCGCCTCTCACGACATGTGTCCCCAAGGCGGCGGCATTATAGCCGTGGCGGTGGTGCCGACGGGGTAGGATCTCGCCCATGAGGATCCGGGTGCTGGCCTTCGCCTCCGCCTCCGACGCCCTGGGAGCCGCCGAGCTGGTGGTGGAGCTGCCGGCGGGCTCGCGGGTGGCCGACCTGCGCTCCCTGCTCGAGGCGCGCCACCCGGGGCTCGCCGTGCTCTGGCCCCGCCTCGCGGTGGCCGTGGACGGCGAGGTGGTGTCCGGGGAAACCACCCTGGCCGAGGACGCGGAGGTCGCCCTCCTGCCCCCGGTCTCGGGCGGCAGCGGCGCCCCCGCGGCGGTCGAGCGCGTGCGGGCCGAGCTGACCGAGGCGCCGATCGAGGTGGCCCGGGCCGTCGCCGCCGTCTCGGCACCTTCCCGCGGCGCCGTGCTCGTCTTCCTGGGAACGGTCCGCGACAGCCACCAGGGCCGGCGGGTCGAGCGGCTCACCTACAGCGCCTACCGCGCCATGGCCGAGGAGCGCCTGCTCCGGATCGTGGACGAGCTCGAGGCGGCCGGCGACGACCTCGCCCTCGCCATCGTCCACCGCCTGGGCGAAGTCGCCGTGGGCGAAGCGAGCGTGGCGATCGCGGCCGCCTCGCCGCACCGGGCCGCGGCCTACGAGGCCAGTCGCGAGGCCCTGGAGCGCCTGAAGCACGAGGTGCCCATCTGGAAGCGCGAGCACTACGGTGACGGCGGCACCGCCTGGCGCGAGGAGGAGTCGCTCGCCGGCACCTCGAGTCGCCTCCGCACGTAGGAGCCGGTGCCCGAGATCTCGTCGCGCACCCCGACCGCGACTTCTGTGGGGCCGGCCGGCAGGTCGATCGCCACTTCGAACACCCGGTTTCCCTCGCCGATCGCCTCGCCCTCCTCCACCTTGACCGGCGCAAGCTTCTGCTTGATGGGGCCCCAGTGTCCCGCGCCGTCGCCCGCGGTCAGCACCAGTCGAAGCTGTCCCACCGAGAAGCCGGCGCCGGGCTCGAGCGTGATCGAGGACAGGGGCACCTCCACCCGGACCCGCGCCGAGCGCCCACCTCCTTCGGCGCGGCCCACGGCGCCGAGCGACACCTTCACGGCCAGGGGGTTGACCTCGGTCCCGAACAGCAGGGTTCCCAGCATCGACTCCGCCACCCGCTCGTCGACGGGCTTGTCGCGGTATTCCTTGCGGAACCGGACCTCGTAGCCGCGGCCGGGCACCTCCACCTCCAAGTGGTGGAGACGGCCGTCCCCCCCGTGCGCCGGGGCGAAGCCCAGGGAGTAGTGGGTCGCGACGTCGGCGGCGACGCGGTCGAGGGGCGCCTCGAACCGGTTGGCGTTGAGCACCGCGGTGCCGCCGGTCTGGTCAGCGAGGAGGAAGAGGGGGCTCTGGACGTTGGCGCGTTCGACCCGCTTGGTGAGAACCGAGGGACGGCTGAGCTTCCCGGGTCGGTCGCCCGCCAGTCCCTCCGTCACGTCGGCGTCGGTGGTCAGGCCGGTCGCCTCCAGGGAGTAGAAGGTCACCCGGTTCGCCGCGGCGTCGGCGGCAAGGCGCAGGTAGGCGCCGCTCAGGTCGTTCTCGTGGTAGTAGGTCGCGACCTCCCGTTCGCTCTGCGGGCACAGGTCCACCACGTAGCGAAGAAGCTCTAGGCCCGGGCGCTCGGCGAAGCCGTTCGAGCCCAGGAGCACCACCTTCTCGCCCGGCAGACCGCGGAGGCTCGCCACGAGGAGAGCGAGGCCGTCGATCGTCTTCTGCGCGCTGTCGCCGGCCACCTCGCCGTACTCGCGGGCCGCGGCCAGCATCTCGGGCAGGGCCGTCTCGCAGCTTCCGTACTGCTCCAGGGTCTCCCGGAGGCTCGCCCTGGCCGAGCGGCGCTCCCGATCCTCGAGGACCGCCCCACCGGCGACGGTCGCCTGCTTGCGGAGAGCGGCCAGGGTCACCTGCCGGTCGGTGGTGGGAAGAGAGACGATCTGGAAGCCTCCGGCCTGGGAAGCGACCATCGCCGCCACGTCCGGGTCCAGGCCCTGGACGAAGGTCTCGAGCCCCGCGATCAGGCGCCGCCGGCCGCCGGGGTCGAGGTGGGCCTGGTCGAGGAAGATGGCGAGTTGGGGCGGCGGCTCGCCGGAGGCGGATAGGGCGGTTGCGGGCCGCGGCGCCGAGGCGGCTTCTAGAGCCTCCGGGCGGCCCTCGCCCCGCGCCTCTTCTCCCAGCTCGGAGAAGTTGGTGATCTTCACCTCCTCGCCGTCCTCGAACAGCTTGAAGTCGTCTCGGGAGAGGCCCTTGACCGGCCGCCCCTTGCGGTCGGTGACCCGGACGTCGACATTCACCACCCGGACGTCGACCGACTCCGAGAACGCCGTCGCCGGCGACGAGTTGGAGGGCTGCTGGGCGCCGGCCGGCGTCACCACCAGCGCGGCGGCCAGGAGCAGAGCTGAGCTAGTGGGTGTTCGCATGGCAGGCCTCCTACCGCGGGTGGTTCGGGGTCTGTCCCGGCGCACCGGGCCCGACATCCAGGTGATGGCGCAGGTACGAGACCTCGCCGCCCAGCTCATCGCGCACTCCGACAGCCACCTGGTGGGGCCCGGCGGCCAGGTTGAGATCGACCTCGATCAATCGCTCCCTCTCGGACAATCCGGCCGCGGCGGCAGCGCCCGGGTCGACGGTCACGGGGACCTCTTTCTGGCGCACCGGGCCGAGCTGGCCCCGGGCGTCGGAGTACGCCAGGAGCAGCCGGAGCCGGCCGGAGGACTTGCCCTTCTGGGGCAGGAGCGTGATCGCGTCGATCGGCACCCAGAGGCGGACGGGCACCCGGAACGTCCCGTTCGGCGTGGCGGTCGGCTCACCGGTCTCGATCCGCACCCGCAACGGATTGGCCTCGGTGCCGAACTGGGCCACGCCCCGGACGCGCTCGGCCATCCGCTGGTCCACCGGCTCGTCGACGTAGGTCCGGCGATAGCGCACCGTGTAGCCGTCGCCGCCGGGGACCTTGACCTCCAGGTGATGCACGCGGCCGTCGCCGCGGTGGGCCGGGGCGAAGCCCAGGGAGTAGTAGCTTCTCAGGTCGCTCCCTACGCGCGCGAGCTCGGGCTTGAAGTCCGCGGCGTTCAGGATGGAGCGCCCACCGGTCTCGTGGGCGAGGTAGACCAGGCCGTCCTCCTTGTTCAGCTCGGCGGAGTGCTGCAGGGTGGTCGAAGGCCGGAAGGTCTGGCCCTGGGATACCGCGGGCGCGGACCCGCCCCCCACGGCGGCCGTCCCGCCGAAGCTTCCACCGCCGACGGTGCCACCACCGCCCGACCCCTGTTTGGTGGGGTCGGACCGGCTGTCGTATCCGACGGTGCCCTTGAGGCTCCCGACCGGGCCGGCCGAGGACGGGTCCTGGTCGCCTCCCGGCGTGGCCGCTTCCATCGTGTAGAGGGTCACCCCCGCGGCGTTCGCCGCCTTGGTCACCTCCTGATAGAGCCAGGTCAGGTCGAAATTCGAGTACTGGAGCGCGATGTCGGACTGGTGCTCTGGGCAGATCTCTACCAGGTAATGGAGGACGTCGAGCCCGGGGGACTGCTCGAGGGCCCCTCCCACGTAGAGCAGCATCTTGCGACCCGGCACGCCGGCAAGGATCTGCGCCATCGACACCAGGGCGCCGCCGGACTGCTGGTAGACGCCTTGGAGGTTGGCCGCGTAGCCCGTGGCGGCGGCTTCCATGTTGCCCCAGGCGTCGACACACGGGCCCTCGCCACCGCGTCCGCCGCGCGCGTTTCGGTCCGCGCTCGCTTGGTAGGCCTCGCGGATCGCGTTCAACGCGCTCCGGCGGTCGGAGCGGAGCTGCACGCCGGCCGGCGAGCTCTTGGCGACCCGGTCGAGGGCGCGGGCCAGCGCCTGGCGGTCGGAGGTGAAGCCCTGGACGAGCTGGATCGAGCGGTCGTGGGCCGCGATCATCACCAGGTCGTTCGGGCCGAGGTGGTGGTCCAGGAAGTCCCGGAGGCCGTCGATCGCCCGGCCCCGGTCCTCCGGGCGGACGGTCCAGTTGTCGATCAGGACCACCAGGTAGAGGCGGTTCTCGGCGCTGACCGGCGGCTCCGGGGCGGCGGCGAGCTGCGGTGCCGGAACGGCTCCGGGGGCCGCCTCCGGAGCGGCTTGGGGGGAGGGCTCGGTCGCGGGCTGGTCCGGGGAACGGGTCGCGTAGCTCGAGAAGTTGGAGATGTCGACCGGCTTTCCGTCCTCAAAGAGCCGGAAGTCGTCCTTCGACAGCCCGGGCACCGAATGCCCCTTGCCGTCGCTGACCCAGACCTCCAGGTTCACGACGTCGACGGAGATCTGCTCGCCGAAGCTCGCCGGCGCCGGCGCCTCGGCGCCCTGCGGCGCGGCGCCCTGCGCGGGCTCTTGGGCGAAGACGGCGGAGCCCGCCGCGGTGACCAGCACCGCGGCGGCGATGGTGAAGCTGATACGTCGCGTCATGGTTCGACCTCTCTCGGCCCCTGTGAGCAACGACGGCTCATCTTCCCGGCGGCGACGAAGTCCCTTCTGCGGGCGGCCGGATCCCGTGGATCGTCCGGCGGAGGAACGACACTTCCCCTCCCAGCTCGTCGCGCAGGCCGACCGCCACGACCTCGTCTCCGGTGGGCAGAGCGAGCGTGATCTCGATGAGCTTGTCCGCGGGGGGGGTCTTCGGGTCCGGCGCCTTCTTCGCCTCGACCGGCACCAGCTTCTGGCGCACGGGGCTCAGCCGGCCGCCCGGATCGCCGAGCGCCATCATCACCCGGAGCTGCCCGTGGAGGCCGCCCTTGCCGGGGACCAGGGTGATCGAGTCGAGGGGAACCCAGATGCGGAGCGGCACGCTGAGCCGCCCGTCCGGCCGCGGCGCCATCTCCCCGATCTCGAGCCGAGCCCGGAGCGGGTTGCGCTCGTCGGCCAGCCCGGCCACGCCACGGATCCGCTCGACCATCCGTTGCTCGAACGGCTTGCGGAGGTAGGAGCTGCGATGGCGTACCCGGTAGCCCTTTCCGTGAACCCTGACCTCGAGTCGGTGCCGGGAGCCGTCATCGGTACCGAGGGGAGAGAACCCGAGCGAGTAGTAGGCCATGAGGTCCCCGCGGATCGCGGCGAGAGGCCGGGCGAAGTCGGTGGCGTCCAGGATCGCCCGGCCACCGGTCTCTCCTGCCAAGAGCCGCATCGGGGCCTGCAAGGCGGCCTGGTGGAGGCGCAGCACGGTGCTGGGGATGCGGTACCTCGGGTCACTGGGCTGGTCGTCGGGAGCGAGCAGGCGGGACGGATCTTCGGCTTCGAGGGTGTAGAGCGTCACGCCCTCGGCGTTCGCCTGGTCCGCCACCTGGGCGTAGACCGGGGTGAGATCGTACTCGTTGGCGAAGTTGGTGTTCTGGACGGCGGTCGAGGGGCAGAGCAGTCGGATGTACTCGAAGAGATCGACCGCCGGCTGGTCGGGCAGGCCGTTGCCCACGTACAGGAAGACCTTGCCCCCTGGGATCCCGACCTGAGACCGGATGACCGAGCTCAGGGCCGAGATCGACCCCTGGGCGTGCGAGATCTCTTCCGCGGCGTAGGAACGCACCGCGTTCTCCATGTCCGGCCAAGCGCCCTCGCAGGGGTCGTCGCCGACAGACTTCGTGGCGGTTTCGAGGACGGTCTGGTAGGCGTCGGCGATCTCGCGGAACGCCCTGCGGCGCTCCGAGTCGAGGTGGACCCCCTGGGAGGCGAAGCCCTCGAGCTTATCGAGACTCCGGCCGAGGGCCTCCCGGTCGTCGGTGAAGCTCTGGGCGACCCGTAGTGAGCGACCGTCGTAGGTGACCACCATGACCTTCTCGCCAGGCCTGAGGGTCTGATCGAGAAAGCCGCGCAGGTCGCCCAGCACTCGGGAGCGGTCCTCGGGGCGGAGGTTCCAGTCGTCCAGCAGGACGACGAGGTGGAGCCGTTCCGCATCCGGAATCCGCTCGAGGTCCACCGACGGCACCGTCGCCGCCGGGGTCTCTCCTGGCGGACTGTTCTCGGAGATCTCGGAAAAGTTGGTGATCGGTACCGGCTTGCCGTCCTCGAGAAGCTCGAAGTCGTCTCGCGTGAGCCCGGTCACCGGCCGGCCTTCGTGGTCTGTGACCCAGGCCTGGACGTTGACGACCTCCACCGAGACCTGCTCGCCGAAGCTGTGGAGAGGCTCGAACCCTTCGGCCTCCGCCGGTGGCTGGGCTGCCAGCGGGGCAGCGAGGGGACCTGTGGCGAGGAGCGCGGCGCAGACCGCGAGAGCGGGAGGGCCGGCGGCGAGGAGCCGGCGCCAGGAGGGGGTGGGGGCGCTGCCAGGCTTCATCTCGGAAATCTCCCAACCGGCGAGCCGCCACGGAAGCGGCCCGTTCGGAGTGATCTTGCAGGGTCGTCGGTAACGATATAGCAAGAAGACTGCCAGCCCCGTTTCGCCCGCCGGAGGCGGATCGCGGCCGGCGGCGGCCCGAAGCGCGTCCCCACGAAGGGACGGCCGTGTCACACGCCGAAGTACTTGGCGTCCGGGTGGTGGAAGACCAGGGCCGAGACGCTCGCCTCCGGGTCCATCATGTCGCCCTCGGTGAGCTCGACCCCGATCTCCTCCGGACCGAGGGCGGCGAACAGGGCCCGCTGGCCCGCCAGATCGGGGCAGGCCGGGTAGCCGAAGCTGTAGCGCTTGCCCCGGTAGCGGGCCGAGAACAGGCGCCGGGGCTCGAGGTCCGGCGGATCGGGGAAACCCCACGACGCTCGCAGGCGCCGGTGGAGGTGCTCGGCGGCGGCCTCGGCGGTCTCGAGGGCCAGGGCGGCGAAGGCGTGGCTCTTCAGGTACTCGCCCTCGCGCCGCCAGCGTCCGGCCTTCTCCGCCACGCTCTCGCCCCCCGCCGCCGCTGGACCGAAGCTGGTCACGAACAGGGCGACGTGGTCGCCGGGGAGCACGTAGTCGGTCAGGCAGAGCCGCTCCCCCGCGGCCTGGCGCGGCAGGTCCCAGACGGCGGCCGGCGCGCCGCTCTCGGGATCGAGGAGGGTGAGCCGATCGCCCTCGGTCCGGGCCGGGAAAAAGCGCCAGACCGCCCGCGCACGGAAGCCGTCGGCCCGGGCCTCTCCCTCGATCGCCGCCACCACCTCGCGGAGCATGGCGAGCTTCGGGTCACCCGCCGCCTCGAGGCGCGAGATCGAGCCCTTGAGGCCCAGGTGCTTGGCGTAGAGCATCTGCGGGTTGACCAGCCCCCAGACCTCGGAAAGCGGGAGCTCCTCGACGTGGCGCTCCAGGTCCGGCGGCGGCGGCGGCTCGAGGTCCCGGCGCACGGCGGGGAGCGCGGCCGAGGGCTCCGCGGCGCTCGCAACCCGGCCGCCGGCGGGCGCCTCCGCCGCCCGGTCCCGCGCGGCCTCCACCGCCACCTCCCGCTCCAGGGCCTCGCGCCTCTCCGGGGCACACAGCCGCTCCACCAGGGCCAGGCCGTTCATGGCGTCCTTGGCGTAGGTACAGAAGCCCCCGTCGTACGCCGGCGCGATCTTCTTGTGAGTAAAGCGGCGGGTCAGCGCCGCGCCGCCCACCAGGAGGGGCACGTCGATCCCCTCCGCGGCCAGGTCCCCGGCGGTCGCGACCATCTGCTGGGCGCTCTTGACCAGCAGGCCCGAGAGCCCCACCACGTCCGGCTGGTGCTCGCGAACCGCCTGGATCAAGACCTCGCTCGGCACCTTGATCCCCAGGTTGACGACCTCGAAGCCGTTGTTGGTCAGGATGATGTCCACCAGGTTCTTGCCGATGTCGTGGACGTCGCCCTTGACCGTCGCCAGGATCACCCGGGCCTTGGCGCGCGGGCCCCCACCGGCGCGCTCCATGTGGGGCTCCAGGAAGGCCACCGCCTTCTTCATCACCTCGGCGCTCTGGAGCACCTCGGCGACGATGAGCTGGTTGTCGTTGAACAGCCGGCCCACCTCGGCCATGCCGGCCATCAGTGGGCCGTTGATGACGTCGAGAGGCTCGGGCCAGCGCGGGTCGCCGAGCGCCGCCTGCAGGTCCTCCTCGAGCCCCACCTTCGAGCCCTCCACCACGGCCCGCGACAGGCGCTCGTCCAGGGGCAGCTCCTCGCGGGGCCGGGCCTCGCGGGCGGAGGTCCTCCCTCGGAAGTGGTCGGTGAAGGCCTCGACCGCTCGGGCGCCGGCCGCGGCGTCGCCCGGATCGAGGTAGATGAGGGCCTCGGACAGGCGGCGCTCCTCCTCCGGGATCTCGGCGTAGCGGGCGAGGCGCTGGGTGTTGACGATGGCGGCGTCGAGCCCGGCCTTGGTGGCGTGGTAGAGGAAGACCGAGTTGAGCACCTCGCGGCCGGCGGTGGGCAGGCCGAAGCTGACGTTCGAGACGCCCAGGATCGTGCGGGTCCGCGGCAGCTCTCGCTTGACCCGGCGCACCCCATCGATCGTGGCGGCGGCCGAGCCGAGGTAGGCCTCGTCGCCGGTACCGCAGGGAAAGACCAGCGCGTCCCACCAGATGTCCTCCGGGCGCACGCCGTACTCGCCGACCAGGATCTCGTGGCTCCGCCTCACCACCTCGAGCTTGCGGTCGGCGGTCACCGCCATCCCAGCCTCGTCGATGGCGCCCACGACGAGGGCCGCGCCGAAGCGGCGGGCCAGGGGCACCACGGCGTCGAAGCGGGCGCGGCCGTCCTCCAGGTTGATGGAGTTGAGAACCGCCTTGCCCTGGCACCAGGTGAGGGCCTGTTCCATCACCTGCGCGTCGGTGGAGTCGATCATCAGTGGCGCCCGGACCAGGCGTGTGAGCTGGGCCAGGAAGGCGTCCATGTCGGCCACCTCGTCGCGGTCCGGGTCCTGGAGACAGACGTCGATCACCTGGGCGCCGGCCTTGACCTGGGCTCGGCCCACCTCGGCCGCAGCCTCGAGGTCGCCCCCGGCCACGAGGCGCTTGAACTCGCGGCTGCCCAGGACGTTGGTGCGCTCGCCCACCAGGAGCGGCCGGTTGTCGTCGGTGAGCTCCACCGCCTCGAGGCCGGAGACCCAAGCCCGATGGTGCTCCGGCACGAGGCGTGGACGCGCCTCGGCCGCCACCCGGGCCAGGGCCGCCACGTGCGCCGCCGTGGTGCCGCAGCAGCCGCCCACCAGGTTCAGCCAGCCGTTGGCGGCGAAGCGGGCGAGGGCGCTCGCCAGGGCCTCGGGTCCCAGGCCGTAGCGCCCCTCCTCGTCGGGCAGGCCGGCGTTGGGCACGCACGCGACCCGGGTGCGGGCGAGCTCGGCCAGGGTCCGGACGTGATCGGTCATCAGGTCGGGTCCGGTGGCGCAGTTCAGGCCCAGGTAGAGCAGGTCCTGGTGGGCCAGGGAGACCGCCAGGGCCTCGGCGTCCTGGCCGGCGAGCATGGTGCCGGTGGGCTCGATGGTCGCCGAGACCGCCACCGGCACCCGCCGGCCGGCGTCGGCGAAGGCCCGCTCCATCGCCAGCAGGCCGGCCTTGACGTTGCGCGTGTCCTGGCAGGTCTCGAGCAGCAGGTAGTCGGCGCCGCCGGCCAGAAGGCCCATGGCCTGGACGTAGAAGCTCTCCTGGAGCCCCTCGAAGGTGATCCCGCCGGTGACCGAGATCGCCTTGGTCGTGGGCCCCATGGAGCCGCAGACGAAGCGCGGGCGCTCGGGGGTCGACCAGCGGGCCGCGGCCCGGCGCGCGATCGCCGCCGCCAGGCGGTTGAGCTCGAAGGCGTGGTCCTCGAGGCCGTACTCGGCGAGCACCAGGGGCGTGCCTCCGAAGCTGTTCGTCTCGACGACGTCGGCACCGGCCTCCAGATAGCCGTCGTGGACCGCCTCGACCACGTCCGGCCGGGTGCGGCAGAGGTTCTCGTTGCACCCCTCGAGCTCCGGTCCGCCGAAGTCCTCGGGACCGAGATCGGCGGCCTGGAGGGCGGTCCCGGTGGCGCCGTCGAGCACCAGAATGCGCTCGGCGAGGGCCTGCTCGAGGGCGGCGCGGCGCTCGTCCAGGTCGCCGGGCCGCGGGGGTATGGGCAGAGTGGGCATGTTCCTCGCCTCCAAACGCAAAAAACCCGCCTCGCAAGCATCGCGAGAACGGGTTTCGAGCCGCCGGACAGTTCGTTGCCGACGTTCCCCGAGAGTCTCGGGGGCGGCCGCATCCTCGCTCCACAGGAGCGAGAGGGCACCTTGGGTGTCCGTCCCAGGTTGCCGCGCCCGGCGCGATGGAGATCGGCCGGGCCGCTCGCGATGCACGGAAAAGCCTAGAGACCGGCCGCCGGCCTGTCAAGGGGCGCTACAGGTCCAGCTTGCCCAGGAGCTTCTGGATCGCCCGCGAGCTCTGCATGACGTAGAAGTGGATCGAGGGCGCGCCCCGATCCAGGAGCTCGCGGGACTGGGCGAGGGCCCACTCCACCCCGATGTCCTCGGCCCGTTCCGGCGGCGCCCCCTCGACCTCGGAGGAGAGGTCGGTCGGGATGTCGACGTAGAACACCCGGGGGATCGACGTGAGCTGGCGCTGGGAGGTCAGGATTTTGATCCCGGGGACGATCGGTACCTCGATCCCCGCCTTGCGGCAGGCGTCGACGAACGAGAAGTAGCTCTCGTTGTCGAAGAACATCTGGGTCACGACGTAGTCGGCTCCGGCGTCGACCTTCTCCTTGACCCGCCGGACATCGGTGGCCAGGTTCGGGGCCTCGAAGTGCTTCTCGGGGTAGCCACCCACCCCGACGCAGAAGTCCGAAGCATCGGCGTCCAGGAGGTCGTCCTCCAGGTACTTGCCCCCGTTCATGGCGGCGATCTGGGCGACCAGGTCCGAGGCGTAGAGGTTCGCGCTGCGCCCGAACTGGAGCGGCTTCTCGTAGCCGCTGTCGTCACCGCGCACGGCGAGCACGTTGTCGATGCCCAGGTAGCGCAGCTCGATCAGGAAGTCCTCGGTCTCCTCGCGGGTGAACCCCCGGCACAGGATGTGGGGCACGGCGTCGACGCTCCACTTGTTCTGGATCAGGGCGCACACGCCCAGCGTGCCCGGTCGCTTGCGCTTGACGCGGCGCTGGTACCCCTGGGAGGTCTCCTCGTAGATCACCTCGGCCGCGTGGCTGGTGATGTCGATGAACGGGGGATGGAACTGGATCAGGTCCTCGATCAGCGCCAGCAGCTCCCGGACGTTGCCTCCGCGCAGAGGCGGAATGATCTCGAAACTGATCAACGGGCCGGTCGCGCGCTCGAGGTGCTCGGTGACTTTCATGACGAGCGGGAAAGTATATCGGGTCGCCTCGCCTCGCCCCCGCATCCCCTCGATCCCCTTCCTCCCCGCAGTCGCTCGCCGGCGGTTGGCGGGCCGAGGCTGGGGGGAGAGGACGGGGAAGTAAGATCGCCGCGATGCTGCGCCCCGAGCACTGGTTCCGTCGCTGGCTGCGCCTCGCGGGGGACCTGTGCGTCGCCCTCGCCGCCTTCTACCTGGCTTTCCGGCTGCGCATCCACCTGCCGGTGCCCTTCACCGAGGCCCTCCTCCCGGCCGGCCGGATCGCGTTCTTCCGCGACTACTGGCCTCTTCTCGCCTTCACCCAGCCGGTGGTCCTCTACTTCTTCGGGCTCTACGACCCCCCGCATCTCCGCTCCGGCCTGGAGCTCAGCCGCCGCCTGCTTCCCGCCGTCTTCCTGATGGGGCTGGTTCTGGGCGCGTTCTTCTTCCTCGCCGAGCGCACCTTCCCCCGGTCGGTGCTGGTCGTCTTCATGCTCTTCGACTTCCCGCTCCTCCTGGCCTGGCGCCTGGCAAGCGCGGCCGGGCTCATGGTCGAGCCGGTCCGGGTGGCGCTCATCGGGGCGGGCGCCCCGGCCGCCGAGCTCGCCGGCCGCATCCGCGAGCACCCGGTCCAGGGCCTGGAGATCGTGGGCTGGGTGCCGGTGCCCGGCGGCGAAGCGCCGGACGGCCCGGCGCCGCCGGAGGAGTTGGGCCCCTGCCTGGGAACCGTCGACGACATCCTCGACCGGGTCGCCCGCGGCGAGGTGGACGACATCATCATCGCCGAGGCGAGCTCCCAGTGGAAGACCCGCCTGCTCGACCGTCTTGCCGCCTCCGGAGCGCGCGCCCGGGGCAGCGTCCTGTTGCTTCCCGGCCCGTTCGAGAGCCTGATCGGCCGGATGCGCTACCGATGGGTCCGCGACATCCCCCTGATCGACGTGGTTCGGGACTCGGAGTGGCGGCTGTTCCGGCCGCTCAAGAGGATCTTCGACCTGGTCGCCGGCTCGCTCATGCTCCTGGTGGCCGCTCCGGTCATCGCGGTCTGCGCGCTGATCGTGCGTCTGGCCTCTCCGGGGCCCGCCTTCTACCGGCAGGAGCGGATGGGGAGGGGCCTCCAGCCCTTCACGCTGTGGAAGCTGCGGACGATGCAGGTCGACGCCGAGTCCGAGTCCGGCGAGGTGCTGGCGCGCCCGGACGATCCCCGGCTGATCCCGGTGGGCGCGCTGTTCCGGCGCCTGCGCCTCGATGAGCTGCCCCAGCTCTGGAACGTCCTCGCGGGGTCCATGAGCCTGGTGGGTCCGCGGCCGGAGCGCCCCGGCTTCGTGCGCCGATTCCTCGAGGAGGTTCCGGGCTATGCCGAGCGCTTCTCGGTGGCACCGGGCCTGACGGGCCTCGCACAGGTCAACGGCGAGTACCACTCGAGCGCCCAGAACAAGCTGCGCTACGACCTGGCCTACATCTCCAACTGGAGCTTCTGGCTCGACCTGGTGATCCTGGTGCGCACGGTGAAGATCGTGCTGACGTCTAGAGGGGTCTGAGACTTCGAAGGCCTCCGTTGGTTCTCCGAGCTCTGGAGGCTCCGCTCTCCTTCCCGCGGGCGTCTGCTCGGCAAGGCCGAACAGGCCCGGGCCTTCCGCACCGCAGAGAGCTTCCGGATCGCCCCCCTCACCCTCGGTCCCTCTCCCACCCTCCGGGGGGTGAGGGACGCCCCCACCCACCGGACTTCCGACGCTTAGTGACCTTCCCTGAACACTAGATGTATTTCTGAACCAAGCAGCTAGGAGTCTGCGCGGCAGAAACGCGCAGTCGCGTTGCGAGCGCCGTGGGGCCGGATACGAGGCACCGCGACGCAGGCGATGCCGAGCGATCGTCGAGGAGCGGGAACGAAGTAGACGGCTCCACACCGCCGCAACCCTCTGGGCGCAAGGGGGTTACGGGGTGTCTCTGGCGTTGCTCGTCGTCTACGATGTCCCCGCATCGCCTCCTCCTCGCGCCTTGGATCCACCCCGTAAGACCCTTGCGCGCGGCTACGTGTTTCTGCCGCGCAGACTCCTAGGAGCGCGGGCGGGCGGGCCGTTCTTCCGACTTTCGGGGCGTCGACGCCCTGGGCATCTTGCCGGCGAGGTCGGGGTTGAGGACCATCGCCTTGGAGAACGCCTCGCGGGCCTTCACGGGCTCTCCCGCCCCCAGGTAGGCGCGGGACAGGTCGTAGTAGATCTCCGCCCGGGGCTCGAAAGCGAGCGCCTGCCGGTAGACCTCCGCCGCCAGCGCGTACTGGTGGGTGAGCATGTGCTGCCCGGCCAGCGCGATCAGCGGCTCGACCCGGGACGGATCGAGCCGCTGGGCCTGCCGGAGAAGCCGGAAGTTCCCGGCGATGATCCGCGGCGGCGCCTGGCCGAGAGCCTCCATTCGCGAGCTCACCGTCTCGACCACCCGCAGCCGCTTGCTCGCCCCGATCCGGTCGCGGGCCCGGCCGGTCTGGCCGACCAGCGCGGCGGCGACGGCGACCGCCGCCAGCCAGGCGAGGAGACGCCCGGCCCTCACGCCGTCTCCTCCCGCGCCCGGCGCGAGATCCAGGCGAAGACGAGGAGGTAGGGATAGCCCACCAGGGCGAGGTGGAAGGGAAAGTGCGCCAGGGCGAGGACCGCTCCGGCGGCCACCACCCCCCAGGCGAAGGCCTGGTTCCGTCCTTCGCCGTGGCGAGCGCCCGCCAGGACGCTCCGGAGGAGAAGCCACAGGGCCCAGGCGAGGGCTACGAGGCCCGGCAGGCCCCACTCGGCGGCCGCCTCGAGGTAGTCGTCGTGGGCGTTGGCGAAGAACCTCTCGGATTGCCCGCGGAAGGGCTGGACGCCGCGCGCGGCCAGCGCCAGGTGGGCGCGGGCGAACTCGGCGCGGTAGGCCCCCTGACCGACCCCGGTCCACGGGTGCTGCTCGAACATCCAGACGGCGGCCCGCCAACCGTCGAGACGGCCGGTGAGCGCGGAGTTCCAGTCGCCCGCGGCCACCTCCCGGCTCACCCTCACGACGCGCGAGCGCAGGGGCGCGACGAGCGTTCCCGCAGCCACGGCGAGGATCAAGCCCGCCGCCGCCACGGCCAACGCACGCTTCCGGGGCAGGGTTCGCATCCAGAAGACCAGGCTGCCGGCGGCGAGGGCCGCCGCGGCCGTCAGGGTCTGGCTGGCGACCAGCCCGTAGACCATGAGGACGAGACCGCCGGCCCACAGCCAGACAGCGATCCCCCGGCCCCCCTTCCGGCGCGCCACCGCCCGCAGCAGGCCCCACTGGGCCACGATGGCTCCCAGAACGAGGTAGTCCCCGAGGTCGCCCGGATTCCCCGCCAGGGCGGTCACTCCGAGGCGGTGGCGCTCCACACCCCCGACGAAGGCGAAGGGCTGAAAGAGCTTGTGGAACTGAAGGATCGCGAGCGCCGCCATGGCCGCCGCCGGCACCGCCAGGCCGGCCAGGAGCCGCCGCAGACGGGATCGGTCGAGGGCCAGGCTCCATCCGACCAGGCAGGCGCCGGCGATCCACAGGTCGACGACCGCCGGCCGGGAGTGCCGGGGGTGGTCCCCGACCAGCCAGCTCAGGGTCGCGACCGCCACCATGGGCGCCACGGCGAGCAGGGCGGGCTCTTTCCACCAGGGATCGGCGGCGCCCCGGCCGCGGGAGCCGCCCAGGGCGACCGCCAGGGAGAGGGCGAGCAGAGAGGCCAGACCGAGCCACTCGGAGAGCATGAGCTTGGGCAGCCGGAAGGCGTCGACCGAGGTGAACGAGACGGCGAAGGGCGCCGCCAGGACCAGCACCCAGAGGGCCAGCTCGCCCAGGCCCGCGGCGGAGCGGGCGAGGGGGCGATCCCCGGGCTCCGCCTCCGGACGCGCGCCCGCGAGGGCCGGGGAGCGTGCCGAGGGCCGGGATCGCGCCGGGGTCGGCTTCTTCGCCTTGGTGTGGGGCCGTCGCGTCACGCGCGGTACGATACCTCGATCCGCGATGGCCGCGCCTCACCGATCTCGTCTCGTGATCGCCCTGATCTCCGTGGGCGCCTTCCTGGTGGCCGCCGCCGCCGTGGTCCAGCTCTCGGCCCTCGGCTCCGCGCGCACCGAGCTGATCGACACCGCCTCGCGCCTCGGGGTTGCGCACCCCGCCCTGGTGCGAGCCGTGCGCCGGGCCGACGACGCCGACCGCGCCCGGGTCTTCGTGGCCCGCACCCTCCTCTACGACGCCCTGCAGCCGGACGCCGGCGGGGCCGAGGACGAGACCGCCGGGGCCCTGCGCCTCCAGCGACTCTCGGCGGCGGATCGCCTGGCGCGCCAGGTGCTCGCCGAGCGGCCGGCCTCCTGGCAGGCAGCCACGATCGCCGGCGCGGCAACTTACCTCTCCTGGTCCCTCGCCCGCGATCCCCGCTTGCTCCAGGAGTACCGGCACTGGGAGGACCCACTCTCCCTCGCCTTGCGGCTCGCCCCGGGACAGCTCGAGCCCACCCGCTATCTCGCCACGGCCTATCTCGAGCTGTGGCCGGCCCTCTCCGAGTCCAAGCACCGCCTCGCCCGACACCTGGTGGCCGGAGCCTTCACCGACCCACGCACTTTCGACCGCCTGATCGAGCCGTGGATCGAGATCGCCGGCACCGGGGCCGACGCCCTCGAGCCGGTTCCCGACGCCCCCTGGGCCTGGAAGAGGGTGCGCGTCGCCATGAGCCGCCGCGGCGACTGGGACGGCTATTGCCGCTCATGGCGACAGGAGCGCCGAGCCCTGCGCGACGAGATCACCGGCCGGCTCCGGGCGGCCGACCTGGACCTGGCGGCGGGCCAGCTCCTGGCGGCCCGCCAGGAGCTCCTCTCCGTCGCCACCGAGGCGCCCCCGGACCGCGCCTTCGCCGCCCTGGTCGACCGGGCGGTGCGCACCGCGCCCTACGGCCCGGTCCGGCAGGAAGAGGGCAAACCCATGGTCGCCTGGCTCGAGTGGTCCCAGAAGCTCGGCCTCGACGGGGAGACCCCTCTGTCCCGCGGCGCCATCAGCCGGCTGGCGAGCGCCGTGGCCAGCGTCGTCGCCCCCGAAGATCCGGAATCCGCAGCCGTCGCCTGGGGATATCTGGTCTCGGGCAGGCTCGACCGCGCCGAGAGCCGGGAGGACCGCGCCACCGCCCTCTGGAGCGAGCCCTGGGGGCCGTACCTGATCGCGAAGGCGGACCGACTCATGGAGCGGGGCGATCTGTCCGGCGCCACCGCGGCCCTCGATCAGGTCCACGCGGACTGGCACGGCCACCCGGCCTATCTCGAGGCCCGCCTCGCCCTGGCCGGGACTTCCGGGGACGGCGGCGCGGCGGCCGACGCCAGGGCGGCCCTCGACGCCGAGAAAGCCGTACGCTGGCCGGAGCTCGCCTGGTCGATCCACGACGCCACCGCGCGCTTGGACCTCCTGGCCGGGAAGCCCGCCCCGGGGCTCTCCGTCGGATTCTCCAAAGTCCCACCGGGCGGCGCCGCGGTCGAAGTGAGCTGGGACGGCGCCGCCCTGGGGTGCTTCGCGGTCACCCCCGCCACGTCCCTCGCCCTCCCCCAGGACGTCACGCCGGGAGCTCATCTTCTGGAGGTGGAAACTCTGGCGGCGGCCTCCGGGGACCGGGCCTGGCCGGGGAGGGTGACTCTTCGGCCGACCTCCTCGAAGCCAGCGCCGCACCCGCCGCGCAGCCGGTGACGATGGCCAGGGTGAAGCTGTTGGCAGCCATGGTGAGCCCGAAGCCCACCCACTCGTGGAGGCCCACGCCGACCAGGGCGCCCAGGGCCGCCAGCGCCGCCGCCCGGTCCTCGCTGCGGTGACCCCGGGTGAGGACTCGGCCGAGCCGGACCAGCAGCCCGGCGAGACCCACCGCCGCGAACGCGGCCCCGACCACCCCCGCGGTGACCAGCAGCTCGAGGGGGTCGCTGTGGGCGTGCCACCAGGTGAGGTCGAGGGTGGCCGGCGGCTGGACCATGGGGAAGGCGTCGAGGAAGGTGCCGAGGCCGGAGCCGAGCCAGGGAAAGAGTCTCCACAGGCCGAGGGCACGGTGGTAGACCTCCAGCCGGAAGCTCCACCCCACCTCCGGCCCGGAGGCGCCGAGGAGCCGCCCGAACCCCTGCTCGGGCCCGGTCGCGAGGACCGCCGCCACGCCGAGGGCGACGACCACCAGGCCGGCGAGGCCCCACAGGGCGTTCCACCGGCCGGCTCCCCGCCGGCGGGGCACCAGCACCCCCTGGACGGCGGTGGCCACCGCCACCGCCAGTAGGCCCGCCCGCGACCCCGTGAACGCGAGACCGGTGAACAGCGTCAGCCAGATCAGGATGGGCGGCGCCACGAGGGCCACCCGCCGCTCCGCCGAGCCCTCCCGGGTCGCCCGGCGCAGCGCCCACCAGGCCCAGGCGAAGGCCACGGCGAGGGCGATCTCCAAGTACTCCGCCAGGTGGTTGGGGTTGACGAACGTGCCCCTGAGGCGATCGCTCCCCGGCACGTCCACGCCCCACATCGTCCGGGAGCGCGCGAACCAGCGGGGAATGCCGTAGAGGAGCTCACCCAGGGCCGCCACGAGCACCGCCACCGCCACCAGGCGCCGGGCCAGGCGCCAGCGTCCGACCGCGGCGGCGCCCGCCAGGGCCGCCGCCAGGCCGGCGAAGAGGAGCGCCGTGCGCCGCGTCGTCGCGGGGGCCAGACTGAGGGCGACCGATCCGGGAGCCGCCGGCCGCGGCGAGGGCTCGGGATGGGCGGCCTCGCCCGCCTGCCGGGTGAGGCGAGCGTGCTCCGGCGAGAGGTGCGCCACCCACCCCGCCGGCCAGGCGAGGCTCTGGAGCAGGCCGAGGACGACGAGGGCCAGCAAGGCACAGGCGGGAACCGCCACCGGCCGGAGGAGCGCCGTGCGCCGGATTGTGACGACGGCGACGGTGAGCCCGACCACCGAGCCCACGGCGAGGCAGGCCGCCGCCCAGAACGGCACGCTCCCGAACGGCCAGGGCGCGAGGAGCACGAGGACGGAGAGAATCGCCGCGGGGGCCAAGGCGGGATGCCGTATGATCGGCCGATCGTACGACCTGGAGCCCGCTCGCGGGCCGTTGATTTCATGGATCACGGGAGGACCATGTCCCTCGAACGCAAGCTCGCTTTCGTCGTGGCGATCGCCCTGGCGGTCGCCCTCTGTGCTCCCGCCGCAACCTGGGCGCAGTTCACTCAGTATACGCAACCGGGAAGCGTCGCTCCCCGGCAGCTCAAGACCCTGCGGGAACGCCTGGACGAGGAGGCGGCCAAGGCTCGATGGCACGTCGGACGGCTGCGGGTCGACCCCTGGCTCGCCGTGCGCAACCTCAACTGGTCGGACAACCCGGGCGGCCGGCCGAAGGACGCCCCCAAACAGTCCGACCTCTCGGCCACCGCGGGAGCCGGCCTGGCGGCTTTTCTCCACAGCGGCCCCAAGGTCATCTGGACGGCCCACGCGCTGCCCGAGTACGTCTGGTGGAAGAACGAGACCGACCGCCGGCGGCTCAACGGGCGCTACGGCCTGGGGATGTTCGCCTTCTTCAATCGCCTGACCTTCCAGGCGACGGGGCGGCGCACCGAGAGGGTGGCGATCCTCTCCTCCGAGGTGCCCGCCCAGGGCAACACCCGGGCGGACGACTTCGGGCTCTCCACCGCCCTGCGCCTCGGGTTCTCGACCTCGGTCTTCGCCGAGGTGGGCAGGACCCGGACCCGCGACCTGCTCAACGCGGCGGAGCGCCGGAGCGGCCCCCAGTTCCAGCTCCTCGACCGCGACGAGGACCGGGTGCGGGCGGGGCTGCGCTACGAGCCGCGGGATCGCTGGCGGTTCGAGCTGGGGACGGAGTGGACGAAGGCCGACTTCCTGAGCTCGGAGAGGGACCTCTCGAACTCGGGAACCGCGCCGGTCGTGGGCGTGGACTACCGGGGGCCCAGGCTCTCCGGTTTCGCCCGGGCCGAGCTCCGCTCCCTGAAGCCGCGACCGGGCTCGGAGTTCGTCCCGATCGACACCACCACCGCCTCGCTGCAGTTGGCGTCGGAGGGCACCCGTCTGAGCCCGGCCGTCTACGCCCGCCGCACTCTCACGTTCTCGATCATCGAGGGGTACTCGAGCTTCACGACCAACGTCGCAGGGGTGTCCCTCGGCCTGGCGCTGGGCCGGCGGGCCAACCTCCGAACCTTCGCCGAGCTCGGCCGGAGCGACTACACGCGCCTCTCGGCCGACGTGCCGGACCGCCGGGACGACATCTCCTCTCTCGGTGCCGAGCTCAGCTTCCAGCTCGCCAAAAGCACCACCCTGGTCCTCGGCGGCGCGCGCACGGTGTTCAACTCCAACCTGCCCGGCCAGGACCGCTCACTGACCTCGATCCGCGCCGGGCTGACCTTCGGGATCGGCGCCCCGACCTGGCAGTAGGCCCGGCCGCCCCGCCTCAGGGAAGCCGCACGCAGTGCAGGTCGAAGCCGTGGGCGTGGTCCTGGCGGACCTTGCAGTCGTCGAAGCGGTTCAGGTCCCAGGCGAACACGTGCTGGAGCTCGTGGGTGAGGACCTGCTCGACCCCGACGCGGATCCGGATCTCCCGATCGGCGCGCAGGTGCTGGCCGTAGAGGCTTCCGTTCGCCCAGTCCTCGGGCATGACCACGACGTGATATCCGTCGAGCCGACAGCTGTCCACCCGGCCGCCGATCTGCTCGCGGCCCTTTGCATAGCCCGCGACGATCGCCGCGAGCGCCCGGTTGGCATCGAAGGGATGACCGCTGGTATAGATGGTGAGGTCGCCCCAGTCGGTCGACAGCTCGAGAACCGAGCTCTGCATGGGATCGGTGGGACCGGCCGGTCCGCCCCCGCCCGAGCCGCCGCCGCAACCGGCAAGGACGGCGAGGACAGCGGGCAAGAGTAGGACGGCGAGGACGGACCGACGGAACGAGCTGGCATAGGTTGACATGGCTCACGACCTCCTGGGTCTCGACGGCGAGCCGCGGGCGCCCTCCGATAGGGGTCGGGGAGACTCGTCTAAGGTTCGAGATCAGCTTAAGGAGGCGACCGGCAACATAGAATCGGCGGCTCACGGACGCTGGCGTCGGCCCCCGGCTCGATCTCAGGGAGGCCTTGCAGGAGGTCCGCCGCCGGACGGCGGCGGAGAGAGCGTCGGACGGAAGGGGTCAGGTGTTCAGGAAATCCTGAAGCGGGAGGACGGGCTATCGGACGTCAGACAAACGCGGACACGAGATTGCGCGGCTCTCCGTCAGACCAGCTTCGCGTGTCCTGATAGATAGATACTAGAGACCAGAGCAATCGAAGAAGACTCTCGAGAGAGCTCGATGATTCGGATCTTGCTGGCAGACGATCACCAAATGTTCCGTGAGGGCGTCCGGGGGTTCCTCGACTCGCGCTCGGACATGGACGTGGTCGGGGAAGCGGGCACCGGCGAGGAGGCCCTCGCCCTGTCCTCCGAGCTTCAACCCGACGTCGTGGTGCTCGATGTCTCCATGCCGGGCCGAGGTGGGCTCGAGACGGTCTCGGAGATCAAGCGTCGGAACGCCCGGATCAAGGTGCTCATGCTGACGGTCCACCCCGAGGAGCGCTTCGCGATCCGCAGCCTCAAGGGCGGTGCCGACGGCTACATGACCAAGGACAACGCCGCCGAGGAGCTGATCGGCGCGATCCGGAAGGTCTTCTCGGGGGGCAAGTACGTGAGCCCCAGCCTGGCCGAGAGCCTGGTGATGAGCCTGGACCGGGATTTTGGCGCCCCGCCCCACGAGTCCCTCTCGGACCGGGAGTTCCAGGTGATGCGCATGATCGCCTCGGCCAAGACCGTTTCGGAGATCGCGGCGGAGCTGTGCCTGAGTGTCAAGACGATCAGCACGTACCGATCGAGGCTTCTGGAGAAGCTCGCTCTCAGGAACAACGCCGAGATCATGCAGTACGCGATGGAGCAGAACCTGGTCGAGCTGAGCGGCGGCCCCTCGGATTCGCGCTGAGGCGGCGTCTCCCGTCGCGCTCCGAGGAAGCCGCCGGTCAGGAGCTCGGCGTCGTGAGGTCTCCCGCAGGGCGGACCGGCAACACCGCGGGAAACCGCAGGCGATAGGCTCGCGCGGCGCCCTCGCTCGGCCATACCGTCTCCAGGACGCCCCCTTCCTCCGCCACGATCTTCCCCACGGTCGCCAGGTCTCCATCCGCCGAGTCCGGCGCCCATCGCACCGTCTCGTCGTCGGCGGCCACGACCATCTCCGCCTCGAGCGCTCCGCCGGCCCCGTCCGAGGCCTTGGGGGCCTCCAGGTCCCGCACCCGGAAGCGCAGTTCCTCGTCGCCGCCGACCGCGTCCAGGACGCGGCGCCCCAGGCAGGCGAGCACCTCGAGCACGCGCGTGGCGTCGACTCGGATCGGGGCGACCACCGGCGGGTATTCGCTGAACACGAGGCGGGCTCCCCCGAGTCCCTCCCGGAAGCGCGCCGCGGCGAGGGCGACGAGATGCTTGGTGCGCACCTTGAGCGCCCCGCCCGCCCGCGCCAGGACCAGCTCGGAGAGCTCGCGCACGGCGTTCATCGAGCCCCGGACGGCACCGTCGAGGGTCGCGAGATGCCCGCGCTCCGCGCTGCCGCGCATCCGCACGAGCTGGAGGACGAGGGGCATGGGCGCGAGGACGTTGTTGAGGTCGTGGGCGACGCGCCCGATCAGGGCGTCGACCGTGTCGCGGTGCAGGTCCTCGAGCAACCTCGAGGCCATCGGCGCCAGGCGCTCGAGCCGGTCCGCGTCGAGGACCCCGTAAGCGCCCTGCTCGAGGCAGCGGAGGGCCGCGGCGGGAGCGCGCGGGTGGGCCACTACGATCACCGCCACGCCCAGCCCCGCTCGGCGGACCGCCGCCAGGGTTGCCAGGGCGCGCTCACCGGCGGCGTCGTCCCAGGCCAGGATCGAGTCGAGGGGCCGGCGAAGGGCGCTGCGCAGGCCGCCCTCGCCATCCATCCGCCGGACGTCGAAGCCGGCCCGGGCGAGACCGTCGAGCCATGCCTCGTCCTGGGCTGGCGGGCCACCCTCGACCGCGAGAAGCAGTCGGCGAGGTCCCACGGCCTCGTCCGCGGTCTCAGACCGGTCGCGGGATGGCAAGGGCCCCTCCGAGGCGAACCAGGAGCTCCTCGGCGGAGAACGGCTTCTCGAGGAAGGCCACGACGCCATCTTCCTCGAGGTCGCCCAGTCCGTGCCGCTCCGCGAGACCGCTCATGGCGAGAATCGGAACGCTCGGGGCGAGGCGACGCATGGCTCGGATCGCCGCCGGCCCGTCCATGACCGGCATGGCGAGGTCCGTGATCACCGCGTCGATCTCGCCCTCGTGGCGCGCGAACAGCTCGACTGCCAGGGAGCCGTCAGCGGCGGTCAGGGTGCGGTAGCCGAAGGCCTCGAGTGTCTCCCGGCAGACGTCGCAGATGATGGGTTCGTCGTCGACGATCAGAATCAGCTCGCCCCGGCCCCGCAGCGTCGGAGGGCACGGCTCCGGATCCGGCAGGCCGGCGGCGCCCGGCTGGGGCTCGCTCTCCGCCCCGGAAGGGAACCCGCGGATCCGGCGTGCCAGCTCCGTTCCCCGCCGCGCGCTCTGCTCGATCGACTCCAGGAGACGCCGGCCCCGCTCGTCCTCGACCATGTCGCGCAACAGATCGACCGACAGGAGAACGGGTGCCAGCAAGTTGTTGAGGTCGTGGGCCAGCTCTCCGTCCAGCTCACCGGAGATCTCGTGGGGACGCTCGCGGGGGAGCCGTTTTTCGGCCGACTTGTGTTCCGTGAGGTCGAAGCAATGGCACGTGACCTCGCACAACCCGTCGTCGACGGCTTCGACCGCCACGCTGCCGACAAGGTGCAGGAGCCGGCCGTCCCACCGGGTCACGAAGGCCTCCAGACCGCGCACCGAGCCTTCGGCGAGCGCTCGCTTGAACAGGCTCTCGAGCTCGGCGGAGTCCTGGACCAACGCCCGCACGTTGACCTCCAGGATCTGATCGACCGAGGGAAAACCGAAGGTTCCGGCGAAGGCCGGATTGGCGGCGGTGATCTCTCCGCACGGCCTCATCACGCAGACCGCCGCAGGGCTCTCCTCGAAGAACCTCCGGAATCGCTCCTCGCCCACGCTCATTCCGATCAAGCCGCCACGCCCTCCGTCACCCATCGCCCTATCGCATCTTTACATATTAGGTTACCCTGAATGATCATTGGATCTTCCGACTGCACTGCCACGTGCGGAGCTGCTCCAACGGGCTGGCATGCAGAGTTTTCAGTGTACCCGCCCACAGGAAGGGAGACAAACCGGCCGTCTTCCGACTCTCGGGTCCGAGGAACTCCGATGTCGCTGTCGGTGTATGTCCGACCTCGCCGGGGAGTAGACGAAGCGGACGGCCTAGGCTAACATGTGTCGGATGAGGAGGATAGCAACGCTTCTTTGCATCTTTGCAAGCGTCGCCGCCCTCGGTTCGATTCCCGGACGGGCCCAGGCGTCGCCTCAGACCCCGGCCAACTCCCAGGCCAAGTCAAAGAGTTCGGCGCCGAAGAGCGCGACCTCCGACGAGTACCATATCGGCCCGCGGGACCTGGTGGCGGTCCGGGTGTTCGAGGAGCCGCAGCTCAACGTGGACGTGCGGGTCAACGAGGACGGCACGATCCGGCTTCCCCTGGTGGGCAACGTCCCGGCCGATGGATTGACCGAGAACGAGCTCGCCGCCCGCCTGAAGAAGATCCTGGAGTCCTCGCTCCTCCAGCGGGCCTCGGTCTCAGTCGAGGTGCTCGAGTTCCGCTCCCGGCCGATCTCGGTGATCGGCGCCGTGCGCAAGCCCGGGAACCTGGACGTCTCGGGCCGCCTGACGCTCCTCGAAGCCCTGACCGCCGCCGGCGGCCTGGCCGAGAACCACGGCAACAGCGTCAACGTGCTGCGCCGAGCGGAGAACGGCCTGACCGACCAGGTGTCGATCTCGGTGGACGAGCTGCTGGTGAAGGCGAACCCGGACGTGAACATCCCGATCTTCACCAACGACCTGATCAACGTCCCGGCGGCCGTCGACCTGACCGTATACTGCCTGGGGGAAGTGGCCACCCCGGGCGCCTACTCCTTTCATAGCACCGAGCGGGTCACCCTGCTCGCCGTCATCGCCCGCGCGGGCGGCCTGACCGACCGGGCCTCGAAGAAGATCCTGATCAAGAGGCCCCAGCCGAACGGCAAGGCGAAAGAGATGGTCGTCCACTACAAGCGCATCATCTCGGGCCAGGAGCCCGACATCGAGCTTCAGCAGGGCGACGTGATCGTCGTCAAGGAGTCTTTCTTTTGAGGACCCTAGGCCCCCTCACTCCGCCGCCCTTCCCTGACGAGGCACCGGCTGCGGCGATCGCTTCCGCGCCCGTCGCGCTCGCCGACCAGGAGCCCGAGTTCCACTTGGGCGACTACCTGGAGCGGATCCGGGCGCGCTGGAAGCTCATCGCGCTCCTGGTCCTGGTCTGCCTGGCCGGCGCCGCGCTGCGCTACGCCATGACGCCGAAGGAGTTCCTGGCCACGGCGCGCATCCAGATCGAGCGCAAGAGCCTCTCGCCCATCGGCGGCGCCGAGAACCCGTGGCTCGAGAACTGGTGGAACATGGAGTACTACCCCACCCAATATCAGCTCCTCGCGAGCCGCGGTCTCGCCGAGCGGGTGGTGGTCGACCTGGGTCTGGCCGACGATCCCTTCTTCAACCCAGGAGGCAAGGCGCTGGCGCCCGCCGACGGCAAGGAGCTGGACCCGGAGAGCGCCGACGCCAAGGTGCTGGGCCAGCTCGCCGCCCGCCTCCTGGGGGGGCTCGACATCTCGCCCGTGCGCAACACCCAGCTCGTCGACATCAACTACCACTCCTCGTCCCCACAGTTCGCGGCCCGGGTGACCAACGGGTTCGCCGAGGCGTTCATCGACTGGGGCATCTCCAATCGCACGCACACGGCGGGACGGGCGTCCTCGTTTCTCGCCTCCCAGATCGCCGCCTTGAAGCGCGAGATCCAGGACAAGGAGGCCAAGCTCCAGGCGTTCAGCCGCAAGACCGACATCATCTCCCTCGACCGGGACTCGAACGTGGTCCTGCAGCGTCTCCAGGCGATGAACAAGGACTACACCCAGGCCAAGGCGGAGCGCATCCAGAAAGAGGCCACCTACAAGGAGCTCCTCGAGTCGCCGCGCCAGGACGTGGCCGACTCCTACTCCGGGGGCACCATCGCCGAGCTGATGCGCGACCAGATCAAGCTCGAGCGGGACTACCAGACCAAGCTCCAGACCTACAAGCCGGAGTGGCCGGCGATGGTCGAGCTCCAGGCCGAGATCGACCAGGGGCGGGAGAACCTCAACAAGGCGATCGCCGAGAACGTGGAGAACGCCAAGAAGTCGGCGTTCGCCGCCTACCAGACCGCCCTGCGCCGGGAGAAGACCCTGAAGCAGGAGCTCGAGGGCGCCAAGAGCGAGCTCCTCGACCAGAGCTCGGCGGCCGTCGACCTCACCAACCTGCAGGTCGAGATCTCGAGCAGCCGGGACCTCCTCGACAAGCTCCTGCGCCAGCAGTCCGAGACCGAGGTGGCGGCGCGCCTCCAGGGCACCCGCGAGTCGAACATCCGGATCGTCGACCGGGCGCTGGTGCCCGGCGGCGCCTACCAGCCCTCCCTGCGCCAGAACCTGACCATGGGCCTGGGCCTCGGCCTGATGCTCGGCATCGGCGCCGTCTTCCTGCTCGAGTACATGGACCGGACTCTCAAGAGCGCCGAGGAGATCGAGCGCCGGATGCGCGTCGCCACCCTGGCGGTGATCCCCGACGTCTCCTCCACCGGCCGCTCCCGCGCCAAGGGGAGCTACGGCTACAGCTACGGGTACAGCGCCGCCGGAAAGCGGCGCAAGAAGCCGGACCGGCTGGGGATTCGCCGTTCCTTCGAGCGCAAGGAGACCGGCTCCTCCCTGGACCACATCGAGCTCGTGCCCCACGAGCGGCCGCGACTGTCGGTCTCCGAGGCCTACCGGTCCCTGCGCACGGCGCTGCTGCTCTCGAGCGCCCAGGAGCTCAAGGTGGTGGCGATCACCTCTCCCGGCTCCGGCGAGGGGAAGACCGCGACCTCGGTCAACCTGGCGGTGGTGATGGCACAGCTCGGGCGCCGCGTCCTCCTGGTCGACGGCGACTTGCGCAAGCCTCGCCTGCACGAGGTCTTCGGGATTAGCAACCGGGTCGGCCTGGTCAACGTCCTGGCCGGCGGCGACGACCCCGGCCAGGTCATGTCCGCGGTCGACGTGCCGAACCTCAACGTCATCCCTTCGGGTCCGATCCCGCCGAACCCGTCCGAGCTGTTGGCCTCGGCGCGGATGCGCGAGCTCCTCATCCGCGCCCGCACCCGCTTCGACTTCGTGATCCTGGACACGCCACCGGTGCTGGCGGTGACCGACGCCACGATCATCGGCTCGCTCACCGACGGCATGGTGCTCTGCCTGCGCGAGGGCAAGGTCCTGCGCGAGGATGCCAAGGCCTGCCGGGACCGCCTCCTCATGTCCGACGTCAAGATCCTCGGAGCGGTCCTCAACTGCCACCGGGACTCCGGCGGCTCGAGCCGGAAGTACTACTACTACGAAGCCTACGCCGCCGACGAGCCGCAGTCGGACTCGGCGGCGTGACGATGATCGACATCCACACTCACGTGCTCCCGGAGATCGACGACGGAGCGACCAGCCTGGAGGAAGCGGTGAGCATGTGCCGGGTCGCGGCGGCCGACGGCTGCACCGCCGTGGTGGCGACGCCCCATCAGCGCCACCGGGCCTGGTGGAACTCGGACCTCGACCGCCTCGAGAGGTTGCGCCAGGAGGTGCAGGCCGCGGTCGGGCCGGGCCTCCGGGTCCTCCCCGGGGCGGAGATCCGGGTCGACTCCGAGCTGCTCACAGACCTCGACCGATGGCCCGACGCCGGTGTGCTGAGCCTCGCCGGCTCGCGCTACCTGCTGATCGAGTTCAGCCGCCAGGAGCCCGACCCGGACCCTGTGGGCCTGGTCCACGAGCTGGGGGTCGCCGGGTGGCGGCCCGTCCTCGCCCATCCCGAGGAGATCCGCTGGCTCGCCGACGACCTCGAGACGCTCGGCCACATGGTGGAGCTGGGCGCGACGCTCCAGGTGACCGCCGCGAGCGTCACCGGCGCATACGGCCACAAGATTCAGGACCGAGCGCGCCGGCTCCTCGACGAGGGCATGGTCCACTTCGTCGCGAGCGACACCCACGACACCACACTGCGGCCTCCCGGCCTGGGCGAAGCCGCCGCCGAGATCTCCCGCCGGTGGGGCGAGGCCGTCGCCCACCTGCTCACCGCCGTCAACCCCCGGGCCGTCGTCGAGGACCAGCCGCTGCCGGCCCCGGAAGAGGTCCTCTCGCTGCCCCATGAGTAGACTCACCTGCCGTCCCCTGCGCGGCCTCCGGGTCCTCCCGTTGCTCGCCTTGCTGCTCACCCCGGCCGGCGCCCGGGCGGCCAACCCCCACTACCTGCGCCTGCTCCAGCAAGGCACCTTCGCCCTCGAGCGCAACGACGACGTCAAGGCCGCTCACGACCTGCGCCTCGCCTGTTTCGGCCTGCTGGAGGAGCCGCCGCGGCTGGCCCAGTGCCTGACCAGGCTCGGTCTGGCCCAGGCCGGAAACGACGACGACGAAGGCTTCCGAGAGACCTTCCGGCGGATCGTCGAGATCGAGGAGCGCTTCGGGGCCTACCGCGCCGCCGACCTGGACCCGGAGACCCGGGAGGCGTTCGAGGCCGAGGTGGCCAAGAGGGTGCCGGTCAAGATCCTGGCGAGCACTCCATCGTTCCAATTCCTCGTCCCGAAGGTGGGGACGCCTGCCGCCGCCGGGGAGGCCGGGGCCCCCACCGAAGACGCCGCCGCCGCGTCCGGAGACCGCCGGGGCCCCGCGCCGCCTCCCACCGAGATCCCCACCACCGGTGGCGCTCCGGCTCCGGATGCCGCCGGCGGAACGCCGAAGGCCGCCGCGGGGCTCACCGCGGACCAGGCCGCGCAGATCGCCCGGGCTCGCGAGCTGCTGAAGGCGTCCCGGCACCGAAGCGACCTCCTGGAGCCTCTCGCGCTCGCCCGCGACGTCGCCGATGCCCGGCCCGAAATCGCCGAGGCCCAGAGCCTCACCGCGGTGATCGCGTATCGAGCCTCCATGTGGAAGGACGCGGTGACCTACTTCCTGCGCGCGGGCGATTCGATCGACGACGATCCCGAGATGCTCTTCTACCTCGCGGTATCCCTGTATGAGACCGGCGATACTGAGGCCGCCGCCGACGCCCTCCGAAAAAGCCTCCCCAACATCGAGAAGACCCCGTTCGTGCTCTCCTACCGCGACAAGATCCTGGGGCCGGCCTCCCCCCCCGGAGGCACTGGAAAGCCTTGACAAACAAGCCTCGAAACCTTACATTCCCACTTGTCTCGAGGAGACCCTACCCATGATACGTGTACCCCTGGCCCCTCTGCTCCTCACCGGCCTGGCCCTGGCGGCCGCGCCCCTGGCGGCTCCACTCCAGGCGCAGGCGCCCACCCTCCAGCCCGAGCAGGTCTCCTGCGTGCCGAACAACGCGAACGGGTTGATCCACGCCACGGTCCAACCGGAGGTCGGCGGTGCCGAGACCCGGCTGTACTTCCGGTGGGACGATCACGGGGAGTTCTACTACGTGGTCATGCAGGCCGCCGGTGGGGGCACCTACTGGGTCACGCCGCCCAAGCCCACGGACGAAAACCACCGGATCGAGTACTACACGGCGGTCGTCGGCCCGGACGGCAAGGTCATCGGCGAGAGCGCTCACCTGACCGCACCGGTCACCGACGACTGCAAGGTCGAGCTCGACGAGCAACAGCTCGGCATGGCCGAGAACCTGATCGTGGGCGAGACCGTGGACGACCAGCGGAACAACCCGGTCCTCGGTTTCCTATGCGACGGGATCATCTCCCGGATCGGGCCGGACAACGTGCTGCGCGCCGACGAGATCTGCCGGCGCTGCATCGTCGCGTGGTGGGACAAGCCCCAGGCCCTGGTCCCCGCCGCCGTCCTCCTCGGTGGCGGCACCACCCTGACCAAGATCGAAGCCTCCCCCTCCCGCCCGTAACCCGCAGGTTTCCCGAGCCACCTGCTGCAACGCCGCATCTATCCGCATCTCCGGCGTTGGGCTCGGTCCGGGCTCCTCAACGTACTGTCCAGTACGCCTGCGTCGCCCTCCCGTCGCCCGCCTTGGATCTACGGGCATCTGCGACGTTTCGCAACGGTGGCTCGTGAAACCTGCGGGCTGCCCTGTCGGGTCGAGCCACGACGCAGGGGGACCCGCCACCTTCCCGTCTCGAGCAGAAAGCGGAGTGCAGGCAAGAAGCTACCTGGGAGTTGGTGTCCCCTGCCCCCCGGAGGGTGGGAAGGGGATCGAGGGGTTGCGGGGGAGATCCAGTCGATCTCTCTCGATCGGTGTGACTGCCGCGTAGAGCTTCTAGAAGCTAGAATTTCATCTCAAATTATATTTAAGAATGCACCATATCGCCCGGAAGCCGTCCCTCCAACCGATCTTCTTCCCCTCCTCGTAGGTCCGCCCGTGGTACGAGATGCCCACCTCGTATAGACGCCATTGGCGGGAAGCGATCTTGGCCGTGATCTCCGGCTCGAATCCGAAGCGGGCCTCCTCGATCTCGAGGTTCTCGAGGACCTCCCGCCGGAAGACCTTGTAGCAGGTCTCCATGTCCGAGAGGTTGAGGTTGGTGAAGGCGTTCGAGAGGAGGGTGAGGAAGCGGTTGCCCACGGAGTGCCAGAAGTAGAGCACCCGGTGGGCCTCGCTGCCGGCGAACCGGGAGCCGTAGACCACGTCCGCCCGGTCGTCGAGGATGGGCTGGAGGAGCTTGGGGTATTCGCTCGGGTCGTACTCGAGGTCGGCGTCCTGGATCAGGATCACGTCGCCCGTCGCCGCTGCGAAGCCGGTGGCGAGGGCCGCCCCCTTGCCGCGGTTGACCTGGTGGGTGAGGACCCGCACACCGTCCCGGCCGTCGAGGCCGGCGAGCACCTCCGGCGTGCCGTCGGTCGAGGCGTCGTCGACGATGACGATCTCCTTCTCCACCCCCTTGACCGGCACCTCGAGGACCCGATCGAGGACGTCCTCGATCGTCGACGCCTCGTTGAAGACAGGGATCACCACCGAGAGCTTCACCGTAGCTCCTCCACGAGGCGGAGATACTAACAGGGCCGGGGCGAGGGCCGGGACGAGGGCTCTCCCCGGGGGAACGGCGCGGCTTGGTCGGAAGATGGAACGGGAGAGCCGCGCCTCGGTTCGGACCGCGCCTCTCCGCCGTCGGACTCCGCGGACACCGAGCGTGCGCGGTCCTCAACGCCCCCCGGAGGAGAGCCCTCGCCCCTCCGGGATCGGACTCTTCGGCGGGGGCGGTTGGAGGCTTGCTGCCCCAGAAGAGAGAGGGCCATGAGGAGATCCGCACCCTCGTTCCTACGGAGCCTTCTCAAAGCGAGCATTCGCAGGGAGAGGTCTCTGCTCCACAGTTGCCGGTTCGGATTGCTTTTTCCTCCACCACCT
This sequence comes from uncultured Acidobacteriota bacterium, assembly GCA_963739795.1. GTDB lineage: Bacteria > Acidobacteriota > Thermoanaerobaculia > Multivoradales > DATKCC01 > CAVUBL01. Next base: position 218,836 of record CAVUBL010000016.1, on the reverse strand, counting down.
GCGATACTTTGCGTTCCAAGCAGTACCTCTCCACCCACCCACCCCATCCAGCGAATCACACAGGGAGCTGTTCCTCCAATGACTGCATCTCCGTCCGACCCTCTCCCCTTCCCGTCCCCGGCGGCGGAGGGCAAGGCGACCTCGCCCGACCACCTCATCGCGCCCCACGGCGGCCGCCTGGTCGACCCAATGGTCGACGCCGACCGTACCGCCGAGCTCAAGGCGGCGTCCCGCGACTGGCCGTCCTGGGACCTGACCCCGCGCCAGCTCTGCGACCTCGAGCTGATCCTGAACGGCGGCTTCTCGCCCCTCGAGGGCTTCATGGGCCAGGCCGACTTCGAGTCGGTCGCCGAGTCCATGCGCCTCTCCGACGGCACCCTCTGGCCCATGCCCATCACCCTCGACGTGACCTCGGAGGTCGCCGGCGGCCTCGACCGCGACAAGCCCCTCGTCCTGCGCGACCCCGAGGGCGTCATGCTCGCCGTCCTCCACGTGGAGGACGTCTGGGAGATCGACCGCGAGGCCAAGGCCCGCTCGGTCTTCGGCACCCTCGATCACGCCCATCCCGGGGTCGCCCACATCTTCCAGCGCATGAACAACATGGGGGTCGGAGGCCGCCTCGAAGGCGTGCAGCTCCCGGCCCACTACGACTTCCGCACCCTGCGCCGCACCCCGGCCGAGCTGCGCTCCCGCTTCGCCAAGCGCGGCTGGCGCAAGGTCGTGGCCTTCCAGACCCGCAACCCCATGCACCGCGCCCACTACGAGCTCACCCTGCGGGCCGCCCGCGATCTCGAGGCGAACCTGCTGATTCATCCGGTGGTGGGCATGACCAAGCCGGGCGACGTGGACCACTACACCCGGGTGCGCTGCTACCAGGCCCTGCTCGAGCACTACCCCCAGCAGACCGTGGATCTCTCGCTCCTGCCCCTGGCCATGCGCATGGGTGGGCCCCGCGAGGCGGTGTGGCACGCCATCATCCGCAAGAACTACGGCTGCACCCACTTCATCGTCGGCCGCGACCACGCGGGGCCGGGCAAGGACTCCCAGGGCAAGCCGTTCTACGGCCCCTATGAGGCCCAGGAGCTGTTCCAGAAGCACGAGGCGGAGATCGGCGTGACCATGGTGCCGTTCAAGATGATGGTCTACGCCGAGGACCAAGACACCTACATGCCGATCGACGAGGTGCCCGAGGGCACGCGGACGCTCTCGATCTCGGGCACCGAGCTGCGCGCCCGCCTGGCCGATGGCCGCGAGATCCCCGAGTGGTTCACCTTCCCCGAGGTCGCCAAGGAGCTGCGCCGCACCCACCCGCCGCGGGCGCGCCAGGGCTTCACGGTGTTCTTCACCGGCCTTTCGGGCGCCGGCAAGTCGACCCTCGCCAACGTTCTGCTGGTGAAGCTCCTCGAGATGGGCGGGCGGCCGGTGACGGTCCTCGACGGCGACATCGTGCGCAAGAACCTGTCGTCGGAGCTCGGGTTCTCGAAGGAGCACCGGGACATCAACATCCGCCGCATCGGCTTCGTGGCCTCGGAGATCACCAAGAACGGCGGCATCGCCCTGTGCGCCCCCATCGCCCCCTACGAGCGGGTGCGCCAGGAAGTGCGGCAGATGATCGAGGAGGGCGGCGGGTTCATCCTGGTCCACGTGGCGACGCCCCTCGACGTCTGCGAGGACCGGGACCGCAAGGGCCTCTATGCCAAGGCTCGCCAGGGGATCATCAAGGAGTTCACCGGCATCTCGGACCCGTACGAGGAGCCGGTGGAGCCGGAGATCGTCCTCGACACCACCGACCTGAGCCCCGACGAGGCGGTGCAGAAGATCATCCTGCTCCTGGAGCGGGAGGGGTACGTCGGCGGTTCATAAGATCACCGGATCACCCCCCTTTCCCTCGGTCCCTCTCCCTCCCTCGAGGGGGGAGAGGGGGCGATCCACCAGATCCCGCCCGCATCCCCTCGATCCCCTTCCCTCGAGCCATAACGGGTCTTCGATTCGCCAGCCTTCGGCCTCAGCCGGTATCGTTCGCCCGTGACGCGGGTGGATTCCCTGGACGCGAACCGTGGGGCCGCGCCGGCCCGGCGCCGGGACCTGGTGCTGGTCACCGCCGGGCTGGGGCTCGACGGTGGGGGACGGGCGCTGGTGGGACGTCTCCTGGCGCGGGCCGGTGCCGACTACACCCGCGAGCGCGGGGTCGGATTCCGTGTCCTGGAGCTCGTGGGCGACGCCGAGAGTGGCACCCCGGGGGCGCCTCCGGGCGCCGACGTCCGTAGCTTCGCCGGGCGGCGCGCCGCCCTCGCCCGGGCGGTCTGGGGGACGCAGCTCCGGCGGCCGGCTCCGGCGCTCCTTTTCGACCTGCTGGGCATGGCCCGGACCCAGGCGCTCCTGCCGCCGGCGCTCCGGGCGCCGTACCTCGTCTGGGTCTACGGCATCGAGGTCTGGCGGCCTATCGGGCCGTTTCGGGCCTCGGCCCTGGCCGCCGCCGACCGCCGCCTGACCATCTCCCGGGCGACCTTGGAGCGAGCCCGCGCCCACCTCCCGGACCCGGACCTGCCATGGCAGGTGGTCCCCCTGGCCCTCGAGGAGCGTCCCCCCGCGGGCAGGCCCGACCGCGAGATGCTCGACCGCGCGGGGCGCGGCTTCGCCCTCACCGTGGGCCGGATGTCGGCGAGCGAGCGCTACAAGGGCCACGACGAGCTGATCGAGGCCTGGCCGCGGGTGCTCGAGCGAGTGCCCGCGGCCCGCCTTGTGGTGGCCGGCGGGGGCGACGACCGGCCGCGCCTCGAGGCGAAGGCCCGCGCCGCGGGCCTGGCCGACAGGATTCTGTTCACCGGCTTCGTCTCGGAGGCCACCCTGGCCGGCCTCTACGAGCGCGCCGCCCTTTTCGCCCTGCCCAGCCGGGGCGAGGGGTTCGGCCTGGTCTTCCTGGAGGCCATGCGCGCGGGGGTGCCGTGCGTGGCCCTCGCCGGCACGGCGGCCCAGGAGGTCGTCGAGGCGGGGCGGACCGGCCTGCTGATCGAGGCGGGGGACTCCGGGGACCTCGTCGAGGATCTCGCCGGGGCGGTCGCTTCGCTCCTCGGCGACCCGGAGCGGGCGAGAGCCCTGGGAGAGGCCGGCCGCGAGCGCTGGCGGCGGCGCTTCGGGTACGATCGCTTCTTGGCCGCCCTCACACCCCACCTGGACGCGCTGACCACCTCGTGACGCGGCATGTGTGGCATCCACGGCATCCTCCGGCTCTCTTCCGAGGCGCCCCCTCTCGATCGGGCCGAGCTCCTGCGCACGGGTGAGCGCCTGGCCTCCCGGGGGCCCGACGGCACCGGCGAGTGGACCTCCGCCGACGGGCGGGTCGCCCTCGGCCACCGGCGCCTGGCGATCCTCGACCTCTCCGACGCCGCGGCCCAGCCCATGGCCACTCCCGACGGCCGCTACCGGATCGTCTTCAACGGCGAGATCTACAACTTCCGCGAGCTCCGGACCGAGCTCGAGGCGGCGGGCTGCGCTTTCCGTTCCCACGGGGACACCGAAGTGGTGCTGGCCCTCTACGCCCGCGAGGGAGCCCGGGCCTTCGGCCGCCTCCGGGGGATGTACGCCCTGGCGATCTGGGACCGCGCCGAGCAGACCCTCTGCCTGGCCCGCGACCCCTTTGGCATCAAGCCCCTGTACTACGCCTTCGACCGCCCGAGCGGGACCCTGCGCTTCGCCTCCCAGGTCCGGGCGCTGGAGGCCGGAGGGGCCATCCCCGACGACGTGGACCCTGCGGGCCTGGCGGGATTCCTCCTGTGGGGAAGCGTCCCGGAGCCCCGGACGATCCTCCGGGCGGCGCGGGCGGTCCCGGCCGGCACGTCCATCGTCGTGGCGGCCGGGGAGGGCGGCTCCCTGGGCGAGTTGGGCGAGCCCGCGCCGATCCGCCCGGAGGTGATCGACCCTCAAGGGACGGGCCGGTGTGACTGGCCCGAGGCCCTCGAGGACTCGGTCCGCTCGCACCTGGTCTCCGACGTGCCGGTGGCGGTCTTCCTCTCGGCGGGCCTCGACTCCGGCGCCATCGCGGCGCTCGCCCGCCGACACCTCTCGGAGCCGCCGGTCACGTTCACCCTGCGCTTCGAGCCGCTCCTGGGCACGGCCCGGGACGAGGGACCCCTGGCCGCCGAGGTCGCCGCCGCCCTGGGCGCCCGCCACGTGGAGCGCACCGTCGGCCGGGAGGAGTTTCGGAGCCTCTGGCCCCAGGCCCTCGATGCCATGGACCAGCCGTCGATCGACGGGTTCAACACCTACCTGGTGAGCCGCGCCGCCCACGAGGCGGGCCTCAAGGTGGTGCTCTCGGGCCTCGGCGGTGACGAGCTGTTGGGGAGCTACCCCTCCTTCGCCGACGTGCCGCGCCTCCACCGCTGGGGCCGGCGCATGGCCCCGGCCGCCCGGCTGCCCGGCCTCTCGCGTCTGTGGGCCGCTTCGGTCGGCGCCGCCGGCGCCCGGCCCAAGCTGCGGGGTCTCCCCCGCCACGGCACGAGCCTGGCGGGGGCGTACTTCCTGCGCCGGGGGCTGTTCCTGCCCGAGGAGCTTCCGCGCCTGCTCGGCACTGAGCTCGCGCGGGAGGCCCTCGAGGCCTACGACCCGGTGGCCGACGCCCGGCGCCATCTCCCGGTCCCCGACGCGGGTCTCGACACGGGTCCGGCCGACCCCTGGCGCTCGGTCCAGGCCCTCGAGACAGGCCTCTACCTACGCAACCAGCTCCTCCGGGACGCCGACTGGGCCTCCATGGCTCACTCCCTGGAGCTCCGGGTGCCCATGGTCGACGCCTGGCTGCGCGCGGCGCTCTCGCCCGCGGCCTGGAACGAGGCGCGCCGGCAGGGCAAGGCCACTGTCCTGCGGCGGGTGGCGCCGGAGCTGCCCGAGGCGCTCTTCCGGCGGCCCAAGAGCGGCTTCTACATCCCGGTCATGGACTGGCTCGACGGGGCCGGCGGACCCCGGGACCCGAGCCCAGGGACGGCCCGCAACTTGGGCCGCGAGTCCCGGTGCTTGGCCCTCCGGGTGCTGGCCGAGCGGGGCATCGAGCTGCCCGCTGCCGACGAGGCCACCCGGAGCCGGGGGGTGCCGGCTTGAGGGCCGAGGACGGCGCCGGCGCCCGGGAGACGCCCGACGAGGGCGCGGAGGCCGCCGCGATTCGGCCGGAGGCGAGCCTCGGCCGGGTGCTCCGCTACCGGGTGGTCCAGTGGACCAAGATCTTCTCGGCCTACTTCTCGGCCCAGTCCGCGGCCCAGCTACTGGGCGTCGGGGCGGGTCTGTTGTTCGTCAACTTCATGCCCAAAGGCGAGTTCGCCCTCTATACCCTCGCCTTCTCGGTGGTCTCCTTCTTCCACTTCCTGACCGACCTGGGCTCGACCAGCTCACTGGTCTACTTCCGGCGCCGGGCGCTCGAGGACGGCGAGGCCTTCGGCGACTACGTGGCGGCTGTCCTGTCGCTTCGCAAAGGCCTCTTCGCGGTCGGGGCGGTGGCGGTGCTCGCAGGGTTCCCCTTCTGGGCCCGGGCCGAGGGCTTCGCCACCCTGGACTCGGCGCTCGCGGCGGTCGCCGTGGCCCTCACCGTCTGGTTTCAGCTCGTCTCCTCGATCCGCCTGCTGGCCCTCCGCCTCCACGACCGCTACGGACGCTCCTACCGGGCCGAGATCTTGGGCGGCACCCTGCGCCTCGCTCTGGCCGGATTCCTGGTGGTCTCGGCACTCCTCCACGCCTGGCTCGGGGTGCTGACGGCGGCGGCGAGCTCCGCCCTCGTCGCCTGGGCGGCCCGGGACCCGGATCAGGCTCCGGAGAGCGAGCGCCCGTCGGCGACCGACCTGGCGCCGTACCGGAGGAAGGTCCTCCGCTACCTGCTCCCCACGCTGCCCAGCGCCCTCTACTTCTCCATCCAGGGACCGCTCGTCGTCTGGCTGGCGGCAACCTTCGGCGGTGCCGAGAACATCGCGGAAGTGGGGGCCCTGGGGCGGCTCAGCATGTTGATGGGCCTGTTCTCGGGCCTCGCGGGCATCGTCTTCATGCCCCGCCTCGCCCTGGTCACCGACGACCGGGTCTACCGCCGTCGCTACCTCCAGTACGGAGGGTTCCTGGCGGTCGTCGCCGCCGCCCTTCTCGTCGGCTCGATCCTCGTGCCCCGCGCCTTCCTCTTCGTCCTCGGCCCCCACTACCGGAGCCTCGACCGCGAGCTGATGCTCACCGTCGCCGGTGCCGGCCTGACCCTTGTCGGCGGCTACTCCGTGGCGGTGAACCTCGCGCGCTCGTGGAACCGCTGGCAGGGAGGCGCGGTGGCCGCACAGGTGGTGACCCAGGCCCTGTTGGTGGCCCTCCTCCCCCTGGGCACGACGGCCGGAGTCCTGACCTTCAACGTAATCACGGCAGCGACCGGGCTGGCGGTCCAGCTCATCTTCAACCTCCTCGGCTTCGTCGCCCCGCGCCGAGTCCACTGGGCTTGACCTATGACCCTTTCACCGCCTTCACCGCCCCTGCCCGATCCGCTGCCCCGCCGCCTGAACCTGGGCTGCGGACGGCGCCGCCGGGACGACTGCCTGAACGTCGACGTGAACCCGGCGGTGGAGCCCGACCTCCACTGGGACCTCGACCGGGTGCCCATGCCTCTGCCCGAAGGCTCGTTCGAGAAGATCTGGGTGAACGACGTGGTCGAGCACCTGGAGGACGTGGTCGCGTTCATGTGCGAGGTGCACCGGCTCCTCGTGCCCGGCGGCACCGTCGAGATCACGACACCCCACTTCTCCTCGGCCAACGCCTTTACCGACCCCACCCACCGGCGCCAGCTCGGCTACTTCTCGTTCGATTACTTCACCGACGCGTCGCAGTGGAGCTTTTACTCGGCCACGCGCTTCGAGATCGCGCGGCGGACCCTGGTCTTCCACCCGACCCGGCTGGGCAGCCTGGTCGCCCGAGTCGCCAACCGCCACCCTGAAGCCTACGAGCGCCGGTGGGCCTGGATGTTCCCCGCCTGGTTCCTCATCTTCGAGCTGACCGCCCTGAAGCCGGACGAGGCGCCCCGTTGACGGCGTCGGCCCGGGACCCGGAAGTCGTCCCTCTCGTTTGCCACGTCTGTCCGACCCACCTGGGGCCCGGGGGCACCGTGGGCGGCGCCGAGCGGTTCGTGAACGAGCTCGCCCGCGCCATGGCCCGAAGGGTCCGGGTCCGGATCGTCTCCTTCGGCGCCGAGCGGCGGCGCGACCTCCTCGAGCCCGGCCTGGAACGGGTGATCCTGAAGCGCCGGACGCGCAACCCGGCCTCCACTCCGTCGTGGCGCCTCTTCGGCGAGCTTCGCGACGCCGACGTGATCCATTGTCACCAGTACTACGCCTTCCCGACCGTCCTGGCCGCGCTCTACGCCCGGCTCCGGGGGCGGCCGGTCTTCGCTACCGACCTGGGGGGCGGCGGCTGGACCCCGGCCTACCACCTGGACCAGTCGCGACTCCTGACCGCCCACCTACCCCTCTCGGAGTACGCCGCCGAAAACCTGCCCGGACGCCACCGCCGGCACGCGGTGATCTACGGCGGAGTCGACCTGGATCGCTTCCCGCGGCGCGCCGAGCCGAGCCACGACGGCTCGGTGGTTTTCTTGGGTCGGATCCTGCCCCACAAGGGCGTGCACTTCCTGGTCGAGGGCCTGCCGGAGGGGCGGACGCTCCACGTGGTGGGCCCAGCCTCCGACGCCGCCTACCTGGAGCGGCTCCGAAGCCTCGCCTCCGGCCGGGACGTCCGGTTCCACCACGGCCTCGAGGACGGCGAGGTCGCGGATCTCCTGGGCCACGCCATGGCCCTGGTCCACCCGACGCCGGTGGACGAGCACGGCTCTCCCGGGGCCAACGAGCTGTTCGGCCTGGCACTGGTCGAGGCCATGGCCCGCGGTTGCCCGGTCGTGGCCTCGGCGGTGGGACCGTTGCCCGAGATCGTCGAGGACGGCGGGACCGGGCTGCTGGTCCCGCCCAACGACCCCGCGGCGATCGGAGCCGCCCTCGAGAGGCTCCGGGCCGACCTCGGCGCCTGGCGGCGGCTCTCGGCGGCGGCGCGCGCGCGGGTCGAGGAACGCTTCACCTGGGACCGAGTGGCGGCGCGCTGCCTGGCCGCCTATGGCCTCGAAACCGGGGAGGGGGACGAGCGGTGAGGCTCCTCCTGGTCAGCCATCCGCCGCTCCGCGACGAGATGGGCGCCGCCCAGCTCGCCCAGAGCCTGGCCGAGGCGCTGCGGAGGCGGGGCCACGAGGTCGTCGTCTGGTCCCCGGAGCCCCTCCCCGACACCGCGCGCTGGTATGACCGCTGGCTCCACCAGCGCCGACGCCTCGAGTCCTTTCTCGACCGCGAGCCTCCCTTCGACCTCCTCGACGTCCCTCCGGTGTCGGTATCGCGCCGGGTCGCCGCGGCGGCGCCGGTGCTCGCCCGCAGCGTCCAGCCCGACCTCAGGTACTTCTGGTGCGACCTGCGCGAAGAGCTGCGCTGGCCGCTCGCTCCCCGCGGCCCTCTCCACGCGGCGCACCGGCTGGTGCTCGCCGCAGCCATCGTCCGGGGTTGGCACCGGGCGGACGGCATCCTGGCCCTGGGCAGGCTGGAGCGCCGCTGGATCGCCCGCCGCTTCCCATGGCTCGCGCCCCGTCTGGGCCATTACTTCGCGGCGCCGCCGCCCGGCGATCGGTCCGCCCTCGCCGAGGTGGCGCGGCGCCGCCGGCCGCCGGCCGGGCCGGGTCTTCGCTTCCTCTGGATCGGCCGCTGGTCGGCCCACAAGGGACCACGGGCCCTGGTCCGCTTCCTCGCCGAGCGCGGTTCCACGCATCCCTACGACCTGTTCACCGTCGCCGGCTGTGGCGAGATCGACTCACCCCGCCTCCCCGCCTCCCTCCTGGCCTCGGGCCGCCTGCGGGTGATCCCTTCCTTCTCCCGCCCCGAGCTGCCGAAGCTCCTGGCCGACCACGACGTGGGCCTGTTCACCAGCACGGCCGAGGGTTGGGGGCTGTCGCTCTGCGAGATGCTGGAGTCGGGGATGCCCGTCGCCGCTACCGGGGCGGGAGCGGTCACCGATCTCCGGCCCCTCGTGGGGGACGCTCTCCTGCTCTTCCCGCCGCCCGCGAGCCTCGCCGCGGACACCCTGCCGGAGGTCGACCTCGGCGCCTACCTGGAGACCACCCTCTGGCCGCGCATCGCACTCGAGTACGAGGACGAGGTCGCGCGCCTGGTGACCGCAGCTCGCGGCCGGGGCGTGGGATGATGGCTTCGTGATGGCCGAGCCCCGACTCCACTCGTACCCCTGGGCTCGCCTGCGGGCCTTTCTCTGGCGCTTCCAGACCCTGGGCTTCGCCGAGCGGACCTTCGGCCGCCTACCGGCCTCGACACTCGGCCGGCGGTCTCTGTTCGGGCGTCACGCCTACCTCGACCTGGCGCGCTCCAACGCTCACCGGATGATCTACCTGGACGGCGAGCGCTACATCAAGGAGCGCCACCTCCTGCGCCGCCTCGTGCGGCCGGGAATGACGGTGGTCGACGTGGGGGCCAACGTCGGGTACTACATGCTCCTGTTCCGCCAACTCGTGGGTTCCGAGGGCCACGTGATCTGCTTCGAGCCGGAGCTGGAGAACTTCGTCGAGCTGGAGCGCAACCAGCGCCTCAACCACCTGGAGAACGTGACGCTGGTCCGGGCCGCGGTGGGCGCCAGCGACGGGGAGACGCCGTTCCGCTCCGGTCTCAACGGCGTGGTCACGGACGAGGGAGAGGGCGACGGGGTCGTCCCCATGGTGCGGCTGGACACTGCGCTCGAGCGACCGCCCGACTTGATCAAGATCGACGTCGAGGGCTACGAGGGGCACGTTCTCGAGGGCGCGGCCTCGGTGATCCGGGAGCACCGGCCGATCCTCTTCGTGGAGCTCCACTCCTGGATGCTCTACCCTCCGTTCACCGTCGAGAGCATCTTCGACTTCCTGGGCACCTGGTACGCCGAGCCGGAGATCCACCTGACGCTCACCAGCGCCGGGCCGGTCCACAAGCTCTTGCACCGCTACCTGAACATCGACACCGTCCGGCACCTGGACGGCCCCGAGGCCCTCCTCGAGTCGACGGCCGGCCTGCGGGCCGAGACGCTGTGGGTGGTGTGCCGGCCGGGCGGAGGTCCGCGCGATTGAGCCGCGACGCGGCGCCTCGGCTGCGGAGGGCCGCGGCCGGGCTCCGGCGCTGCCGGTCCCGGGCGTTCGAGGGGTTGGTCGGCCTCGCCGCCCGGCGCGCGCCGCGGCCGGCCGCGCCCCCCCGCACGCCCCGGTCCATCTTCATCCTCCGGAACAACGACTTCGGGGACCTGCTAGTGGTCACCCCCCTGTTCGAAGCCCTCCGGCGCCGCTTTCCGGAGGCGGTGGTGGCCGTCGGCGCCACCACCCCGGCCGCGGAGCTGCTGACGGGCAACCCCCACGTCTCCGAGGTGATGCACGTCGACGCGCCCTGGTTCCACCGCGCCGCCCGCGGACGGGGGACCGCCGCGCGACTCCTCTATCTCGCCCGGTCGCCACAGCTCGCCGAAGTGGCGGCGCGCCGCTTCGACGTCGGGATCGACGTTCTGGGCAGCGCCTGGGGAGCGCTGCTGCTCCTGCGCGCCGGAATCCCCTACCGCCTGGGGGTCCGCGGCTACGCGGGCGGGCACTCGGCGGCGTGCGCCTGGATCAACTACGTTCCGGGAGAGCGGGTGGGCCGGATGGCCCTGCGCTTCGCCGAGCTGCTAGGCGCCCGGGAGCTCCCGGACCCGCGCCCGCAGATCTACCTGAGCGAGGCCGAGCGGGCCGAAGGGGAGGCTCGCTGGCGCGAGCTTTCGAGACCCCGACGGGACCGTGAGCTCCCGGTGCGCCTGGTGCTGGCTCCAGGCGCCGGCCTCCCCGAGAAGTGCTGGCCCCTCGATCGGTTCGTCGAGCTGGCCCGCCGCCTCGGTGCGGCGGGAGGCGTCGAGATCGCGGTGGTCGGCGGCCCGGGCGACCGGGCGGCCGGCCGGGCCCTCGCCGCCGCGGCGCCCTCGGTCCACGACCTCACCGGCTCGCCCTCGGTCCGGGGGACCCTCGCCCTGGTGGAGGCGGCGGACGGCGTCCTGACCAACTCCAGCCTGGTCCTCCACGTGGCCGCCGCCTTCGGTAAGCCGGCCCTGGTCTTGCTCGGGCCGTCGTTCGACTCGGTACGGCGCCACGACGCCCAATGGGGTCACCCGGGCTGCCAGAGCCTGGGGCGGGAGGAGGGGGAGCGGGACCGGATCGCCACGGTGGAGGAGGCCGAGGCCGCCGCCCGCGCCCTCTTCCCGGGGCTCCGCGGCCGGGGAGCTCGGCCATGAAGCTGGTCCAGGTGGTCCCCACCCTGCCGCTGGGCGCCGAGGGCGTGGGAACCTACGCCCGCCTGTTGGGCCGCGAGCTGGCGCGGAGCGGAGGGCTCGAGGTCGCCTACCTGGCAGGAGACCACCGCGCCGAAACGGGGGCGGCGCCGGGCGGAGACGAGGTGGCCCGGCTCGCCGAGCGCTCGCCGGAGTCGCTCGCCGGCGCCCTCGAAACCGCCGACGCCACCGCCGTCGTGCTCCACTACTCGGCCTACGGGTTTGATCGCCGCGGTTGCCCCACCTGGCTCGCGGAGGGCCTGGCCCGCTGGCGGACCCGGACGGCCGGCCGCCTCCTCCTCGTCCTGTTCCACGAGGTCTACGCGACCGGGCCGCCTTGGAGAAGCTCCTTCTGGCTGGCTCCTCGCCAGCGCCGGATCGCGGCGCGCCTGTCGGGCTCGAGCGACGGGCGAGTCACCAGCACCCGCCTCTACGCCCAGATGCTCGAGACACTGGACCCTTCAGGCGGGCGCTCGGAGGTGCTACCGGTCTTTTCCACCGTCGGTGAGCCCGCGACCGTCCCCGGTCTCGGCGAGCGCCCGCGGCGACTGGTGGTCTTCGGCGGCCCCGGACCGCGAGCCCGGGTCTGGGGCCCGTACCGGCGATCGCTGGAGGCGGCATGCCGGACCCTGGACATCGAGCAAGTCCTCGACCTCGGGCCGGAGGGGGAGGGTCCGATCGTGCCGGCGAGGCTCGCCGGCGCGGCGGTCCGCGCCCTGGGTCGGCGCCCGGCCGAAGAGGTCGCGCGGATCCTCCTCGACGCCGTCGCCGGCTTTCTCGCCTACCCGCCCGACCTGGTGGGCAAGTCGACGGTCTTCGCGGCCTTCTCCGCCCATGGCGTGGTGCCGGTGTGCTCCTGGCGGAGGACCGGCAGGCCGCTGCCCGCGGAGCTCGAGGGCCTCGGATGGGACCCGGGCTCCGGCGACGCCGGAGACCTCCAGGCTCTGGCGAACCGGGCCCGCGCCTGGTACCTGGAGCATCGCCTCGCGGTCCACGCCGGGACGTTCCGTCGGCTCCTCGGCCTCGGCGCGGAGGTGAAGGGCCGATGAAGGTTCTGATCGGCTCGCCCGCCTTCTACCCTCGGATCGGCGGCCTCGAGGAGGTGACCGCCCTGATCGCGGGCGAGCTCCACGCCGCGGGAGACGAGGTCGTCGTGGCCTGCGCCGAGCCCCACGACGGACCCGAGCCCTACCCCTTTCTGGTGGTGCGGGAACCGGGGCCGGCCCGCCTGCTCGGCCTCGTCCGGTGGGCCGACGTCTACTTTCAGTCCAACGTCAGCCTCAAGTGGCTCTGGCCCCTGGCCCTGTTGCGCCGGCCTTGGGTGGTCTCCCATCACAGTTGGTACCGGCAACCCGACGGTCGCCTCTCGCTTCGCGACCGCCTCAAACGGGGGCTGCTCCGGTACGCGGCGGCGTCGATCGCCGTGAGCCGCGCCATGGCCGAGGACCTGGAGGCCGGTGGCGGCGAAGTGCCGGTCCCGGGCGGGGCGACCCGGGTGATCGAGAACCCGTACCGCGACGACCTCTTCCGCCCGCTCCCAGGCATCCCGCGGGAGCGCGACCTGGCCTTCCTCGGACGGTTGGTCTCGGACAAGGGGTGCGACCTGCTCCTCGAGGCGCTGGGCAGGCTCCGGACGACGGGGCTCGCTCCGGATCTCACCGTCATCGGTGTCGGCCCGGAGGAGCCGGCCCTGCGCCGCCAGGCCGCCGAGCTCGGCCTCGGCGACCGGGTGGAGTTCGCCGGCCGGGTCACGGGCGAAGCGCTGGTCTCGCTGCTCCACCGCCACCGCTACCTGGTGGTGCCGTCGCGCTACAATGAGCCCTTCGGGATCGTGGCCCTCGAGGGCTTGGCGTGCGGGTGTCGGGTGATCGGCTCGGCGGGAGGCGGTCTGGCGGACGCCGTCGGCCCCGGGGGGTGGACCTTCCCGAACCGGGACGTGGCGGCCCTGGCCGGGCTCCTGGCGCGGGCGCTTCGTGACGAGCTGCCGGCGCCCGATTCCGAGGCCGTCCGAGCCCACCTCGCCCGCCACACCCGCCGGACGGTGGGGCAGGCCTACCGGACGGTGATCGCTACGGCTACGGCGGATCGGTCTCCCGACGCCGCCCGTCCCTCCGATTCGCCATGAGCAGTCGCATCCTCCTCCTGCTGATCGCCGGCGCGGCCGGCGTCTGGTCCTTCCGACGCTGGCGCAAGGCGGTGCAGCTCGCCATGCTCCTGCTGGTGTTCGAGGGGGCGCTGCGCAAATGGGTGTTCCCCGGCGCCCAAGACCTCATCTACTTCGCCAAAGACGGCGTGCTGCTCGCGGCCTACGCCGGCTTCCTCAACGACCGCACGTCGCGACTGCGGACCCTGCGCATCCCGCCGTTTCTCGCCTTCCTCCTGGCCAGCGGCGTCGCCATCGGTTTGCTCGAGATCTTCAACCCCCATTTACCCAATCTCTGGGTCGGCTTGTTCGGATTCAAGGCCTACTTCCTGTACGTCCCACTCCTGTGGGTGGTCCCCGCGGCTTTCGAGAGCCGGAGAGAGCTGTGGCGGTTTCTGTACATCTACGCCATCGTCGCCATCCCTCTGGGTCTTCTCGCGATGGCGCAGTTCGCCGCCCCGGCGTCGAGCGCCCTCAACACCTACGCCCGCCACGGCGACTCGCCGGCATTCACGTTCGGCTCCAGCACGCACGCACGCGTGACCTCCACCTTCTCCTTCATCACCGGCTACAGCTCCTACTTGTTCGCGACCGCCCTGCTGTTGCTCTGCCTGGTGGGCACCGCCCGCTGGCAGATCCGTCGGTACTACGCCCTCTACATCGCCCTCGGCATGACTCTGATCGGGATGCTGGCCAGCGGCTCCCGGGCGCCGGTCTTCATGCTGGCCGCCACCGCCCCCTTGTACTGGTGGCTGACGGCGGCCCGCGACCGGCAGGGCTTCCTCGCCGTCTCGCGCATCCTGATCGTCGCCGCCCTGCTCGGCGTCCTCCTGAGCTCGACGTCCTCGGACCTGGCGACGGCGTTCTACGGCCGGGCGTCGGGAGGCCACGACGTGGCCGGCCGGCTGACCTCGCCGTTCCGGGAGCCCTTCGACGTCTTCCACGAGTCCGGCGTCGGCGGGTACGGCATCGGGGCGACCCACCAGGCGGCCCAAGCCCTGGTCGAAGGGGTCCGGCCCTATAGCTGGATCGGCGGGATCTCGGTGGAGGACGAAGGAGGACGCGTGATGCTCGAGCTGGGCCCGTTCGGCTTCGTGGTCCTCTATCTCGCCAGGATCTACTTGATCGTGTTCGCCTTCCGGCAGGCGGTCATCCTGCGCGACCGCTTCGCCCGACAGATCGCCGTGGCCTGCATGCTTTTCCTCCTCACCAGCCTGCCGAGCGGGATCGTGTTCAACGTCACCGCGGGGCTCTTCTACTGGTTCTTCGCCGGGATGCTCTTCCTCGCCATGCGCTTCGACCGGGAGCTCGCCCCGGAGCGCTCCGGGGCCGCCGAGCCCGGCAGGCCCCCGGTCCTCGGGCGAACCGCACCCGCCGTGCCCGCCGGCGCCTCCCGCTCGGTCCTGCGATGACGAGTCCCGGGCGCCGGGTCCTGATCACCCACCCCGGGCGCCAGCACTCCCATCAGAACGCCCTGGCCCTCGAGCGGGCGGGACGCCTCGCCGGGTACTGGGCCGGCGTGCCCAGCGTCGAGAAGCACTTCCGCGGGCCTCTGGGGCGGCTGGCCGGGCGGTTCGTGCGCTACCCCCCGGTGCCGTTGCCCGGCGAGAAGGCCCGCTGGGTTCGCCTGCCGGCGATCTTCCGCCGCCTCGGGGACCTGCTGCTGCCCGTTCCCCTTGCCGACCGGGCCGACTGGCTCGCGTGCCGAGCCTTCGACCGGGGAGTCGCCCGCCGGGTCCGGCGCCAGGGGGATCGGCTCGGCGCCGCCGCGGTCCTCGCCTGCGAGATCTCGGCCCTCGACACCTTCCGGGAGGCGAAGCGCCGGGGCTGGACGACACTGCTGGACGCTCCGTCCTTCCACCACGCCGCCCAAGACCGGCTCCACGGCTTCCGCGAGTCCCCGGCGCTCCACCGGAGGATCGTGGCCGTCAAGGAGCGCGAGATCGCCCTCGCCGACCATGTCCTGACCGTCTCGGAGCTCGCCCGCCGGACCTATCTCGAGGCCGGTCTGCCGCCGGAGAAGGTGCACGCGGTCGCCCTCGGAGCCGACCTCGCCCTCTTCCACCCCGGCGAGCCGCCGGCGGCCGACGGTGTGACGTTCGCATTCGCCGGCGCCTCGATCCGGAGAAAGGGCTTCGACCTCCTCGTGGAGGCGTTCGGGCGGGTCCACTCCGAGGTGCCGTCGGCCCGGTTGCGGATCGTCGGCCCGCGGGGCGAGCTCGGACACCTCGTCGACGGAATGGATCCGGCAGTGGTCACCGTGGTGGGGCAGGCGACCCAGGGCGATCTCGCCGCGGAGCTCCGACGCGCGGACTGCCTGGTGCTTCCGTCGCGCAACGACTCGTACGGCATGGTGGTGGCCGAGGCTCTGGCCTCCGGCACACCGGTGATCGTCTCGGAGATGGTCGGCGCGAAGGATCTGGTCGCCGAGGGGCGGTCGGGCTGGGTGGTGCCGGAGGAGGACGCGGCGGCCCTCGCCGCGAGGATGATCGACTGCGCCCGCCGGCCCTCGGCGCTGCGCGCCCTGCGGCCGGAGGCCCGGCGCGCCGCCCAGGACGCGAGCTGGGAGGCCTACCACCGGCGCTTCGCGGCCCTCGTCGCCTGGCTGCTCGGCGAGGGAGAGGAGACGACCGCCGGATGAGGCTTCTGCACGTCGTCCCCACCTACGTGCCCGCCTGGTCCCACGGGGGTCCGATCCTTTCGGTCCACGGCCTCTGCCGAGCCCTGGCCGAGGCGGGGCACGAGGTGGTCGTCTTCACCACCGACGTCCACGGCGCCGGCCGCCTCGACGTCCCGCTGGGGACACCGGTCGATCGCGACGGCGTGGAGACTCGCTACTTCCCGATCACCGCCCCGCGGCGCCTGTACCGCTCTCCGGCGATGGGCAGGGCGCTGCGGAGCGTCCTCTCTTCGGGAGCTGCCGGCCGGCGCTTCGACCTGGTCCACCTGCACTCGATCTTCCTCTGGCCGACCTCGGCCGCGGCCCGCGTCGCCGAGGGGGCAGGAGTGCCCTACGTGGTCGCCCCCCGGGGAATGCTCGTGCCCGCGCTCTTCGCCGAACACGGCCGGCTGCGCAAGGGGCTCTGGCTCCGCCTGGTCGAGGGGCGCACCCTCCGGCGAGCCGCGGCGATCCATGCCACGACCGACCTCGAGGCAAAGGAGGCGGCGGCGTTCGGCCTCGGGCTGCCGCCGGTCCGCGTGGTGCCCAACGGCATCGACCTCGAGGCCTGGGACCGGCCGGCCTCGGCCGAGGCGGGAGGCGCGGTCGCGGCGCTCCTGGCGGACGGGGCCCCCTACGTCCTGTTTTTGGGCCGGCTGAGCTGGAAGAAGGGGATCGACAGGTTGCTGGGCGCCTTGACCGAGCTCCCGGAACCGTGCCGGCTGGTCGTGGCCGGCCCCGACGAGGGCGGCTATCGCCGCGCCCTGGAGTCTCTCGCCGAGACCTCGGGCCTCGCCGCCCGGGTCCGTTTCCTCGGGCCGGTCCGGGGCGCCGACAAGGTGGCGCTGGTCCAGGGAGCGATCGCCCTCGCCCTGCCGTCGCGTTCCGAGAACTTCGCCAACGTCGTCCTCGAGGCCATGGCTGCCGGCACGCCGGTTCTGGTGACGCCCGAGGTGGGCCTGGCGGGAGTGGTGGAGGCGGCGGGCGCCGGCCTGGTGGTGGCGGGCGAGGCGGAAGCGATCGGCCGGGGCCTGGCCGAGCTCGCCGAAGACCCGGCACGGCGGCAGGAGATGGGCCGCCGCGGCCGAATCGAGGCCCGGCGTTTCGCCTGGCCGGCCGTCGCCGAGGCGATGACGGCGATGTACCGGGAGGTCGCCGGCGCGCGCTGAGCGGCGCTCGGCTTCTCTTCACCGACCGGCGCGGGTACACTCGGAGCCGTTCCGGAGCCCGATGGTCGACTGCATCAACCCAGCCTGTCGCCGACCCGACGCCGAGGCCGTCCTCGAGAGGTCGGTCCCCTCGTCCCCCGGAGGCGAGGCGTACGAGTTTACGCTCCGGTATTGTCGCTCCTGCCGGGTCGCCTTCGTCCACCCTCCGCCTTCGGCCGAGCTCCTGGCCGGCCTCTACCACTCCGACTACCCCTATCACCTCGCCCTCGACCCGACCACTCCGAAGAGCTACGCCTGGAAGCTCCGCCTCGCCGCGCTGGGCCATCGGCACGTGGCGAGACCGGGCGGAGCCCGGGGCACCTTCGGATGGGCCGCGAGCGCTCTGGCGGCAGGAATCGAGGCCCTCGGTCGGCGCTCGATCTCGTTCTCCCTCGGCGTGCCCCCGGCGCTGCCCCGGGACGCCGCGATCCTCGACTTCGGGTTCGGCACCGGCGCCTGGCTCCTGGCGATGCACTCGTTGGGGTACCGGCGCCTCTTCGGGTTCGACCTGGCCAACAACGAGGCCAACGTCCACCGCCTGGAAGCCCACGGCATCCGGGCGAGCTGCGCCCCCCCCGCCGAGGCCTTCCCCGAGCAGCGGTTCGACTGCGTGCGCCTCGAGCACGTCTTCGAGCACCTCCTGGACCCCCTCGTGGAGCTCCGCCGCATCGGAGCGATCCTCCGGCCCGGCGGCTTGCTGGTGATGACCTTCCCCTCGATCTACTCCTGGGAGCCGGTCGAAGATCTCCCGGCCTCGCCCCACCTCGCCCACCTCCAGCTCCCGATCCACCTCGTCCACCACTCCCTCGACTCCGCCCGCGGGTTCGTCGAAGCCGCCGGTCTCGAGCTCGCCGCCATCCGGGTCACGAGACCCTACCCCTACATCTCCCTCGCGGCCCGGGCTCCCGGCTAGACGGGTCCCGGCCTCTCCGTCGTGCGCATCCTCTTCGTCGTCGAGCGGGCGACCCAGTTCGAGGCACCCTTCTTCCGCTACGCCGCCGGCCGCCCCGAGGCGGAGCTCCAGGTCCTCTTCACCCGGCCCGCGCCGGGTGGGAGCCTGTTCGACCCGGAGCTGGGCCGCGAGGTGTCCTGGGGCATCGACCTGCTGGCGGGGTACGAGTGGGCGGCCCCGCCCGAGAAAGGCGCCGGCCGCTGGCTCGCCCGGGAGATCGCGCGCCGCCGGCCGGACCTGGTGATCGTCAACGGCTACACCCGGCGGGACTACCTGGCGGCCGCCCTGGCCGCCCGGGCCCGGGGGACGGCGGTGGCGCTCCGCACCGATTCGGTCCTCTGGCCGGAGACGGGACGACCAGCCCTCTCCCGCCGCCTGCTCTACCGCCGGGCCCTTCCGGCACTCTTCCGCCTTTTCTTCACCACGGGAACCCTGGGCCGCCGCTACCTGGAGGCCTGCGGAATCGCCGCGGACCGGATCGCCCGCTTTCCGTACGCGGTCGACGCGGACCACTTCCGCTCGGCCTCCGCCCTCGCCCCTGCCGAGCGTCGGGCGCTGCGAGCCCGCCTGGGCATCCCGGAAGAGGCGCGGGTCGTCCTGGCGGTCACCAAGATGAGCGGCCGGGAAGCGCCCTGGGATCTGCTGCGCGCCGCCGCGGCCCTCCCGGGGGACGATCTCCGCTTCCTGCTGGTGGGCGACGGCGAAGAGCGGGGCGCCCTCGAGGGCTTCGCCACCGCCCACCTCGCCGGACGCGCCGTCTTCGCCGGCTACGTGCCCTACCCCGAGCTGCCCTCCCTCTACGGCCTGTCGGACCTTTTCGTCCACCCGGCGCGGGAGGAGCGCTGGGGGGTCTCCGTCGCCGAGGCGATGGCCGCTGGCCTCCCGGTCGTCACCTCCTCGCGGGTCGGTGCCGCGACGGACCTGGTCGCCAGGGGGCGCAACGGCTTCGTCTACCCCGCCGGTCGTCCCGACGAGCTGGCGGCAACACTCCCCCGGGCCCTGGCGCTCGACCCCGCGGAGGTCGCCCACACGAATCGGGGTATCCTTGCGAGCTGGGGCTACGCGGCGGCTTGGCGAAGCCTCCTGGACGGAGCCGCGCGGGCGGCCCCGTCTGCGCTCCCCGGTTGACCGAGAATGCGAGCCGACCCCTGCCGAGCCCTGCCCCGGAGCCTCCTCGCGGCTCCGGCGCGCGTGCTGCGTCCGCTGGCCTCCCGCCTCCGGACCCGGCCGGTGCTCGGCCGCCTCGTCCTGAACCTGGTCCCGAACCTCCCGGTCCGGCTCCGGGTGCCCTCCATCGGACCGTTCTCGATCCGGCTCCGCCAGCATCGCTCCTACTGGCTCCGAGATCCCCTGGAGAGCGAGCGGGTACCATTCTCGCTCCTGCGGACGATGGTCGCCCCCGGCGACGTGGTCTACGACGTGGGCGCGAACATCGGCCTCTACACCCGCCTCTTCTCGACCCTGGGAGCGCGAGAGATCGTCGCCTTCGAGCCCGTCGCGGCCAACCGCCGGCTCCACCGCCAGAACATGGTGCTGGGCGGAGTCGAGGGCGCCCGGTGCCTCCCCTGGGCCCTAAGCGACCGGGACGAGGAGGCCGAGTTCCAAGTCGACGACATGCAGTCCACCTCTGGCACCCTGGACCGGGTGAGCGGCGGCGCGGCCGCGGAGGGGCGGCGAAACCTCCGCCTGCCGCCCAAGACCGAACGGGTCGCCTGCCGGAGCCTGGACTCGCTGATCGGCGCGGGCGAGATCCCTCCGCCCGACCTGATGAAGCTCGACGTCGAGGGCGCCGAGGCTCTCGTGCTCCGGGGCGGCCTGAAGACCCTCCGGCAACACCGCCCACGCCTGGTGATCGAGATCCACGGGGCCGGGGTGGCCCGCGAGGTCGCCACCCTGCTCCTGGACGAGGGCTTCGCCTGCCGCGGATGGATGATCCCTGCCCTCGCCCCGTCCAGGTACGGCGCCGTCACGCGCGACCTCCTGCCGCGCCTCCAGGGCCTGTACGACCTGCGCTTCCTGGCCGCGGCCATGGACCCGGAGCAGCTCCCCCGAGCCATATGACCGAGGCCCCCCTGCCCGTCACCGTCCTCGTGACCACCCGCAACGAGGAGGTGAACATCGGCCGCACCCTCGAGGCCGTCTACGGCAGCGTGGACCAGGTCTTCGTCCTGGACTCCGAAAGCACCGACCGCACGGTGGAGATCGCCCGCCCCTACGCCGACCAGGTGGTCGACCTGGCCTACGAGCACGGCCGGATCATCCCCTGGATCTTCCAGTGGGGCCTCGACCACCTGCCGATCAAGAACGACTGGGTGCTGATCCTCGAGGCGGACCAGGCCCTCACCCCGGAGCTCGCCTCCGAGCTCGCCGAGCTATTCCGCGACGGCCCCGAGGCCGTGGGCCCTGACGGCTTCTACATCCGGCGCAAGCAGATCTTCCGCGGCAAGTGGATCCGCTGGGGCGGCTACGGCAACAAGTACCTCCTGAAGCTCTTCCGGCGCTCGAAGGGGCAGCTCGACCCACTGGAACAGGACACGCGGGTCTACGTGGACGGCCCCGTGGCGAAGCTCCGGGCGCCGCTGGAGGAGTGGAACCGAAAGGAGGACTCGATCCTCTTCTACCTGGAGAAGCACCTGCGTTACGCCGAGGCCTTCGCCCGCGAGGAGCTGGAGCGCCGGCGCGGCGGGACACCCTTCAAGACCAGGCCCCGCCTGCTCGGCACACCCGACCAGCGGGTGCTCTGGCTCAAGCGCGTCTACTACCGCTCCCCCCTCTACCTGCGGCCCTTCGCCTACTTCCTCTACCGCTACGTCCTGCGCCTGGGGGTGCTCGACGGCAAGCAGGGCTTCGTCTTCCACTTCCTCCAGGCCTTCTGGTTCCGGCTGGTGGTGGACGTGCGCCTGGAGGAGCTCCTGGCCGATGGATCGGGGGCCGCGGGCGACCGAACCGACGGAGCCTCCGAGCCGTGAGCGCCATCCTGGGTCTCAACGCCTTCCACGGCGACGCCTCGGCCGCCGTCCTGGCCGGCGGGCGCCTCGCGGCCGCCGTGGAGGAGGAGCGTTTTCGCCGCGTCAAGCACTGGGCGGGGTTCCCCGAGGAGGCGATCCGCTTCTGCCTGGCGGAAGCCGCCGGTGGCGAGCTGGCCGGCCTCGACGCGGTGGCCGTGGGCCGCCAGCCCCGAGCCTACCTGGCGCGCAAGGCGGCCCTGGCCCTCACCCATCCCCGGAGCCTGCCCCGGGCCCTCGGCCGGGCGCGGAACCTGCGCCAGGTCGCCTCCCTCGAGGAGCGCTTGCGGGCGGCCTTTCCGACCTCCGGCTCCCCACCGCGGCTGATCCCCGTCGAGCACCACCTGGCCCACCTGGCATCGGCCTTCTTCTGCTCGCCGTTCGAGGAGGCCATGTGCCTGTCGGTGGACGGCTTCGGCGACTTCGTCTCCACCATGTCCGGGGTCGGCCGGGGCACGGCGATCGAAGTGCTCTCCCGGGTCACGTACCCTCACTCCCTCGGCCTGTTCTACCAGGCGATCACCCAGTTCCTGGGCTTCCCCAAGTACGGCGACGAGTACAAGGTGATGGGGCTCGCGGCGTACGGCGAGCCCGCCTTCGCCGCCGAGCTGCGGCGGATGGTCCCGGCGCGCCCGGACGGCTCCTTCCGCCTCGAGCTCGCCTTCTTCCGCCACCTCTCGGAAGGGGTCGACATGACCTGGGACGGCGGCGAGCCGAAGCTCGGCCCGGTCTGGGCGCCCACCCTCGAGAAGCTCCTCGGTTCGGCCCGCCGCCCCGACGAAGAGATCGCCCAGCGCCACAAGGACCTGGCGCGCTCGCTCCAGCAGGTCTACGAGGAGCGCTTCTTCGCCCTGGTCCGCGCGCTCCAGGCGGAGACCGGCCTGCGGCGCCTGACCCTCTCGGGCGGCTGCGCCATGAACTCGGTGGCCAACGGCAAGCTGTTCGCCGAAACCGACGTCGAGGACGTCTACATCCAGTCCGCGGCCGGCGACGCGGGCACCGCCCTGGGGGCCGCCCTTTACGCCCGGCATGCGGTGCTCGGCGAGCCTCGCGACTTCGTCATGGAGCACTCGTACTGGGGGCCGTCCTACGGCGCCGAGGCGATCCGCCGGGCGGTGGCGGAGGCGATCCCGGGCTGCGCCGGCCACGACGGCCGGTTCGGGGAGATCGAGATCGAGGCCGCGGCGGCCGACGACCTCCTCGTCTTCGAGACCGCCCGGGCGCTGGCCGCCGGCGAGGTCGTGGGCTGGTACCAGGGGCGCTCGGAGTGGGGGCCCCGGGCCCTCGGCAACCGCTCGATCCTCGCCGACCCCCGACGCGGCGACATGCGCGACCTGCTCAACCAGAAGATCAAGCGCCGCGAGTCGTTCCGGCCGTTCGCACCGTCGGTCCTCGAGGAGCGGACCGGCGAGTGGTTCACCGAGTCCTACCCGGACCCGTTCATGCTCAAGGTCTACCCGATCCGCCCGGAGCGGCGGGCCGAGGTCCCGGCGGTCACCCACGTCGACGGTACCGGCCGCCTCCAGACCGTCTCGCGCTCGGCGAACCCGCGGTACTGGAAGCTGATCCGCGCCTTCGAGGAGGAGACCGGCGTGCCCATGCTCCTCAACACCTCCTTCAACGAGAACGAGCCCATCGTCAACACCCCGGCCGAAGCCCTCGACTGCTTCCTGCGGACGAAGATGGACCGGCTGGTGCTGGGGCGGACCGTGCTCCGACGACATGGCTGACGGAGCCGGATTGGGCGGAGCCGCCAAGGGCCGCGGCCCGGCTCCGGCACCCCGCCCGAGCTCCCTGGCCCGCTTCGTTCGAGCGCTGCCCCGGCCTCTCCGCAGACACCGGCTCGTGGCGTTTCTGGCACGCGTAGCGCCCGGCGGAAGGGCGGCGACCTTCACGTACAACGGCCGCGCCTGGATCACCGCGGACCTCACCGACCCGGCGCCCCGGCAGGCTTTGATCACCGGCGTCTTCGACCCCGAGTACTTCGCCATCGTACGCTGCTTCATCCTCCCTTCCTCGGCGGTGCTCGACGTCGGCGCCAACTTCGGGTTCTGCACCTTCGCGCTGGTCGCGGAGAGCGATCCGGCCCAGAACCTCTCGTTCCACCTGTTCGAGGCCAACCCCGCGCTCTGCCACCTGCTCCGGAAGGCGGCCTCCCTGTACCCGGAGCACCGGATCCAGGTCCACGAGGGCTGCGTGGCGGCGCATCCGGGCGAGTCCCGATTCCGGTTCGTCCCCGGACACCTCGGCGCCTCCCACGTGGTGGCGGGGCCCGGGGGAGTGGCCGTGCCGAATCTCGTCTTGGACTCGATCGTCGAGGAGGCCGGCATTGCGCCCGTGGCCCTCGCCAAGCTCGACGTCGAAGGGTCGGAGCCGGCGGCGCTCGAGGGCTTTTCGCGGTCGATCGCCGACGGGCGGGTGGGGGCGCTCTTCGTAGAAGTGTCCGGCGACAACCTGGTCCGCTATTCCTTGACGGCGAACGATCTGATTCGGCGTCTCCGGGAGCTCGGGTGCGAGGTCTTCTGGTGCCGGAGCGCAGATTTCGAGTCCGGGCGGGCGCCGGCCCCGCGGACGGCGAGCCCGGCGGGCCGAGGCGACGTGCGGCTGGCTCCGGTGGCAGAGTTTCCCGCCTCGCACCAGACCGACCTCCTCGCGATTCCCCGCAACGGCCCGTTCGGGCACCTCGCCGGGGGCGCCGCCTGGTGACGCTCAAGGGCAAGGCGGAGGGCTGGATCAAGCAGCGCTTGGCCGCCGCCGGGATCGCCGTCTCGCGCCGCCCCGCACCGCTCCTCGTGCGCGCCGGTGGGGAGCTCGGGGCCACCTTGCCCATGGTGGTCGAGTACCACCTGGCGAGGCACCGGCCGGAACGCTTCTTCTTCGTCCAGATCGGTGCCTTCGACGGGATCACGGGCGACCCGATTCACCCCCTCGTGGTGCGCCACGGGTGGTCCGGTGTCGTGGTGGAACCCCAGCCGGGACCCCATCGGCTCCTCGTCGCCGCCTACGGCGACCAGCCCCAGGTGCGCGTCGAGCGGCTCGCCGTGGCGGCGACGGCTGGCCGGCGCACCCTCTACACAGTGGCGCAGGACGCCCCGGGACTGCCGGCGTGGGCGCCGCAGCTCGCCTCGTTCCACCGCGAGACGATCCTCGCCCACGAGGCGGCGATTCCGGGGCTGGCGGAGCGGATCGATAGCCACGAGGTGGAGTGCGTGACCCTGGACGAGCTGCTCCGGCGGGCCGGTAGCGATCACCTCGACCTCCTCCAGGTGGACACCGAGGGCGCGGACGCGGAGATCGTGGGCAGTCTCGACCTGAGCCACTTCCGTCCGGCGATCGTCCGGTACGAGCACAAGCACCTCGGGCGGCGCGCGCAGGCCGCGACCGTGGAGCGGCTCCTCGATCACGGCTACCGGGTGGCGATCGAGCCCGAGGACACCCTCGCCTACCTGGAGGAACCCGGCTGACGCCGGCGGGAACCGAGGCGCCGGCGGAGTTCGTCGGCCAGGAGATCGAAGGGGGTGCACGGCCGCGCCGGCCGGATCGCGACCGCCACCGGCGCTTCACCCCGGCGGTCGGCGGCGGCCTGCGCGGCGGCCGCGAGGTGTTGCCGCACGGGGCGCACGAAGTGGGCGGCGACCACCTCGCCGGAGAGCGCCGCCCCGGGCGCGGGCACGAGCCAACGCTCCGGGTCGAGAAGGGCGGCATCGGTCCGGCCGGCGAGGAGCGCCCAGCAGGTCTGCTCGGCCCAGACCGGGGTCCGGTGGTACTCGGAACGACCGGCGAACCACTCCACGAGGTCCGGGTCGTAGACTTCGCCGCGCGCCAGGATCAGCCCGGTGTTGATCCCCACCGGAAGGCACAGGCGCCGGTCGCCGAGGAGCTGCCAGGAGCGCACCGAGTAGGCGCTTTGGCGATCGGCCATGAAGACCGCGCCGACTCCGGCGCGGGGCGGCCGGAGCCCCGCGAAGGGACGCAGGAAGAGGACGTCGGTGTCGCAGAAGACGAGGCCGGGCTCGTCCGCCAGGAGGGGGGCGTCGACCAGCTTCAGAGCCAGCGGGTTGGCGCGCCGGAAGGCCCGGGTGGCAGGGCGCCGGCGGAGCATCTCCCCCACCCGCTCGTCGGCCTCGGGACGGAGGAGGATCTCGGGCTCTCCCAGGGCTCGGGCGAGGCGCTCGCGGTCCGCCGGTGTGAGCGTGCCGTCGTCGTGGAGCCGCAGCTCGACGCGGCGGTCCGAGTAGCGCCGCAGCGTCGAGAGGCAGAGCACGGCGGTCTCGACCTGCTCGTGGCCCAGAAGGCTGGCGACCCGTGTGGGCGGTGCGGCATCGGCGCCGCCCCGGGAGGGCGGCTGGTCAGAGACGGGGACCATGGCGGGCGCAGTGGTGGTGGTGGGAGGGCCGATCCTACCAGGCACCGCCCGTCTTGTGATTCTCGCCGCGACAGGGTACCGTCCCAGGACCGACGTCTCCGAGGGCGCGCCCCTTCCCTGAGCATGGCGGGCCTCGAGGACCCGAGCACCGGCATGAGCGACCACACCCGGCCCGGCAAGAAGGCCTCCCGCCTCCATCTCCCCGGCCTCGACAGCCTGCGCTTCTACGCGGCGATGTTCGTGGTCATCGGGCACATCCCCCTGAACCAGACCTCCGTCGGTCTGCCCGCCTATTCGACCGGCACCTTCTTCTATCGGGGCTCGACCGCGGTCTCGTTCTTCTTCACCCTCAGCGGCTTCCTGATCTCATACCTCCTCCTCGAGGAGCAGCGCAAGACCGGCACGGTGAGCGTCCGGGGCTTCTATCTCCGGAGAGTCTGCCGCATCTGGCCGGTCTACTTCGCCGTCGTCGTCTTCGGGCTCTTCTTCTACAACGCGCTGCTGCCCGCCCTCTCGATTCCGTATCGCGTCGAGTATCACCTGCCCCTCGCCATGGTCCTCTACGCGTTCTTCCTCCCCAACTTGATGAACAGCCTCTACACCGTCGGCGGGATCTTGAACCCGTCGTGGTCGATCGGCGTCGAGGAACAGTTCTACCTGGCGTGGGCACCGGCCTTCCGGCGCTTCCACCGGCGCTTCGATCGGCTCTGCTGGTCGGTGCTCGGAGTCTCCGCGACGGTGGCTGCGGCCAACTACCTGGGAGCCTTCGGCACCGGCTGGGTGCAGGGCTTCGTCTCGCAGCTCCGCTTCCACTACATGGCCGCCGGAGGCCTGTGCGCCTGGTGGCTCCACGCGCGCGAGGAACGTTTCCTCGCCCTGCCGGTCTTCCGCTCGCGAGCGCTCCAGGTGGTGCTCTTGGCGTTCCTCGTCGAGTTCTACTTGGTCGGACGGATCCACTGGGGCCTCCTGGGGAGCGAGGCGCTCCAGCTCCTCCTCTATCCGTGGCTGATCGTCACCGTGTCGGCGAACCCCAGGAACGTAGTGCCGGCGGGCAACCGCCTGTTCGACCACGGCGGCCGGATCTCGTACGGCATCTACATGTTCCACATGATCGTGGTCTACGCCACCTCGGCCCTGTTCCTCCGCACCAGTTGGTGGCAAAGCTCCCTGGCCCTCTACCACCTGGCCTACTATGCGCTGGCGATCGGCGGGACCCTGGTGCTCGCCCAGCTCTCGTACCGGTACTTCGAACGGCCGTTCCTGCGCCTGAAGGACCGCCGCTTCAAGGCCCTCGCGAGCGCCGGGGACGGGGGTGGCGACGGGGAGCCGGCGGCCCCGCTGCCGGCGACGGCCGGCACCGCCGGGCCCGCGTGACGGCCCTGCCCAGGAATCCGCCGTGCCCTTGCTGAGGTCTGTCGCCGAGCGGCTGAGCCGGCGCGTCGTGCTGAGGAGGAGGCTACCTCCCGAGCTCGGCCGGGGCCTCCTCTACACGACGCCGGAGGCCGGCCTGCGGTTCTGGCGCCGCGATCTGCGCGCGGTCGACCCTCTTCTCCTGGCGTGGGCCGCGGAGCTCGTCCGGCCCGGTGACGTAGTGTGGGACCTCGGAGCCAACGTCGGCCTGTTCTCGCTCGCCGCCGGTCATCGCGCCACGGCCACCGGAGCGGTCGTGGCGGTGGAGGCCGATGACTGGCTGACCAGCCTTCTCCACAGATCGGTCGCCGCGGCTCCGCCGGGAACGGCCCCCGTCACGGTCCTGACCGCGGCGGTCGCCGCACAGGTGGGAATCCAGGAGTTCGCCATCGCCAAGCGCAGCCGCGCCGGCAACTTCCTCGCCGCGGTCGGCGGCTCCACTCAGGCCGGCGGCGTCCGGGAGAGCCGGCGCGTGCTCTCCGTGACCGCCGACTGGCTCCTGGAGCTGCTTCCCGCGCCGCAAGTGGTCAAAATCGACGTGGAGGGCGCCGAGTCGGCGTGCCTGGCGGGGGCCGAGCGCCTGCTGGCCGAGGTGCGGCCGACGATCCTGTGCGAGGTGACCGCGCCGAACGCCGCGGCCGTGGAGACGATCTTGAGAAGGCACGAGTACCACTGGTTCGACGCCTCGCTGCCGAAGGTCGAGCGAGTCCCTTGCGAGCACGCCGCCTGGAACACCCTGGCGATCCCGGCCGGCGGCTCGCCCCCTCGACGCGCCGGCTCACGGTAGACTGGCGACGCCCATCCTCTATCACGGAACGAGCCGGAGCTAGGACGAGATGACCCCAACCGACAGCCTCACCCTGGTCGCCGGAGGCGGCGGCTTCATCGGCGGACACCTGGTGCGGGACCTGCTCGCCCGGGGCCGCTCCGTTCGCGCCGTGGACATCAAGCCGTTCGAGGAATGGCACCAGCGGTTCGGGGAGGCCGAGAACTTGCGCCTCGACCTCTCGGGGGTCGAGGCGTGCCGGCAGGCGGCGGCCGGAGCCTCCGAGGTCTACAACCTGGCGTGCGACATGGGCGGCATGGGCTTCATCGAGAACAACAAGGCCCTGTGCATGCTCTCGGTGCTGATCAACACCCACCTGCTCCTGGCGGCCCGCGACGCCGGCGTCGGGCGCTTCTTCTACTCCTCCTCGGCCTGCGTCTACAACGCCGAGAAGCAGAGGAGCCCGGACGTCACGCCGCTCAAAGAGGAAGACGCCTACCCGGCCATGCCCGAGGACGGCTACGGCTGGGAGAAGCTCTTCTCCGAGCGCATGTGCCGCCACTTCCGCGAGGACTTCGGGCTCGCCACCCGCGTCGCCCGCTACCACAATGTCTATGGCCCCCACGGCACCTGGGAGGGCGGGCGCGAGAAGGCGCCGGCGGCGATCTGCCGCAAGGTGATCCAGGCCAAGCTCTCCGGCGTCCACGAGATCGAGATCTGGGGAGACGGCACTCAGACCCGCTCGTTCACCTTCATCGACGACTGTCTGGAAGGGAGCCGGCGGCTGATGGAGAGCGACGTCACCGAGCCCCTGAATGTCGGCTCGTCGGAGCTGGTGACCATCGACGGACTGGTCTCGATCGTCGAGGAGATCGCGGGCCTGGAGCTCGAGCGGCACTACGACACGTCGGCCCCCAAGGGGGTCAACGGGCGCAACAGCGACAACACCCGCATCCAGGCCCTCCTCGGCTGGGAGCCCTCGACCCGCCTGCGGGACGGGATGGAACGGACCTACGCCTGGATCTACGACGAGTACTTGGCCCGGCACGGTGCGGGGACCCGCCGCGCGGCGGGCTGAGCCTCTCCCGCCGCCTATGCACGCCGAGGCCAGGAATCAACCGCCGCGGCGTTCGACGTTCCTCGTCATCTCGCAGGTCTATGTGCCCGATCCGGCGAGCGTCGGACAGCACATGCACGACGCCGCCCGGGAGCTCGCCCACCGGGGCCACCGGGTGATCGTCTATACCTCGGGGCGGGGCTACGAGGACCCGTCCCGACGTTACCCGCGGCGCGAGGTCGTGGACGGGGTCGAGGTGCGACGCCTGCCCCTGGCCTCCTTCGGCAAGACGAGCCTGGCGACCCGCGCCGCCGGCGGCCTTTCCTTCCTGGCCCAGGCGATCTTGCGCGGCCTCTTCGTCCGCCGTCTCTCGGGGGTCCTCGTCACCACCTCGCCCCCCATGGGCTCCCTCGCCGGTCTGGTGCTCCGACGCCTGCGCGGGGCCGCCCTCACCTTCTGGGTGATGGACGTCAACCCGGACCAGGCCGTGGTCACCGGCCGGGTGCGCTCCGACTCCCTCGGCGCGCGGCTCCTCGAGCGCTCGAACCGCGCCGCGGCACGCGCCTCGCGCCGGGTGGTCTTCCTCGACCGCTTCATGGCCGACCGGGTCGGGCGGCGCTGGGGCGCGGGCGAGCGGGGCGCGGTGCTCCCGCCCTGGCCCCACGACGACCACCTCGAGGCGGTGCCCCACGGCGAGAACCCCTTCCGCCGGCGGCTCGGCCTCCCGGGCGATTCCGGAAGCGAGCGGGTGCTCATGTACTCGGGCAACATGAGCCTGGTCCACCCGCTGACCACCGTCCTCGAAGCGGCGCGGGAGCTCGACGGCACGCCGGGCCTCTCCTTCCTGTTCGTCGGCGGCGGCGCCGGCAAGCGGGAGGTCGAGGACTTCGTCGCCCGCCACCGCCTGGGCAACGTCCGGGTGCTCCCCTACCAGCCCCTCGCCGAGCTGCGCTTGAGCCTCTCGGCCGCCGACGTCCACCTGGTCACCATGGGGGACGACATGGTGGGGATCGTCCACCC
The DNA here is from genome assembly GCA_963739795.1 of uncultured Acidobacteriota bacterium. GTDB lineage: Bacteria > Acidobacteriota > Thermoanaerobaculia > Multivoradales > DATKCC01 > CAVUBL01. Next base: position 188,889 of record CAVUBL010000016.1, on the reverse strand, counting down.
GTCGAAGGTCTACGGCGCCCTGCGCGTCGCCCGGCCGGTCCTGTTCGTCGGCCCCGCCGAGAGCCACGTGGGGGAGATCCTCCGGGCGTCGGGCGCCGGCTGGCAGGTCGCCCAGGGGGATGTCGCCGCCCTGGTCGCGCGGGCGCGGGAGATCGCCTCTATGCCCGCCGGCGAGCTCGAGCGGCGAGGCCGGCTCGCCGCGGAGGAGATCGAGGCGCGGTTTTCGAAGGCGCTTCTCTGCGGGCGTTTCTGCGACCTCGTCGAAGGGCGCGAAAGTGCCCCCCCGGCACCCGGGCCGATTGCAACCGGGGGTCGTTCCCCGTAAGCTGGAACAGAACCCGTTCGCCCGGAAACCTCCGCCGCATGCCGCACACGCTGCTGCTCGCCGCCTTCACCGCCCTCGTGGCGGGCCTGGTGACCAACACGCTGGTGCCCCTGGTGACGCGGATCGCGGTGGCCATCGAAGCCCTGGACCATCCGGGCGAGCGCAAGCTCCAGGCCCTACCCGTCCCGAGGCTCGGCGGGGTGGCCATCGTGGGTGGCCTGGCGGCGGCCGGCAGCGGCGCGGTCTTGACCCAGTGGGTGCGGCTGTCGGCCGAGATCTCCCGGACCGGCGCGGTGGCTTTGGCGCTGGCCACGGGTATGGTCTTCGTGCTCGGGGTGATCGACGACGTGGTGGGAGTTTCGACCTGGAAGAAGTTCCTGGTGGAGATCGCCGCAGCCACCCTGATGGTCAACATGGGCTGGCGGGTCGCTGCACTGAGTATCCCCGGCCTGGGCTCGGTCGGGCTCGGAATGTTCGCCGAGCTGGTCGCGGTGCTCTGGATCGTGGGGGTGACCAACGCCATCAACCTGCTCGACGGCCTCGACGGGCTGGCGGGGGGCGTGGTGGCGATCGTGGCCTCGAGCCTCCTGGTCTATTCCGTGCTCCTCGGCAATCGGGGGACCACCTTCCTGATGGCGGCGATGGTGGGCTCCTGCCTCGGCTTCCTGCGCCACAACTGGGAACCGGCGCGGATCTTCATGGGCGACTCCGGCTCACTGACCCTCGGCTTCCTCCTCGCCGCCATGAGTCTCCACTCGTCGATCAAGGCACCGGCGGCGGTGGCAATCCTCGTGCCCTTGCTGGTGCTCGGAGTGCCGGTGATCGACACCCTCCTGGTCATGCTGATGCGCTTCCTCGACCGGCCCAAGAGCCCCTGGACCGGCCGCTTCCTGCGCATGTTCCACGCCGACCGCAACCACCTCCACCACCTCATGCTCCACCTGGGAACCAGCCGCCGGACGGTGGTGCTGGGCATCTACACCACGGTGCTCGCCTTCTGCGCCTTCGCCATCGTGGTGGCCTTGACCCAGAACCCCTTCATCGGGGCGGTCCTGCTTCCCCTCGAGGCGGGGGTGATCGCGTTCATGCGCCGCTCCGGGTTGCGAGCGGAAGCCCAGGAGATCTCGCGCGAAAGGCGCCGGCTGGCGCCGGAGGACCCCGACGCCCCTCCGGCCGACGGGCCCTCGTGAGGGGGTGACGCCATGGCGCGGATCCGCTTCGCGCCGCCGCCCGGGCACCCGGATCCGGAACGCCGCTGGATCTTGATGCGGGCCTTCGGTCCCGCTCCAGCTCCGGCCCCGACTCCGGTCCCGACCGGCGGTCTGGCTCCGATCGGGGCTCCGATCGGGGCTCCGAGCCGACCCTTCGACGCCGAGAGCGTCCTCGCCTCCTCCCGGGCCCTCTTCCTGGCCGCCCGCATCGGTGCCCGGCATCGCGCGGCCCACCTCGCGTCCGAGCTCGGCGGAGGCCCGGACGCCGCCGCCGCCGCCGCGGGCTTCGCCGCCGACCACCGGGGCGCCATCGCCCGCACGCTTCTCCTGGACGAGCTCGCGGCCGAGCTGGCCGGGGTGGCCCGCTCCCTGGGCCTGCCGGTCGCGCTGCTCAAGTTCGCGGCTCTCTACGCCACCGGAGCGCTGCTCCCGGGCGGCCGGCTGGCCTCGGACGTGGACGTGCTGGTGCCGGCGAAGAGGGCCGCGGAGCTCCACGATGCCCTCCTGGGCCGGGGCTTCGCGGCGTCCGGTCTCTCCGCCTACGAGCACCAGCTCCCCTTGATCTCGCACCCCCGCCTGGGCGCCGTCGAGATTCACCTCCACCTGCCGGGTCTCGTGCCGCCGGGCGGCCACGGCTACGCGGTCTTGGAGGATCTCGAGGCCGCCGGGGCCCTGCGCCCGGTGGCGGCCCCGCCCACCTCTGCGACCACCCCCGCGGCGGCCGGCGGGCTCCGGGCTCCGAGCCGGCCTGTCCTCCTCGCCCACGCGCTGGCCCACGGCCTCCTCCAGCACGGCTGGGCGCCCGAGGCCTACCCCCCCTTCCGCATGGTCTCCGACCTGGTCGACCTCGGTCTGGGTGGCCCGGACGGCGAAGCCCTGCTGGAGGCCGGTCTGCCCTGGCTCACGGCGGGACGCGATCGCGGTTCCCATCCGGGCCTCGACCCCGGGGAGGCGCGGGCCACGCGGGAGCTCTGCGCCCGGCTGGTCGCGGGGCGACTCCCCGACACCGGAGGGACCCCGGACGCCGCCGGCACGCTCCTCGGTCATTTCCTCGCCGGGGCCCTCGACCCGGGCTACCGGCGCTCCCTGGGCCTACGGCGCCTCGCCGGTGCCCCCACCGAGGACCGCGGGACGAGCCTCGAGCGCGCGGCGGCCTGGCGGCGACGGATCGTCAAGGCCCTGGTCCCCACCCGGGCGGAGGTCGACGCGATCTACCGCCGGCGGCACGGCCGGGCCGGCTACCTGGCGCGGATCGCGGCCCGGCCGTTCGACCTGGCCTGGCGCCTGGCCCGCGCGCTGGCCGGCTGGCTCGCCGTCCGCTTCCGCCGCTGAGGCCCTACGGAGCGAAGACGATCTCGCGGGAGGTACTCGAGGTCTGGCCGGCGGTGTCGGTCACAGTGAGGGTGACGGTGACCGAGGCCGGCGGCCCGTGGTACTTGTGGTGCACCGTCGCGCTGCCCTTGACCACCGAGGCGCCGTCGCCGAAGTCCCACTCGTAGCTCGCGATCCCCACGTCGTCCAGGGAAGCGCCGGCGTCGAAGGCGCAGCCCCCCTGGTCGAGGTGACAGCTCGCGTCGAAGGCCGCCACCGGTGGCTCGTCGACTCCGTCGCCGAGGAAGAAGGAGTAGAGCAACCGATCGGGCGAGCCGGCCCCCGGATCGCTCACCGCGCCGGCGGTCGCATAGGCGGTGAGGGCCCGCTGGACCTGGCCCGGCGTCGCGTCCGGGTGGGCCTCCAAGAAGAGAGCGGCCACGCCCGCGACGTAGGCCGCCGCCGCGCCCGTTCCCGAGAGCAGACCCTGGCTCGTGTCGCCGGCCGCCGTGGCCGCCGGCACGTCGACACCGGGGGCGAAGAGGTCGACGCAGGCGCCGAAGTTCGAGGACGACGCCCGAGCACCGGAGGAGCCCATCGCCCCCACCACGATCGCCTCCGGCACCGAGAGGACCGGCTGGAGCGGCAGGCAGCGGTCGGCCCCCGCGTCGCCGGCGCCCGCCACGACGGTGATTCCGGCGTCCATGGCCCGGTAGATCGCCTGGTTGAGGCCGGTCGCGGTCCCCGAGAAGTCGAGGCCCAGGTCGATCACCGCCCGCCAGCGGGAGGTGGCCTTGCCTTTCTGGTGGGCCAGGAAAGTCTCGGTCACCCAGTCGACAGCCGCCGCGGCGTCGGCCGGCGTGGCGGATCCACTGCAACCCGCCACCCGGACCGAGTGGAGGGTGACGCCCTTGGCCACGCCGTAGAGGGTGCCGCCGACGATGTCGGCGACCCCGGTGCCGTGGCCGTTGCAGTCCTCGCTCCCCAGGCCGTCGTCGATCATCGTGAAGGCGTCGGCGGTGTCGACGCGTCCACCCAGGTCGACGTGGGTGCTGCGGATCCCCGTGCCGATCACGAAGACGTGGACCCCGGTGCCGTCACCGGCGTAGCGGTAGAGCCCGTCGAGGGTGGCCGAGCGCTGGTCGATCCGGTCCAGTCCCCAGGAGGGCGGTGCGATCTGGGTGGCGCTCCCCAGGGGGGCGGCGGCCCGTGCGCACGGAACCGTCGCGGCGAGGCCGAAGAGTCCGAACGAGGCGGTGAGAACTGAGAGCTTGGCGAGACTGCGTAAGGCCATGATGGACCTCCAGGCGATATGCCACATAGGTAAAGAGTATCATACGACACCCCATATCAGGAAATCGAGCTATTAAAATTTAGCGATCTGCGAGAAGTCGACAGCGCCCTCGAAGTTCCTGACCGACGGTGGCTTAGCCTCCAAGCGACGGTTCGGACTCTCTCCGGAATGTTAAAAACACATCGGTTAGTTGAGATCTCGGTATTGATCTATACATCCATGGAGTCGAGAACGGAGGCGGAAGCCCTGCGGAGCCGAGGCTACAATCCAAGGATGGCGCGCCTCCTCGCGGCTCTCGCCCTGCTCGCCACGGCGTGCTCTGCGCCGCCCCCGACCCTCGGCCCTCCCCCTCCGCCGGCCGGTGCCGCCCGCTACCGCCAGCTCCTCCACGACCAGGCCGGCCTCGACGCCGGCCCCGGAGAGCTCGCCCGCGCCGCCCGGCGTGACGCCGCCGTCGTCGAGGGACGCATGGACCGCCTGGCGCGGCGGATCGATCCCGGCGCCCGGGGCTGGCGACAGGTCTTCGCCCGGCTGCGTCGGGACCACCCGCCGACGGACCGCGCCGTCCTCGAGGCCTACCGGCGGGAGGCGGAGCGGGCCCGGGAGTTCGTCCTCCGTCGCGGCCTGATCACCGTGCCGCCGGGCCCCCTGGAGGTGATCGAGACCCCGTCGTTCTTCCCGCCCGGCAAGTACCCGCTGACCGCCTACCTGGGTTACCGGCTGGCGGTGACCACTCACCGGGGAAACGTCGAGCTCTTGGCCGACCACTGCCGGGTCTGCATTCCGCCCCTCGCGATCCACGAGACCTTCCCGGGGCATCACGTCGTCTTCCTTCTCCAACACCGGGCCGACCCCACGGCCGACGAGGCGACCCTGAAGCGAGCCGCTGCGAGCTTCAAGAACCGCTTCTTCAGCGAGGGCTGGGCGCAGTACGCCGAGATCCTCATGCTCGAGCAGGGCTACTACGCGGGCGAGCCGAAGCGCGAGCTGGGCGCCTGGCGGGAGGTCCTCTTCCGCATCGACCGGGCGTGGATCGACGCCGATCTCCACACCGGCCGCCTGTCGCCGGACCAGGCCGCGCAGGAGCTCGCTGCGGCCGTCCTCCTCGACCCGGGCACCGCCCGTGAGGAGATCGACAAGCACCTCCGGGAGCCGACGATGAAAGCCTCCTACTACGTGGGAGCGCTCCAGATCCTGGAGCTGCGGGCGGCTCTCGAGGCCCGCGTGCAGCCGCCGGCCCACTTCGACGTCAAGGCCTTCCACGACCGCCTCGTGCGCTGGACGATGCCGATCCCCGACGTCGCACGGCTGCGCTTCGGCGTAGACCTGCCAGCGAGCCTCCCGGAGGGCGGCCTGGCGAAGTACCTCGCGAAGATCCCGGAGGAAACCTCGGAGGCAGCGGGTAAGATCGGGGCGCCATGAATGGACGCTCCACACCTCGAGGTCCCTGGTCCCGCGGCCCCGGGGGCATCGGCCTGCCGCCCCTGACTCCCGCACCCACCGACCTGGTCGCCCTCCTGGCGGTGCTGTTCGTGACCTACTCGCTGCAGTTCTTCACCTCGACCCAGATCGTCCCGGCCCTCCTGCGGCTCACCGGGCTGGTCTGGAGCAGCGGCCTCGTCTGGCAGCTCGCCACCTACCCGTTCTCGGGCTACGGGCCGCCGAGCATCTGGATCCTTCTCGAGCTTCTGATCCTCTACTGGTTCGGCCGGGACGTCTTCTACCAGCTCGGGCGCCGCCGCTTCTGGCAGACGGTGATGACCAGCGCGGTGGTGGCGGCGCTCGTGGCCGTCCTCGTGGAGGTGCTCGTCGAGCTGAGCTCCGGGGTGCCCGCCCTCACCGCCCCGTTCTCCTTGATGCAGGGGCAGCGCGTGCTGCTCACCATCACCATCGCGGCCTTCGCCACCCTGAACCGCGACGCCACGATCCTGCTCTTCTTCGTGCTTCCGATCCAGGCGCGGTGGTTCCTGTGGCTCGAGGTCCTCTTCGGCTTCATCGCCTTCCTGGCGACCAAGGACCTGGCGGGCTTCGCGGGAATCGTGACCGCCGTCTGGGTGACCTATGCCTCGCTGGTCGCGGGAGGCCCGCGGCGAATGCTCCGGGAGTGGTGGCTTCGGCTCCAGAAGCGCCGGCTCCAGGCCGAGCTCGAGCGCGAGCGCCGCAAGAGGAAGCTGGAAGTGCTGGAAGGGGGCCGGGGACGGAGCGACGGGCCTCGCCGGGGCCCCTGGGTGAACTGAGCTCGAAGGGATCTCTCGACTCGCTTCGCTCGCTCGAGATGCCGCCGCTTGGCGCGGCGGCAAAAAGTCGGGGCGCCGATCCCCTCCGACCGGCGCCCCTTTCGGTCGAGCCCTGCGTGGGCCCTACGGAAGGAACGGACCCCTGTGAAGGGTGTACGTAACCTACATCGAAGATTTTATTCTGTCAAGGGGTAATTTCGCGAACGGTCTCGCCGCGTCGCGAATCGGCTCACGCGGTCGCCTCGGAACCCGAAGCGCCCGGCTCGCGAGCCAGGTAGTTCTCCACGTTGAGCAGGCCGTCTTCCCCCGCGCGGCGAACGACGCCCAGGAGGGTCGACATGGTGTTGACCTCCTCGAGCTGCTCGGTGACGAACCAGTCGAGGAAACGCAGGGCGATGTGGTTCGACTCCCCGCGGGCGATGTCCACCAGACCGTAGATCTGCTGGGTGACCTCCTTCTCCCAGTCCAGAGAGAGGCTCACCGCCTCCACGGCGGACGAGAAGTCCCCCTTCGGCGCCGGAATCTCCGGGATCTGGACGACCCCCTCGACGTCGTTGACGAACCGAACGAACTTCAGGGCGTGGTTACGCTCCTCGGCGGCCTGCCGGTAGAAGAACCGCGACAGCTCCGGCAGGTTTTCACGGTCGAAGTAGCTGGCGATGGCGATGTACTGGTGAGACGCGCCCAGCTCCGCTCCGGTCTGGGTGTTCAAGGCGTCGATCAGCTTGGCACTGGCGAGCATATGGATTCCTCCGGGGATCTTTGAAGACGAAGAAAGCCGGGCGACCCCCGTGGAGCCGCCCGGCTGATTCTACCGGTCGAGACCGGACTCTCTGGGGAGGGTCAGTACATCCCGCCCATGCCGCCCGGCATGCCGGCGGGCTCCCGATCCTCCTTCTCCTCCTTGATCTCGGAGACGAGGGCTTCGGTGGTGAGCATCAGACCGGCGATGGACGAGGCGTTGATGAGCGCCGTCTTGGCGACCTTGGCCGGATCGATGACGCCGGCCTTGACCAGGTCCTCCATCTTGTCCGTCGCCGCGTTGTAGCCCATGTTGCCCTTGGAGGCGAGGACCTCGCGGACGACGATCGTGCCTTCCTGGCCCGCGTTGTTCGCGATCTGGCGGGTCGGCTCCTCGAGAGCCCGGCGCACGATCTTCGCGCCGATCTTGGCGTCGCCCTCCAGCGAGAGCTTCTCGACCGCCGCGGCAGCCCGCAGCAGGGCCACGCCGCCGCCGGGGACGATGCCCTCTTCGACCGCCGCCTTGGTGGCGTGCATGGCGTCCTCGACCCGAGCCTTCTTCTCCTTCATCTCGGTCTCGGTCGCCGCGCCCACCCGGATCACCGCCACGCCGCCGACCAGCTTCGCAAGCCGCTCCTGGAGCTTCTCGCGATCGTAGTCGGAGGTGGTGTCCTCGATCTGAGTGCGGATCTGCTTGACCCGGCCGGCGATCGTCTCGCGGCGCGCCGGATCGTCGGAATCGGTGACGATCGTGGTGTCGTCCTTGGTGATGGTCACCTTCTTGGCGTCGCCCAGGTCTTCCCACTTGACGTTCTCGAGCTTGATGCCCAGGTCCTCGCTGACCACGGTGCCGCCGGTCAGGGTGGCGATGTCCTGGAGCATGGCCTTGCGGCGGTCGCCGAAGCCCGGCGCCTTGACGCCGGCCACGTTGAGGGTGCCGCGCAGCTTGTTGACCACCAGGGTGGCCAGGGCCTCGCCCTCGATGTCCTCGGCGATGATCAGGAGCGGGCGCCCCTGCTTGGCCACCTGCTCGAGGATCGGGAGCAGGTCCTTCATCGAGGAGATCTTCTTCTCGTGGAGCAGGATCTTGGCGTTCTCGACCACCGCCTCCATGCGCTCCGGATCGGTGACGAAGTAGGGCGAGAGGTAGCCGCGGTCGAACTGCATGCCCTCGACCACCTCGAGGGTGGTCTCGAGGCCCTTGGCCTCTTCGACCGTGATCACGCCGTCCTTGCCGACCTTCCCCATCGCCTCGGCGATGATCTTGCCGATCTCCTGGTCGTTGTTGGCGGAGATGGTGCCCACGTGGGCGATGTCGGTGCCTTCGACCGGCTTGGCGAGCTCGTCGATCGCCTTGACCGCGGCGGCCACGGCCTGGTCGATGCCGCGCTTGATCTCCATGGGGTTGGCGCCGGCGGTGACGTTCTTCGAGCCCTCGCGGTAGATCGCCTGGGCGAGGACGGTGGCGGTGGTGGTGCCGTCACCGGCGACGTCGGAGGTCTTGGAGGCGACCTCGCGAACCATCTGGGCGCCCATGTTCTCGAGGGGATCGCGAAGCTCGATCTCCTTGGCGACGGTCACGCCGTCCTTGGTGATGGTGGGGGAGCCGAACTTCTTCTCGATGACCACGTTGCGGCCCTTGGGGCCCAAGGTCACTTTGACGGCGTCGGCGAGCTTGTTCACCCCCTTGAGGATCGCGGAGCGCGCGCCCTCGCTGTAGGTGATCTGCTTGGCCATTATGGAATTCCTCCTGATTGGCTGATTCGGATTGTCGAGTTTTGTAGCAGGTCTTCAGGTCGAACGCGGTCGCGCGGCGGGCTTACTTGTCGAGGACGGCGAGGATCTCGTCCTCGCGCAGGATCACGAAGTCCTCGGTCTCGATCTTCACCTCGCTGCCCGAGTACTTGCCGACGAGGACGCGGTCGCCCTTCTTGACGTCCATGGGCGAGCGCTTGCCATCCTCGTTGAGCTTGCCGGGGCCGACGGCGACGACCTCGGCCTCCTGGGGCTTCTCCTTGGCAGTGTCCGGGATGATGATGCCGCCGCGGACCTGCTCGTCCTGATCGATGCGCTTGATCAGGACCCGATCGTGAAGTGGACGGATGTTCACGGTGCGTCTCCTCCTTGAAGAAACAGGACCGAGCCGCGATTTACGGCACGGCCCTTCGTTGGATTCGGAGCTCGTTCGGGGGAAGCTGTTAGCACTCTACCCCGACGAGTGCTAACAATCTACCCGGAACCGGGAGAGCTGTCAAGAGAGGTGCGCGAACCGCTCGGCCACCCGGGGGTCGGGGTCGAGACAGAGGTCGCCGCACTCGACCCAGGCGTGGGCGTCGAGGCGCCCGTCGCCCGGCCGCCGCACCCCGATGCGCAGAGTCGCGGGCAGGCCCCGGCGCACGAGGAGGCGCTCGAGCAGAAGCGCCCGGGCCAGGCAGGGGACCCGGTAGACCCGGAAGCCGGCCGCCCGCTCGACCCGCCGCGCCAGCTCCCGCGCCCCCTCGAGGCGCGCCGCGTCGGCTGCCGGCGCCTCCCCCCGCGGCCGGAGGCGGAGCAGGGCGCGTACCCGGCCGAAGCCGAGGAGGCGAAGGCCCAGGTCCACCCCGAGAAGGCTCAGCGCCAGGGGCAGCCGGGAGGGCGGGGTGGGCTCAGGAGGTCCGGCCATCTCCGGGCTCTCCTCCGCCGGCGCCCCTTCTGGGCTCGATCTCGGACTCGGGCTCGAGGTCGACCAGGCCCTCCTCGGCGAGGCGCCGAACGAGCTCGTCGAGGTCCCGCCAGAGGGTCCCGGCCTCGACCTCGTACTCGGCTTGGAGCGCGGCGTGGACCTGGTCGAGGGGGAGTCCCTCCTCCAGGAGGCACCACACCCGGGTGCCGACGGCGTTCAGGGAGAAGTAGACCGAGCTCCGGGGATCGAGGAGCACGGCCTCGCCCTCGAGCTCCCGCCACAGGACACCGGGGCGGGGCCGGACGACCGCGCGGGATCTCGCTCCTTGAGGCCTGTCGGGCACCGCTCAGACCGCCTCGAGGCCCGCGAAGAGGGCCTCGGCAAGGCCCGGCACGGGCCGCCCGAGCCAGGGGTAGGTCAGGCGACACACCGGCAGCCGGCCGGCGACGGCCGCCGCGGCGTCGAGGTGGCGATCCAGGAGCGCCGGTGTGAACAGCCGCGCCGCCGCCGTGTGCCGGACGAAGGCCAGGGCGGCGTCCCGAGAGGCGAGCTCTTCGAGGCGCAACGCTCCGCGGCCGGCGCGGGAGTCCTCCGAGGGCGCGAGGAGGAAGAGGGCGGCCAGGCGGAGGCTCTCCGGAGCGCCGGCCGCCGGCTGGCGGTCGGGCGGCAGCTTGAGCTGGGGGAAGCGGGCACGCACTTCGAGGCCGCCGGCATCGGCACGGACCGGAAGCACGTCGTCGGCGAGGTGCCCGAGAACGCTGCCGGCGCCCGCCAGGCTCGCCGCCAGGGTGGACTTGCCGCTGCCGCTGGGGCCCAGGAAGGCGACCGCTCGCGGCGGTGCATCGCCGCCGCCCACCGCGACCGCTGAGGCGTGGAGGCAGAAGATGCCGCCCAGGGCGAGGGCGAGGATCAGGAGCGGCCCCAGGGCCACCTCGACCAGCAGAGCGGCAGGAGCGCCGGGCGCTGGGGCCACGACGGCGGCCCCGCGGCCGTCGGCCGCCACGAAGAAGCGCCCGGCCCCTTCGATCTCCAGGTGGAATCCGGCCGGGTCCGTGGTGCAGACGGTGGCGCGCATCCGGTTCCCGATCCAGGCCGGCGCGCAATAGATCGTCTCCCCCCCTCGCACGCCTCCGGAGCCGGGAGCCACGGAGCATCGGCCGGCGGCGCGGGTCCCGGCGCGCCGGGCACGGCGAACCCCGCCAACTCTTCGAGGGGGCGGTCGGTCTCGATCCGGCGGCCGGCCACCCGGTAGGCGCACCGGGCGGCTCCCCGAGGACCGCCGCGGCCGAGCGAGGGCGGGATCAGACGAAGTTGGACGGGATGGCCGGTGGTCGCGTGCGAGGAGGCCTCGGAAGGGATAGGAGGTCCAGGGGTTCGCCGCCCGTCAGAACGGCTGGGTGTTCGGGAACCCGGAGTCGCCGACGCCGAGCGTCCCGCCCAGGGTGATCTCCCGCACGTCGCCGAGGACGTCGAGCCGTGGCGGTTCGTAGGTCTTCCGCGCTGGCTGCATCGAGTCGCCCGAGCTCAGGCGCTGCGGAGTCCCATCGGGGGTGGGTCGGTGGGGGGTCGAGGGCATCAAAGCGTCTCCAGGTCGTTAGCTTACCAGTCGTATCCCGGTGGGAACCGAGGTCGAGGCGACCGCGAGCCGGCGGCGCCAGAGCTCGAAGCCGAAACATTGCCAGGCGGCCAGGGCCGCCGGTCCGTCCACCCCGGCCAGAATCCGCCCGGGAAAGAACCGATCCATCCACTCCTGATCGACGTAGCGGCTCCAGGTCGCCTCCGGCGCCTCCAGGAGGGCCCGGGCCGCGGCGCTCTCGCGCTCCACCAGGCCCCGGCGAAAGAGTGGGTAGAGAGAGCTGCGCCGGCGGCGCCACCGCACCGCCTCGGGGAGCAGGCCGCCCATCGCTCGACGCGCAACCCACTTGTTCCAGCCCGGCCGGTAGAGCTGATGTGCCGGCAGGTCGAGGGCCAGCTCCACGAGCCGCCGATCCCGGAAAGGCCGGCGGACCTCGAGCCCGTCGGCGGCCGCGAACGCCGCCTCGAGCTGGTTGCCCAGGGCGATCCGGGTGTCCAGGAGGCGGGCCGCCTGAGCGGGGCGCCTTGCTCCGGCCACCGACGGCGCGGCCCCCCACGCGGCGTCGCCGATCTGGCCGATCTGATCGAGGGCGAAGGGCGTCAGCCAGGCCGGAGGACTGGGCACCGCTGGCCAGGAGACGAGGCGGCCCAAGGGGGCACGTAGGCCCAGCCGGGGGACCTCCGGATGCCCTCCGAGGGCGAGCTCCCGGGCCGCGCCCAGGGACGCGGCGACCAGGCGCCCCTCCCGGACCAGGTCCCGGAGCCAGTGCTCCGCCCCCAGATAGAGGTGATCGCCGCACTCGCCGGTCAGCAGCACGCGGGCGCCGCCGGTCGCGGCGGCGCGGTAGGCGCGCTCGCGCAGTCGCCGGTAGACCGCCGAGTAGGGGGCGGCGAAGCTCGTGGGCCAGGCTCCTCCACCGGTAGAGGCACCGGCACGGGCGCCGGAGAGGGGCCAGCCGTCGTCGCCCCGGATCCAGGTCGGACGGGCGCCCAGGGCTGCGACCACCGGTTCCATGAACTCGCGCTCGTCGGCCTCCGGGAGCTCGTCGAACACCCAGGAGAGGGTGTGGAGCGGGCCGGCGCCGGCGCCAAGCTCCCGGGCGGCCAGGGCCGCGACCGAGGTCGAGTCCAGACCGCCGCTCATGAGCACCGCGGGGGCCGCGGAGCTCCGCAGCCGGCAGCGCACGGCCTCGGCCAGGACCTCCTGGAAGTGCTCGGCGTACTCGGCCTCCCGGCGGTAGCGCACCTCGCGCCGGACTCCTGGAGACCAATGCCGCCACAGGCGCGGCTCGCCCTCTCCCAGGTCGTCCAGGCCGAGACTCAGGCCGTGGGCCGGCGGTAGCTCGCGCAGGTCGGCGAAGAAGGTGCGGCCCGGCGCCGCCGGCAGGTGGGCGAAAAAGCGAGCGACCGTCTCCGGATCAACGACGGACGACACCGACGGATCGGTGAGGAGGGCCTCCTCCTCCGAGGCCACCAGGACGGCGTCGGCTCCGAGGCGGTAGACCAGGCGGCGATCTCCGAGGGCGTCGCGGCCCAGCAGGAGGCTCCGGCGCTCGAGGTCCAGGACGGCCAGGGCGAAGGGGCCGAGGAACCTCTCGAGGCAGCCCTCCCCCCACCGCACGTAGGCAGCCAGGGCGAGCTCCGCGTCCGTCGCCTCCGGGCCGATCCGCTCCGCGGTCAGGGCCGCCGCCAGCTCCCGCCGGTTGTCCAACCGTCCGTCGAAGGCGAGGTGAACCCGGCCCGACTCGTCAGAGAGGGGCTGGCGCTCCCCCACCTCCTCGGGCGTCGTCCACGCGTGGCGGTGGCCGAGGGCCTGGCGCCCGAGCAGGCTCACGTCCGTTCCGTCGGCGCCACCCCGGCGTAGGGCTCGGAGCATCCGGTCCATCTCGGCCCCGGATACGGCCCGGCCGTCGCGACGGAGGATGAGGGCTATGCCTGCCATCGTGCGAACGGCTCGTCAGTCCCGCGCGTTCCGGGCGGACCGAGCTCCCTCGTCAGTGGCTCACCGCCATCGCCGGATCCCCGAGGATCGTCCAACCCAGGATGACGTCGGACAGGTCGGGGTGCGCCCCGTTCAGGTCGTGGGCCAGCTCCTGCTTGGCCTGGGTCACCGCCTCGCCCAGCGTCACTCCGGGGCGCGCGACCATGGGAATCAGGTACTTGTCGAGGGCGCGGGCGGAGGAGGTCTCGAGCAGGGTCGTGGCCCCAAGCACCGCGGCCGCCCCGCGGTCCGGCGTCAGGATCAGCTCGTGGCCCAGGGTATTGCGCACGGGATCCACGTAGTAGGTGTTCCAGCACCCCCACTGCAGGACCACGGTGGGCTTGCCCACGTTGCCGAGGGTCGCCACGTCGCTCGCCCGGAACAGGCCGGAGAAGGTCCAGGTGGTCAGGCCAGAGTGACCGACGAAGGCGGTCAGCCCCACCCCGGAGCCCAGGACGTCCAGGAGCCGCTCCCGCGCGCCCGTCGGGCCCAGCGTGTCGATGTAGGCCCGATGGAGGCTCCACCCCGCCGGCAGGTCGTGGATCATGTCCTCGGCGTCCTGGCTGAACGGCGAGCCCGCCGCCGGGTCGAGAGAGTCGGCCGCGAACAGCGCGGAGTCGGTGTAGCTCCCCGACTCGTAGGCCAGGATCTTGGCGATCACCGCGTCGAGCTCTGCGCCGGTGCGCACCGGAAGGCGGCCGATCGACAGGTCGGGCACGCGGTCGCCGTCGACGTCGGCGTAGAGCGGGTCGACCGGGGCGAAGCGGATCAGCGATCCGGTCGGCGCGTAGAGCGACGGGATGAAGCTCACGGAACCCGTGCCCAGGTAGTCGCGGTAGTCGTAGGTGTCCCCGCCGACGAGCAGGACGTACTGGGTCCCCATCTGGAACGCGGCGTGGGTGATGTAGTCGTGGATCGCCTGCGGGTCCACCACGCCGTAGCTGTAGTGGTCGTAGACGTCGTCGACGTTCACCACCTTGACCGACAGGCCCTGGGCCTCCCGGTCCGCGACCAGCGGACCGAGGTGGTCGAGGAAGGCCGGGTGGGAGATCACCAGGTACTGGGCCTGGCCGCTGTCGATGTCCACGGCCGTGGGCACCGGCGCGATGCCGGGCGTGGAGAGGGCGCTCGCCGCGGCGACCCGGTAGGTCGCCGGGGACGACGTGCCGGCGAAGCGCAGGGTCCAGGAGCTGCCCGAGCCCTCGGCCTGGACCCCGGAGAGGAGCTCCGGCCCCGCCGACGTCACCCGGTAGACCAGCGCGTCGGGCGACGGCAGGTCGGAGACCGCGAACGAGCCTCCCGCCGAGCGGAAGCTCAGGGCCCCGTCCCGGGCGGCGAACGAGCGCGGGAAGGAGAGCTCGTAGCTCTCCAGGTCCACGATGTCGTAGCTCACGCCGGTGTCGCCGGGAAGCTCCAGGGTCAGGGTGTTGGCGCCGGGGGTGAGCACTCCGGCCGGCACCTGAGCCCGCAGGGTCACAGCCTGCTGGGCGTCGAAGCGGGCCTCGCCCACCTGTACGCCGTTGACGCGCGCCACCACGTGGTGGTCGGGCTCCTGGGGCCACTCGGTCACTCCCCACAGCTCGACGGCCAGGTTCACCGGCCCGCCGCCGGCCTGGTAGCCGTCGGCGTCGAGGTCGAACGACCAGCTCCGGGGGCTCGTGAAGGCCGTCATCCGCGTGTCGATCCACGGATCGTCGCCCGGCGAGGCCGGGCTGTACTGGCGGTTGCGCTCCACCGTCCGGTCCTCGGTGTAGGAGGCGACCGTGGCCGCCGCCGCGCTCGGCGTGGCAGAGACCTCGGGGATGCGCAAGGCGTTGTGGACGTCATCGGTCAGGAGGTAGACGTCGGTGTCGGTGTAGAGGGTGTCGAGCCCCTGACCCAGGAACTCCACGTAGGAGCCGGGGCCGAGCTTGCCCTTGCCCACGACCCGGATCGGAACCGCCTGACCGTGGTGGAGGAGAGCCAGGTGCGAGACCGGGACGGAGCCGAGATCGAGGCCGGCGGCCGCCAGCTCCTCGTAGGTCACCCGGTAGAGCCCGTCGTGGTCGACGAGAAGCCGTGCCGCGGTCGCCGCGGCCTTGCCTCCCTGGCCGGCCTTGACCGCCAGGCGGGGGGTGTTCTGGGCGCGGATCGCCTGCCAGTCGATGGGCTTGCCCGCCGGCTTCGCGCCGTAAGCCTTGCCGACCTCGAAGGGGCCGTGGAGCCGGGTCTTGCCGCTGGCGGCCAGGTCTTCGATCATGACCTGCTTCGCCCCGGAACCCTTGGCGTCGAAGGAGTAGCTCTGGGGCTCGGTCGAGTCCACCACCGCCGACGGAATCGGCGAGCGGTTGAGCTTCTTCCAGCCCGCCGGCGTCTCACCGTAGACGTTGAAGCCGGCGTTGGCGGTCTCGGTCTCGGTCGACCAGGAGAGGCCCAGGCCGCCCGCCTTGCGGTCGGAGCGGAAGGAGGAGACGGTCACCGGCGTGGTGGAGATCGAGAGGTTGCACCCGAGGGCGGTTTGGTCGGTGACCCCCGAGGCCGCCCGGTTGCCCAGGTCGCCGGCGCTGTTGGTCCAGTAGCTGTGGGTGGCGGTCGAGACCGTACCGCCCATGGTGGCGCCGGTGTAGGTGTAGTCGTAGGTCAGCGTGCCCGTCTCGCTCTGGCTGATGATGCCGGCGGTGCCCAGCGTGCTATCGGGGATCCAGATGATCCGGTCGCCGTCGTCGGTGCAGGTGCCGGTGGTGCACGAGATGTTCGAGACGTTGCCCTGGCTCTGGTCGTAGTCGACCTCGTACCAGATGTAGGCGCCGGTGCCGCAGCGGTCGCGCTCCGGCAGGGAGGTGTCCGGCGTGCAGCTCCTGCTGTTGGTGAAGGCGACCGTAAACGAACCGGTCTGGCCCGTGCCGAGGGTCGTGGGGTTCTGGCTGCAGCTCATCCCCAGGTTCGGGCTCGGCACCGTGGAATTGATGGTCGCGCAGTTGCACTTCGACTTGGTGCCCGGAACCAGCTCGGCCTCGGAGTCGCAGGTCGCGCCGCCCACCTGCTTCTCCTGGTTGCCCCAGGTGGCGCAGGTCGGGATCTCGATGTAACCGTTCCCATCGCTGTCGTCGCAGGGGAAGGTCAGGGGCGCGGTGAACTGCATGATCGAGTCGTCCCAAAGCCCGTCGCCGTTCTGGTCGCAGCCCGAGTTGCCCTGGGAGAACAGGTCGCCGCAGGCATCGCCGTCGACGTTCAGGTAGGGGCCGTTGTCCGGGCTGGCGAGGGGATACTGGCGCAGCAGGTCGAGGGCGGTCGGCCCGCAGGTCGTCACCCCGGCGGTGCCCACCGGCTGCAGCCGCTCGCGGGCGCAGGTGCCCGAGAGGGCACCGTCGCCGTTGGGGTCGCCGTCGACCGCAACCCACAGGCCGATGTCGTAGCGGGTCTGAGCGGTGGTGTTCTGCACCGTGCCCTGGAGCAGGATGCTCAGCGAGTCACTGGCGTTGACGCAGCCGTCGGTCTGGGTGCCCAGACCCACGACCACGAAAGTGACGTCGTTGGCGGTGCAGACATTGCTCGTTCCAGAGACGTCGTTGACGCATCCGCCGCTGGTGATGATGGCTCGGGCCGCCGGGGTCCAGAGCGCGAGACCGGCCAGGATCAGTAGCGCGATGAAAGTCTTCTTCGCGTTCATTTCGGTTCCCCTTCTTCCTCGTTGCCTCCACCGCCGGCCGCGTCCAGGTGCGGCCCGGTGCCCATCTGCTTCAGGATCTGCTCGCTCACGGTCTTCGGGTCGCGGATGAACCGCTCCTCGCCGGTGAGCAGGTTTCGGATGTAGCCCCGGAAGGTCGGCGGCTCCTCCGCCGTCTCGCGCGTCTCGTACCAGACGCGCACCAGGAACGAGCCGGCCGAACGATCACTGATCGACGCGGATCGGCCCGCCGTGCTCACTGCGCTGTGGCTCATCGGTGACGACCTTCCTCGGAATCGGCGGGTCTCCAGCGTGAAGGGGAGAACCGCTCTTCTGTCCGTCGGATTCCCACGCTGTGTGGGTCTCCGTCCTACACCAACTTGGGGAATTATCGACTGGCCGCGTCAGGAAAGTGTCAGGAGGCTTGTTGCAACCCTGGTAGTGTTCGGAGACCACGCCATGACCGGGCTGACGATCCTGACTTTCGGCGGCTTTGAGCTGCACCGCGACGGGACCCGTGTCTCCGACCTCGAGTCGCGGAAGGTCCAGGCCCTGGCGGCCTTCCTGATCGCCCACCGCGGCCAGGGATACGGCCGCGAGTACCTCGCCTCGCTGCTCTGGCCCGAGAGGGACGGCGAGACCAGCCGCAGGAACCTCCGCCAGGCGCTCTACAACCTTCGCTCGACGCTCGAGAGCGGCGGTCCGCCGCTGTTCCGCAGCGAGTCGGGGTGCGTGCGGTTCGAGCCTGAAGGGGAGTACTGGCTCGACCTCGAGGCCTTCGAACGGATCCTCCCCCCCTCGCGGAGCCCGACGACATCGGATGTCCAGGAGCTCGTACCGGCCGTTCGCCTCTACCGCGGCGACTTCCTGGCCGGCCTCCAGGTCCCCGAGAGCCTGGAGTTCGAGGACTGGCTGGTCCAGGAGCAGGAGCGTCTGCGCGAGGCCGTCCTGGGCGCCCTCAGGGACCTGGTCGACCACTACCTGGCGATGGGCGGCTACTCCCTGGGGATCTCCTACGCCCGGCGCTTGCTCGAGCTCGACCCGCTCTCGGAGGAGACCCACCGCAAGCTCATGCGGCTCTACGCCCTGTCCGGCCGCCGCAGCCGCGCCCTCGCCCAGTTCGACAGCCTGGAGAAGCTCCTGGCCGAGGAGCTGGACGTCGAGCCGCTCGAGGAGACGGTCGCCCTCTACCACCGGCTCCGCGCCGAGGGGCTGCCGCGGGACGAGCCGCGGACCCGGGACGAGCCCCAGGGGCCCCTGCTCCCCCTGGTTGGGCGGCGTGAGCCGATCGATCGCCTCGACCGGATCCTCGCCGAGGTGACCCGGGGCCGCGGCCGCCTGGTCTGGGTGGAAGGCGCCGAGGGATCGGGCAAGACTCGCCTGGTGCGCACCTTCCTCCACGGGGCAACGAGCCGGCCCGGCGGAGCCCTGGTGCTCCACGGCAAGAGCTTCGAGATCGCTCCTCTGGAGCCCTTCGGCGTGGTGGCGGAGGCGTTCGGCAACGCCCTCACCCACGAGACCGAGGCCGCGGAGCGGGTCTTCGCCGCGGCGAGCGGCGAGCTGCTGCGGTGCCTCGCGCCGCTCGTGCCGCCTCTCAATGAGCGGGCCCGCCTACCGTCCGGGCGCCCCCTCTCCGAGGAGGGGGCCGAAGCGGCCGAGCCGCCGTCGATGGACGAGCTCGCCGGGAGCGTGGCCGAAACCCTGGAGCTGCTCTCGGGAGACCCCGGGGGCGGCGGCTCCGGCCCCGTGATCCTGTTCCTCGACGACCTGCACTGGGCCGATCGATCGAGCCTCGAGCTGTTGGCGGAGCTCGCGCCGCGCCTGGACGGCCTGCCGGTGCTGCTCGTGGCTGTCGCCCAGCAGGCCGCGGCGGTCCCGCCTGCGGGCCGGGCGACGCCGGCGGACCTCGAGCGCCTGGCCGGGGGAGCCGGCGTCGAGCGGGTCGCGGTCGAGGCGCTGGAGACGGTGGACCTCACCGAGATCGCCCGCGCGCTGGTCGGCCCGGACGATGCCCTCGAAGAGCTCCTGGTCCGTCAGAGCGGCGGCCTGCCGGCGTCTGTGGCCGAGCTGATCAACCTGCTATGGGACCTGGGCTGCCTGGAGCCGGGCGGGGGCGGCCACTGGCGCCTGACCGAGCCGGTGGCGGAGGCGGCGACGTTCCCGCCTGCGAACCTCGCCGAGATCCTGGAGGCGCGTCTCCTCCGCCTGCCGCCGAGCTCCCGGCGCCTCGTCACTCTGGCGGCTGTCGCCGGCCCCCGCTTCGACACCGGGTTGCTCGGCCGGATCGAGGGCGAAGACCCCGCGGTGGTCGAGGCGTCGATGCGCCTGCTCCTCGGTCGGTGGTTGGTCCGCCTCCATCTCGGCTATTGGGCGGACAGTCGGCAGGACCGGGACCTCACCCTCTGGGCGGGGAGCACTCCAGGCGCCCGATTCGAGCTGGCTCACGACGCGTTCCGGCGGGCGGTCTACGGAGCGCTCGACGTCGAGCGGCGCCGCCTGCTCCACGGCAAGGTGGCCGCGGCCCTCTCCCGCCGCCGGAGCGGCGAGCCGGTGCCGGCGCCCGAGCTGCTGGCCCATCACCTGCTCGGCGCCGGCACCTGGGAGGCCGCCCTCGAGAATCTCCTGGCGGCGGCCGGGAGGGCTCGGGCGCTGGGCGCCCGTGCGGTGGCCGAGGCCCAGGAGGACCGGGCGCGAGCGGCTCTGGCCCAGCTCGAGGCCGAGGCGCCCGACCGGGCCGCGGGCTGGGCCGAAAGGCTCCCCCGCCAGGTCGCCTAATCCTCCCGGCGAACGGGTGGAGGCGTCCCCTTCTCCCCCTGGGGGAGAGAAGGGGATCGAGGGGTTGTAGGGGGGATCCGGGCGATCGCCCGATCGAGAGCCGCCGCCACGACCTCCGGGGCGTAGTCCTCGGCCAGGCGCCGGCGGCCGGCGGCGGCGAGGCGGGCTCCCGCGGCGGGGTCCTCCAGCAGGGCGAGGACGGCCTCGATCCACTCCTCGGCCCCGTCGGCGACCCGCAGGTCCTCGCCGGGCCGTCCGGTCGTGCCCCTTGCCGCCCATGAGGTCGCGATCACCGGCACTCCGGCGGCCCACGCTTCCATCACCTTGAGCGGCTGTCCGGCGCCGCAGCGCATGGGGGCGAGCGCCGCCGCCGCCCCCGTCAGCTCGGCGCCCAGGTCCCCGGGAGTCGGGTGCAGCTCGGCGCCGGCAGCCGTCGCGGCCCGGGTGAGGCGGGTGGCGGGTCGGGAGCCGGCGAGGACCAGGCGCAGATCGGGCCGCCGGGCCCGGAGCGCAGGCCAGACCTCGCTCAGCAGCCACAGCGTCCCCTCCACCGTCGGGAAGTAGCCCAGGTTGCCCGTGACGGCCAGGAACGGCCGTGAGGGGGCGACGGGCGCCGCCGGGTCCGACTCCGGCACGGGCTCCGACACGGGCTCCGGCACGGCAAGGGGCACCACCCTGAGCCGCTCCGCGGCCACCGGCTCCAGGCCGCGGACGATCGCCTCCCGGTCCCGCTCGGCCACCACGAGGGCACCCGCCGCGCCGGCCACCAGGCGCCGCTCCCAGCGACCCAGGCGCCGGGCCTCGAAGCGCAGGAGGGGCGCGAGCCACCATCGTTCGAGGGCCGCCCGGCGCTCGAACGAGAGGGAGAGGCTGTCGATCAGGTCGACCAGGTACGGCGTGCCGGCGAGGTCGGGGACGTGGGGAGCGAGCCGGACGAGCTGGAGGATCGCCAGGTCGTGGCGCGGGGCGAGGCGGCGCAGGGCCCGGCCGAGCCCCCGGCTTCGGAACAGGCCGCTCTGGAGGGGCAGGCCGGCCACGGCCGCCCGCGCCACCGAGATCAGGCGCCGAGCAGTGCCTGGCGGCGCGTAGGCCTCGAGCCTGTACGGCAGGCCGGCCGGCGAGTCCGGAGCCCCGGCCGGCGGCGCCGGCGCGAGCAAGGTGACCTCGTGGGCTCGGGCGAGGAGCTCGGCCGTCTGAACGGCCCGGAGCTGGTCGCCGCGACGCGGCGGAAAAGGATAGCGCGAGACCGCGAGCAGAACGCGCAAGGAGAGATCTAGCTAGACCAGCTTCAGCAGGTGCCCCAACTTGTCCCGCTTGGCCTTGAGGTAGGACGCGCTGCTCTCGGTGGGAGGAACCTCGAGGGGGATCCGCTCGACGATTTCCAGGCCGTAGCCCGACAGGCCGATGTACTTGTGCGGGTTGTTGGTCATGAGGCGCATGCGGCGGACCCCCAGGTCGCGCAGGATCTGGGCGCCGATGCCGTAGTCGCGCTGGTCCGGCCGGAAGCCGAGCTTTTCGTTCGCCTCCACCGTGTCGTGGCCCTGCTCCTGGAGCTCGTAAGCCCGGAGCTTGTTGACCAGCCCGATCCCCCGCCCCTCCTGGAGGAGGTAGAGGAGCACACCGCGGCCCTCCTCCCGGATCATCTCCAGGGCGCAGTGGAGCTGGCGGCCGCAGTCGCAGCGCTCCGAGCCGAAGACGTCGCCGGTCAGGCACTGGCTGTGAACCCGCACGAGGACCGGATCGTCCGGATCGCCGAGGTCGCCGTGGATCAACGCCAAGTGCTCCTCGCCGGTGACCTGGGAACGGTACGCGTGGAGCTGGAAGGCGCCGTAGACCGTCGGGAGACGGGGGGAGGCCACCCGCTCGACCAGGGTCTCGTGGGCCAGCCGGTAGCTGATCAGGTCGGCCACCGTGATCATCACGATGCCATGCTCGGCGGCGAACCGGGCGAGCTGCGGCACCCGCGCCATGGTGCCGTCGTCATTCATGATCTCGCAGATCACGCCGGCCGGCTCGAGCCCCGCGAGGGCCGCCAGGTCGACGGAGGCCTCGGTCTGGCCGGCACGCTTGAGCACGCCTCCCTTGGCCGCCCGCAGTGGAAAGACGTGCCCGGGACGCAGCAGGTCCTCGGGCCGGGTCGCCGGGGCGACCGCGGTCAGGATGGTGGCGGCGCGATCGGCGGCCGAGATGCCGGTAGAGATCTTGCCCCGGGCCTCGATGGAGACGGTGAAGGCGGTGGCGAAGGGCGAGGTGTTCTCCTCGACCATGAGGGGCAGGTTCAGCGCGTCGCACCGCTGGGCGGTCATGGACAGGCAGATCAGTCCCCGCCCCTGCTTGGACATGAAGTTGATCGCCTCGGGCGTCACGAGCTCGGCGGGGATCGCCAGGTCCCCCTCGTTCTCCCGTTCCTCGTCGTCGACGATGATGACGAAGCGGCCGGCCTGGAAAGCACGGATCGCCTCCTCGACGGGGGCGAAAGGTGAAGAATCGGACATCGAAAGAGGATCTCGGGTTGCGGGCTGCGGGAAGGCGGGGCGGCTCCGCGACCACCCTTCACCGCATTCTATACCTTGGGGTCAGAACGGGTTCCCCACCGCCAGGTAGAAGCGGAAGCGACCGGTGTCCCCGGAGTTGGGATCCAGCTTGTAGCCGACGCCGGCGCGGATGGGACCGATGGGCGAGACGTACCGCACGCCCAGGCCGATGCCGGTCTTGAAGTCCTGCGGCCGGATGTCGCGCCAGTCAGGCCAGATGTTGCCCGAGTCCACCCAGAGCACGCCGCCGACCGGCCCCCAGACCGGGAAGCGGTAGTCGAGGTTGGCGAGGAGGAGGCCGTTGCCTCCCCGGCCGCTGCCGTCGGCGAAGAGGGTCGTGTTCGGGATGCCCAGCCGGTCCTTGCCGTACGCCCGGTGGCTGAAGTCCCCACCGGCGAAGAAGCGCTCGTCGATGGGGATCTTCAAGTTCGGCGGCTCGACCGGCTGCACGACTCCGGGCGGCGCGCTCGTGTCCTTGGTGGCGTCGGCGAGGGGCTGGATGGCGCCGAAGCGGATGCTCCCCGCCAGGTGCCCGTAAGCCAGGCGCTGGTAGCGGGTGTGCTGGAGGAAGGTCTTCAGGAAGTCGGCATCGGTCAGGCCCGGGATCGGGAAAGCCCACTGGAACCGGGCGCTGGCGCTCCAGCCCTGGGTCGGGTCGATGGGGTCGTTGCGCCGGTCGATCAGGACGTTCGGAATGACCGACGAGACGTGGATGTCCTGGTCGCGCCGCTCGATGATCTGCGACGGGTCGGTGGTCTGCTGGGAGGGGTCGACGGTCAGGCTGGAGTTGACGATCCGGTAGTCGAAGGCCAGGCCGTAGCGCCAGACGTCCTCCTGCTTGACCGCCTCGGCCTGGGTGACGATCCGCTGCACGTCGTAGCTCGGGAGGTTCTCCTCCTGGTAGGCGACGTTGTAGACCAGGGGGATGTGCCAGCGGGTCAGGTCGGGCTGGTCGAGGGCGACGCGGGCCAGGCGCTCCCTCTGGCCGTAGCGCAGGTCGGTCTGGAGGGTAAAGGCGCGACCGAACAGGTTGCCCTGGCGGTAGCCGATGAGGCCGGCGAACCCGGTGTCGGTGTCGTAGCCCAGGCCGTAGCTGACCCGGCGGGTCTGCCCCTCCTGGACCCGGATCACCACGTCCCTGGCCTGCTCCGAGAGGTCCGACGGCCCCAGCTCCACCTGGGCCCGGGAGAAGATGCCGAGGCCGTAGAGGGCCCGCTCGGCCTCGAGCAGCCGGGTCGGGCTGACCGGCTCGCCGGGCTTGAGGTCCACGGCGTGCTCGATCACGTCGTCGTCGGTCTTGACGTTGCCCCGGAGGATGACCCGGTCGACCCGGGTCTGGGGGCCTTCGATCACCTGGATCGTCAGGTCGACCAGGGTGTGGTCGTCGTTCCAGGTCTCCGACGACGAGACCTGGGCCGAGAGATACCCCTTCTCCTCGTAGCGCCCTCGGATCTGCCGCAGGCTGTCTTCCAGCAAGAGCGGATGGAACGGCCCGCCGGGCTGGAGGGGCAGGTTCTTCAGCAGCCCGGCCTTGGAGAGGGCGTCGATCCCCTGGAAGGTGAGGTTGACGACCCGGCGGCGGGTTCCCTCCCGGACGGGGACGATCAGGGTGAGGTTCCGGCCCGTGGCCTCGATGTCCGGGGGGCCCACCTTGTAGCCGGAGAAGCCCTGGAGGGCGTAGTAGGACCGGATGTTCTCCAGGTCGTCCTGGAGCACCGAGCCCACCAGACGGCCGCTGCCCAGGGTGAGCAGCCGCCGCGGGGTGGTCTCCATGAGCTCGGCGAGCTGGCCGTCGCTCACCTGCTTGTTGCCCCTGAAGCGGACCTCCTGCAGCGTGTAGACCTCGCCCGGATCGACGCGGAAGGTCACCTGGAGCACGCCGTCCCGGGTCGTCTCGTCCCAGGTGACGTGGACCTTCCAGTGCCCCTTCTCCTGGTAGTAGCGCTTGACCCGATCGGCCGCCTGGAAGACCAGGGCCTCGTCGAAGCCGTCGTCGCCCAGGAAGGGCAGCAGGTCGTTCTTCTCCAGGTCCTTGCGCGGCACGCCGACGACCTTCAGCGTGACCTTCGGGCCGAGAGTCACCGGGTAGGTCAGCTCCACCCGGTGGGTCTTCGGGTCGCGGGACTCCCGGGCGGCACCCACCTGGGCCTTGCGGTAGGTCTGGTCGATCAGCCACTTCTGGAGCCGGTCGGAGTCGTCCTTGACCGTCTCCTGGCGGTAGGCGTCGCCGGGACGGGCGCGGAGCTGCTCGACCAGGGTCTCGGGCCGGACCGGGCCCAGGTCGCCGTCGAAACTCACCTGTCCGATCTCGGAGCGCGGGCCGGCGTCGACGCGGAAGGTCACCACCGCACGCTGGGTCAGGTCGTTGGTCTCCACCCCCAAGTGGACGCCGGCGCTGAAGTAGCCGCGCTTGGCGAACAGGTCCTGCAGACGGTAGACGCTGCGCAGCAGGCGGCTCTCGATGAGCGGCTGGCCGGCCGCGACCAACAGCTCGTTCTCCAGGTCCCGCCGATCGAGCTTGCCGGTCTCGCCCTCGACCGACACCTTCGCCACCTCCACCGCCGCCCAGATCGCCACCACCACGACCACCTGGTCGGCCGCCGACTCCGCCGGGGGGTTCGCGATGCGCTCGTCCGGCGCGGCGGGGCGGGTGTAGAGCTCCACCTCGTAGGCCGCGCCGGTCGCCTGGAGGTTGCGCACGGTCTGCCGCACGCCCCGGTCGGTGAGGCGCTCGCCGGGGTGCACTGCCAGGAGCTGACGGACCTCTTGGGTCCGCTCCAGGGGGGCGTCGCTGCGAATCTCGACGCGGGCCACCACCGGCTCCTCCTTCGCCACCGGGCCCGGCAGCGGCGGCGGCTCCTGCTCCGCCGCGGAGACCTCCTTCGGCGGCTCGACGGTCTCGACCGGCGGCTGGGCCGAGCTCGGCTCCTGGCCCGAGGCCTTGGCTGGAGCCTTCGCCGGGGTTTGCACCGGAGTCCGGACCGGCTCGGGCTCGGGCGCCTGGGCCCTTCCCACCGCGGCCGGAGCCAGCATTGCCACGAGGAGCCCGAGGGCACGGATCCGGAGCCGGACGCGGGGGTGCATCAGAACCTCTTGTCCCAGCGGGCGTCGACCCGGTAGGTGTCCTGGGCGGTGGCGGTGAATACCAGGGTCAGGTGCCGGTTGATCTGCCACTCCACCTGGAGGAAGCTCTGCTGCTGGGTCGAGGGCTGCTCGGTGTAGGTGACGAAGACGCTCTTCGACAGCCGCTTGCCCACGGTCACGCCGACGCCCGAGATCGACCCGCCGGTCGTGGTGCCCACCGGGCTGATGCGGAACTTGTCGAAGCCGAAGAGGGTGTTGACGCGCTTGGCGACCACCGAGGCCGCCTGCCCGGCGAGGAAGCTCTCGGCGCTGAAGCCGCCGGGATTGGTCGCGGTGTCCGACGCGGCGCCGCTGCCCGGCAGGTTCGTGGGCGACGCCGTGGTGCCGGTGGCGGCCAAGGTCCCCGAGTCACCCAGGGGCTGGCCGGTGGTGAGCAGCCCCACGATGTCCAGGTCGGCCAGTGGCGGGTTGGAGGACACCTTGGCCTGGAGCGTGTCGAGCTTGCCGGCCAGGGTGAGGGTGATGTCGTACTCCCGCACGGTGGTTGTGGCCACCAGGTCGATGATGGGGTCGATCTGCGCCGGGTTGGCGAAGGTGATCCGGGCGCGCTCGATGTCGAACTCGTCGTCGGAGTAGACGAGCGTGCCGCCGCGCTCGAACTCCACGGTGCCGAAGAGCACGGGGCGCGCCACGGTGCCGCGCACGGTGAGGTCCGCCGAACCCCGCAGGTCGGCCAGGTTGTTGCGCACCCGTACGTTGCCCGTGGGCGCCTCGACGCTGATGGCGAGCTGGGTGCTGGTCTCGAGCTCGTTGGTGTCGGCCACCTGCAGGCGCTCGACGCGCAGGGCCCGGCGCATGAGCTGGAGCAGGCTGACCTCCACGTCCTTGACGTAGAAGGCCCGGTCGAGCTGAACCGTGCCCCGCAGCAGCCGCCCGTCCGGCGTGGAGAGCAGGGAGAGGGCCGCATCGGCCTGGAACCAGAAGCCCTCCGGGTAGCGCAGGCTGACGTTCTGGGCCGACGCCTGGAGCCGGTAGTCGGGGCCGTGCTCGCCGTAGAGGCCCACCCGGCCCGACGCCTTCACGCTGCCCCCGCCCACCCGGGTCTCCAGGTGGTCGAGGACGAGCTGGCTCGGGTAGAACAGGACCACCGCGTTCAGATCCTCGAGCGACTGCGGGAACCCTTCGAAGACCAGGCTCGCGTCGCGCAGCTCGCCCTCGCCGTTGAGCTGCGGCTCGGAGACCGTCCCCGCCACCGTCGCCAGCACCTCGAAGGTGCCGGTCAGGTCCCCCTGGGGCAGGAAGAGCTCCGCCCAGTCGGTGGAGATGCTCCCCTGGAGCTGCAGGTCGAGGGGCAGATCCCCGGTCAGTCCGACGCTGCCGTGGACGAACAGCTCGCTGTCGCCGCCCTGCTCCCGGAGGTAGAGGGAGTCCACCTCGAGCGCCGAGCCGGTGTAGCGGACGACCACGGGCTCGACGTTGGCCAGGGAGTGGCTCTCGTAATGGAGGTGGAGGCTCGGCAGCTCGAGGCGCACGGCGAGCTCGTCGGGGTGCGCGAAGTCGCCGGCCACCGTAAGGTCCCCCTCGAGGTCGCCGTGGAAGTCCTCGGGCACCGCCGGGACCAGGGCCCGGACGCCCTCGCCCAGGTGCCGGCTCACCACGTGGAAGGAGAGGTCCGCCCGCTCGGTGGAGAGCGCCCCGCCGCCGTCGATCGCCAGGACCTCGGGCACGCCGCCCTCGGCGGTGAGGTGCTCGCCGTCCCAGTCCAGCCGCAGGCGGGCCGCACCGTCGCCTCCCACCGGGTGCTGGGCGAGGGTCAGGCCCTCGCTGGTCACCGTCGCCTCCGCCCGGGGGCGGTCCAGGGTGCCGCCGATCGTCCCTTCGAGGGCGAGGCGGCCCGTGACCTCTCCGGGCAGGGCGGAGGCCAGGGGCTCCTTGTCGAGGTCGAGGGTGGGCGCCGCGATCTGGAAGTCGAGGGCGCCGCTCGCGATCTCGAGGGTGCCCTGGGCCCGGATCTCGCCGGCCGCGGTGTGCACCACCGCCCGCTGAACCTCCAGGTGGTCGGCGTCGAAGGAGAGGTCGGCCAGGAGGAGGTCGGTCTCGATGCCCGCCAGCTTCGCCGGCTCCACCTCGAGGTCCGCCGTGCCCACCGGGCTGTCGACGCTCCCCTCCAGGGTCAGGCGGCCCGAGATCGGCCCGGAGATGGGCAGCTCCACCGGCAGCCACGCCGCCAGGCGCTCGTCCCCGGGCCAGGCGGCGGCATCCACGGTCAGGTCGAAGGGCAGGGCCGCGACCCCCTCGTCGAAGGGGATCGAGCCGGCGACCATCAGGGCGCCGCCGGCCTGGGAGGCTTCGAGGATGAGGTGGCGGATGCCCTCGATTCCGACACGGGCCGAGCCGTCGACCGTCTCGGCCCGGAGCCCCGGGCTCTCGACGCCGGAGAGCTTGAAGGAGACGTCGCTCGTCACTACTCCGGGGCGCAGGGTCAGGGTGCCCTGCGCCTCTCCGTGGCCAGCGGTGGGCAGCCACGCCGGAGGCCCCGCGGAGGTGTCGATCGGGATGAGCGCCGCGAGCTGGGCCACGTTCCGGGTCGAGAGCTCGTAGCGGTAGTCGCCGGCGCCGGCGGAGATGTCGAAGGAGCCCTCGGCCTGGACCACCTGGGAACCCGAGGCCGAGACCAGGCGCAGCGCCTGCGTGCGAACCACCCCCCGGTCGATCTCCAGGGGCACCTGGCCGGTCAGGGCCAGGCCCGGCGAGAGGACGTCCTGGGAGAGCGAGCGCACCTGGAGGTCCGCCCAGCCGTTGCCCGACTCCGGGTCTTCGGTCTCGAAGCCGTAGCTCACCTCGCCGCTCACCCGTCCGTGGAGGCCCTCGATAGGCAGGTCCTGGTCGGCGATCAGCTCCGGCAACCCGAGGTCCGAGACCTGGAGATCCACCTGGAGCGGGATGGTCTCGCCGCCCAGATCGCCGCTCACCAGCCCGGAGATCGAGCCGCCCGCGTAGGCCGCGTGGTCGATCTCGTAGCGCAGACCGTCGGGAACCACGGTGAGAACTCCCTGCACGTCGGTGAGGATCCGGAGGTCCTGGACCAGGCGGCGCGACGAGAGCCCGCCGGAGACCCTCCAGCCGTCGGGACGCCAGAGCAGGTGGCCCTCGAACCGGAAGGGTCCGGAGACCGGGGGCTCCCCGGCGTCCATGTAGCCCAGGTCGGCGGCGAGGGCGACCTGGCCCTCGGCCGAGAGCTCGAGGCTCAGGGCCCGCGTCTCCTCCGGCACCAGGAGGGTGCCGTGGGCCTCGGCGCGGAGGTCCGGTCCGGTCAGGCGGGAGGTCACGATCTCGACCTTCTGCGGGCCGATCTTCACCTTGCCCGAGAACGCCGCCACGTAGCTCTTTCCGGGCGGCAGGACGACCTCCACCTGCTGGGCGGTGGCGAGCCCCTCCAGCTCGCCCCCCCCTGGCCGCCGGTGCCCACGAGGCGGGCGAAGACCGCGTGGGCCTGGAGGTCGAACGGCATCTCGAGGGCGTTCAGGTGGAAGCGCCCCTTCTCCACGACCACGGCGGCGACCCGCACCTCGACCCGGCTCTCGCCACCTTCGCCGCTGCCGAAGCTCGGCAGGTTGTTCGAGCCGTCCTCGCGCACCTCCAGGTAGACCTCGGGCCGCTCGACGAACACCTGGGAGATCCGGACCTCGGGCCGGTTCCAGCGCTTCCAGCCCGCGATCTGGGCATGGATCGAGAGCCGGGGGACGCGAGCGACGGGCGCGGCGCCGGGCCGGTCGCCGGGGATCACCAGGTCGTCGAGCTCGACCGAGAAGGGATAGAGCGTCCAGTGGACGGCGCCGACCGTGACGTCGCGGCCGAAGTAGGTGGCGAGGCGGCTCTCGAGAACGTTGCGAACCCGGGTGCGCGCGCCCGAGCCCTGGAGCCAGGCGTAGGCGCCGGCGACCGCCACAGCGATCACGACGAGGGCGTAGACGGCCGAGCGCAGGAGGCATCCCCGGACCTTGCGCCCTCGCCGCGCCCCGGGGCCGGTCTCCGGCGTCTCCGGGGCCTCCTCCGCGGCGTCCTCCGCGGCGCCGGGCCGGGTGAGCTCCTCCTCGCTCATCCCGCCTACCCCGGGACCGGGCCCGACTCCGGCTCTCCCTCGGAGTCGGGCTCGGGGTCAGGTTCGCTGCCCGGTCCGCGGTCGTCCTCGGCCGACCTGAAGCGCGGGTCGCCCGACAGCCCTCCCCAGCGCAGCTTGCCCCGCAAGCTGTCGTAGAACGTCCGCGCCGTCGTCTTGACGAGCTGAACGTGGCGGGCCGAGCGAGCCACCGAGATCCGGTCGCGGTAGCCCATGGTGGTGCCCTCCTGGCCGTCCAGGGTCAGGTAGACCTCCTCGCGGGGCGTCTCGAGGACGATCTCGATCTGCTCGTCGTCCGGCACCACGACCGGACGCTGGGAGAGGGTGTGGGGGCAGATCGGCGTGATCACCGCGACCGGGAGGAGCGGGTAGATGATCGGCCCCCCGGCCGACAGGTTGTAGGCAGTCGAGCCCGTGGGCGTGGAGATGATCAGCCCGTCGGCCCGGTAGCGGGCCACGCTCAGGCTGTCGACGAACACGTCGAGCTCGATGATCCGGGCCAGGGCGCTCTTGGCGATCACCGCGTCGTTGAGCACCTCGTAGGAGGTCGAGCCGCCGCTCGAGCGGCGCAGCTCGATGTCGAACAGCCCACGCTTCTCGATCCGGTAGTCGCCCGCGAGCACCTTGACCAGGTTCGGGTAGAGCTCGTCGCGGCCGATCTCCGTCAGGAAGCCCAGGTGTCCCAGGTTGACCCCGAGGATCGGCAGCTCGTGCTGGAGGCTCCGGGCCACCGAGAGCATGGTGCCGTCGCCGCCCAGCACCACCACCAGGTCGTAGGTGGCGGCCGGGTCGAAAGTCTCCACCGCCGCCGAGGCGCGGGCCCTCAGGGCGGCGCCGTCGAGGGCGACCTCGAGGCCCCGGCGCACCAGCCAGCCGGCCAGCTCGTGGGCCGTCTGGACCGCCTCGCGGCTGGTCGCCTTGGCGACGACTGCGATCTTGCCGAAGCCGCTCACGACGGGCTCCACCGGAAGAGGGCGAACGCCTCGCGGTTGCCTCCCGCCCCCGGCACCTCCGAATCCACCGTGCCCACCACCTCGAGACCCAGGGCCGCCAGGGACTCGACCGTCGTCTCGATCGCCCGTCTCCGGACCTCCGGATCGCGCACGATGCCCCCCTTGCCGACCTGACCGCGGCCGGCTTCGAACTGCGGCTTCACCAGGGTGAGCAGGAGCCCGCCGGGCCGCGCCAGGTGCGGGAGGAGGGCCGGGACCACCTTGGTGAGGGAGATGAACGAGACGTCGACCGTCACCAGGCCCAGCGGCTCGGGCAGGGCGTCCGGCTCGAGATAGCGAACGTTGACTCGCTCCATGACCACCACCCGCGGGTCGTTGCGCAACCGGTAGTCGAGCTGGCCGTAGCCCACGTCGACGGCGTAGACGCGGGCCGCGCCACGCTCGAGAAGACAGTCAGTGAACCCCCCGGTGGACGCGCCGACGTCCAGGCACACGCGGCCACGCGGATCGATCTCGAAGGCGCCGAGGGCCGCCTCGAGCTTACGGCCACCCCGGGAGACGTACGGCTCGCCCCGCTCGACGACTTCGATCCGGGCACCGTCCTCGACCCTTGTCCCGGGTTTGTCGACCCGTCGCCCTTCCACCTGCACGGTCCCTGCCATCACCGCCCGGCGCGCACGCTCACGGCTGACGAAGAGACCGCGCTCGACGAGGAGTTGATCGAGTCGCACCGCAGGCGGTCAGTCCGCCGCCGGGCCCTTGCGACCGATCACGGTGCCGGGAAGGGCCTCGTCGACGAGCATGATCGGGATGTCGGAGACGATTGGATAGAGAAGACCGGAGTCGGGCGAGTAGAGTCCCTGCTCCACCGCCGGCTCCTCGTCCCGGAAGTGCTCGCGGAACTTCTCCACCAGCGTCCGGCGCGTCTCCTCGGGGAGGTCGACGAGCTCCAGCTCGCCTTTGGTCTTGGGGCAGACGAGGATTTCGAGAAGCTCGGGATCGACGGCCATCGCGGGTCTCCTTCCGGTACCAGCCGGGACGAATCAGCGTAACACAGAGACGACGCGCTCAGCGCCCGCCGAGGCGCCACGTCAACTGGAGCGCCAGGCTCTCCGCGCCGGGGTTTTGGTCGTAGAGAACCGCGTTCGAGAGGTGATAGAAGATCAGGCCCACGTTGTGGGCGTCACCGAGCCGCAGGTCGAGCTCGAACCCCGACCGGAACTCGACCGGCCCGCCGAGGTCCTTGCCGTCTCCCTGGTGGTACAGGCCCGCCCCCGATTGGGGAACCAACCGCCAGCGGGGGCCGAGAGGCAGCTCCAGGCGGAACCCGGCGTAGACGTAGGCCGAGCGCTCGCTGGTGACCATGGTCCCCCACGCCGGTGCGAGCCGCCAACGAATCGGCGAGGAGCCCTCCCAGAACGGCCGGTAGCGGAGCTCGGCGCCGACTTCCGTCGACGAGTCGTTCTCCAGCACGTCGAACCGTCCGGCCCAGACGGCCACCTCCGTGAGAACGGGACCGCCCGCCCGGGCCGCGGCAGCCCTCGGAGCCAGGAGCGCGAGCGAGCCGGCGGCCAGGAAGACCAAGGCGCGGAGCCTCGTACGAACGGTGCGGCGCATCGATGGATCCTCCCCGTCGATTCGATTCCGAATTCTACTCGGCGGTGCCCGTGGACGGCCGGGCGACTCTCGTCCACGAGATCGGGCATAATCGCACGTCCCGCCGCACCGGCGCCAGCTCCACCCGGGCATCCCGCCCAACCGCTGCGGCACGAGGATTCTTCCGTGAGCGAGCCCCAGGTCTCCATCGTCGTCCCCGCCTACAACGAGGGCGAGAGCGTGCCGGTGCTCGCCCGGGAGATCCGGGACGCCCTGACGGCCG
This sequence comes from uncultured Acidobacteriota bacterium, assembly GCA_963739795.1. Lineage (GTDB taxonomy): Bacteria > Acidobacteriota > Thermoanaerobaculia > Multivoradales > DATKCC01 > CAVUBL01. The sequence continues at coordinate 156,561 of CAVUBL010000016.1, read as the reverse complement.
CCGGAATCCCGTACGAGCTCCTCTTCGTCGACGACGGCTCGACCGACTCGACGCCCGAGGTCCTCGCCCACCTGGCCGGTGAGGACCGGGCGATCCGGGTCCTCCGCCAGCGCCCGAACCAGGGGCAATCGGCCGCACTCGCGGCCGGCTGGCAGGCGGCGCGAGCGCCGGTCATCGTGACCCTGGACGCCGACCTTCAGAACGACCCGGCCGACATCCCCCGCGTGCTCGAGGCCTTGTCCGGCTACGACGTGGTCTCGGGGGTGCGGGTCAAGCGCCAGGACACCTGGCTGCGGCGCCTCTCCTCGCGCATCGCCAACGGGGTGCGCAACCGGCTGACCGGCGAATCGGTCACCGACGTCGGCTGCACGCTCCGGGCCTGCCGCGTCGAGTTCCTGCGCGAGCTGCCCATGTTCACCGGCATGCACCGCTTCCTCCCCACCCTCCTCAAGCTGGCCGGGGCCCGCATCACCGAGGTCCCGGTCGGCCACCGGCCGCGGCGCTTCGGCACCACGAAGTACGGCATCTGGAACCGGCTCTGGCGGGGCCTCGTCGACCTGATGGCGGTGCGTTGGATGCAGACGCGCTGGATCGATCCCTCGCGGGTCGAGGAGGTCACCCCGGAGCGCGACGAGGTGAGCGGCACGTAGCCTCTCGTAGGAGAGATTCCTAGCCTCGCATCGGGGGAACGGCGACACCGGCGAAGGGCGATCGGTGGTAGCTTCACACTCGACGATCGGTGCCTCGTCGGGAGGTGTCGGTCTACCCGTTGACTCTCCGCACAAACCCTCTCCGAGAAGGCGCCCGCCCATGATCGACAGCCGCTCGACCCGCCGAGCTCCCGCGTTCCTCGTGGCTCTCGCAGCCCTGCTCCTCGCCTCGACCGCCGCCGCCCACGCCGAGGCGCCGTTCTTCTCCAAGGCCTTCGACCCGGCGACGATCGGCCCGGGCAGCGTGAGCACGCTGACCTTCACCATCAGCACGACCGGGGAGGACTTTCCGACACCTGCCGCGGACCTGGCGTTCAGCGACACGCTACCCTCGGGAGTGACCCTCGCCACGCCCGCCGGGCCCACCTCCACCTGCGGCGGCATCGTGAGCGCACCCGACGGTGGCACGACGATCGACTTCTCCGGCGGCTCGGTCGGTGTCGGCTCGGAGTGCCGGGTGACGGTGAACGTGACCAGCAGCATGGCGGGCACGCACACCAACGTCTCGGGGGACCTGACCTCCGACCAGGGCAACAGCGGGACCGCCAGCGCAGACCTCACGGTGGACGCCGGCCTGCCCGCCTTCTCCAAGAGCTTCTCGCCGTCCACCGTCGCCGTCGGCCACGTGAGCAGGCTCACTTTCACCATCGACGACTCGGCCATCGGTTCCCTCGTGAGCGGTCTGCTGTTCTCCGACGACTTGCCTCCCGGGCTGACGGTGGCCAGCCCGGTCAACCTCGTGAACACCTGTGGCGGCACGGTGACGGCGAGCCCCGGAACGAGCTCGGTGCGGCTGATCTCGGGCTTCCTCCTCGCCAACTCGTCGTGCTCCCTGGCCCTCGACGTCGTGCCCACGGTGGGCGGCACCTTCGACAACGTCACGAGTAACCTCTCGTCGAGCCGCGGCTCTGCCGGCAAGGCCGCGGCCGTCCTGAACGCACCGGTGAGCTTCCTGAACAAGACCTTCATCGACGACCCGGCGGCACCGGGAGGCACCGTCACCCTGGAGTTCACCATGGTCAACTTGGACCGGGCGAACGCCGTGACCGGCGTCTCCTTCACCGACGACCTGGACGCGACCCTGTCCGGCCTCGTGGCGACGGGACTGCCGGCCAGCGACGTCTGCGGCGCGGGATCGAGCCTCACGGGGACCAGCCTGCTCACCTTCTCCGGCGGGGACCTCCCGGCCGGAGGGAGCTGCACCTTCGACGTCACGCTCCAGGTCCCGGCCGGCGCCGCCGCCGGTTCCTACACCAACACCACCAGCTCGGTCACCGCCGCGGCGGGAGGGGCACCCGTCGTCTTCCCCCCCGCCTCCGACGACCTCATCATCCAGCCGTTTCCGATCCTCACCAAGACGTTCACCGATGATCCGGTGATCGCCGACGGAACGGTCACCCTGGAGTTCTCCATCACCAACAGCGACCCCGCCTCGCCCATTACCGGCATCACGTTCAACGACGACCTGAGCCCCGCCTTGTCCGGCGTGACTCTCGCGGACGTCACCGTGCCGCCGAGCGGTTTCTGCGGCGGCGGCTCGACCATCAACAAGCTGTCCGGTGGCGTCTTCCCCTTGGGCGACATCGGCATCCTCGTGTCGGGAGCCAGCCTGGCGCCCGGCGACACCTGCACGTTCGACCTCTCCGTGCACGTGCCGGCGGACACTCCCCCCGGAATCACCACCAACACCACGAGCGCAATCGAGGGCACGGTGAACGCCGAGACGGTCGTCGGGAAGTCGGCCTCCGACGACCTGGAGGTGATCGCCCCTCCGAGGCTCACCAAGGCCTTCCTAGGCCCGGCCCTCCCCGGCGGAACGACGACCCTCCAGTTCACGCTGACCTACGACGAGAACGCACCTGCCGGGGCCACCGACATCGCCTTCACCGACGACCTCGACGCGGTGCTCTCCGGCCTGGTGGCGATCGGCCTCCCGGCGAACGACGTCTGCGGCGCAGGCTCCCAGATCTCGGGGACCTCGACCCTGTCCTTCACCGGCGGGAGCCTCGCCCCGTCCTCCTCGTGCACCTTCAACGTCACGGTCCAGGTGCCCGCGGCGGCCCTCCCCGGCTCGTACACGAACACCACGAGCGCCGTGACCGCCACGGTCGACGGCCTCGCGACCACCGGCGGGGCCGCCACGGACAACCTCGTCGTCGCCGGTCTCGAGCTCACCAAGAGCTTCACCGACGACCCGGTGGTGCCGGGCGGCACCGTCACCCTCCAGTTCATGCTCAGCAACGCGAGCCCGACCGCGAGCGTCACCAACGCCGCCTTCACCGACGACCTGAGCACCGTGCTCTCCGGCCTCTCCCCCACCGGGCTGCCCGTGAACGACGTCTGCGGAATGGGCTCCCAGCTCGCCGCCACGGGATCGATCCTGGTCTTCACCGGCGGCAACCTCGCGCCCGGCGCCTCGTGCACGTTCAGCGTGTCCCTCACCGTGCCGGCCGCCGCGAGCCCCGGGGAGTACGCCAACATGACCAGCTCCGTGAGCGCCGACGTCGACGGCAACCCGGTCACGGTCGCGCCGGCCTCGGACAGCCTGACCGTCGAGCTGCCCCTCTCCATCACCAAGACCTTCCTCCAGGACGCCGTGGTCGCCGGCTCGACGGTGACCCTGGAGTTCGTCCTGGGGAACGCCGATCCCTCCCAGGCGGCGACCGGGCTCACCTTCACCGACGACCTGGACGCGGCCCTCAGCGGCCTGATCGCCAGCAGCACGCCGATGAACGACGTCTGCGGCGCAGGCTCTCAGCTCTCCGGGACCTCGGTGCTCACCCTGACCGGCGGGAGCCTGCCCGCCGGCGGCTCGTGCACCTTCGACGTCACCCTCCAGGTACCCACGGGAGTGGCGGCGGGCACCGTGGCCACCAACGTCACGAGCGATCTGACCGGCACCGTGGGAGGCGTCGCGACCAGCGCGCCTCCGGCCACCGACACGCTGTCTGTCCAGGGCGTCGCGTTCAGCAAGAGCTTCGACGCGCCCACCGGACCCGGCGGCACCACGACCCTGACCTTCACCCTCGAGAACCTGAGCACGACCTCGGGGGTCTCCGGCCTGTCGTTCCTCGACGACCTGAACGCAGTGCTTCCGGGCCTGGTGGCGGTCGGCCTGCCGGCGAGCGGCGTCTGCGGCGCAGGCTCCCAGCTCTCCGGTACGAGCCTCCTCACCTTCACCTCCGGAAGCCTCGATCCGAGCGGCTCGTGCACCTTCTCCGTGACCGTCCAGGTGCCCGGCGGCGCATCACCGGGGAGCTACCCGAACACCACGAGCAGCCTGACCCTCGGCGGGCTCATGGCCGCGGCCCCGGCGACGGCGAACCTCGACCTCGAGCCGTCCCCAGGCTTCAGCAAGTCCTTCAGCCCGATGGCGATCGGGGTCGGTGAGGCGGTCACCCTCACCTTCACGGTCGACAACTCGGCGGGCTCGGTGGCGGCCACGGGGCTCGACTTCACCGACGGCCTGCCGGCGGGGATGGAGGTGGCGGACCCGGCCGGCGAGTCGACCACCTGCACGGGCGGCACGATCACCGCCACGCCGGGCTCGGGGACGGTCTCGTACACCGGCGGCACGGTGGGCGCCGGCGCGATGTGCACCGTCGCGGTGAAGGTGACGGCGACCGCATTGGGCAACCTGGTCAACACCAGCGGAGCGCTCACCTCGTCCCTCGGCGCGAGCGGCACCGCGGCCTCGACGCTGAACGTCGTCCCGCTTCCCGTCTTCGGCAAGGACTTCGCCCCGACGGCGATTCAGGTCGACGAGACGACCACCCTCACCTTCACCATCGACAACTCGGGGAGCTCGGCGGCGGCCGACGGCCTCGGGTTCACCGACAACCTGCCGACGGGGATGATGATCGCCGACCCGTCCCAGGCCTCGAGCACCTGCACGGGGGGAACGATCACCGCCGCCCCGGGTTCGAGCACGGTCTCGTACAGCGGGGGGTCGGTGGCCGCCGGGGCGATCTGCACGGTCCAGGTGGACGTCGTCGGGACGGCCGCGGGGGGCCTGGTCAACATCACCGAGATGCTGAGCTCGTCCCTCGGCCCGAGCGCCCCGGCGACCGCGACCCTCGCGGTCTCGGCGCTGCCCGTGGTCGAGGTCCCGACCCTCGACCCGCGCGCCCTGGCCCTCCTGGCGGCCCTCCTGCTGGTCGCCGGCGCCTGGCGGCTGCAGGGGTAGGAAAGCCCGGGAGTGGCGAGAGCGGGTCAGCTCGCCAGTGCGCGGGGGGTGACCTCGCGAGCGATCCGCTCGCCCCCTCGTCGGTGGGCTTCTTCGATCTCGTAGTCCATCTGGAGGCCGAGCCAGAAGCGCTCCGAGGTGCCGAAGTAACGCGCCAACCGGAGCGCCGTGTCCGGCGTTACTGCGCGCTTGCCGAGCACCAGCTCGTTGACCCGCCTGGGCGGGACGTGGATGTCCCGAGCCAGTCGATTCTGACTGAGATCGAGTGGCTTGAGGAACTCCTCCAGGAGCACCTCCCCGGGGTGAACGTTGGGCAATCTCTGTGGCATGGGCATGAACCCTCAGTGGTAGTCGACGATCTCGACCTCGTAGGCATCGCCCCGGTTCCAGCGGAAGCAGATGCGCCACTGGTTGTTGATTCGGATGCTCCACTGGCCGCGTCGATCGCCGCGGAGCATCTCCAGGCGATTCCCGGGGGGTACCTGCAGGTCGCCGACGTCCTGCGCGTTATTGAGCATCCTCAGCTTCCGCCTCGCAGTGCGCTGAACTTCGAGCGCGGGTCTCGCAGCTCGTTCGCCCTCCCAGATCCTCCTCGCCGTTCGGCCTTTGAAGGACCTGATCATCAGTCTACTATAACGCGGCGCGTCATGACCCACAGAAGGGTCGGACACTCCTCGGCCTCTACCTCAATCCCTCGACTCCCCTCGAATCGCCCGTACCGCCTTGACAGCCTCTTCGCCGTAATCCTCCGAATCGCACCAACCCTCGAGCATGACCGCCGTCGTCTCGTCCCCAATGACTCCGAGCTCACCAATGACCATCCGGACTCGCTCTTCAACCCTGAAGTGATCGAAGAGGCTCGTCAGGCCCTCTGACGACCGGAGCCCCTCTTCGAGGAGGGCCTTGAGCTCACAACGGAACACCTCAGAGATGAGGAGGAACCCCAGCGGCTCCAATCGGCTCCAGCTCTCTCTGTAGCGGGTGATCCAGTACCACGGATCTATGGCGGCTCGCACCAGCTCCCTTGTCAGCCTCTCCCACGGCCTCTGACACTGGGCCGTTCTCTCCGCCTCAGAGAGATCAGCTCGATGCATCCAATAGAGAATCTTCCCCCACTCACGCCATGCCGCCTCGTCGGCGTCGACCGGAGTTTCCTCGGGCAGAGCTGCGCCTAGCCGAGCGAGTCCCAAGTGTGCCAGAAGAAAAGCGCCTCCAGGTGTATCGGAATATAGACTCGTCTTCCCAGGCGGTCTGACCCACCTCTCGAACGCAGGCTTGGCCTCCGCTGCACTGCGCTCCAGCAGTCTCAGAAGAAGGCTTGTGACGAAGAATGCGTCGCGATCGATGCCAAGCGCCGCTCTGAGATGGAGCTCCACCGACTCACTCTCCGACAGTTCTTCAATTGCCTGATAATAAACTCCTTCGAATACCTCCTCGAACTGAAGATAGAAGATCCCAACCGCTTTCGCGTTCGACTCGGGGTCGGGTTGTCTCGTCAGGAGATTGCGGATCTCCGCCATCGCCCTCTCGACGCTCGTGATTTCGAGTGGTTTGTAGCTGGAGATCGCCTCCAGGATCATGGTGTTGAGAAGGGCACCGCCTTCCAACCAGGTCTCGAGTTCCTCAACGACTTCGCCGGCCACGTCGTCCGGCACCCGCTGACCGACTTGTTGCGCAAGATCCGCGGCCTCCAATGTCAGGTGGTAAATGTTCCACCTCTTACAGATCCGAAGGAGGTCCGGAACCACTCTGGGATCGATAGAACCAGGATCATTCCACATGACCTCCTTAAGAAAAATGCAGAGGAGGTACAGAATGATCGGAGTCTGGCGCTCAACGCTGCCCAGCCGGGACCAGAGTGCGGGGGATGTGCAGGTGCTCGACGACCCGCGGCTCTGGCCGGGCGAGGTGACCGACGCAGCGCGACTCTTCGTGGATCGGCACGCCGAGCTGCTTCGCCGTCTACACGATCGAGAGGTGATTCCGCGCCTCGAGGATGGGCAGGGTGGCCGCGATCAGCAAGGCGTCCGAGCGGTCCCGAGCGATCACAACCGGCTCGTCGCCGGCCACTACCGACTCACTGCGCCGTACTACGGCCCTGGGACCACCTCGAGCCCCGCGATCCGAAAGTGGTGGTCGAACGTGAAGGCTCGCCGAAGCTTGCGCCGTTTCATGAGGACGAACGAGACGCAATCCGTGAAGCTCACGTCCTGGTCGTGGTAGGTCTCGAAGTCCTTCAAAGCGGCGAGCTCGTCTTCGGCGTCGGGCCGGATCAGCGCAATGGCCCGCGACGTGTAGAGCCGGCGCATGACCTCGGCCGCGAAACGATGCCCGGCCCGGCGTCCGATGAGTGTCACGGCCTCGTCGACCACGAAGTTGCTGGTGACGCACCGCTCCCCTGAGCGGCCGATCTCCGCCCAGAAGCGGGACGCAGCACCATGGTGTTGATCCTTCGCCAGGTGCCGGCCGACGAACGCGCCCGTGTCGACGAAGATCAACCGCGCTCCCCGTACAGATAGCGGTCGTGCTCCTCCGACAAGTCCGGAGGCACCGGACCTTCATAGACAGGAACCTCGGAGAAGAGAGGGTCGTCCCGCCAGTCCTGCCTCGCGTCCAGCCTTCGCTCCAGGGTCTCGCGAATGAGCTCGGCGAGGGAGATACCAAGCCTTCCCGCCGTTTCCTGGGCCCGGAGCTTGAGGTCTTCCGGCAACATGATGGTCGTTCTTGTCATGGGTCGGCCTCCTCGCCATAATACCATCGCCATAACTTTCGATCTCCAACGAAGGCTTCCTACCCCCACCTCGAGCAGGCGCAGGCGCGGGGAGAGGACCGGTCCCGTCCGCTACTCGAACTCCTTGACCGGCGCGGCCTGGTCGCGGCCGACGCGGCCGGTCTCGATGTCGGCCCGGAAGTAGTTCTCGCCGCGGATGGGTGAGCCGGCGAGGCGGCGGAGCATGGCGATCTGGCCCACGTGGCTGAGGGCGTCGGCGATCGGCCCGCGGAAGATCTTCTCCGCCGGCAGCGAGCGCTCGTCGGCCGTCAGCCAGGGCCCGGTCGAGGCGCTCGAGGGCGGCGAAGAACCGGTTGACCTCCTCGTCCCAGGGCAGCGGCTCGGCGTCGGTCCAGCGGGACTCCCCTTGGCTCATCCGGTACCCCCAGTCCAGGAGGTCGCCCACGTGGGCCAGGATCTCCACCGGCGTGCGCGTCGTCGGCCCGGCCCGGAAGCCGGCGAGCTCGGGCGGCGCGCCGCGCAGCGCCTTGCCGCCGCGGTAGGCCAGGGTGGCCAAGGTGTGGCGAAGCAGGTCGATCTTCGGGTCGGGTGAAGGCCGGGAGGTGAGCTCGGTCATGGCTCGATCTTGCACCGACCGTCACCGGTCGCTCAACCCCCCGGCACCACCCGGTCCGACGCCGCTCAGCCGCCGGAGGAAGCTCCCAGCGCCGCCTCCTCCACCGCACGGGCGCGGGCCACGCCTTCGGCGATGATCTTGGCGTAGTACCGGGTCATGTTGGCGTAGACGTCGGGCGCGATCTCGGCCGGGTTGGGCTTGGCGTCGGGCGCCAGGCCGTCGAAGGCGGCGATCCGACCGTCCTGGAGGAGCGGCCGCACCCAGGTCAGGGGCTCGCTCGCCATATCGGTGACCGTGGCCGCGCGGATCGTCCCGGTGGGGTCGAACGCGACCCCGATGCCCACCGGACCGTGCTCGGAGGCGGTCCAGAGAAAGACGACCGATCCCACGAGGGCACCGGCGGCGTCGCGGCCGACGTACACCTTGGCCTCGTCCTCACCCGGGCGCCAGCCGGTCGCCTCGTGGACCCTCCCGAGGACCTCGGGCGTGAGGTCTTTGGCGAACATTTGCGTGGCTTTGGGGAGGTTCTGGTGGATGAAGTCGCTCTTCTTGACGAGCTGGACGTTGGGGGTGATGTGGGCGAACGTGGGGGTGGCGAGAAGGCTCGCGGCCCCGACCAGGACCAAGCTGAAAGCGAAGTGACGCATACCGGGTCTCCTTTGCAGATCTCGATCTCTCACGGTGCGAATTCTCAGAAGAGGAACACTGTCTGGAGCGTGGCCGAGAGAGCGTCGTTCTGCCCCACTCCCTCTTGCCCCGACTGGAAGACGTTCTGGTCGGACCGGTCGTAGCGCAGGTCGAGCCGCACCTGGAGCTCCGGAATCTTGAGCGAGGTGTGTGCCAGGTAGCGGAAGACGCCGTAGAAGCCCCCGCCCACCAGGTACTGGGGCGAGACGGTCAGGGAGCGGAGCGTCTGGGCGGTGCCGGTGCGGGCGCCGTCCTGGTCGTCCATGTAGTCCGCGCGCACCGTGCCCGCCCAGTGGTCCGCGAAGCGATGGTGGACGAAGAGGGTCTGGGCCAGCCAGCGACCGGTCCCCCCGTCGAGCGCCGCGTCCTGCTCCTCGCCGGCCACCGACTCCCCACCCAGGATCCAGCTCCGGACCGGCTGGAAGAGCAGGGTGCCCACCGCCGTCGTGCGCTGGGGCCCCGTGGTGTCGGGCTGCTCGGGTCCGCGGATCACGCCGAGGCCGACGTGGGCGGCCAGGGACGGGCTCCAAAGCCCGTAGAGGGCGAAGGTCTTGGCGTGGTTGTTGTCGGTGTCCTGGTCCCAGCCGTTGGCGACGAGGGCCCAGCCCTCGAACTTCGGCGAGAAGGCCTGGTGGACCTGCAGGCCGGTGAACTTGACGGGACGGGCGAACTGGAAGGTGAAGGACTCCGTCGCCTGGAGGTTGAGCGGCGCGTCGTCGCGCTCGATCGCCAGGGGCGAGTCGAACTTCCCGAAGGAGACGTCCAGGCCGGAGACGGCCGCGGGGCGCCAGGTGAGGATCAGGTTGTCGATCTCGGTCTCGGTACCGCCTTCATCCGCCGTTCCCTCCTCTTCGAGGAACGGCGACGGAGCCTCGCGGGCGGTGGTGAGCTGTCCGAAGACGGTGAACTCGTCGGTGATCTGTTTGTAGGCGGCCAGGGCCAACACGCCGGCGTCGAAGGAGCTGGCGCCGGTCTCTCGGTTGTAGGTGAGATCTGCGACGCCGAAGCCGTTCAGTTGAAGGTGACGGCTCGTGTCCGTGGTGAAGCCACGGCCGGCCGTGCCTTCGTCGATCGACTGCAAGCTGACGGGTACTTCGCCGGAGGAATCTTGGGCGCCCACCGCGGCGGGCAGGGCGAGCAGCGCGAGCGCGCAGCCACTCATCAGCGCCGCACGGCGCCGGACAGGGTAATTCATTGGCAACCTCCCGGGTTGTCGTAAACAGGTACAAGCCTATTCGAGGGTTCGGGAGGTCAGGCGCGCGGCGGAGGGACCGCCGGCTCACGCCCGGGGCCGGCTCCGCCCAACTGCTCCAGCGGCATCACGGAACCCGACGCCGGGAGGGCGACGGTCCACGCCAGGCCGAGCAAGATCGCCGGAGGCTCCGCGACCGACCCCGGAGGGAGCTCGGGCGGCGGGCACTCGCTGAAGATCGTGATGCCCATGGCGCGTGCCCGAGCGCAGCGCAAGGCGCACGCGGTGTCCATGGTGCCCATCCGGCAACACGACATCCGCCGCCCCGCGGAGGGCGCGGCGGCGACGGCGGCCAGGGTGGGAAGCAACAGGCTCGCAACGAGGAGGAGGGAAGCGAACCTCATCAATTGCAAGGATAGCAGATGCGCCGTGGCCACCCAGAGGCCCCTCGAAAGGGACGACCACGGCGGGACCGGCTCACTCCCCGGGATCCGGGATCAGGAGGCGCTCGACGGAGCGGGCGTGGCCGGTGGCCTCGTCCACGTCGACCACTGCGGCGGCCAGCCGCACGTCGCGCTTGGCAACCTGGAAGGGGGCCGGGGTGGCGGTCAGGAACCGGTGCAGCACCTTGTCGGGGCGCATGCCGATGATCGACTCGTACGGCCCCGTCATCCCAACGTCGGTGACGAGGGCCGTGCCCCCGGGCAGTACCCGCTCGTCGGCCGTGGGCACGTGGGTGTGGGTGCCGAAGACGGCCGACACCCGGCCGTCGAGATAGAAGGCGATCGCCTGCTTCTCGCTGGTCGCCTCGGCGTGGAAGTCCACGATCACCGCGTGCAGGTCCGGGTGGCTCTCGGCGAGCTCGGCGAGGATCCGGTCCGCGGTGCGGAACGGATCGTCGAGAGGGTCCATGAACACGCGACCCTGGAGGTTGATCACCGCCACCGGCAAGCCGGCCGGGGTCTCGCCCACGTGGACCCCGACGCCCGGATTGCCCGCCGGGTAGTTGGCGGGCCGGAGCAGGGCGCGGCCTGAAGGGCGGGCGAGGAGATCCCCGACCTCCTTCTTGTCCCAGATGTGGTTGCCCGAGCTGTAGCAGTCGATGGGCAGCTCCTCGAGCTCGGCGAGGACTCCCGCCGTGACGCCGAAGCCACCGGCCGCGTTCTCGATGTTGACCACCACGTAGTCGGCCCGGTGGCGGTCGATCAGGCCGTCGAGGAGGCGGGCCAGGACCCGCCGCCCCGGTTTACCGATGACGTCGCCGACGAAGAGAATGCGCATGGAGCTTCCTCGCCCTTACCGCGCATACTCGATGGAGCGGGTCTCGCGGATCACGTTGACCTTGATCTGGCCCGGGTAGGTGAGCTCGGACTCGATCTTCTTGGCCACGTCCTTCGACAGCATGATGGCTTCCTCGTCCGAGATCTTGCCGCTGTCGACGATGATCCGCACCTCGCGCCCCGCCTGGATGGCGTAGGTCTTCTGCACCCCCTTGAAGCCGGCGGCGATCTCCTCGAGCTTCTCGAGACGCTTGACGTAGGTCTCGAGCACTTCGCGCCGGGCGCCGGGCCGCGCGGCCGACAGGGCGTCGGCGGCGGTGACCAGGATCGCCTCCACGGTCTCGGGGTCGTAGTCGCCGTGGTGGCACGCCATGGCGTGGACCACCTCCTCGCTCTCGCCGTAGCGGCGGAGCAGGTCGATGCCGATCTCCAGGTGGGTGCCGTCGATCTCCCGGTCCACCGCCTTGCCCACGTCGTGGAACAGCCCGGCGCGGCGCGCGATGGGAACGCTCGCCTTGAGCTCTCCGGCCATGATGCCGGCGAGGAAGGAGACCTCCTTCGAGTGCTGGAGCACGTTCTGGCCGTACGAGGTGCGGAAGCGCAGGCGGCCCAGGAGCTTGACCAGCTCGGGGTGGACCTCCGGGATGTTGAGCTCGAGCAGGGCCGACTCACCCTCTTCGACGATCAGCTCGTCGAGCTCGGCCCGGACCTTCTCCACGACCTCTTCGATCCGCGCCGGATGGATCCGGCCGTCGGCGATCAGGCGCTCGAGGGCTACCCGGGCGATTTCGCGACGGAACGGGTCGAAGCCGGAGAGGATCACAGCCTCGGGTGTGTCGTCGACGATCAGGTCGATACCGGTGGCCGCTTCGAGGGCGCGGATGTTGCGGCCCTCGCGGCCGATGATCCGCCCCTTCATCTCGTCCGAGGGCAGGACCACCACCGAAACCGTGGTTTCCGAGACGTAGTCCGAAGCGGAGCGCTGAACGGCCATGCCGATGATGCGCTGGGCTTGCCGCTGCGCTTGTTCCCGCGCCTCGTCCTCGATCCGCTTGACGGCGTGGGCGGCGTCCATCCGGGCCTCGTTCTCCATGACCCGCACCAGCTCGTCCTTGGCCTGCTGGGCGGTCAGGCCCGCGATCTGCTCGAGCTTGCCGCGCTCTTCGGCCAAGAGCGCGTCGATCTCCTCCTGCCGACGCTCCGAGAGGCGATCCCGCTCCTGGATCTCCCGGTCGCGGCTCTGCACGTCCCGCTCCCGAGTCTCGAGCTGATCGAGCCGCTTGTCGAGGGTGTCCTCCTTCTGGGTGAGACGGCGCTCCAGGGTCTCGAGCTCGTCGCGCCGTTTGCGGGAAGCCTTCTCGAACTCGCTACGTGCCTGGAGGAGCTTCTCCTTGGCGACGAGCTCGGCTTCGCGCAGCTTCGAGTCGCTCGAGCGCTCGGCCTCCTCGAGGACCTTCGCGGCTTGGCGGCGCGCACGAGCGGTCACGCGCTTCGCCAGCCGGCGGAGCACGAGCCACCAGATCAGCGGGATCACGACCACCAGGGCGATCGCAAACCCCATCAGGACAGTGCTATCCAACGTGCCACCCCCTCGTCCTGCCGGGAGGGGGGTGCGGGCGGTCCGGAGCTTCCTCCGTCACGAGGAGGGATAGGTAAGCTGCATCCCCCGCGCAGCCGTGTGGACTGCCGCGCTTAGAACCTTAAGCGCCAAGTGGGTGTCCGCGCCGCCGGCCATCAGCGTCCCCGTTCGAGCGGGGCTGGCACAGTCCGGCGGGTGAAGACTCCCTAATAAATAATGTTGGTTCTACAATGGGTTGGCCCATCACGAACCACGCAGGGGATGCAAACTCTTTGTACATCATATTTCTAGGACGACGCTTCCGGCCTTCAGCCTTGAAGCACTTCGGTCAATTCGCCGGTCAGCGCCGCCACCTTCTCCTGGATCTCGACCCGTTCCCCTTCCAACAAGCGCTTGGTCTGGAACAGTTCGTCCGCCAAGTTCAGAGCCGCCAGGATCGCGATCTTGGCCGTGTCCACCGTCGAGACCTGCTCTGAGATCTCGCGCATCTTCCGGTCGACTCCGGCCGCCAGCTCCTGGAGGTACTCCCGGTCGTCGTTACCCCGCACGCGGTAGACCGCACCAAAGATCTCGAGATCCGTCTTTCGGGGCCTGTCCGCCATGTGCCGAGTGTCCTCCCTGCCGTCAAGTGTCGATCTGACAGGGGTTTGTCTGCTAGGCACTATAGCACAGCCGGGGGCCCGCAGAGGAGGGGCCGAGGCGGCGCGAGGCCCGAGGCCGGAGCGGCGGGAGACGGAGATCGGCGGGTGGAAGCCCGGTCGCTGAGCGCCTGCGAAGCCCGGTCCGGCGGCCGGGGTCCGGCGGCCTGCCGCTCCGCGGGCCATGTCGAGATGCAGTTGACCTGAGGAGAGCGGACGAGCCCGCCGGGAGCGGGCTCGTCCGGGTAAGACGCGCTCCCGGTCCGAGCTTCTAAGGATAGAGGCCGGGAGCGCAAGGTTCAGTGTCCCGGAGCCCTAGGGGCAGGTACAGCAGCAGTTGGCATGGACGCAGGTCTTCTTGCAGTACAGCCCGCAGTCGCAGAGGTCCTGACACTCCTGCCTGGTGCTGTACTGGACGCAGTTGCTGTTGGTGGTCTGGAGCGCCTGCGGAACGGGCGCGATGACGGTACTCACGAGCGAGTTGCACGCAACACGGGAGGTCGGCCCCGACTGGACCGCCGGCGCGTCCGCCTTCGCCAGGGCAGCCTGGGGCGAGGCGGCCGGCTGAGCCACCGCGGCGGTCGAGCCGGAGGCGGCGGTCGCCGGGCTCGCGACGAAGAGGACACAGACCAGGAACGCGGTGGCCAGGAGGGGGAGGTTCGTCGAGATCTTCTTCACGAAATTCTCCTTTACGAATGAACGGGTAACAGAAGGACGGCCTCGTCACTTTTACCAGCATAATGGAATATACTGTAAGTGTCAAGAACTGAACTGACGAACCAACCTCGACCCACAGACCTGTAGTAACATTTGCGATCGAAGCTCCGAAGCCGCCTTTCCCCCCACCGCCCATCCGATGAACCGATCGCAGCTCCTCGCCCTGGCTGCAGGGCTCTTGTGCCTGGGCGCCGGCCCCGGCCGGAGCGAGCCCGTCACCGCGATCCGAGCCGCGCCATCGCCCGCAGCCTCGGTGCCCGCGTTCACCGAGGCTGCCACGCCTTCCGGCCTCGATTTCGTCCACTTCAACGGCATGTCGGGAGAGCTCTACCTCCCTGAAGAGTTCGGGTCGGGCTGCGCTCTCGTCGACTACGACGGAGACGGGGACCTGGACGTCTACATGGTCCAGGGACGCATGCTCGGCCCGGGCAAGACCCTCGCGGACGCCATCTACCCGCCGCCGGCTTCCGAGCCCCTCTCGGACCATCTCTACAGGAACGACTTCACGATCCAGCCCGACGGGTCGCGCAAGCTCCACTTCACCGACGTCACCGAGTCGTCGGGCCTGGCGAAGATCGCCACCGGCTACGGCATGGGGGTCGCTACCGGGGACTACGACAACGACGGGAAGGTCGACCTCTACCTGGCCAACTACGGCCCGAACCAGCTCCTCCACAACCAGGGAGACGGCACGTTCGCCGATGTCACGGCCCAGGCAGGTGCCGACGACACCCGCTTCTCCATCGCAGCCACCTTCTTCGACTACGACCACGACGGCTGGCTCGATCTCTACATCCTCAACTACGTGGATTTCGAGTTCGCCCGCCACCGCAAGTGCACCACCACGAGCGGGGCGCCCGACTACTGCTCCCCCCTGGCCTACCACCCGGTGGAGGACCGCCTGCTGCACAACCTGGGGCCGGGGCCCGACGGCAAGGTCACCTTCGAGGACGTGACCGACAAGATGGGAATTTCCGCCGAGAAGGGCAACGGCCTCGGCGTTGTGGCGACCGATCTCGACGGCGACGGCTGGATCGACGTCTACGCGGCCAATGACCAGATGGCCAACTTCCTGTGGCTCAATCAGAAAGGGCGCTCGTTCCGCGAGGACGCGGTGATGGACGGCGTCGCGGTGAACGCGGACGGGAAACCGGAGGCCTCGATGGGCGTGGACGCCGCCGACTTCGACGGCGACGGGGACGAAGACCTGTTGATGGCCCACCTCACCGGCGAGACGAACACCTTCTACCGCAACGACGGGGGCAGCCTGTTCCTGGACGAGACCATGAGGACCGGCCTGGGGCCGCCGAGCATCGAGAAGACCGGCTTCGGCACCGGCGTGCTCGACTACGACGGCGACGGCTGGCTCGACCTTTTCGTGGCCAACGGTGCGGCCCAGGTCATCGAGACGGAGGCCCGGGCCGGAGATCCGTACCCACTGCGTCAGAAGAACCAGCTCTACCGGAATATGGGAGGGGCTCATTTCGTCGACGTCAGCGCCGAGTCCGGCCCCTCTTTCGAGCTCTCCGAGGTGAGCCGTGGCGTGGCGGTGGGTGACGTGGACGACGACGGTGACCCGGACCTGCTGGTCAGCAACAACTCCGGCCCGGTGCGGCTGCTCGTCAACAGAATCGGCCAGTCCCAACCCTGGCTCGGCCTGCGCCTGATGACCCGCGACGGGCGGCGGGACGCCCTCGGTGCCCGGGTCGAGCTGATGCGCAAAGGAGCGCCGCCCCTCTGGCGCCGCGCACACACCGACGGAAGCTACGAGTCCGCGGGAGATCCCCGGGTGCTCTTCGGCCTGGGCGGGGCCGGCGCCGGCACCGAGCTCGAGGCGGTGAAGGTCCTCTGGCCCGACGGCTCGGTGGAGCGCTTCCCAGCCCCGGAGCCCGAGCGGTACACAACCCTGCTCCAGGGCACCGGAGAGAGGGAGCCGGCCACCCATTGAGAGGCCGCCGCCTCATCCCTCTCCTGGCCCTGGGCCTGGTCCTGGTCTCGCACCCGGGATTCCCCATTCCCCCGGAGGAGGGGCTGGGGGCGCCTCCCTCGCAGGCACCACCATCACCCGCGTCCGGGGGAGCCGTGGAGCAGGCAAAGCTCCTCCCCCTCCCCGAGCCCGACCTCGAGGGCTCGGACCCGGCGGCCCGCCGCCAACTCGAGAACCAGCGATCGGCCCTGAAGAAGCTCCTGGCTAAGCCCGATGTCGCCCCGCGCGAGCTGGCCGAGCTCTCCGGGAGAGTGGGCCAGCTCTACCTCCTCTACGGCTTCGACGACGTCGCCGGCGTGGCCTTCGAGAACGCGCGGCGGCTCACGCCCGAGGACTATCGCTGGAGCTACTACCAGGGAGTCGTCGCGGAGCGGGCCGGGGACTCGAAGCGCGCCGTGTCCGCGTTCGAGAAGGCCCTCGAGCTGCGACCGGGGGACTTCCCCAGCCTGCTGCGGCTGGGGGGAATCGCCATCGCCGACGGGCGGGTCGACGACGCGGAGGCGCGGTATCGGGAGGCGCTGAAGGTGGGGGCCGGCGCCGCCGCCCTCTACGGCCTGGGACGGGTGGCCATGGCGCGCGGCGACTACGACACGGCGGTGCAGCACTTCGAGAAGGTTCTCGCCGCGCAACCGCAGGCCACCTCGGCCCACTACCAGCTCGGCCTGGCCTACCGCCAGCTAGGGGACCTCGATCGCGCCCGCGAGCAGCTCGCCAAGAGGGGTACCCAGGACCCCGTCTTCCCCGATCCCCTCGTCGACAGCCTCTCTCTCCTCGCCACCGGCGCGGGAATTCCCATGGACCTTGGGAACCGGGAGGTGGCGCTGGGCCACCCGGAGGCCGCCGTGCCCTTCTATCGGAAGGCGGTGGCGGCGGCGCCCGACAACCTCCAGGCGCGCCAGGCGCTGGCCTCGGCGCTTGCCGAGACCGGACACATCGACGAGGCCTTGAAGCTCTACCTGAACCTGCTCGAGCGTCAGCCCGACAACCCTGTCTCCCACTTCAACGTGGGCAACCTCTATCTCGCCCGGAAGGAGCTGGAGAGCGCCGCTCGAGAGTTTCGAAAGGCCGTGGAGCTGGCTCCGGACTATGCCGACGCGCAGTACAACCTGGCGCTCGTCCTCGAGCAACTCGGGCACAGCCAGGAGGCGATCGAGCAGGCCCGCCACGCGGTGAGCGCCGACCCGGAGGGCAAGCAGCCGAAGGAGCTCCTGGCCAATCTGCTGATGCAATCGGGCCGGCTGAAAGATCTGGAGGAAGCCGCCTCCGTGGCACCCGAGCTCGTTTCGGCCCACATGGCGCTCGGCGCCGCCCTGGGCCGGGTGGGGCGTTACGCGGAGGCCGCCCAGAGCTTCTCCCGGGCGAAGGAGCTGGCGCCCGAGAACGAGCAGGCGTGGTTCGGCGAGGCGACGGCCTTCCTGCTCGCCGGCCGGGAGGCCGAGGCCCGGAAGACCTTGGAGGGAGCCCTCGAGCACTTCCCCGACAGCCTGCCCCTGCGGCACGCCCTCGCCCGCCTCCTGGCCACCGCCAAGGACCCGGAGGTGCGGGACGGCCGGCGCGCTCTCGCGCTCGCGGTGGCGGTCTTCCGAACCTACGCCACCATCGAGCACGGCCAGACCGTGGCCATGGCCCAGGCCGCGGTGGGCGAGTACGAGCAGGCAGCCGCCATGCAGAGGAAGGTCATCGAGCGGGCCAAGGCCGTGGGACGGACCGACTTGCTGCCCGAGCTCCAGGCACAGCTCGCGAGCTACCTCGCCGGGAAGCCGATTCGGGCTCCCTGGCTCGCCGAGGCGGCGAAAGACCGCTGAGCCGGAGCCGGCCGTTCTGCCTCCGCCCCCTCGTAGACCTCGGTCCCCGGATAGAACGCGTACCACCCGAGCCAGAAAACGACGTGCCCCGGCAGCCGATCGAGGCCCGGCTCGCCGGCCCCGTCGGGGGGCTCGAGAGCCTCCTCGGTGAGGCGCCACGGCCGGCCCCGCTCGTCCTCCAGGACCTCGCCGCCGGAGGCGCGGGTCGCGGCCGATCCCCGGACGAAGCGGTGGACCCCTCGGCGGTAGGCGCGGACCGCGCCGCTGCCCGGCTCGCTCACCAGGACCACCGGCTCGGCGCCCACCGCGTCGTCGACCAGACCCTCAGCGGCGAGGAGGTCGAGGGGGTAGGCCTTGGCGGACCCGCCGAGGCGCAGGGCGTAGATCTCGGCCCTGGCATCGAGCCGGTCGCTGCGCTTCCAGACCGGGAAGGAGACTCCTCGGCGCGCCCGGTCCGCGGCACCCGGCGAGTAGTCGAACCCCCAGCGCCGGGCCCGCTCCGGCTCGAGGGCCAGGACGGTCGTGTCGGGGTGGCGCGCGCGCCAGGCGGCCCAGGTGGTCAGGGTCACCGCCAGGCCCGTGAGGCGCGCCGACTTCCCCGCCGGGCCCCCGGACAGGGGGCCGACCACCGCCTCGCCGGTGAGGTTGAGCCACAGGGTCCCTGTAGAGCGGTCGACCATGAGCTTGTTGCTCCGGAAGAGGAGCCCGGAGGTCCCGAAGGTGAGGATCTGTCCGCCCGGCCCGCGCGCCGAGTAGAGGACCGCCGAGCCGCACAGGGTGCAGTAGGAGAGGGTGACCGGCTCGCCGCCCACCACGTCGTTGGCCATCTCGTGCCAGGACAGGATCCGGCGCGGATAGGCCCGGTGCTCACCGCCCACCGAGATGCCGAACACCAGGTCGGAGTCTCCGAGATACGCGGCCTCGGACGCCGCCACGTGGCGCGGCAGGTCGAGGGCCGGGATGCCTTCGAAGCGCACCCCGCCCCAGACGATCTCCTCGAGGCGGACCCGGCTCGCGACGCCGTCGTGGATCAGGCCACCGAAGCGGGGGTCGATGCGCTTGAGCAGCGAGCCCTTCCAGGCGGCGTAGCCCGGAGCGGGCTCGAGGTCCGTCCGGCCTCCGACGTATTCCACCCAATCGAGGTAGCGGCGCCCGCGCCGCTCGCCGGTAAGGGCCAGGAGCACGGTCAGGGCGGGCCCGCGGCGGGCGCTCGGGAGGAAGAAGAGGGCGTCGACGATGGCCGGAACCAGCCTCGGGTCGCGGGCCTCGACCAACCGCCCCACGGCTCGCCGGACGACGTCCCGGTCGGCGGAGAGGAGATCTCTCACGTCCCCGTACGCGGCACCCCGAGCCGGCTCGGAAGAGGCGGCAGCCGGGGCCGCGATGAGCAGCAGGGCGGCCAGGCACAGGGCGCGAGAGGCGGCCCGGCGCGGAGTGTTCACCGGCCCCCCATGGATCGATCGCTACGACCCCGAGACCACGAACGGGATCGAGGCCGTGGTCGCCTGGCCGTGGATGCTCGCCACCAAGCGGTACTCGCCGGCCGGCAGACCGTTGGGCTGGAGCTTCAGGAGGAGCTGGGTCTCGTCCGCGGCGGCCGTCTTGCCGCGGCCCATGAACGAGACTTTCGGGCCCGCCACCACCTTGCCGTCGGCCCCGAGGCACTGGGTCTCGAGCGGGATCGAGCCGTCGCCCAGGTTGTACCCCATGAGCACGAACTGGGCCTCGCCGTCGGGGTGGATCACCGGTCGCGCCGCGGGCAGGAAGGAGCTCCCGTTCACCGTGAACGGGAAGGGGCGCTGGCTCCGCTCCTCGGCGCCCGAGGCCTCCTGGACCACCAGCCACCCGTCGGTCGCCACCGGGAAGAGCGGCATGGCCAGGGTCGGCGAGCCCGCACCGAACTCGGGCACCGTCACCGGGATGGACCGGGTGCTCGAGAGGCCGGTCTTGGAGTCACGGACCAGCACCCGGACCTGATACCGGCCGGCGGGAACGTCCAGATCGCCGAAGAACTTGAGGCCGCCCGCCTCGAGCTTGGAGCGAACCTTCTTGAGGTCGAGACCCATGTTCTGGGAGAGGAAGTCCGCCACGCCGCCGTCCTTCGCGATGGCGTACGCGTAGATCTCCAGGTAGATCTTGTCGCCCGAGCTCTGGGCGAGGAGCTTCGGCCCGTCGACGTCGATGATCACCGGCACGTAGCCACGCCCCGCCTCGGCGTGGAAGGGGGCGGCGACGACCGACGCTTCGAGGGCGCCGCTGGAGGCTCCCGAAAGGATCTGGTCGGCCGCCTCGAAGCGCTTCTCGAGCGGGCTGCGCTGGTCGTAGGGCTTGGGTGCGTAGAAGCCCGGACGGTAGACCAGGCGCGTGCCGCGCGGGGCGTTCTTGAGCTCGACCTTGAGCTTGTGGAACTCGCCGTTGGGCTTCAGGTCCTCGGGCTGGAAGGAGAGGACGTAGGTGACCGAGGTCCGCTTGAGCATCTCGCCCATGGCCGAGCCCAGGTCGTTGAAGTTGCGGTACATCTCGCCACCGGTCTGGTTCGCCATCATGAACAGGCTGTCCTGGCCCAGGGTCTGGCTCTTGGCGTCGGTCCCCGCGCGCAGGCCGCCGATGTCGACCGCCTCGATCGTGCAGTCGGAGCGCCGGAACTCTTCGAGCATCTTCTGGACGGCGTTGAGCGTGCCGGTGGAGCCGTAGCGCTCCTCCGAGTCGTCCTTCCAGTACTCCCCGGCGTTGGCGTTGGCCGCCATCTCCATCTGGCGCTTCGCGTCCTGGCTACCGGTGATGACCGAAGCGTCGAACCCCTCCGAAAGGTAGACCACATACTTTCGCCCCTCGGCCTCGTGAAGGACCTTGGCGAGGTCCTCGAAGGCGGTGGTGAGGGCCGCCACCCGGCCCTGCGCCTCGCCGCGGCTGGCGCGGTTGAATCCGATGTTGAGGTCCTTCAGATTCTCCACGAACGCCGACTCGCCCCTCCCGCCCTTGCCGCCGCCCTGCGAGGCGGTACCGATCGCCGGAGCGCTGCTCTCGAGCTGGGGGTCGTAGACCAGGGCGAGGGGATCGGGCGCGCCCTTCGAGTACTGGGGCAGCCCCAGGGTCTGGATGGCGGCGTCGATCTGCTTGCGGTCGCTGGTGAACCCGAGCACGAGCTGCAGTGCATTCTGGTTCGAGTAGGTGGCGACGGCAGCCAGGTCGGTGGGATGGAGCTGGTTCTGGACCAGCTTCTCGGCCGCCTCCCGCGCCCGGGTGACGGCCGTGGGGTCGGAGTAGGTGAAGTCGAACAGGAAGAGGAAGTGGCGCCGGGCCGAGAGGGGGACGGCCTGGAGGGGCAGATCCTTATCCTTGCCGTACTCCTTGAGGTCGACCATGTCGAACCCGGTGATCTTCTGTTGCTTGCGCCCGTCGAAGAGCGCGAAGTCGGCGGCGGTCAGCCCGCGCACCGGATCGCCGTCCCGGATCACCTGCACCGGCACCTCGACGGTGGTCACCTCGACGGTCCCTCCGAACTGTTTCGAGCCCTGGGGTTTGGCCTTGCCCCGGTCCTTCTGGGCGAGGACGGGCAATGCCAGAACCGCGCTCACGATCAGGAGCGCGAGAAGAGGATGCTGGATTCGTCGGGTCATGACGGCTCTCCGGATGTCGTGCTGGGCGCGGACCTCAGGAGTTCGGAACGCTGAAGGGGATGGAGCTCCGCCTCTCGAGGCCGCCGCCGGGCTGCTGAAGGTCTACGTTCAACGTATACGTGCCACCTGCCAGGTCGTTCACTCGGAAGCGCGCCACGAGCTTGTCGAGGCCGCCGATGCCGGTCACGGTCCGCTCTACCAGGGACAGCTTGCCGGCATCCAGCTTCCGGCCGTCCGAGCCGACGACGGTTCCCTTGAGCTCCACGTCGCCTTTGGCCAGATTGTACGCGACCAGCACGACCTCGTTCTCCTTGCCCGGGTGGATCACGGGCTTGGCGGCGGGGATGTAAGGGGATCCGTTGACGGTGAAGGGATAGACGACACTGCCCTTCTGGGCCCCCTGTTGCTCGCGCACCAGGAACCAGCGCCCCTGGGGCTCGGGGAAGAAGGGCGGGAGCAGCTCCGTCTTGGTGGCACCGTAATCGGGCACCGTGACCGGAACGCTCAGAACGCCGGTGCGGCCGGTCTGGGTGTTGCGCACGAGCACCCGCACCAGGTACTGGCCCGGGTCCAGGCTCAGGTGTCCATAATATTTAAGACCCGTGTCCCGCATCTGCTCCTGCCCTTGCTGGGTGAGCTTGAGGCTCACCCGCTGGGAGAAGAAGTCCTTCATCTCGCCCTTGTCGTTGCTCACGTAGGCGTAGAACTCGGTGCTCAGCTCCTCGCCCTCGTTGCCGGTCATGAGCTTCTTCCCCCCGACCTCGATGATGACCGGCAGGTAGGACCGGGCGTCGGTGGCCCGGAAGGGGGCGGCGAGGACGTTGATGTCCAGGTCTTTGCGCGGCGTCGCGCTGGCGATGGCGTCGGAGGCCAGGAGGCTCTTCTCCAGGGGGTGGAGGTCCTTGTACGGGCGGGGCGCGAAGTAGCCGGCGCGATAGGCCAGGTCGGTGCTCCGGGGCAGGTCGCCGTTGCGCAGCTTGACCTCGAGCCGGTGGTAGCTGCCGTCCTGCTCGAGGCCGGCGGGCCGGAACGTGAGCAGGTAGGTCACGGTCGAGCGCTGGAGCACGGCATCGAGCTCGGAACCGAAATCGTTCGAGTCCTCGAAGAGCTGGCCGCCCGTCTCGTTGGCCATGAAGAAGAGGGCGTCCTGCCCCACGGTCCGGGCGCGCCGGTCTTCCGCCGACTCCGAGCCCAACCCGCCGATGTCCACGGCCTGGATCAGGCAGTCCGACCGCTGAAAGGTCTCCAGCATCTGATTGACCTGGCCCTGGAGCGCCGTGTTCCCGTAGATGTCGTCGGTGTCGACCAGGAAGTGCTGGCCGGAGAGAATGTTGCGCCGGTCCTCCTCGGCCTTGGGGTCGAACGGGTCGGCGCCGCGGCCGAGCATGAGCCGGCCGTCGAAACCCTCGGAGAGCAGGATCACGTTCTTGCGGCCCTCGACCGACGAGAGGGCGTGGGCCACGTCCTGGAGACCCGCCGCCCAGGAGCTGACCCGGCCCCGCTGGTAGCTCTTCTCCCACTTGCCGATCTGCTTGGCGATCACCGACACGTACGCCTGGACCTCCTGCTCCCCGAGGCCGGCGAATTGCCCCGCCTTGTCGCCCGATCCGGAGAAGCTGGTGCTCGCGCTCGCCCTCTCCGGATCGTCGATCATGAAGCGCAGAGGGTCGAGCTCGCCGTGGCGATCGAGAAGCTGGGGCGCGCCGAGCGTGTCGATGGCCCGGGCGAGCTGGGCCCGGTCGGGGGTGAAGGTCACCAGAAGCCGCGGACCGGTGTCGATCGAGTACGTGGCGACCGCGGCCAGGTCGGTCGGATGGAGGTGGTCGAGCACAAACCTCTCGGCGGCGCGGCGCGCCTTGACCACCGCGGCGGGGCTCGAGAAGGTGAGGTCAAAGAGCAGGAGGAAGTGGCGCCGGGCGGCGGCGGGAACCGCGGCCTCGATGGACGAGGGTCCCCGGAGCATGTCCGACTTGAGGGCGGCGAGGTCGACCACGTCGAAGGCCGAGATCTCCTGCTCCTTGCCCCGGTCGAAGACCTGGAAGTCGTTCCGGGTCAAGCCGCGCACAGGCTTGCCGTCGCGGCTCGTGACGTTGACCGGCACCTGGACCTCGATGACGTCCGTAGAGCCTTCGAAGGAGGCAGGCTGGCTGTTGCGCGCGGCGGCGGTGAGGGTCGCCAGGGCGGCGGCGCCCAGGAGGATCCAGAGGATCGAGTGAACGATGGACCGCTGGGTGGACAGGTTCGTGTGCATGATCACCTCCAGGTCACCTTCGAGCTCCAGCTCTCTCCCGGCGTCGGGTCCGTCCGAAGGGCCCGCTCCCGACGCTCATCTCCCCTGTTGCGGCTTGCCGAGGAGCAGCGCCGCGAGCTTCCGCGCTTCGGGGTCGGTGGCGTCGAGCTTCAGCGCCCGCTCGACGTAGTGGAGCGCCGTCTCGCGGTCGCCCATGGCCAGGTAGACCTTGGCCAGGCCCACGTGCACCGCCGGCAGCTCGCTGTTGCGCCGATACGCCTTGCGCATGTACTCGAGGGCGCCCGCCGTGTCGTTCTTGGCGAGCGCCTGCTCGGCCCGATAAATGTAGAGGAACGGGTTCGCCGCGTGCTCCTTCTCCAGGCGGGCGAGGAGCCGTTCGGCGTCGGCGTCGCGGCCCAGCGTCTGGTAGGCGCGCGCTGAGTTGGTGAGCAGCGCGACGCTCGACGGGTTCCCGTCGAGACCGTGCTCGAACTGGGCCAGAGCCTCGTCGACCTTGCCTTCGCGGAGCAGAACCACCCCGTAGTTGTTGAGCGCCTTGTCGAAGTCAGGAGCCAGACGGACCGCCACCTGCGTCAGGTCGAGGGCCCGGTCCAGGTTCCCGCGCAGCAGGGCCTCGGCGCCCAGGTTGTTGAAGTAGTGGGCCGCGGCCTTGAGATCGTCGATGGGGTTGAAGTCCCGGTAGGACTTGGCCTTGTAGGGAAGAAAGTCGTAGGTCCGGAGCTTGCCGTCCACCCGCAGGCCCGCCACGATGTGGCCGTGGCTGACCACCGTCCCCTGGTCGTAGTTCCAGCGCTGGTAGTCCTCGACCTCGACGTAGAACGGATTGAGGTGATAGCGGCGGGCGATGCCCACGAACAGGTTGACGAAGGAGAGGCAGTTGCCCTCCTTCGCATCGAAGGTCTGGCGGGCGTCCCGGGTCGGCTCGAGGGCATAGCGCAGGCCGAGCCAGCCGAAGATGAAGTCGTTGATCTGCTCGACGCGCCGCGGCTCGCTGGAGGCGGGGTGGATCCGGCCCTGGGTGGCGGCCAACACCGAGTCGTCGATCTCGAAGGGGACCGGGAGGCTGGCCGCCTCCTCCGGCCCCAACCGCTGGGCGTACTCCTTGCGGAGGTACTGGACCGAATTGAAGGCCCGGGGCGCAGGGAGGGAGCTGCAAGCCTCGAGGACCGCGAGAACCGCGAGCAGGACGAGAGCACCCCGTCGAGCCGGAGGGATACGTCGCGTGGGATTCCGGATCGCCATCTGGTGAATGTTAAAGTCTAGCAGGTCTCGCAGCGGCTGGGGGCCTGCAGAAAGCCCGCCATCGAGCAGTCGCCATCGAGAACGGCCCGAAACGCCCCGGGGAGTCTTTCGCGATCCGGGTGGCGGCGGCCCTGATAGCGAATCCAAGGACCTGGATCTTCCGGCTCAAGAAATTGGATTCAACGCCCCTTGAAAGCTCTGTCCCACCCTGACGCGAGTTACATAACCCGTTCATTTCGTGACAGTTGCGGGACAATACCGTGAAAGCCCCCGACGTGGCAAGTCGCTTGCTTGACCTATGGCAGCGTGACCGCTAGACTCAACGCAACCCACACACGAGACCCGTTCCGGTCTCTGGCTGACCGGGGGCAGGAGTGTATGCGGAACCAACTCGTCGGCCGTAGTGGCGGCGGGGAACTCATGAACCCCTTAGGAGGAAGACACATGAGTCGATTTTCTAACTGGCGGCGCACCTTCGCCCTGGCAGTCGTGTTGCTGCTGGCAGGCGCGGGAATGGCCGCCGCCCAGGAGCAGCAAGGCAGCCTGTACGGGACGTGCAAGGACACGCAGGGAGCAGCGCTCCCCGGCGTGACCGTGCAGATCACCGGCCTCGGGGCACCGCAGATCCAGGTGACCAACGCCCAGGGCCAGTTCCGGTTCCTGAACCTGGACCCGGGCGTCTACCACCTGACGGCGAGCCTGGAAGGCTTCTCCACCGTCGAGTACAAGCAGGTGAACATCCAGGTCGGTCGCAGCACCACCCTGGAGATCACCCTGTCGCCGGCGGTCGAGGAGGTCATCACCGTGACCTCGGAGAGCCCGCTCCTCGACGAGCGCAAGGTCTCCCGCGGCACCACGGTCTCCCAGATCGAGCTGGAGAAGATCCCGACCGCCCGTGACCCGTGGTCGATCGTCACCCAGACCCCGGGCGTGCTCTCCGACCGGATCAACGTGGGCGGCAACAACTCCGGCCAGCAGGCCGTGTTCACCGCCCCCGGCGTCTCCGACAATGAGAACAGCTTCGCCGTCGACGGCGTCGTCATCACCGACATGGCCGCCATCGGCTCCTCGCCGACCTACTACGACTTCGACCAGTTCCAGGAGATCCAGGTCTCCACCGGCGGCACCGACGTCGAGAAGATCTCGTCCGGCGCCTCCCTGAACCTGGTCACCAAGCGCGGCTCGAACAACCCGCGCGGATCGGCCCGCTTCCTGGAGACCGCCGCCCGCAAGCAGTTCGACATCTTCAAGCAGGCGAACCGGAGCATCTCCGGCGACCTCGAGAACGGCGACGGCAACGGCGGCCTGAACCAGCAGACGCTGGCCAACTACCCGGGCAACGGGATCAACGAGATCCTGGATTACGGCTTCGAGGCCGGCGGCCCGATCGTCAAGGACAAGCTGTGGGTCTGGGGCTCTTACGGGCGCAACGACATCAAGCAGTTCAACGCTCAGGGCAACCCCGACAACACGCTGCTCGAGAACTCGGCCATCAAGTTCAACGGCCAGCCCGCGGCGGCCAACTCGATCGTCGCTTCCTGGAACCGCGGTGACAAGATCAAGGACGGCCGGACCGGTACCTCGGGCCGCTCGATCCTCTCTTCGTGGAACCAGACCGGCCCGACCGAGATCTGGAAGGTCGAGGACACCCACGTGTTCTCGTCGAACTTCTACCTGACCGGCCTGTACTCCTACGTCGACGGCGGTTTCGCCCTGCAGCCCAAGGGCGGCGCCTTCCCCGGCGCCCGGACCACCGACACGGCCACCGCCATCGCCCAGGGCGAGTCGGTCCTGGACCCCAACGGCATCTGGCAGAACGGCTGGTACGGCGGCTTCACCGACCGGAACACCGACAGCTACCAGGTCGACGGCTCCTACTTCTTCAACACCGGCAACCTCAACCACGAGCTGAAGTTCGGCGCTTCCTACCGGAAGTTCGACGTGGTGTCCGGCTTCGGTTGGGGCGGCGGCCGGAACATCGTCAACTACACCTGCGAGTCCCTGGGCCTCTGCGGCGTCCTGACCGCCGCCGGCTACCCCGGCGACGACCTCGCCACCGCCGTCCGCGGCTCGGGAGGCCCGCCGGCCGAGCAGAAGTACACCGCCGCTTGGATCCAGGACACCCTGACCACGGGCAACTGGACGATCAACGCCGGTGTGCGCTACGACCAGCAGAAGGGCACCAACAAGTCCTCCATGGTGCAGTCGAACCCGGTGTTCTCGAGCATCCTTCCCGCCCTGAACTACGGCGGGGCGGACGCGCCGTTCACCTGGGACACCTTCTCCCCGCGCCTCGGCGTGACCTACGCCCTGGGCGCGGAGCGCAAGACGCTGCTGCGGGCCAGCTACTCCCGGTTCGCCGAGCAGCTCTCGACCACCAACATCACCCGGTTGAACCCCCTGGGGTACGCCGCCATCACTGTGGCCTTCAACGACGTCAACGGGAACAACTACTTCGATGTCGGCGAGCCGTACAAGCTGTTCGACTTCGGCGGCTTCGACATCAACAACCCGACCTCGCTGACGAACCCGAACGTGACCGATCCCAGCCTGAAGCCCTCGGTCACCGACGAGCTCCTGGCGGGCGTCGAGCACGCCTTCCTGCCGGAGTTCGTGGTGGGGTTGGACCTGACCTACCGCAACACCAGCGACATCCTCGAGGCCCGGGAGTTCATCATCGACGGCGCGGGCAACAAGCGCGTCGCGACCCGGGACGACTACCAGCTCTACAAGACCTTCTCGTCCGACGGCGTCACCATTCCCAACCTGCCGGACGGCACTCCTTGGTCGACGAGCTTCTACGAGTACAAGCCCGGCATCAGCAAGGCCGGTGGTAGCTACCTGACCAACGGCGACTCGTCGGTCGAGTACAAGGGCGCCGGCCTCACGCTGACCAAGCGTCTGTCGAACCGGTGGATGGCCCGCGGCTACTTCCAGTACGGCAAGTCGAACTGGAGTGTGGGCTCGCAGACCCTCCGCTACGCCGACCCGACGCCGGCAGCCGACCTCTCCACCAAGGACGGAGCGCTCTACACCGTTCAGTCGGCGGGTTCCGGCCCCTACACGGACGTCCTGATCCAGTCCACCTGGTCGGCCAACATCAACGGCCTCTACCAGGTGGCTCCGGACAAGCCGTGGGGCTTCAACGTCGCGGGCAACTTCTTCGCTCGCGAGGGCTATCCGCTGCCGTACACCTACCAGACGAGCGTGCCCGGTCGCGGCAACATCAACGCCGCGGTGGTCAGCAGCGTCGACCAGTACCGGGCGAGCAACGTCTACACGCTGGACCTCCGCCTGGAGAAGGACATGCCGTTCTCGGACAACCTGAGCGGCATCCTTTCGCTGGACGCGTTCAACGTGACCAACGCCAACACCGTCCTGCAGCGCGATCGCAGCCTGAACGCTGCAACGGCGAACTACCTGACGGAGTCGCTGTCTCCGCGCATCTACCGTCTCGGCTTCCGCCTGAACTGGCGCTGAGCCGACCGGTTTCGGTAGTCTCGACCGCCGGGGGGGCAACCCCCCGGCGGTTTTGTTTTTCGGGGTCGCCCGCGGGCGGCCGCCGGCATAATTCCGGCCCCTCGGAGGTTGAAAGGACACACCGGCTCGGCCCAGTGCACGGGAACGGAGCCGCTCATCCAGGACCCAAACCAAGGAGCGTACGATGCACCTGAAGATATGGAAGACGGCCCTGTCCGCCGCCGCCCTCCTCCTGCTGGTCGCCGCCCTGCCCGCCGCGGCCCAGGACTGGGTTGGGCGCGGACGGGCGAACGGCCGGGTGACCGACCAGAACAACAAGCCCATTGCGGGCGCAACGATCACCCTGCACCTGCCCGGCCGCCCCGACGCCGGTCCCAAACCCTTCACCACCAACAAGAAGGGCCGGTGGAGCTACCTCGGCCTCACCGGGGGAACCTGGGCCGTAGTCATCCAGGCGGAGGGGTACAAGGACTCCACGGGCACTTTCGAGGTCGACGAGTTCAATCCTTCGAAGCCGGTCGACATCCAGCTCGAGAAGAACCCCTTCGACCTGGTCAAGCAGGGCCAGGACCTGATCGACCAGGGCAGCTACGACGAGGCACGGGCCAAGTTCGAGGCCGCCATGCCCGCCATGGACCCCCATCAGAAGGCCCAGGTCCAGGCACTGATCGGCACGACCTTCTACCAGCAGAAGGACTTCGACCAGGCCCGCATCGCCTACGAGAAGGCCCTCCCCGGCCTCGAGGCGAAGGAAAAGACCGGCGTCCAGCTTCGCCTGGGCGACTCCTACGCCCAGCAGGGCCAGTTCGCCAAGGCCCGTGAGGTCTACGAGCAGAGCCTCGCGGGCCTGCCGCCCGACAGCCAGAGCCAGGTGCTTCTCGCCATCGCTCGCTCCTACGACCAGGAAGGCAACCGAGACAAGGCGGTCGAGACGGTCAAGAGGATCCTGGACACCTCGCCCGACAACGTGCAGGCGCTCCAGCTCATCGCCGACCTGCTGAGCCGCCAGGGCAAGGAAGAGGAGGCGCAGGCCTACCTCGACAAGATCCCGGACAGCGCGAAGCTCCCGCCGGACATGCTCCTCAACCAGGGGATCCGGTTCTACAACGAGTCCACGAAGGAAGGCGACCAGAAGAAGCTCGACCACGCGATGGACAACTTCCAGCGCGTGATCAAGCAGAACCCCGACATGGCCGACGCCTACTACTACCGCGGACTCGTCTACCTGAACCAGAGCAAGAACGATCTGGCCAAAGCCGACTTCGAGCAGCTTCTGAAGCTCGATCCGAACAGCCAGTACGCCAAGACAGCTAAGGACTTCCTCAAGTACCTCGACTCGCCGTCCCAGTGACGCGGATCGCCCGTCAGGCACTGCTCGCCGGCTGCCTCCTGGCGGCCGGCGCCGCCGTGTGGGGTTGTCAGGGCGCCTCCACGGCGACCGGGGAGAGCTCGCCGCCTTCGCCGACGCCCGCAGCCCCCGCAGCCCCCGCGGCCCCCGCGGCCCCCGCGGCGATGACGAGCGCGGCGAGCGCCGAGCCCCGGCGGAAGGCCCCGGCTCCCGAGCCTGTCTCGCGGCCCTCCGAGCCGGTGCAGAGCGTCCTGCTGATCACCATCGACACGTTCCGGGCCGACGCCCCCGGCTTCGCGGGAGACGACAGGGTCCAGACCCCGACCCTCGACCGGTTGGCCTCTCAAGGGCTCTACTTCCCCGAGGCCCACGCGCAGAACGTGGTCACCCTGCCGTCCCACACGAACATCCTGACCGGCCTGTACCCCTACCAGCACGGCGTCCGCGACAACGCCGGCTTCGTCCTGCGCAAGGACGTGCCCACCGCGGCGACCCACTTCCACGACGCCGGCTTCGCCACCGCTGCCGTGGTGGGCGCCTTCCCCCTCGACGCGCGCTTCGGCCTGTCGCGAGGCTTTGACCTCTACGACGACCATTACGCCGAGGGGAGCGAGGAGAACCAGTTCGTCGAGATCGAGCGGCGCGGGGACGAGGTCGTCTCCCACGGCGAGGCCTGGTGGAAAGCGCACCGCGGCAAGCGCCGGTTCCTCTGGATCCACCTCTACGACCCCCACGCCCCCTACGCGCCGCCGGAGCCCTTCGCCTCGCGCTACTCCGACAACCCGTACCTGGGCGAGGTTGCCGCGGTGGACCACTTCCTGCAGCCGTTCCTCCAGCCCTTCCTCGACGGCAAGGAGGAACGGACCCTGATCGTCCTCACCGGCGATCATGGGGAGGGCCTGGGAGACCACGGCGAGGCCACCCACAGCCTGTTCACCTACGAGGCCACTCTGCGGATTCCCCTCGTCGTCTGGGGGCCGGGACTCAAGCCCGGGACCTCCCACCGGTGGGCCCGGCACATCGACATCCTGCCCACCCTCCTCGACGCCGCCGGGCTTCCGATCCCGTCGAACCTGCCCGGCCGCTCCCTCCTCGAGCCGACCCTGAAGGACCCGGCCGCGAACGCCTCGTACTTCGAGGCCCTCTCGGCCAACTTGAGCCGGGGCTGGGCTCCCCTGCGCGGCGTGATCGAGGGGGGCTACAAGCTCATCGTGCTGCCCATCCCCGAGCTCTACGACCTCAGGAAGGACCCGGGGGAAACCCACAACCTCTTCGAGACCGACCGGCGCCACGCCCACGAGCTCGCCAGGCTGCTCCCCGCCGAGTCGGTCTGGCCGCCGGCCCAGGGCAAGGTCACGGGAACCGAGGCCGACGCCCTCGAGAGCCTCGGGTACCTGTCGGGCAGCGTCCGGCACAAGACGCACTACACCGCCGCCGACGACCCGAAGAACCTGATCGGCATCGACCAGAAGTTCCATCGCTTCATCGACCTGTACCAGGAGCACGAGTTCGAGGAGGCGACCCGCCTCATCGAGGAGATCGTGAGGGCCCAACCCGACATGGGGATCGCCTACAACTACTACGCGCAGATCCTCCTGCAACGGGGCCTCGACCGACAGGCCTTGCAGGTCCTCCAGCGGGGCCACGACCGCGGCGTGGCCACCGCCTCCGCGGAGCGCCAGTACGGCCTGCTCCTGGCCGAGCTCGGCCAGCCCGAGCGGGGAGTGGCGATCTTGCGGCCGCTGGCCGCGTCCGGGGATCCCGACAACCTCAACGCCCTGGGGGTGGCACTTCTCACCGCCGGCCACATGGAGGAAGCGAAGTCGGCCTTCGACGAGGTCTTCGAGCAAGACCCGCGCAACCCGGTGGCCCACCAGAACCTCGCCCTTCTCGCCCTGAACCGCCAGGACTGGGCGACGGCGCGGGACGAGGCGCGCAAGGCACTCGCCATCAACGAGAACCTGCCCCGGTGCTGGAACTACCTCGGCGTGGCTCTCTACAACCTCGGCCAGGTCCACGAGGGCCTCGACGCCTGGGACCGGGCGGTCACCCTTCAGCCCCGAAACCCGGACCTGCTCTTCAACCTCGGTCTGGTGGCGGCCCAGGCCGGCGAGACCGCGCGAGCCCGCAAGGCCCTCGAACGGTTCGTGGCCGTGGCTCCGCCGGCGCACTACGGCCCGGATCTGGCGAAGGCCCGGGCGCTTCTCCGCAAGCTCGGGGCGGGGGCCGGCTCTTGACCCGTCCAGGCGCCCGCCGCCTCGTCGCCGGTCTGGCCCTCGCCGCGGTCGCCCTGGTCGCCACCGCGTGCGGCCACGAGGAGACCGGCGCCGGGGCTCCCTCGGGAGCTTCATCTGGAGCTCTATCCGGAGCTGGGGCGCGGGTGCCGGACGGCACGCCGGTCATCCTGATCTCCGTCGACACCCTGCGCTCGGACCACCTCCCCATGTACGGCTACCAGGGGGTCAAGACGCCGACCCTTGACGCCTTGCGCGAGGACTCGATCCTCTACCGCCACGCCTACAGCCACGTCCCCCTGACCCTGCCGTCCCACGCCTCCATGCTCACCGGCCTGCGCCCCGACGAGCATGGCGTTCGTGGCAACCTGGGCTACCACCTGGACGCCGCGCACCACCCCTGGCTGCCCCGGATCCTCAAACAGCACGGGTACCACACCGGGGCGGCGGTCTCCGCCTTCGTGCTGCGGGCGGCCACCGGCATGTCCGCCGACTTCGACGTCTACGACGACCACATCCGCCAAAGCACCTGGCAACTAGGCTCGGCCCAGCGGACGGGGGACAAGACCCTGGCTGCTGTGGAGCCCTGGCTGCGCTCGGTCCACGGCGAGCCTTTCTTCCTGTTCCTCCACCTCTACGAGCCACACCGCCCCTGGACGGCGCCGGAGCCCTACGCCTCGCGCTACCCACTGGGCTACGACGCCGAGATCGCCTCGGCGGACGCCATCGTCGGGCACCTCATCGACGACCTCAAGAGCCTCGGGGTCTACGACAAGGCGCTCGTCTTCTTCGTCTCCGATCACGGCGAGGGGCTGGGGGACCACGGCTTTCAAGAGCACGGACCGCTGCTCTACCGCGACGTGCTCCAGGTGCCCCTGCTCATGAAGCTCCCCGGAGGCAAGCGCGGCGGTTCGACCGACGACGCGCCGGCGCAGCTCACCGACCTGGTGCCCACGGTCCTCTCCTTGCTCGGAATCGATCCGCCCGACGGGCTGGCCGGCGCGTCGCTCCTCGGCCTGGACAGTGCCGGGAGCCGGGCCGTCTTCGCCGAGACCCAGTTCCCCCGCATCCACTTTGGCTGGAGCGAGCTCACCTCGGTGATCGAGTACCCGTACCACCTCATCCAGGGACCCGACCCGGAGCTCTACGACCTCGAGACCGACCCCGGCGAGACCCAGAACGTCATCCGCCGGGAACGTCGGACCTACGCCACCCTGCGCGACGCGCTCAAGGCCTACGACGGCAAGTTCCAGGAGCCGGATCTGCCCGACGACCCCGAGGTGCGCCAGCAGCTCGCCGCCCTCGGCTACGTCGGCTCGGTAGGCAACCGCGGCTCCGAGTCCCTGGCCGACCCGAAGTCCAAGCTCCAGATCCTCAACCTCCTGGGCAAGGCTCTGGACCTGGCCGAGGCCAAGGACTTCGAGGGCGCGGTCAAGCTCTACCGGCAGATCGTGGCCCAGGAGCCGCAGCTCGTCGACGCCTGGGAGTACCTGGGCAACAGCCTGCTCCGCCTGGGCCGGCCGGCCCAGGCGCTCAAGGCCTACGACCACCAGATGAAGCTCTCCGGGGGGTCGCCGTACGCCTCCATGACCATGGCGGGCTGCCTGGTGAGTCTCGGCCGCCTGGACGAGGCCAAGCGCCTGGCCCTCGTGGCCGCGAAGGAATACGACCAGGCCTTCGACCTCCTCGCCCAGATCGCCCTCAAGCAGGGCGACCTCGACGGGGCCGCGACCTACGTGGACAAGGCCCTCGCCGCCGGCAACGACCAGCCCTCGGTGCGCATCACGAAGGCTCAGCTCCTGCTGCGGCAGAACCAGCCCGAGAAGGCCCTGGAGCTCATCCAACAGGTGGTCGCCGTGGTCGACAAGGAGGGCTACGACCCCGAGTTCATCCGCGGCCTCTACTTCATCCAGGGCGAGGCCCTCGCCCAGCTCGGCCGGGGCGACGAAGCGGTGAAGGCCTTCGACCGGGAGATCGAGCTCTATCCCCACGAGCTTGCCGCGTACACGCGCCTCGCGGTCGTCTACGCCCTCGCCGGCCAGAACCAGCAGGTGGCCGACACCTTACGCCGCCTCGTGGAGACCAACCAGACCCCCGCCGCCTACCTCGAGGCGGCCCGCACCCTCAAGGTGCTGGGCGATCCGGCCTCCGCCGAGCGGCTGCTGGAGGTGGCCCGGCGGCGCTGGCCCGACGCTCCGGCTCTCCGGGAGACGAAGGGTTGAGGCCCGAGGCCCTCGGCCTGGCCTTGATCCTCGCCACCCTCGCCCTCCAGGGACCGTCGGAAGCCTGCGCCGACCCGCCGCCCGCGCCGAGCCCCGCCGCCGGCGCCCCCGGCGCGGCCACGCCCTCGCCGGAGGCCCTCGAGCTCCGCCTGGCCGAGCATCCCGAGCTCCAGAACGAAATCCTGGAGCCCCTGGCCGCCGGGCTCATGGCCGCGGACGCCGAACGCCGCGAGGCCTCCGCCCGCGAGCTCGAGGCCCTGTCCCGGGCCCGCGCCCGGCGCCTGACCCGGGGGGCGGGCCCTGGACCCTGGCCCAGGTCCGCGGTCTCCTCGGCCTGCTCGTCGTCGATCCCGACCGATTCGCCTCCGACCCCGCCTTTCGCCGGCGCGTCGCCGCCGTGCTCCCGGATGGCCTCCCGCCCGGCATCGCACCGGACCTCAGGGACCGGTTGCTCTTCGAGCTGAACGTCGAGCTCGGCGGCCTCTCCTTCGCCGACTCGGAGGCGGTCGAGCTCGCCTGGGGGGCGGCGCCGAGGTCGAGCGCTGCCCGGCAGATGCCCATCCGCGGCGGCGAGCTCACCTTTCCCGACGACCTGACCGCCCCCGTTCGCGCCTCGATCTACTCGCTGCCCTCGAACCTCATCGACCCCAAAAGCGCCCGGCGCCTCCTCGCCGCCGTCCACGCCCTGGCCCCGGAGCGAACCCTCGTCGCCCTGACCGACCTGCCCATGACCCGGGCGCTGGCACCCGACGCCGGGCGCCTCGGCCTGACCCTGATCGAAACCTACGGTCGGGCCTACTCCCCCTGGCCGCGGGACCCGTTCAGCGCCGCGCTCCGCGCCGACGGCGGCCTGGCCCTGGTGGAGCGCCCCTACCGGCAGGCCGGGCGCGAGGAGGACGCCTCCATGGCCCGCGAGCTCGTCCAGGGCCTGCCCGACTCCCTGGACCGGCGGTGGGGCGAGCCGCGCTGGGGGGAGGCTCCGATCCCCTTCCACAACGGGCACATCCTGATGGCGGGGGGGGCGGCCTGGGTGTCGCTCCATTCCCTCGAGCTCCAGATCCTCCGCGATCTCCACCTCGATCGCGTCCCCGTGGAGACCTTTTCGAGCGCCGCGGGGATCGACCGCTACCTGGCGGCGGCCCGCCGCGCCATGGCGGAGATGTCGAGCCTCTACGGCAAGCCCGTGCGCCTGGTCCACGACCTTCCGGAGAGCGGCCCGGTGGCCGAGCGCGCCGCCCTCATGCGGCGGATCGGCGGCGGCGCCGGCTTCGACCTGGACTCGGTCCTGACCCTCCTGCCCGGCCAGGGCGGCCACCTCCACGCCCTGGTCGCCGACCCGGCGGCCGGCCGGCGCCTTCTCGAGGGTCTCGACCCCGCGGGCTGGAAGACGCTCGGGGACACCTACGGCTTGCAGCCGAAGGGCGCCGATCTCGCCTCCCGGATGCTCGCCTACCAGGGCACCGCCCGGCCGGAGCGCCTCCAGGGGTTCCTCGACCTGGTCGCGGACCACCTCGCGCGCACGGGCCTCACCGTCGGCCGGCTCCCGCTGGTTCTTGTGCCGGTGGACCTCCTGCCCGGCGGCACCAAGCTCGACTACCCCGACTTCGTCCTGGGCTGGAACAACGTGGTGGTCGAAGTGCGCGGCGGCAAGCCCCGCGCCGAGGGCTTCGCCTCGCTCCTGCCCGCCGGTGACCGCGCCGCCCGCAAGACCTTCGCCGCCGCCGGCGTGCACCTCGATCTGCTGCCGCCGCTGGTGGCAAGCGTGGTGCGCAACGGCGGCTACCGGTGCGCCTCGAACCAGGTGCGCTCGCCGAACCCCACGGCTCCCGCCGGAGGCCCGGAGCCCCGGGGCACACCCGGGCCTCCAGGCTGTTAAGATCCACCCGTGCGAGAAGCCATCGTGAACGATCGGACGGTCCTCGAAGAGGGTCCGAGGGGGAGCGCCACGCCGCGCGCCCTCGCTCCCCGGGCGTCGTCGCCGGGCCTGCTGCGCCGCCTGATCCTGCGCGAGAGCCCGCGCAGGGTGAAGGTCAACGCGGTGCTGCGCTTCTACCACGAGGTACTGGGGCTGGATCACCTGCACTACGGCCTGTGGAACGGCGAGGCCCGGACCCTGGAGGGGCTCAAGGCCGCCCAGCACCGGTTCTCGTGCCACCTGTGCGAGTGGATCCCGGAAGGGGTCCGCAGCGTCCTCGACGTGGGCTGCGGCACGGGCTCGACCGCGCTGCTCCTCAAAGAGGCCGGCTACCAGGTCGAAGGGCTCTCGCCCGATCCGTACCACCAGGACATCTTCGCCCGGCGGGTGGCAGCGCCGTTCCACTTGCGCCGGTTCCAGGAGTTCGAGCCGCCGCGCGCTTACGATCTGGTGCTCATGAGCGAGTCGGCCCAGTACATCTGGCTCGACCGGATCTTCTCCTCGGTCCAGCGCTCCGGCGCGCCCGGCGGCTACCTGCTGGTGGCCGACTACTTCACGGTCAACGGCTGCCACGGGGCCCTGGCCAAGAGCGGCCACCCCCTCGACACGTTTCTCGAGCGGGCCGAGGCCGCGGGCCTGCTCCTCGAGCGCAGCGAGGACGTCACCGAAGCCGTGGCGCCCACCCTGGCCCTGGCCCAGAGCTGGCTCGAGACCTACGTCGAGCCCTGCCTGACCATGGCGTCGGACTCGCTGACCTCGCGCCACCCTCACCTGGCCCGGGTCGGGCGGTGGCTCTTCCGCAGCCGGATCGCCAAGCTCTTCGAGCTCAAGAAGCTCGTGGACAGCGACGAGTTCCGGCGCAACAAGCGCTACCACTTCCTCCTCTTCCGGCTCCCCCCCCGCTGATGACCACGGGACGGGCCGGAGGAGGCCCGTCGGCTTGAAACGAAGCACGACCACGTTTCTCGGCTCGATCCCGCTGGCGCTGGCGCTCGCCATCGGCTTCATCACCCCGTCCTGCCCGGCCCAGGAGAGCCCCTACCCGAGCCCGGAGGAGACGAAAGCCGAGCTCGATGCCGTCTGCAAGCGTCTCCAGGAGAGCGACAACCCCTACTTTGGCCGGCTCCCGGCGCAGCAAGCCGAGGAGGCCGCGAAGGCCGAGACCGATCCGCAGCGCAAGGTGCGCCTCCTGGGCCGTCTGGGTTACGAGCTGATCCGCCTGGGCCGATTCGACGAGGCCGTCGAGCGCCTCGAGGAGGCCCGCCGCCTCTCCACCCAGGGCGAGATGGCCGAGGACCACGAGCTGCGCTACAACGTCCTCGCGACCCTCGCCATGGCCCACCTCCAGGTCGCCGAGGACCAGAACTGCATCGATCTCAACACGCCGTCGAGCTGCATTCTCCCCATCGCCCCGGACGCCGTCCACCGCAAGCCCGGAGAGGCCAAGGCGGCGGGCGACCTCTACCTGGAGGCGTTGAAGCAAAAGCCCGGCGACGTGGCCGCCCGCTGGCTCCTCAACATCTCCCGAATGCTCTCCGGCGACTTCCCCGATGGGGTCCCGAAGAACCTCCGGCCTGCCGCCGGCGCCCTCGCCCCGGAGGCCCCCTTTCCGCACTGGAAGGACGTCTCGGCGGCCGTGGGGATCCACGGGGTCGACCTTTCGGGCGGCGCGGTGATGGAGGACTTCGACGGCGACGGCCTCCTCGACCTGGTGACCTCGTCGTGGGACCCGTGCGTGCCGATGAAGGCCTGGCGCAACGACGGCCACGGCGGCTTCGAGGACGTGACCCACGCCTGGGGTCTCGACGGGCAGCTCGGTGGCCTCAACATGGTGCAGGCCGACTACGACAACGACGGCATGCCGGATCTCCTGGTGCTGCGCGGGGCCTGGCTCGGCGAGGACGGGCGGATGCGCAACTCCCTGCTGCGCAACGACCTCAAGCGCCCCGCCGGACGCTTCGTGGACGTCACGGCGGCCGCCGGCCTGGCCTACCCCGCCTATCCCACCCAGGCCGCCGGCTGGGCCGACTACGACGGCGACGGCGATCTGGACCTGGCGATCGGCAACGAATCGCCGGTGGGGACGACCCGGCCCACGACCCTCCACGGGCGCACCGGCCGCCCCTACCCCTCCCAGCTCTTCCGGAACAACGGCGACGGCACCTTCACCGACGTCGCCCGGGCCGCCGGGGTCACCAACCTGCGCTTCGCCAAGAGCATCGCCTGGGGCGACTACGACAACGACGGCGACCCGGACCTCTACATCTCCAACATCGGCCCCAACCGCCTCTATCGCAACAACGGCGACGGCACCTTCACCGACGTGGCACCCGAGCTGGGGGTCGTCGAGCCCGCCCGCGGCAGCTTCGGGAGCTGGTTTTTCGACTACGACGACGACGGCGACCTCGACCTGTGGGTGAACCGTTACGACGCGCCCGTCGCCCAGGTGCTCGCCTCCTACCTGGGGCTGCCCACCCGGGGAGGCGCCCCGGTGCTCTACCGCAACGACGGCGGCCGGTTCACCGACGTCTCAGCCGAGGTCGGCTTGTGGCGTCCGAGCCTTCCCATGGGCACGAACTACGGCGACCTCGACGACGACGGCTACCCGGACGTCTACCTGGGCACTGGCGTGCCCGACTTCCAGGCGATCATGCCCAACGTCATGTATCGCAACGACGGCGGCCGCCGCTTCCAGGACGTGACCTTCTCCGGCGGCTTCGGCCAGCTCCAGAAGGGGCACGGCGTGGCCTTCGGCGACCTGGACGGCGACGGCGACCAGGACCTGTTCGAGCAGCTCGGCGGCGCCTTCCCTTACGACGGCTACCGCAACGCCCTGTGGGAGAACCCGGGCTCGGGCAACGCCTGGATCGTCCTGCGCCTCCAGGGAACCAAGGCGAACCGCTTCGGGGTGGGCGCCCGGATCGAGGTCAGGGTGCGCCGGGGTTCCACCCACCGGTCCGTCTACCTGGTGGCCGGGACGGGCGGCTCGTTCGGTGGCTCGAGCCTGCAACAGGAGATCGGGCTCGGGAAGGCCGACGCCATCGAACGGATCACCATCGTCTGGCCAGGTAGCGGAACCCGCCAGAGCTTCGAGAAGGTGCCCCTCGACAGGTACTATCGGGCGATCGAAGGGCAGCCCGCCCTGGTGCCCCTCGACGTCCCCTCCTTTCACCTGGGGAGCGGCCCCACGCCGCACCGGCCTGGGCACGACCACGACCACGGAACGCAGCCATGAGACCACGGAAGACCTCGCTTCTCCTCCTCCTCGCCGGCCTGCTGGTCCCCCTGGCGGCGGCCCCGCCGGCCCTCGGCGCCCAGCAGAAACCGCCGCAGCCGGCAGCCGCGCAGCCCGCGCAACCGGACGCGGCAGCCACCGGGCAGGATCCCGTCGCCATCCTCAAGCAGGCCGTCGACCAGGCGAAGGCGGGAAAGATGAAGGAGGCGGTGGCCCTGCTCGAGCCCCTTCGCGAGCGCAAGGACACCCCGAAGCCGATCCTCGCCACCCTGGGCGCCCTCTACCTCCAGGTCGGCCGGCCCGCCGACGCCTTCGCCGTGCTCGAGCCCCTGGCCCAGCCGGAGGACGCCGACCCCGCGGTGCTCTACAACGCCGGGCGCGCCGGCCTCGCCCTGGGCAAGGTGGTCAAGGCCGAGAAGTTCTTCGAGCGCTCGGTCGCCAAGGAGCCCGGCACCCCCGCCTCCCGCGAGCTCGGGTTGATCCGCGGCCAGGAAAGCCGTTTCAGGGAGTCCCTCGCTCTGCTGCTCCCCTGGGCGCGGAGCCATCCGGACGACAAGGAGGCCCGCCTGGCCGCCGCCTTCGCGGCGATTCGACTCAAGCGGGCGCCGGATGCCGAGAGCCTGCTCTCGGACCTCCCCCAGACCGATCCGCAGGTCCGCCTGGCCTGGGGCAACGTCCTGCTTCTGAAGAACGATCCCGCGGGGGCGATAGCCACCCTCAAGCCCCTCCTCGACGAACCCTCTGCGAAGGTCCCCGACACGCTTCTGGGCGACACCCGGCGCCTGCTGGCGGAGGCCGACCTGCAGGCCGGAAAGGCGGAGGACGCGATCTCGGTGCTCCAGGACCACGCCGTCGGGCCGGCGTCCCACCTCACCCTGGCACGCGCCAAGTACCAGACCGGTGACGTCAAGGGAGCCCTCGAGACGCTCAAGCCATTCGCCGAGCCCGTCCTGAAGATCTCGCCCCAGAAGAAGGATCCGCGCTGGCCCATCGCCGCCGACATCGTGCTGAGCTACGGCCGCTGGCTCCTGGCGGACGGCCAGGCGAAGGAGGCCCTCCCCTACCTGCACCTCGCGACTCAGGTCCACCCGCGGGACAAGGAAGCCTGGCAGTCCTACGGGCAAGCCCTGGCGGCGACGGGCCAGCGCGACGAGGCCAAGGAGGCGCTTGAGACCTTCCAGAAGCTCGCGGAGCAGGCAGGCAACCAGACGGCCCAGATGCACGATATCCGTGAGAGGCAAAACGACCCCACCGGAGCGCAGATTGAGCGCGCCCGCCAGCTCCTCGCGCAGGGCAAGGGCGAGGAGGCGCTCAAGATCCTCCAGGGGGAGATCCAGCTCGAGCCCAAGGACATCCGGCCGTACCTGCTGGCATCGCGGACGCTGCTGGTCCTGGGCCGCCCCGAGGAGGCGCTCCAGGAGGCACAACGGGCCCTCGAGCTCGCTCCCGACGACCCGGACGCGGTGTACCAGCTCGGCACCGTCAAGCTGGCCCTCAAGGACCTCGACGCCGCCGAGGTCGACCTCCGGCACGCGCTGGAGCTCGACCCCGACCACGTCCCTGCGCTCAACGACCTGGCGGTCCTGCTGCTGGTCAAGGGCCAGCGCG
This sequence comes from uncultured Acidobacteriota bacterium, assembly GCA_963739795.1. GTDB lineage: Bacteria > Acidobacteriota > Thermoanaerobaculia > Multivoradales > DATKCC01 > CAVUBL01. The sequence goes on along the minus strand of CAVUBL010000016.1, from coordinate 115,278 downwards.
ACGAGGCCCGGGGCTTGCTCCAGAAGGTTCTGAAGCTCCGCCCCGACGATCCCCAGGCGAAGGCCAACCTGGCCCGTCTCGACAACCGGGCGAAGTCCGGCTCGCCCTAGCCTGGACCCGACCGCCCCCGGGCGCCCCGGGGGCGCGGCGAACGCCGAGGAACCCATGCATCCGACCCGTCCCCTTCCGCGGTGAGCGAGACCTCCCGCGCACGCCGGTCGGCGGTCCCGGTCGCCCCCGCCGCCGCCCTGGCCGTCGCCGGCGCCTTCGCGCTCCTCCGGCTCGCCCTCGCCCCCGCGTTCGAGCTGCTCCCTCAGAGCGCGTACTACTTCACGGCCTACGCCGAGCACCCGGCGCTCTCCTACTTCGATCACCCCCCGGCCATCGCCGTGCTGCTCCGCCTGGGAGCCAACCTCTTCGGGCGGACGGCGTTCGGCGTCCACCTGACCCTGTGGCTGACCACCCTCGCGACCCAGGTCGCGTTCTTCGGCGTGGCCCGGCGCATCCTGGCCCGGAGCGACGACCCGGAGGGGACGGGACGAGGCGGCCTCGCCGTGGCCCTCCTGGCCTCGACCACGATGGTCACCCTGCTCTCGTTCGTCGCCGTTCCCGACGTGCCGCTTCTTCTGTTCTGGACCCTCGCCGTCGGCGCCCTCGACCGCGCCCTCTTCCCGCCGGCCCCGGACGGAGAAGGCCCGCCCGCCGCCCGGCCCGGGGCTTGGCTCGCCGCCGGCCTCGCCATGGGCCTGGCGCTCCTGAGCAAGTACACCGCCGTGTTCCTCCAGGGAGGGCTGATCCTCTTCCTGCTCGTCTCCCGGCGCCACCGGCGCCTCCTCGCGACGCCCTGGCCCTGGGTCTCCCTCGCCCTCGCCCACCTGGTCTGCCTGCCGGTCTACGTCTGGAACGCCCGCCACGGCTTCGCCTCGTTCCTCTTCCAGTCGGCCGGACGGGCCTCGGAGATCCGGTTCGACCCGGGCGACCTCCTGGGATTCCTGGGAGGGCAGGCGGTGGTGCTGCTGCCGGTGCCCTTCGCGGCCTTCCTGGTCGTCGCCGCGCGCAAGCTCTGGCGCCTCCGGCCCGGCGGCGGGCCGCCGGAGCCCCGAACGCTCTACCTGCTCTGCCTGTCGGTGCCCCTGTTCGCCACCTGCGTCGGCCTCTCGCCCTTCGCCTGGGTCAAGATGAACTGGGCCATGCCCGCCTACCTCACCGGCCTCCTCCTGGCGGTCGAGGCCGTCGGCCGCCGGGGCTGGCGCTGGCATCTGGCGATCGCCGGCCTCCTCCACATCGCCCTGGCGGTGGAGCTACTGGCGTACCCGGTCCTGCCCAGCAACCAGGAGGCCTGGTTCGGCTGGGACGAGCTCGCGGCGCGGGTGGCGGCGCGGGCGGCCGAGCATCCGGGCGCCTTCGTCTTCGCCGGCGACAACTACCGCACCACCGCCGAGCTGCGCTTCTACGGGCCCCGCCACGGCCTCGCCACGGCCTACGGCATGAACGTCATGGGCTGGAACGCCCTGGGCTACGAGTACCTGGGCGAGGACCTGGGAGCGCTGGCCGGCCGCGACGCCCTGTTCCTCCGCTCCGAGCCGCCCGGCGGGCCGAGCGCCGAGACCGATCGCTACGTGGCCCAGGCAAGGCGCTATTTCGCGAGCGTCCGGGAGATCGGGGCCATCGAGATCCACCGCCACGGCCGGATCGTCCGCCGCTTCCGGGTGTTCTACTGCTCCCGCTATCGCGGCCCCGACTCTCCGGCCGGTTGATACCATTGGAGGTCGTGATCCGCGCCGGCCGCCGACTCTCCGTCCTGCTTCTCGCGGCCCTCGGCCTGGCCGCGTGCGGCGGGCCCCACGGGCGCGATCCCCTGGCGGACCTCCCCACCGGCCACCCGGTCGTCCTCATCTCCATCGACACCCTGCGCTCGGACCACCTGCCGGCCTACGGCTACGACCGGGTGGAGACGCCGGCCATCGACGGCCTGCGCTCCGACGCCGTCCTCTATCGGCGGGCGTACTGCCAGGTGCCCCTGACCCTGCCGTCCCACGCCTCGATCCTCACCGGCCTCCTCCCGCCCGCCCACGGGGTGCGGGACAACGCCGGCTACCGCCTGAGCCCCTCGGTCGGGCCGACTCTGGCCGAGCTTCTCCACGGGGCCGGCTACGCCACCGGCGCCGCGGTCTCCTCCTTCGTCCTGCGCCATCAGACCGGCATCGCCCGCGGCTTCGATCACTACGACGACCACTTCTCGGCGGGCCACGAGAAGACCATCGGCGAGATCCAGCGGCCCGGGCCCGAGACCCTGGAAGCGATCCTCCCCTGGGTCCGGTCGGTCGCCGAAAAGCCCTTCTTCCTCTTCTTCCACATCTACGAGCCCCACACGCCCCGCGACCCGCCGGAGCCCTTCGCCGCCCGCTACGGCAAGACCTACGACGGCGAGGTGGCGGCGGCCGACGCCGTGGTCGGCCGCCTCCTCGACGAGCTCAAGGCGCTCCACGTCTACGACCGCTCGACGATCGTCCTGCTCTCCGACCACGGCGAGGGGCTGGGCGATCACGGCGAGGACGAGCACGGGGTGCTCCTCTACCGCGAGAGCCTCCAGGTCCCGCTGATCGTCAAGCTGCCGGGGGCGGCCGACGCCGGCGCCGCGGTGGACCGGCCGGCCGAGCTCGTGGACGTGGCTCCGACGGTGCTCGCCCTGGCCGGAGTCGACCGCCCGGAGGCGATGCCGGGGGTCTCGCTCCTGAAACTGGCCGAGGAGGGACCGGATGGCGGGGACGCTCCACCGCGAGCCCTCTACTCGGAGACCTTCAACCCGCGGCTTCGCTACGGCTGGAGCGGCCTGACCTCGGTGATCCGCGGCCACTACCAGTACATCGAGGGCACCGACCGCGAGCTCTACGACCTGGCCGCCGATCCGGGCGAGACGAAGAACATCCTGCGCTCCCACCGCAAGGTCTACGCCACCCTGCGCGACGCGCTCCACGGCTTCGACTCCAAGCTCCAGCAGCCGTTCGAGGAGGATTCGGAGACCCGGGCCGCCCTCGCCAGCCTGGGCTACCTTGGCAGTGTCGCGCCGGAGGGCGAAGGCCCCCGGCCCGACCCCAAGACCATGCTCCCGGCCCTCGAGGGTCTGCGCAAGGGGGTCGAGATGCTCTCCCAGGGAGACACCGAGGGGGCCCTGCCGCTGCTCCGGGAGGCGACCCGGAAGATCCCCCGCTCCATCGACGCCTGGCAGTTCCTGGGGCTCGCCCTCGACCGGCTGGGCCACAAGGAGGAGGCCCTGGCCGACTACCGGAAGGCCTTCGACCTGTCGAACGGCTCGCCGCTCCTGGCCAAACCCATGGCCCGCCTGGCTCTCCAGCTCGGCCGCATGGACGACGCGGCCGGATTCCTGCGGCTGGCGATCGGCCAGGAGCCGGACAACGTCGAGCTCCGCCTGCTCGAGGTCCGAGCCCTCCTGGCCGGACGGCACCTCGACAAGGCGCTCTCGGCCGCCGAGGAGGCGGTGAAGATCGCGCCGGGGTCGGCGGACGCCGCCTACTTGAAGGGGGCCGTGGAGATGGGAGCGGGCCGGCTGGACACGGCCGAGAGCGATCTGCGCCACGCCCTGGAGCTCGCCCCCGACCATCCGGCCGCGCTCAACGACCTGGCTGTGCTGCTCATGAAGCAGGGCCGGAAGGACGAGGCGCGGGACCTCCTGGAGCGCCTCCTGAAGGAGCACCCGGAGAACCGGACGGCGCGTCAGAACCTGGAGCTGCTCGGGCCGCGTCCGCGGTCCTGAAGATCTCCACCCTCCGGTCGGCAGGTAGCCCTTCGATCGCCTCCTTCGTCCCGTCCGGCCAGCGCACGCTCAGGCGGTCCACGGTGCTCGCCGCGCCCAGGCCGAAGTGGACCGGGAGCTGGCTCTGGGAGAGGTAGGAGGACCCGGTCCGCACCTCCCGCCACTGAGTGCGCCCGCCCACCGTCGCCGTCACTCGGGCGCCGATGGCGAAGCGGTTGCCGTCGGGGCGGGAGAGGGCCACCTGGAGCCAGTGCCCATGGTTCTCGCCGACGTTCTCGTAGACCTCGTCGAGGTCATTGCAGTTGTTGATCACCAGATCCAGGTCGCCGTCCCCGTCCAGATCTGCGGCCGCCATCCCGCGGCTCGCCCGCACCACGTCGAGGCCCGAGTCCTCGACCTCGTCGAAACGCCCCTCCGCCGGACCGGGGCCTTCGTTGCGGAACACCTGGTTGCGCTGCTTGTAGGTCGTCGTCTTGTCGAGCAGCTCGATGTTGTCGATGATGTGGCCGTTGGCCACCGCCACGTCCAGGTCGCCGTCCTGGTCGAAGTCCGCGAAGACGACGCCGAAGCCGACCTTCCCCACCGAGGGCTCGGCGAGACGGGTGGCATAGCGCCGGTCCAGGAACACCCAGGGCGCGGCTTCGCCGTAGACGGCGTTGGTCTGGTCGTCCATGTGGGTGGTCATGATGTCCACCCCTCCGTTGCTCTCCAGGTCACCGGCCTCGACTCCCATGCCCGCCTCGGGGCTGCCCCGGTCGCTGTACGCAGTGCCCGACAGAAGCCCGACCTCCTCGAAGGTCCCGTCGCCGCGATTCTGGAACATGAAGTTGGCGGTCATGTCGTTGGCCACGTAGAGGTCCGGCCAGCCGTCGTCGTCGAAGTCGTCGAACAAGACGCCGAAGCCCTTGCCGTTCGCCTTGCCGAATCCCGCCGCGGTGGTGGCGTTCTCGAAGGTGCCGTCGCCACGGTTGCGGTAGAAGACGTCCGGCTCGCCGTCGAAGACGTCGGGGTGGCAGTAGGTGCGGATGCCCTCGGACTGCTTGCCACAGATCGGGTTGTGCTGGAGGGTGAAGTCTACGTAGTTGGCAACGTAGAGATCGAGGTCACCGTCCCGGTCGACGTCGGCGAAGGAAGCGCCCGTGCCGAAGTTCGGATCTCCCACCCCGGCGCGGCTCGTGTCGTCGTGGAAGGTACCGTCCCCGTTGTTGATGAAGAGTTGGTTGGGTCCGAAGCAACTGACGTAGAGATCGAGGTCACCGTCTCCGTCCACGTCGCCGGCGACCGCGCCCATGCCGTACGCCTTCACTTGGATCCCGGCCTGGTCGGTGACGTCCACGAAGTGGCCCCCGTCGTTGCGGAACAGGCGGGACTTTGGCGTCTCTCCCGTGTAGCCGGGGAGCACTCCGCCGTCCACCATGAAGACGTCGGGGTCACCGTCTCCGTCGTAGTCGAAGATCGCCAGCCCCGAGCTCATGGTCTCGGCCATGTAGTAGTGGCCGCTCCCCCCATGGTGGTGCCGGAAGACGAGGCCCCAGGCCTTCGAGACCTCCCGGAACCTGATCGCGCCGGAGGGAGGCGAGCCCGCGGATCCCGCCGAGCCCGCCGATCCGGCCGATCCGGCCGCTGCCGGAACGAGGAAGGCGAGGAGAAGCCCCGCCAGGGCCAGGCTCCGCATCGCGCCCCGGATCGAGGTCGGGCGCCGGGACCGGGGTCCCCGCTGCGTCGCGCGTCGTCTCATCGCGTCTCTCCTCCTCCCCGCCCTTCCAGCCAGGGGCTCCGCACCGGCTCGCCCTTCTCGTACAGGGCGAGCCAGCGGCGGTTGCGCGCGATCACCTCGGGACGCCCGGCGGGCTCGATCTGCCCCAGGACCCGCCGCTGCCAGGTGACCGCGTCGGCGAAGCGCCCTGCCTCCGCATAGGCCATGCCCACGGTCTCGGCATGCTCCAGGTCGGCGTGGCGACGGAAGGCGTCCTCGGCCAGCTTCACGGCCTCGGCGCCGTCCCGGGCCGCGGGGTCGGGCGCCGTGGCCAGCAGGCGCGCCAGCAGGTCCGAGAGGACCAGGTTGCCGGGCAGCGCCGCGAGGTCGGTCTCGAGGGCCTTCCTGGCGCCCACGTAGTCGCCGCCCAGGATCAGGGCCATCGCCCGCCCGAACCGGGGATTGACGTCGTCCGGTGAGAGCTCGGAGGCCTTCCCCAGCTCCTTGGCCGCGTCGGTGAAGCGGCCCATGCGCCCCAGGAGCTTCGCCAGCTCCGTGTGGACAGCCTCGGAGTCGGGAAGCAGCTCGGCCGCCCGACGATAGTGGGCCAGGGCGCCCTGGACGTCGTCCCGATCCTCCAGGAGCTCGGCGAGCTCGAGCTCGGCCTTGCCGGCGAGGGGCGCCTCGTCCTTGCGCAGCTTGGGCAGGAGTGCCCGGAGCTCCTCGGCGGCGCGCTTCGGCTGGCCCGCCCGGCGCAGGGCGTCGGCCCAGTCCAGGTGGGCGCCGTGGTCGAGGGGGTCGATCTCCACCGCCTTGCCGTAGTGCTCGGCGGCCTCGGTCCAGCGGCCCTCCTCGGCCAGGGCGGCCGCCAGGTTGTAATGGGCGTTGCGGTACTTCGGATCGAGCTGGATCGCCTTTTCGAAGGCGGAGATCGCCTCGTCGCGGCGGCCGGCCCGGATCAGCGCGAAGCCCAGGTTGTACTGGTTCGCCGGGTCCTTCGGATCGATCTCGGCGGCCTGCCGATACTCCTGGATCGCCACGTCGAGGCGCCCTTGCTGGAGAGCCGAGTTCCCCCGCTTGAGGTGGATCGAGGCCCCCTTGAGCAGGCCGGCGAGGCGGTCCATCAAGGGGTCGACGAACCGCACCTGCTTGCCGTGGGAGAGGAGCAGGTGCTCCTTGGCCTGGGCCATGTCGCCGGCGTCACGGTAGGCGAGGCCGAGCTGGTGGTGGAGGGCGTCCGCCCCGGGCTGTAGAGCCAGGGCCTTGGAGAACCGCTCGATCGCCTCCTGGGGCCGCTTCTCGCGGGAGGCGATCGTCCCCAGCCCCTCGAGGGCCGCCGCACAGCGCGGCTCGAGGGCCAGGGCGGCCCGGAAGCTCTCGCCGGCGGCGTCCAGCTCGCCGCCCGCCAGGCGCACCTGCCCCAGGCGGATCAGGCTGGGCAGGTCCCGGGGACGCAGCTCGTGGGCCCGGGAGAGGCTCGCTTCGGCCTTCTCGAGGTGCCCGTCCCGCTGGTAGAGGACGCCCAGGTAGTAGGGCCAGGCGAAGTCGTCCGGCGCCAGGGTGCGAGCGTCGACGAGGGCCGGCTCGGCCCCGTCCAGCAGGTCGTAGAGGAGGTAGAGGCTACCCATCCTGCCGTAGGCCGCCGCAAGGTCCGCGTCGGAGGCCTTGCCGCCGGCGACCAGCTCGTCGAGGGCCGAGCGCTCCTGCCGGAGCTGCTTCTGGTCCTCCGGCTCGAGGTTGCCGATGGGCGGGTGAGGCACCGGCTGGAGACCCGGGCGCGGAGGGGGCGTCGGCGCGGTGGCCGCCGCAGGCGCCGGGGAGGGGGCCGGCGCCGGCTCCGGCGGGGTCTCCTGGGCGGCCACGGCCGCGGTCAGTAGGAGGGCCAGGATCGGAGCGGTCCACCTCGAGGCGGATGCGGCGGCGGCGCCCCTCATGACGCCGGCGTCCCGGTCCCCTCGTAGAGGGTCGTGTAGCGCCCGACCTCGAGGCCGTACCACTCCTCGCTCGTGCCGTCGGGCCAGTCCACCCGAACGCTCTCCACGTCGGCTCCCTTCCCCAGCCCGAAGAGAACCCGGGGGTCGTTCGACGAGGCGTAGCTGCCGCAGGTCCGGGCCTCGCGGTAGAGGGGAGGCGCTCCCTTGCGGGTCAGGATCGCCCGCGCGCCCAGCAAGTCCCGGAGGCCGCCCCGCCCGCCGGGCGCTCCCACCAGGCGCAGGCCGAGCCAGGGCTGGTCCTGGGCGAATTGGTCGAAGAGCAGGCGGGCCGGGCCGGCGCTGTTGGCCATCAGCAGGTCCGAGTCGCCGTCCTCGTCCACGTCGCCCATGGCGACGCCCCGGCTCACCTCGGAGAGCTTGAAGAACTTGCCGGCCTGGTCCGTGACCTCTTTGAAGTGGCCACCGCCCAGGTTGTGGTAGAGGCTGTTGGTCTGGTGGAGGGCGTAGGTGTCGCCGGCCCGCACCTCGTCCCACAGGAGCGTCACCGCGCCGTTGGCCACGAACAGGTCCGGAAGGCCGTCGCCGTCGTAGTCGACGAGGGCCGTGCCGAAGCCGGTGAAGCGCCAGCTCGGCGTGCCCAAGCCGCTCTGCTGGGAGCGGTCCTCGAAGATGCCGTGGCCGTCGTTCAGGTAGACGGTGTTGGTCTCCCGTTCCAGGTGGGTCATGAAGAGGTCCTCGGTGCCGTTGCCGTCGAGGTCCCCAGTCACCACCCCCATGCTCGCCTCGGGCTCCCCCATGGCGTTGACCGCGCAGCCGCCCAGGAGCGCCCCGTTCTCGAAGGTGCCGTCGTGCTGGTTGAGCCAAAGCTCGTTCGCCATCCCGTCGTTGCCCACGTAGAGGTCCACCCAACCGTCGCCGTCGAAGTCGGCGGCGGTGGCGCCCAGGGCCGAGCCGAACTCGGTGGCGAGCTTCGAGCTCACGGTCACGTCCTCGAACGTGCCGTCCCCCCGGTTGTGGAAGAGGCGATCGGGCTCCGGGTTGAAAGCCGAAGGGCCGCAGTAATTGCGGGAGCCCTCGGGGGTGCTGCACGGCTTGTTGGTCGCGGTGCGGAAGTCGACGTAGTTGCCCACGTAGAGGTCCAGCCAGCCGTCCCGGTCGTAGTCGAAGAAGACCGCCGGCACGCTCCAGCGGTTGTCGTCGGTGCCGGTCTTGGCGGTCACGTCCTCGAACGTGCCGTCCCCCCGGTTGTGGAGGAGCTGGTTCGAGCCCAGGTTGGTGATGTAGAGGTCCACCCAGCCGTCGTTGTCGTAGTCCCCGGCGGTGACCCCCATGCCGTAGCCGGTCCCCAGGTCGCCGCTGCGCTCGGTCACGTCGGTGAAGCGCACCACCAGGCTGCCGTCGGGCGCGAGATAGCTGTCGTTGCGGTACAGGCGGTCGGTCAGGGGGAGCGGGTACTTGGGCGGGTAGATGACGCCGTCCTCCTTCTTGCCGTCGTCCAGGTAGTTCCCCTGGACCATATAGACGTCCAGGTCGCCGTCGCCGTCGTAGTCCACCAGGGCCGCCCCCTGGCCCATCATCTCGGCGAAGTTGAGGTCGCCCGTCATGCCGTTGAAGTGGACGAAGTCGAGGCCCGTCTCGGCCGCCCGGTCGACGAAGACGTCCTTGCCCTGAGCCGGGCTCTGAACCTGGTCGGGAGCCGGCGCGCCCCCCGGCTCCACGGCGGACACCGCCGACGCGGCGAGCGCCAGCAGCGTGAGCCCGAGCCACGAGGCGGCGGTCATCGCGCCGATCCGACGGCGCCCAGGACCTTCTGCGCCTCCCGCCGCTCGGCGGTGTAGCCCGAGGCCGGCGCCGCCGCCAGGAAGCGGCCGAGGGCCTTGCGAGCCGTGTCGGCGTCGCCGATCCGGGCCGCCACCGAGCCCAGGTTGAACAGCACGTCCAGGTTGTCCGGGTCGAGGGTCGCGGCACGCTTCCAGGCTTCCACCGCGGTCTTGGGGTCCCCCAGGTTGTAGTAGGCGATCCCCAGGTTGTTCCAGGCGTTCGGCCGGCGGCCCTCGATCTCCAGCGCCTTTCGGGCGTAGTCGCGAGCCTCGGCGTAGCGCTCCCGCTGGATGGCGACGAAGGAAAGGGTCTCGAGGGGCCGGGGGTCCCGGGGTCGCGCGGCCACCGCCTTCTCGAGCACCGAGGTGGCCTCGTCGTAGCGGCCGAGGGCGGCATAGGCCAGGGCGAGGCCGTTCTCGGTGTCCGCATCGGAGGCGTCCGGATCGACCTTCTCGAGCACCTTCACCGCCTCGGCCGGCCGGCCGGCGCGGACCAGGCTCAGGCCGAGCTGCTGGCGCAAGGCCGCGTTGGCGGCGCCGGCCCGGTCCGCCGCCTGGAGGAGGGCCAGGGCTCCGGCGTTGTCGTCGCGCTGAAGGAGGATCCGTGTGAGGTACTCGTAAGCCACCGTCATCGTCGGGCGGGCGGCCACGATCTCGCGGCCCAGCCGCACCGCCTCATCGTACCTCCCCGCGGTGTAGAGCTGCACCATGGAGTTGAGCTTCCGGTCGAGGCCGATCAGGTTTTTCGGATCGTCCTCAGGGCCGTAGGCGGCCTTGCGAGGCGCCGAGCTTCCGAGGTAGCCGAGGCTCTGGAGCTCCGCCGCCTCGTCGGGGAGCGATCTTGCCCGCCTCGGGCGGCCAGACCGACTCGCGGGGGAGGGCCGCGGCCAGCTCGTGGGCCTCGCGCGGGCGGTCCCGGAAGAGGTTCCGGGTCTCGCCCGGATCACTCGCCAGATCGTAGAGCTCCGGGATGGGCAGCTCGATCAGCTTCATGTGCCCGCGGATCACCCCGCGCAGGGGCGCGGCACCGAACTCGAGGTTGGGCGAGAGCGACTCGAAGTAGACGGCCCGCGACGGATCCGCCGGCCCCAGGAGGGAGCGGCCGGGCAGCCCGGAGGGCGCGGCCACGCCGAGGGCCCCGAGCGCCGTCGGCAGGATGTCCACGTGCTGGGCGACCCGGTCGTCGCGGCCGGGCGTGACCCCGGGCCCCCAGAGCACCAGGGGCACCTTCAGGGTCGGCTCGTAGGCGAAGAAGCTGTGGGTCAGCTCGCCGTGCTCGCCCAGGGCCTCGCCGTGATCGGCCGTGAACACGATCAGCGTGGGGGCCTCCCGGCCCGAGAGAAAGGCGTCGAGGAGCGGCGCCAGGTAGGAGTCGACCGCCGCCACCTCCCCCAGGTAGGGCTGCTTCGAGTACTCGGCGGCGAAGGGCGCCGGCGGCTGGTAGGGGGCGTGGGGATCGAACAGGTGGAGCCAGAGGAAGCGCCGCTGGCCCCGGTGCTCGTTCCACCAGCGGGTGCCCCGGGCCACGACCTCGCTGCCCGGCCGCTCGGCGTAGGTGAAGAGGTGCTCGCCCTGCCCCTCCGGGGCGCCGCCGAACTCGTCGTCGTAGAGGTCGAACCCGCGGCCCAGGCCGTAGCGCGAGTCCAGGGCGAACGACCCCACCACCGCCGCCGTGGCGAAGCCGGCCTTGTGCAGGATCGTCGCCAGAGTCGGGACGTCCGGACCCAGCTTGAAGCCGCCATTGTTGCGCACCCCGTGCTGGTAGGGGTAGAGGCCGGTCAGGATGTTGGTGTGGGAGGGCAGGGTGACCACGTTCTGCGCGTGGGTGTCGGTGAAGACCCGTCCGGCCTCGGCCAGGCGGTCGAGGGCGGGCGTCGAGACCTCGGTGTTGCCGGCGAAGCCCAGGGCGTCCGCCCGCAGCGTGTCGACGGTGATCAGCAGCAGGTTCCGGGGCGGTCCGGCCGGGGCGGCGGGAGCCGTGCCGGTCGAGCTCGCCTCGGTCCCGGCGGCGCCCGGGTCCTCGTGGCCTCCCGGGACCGCAGCCTGACGCCCGCAGCCGGCGAGGAGCAGGAGGGAAGCGAGAGCGGCGAGGGCCGGCCCGGTGGCGCCGACCGCCAGCGGCCGCCTGCCGCGAACCGTCCGGCAGGTCACGAGCCCCCCCGCCCCGGTCGTCCAGGGCGTCCAGGGCCTTGCCGAACCACTCGCTGCCCAGCTCGACATAGTGGCTCGCCCCGGGGATCCGGAGATACGTCACGTGCCGGAAGCCGTCCTTCTGCATGGCCCGGTAGTACGCGCCGGTCTGGAGGCGGTTGAAGTCGATCTCGCCGGTCACCAGGACGAACCGGCTCTCCCGGCGCAAGCGATCGAGGTCCGGGGGCACCGGGAAGGCGGCCGACCAGTGGGTGCCCGGCCGGTCGGGGATCGGCACGTCGCGGAAGTAGTTGCAACCGAACCAGGAGAGCTCGCCCTTGAAGACCTCCGGGTAGAGCATGGCGATCTCGGTGGCCAGGCGGCCGCCCCCCGAGTAGCCCGCGACGTAGATCCGGCTCGGGTCGACGTCGTAGAGCTTCGTCATGTTGGCGGCCGCGTCGAGGGCCAGGTCCACCCGGTCCCAGGCGGGCCGCACGTTGCTCGCCGAGTTGGCGCCCACCCACAGGAGGTGCCGCCGCTCGAGGATCTCCTCGACGCCGGAGCCCTGGGGACCGCCCGAGGAACCCGGGCTCACCCAGACCACCAGGCCCCAGGAGGGGGCCGTCGCCGGCGCTTCCCCTGGAGCCGAAGCCGGCCGGTAGCTCTCCGGCACGTAGACCTCGAAGGTCTCCTGGGCGAGGTCATAGCGGCCGCCGGTGGGGTCCTTGGCCCGGACCTCGCTCGAGGGTGCCGCCGAAACGCTTCACGAAGACGTCGATGGAAGAGTAGGGGCTGCGCTCGGTGAAGGCGGTGCGGAAGGTACCGGTCCGCCCAGGCTCTGCGGGCAGGACCGGTTCCTCGGGCAGGTGCAGGCGCTGGGCGATGGGCGTCTCCTGGGCCAGCAGGTCGGAGAGCTCTCCGGCGACCGCGTCGGGCTCCTTCTTCAGGCGGGCGAGGAAGCGGCGCGCCTCCTCGCCCCGGCCGGCGCCGTCGGCCAGGGTCGTCAGGAGCCGGCGCGTGCGCTCGCGCCCCGGGGCCAGCACCAGCGCGGCCTCGAGGGCCCGCTCGGCCTTCGCCTCGTCCCCCTCGAGGAAGCGGGTGCGGGCGATCTGCTCGAGGATCTGGGCCCGGACGTCGTCCGACAGGGCGCCCGGCGCCCGCACCGCCTTCCGGTACTCCTTCCGGGCGTCCGCCGGCCGGCCTTGGGCGAGGAGGGCATCGCCCTTCTCGATCCACACCTTGAGGGTGAGCTGGCCGCCTTCCCAGAAGGCCGGAGTCACGATGTCGATGGACTGGAGCCGCACCTCGACCGGCTCTCCCACCCGGCCCTCGGCCAGGCGGACGTAGCCGCGCGCCGGCAGGTAGCCCTCGGCCTCGACGGTGATCGTCCAGACGCCGGGCGCGAGGAGGAGCTCGGACCACTTGCCGTCGGCGCCGGTGGTCGCCGGCGGCGGGCCGTGGTTCGGGGCATTCTGCGGGAGGAGGGTGACCCGGGCGCCGGCCACTGGCGCGCCGTCGTCGTCGAGCACCACCCCGGCGGCCCGCCCCTGGCCGCGCCACCCCTGCGCCGCGGTGGGCGGCGCGCCGAGCAGGACCCCGAGCAGGACTCCGGCCAGGACTCCGGCCAGGATGGGCCCCGCACCCGTCGCTCGCCGACGAAATTCCATCCCACAAACCTACCAGCTTCCCGGCCCGCGGAGCGCACCGCAGACTTGCCCGGGCCCCGCCGCCATAGGAGAATGGCGCCACTTCTGACATCGCGAGCAGAAAGAAGGGAGCTCCATCATGGCCGACCGCTCCTTCCGGTCCGTCGTCGAGATGTTCCACCAGCGGGTCGAGGCCTCTCCGGACGGAGAGGCGCTGTACGGCCGGGTCCGGCCGGGCACCGGCTGGTACGCCCTCACCTGGCGCGAGACCGGCGAGCACGTGCGCAAGGTGGCCTGCGGGCTCCTCTCCCTGGCCGGCGAGACCGGCCTCGTCCGGGGCTCGCGGGTGGCGATCCTGGCCATGACCAGCCCCGAGTGGGTGATCGCGGACGTCGCGATCCTGGCCAGCGGCGCCGCCACCACCACCGTCTACACCTCCAACACCCCCGAGGAGTGCGCCCACATCCTGGGGGACTCTTCGTCGATCGCCTGCTTCGTGGAGAACGCCGAGCAGGCGGCCAAGCTCCTGGAGGTGCGGAGCGACCTGCCCGCCCTGCGCAAGGTGATCGTCCTGTCCGGAGCGCCGCCCGAGGACTCCGACTGGTTCCTCACCCTGGACGAGCTCGAAGCGGCGGGCGAGGCCTGGGACGCCCGGCACCCGGGCGGGTACGATCTCTCCTGGCGCGCGGTGGGCCCCGACGACCTGGCGACCCTGATCTACACCTCGGGCACCACCGGCAAGCCGAAGGGGGTCATGCTGACCCACGACAACTGGGTCTTCGAGGCCGAGAGCGTGGCGTCCCTGGACCTCTTCCACGTCGACGAGCGGCTCTACCTCTTCCTACCCCTGGCCCACTCGTTCGCCAAGGTGGTCGAGGTGTGCGCCATCCGCCTGGGGGCGATCACCGCGGCGGACGGCAACCTCGACGAGCTCATCGACAACGTGGCCTCGTTCCAGCCGGCGGTGGTGCCGGCGGTTCCCCGCATCTTCGAGAAGATCTACGCCAAGGTGGTCTCTGGGGCCCAGGAGGCGGGCGGCCTGAAGCTCAAAATCTTCGACTGGGCCCTGGGCGTGGGCCGCGAGGTCTCGAAGCTCCGCCAGGTCGGACGCGAGCCGTCCGGCTGGCTCGCCGCCAAGAACCGGCTGGCGGACAAGCTGGTCTTCTCCAAGCTCAAGGCGCGCTTCGGCGGCAAGCTCAAGTACTTCGTCTCCGGCGGCGCGCCGCTGGCCCGGGAGATCGCCGAGTTCTTCCACGCCGCCGACATCCTGGTGCTGGAGGGCTACGGCCTGACCGAGTCGTCGGCCGCGAGCTTCGTCAACCGCCCCGAGCAGTACAAGTTCGGCACCGTCGGGCCGCCGGTACCCGGCACCACGGTGCGCATCGCCGAGGACGGCGAGGTGCTGATCGGCGGACGGGGCGTGATGCGCGGGTACCACGACCTGCCCGAGGCGACCGCCGAGGCCCTCGACGCCGAGGGCTGGCTCCACACCGGCGACATCGGAGAGGTCGACCAGGACGGCTTCCTCAAGATCACCGACCGCAAAAAGGACCTGATCGTCACCGCCGGCGGCAAGAACGTAGCGCCCCAGTACGTGGAGAACCTGATCAAGTCGGCCTCCTCGTGGGTCTCCCAGGTGGTCATGCTGGGCGACCGGCGCCCCTACTGCGTCGCCCTGGTGACGATCAACGGCGAGACGGTGGGCAAGTGGGCAGCCGAGCAAGGCCTGGGCGAGCTGCCGTACGGCGAGCTCGCGGCGCGCCCCGAGGTCCACAACCTGGTCTGGCACGATGTCGAGGCGGTCAACCGGCGTCTCGCCTCCTACGAGACGATCAAGAAGATCCACCTCCTCGACCGGGACTTCACCCAGGAGACCGGCGAGCTCACGCCCAAGATGTCGGTCAAGCGCAAGGTGGTCGAGCGCACCTGGGCCCCGGTCCTCGAGCGCCTTTACGCCGGCGAGGAGTAGGGCCGCGGTGCCAAGGAAGGTGACCCGCGGCGCTCAGGCTAGCGAGTCGCCTCCCGGAGGTCGATCCCAATCGTCGGCCGAGACCGGATACTCCAACGGAGGCTCTCCAGCTGGGACGTCCTCACCCTGTCGGCCCGCTTCAGAGCACGACGACCCGTCCCCATCTTCCGGCGGATCTTTGAGGGCCTCAATGAGAATCTGCTCATGGGACGAGGCCTCCTTCTCATCGGAGAGCGAGAAAATGAAGAGCGCGATGGCCAGGAGCATCACCACCACGATGCCGAGGGAAAGCGGCACGGGGGGAGAGAGCCTCTTCCGAGGCGGAATACGTGTAGAGGAACAGGGTAAATCCGCCCATGGCGGCGATGAAGAAGCTCATGAGCAACCAGGAATGCGCCCTGAGGTGCCCACGCATCTCCTGAAGAACCTCGCTCAGAAGGACGTTGTGGCTCCGCCGCGCTTCGGCTGCCATCAGCTCCCGTTCCGCGCGTCTGAAGCGCTCCTCCTCCCTTCGTAGCTGCCGCCACCCCTTGCCGAGCCTTCGCAACCAAGGCCTCACGGCAGCCACCAGCACAGTCACCGTCAGAGCGGAGAGGATCCCCCCGATATATTCGGGAGAGGTCAACAGGGCGATTGCTCGTTCCATGATCACTCACTCCTGGGCAGGTGGTTTCTTCGCGCTTCCCCTGGCTCACCCGGACGAGCCGTCCCAGGGGACCGCCAGGCCGAGCTCGTACTCGCCATCGGCACCCCAGCGATACCAGTTCTTGCTCGAGCCCGCCTGCCACCGAACCTCGACCCACCCTTGGGAAGTCGTCGGCGGCACGGCGGTCACGAGTCCCTTGCTCCCATCACCCCCGTCCTGGCTTCCGTAGGCCGAGCGCCAGTCCATGCCGCGATGGACCTCGAGCCCCGTACGAGGCTCGATCTTCCTCAGCCACTCGCGGTCGGTGGAGTCGAGGCAATGAGCCAGGTAGTAGAGCGCCTGGGAGCTTTCCTTGCGCCCTTGCTCCGCCGCCCGGTCTCCCGCGTCTCCCAGCCACTCGTCGTCCGTCAGCCCGAGAGTGCGAAGGAGGTTCAGGACTCCGGGACCCTCGTCCCATCTCACGGCGGACGGGATCTCCGATCGGAGAGCCTGGGCGAGGGAACGGGCGGAGCGCGCGAGCCTGTCGAGCCCGCGGCCGCCGTAGGAGGCCGCCAGTCGGTCCCAGCTTCCGGGGTCCGCGCGGGATGCGGGGTCCTGGAGAAGAGTGTCTTCGGGAGAGGGCTGCGCACCCTGCGAGGCATCGAGCGGGGGTTGCGAAGCCGGGGACCCTGCGGGAGGCGATGGATGGGCCGGCGCCCCGCCCGAGGCCGGTGAGCCCCCCCTCGATAGGGCTACGAGGGCAACCACGGCTCCAATGGTCAAGAGCAGGCCGAGCAGGCACCCCACCGCGGCGTTACGGACCTTTCGCGCCAGCGAATTCCTGGCCCGACGGAGAATCGCCGTCGAGCCGTTCCAGACTGCCAGCCCGGGAGATCCGCCGAACGTAGGGCCCGGAAGCGGAGACGTCCGAAGAGTGGCTGGAGGCACACCCGCAGGGCGCACGGCGGGCTTGGGAGCCGGCGCCGTGCGGCGCCTACCGCCCATCGTCCCTAGTCTCCGAGCGCCGCTGCTGGTGGGGAAGGCCGGCAGGCCGTGCTGCCTCTCGAAGAAACACCACGGGCAAGCGGGCAGGTGGGCGCTGTACTTGTGTGTGGGCTCGACCGTGCAGGTTCGAATCCGGCGTCGAACGGAGTCGAGCTCTTGCTGCCACTCGCGGGCCGACGGCCTGCGGGCAGGCGATGTTTGCCCGTCGACGAAGGCTCGCCGGAAAAGTCCCTCTACGCCGGGCGGGAGGAAGTCCGGCGGCGGCATGGCTCCCGGCGCCGAGGAGAAACCGGTCGAGAAGAAGGTTCGGCCCGCCGAGATGTTCTCGGCGATGCTGTAGGGCGGTCGCCCCGAGAACGGATGCCGGCCTCGGACCAGGAGCTGGCAGATCAGGACGGCCAGAGCGAAGCGGTCGCTCGCAAGCGTGCGATCGATCCGGGAGAAGTCCTTCCCTTGGAGCTCAGGGGCCGTGTACTCGGGCTTACCTACGGTGCAGCGATAGACACGGCCTCGGGCCCGGTCCGGAACCTGCATCGAGTCGCAGTCGACGAAGGCGACGACCGTGTTGGTCGCCGCGAGGACGTTGCTCTCGTTGAGATCTCCCGCGATGTACCGGGCCCCGTGGAGCGCGTCGAGGGCGGCAGCAAGGTTCCGCGCCGTCTGGACGAGCAGGCTCCAGTCGAGCCCTGCGGGGAAGCTGGTCGGACGGTAGATCTGATGAAGCGGCCGGTACCGCTTCGTATCGAGGTGGGGCATGAGGAAGCCCGCGAACTTCCCCCGCGAAAGGACAATCTCGGTCGGCCACGCCAGCGAGAGGTGCCCCTTCGACTTCATGGGGTCGCGAGGCGGATTGGCCGCCATGACCCCCAGCTTGCGCTCGAGCGCCTGGCCACGGTTGCCGGGCCAGTAGATCTTCGCCACCTCATGCCCTCCGTCGGCGACGAAGACCTCCCCTTCACCACCCCTCCCCAGAGAGCGGCCCAACTTGACTCTTCGCCGGTCCCGGGCTCGGACCACGATCAAGCTCATGCGTCCGACCCGCGGGCTCCACCCGGAAGCGGCTCGTCGACCGACGGGGCGCCTACGTCGTCCCGGACCGCCAGCAACAACGTCTTGTCATCGTAGGTACGGCTGTTGATCCGTTCCGAGGAGAGGAACTCCTCCAGCCGGCGACGCTTTTCCTCCTTCGGAACTGCCGAGTCCGCGGCGAAGCGGAAGAGAGGGTCGAAGAATCCTGCATAGGGGCTTCCGGCGGCGAGGTCGCACGCCGCCGTCTCGAGACCGTCCGAGAGAACCGCGACGCCGCGCAGACCGGACGCCTTCTCCACTCGTAGCGAGCAGGTCTCGAGGTACTCCCGAGACGTCACGAAGACCGTCTCGTTGAAGTACTCCCCCTTCCCTGGAACGGTCACGGCCCGGCATTCTCCCGCCCCGTCCTTGGCCACAATCCATCCATCTCCTACCTGCGCTGCGGCCAAGGTGTCGCCGTAGAGGATGGCGAGCAGGAGCGTCGACGCGAGCTCGTGCAAGGGTTCGCCCGCGCGCTCCACCGCGCGGCGCCCCGCCCGAACGCACTCGATCAGGAGCTCCTTCCATCCTTCGTCGCTTGCCGGCACGGTCTCCGAGAGAAGGGCGCCGACCGCGGCTTCACACGCTCCGCTGACCGCGCGCGTCGCACCGAGAAGCGCTTGGCGGGCGCTTCCCGCCCCGTCCGCCACTGCCAGCACCATCCCTCCGTCCAACCCGACGACAGCGGAAACGTCTTCGCACGGCCGGTTCGCCCGGAGGTGGTAAGTCCCGCTCACCGAGGCACCCAAGGTGCGCCAACAGGCGGCCGTAGCGACCGGGCTCGAGACGCGGCGGACCGGGACCTCGTCTTGCCGCCGGGCCTCGGCCGGCGGCGCGGCCCGGGGATGGGTGTGCCAGCGCCAGAGCTTCGGCCATCTCAAGTCGGCACCTCCGCCCACTCGTCCTTCGAGGGGAGCTGCACGTGGTCACCGGGTCTCGATCCGGAAACCTGCTTCTGACTCCTGGAGAGCCAGAGGAACATCTCTCGGAACCGCGTCTCCTGGAGCTTCACCGGCGGGCGCTGGCGCGAGATGCGCGCCAGGAGATCGAAGTCCGCGCCTTCGACGCCGACCGCGAAGAAGAGCACCGCCCCACGCTTCTCCTCCTCCTCGAGTCGGTCGGCGGCTGCCTGCCACTCGTCGGTGGGAGCCCCATCCGTCACCAGGAAGACCCAGGGGCGAAAGTAGTTGAGGTTGGCGCCCTTGTAGGCCGCCTTTCGATCCTCGACCAGGTCGAGTGCACGGAGGATGGCTTCGCCCATCGGAGTGTCTCCCGAGGCGACCAGCTTGGGAGCGTCGAAGTCCGCGGCGAGGGTGAAGTCCTGGACGAGGTCCACCGAGCCACCGAACGAGAACACCGCCACTTCGGACCTCTGACTGGCCAGGGGATCCTCCTTGAGGTCGGACTCGAAGGCTTCGAGCCCCTGGTTGAGCTCGGCGATCGGAGCGCCGCTCATGGAGTACGACGAATCGAGCAGAAGCACGCAGGGAGCCCGAGGCTCCGGGTTTTCTTTGAGCTGTACGTCATCCAGATAGGGCATGAGGTTCTCCTCGAGAGGTGGTCTTGGGTTCAAAAGCGAAATGAAACCTGCACGAACAGGCTTCGGTGGACGGGGTCCACGGCGAGCGCCGGCCGGAACCGCCACGACTGGGGCGTCTCTCGATCGGCGACGAAGTTGCTGCCGCTCGCGCTGTATCCCAGCAGGAGCAGAACGCCGCCCGCTGCGAGCGCTTGATCGCCCAGGTCTTCGGACTTCTTCGCCTCTTCCAGCATCCCGTTCTGCCGCTTGGAGCTGGCGTCCGCGTACTCGGCCAGGCCGACCGTGACCCCGATCCAACCCAAGCCCCTGAGGAAGCCGCCCGGGCGGGACGCGCTTTGCGAGCCCGGAGCCGGGCGCCGTCGCGGTGGAGGGTTGGGCGTGGGCCAGACCGGCGGAGGTGTCGACCCGGAAGAGCCGGTAGCGGGTGTAGGCGAAGGCGACGGGGCGACGGCGTGTTGAACCTGGATTTCCAAAGGGCAGGTGCGGACGGTCCTGTTGCACTGGGTGAACTCGACGTGGCACTCACCCGTCAGAGACCCTCCGTCGTCGGGCAAGAGAAGCTCGACCGTCGCGTGGGCTGGAGCGGTCCCCGACTCGAGCACCATGGGAGCTCGAGTCCTCACGCCGTTCGAGTACTCGCAGACCAGAGTCGCCGCGTCGACGACCTTGTAGTTGCAGTCGCTGCCGAGCTCGGCGGAGACCTGGACCGTGGTCCCCGCCGTCGCAACCGATGGAAGTCCCCGGAGGGAAGTCTCCAGGCAGGTCTGGGCGCGCACGGCGGCAGCCGGAACGAGAGCTAGCACCATGGCCGTCCCGAGAACTCGGTAAGCGCTTCGCCGGCTGCCTCGTCTCTTCGATCTCGTCATGTCTTCCTCCTCCGGATCGAGACAGACACCAGACCGATCGGAAGGTTGTGTCGGCGCAGCCGGTTCCCCGCAAACACCCACCTCGCACCCGAGATTCACCCCTGCGCGGGCCCTCCGTGTCTTGTGCGGTGGAGGGAGACCTTGAAGCAGGATCTCCCCCGCGTAAGGGAAGGAGCGACACCATGGCCCGGAGACTCCGATCCAGGTACTTCATCGCCACCGGCGCCGCCGGAGGTCTCTTCGGATTCGCGTTGATGGAGCTGGTGGGAGGCCCGGCCGCCGCGCACGGCTCGGCGGGCTCCAACGTGGCCCAGATGGCGCTTTACTTCGGAGGCTTCGGCTTGGCCGTGGGGGCCCTGCTCGGCATGACCGAGGGACTCGTCCAGCGCCGCCCGGGCAGGATGGTCTACGGGCTCTTCGTGGGGCTTCTCCTCGGCGGACTCGGCGGCCTCCTCGGCGGCACCGTCGGACAGGTGTTCTTCGGGCTCCTCCCGATCCGCTACGCCGTCCGCTCGAAGGCCGATGTTGCGATCGTCCTCGACTCCTCGGGGAGCATGAAGACGCTCCTGTTCTGGGGCAACGACCCCTGGGGCAAACGAAAGGACGCGGCACGGGATCTCATCGACCGCCTCGCCCCGACCGACCGGGTCGCGGTGGTCGACTTCGACGACCGGGCGAAGCTCCTCTACCCCCTCTCGTTCCTCCACTCGAAGGCTGCTCGGCAGGCCGCCAAGAGCGCCGCCGACCGGGTGGACAGCCTCGGCGGAACCGATCTCACGGCAGGGCTGCGCGCCGCGGTCGACGCTCTGACCGCCGTTCCGGCGGCGGGAAGGCCCCGATTCGTGATCTTCCTGACGGACGGAGTGGGCGCCTTCGATCCGGCGGTGGTGGCGCGGGCGCTCGCCAGCTCGATCACCATCTACACGGTCGGCCTCGGCTCGGGGGTCGACGCCGCCCTGCTCCGGGATCGAATCTCCGGCCCGACCGGCGGCGAGTACTTCGCGGTCGAGCAGGCGGACGGCCTCCGCTCGGTCTTCTCGCGGATCTACACCGAGCGAATCGCCATGGCCGCCCGCCTGGGAGACGCCCCGCAAGCCGACTCCGAGCTGCTCACCAGCCCCGCGCTGCTCGTCCTGTTCCGGATCGGGAGTTGGGCTCTCATGGGACTGGTCATCGGCCTGGGCCAGGGGGTGCGCGAGAACACCCGCGAGGACTTGCGCGCGTGCGCGTTCGGGGGCTTCATCGGCGGCCTGGTCGGCGGCGGGCTGTTCGAGCCCGTGAGCTCGATCGCCGGCCTCGGGGTCGGAGCCTGGAGCCGGCTCCTGGCCGATGTCGTGGTGGGAGCCTCCATCGGCGGCACCATGCGATTCGCCCAGGAGCGCATGGTGGACGCACTCCCGAAGACCACGCGGCTCGTTCGGATCCTGCCGGAGAGAGAGGGGCTGGCCGCTCAGCGGCCGTCGGCCGACCGCCTTCGGCGAGGGCGAGGCTGATCGTGGCCGACCGGCACCTGCGCTACGACGACTTCGCCGTCCGGCTCGAGCCGGCTCCGGGTGGTGGATACCTGGCGCGCATCCTCCATTCGGTTGCCGGAGGCGGCACCAGGGCCTTCGATCTGCCGGCACGGCCCACCGACATCGACGAGCTCATGGCCACCCTCGGAGGGTGGCTGCGCGCCAACGGCCCCGGACGAGACTTGAGGCCGCCGGCTCCCGGCGGGCGAGTCGAGACGAACACCGGCGCCGTCCCGGTCGATCCCGAGGCCCTGGGGCACGCGCTCTTCGACGCCGTCCTGGGCGGCCGGCTGGGCGAGGCATGGGCCTACCACCTCGGGACCCTCGCCGGTGAGAAGGACCGCGGGCTCCGACTGCGACTGGTCTTCGACCCGGCGACCCTGGCCTCCACCCCCCTCGCCACGTTGCCCTGGGAGCTCGTCTATCAGGACCGGGCGCGAGGCTACCTCGCGCGCAGCCGGCGGACTCCCCTGGTGCGCTACCTCGACGTCGAGCACCCGACGGTGCTCGAACCGATCGGGTCGGCGCTGCGCGTTCTGGTGGTCGCGGCAAGCCCCGACGGCTACCCCCCTCTTCGGCTCGCCGACGAGGAAGCCCGCATCCGCGAAGCCTGGGAGGCTAGCCCCGGGGTCGAGCTGATGCTCGTGCGCGAGTGCGACCTGGAGACCCTCCGAGGGCTCCTCCTTCGAGAGGCGGCTTTCACGTCCTCTACTTCATGGGCCATGGCGAGCTCTCCGTCTCCGGTACCGGACGGCCGGAGGGCTGCCTCGTGTTCGAGGGAACGGGTCGGCGGCCCGAGCCGGCGACGGCCTCGGCGATCGCCGAGGCCCTGCGGGGGCTCGAGGAACTTCGCCTCGTCGTGCTCAACGCCTGCGAGTCGGGTCGGCTTCCCGCGCAGCCGGGGCGTCGACCCCTACTCCGGCGTGGCCGCCGCCTTGATCCTGGCCGGCCTCCCGGCGGCGATCGCCATGCAGTTCCCGATCTCGGATCGCGCGGCGATCGTCTTCGGCGGCGGGCTGACCCGGGCTCTGGCGAAAGGGGACCCGGTGGAGGCCGCAGTGGCCGAGGGGCGCATCGCCATCGCCCTGGACGACCGCGGGTCCCTGGAGTGGGCCACTCCCGTTCTCCTGTCTCGCCTGGCCACCGGAGCGGTCCTGGAGAGCGCCGGAGCGGGGCCGGCCCCGTCGGCTCTCCAGGCCCGGCTGCTGGACTTTTCCGGCCTGGTCGAGGACAAGAGCCGGGAATTCGTCGGCCGGCGCTTCGTCTTCGACGCGATCGAGGAGTTCCGCCGCTCGGCGGGACGCGGCTACTTCCAAGTCGTGGCCGAGCCGGGGATCGGCAAGTCGGCCATGGTGGCGGAGCTGGTCCGCCGCCATGGCTGGGTCCATCACTTCAACCACCGGGTCACCAACGTGATCCGGCCCGAGGCGTTCCTGTCGAACGTCTGCGCCCAGCTCATCCTGGCCCACCGGCTGGAGATTCCCGACCTCCCGCCGGAGGCGATCCGCGACGGGAACTTCTTCTCCCGGGTCCTCGAGCAGGTCTCCGGCCGCCTCGATCCGGGCGCTACCACCGTGATCCTCATCGACGCCCTGGACGAGTCGAGCCGCGACGGCCTGGAGCGCGGCGTCAACCCTCTCTACCTGCCCCCCTCGCTGCCCGCCGGGATCGTCGTCGTGCTGACCACCCGACCGGAGGCACCGGAGCGCTCGCCGCGGATCGACGGTCCCGCGGAAGCGCTGGAGCTCGATCCCGAAGGCCCGCGCAACCTGGCCGACGTCCGCGAGTACGTGGAGACGTTCCTGCCCTGGCCGGGCATTCGCGACTACCTGAGCGCGCAAGGACTCTCCGAGGCGGCCTTCGCCGAGCTGATGACCGACAAGAGCGAGGGCAACTTCATGTACCTCCACTACGTGCTGCCGGCCATCGACGGCGGTCTCTACCGGGGCCGCCCACTGGACGAGATTCCGGCCGGTCTCGCGGACTACTACGAGGCCAATTTCGCTCGCATGGAGCGGCGCGACCGCGAGATCTGGCTCGGCGAGACGCTCCCGGTCCTGGGCGCCCTGGCCGTGGCCCGAGACGCTCTTCCCTTCGAGCTTCTCCACGCCTTCTCCGGGGTGGAGGATGGCCGGCGAGTCCGCGAGGCGCTCCGCGACCTGCGACCGTTCCTCGCCGTTTCGCAGCGCAAGACCGCGGCCGGCCCGCTCGAGGTGTACCGCTTCTACCACGAGACCTTCTACGAGTTCATCCGGGATCACGAGGCGGTGGCCATCGACCTGCGCGCGGCCCATCGGCGGGTGGTCGAGGCCTACCTCGACGGCAAGCTCGAGGGCGTCGAGGGTCTCGACGACCTCGAGCATCTCGTCGGCTCCGACTGAGCCGGAAGATCCGGCCGGTACACGCCCGGCCACCGCCCGAGCCGCTCGATCCGGATCCACCAGGGCATGGCAAGGGCTCCGAGAGGCGCGACCAGGGTGACGGCCAGCGCCAGAGAGCGGAGGCGCGTACGCCACGGAAACCGCCCGGAGAGGGACGCACGCCAGGCGGCCGAGTCGGCCAGCTCTCGGAGAGCGTGGACGCCGACGAGGGCCCCGAGAAGCGGCGAGACCGCCAGCAAGACTTCGAAAGGGCGCAGTAGCCTACCGACCTCGAGGCCACTGGCAAGAGAGAGCTGGAGACCTAGAAGGGCCGCGCTCGAGTACCCGAGGACCTTCATGACCATCACCCCAGGAGTGCACAGCGGCCCTTCAGGGGCCGAACGGAAGAGGAGACCGACAAGGGTCGCGCCAACCTGGAGGGTCGCTCCGCAAAGGCCGGCAAAGATCAGCGCACCGCCGGCCTGCCCGGCGCCCGACTGGATGACGCCGGTACCGAATATGAGCCCGAAGGCCACGGCGAGCTGGCTCCCGGCCAGATGGCCCCACCCGAGGCGCGGACTGAAGACTCGTCGCCCGGACTGTGGGCGGGCGACTTCCCGCAGATAGGCCACCGCCCAGCCCGCGAGTCCCAAAGCGCCTCCGAGCAGGCAGACGCCGAAGAGCCCGAGAAGCCACGGCGAGGCCCGGCCGGGGGCCTCGGGTCGGCTCACCCCCAAAAGCTCCGCGGCGCATCCTGCCTCACAGAACAGCAGCACCCCTTCGGCCTGAAGCAGCCCGAGGAAAGTGCGCTCCCTGCGAGTCGGCTCCGGGCGCAACCGAACCGACTCCGGTAGCCCTCGGAGCCGCACGTACCAACGGACCCCGCCCCACTCGTTTCGGATCCGGGCTACGAGACGACTCCAGACCGCGAGCTGTTGGACGTCGTTTCGCTCGCCGAACGCCTGCCGAGCCAGGCACTGCCCACGCCTCTCCGGGTCGAGCAGGACCATACCGAGCAAGCCGACCAAGGGAAGCAACGGGATCGGCGGTAACCAGAAGACCGACAAGCCAACCGACCGCACGGCGGGCCACCCGGCTAGCCCACGGCCGCGCGCGTCGAGGGCGAGGCCGAGCAGCACGACGGCAAAGTACGCGACCTGCGCCACGGCAGCTCCCGCGAGCACCGCGCGGCGATACTCGAGGAGGTGGATCAGGGCCCACACAACCCCCGCCACGTTGACGAGAAATAGGGTCACGAAGCCGCCCTGGCGGCCCACCCAGCGTCCGAGCCGTCGTTCGAAATCGGATTGCCCGAGCTGCCAGAGCGTCCTCCATCTCGACACCTCACGGGTCGGAAAGGCCGGGGTGAGCCGGCCGGCCCGACGCAACCAACCGCCTCGTTCCGCCACGAGCCAGCGCCACAAGGGAATCGACAAGAGACCGAAGATCGGGATCGTCGCGAGGGCGCCTCTGAGGAGAAGTGGCAGCCGCCGCAGAGCCCACTCGTCGGGGGTGGACCGCGCCAGGTAGGCGCCGATCAAGAGACCGTCCGTCGCAGCGAGAAGCACCAGGATCGCCAGCCATGGGAAGGGTCCGCCCGGCGGGGGCGAGGGCTCGAGCCGCGTCCCGAACAGGACGGACTGGAACGGACCGAGAATCGGAATGGCGGTGATACCCACCAGGAGCGCCATGCGCTTCGCCTCGTGGAACGCCGGCTCGCCGAGCCGCGAAACCCGACGGGCCCAGACCCTCCGCCAGCGCTGAAACCTCTCCAGCGCACCGACTCCGGCTCCTCCGTTGCCGTCCGAAGCCCTCCCGTCCAGACCTCCGCGATCGGCGGATGTCGCAGGGGTCGGTACCGGCGACGATTCCAGGCTTCTGGCCCTCTCGAGGGCAAGCCACATCTCGGCGTGCCGATCGTGCGCCTCCGCGGAAGCGACCTGACCGAGGCATGGCCGGAGGTAGGCGTTGAGGAAGAGCCTCGCCGCGCGTACCGCTCCGGCTCCCCCGGTGAGATCCAGCGCACCGAGAGCCGCCCGACCCAAAGCCGCGGCACCGTCGTCGCTCTCTTCGGTCCATAGCCGGCGGCGGATCGGGATCGTCGCGGGGTCCCCGGGGTCGATCCGATCCCGGGAGACGAGCGCCGCGACGGCACGCGCACCGTCGGCTTCAGGTAGAGCATCCGATTGGCTCGCGCCGAGCCAGGCTCGTCCCCAGTCCCGCGCTCCCGCCTCGGCCTCGGCCCCGGAGAGGAGGAAGATCAGCTCGCCTGCGACCTCCCCGGGCAACGGGGCGCTCCGGAGCAGCGACAGCACCATCCGGTCTCGCCGCACTCCGGGAACGACGAGCGCCTGCAGGTCCGGGAGCCGATCCGGCCCTTGGCGGACCAGCAGCCAGCTCAGGGCGTGGGCGATGTCGGGGGCGATCGCGTTTCCCACCTCCAGGAGGTGCTCGAGATGCTCCAGGCGGTCCCGAGCCGAGGCTCGGCACAGGTCGAAGATCTCCCGGTGCTGCGGCGCCAACTGGCTTCCCACCTCCGCAGAAGTCTCTAGAAGCTCGGGGACGGAGGGCCACAGGCGGGCCACACCGGGGACGAGCCGACGCCACCCCACGGGGCGAGGCTGAAGGCTCTCGGCGAAAGCCACGATACAGGGCAGAATCCGATGCCAACTCGACCGCAGGTGGGCACCGGCCGGCTCATCTCCGGCCCGCTCCGGCATACGCACGAGCCAGGCGATGAGGGCTCTCGCTTGCTTCCTCGACACTTCGTTCGCCGCACACTTGGGTCGTGAGCCCGGCTTCCCGCCCAGGAGCAAAGGCCCGACTCTCCAGAGCACTTCGACGATGACCTCTTCACGCCGCTCCCAGGACACTGTCTCGAGGCCGGCCACCCGTTCGCAGGCCTCCTGAACCTCCGCCACCGCCTCCACCGGACCGAGCTGGCCACCGATCGCCACCAGCTCGGGGGTCAGCGAGACGAGCCAGCGGTCGGACTCGACGACGCCCAGCGCCTCTTTGAGCGGGAGGACCGCCTCCGGCCGATCCTGCCGACCGGGTGGAAACCGGAGCTCCTGATAGCGCAAGGCGTGGCGGGCGAGGTCGGCGAGCGCCTCGATCCGCCGGCCGGGACTACCGATCCTCTCGAAGTGCTCAGCGGCGGTCTTCGCCGCCTTCCGAGGCTCGTCGAGGAGCCCACCGAGGGCGTGGAGCTCGTCCTCGACGGCATCGTGCCCGGCGGCCACCCGGTAGAGCGCCCCGGGAGCGACGAGCCCCCCGAGATCCGCATCGGCCGGAAGGACCTCGAGGCGGGTCCGGAGCTGGAGGCGCCGATCACGAATGCCGTCGCAGAGCTCCGACGCCAGACGTGGCCGAGTCGGAGCCAGGATCCGTGCCGCCCGCACCCGCAGATGATCCTCCTCTTCGGGTAGGAGGCGCTCGCAGGCGTGGCCCAGGACCTCAGCCCCCTCACCGACCTGGACCAGCCGGCACGCGAGAACGGTCAGGACCTCCCCACGGAGCTCGAAACCCTCGGCGGCGTTGTTCGCGGCCATGGCTGCGTAGCTCTCGGCCCTGGCGAAGAGCTCGTCCAGAAGCCTCGACTCCCGGCAGCGCGCGGCCAGCGTACGCAGGAGCTCCGGGCCGCTTCCCGGAGCCGCGAGCGCGGCCTCGGCCGAGCGTCGGAGCCGGTGTGGAAGACGTCGCGCCACCAGGTCCAGGGCAAGGCAAATCTCGTCGGGTGGCGCCCGGTACTGGATCCGGCTCAGTTGTGCGAGGACGGACCTGGCTCGACTCTCGACCTCGGCAGTGAGCTCCGGGGGAGCGGCGCCTAGGGTGCGAAGGTAGAGCCCGAGCCATTCGGTCTCCTCGGTGACCTCCGCCAGAGCCGCCAGGGCTTCGCGAAAAGCGTCTCGGTCCTGCCGACCTTCGAGGACCAGGACCCGAAGCGCGGCCACCAAGCCTGGATCCCCCAACTGTGCAGAGAGCGCCTGGAGTTCGTCGTCCGACAGGTGAGGCCAGAGCTGTCCTCCCTGGGCGAGGAGGTCCCGGTCCCAGATAGGCGGATCGAGCTCTGCGACCAGTCCGGGCCACGCCGAAGCGCCCTCGGCACCCTCCCGTACGAGCAGCGCAAGAGCCACGGACCAGGAGAGCCCGGGCTCGGCCATAGCTTTGGGAAGGCGTTCGCGAAGACGCTCCAGCCAGCGTCGGGACTCCCCGGGGCCGGCCGTTGCAAGGCGTTCCGAGAGTAGGCGGGTTCGCCGCTCGCTGCTCTGGACCTCGGCGAGGATCTCCCAAGGCTCGGGAACATCGAGCTCTCCGGCGGCGAAGAAACCCTCCACCACCGCAAGGCGCGCGTCATCCGTGAGCTCGGCGCTCGGTGAGAGGCGGACGATCCATCCCCGCCAGAGGGCCCGCAGCCAGGGAGCGAGAAGGCGCCCCGCGATGGCCAGCGAGTCTGCCCACGGCTCGAGGTTCACGCCGCCCGCGAGTGCCGCTGGTTCCGGGATCGCGTCCAACTCGCCCCGAAGCGCTCGGAGGAGCCTCTCGAACACCGGGTCGGCCGGCGAGTGGACGGCGGCGAGAACCGCCCAGCCCCGGGCGCGCACCGCCGGCTCGGGCAGCTCCACGACCAGGGCCTCGGCCAGGTCGAGCCGACCGCTCCGTGCCAGAGCGCGGAGGATCTCCGGATCGTCCAGAGTGCGCGCGAGGTCCCGAAGCGTGGCCGCGGTCAGCAGGTAGCGGAAGTAGCGCTCCCAGTCCCCGAGGTCGGCCGTCGCCGGTAACACGAAGTGCTCGAGCTGATAGGCACCGAGCTCGAAACCACCCGGCCGCTCCGCTTGGCGGGCAAGGAAGTCGTCCGCTTCGAGACGAGCGAGGAGCCGTCGCCACAACTCTGGAGAGTCGGCCGCCGCCGCGTGGCGCAGAAGATGCTCGAACCCATAGTGCTCCGCCGCCGCGCCGACCGCCTCGCGCTCGCCTCTCCGCGAGATCGACGGGCCGCTCACCGGCCGCCTCCCGAGATCACGAGGCGATGGTCCCGCAGCCGGTACCACCAGGCCACGACCAGGCCGCCCAGGGGAAGAGCGGCGGTGCAGTCTACCCACCTGGGAAGCCGCGTGGGCTCGTCACCGCCAGGGTCCAGACTACGAGCGAGCTCTGGGCGGGACATGAGCCAGAAGAGCCCGTGGACCAGCGGACTGGCCAGGGCTACGAGCACGAAGCCCACGGCAACCGAGGGCTGGATAGCGACCAGGCCACCCACCACGATCAAGGCGAGGCACGTCAGGGGCCAGGCGACGCGCAGGTCGAAACCCCGTCTCCCAGCAACCGCGAAGGGCACCTGCAAAATCATGCCGAAACCCAGGACCAGCACCACCAACAGGGCGCCGCAGATCAGAATCACACCCGCTTCGTGGCGGTCGCCCCGCGCGAGCGCTGCGCCCACGAGCAGCCCGCAGCCCAGCGAGCCTACGGCTCCGGAACCGTTCCACAGCCGGCGGAGCCCCCCGAGCGGCCGCGGCGCCTGGATCAGGCGAAGAGCTCCCGCGAGAAACCCTCCAAGGACGACGGTCAGCCCACCGCCCACCACCACGGCGACGGTGCCGAGGACCCACCCAGCGGCGGGGAGCAGACCGAGGTCCGGGCCCCCTAGCCGGAGGAGGAGCCATCCCAACGCCGTTCCGTCGGCGAGCAACAGTGAGACCTTGACCGCGCCCAGGAAGAGTAACCGTCGGTCCAGGGTGGTCAGCTCCGGCCGCGAAGTGCGGCCCAGCGGCCTCGACCAACGAACCCAGACCGGGCTACTCCTCCAGGCCGCGCTCATGGACCGCTCCAGCTCGGCCCATCGCGGCAGGCGGCCGGGCTGGTTGACGCGGGCATATGCAGTCCAGGTCAGGGTCTCCTCGCGCTTCCGCATCGGGTCGAGCATGAGAGCACCGAAGGCACCCAGTCCGAAGGGTAGAGGAAGTACCCAGCAGACAACGAATAGCAAGCGCGCACGGGAGGCCCCTCGAGGCCGGTCGGCGAGAAGGTACGCGAGCGTGCCGCAGAACCCCAGGACGTGAAGACTTCCGGCCACGCTCGTTAGGATCAGCCTTCGCGTCAGATCTGGATCTCGTGGCGCCGCCAGCCAGACCATCGCCAAGAGAAGGGATGCGATACCGAAGAGCCAGATCCCGAAGGCCCGCTGCTCAGGAGGATCGAACCAGGCGAGCACCCTGGCGCGAAAACCTCGTCCCTTCGTCCCACCGGGCTCCGAGCCCGGTTCTTGTCGGTACGCCCAGGGAGACCTCCGGGCCGCGAGACGCCTCCATAGCGGGAGCGAGCCGACGCCGAGGCCCGGGAACCCGACCACCAGGGCGCGCAGAGAGCGGAACCAGAGGCGGGGCTCGGCCGGCTCGTCGAGCCGCCGGTCGAGGGCACGACCGAAGAGGCGGGCGCCGAGCACCCAGGCGAAGACCAGGGCCGTGACGAGGAGCGGTCCGGGGACCCGGGCCACCGCGGAACGCAACCCCAGCCTCTCCCACTCGACGCCCCACAGGGTCGCTTCGACCGGCGCGCTCAGGGAGACGACCAGCGCGCTGAGGCCGAGGCCCATGTGACTTCCATCGGAGGCCTCCCACCAGTCCCTCCGGTCAGCGAACGAGCGCCCCCCGGACAGGCGTCGCCAGACCCGGAACACCCGGGTTGAATCGGAGCCACCGGCGGACGCGACACCGGGGCTCGGGCTCCGAACGCTTGGCCCCATCTCGTCGGACGACCTCCTGGTCCTTCTGACACGACCTCACCCTCGTAGGTTGAGGCGCCGGAGGCACCACCGAAAGCCCGCGCGGCTCCTTCCGGCCCCCGGCTTCGATCTTGCCAAGGGGCCGCGCTTCTGCTACCTTTCCTTCTCCCTCTGGGCGGAGTTTCGCCCGAAGGGGAGCAGCCGATAGGCCCGTAGCTCAGTTGGTTAGAGCGCTACGTTGACATCGTAGAGGTCAGCGGTTCGAGTCCGCTCGGGCCTACCAGCGATTTCGGAACGCACGCGGCCGTAGCCGGTCCCCATCTGGGTCGATTCGGCGGGGCCGCCAGGCGGGTGACCGATGCACAGGCGCGTAGCTCAGTTGGTTAGAGCGCTACCTTCACACGGTAGAGGTCAGCGGTTCGAGCCCGCTCGCGCCTACCAGCGCCCGCTCCCCGCCGGGGACGGTCCCGCGATCCCCACCACTCGTTAGCCCACCCCGTCTCTTCCGGGGAGTCGAATCATGGTCCAAGATGCCATACGTCTAACCTTGCCCGACGGAAGCGTGAAGACCGTCGCGCCCGGCACCACGCCTCTCGAAGTGGCCGCCGCCATCGGTCCGGGCCTCGCCCGGGCCGCCGTCGGCGCCGAGATCGACGGGCGCCAGGTCGATCTGCGCCAGCCCCTCGCGGAGGGCGGCGCGTTCAGAATCTTCACGCCGAAGAACGAGGAGGCCGGGGACTTCATCCGCCACAGCGCCGAGCACGTCCTGGCCGACGCCGTCAAGCGCCTGTGGCCCGAAGTGGAGATCGACGTCGGCCGCCAGGACCACTCCGAGAAGTTCCAGTACGACTTCCGCTTTCCGCGCGCCTTCACGCCCGAGGACCTGGACGCCATCGAGGCGAAGATGCGCGAGATCCTGGCCGAGGGGAGCGACTTCGAGCGCATCGAGGTGTCGCGCGAGGAGGCGGCGCGGATCTTCCGCGAGATGGGCGAGACCCTGAAGATCGAGCGCCTCGGCGACATCCCCGTGGGCGAGACGATCACCGTCTACAAGCACGGCGGCTTCCAGGACCTGTGCCGAGGACCCCACGTGCGCTCGGCCTCCCAGATCGGCGCGGTCAAGCTCCTCTCCACCTCCGGCGCCTACTTCCGCGGCGACGAGTCGAACGAGATGCTCCAACGCATCTACGGCACGGCCTTCGCCTCGAAGAAGGAGCTCGACGGCGTACCTGGAGCGCCAGGAGCAGGCGCGAGCCCGGGACCACCGCAAGCTCGGCCAGGAGCTCGACCTCTTCAGCTTCAACCCGCACGCTCCGGCCTCGCCCTTCTTCCATCCGCGCGGTGCGGTGGTCTACAACGGCCTGGTCGACTACATCCGGGAGAAGCTCCGGGGAGGCGGCTACGGCGAGGTGATCACCCCGCAGATCCTGGACGTCGAGCTCTGGCACACCTCCGGCCACTGGGCGAACTACAAGGACGACATGTTCTTCACCCGGTCGGAGGACCACGAGCTGGCGGTCAAGCCCATGAACTGCCCCACCCACTGCCTGATCTACGGCACGCGCCTTCGCTCGTACCGGGATCTGCCGATCCGCTACGCCGACTTCGGCCGCCTGCACAGGAACGAGCGCAGCGGCGTCACCGCCGGCCTGGTGCGGGTGCGCAGCTTCAGCCAGGACGACGCCCACATCTTCTGCACCGAGGATCAGATCGGCCGGGAGGTGGCGGCGGTGGCCGAGACCATCCTGGGCATCTACCGCGACTTCGGCTTCGCGGACGTCAAGGTGGAGCTCTCGACCCGGCCGGAGAAGTCCATCGGCACCGCCGAGCAGTGGGCCCACGCCGAGAGCACCCTGAAGGTGGCCCTGGAGGAGACCTTCGGAAGCGACTACGAGATCAACGAGGGCGACGGCGCCTTCTACGGCCCGAAGATCGACTTCCAGGTCGCCGACGCTCTGGGGCGCTGGTGGCAGCTCGGCACGATCCAGCTCGACTACCAGATGCCCGAGCGCTTCGGCCTGACCTACGTCGGCGCCGACGGCTCCGAGCACCGGCCGGTGATGATCCACCGCGCCATGCTCGGCTCGATCGAGCGCTTCCTGGGCATCCTGATCGAGCACACGGCCGGCGCCTTCCCGGTCTGGCTGGCGCCGGTCCAGGCCGTGGTGCTGCCCCTCTCGGAGAAGTTCCTAGACTACGGCGGCGAGGTCCTCGAGCGCCTGCGCGCGGCCGGCCTGCGCGCCGAGCTCGACACCCGCGACGAGAAGCTCGGCTTCAAGATCCGCGAGGCCCAGCTCCAGAAGGTGCCCTACATGCTGGTGGTGGGCGGGCGCGAAGCGGAGTCGGGCACGGTCTCCGTGCGCCTGCGCACCGAAGAGGACCTGGGCTCGATGAGCGTCGACGAGCTCGTCGCCCGGATCGAGGACCGCGTAGCCACGCGCGGCCAAGAGCTGTAGCTCCACGCCCGACCCCCGCCGAAGCCGGAATCCCGCGCCCCCCGTCCGTCGAACGGGATGTGCGACTCGGGACACTTCGATGGTATCGTGACGCCTCATCTCCTGGAGTCCGAACTGGCGCGGAGGCGACCGCCGGCGGCCACGGCCGCCGGACGGAGCGCGTGGACGTCGTGGTCGTTCGCGAGAGTCGAAGAGACCTTTGGGGCCGAGCCGTGGGAGCGGCGGCCCTCCTGTCGCTCCTCGCCCTGACGGCGCCGCGGACACCTCCCTGGCCGCTCGCCGCCACGGCCGGTCGGGCTCTCGACGAGATCCACGACGAGAGCGTCGCGACCAAGCCTTTCGGTTTCGGTCCCCTCCCCGCCACCGCGCCCGCGATCGACCCAGCCGCCGACGCTCGGACGCTCATCGGCATCGCCGCCGAGGCCGGCCGCGCCCTGGCGGCCGATCCCTCCTCCGCCGAGGCGGCTTTCACCCGGGCCCTCGCCCTCGAGCGCCTCCACCTGGCACACGTCGCCCGGAAGGCCTGGGAGAAGGCCCTGGACCTGGCGGCGGGGACGGAGCTCGCCACCGAGGCCCGCGAGCATCTCGAAGCGCTCCAGAACCAGCCCACCGCGGACGAGGTTTGGGCGACCGACCGCGCCGAGTTGGAGAGCGACCTAGCGGCGGACGATGGGCAGCGGGTGCGGGAGCTGGCCGACCGCCACCGCCAACGGGTGCGGCAGTGGATTCAGGACGAGCTGCTCCCTCGGTGGGCCGAGGCGGCCCAAGGCGGCGACGAGGCGCGGGCGACCCGCTCGCTCGATTCCGCCCGCCGCCTGGCCCCGGTGCTCGAGCGACTCACCGACGACCACCTGACGACGGACTCCGTCGCCGCCATCGACCGGGCGACGGGCATCGCCCGTGGGCAGCTCGCCCAGGGGCACGCGCTCTACGGCAAGGCCAGGCAGCTCCACGACCGGCAGGACTACGGGAACGCCGGTCCCCTCTTCGAGCGCGCCGCGGCCGGGCTCGCGGCCGGAGGAAGCCCCTTCTCGCTCTGGCCCCGCCTGTACCTGGCGATCGAGGCGTATCACAGGTTCGGCCCGTCCGGGGCTCTTCCAGAGCTGCGCCGCCTCGAAACTGGCAACGATGCGAGCCACAACCCGATCCTGGACGGCTACATCCACTGGATCACCTTCCTGGCTCTGAGCGAATCCGGCCCCGCCCCGGCAGCCCTGCCCGACTGCGAGCTCGCTGGCCGGCGATTCCAGCGGGCAGGCGAGCTCGAGAACAGCGTCGCCATGGAGAACTCGGCGGCTGCTTCGCTCGTGTTGTCGGGGGATCTGGACGGAGCCTGGAGGTACTTGGACAGCGCGTTCCGGGTACGAGGCTTGCTGGGAACCGGCCGTCGCCGGGAGAACATGCTCTTGGCAGCGCTCGACGCCTTTCGGGCCAGCAATGAGCCGACCAAAGCATTCCTGATGGCGAGGGAGGTTCTGGCCGAGGCCCGCGCACGTAAGAACCCGCTGGGGATTAGCCTGGCTTTGCGCGCGCAAGGTGTGCTCCTCGGCGATCTCGGCGCAGGAGAGGACGCATTGAGCGAGCACCTTGCTCAAGCTCAGGCGGCAGCGGAGGAGATCCCAGACTCGGTCTTCCGGCACGTAATAGAGAGCGAAGCCCTGGTCGCCCGTGGACGGAGTCGCTGCACCTACGATCCCGCCCGGGGCGTCGAAGATCTCGACCGCGCCGAGAGTTTCCTCCACAAGACCGATCGCCGGGGCCTCCTCATCGAGGTCCTCGCGAACCGGGCCCGGTGCCGACGCGCCCTCGGGGACACGCCTGGAGCCCAAGACGACCTGACACGGGCTCTCAGAGAGTTGCTACGCCAGCGCAAGCTCATCCACGATCCAAGCCTTCGAGCCTTCTACGTTGACCAAGCGCGGTCCGTGCTCGAAGCCCGGGTCGCCCTTGCGCTGGACCGCGGGGACGGAAACTCGGCCTTTACCACAGTCGAGCGTCTCCGGGCGCCAGTACTGCTGGAGGCGATGGGGAAGGGTGCCCCAGCCGCGGAACCGGAGCTGCTCACCCAATCGCTGCCAAGAGGGACGACCCTGGTCGAGTTCGTGAGCCTCGACAAGGAACTGGTGGCATGGATTCTCGACGGCCACGGCATGTCGTTGCTCCGAATACCGGTTTCCAGGAAGGCCCTTATCAGAGACGTGCAGGCGTTCCGCCGAGCGATCGCGCGCGGGGAGTCGCCACCAGACTCCGAAATCGAGACCCGGCTCCTCGGACCCATCCTCCCAGAACTGGGGAACGCGCGCTCGGTTGTTGTGGTCCCCGACGGGCCGTTGTACGGCCTCCCGTTCGGAGCGCTTCGGGACCCGGCCACAGGGCGCTATCTCGCCGAGCGATTCGCCTTCGCGACGGCGCCGAGCTCCCGGGCCTACCGCGCGCTCCAGGAGCGGGCAACTCGCCTGGAAACAAGCCGGCCTCGGACCGTCCTGGCGGTCGGTGGCGTTCCTTTCGCGCGTCGCCTTTTCCCGAACCTCGAGGCCCTACCGGGAAGCGCGAAGGAAGCACGCGCTGTGGCCGCGGCCTATCCGGAGGGCACGGTGCTCAGTGGCGAAGGAGCGACCCCGGAGCGCTTCCTGGCGGACGCGCCGGCCTTCGACGTGATTCACCTAGCTACCCACGCGGTGGACCTCCCCGAGAACCCGGAGATGGCGAGCCTCCTGCTGGCTCCCGGCGACGATGGAGCAACCGATGGGGTCCTCCCCGCCCGCGGCCTCCGGTCACCCAGGCCGCTTTCGGCTCAGGTCGTCGTGCTGGCCGCTTGCCGGACAGCGGCAGGCAGGATCTCGGCATCGGAGGGCCCCCTCAACCTGGCCCGGCCGTTCCTGGCGGCGGGGGCCCCGACTGTCGTCGCCGCCCTTTGGGCTCTCGACGAGACCACCTCCCTTGCGTTCTCTGTGCGGTTCCACGCGGTCCTCGCCGCGGGGGCCGCCCCGATCGACGCGTTCCATAGGGCTCAGCTCGGCCTGCTCCGCAGCCCCGATCCACGCCTCTCCGCGCCCCGAAGCTGGGCCGGCCTGACGCTCATCGGTGCGACAGGCGGGACAGCAAGTCACTAGAAAGAACCATCTACAAGAGGACGAATGCAATGCCAAAGCCGAAGAGTGGTGGGCGGGAAGCAAACACCTCGAGGTCAACCAGTGCGACGCACCCAGACGAGGGCCAGGCGAGCGCCACAGGCACCTACAACCTCACGATCTTCTTCGCGGGAGCCATCCTCCTGGTTCCACAGCATGATCCCGCGAGCGGACGGGACAAGCTCTGGGTTCTGGTGCCGGATCTCAGGAGCCCCAAGCTGCTGCCGGACCTCCATGGCCATCGGAGCTCCTACAGCTTCCAGTCGGCTCCCAGTCACAGGCCCTTCATGTTCCTGCTCGGCGGTGACCTGACGAAACTGGAAGCACCCCGTAGTCGCAACATGGCAGCCATCGCAGCGCAACTCGCCTGCGACGGCGTGTTCTTCGACTACCAGAGGCTTGACGACCTCGACTGGAGACTACGAGCGGACTCAGTGGAGGAGACTCTGAAACTCGATCTCGACGGCATCACACCGCCTTGCCCGCGCACAGATGACGAGGACACCAGCCTGGAATGGGCACTCCCGCTGGACGAGGTAGTCAAGGGATTGGTGCCTCCGGACGTACCGACTCCACAACTTGCGCGGGAGTTGTTCGAGCAACCGTACTACCCGAAGAGTACCCCCTGGATCTGTTCTCGCTTCCTATTTGACCAGGGGGCTGTCCAAACGGCGCAGCTCCACTTGGACGGCGAGGGCCACTACCTGGTCACGGAGTTCCCGATCTATGCCGGAGGCAAGCCCGCCTGCCGCCAGGTCCTCGCCTCCCTGGTGAAGCTCACCTTGAAGGTCCACCACGGACCCGGCAGCATTGTCGGAACGCTTCTCGACGGCTCTGATGGCCCCCAAGCGTCCGTCCAGATCCCCGATGAAGGAGCTGGAGACGTGCTCGCGATTGTGGCGAACGTGCCGGTCGGCTCCGGCCGCGCCGCTTCCCGCGGACACTTCGGCATCTTCTACTCGCTCTACGATGACGTGAGCGAGTTCCGCAGATTCCCAGAGCCGATGCCCTCCTACGTGGAGAATGACCACCAAGGTAAGCACAGGGGCCAATCGTCCCGCCTAAGCGAGCTTCTGCTTCACTTTCTCACCACGGGCAGTGGCTCCGGCCAATGCTCGCCACCGAAGAGCTCGTTCCCCGGGACTTGAAGAGTCTAGGCGAGGAGCGCGAGCCGCCTCCACAGCCCGAGTCCGCCTCCACCCTTGCGCCCACCCGCCCCATCCGCTATCATCTCCAGCTCGCGCCTTGCGCGCCCTTCGTCTGCACGATCACCCGAGACACCAAGGAACGTCATCATGCCGAAACAGAAGACCCACCGGGGCGCCGCGAAGCGTTTCAAGGTGACCGCCGGCGGCAAAGTCAAGCGCGGTCATTCGCTGCGCAGCCACATCCTGACCAAGAAGACGACGAAGCGGAAGCGCAAGCTGCGCAAGAGCGCCCTGGTCTCCCCGGCCTTCGCCAAGGAGATCAAGGGCATGCTCAACCAGTAGCGGCTTTCCGCACCCGCAAGATCCCGAGCTGCCGGTGGAACGGACCTGTCCACCGGGGCTCTGGCCGGCTCCCGCCGCTCGGCGGCCGGCCCCGACCGCTCCCCCCGCGGAGCAGAAACGAGGCCCGAAGAGATGGCACGTGTCAAGCGCGGTCCCCACCGCAAGGAAAAGCGCAAGAGGGTCCTGAAGCTCGCCCAGGGCTTCTACGGCACCAAGTCCAACGCCTACCGGATCGCCAAGCAGGCGGTCGACCGGGCCCTGCGGTTCGCCTACCGCGACCGACGCCAGAAGAAGCGCCAGTTCCGCAGCCTGTGGATCGTCCGCATCAACGCCGCGGCGCGGGAGAACGGCCTCTCCTACAACCGACTGATCTCCGGCCTGCGCCAGGCCGGGCTGGACCTCAACCGGAAGGTACTCTCCGACATCGCGATCCACGACCCGGAGGGTTTTGCCGCCGTCGTCGAGCTGGCCAAGGAGGCCCTCACCGATGAGCCCGGGGTGAAGATCCGCCCGTCGCGGCCGATCTCCAAGCGCCCCGAGCGGGCGGCCGAGCCCGGGCAGATGGACGCCAAGAAGGCCCGCCACAAGACCGCCGAGGCCGAGGCGGCGCCGAAGCCGGCTGAGAAGGTCAAGAAGGCCAAGAAGCCCAAGAAGGCCAAGCCCGCCCCGGCCGCCGTCGAGGCCGAGCCCAAGGCCAAGCCCAAAGCCAAGCCCAAGGCCAAGGCGGCTCCGGCCCCGAAGGCGGAGGCGCCCAAGGCCGAGAAGAAGCCCGCGGAGCCCGCCGCCGCGAAGGAGACCCAGTCCAAGAGCGAGCTCGAGGCCATGACCGTGGCCGACCTCTGGGAGCTCGCGGAGTCCCGCGGCCTGAGCAAGGAGTCGATCGAGGGCACCGGCGCCCACGGCAACGTGGTCAAGTCCGACCTCGTCCGGACGCTGGCCGGGTAGCTCGATGGGCTCCGGCGAGACAGGCCCGAACGGCGAGACCGGCGCCGCCGCGCCGTCGCCGGCCGAGCTCGCCCTCCGCTTCGAGTCGGAAGCGTCCGCGGCCGCCGAGGCCGCGGACGCGGCGGCCTTCGAGGCGCTCCGCCTGCGCTGGATCGGCCGCAAGCAGGGCATCGTCCGAGACCTGCTGTCGAAGATCGGCCAGGTCCCCCCCACCGAGAGGAAGGCCTACGGCCAGGCGGTCAACCGGCTCAAGGAGGCGGTCGAGGCCCGCCTCACCGCCCTCGAGGCGGAGGTCGAGGCCCGCGAGAGGGCCGCCGAGGCCGGCCGCGGGCGCCTCGACGTCACCCTGCCCGGCCGCCGGCCGCACCTGGGCTCGATCCATCCGGTCACCCTGGTCACCCAGGAGATCATCGACATCTTCGCGGCCCTGGGCTACAGCGTGGCCGAGGGCCCCGAGGTCGAGGACGACTACTACAACTTCACCGCCCTCAACATGCCCGAGGGCCACCCGGCCCGCGACACCCAGGACACCTTCTTCGTCCAGTCTCCGGCTGGGGGCAGGCAGGTTCTGCGCACCCACACCTCCCCGGTCCAGATCCGCACCATGCTGTCGCGGCGGCCCCCGATCCGGGTGATCATCCCGGGGCGGGTCTACCGCAACGACAACGACCTGCGCCACTCCCCCATGTTCCACCAGATGGAGTGCCTGGCGGTGGCGAAGGGGCTGACCATGGGCGACCTCAAGGGCACCCTCGAGGCCTTCATCCATCGCCTGTTCTCGGCCGACACCGGTGTGCGCCTGCGCCCGAGCTTCTTTCCCTTCACCGAGCCGTCGGCCGAGGTGGACATCACCTGCCCCTTCTGCCGGGGCGGCGGCTGCGCCACGTGCTCGGACACCGGCTGGATGGAGATCCTGGGCTCCGGGATGGTCGATCCGCGGGTGCTCCGGGAGTGCGGGATCGATCCGGACGTCTACAGCGGCTTCGCCTACGGCCTGGGGCTCGACCGCGTGGCCATGATCCGCTACGGCTTCCCCAACATCCGCCAGCTCTTCGACAACGACGAGCGTGTCCTTCGGCAGGTGAGATAGGCCGATGCTGTTTTCTTGCGAGTGGCTCCGCGACTACGTCGAGCTGCCGGCCGACCCGGAGGAGCTCGCCCGGCGCCTGACCGCGGCGGGGCTGGCGGTCGAGGGGGTCGCGAAGACCGACGATGGCGACGCCGTCCTCGACGTCGACGTCACCACCAACCGGGTCGACGCCATGAACCACTTAGGGGTCGCCCGGGAGGTGGCGGTCCTCACCGGTCGCCCCCTCTCCGAGCCACAGGTGTCGCTGGACGAGGCCGCCGAGGCGACCTCCGGCGCGGTCGAGGTGACGATCGAGGCGCCGGAGCTCTGCTCGCGCTACGCCGCCCGGGTGATCCGCGGGGTGTCCATCGGCCCGTCGCCCGAGTGGCTCGCCCGCCGCCTCCGCGCCATCGGCCTGCGCCCCATCAACAACGTGGTCGACGTGACCAATTATGTTCTCTGGGAGACGGGCCAGCCGCTCCACGGCTTCGACCTGGCGAAGGTGATGGGCGCAGAGATCCGGGTGCGCGAAGCGCGCGCCGGCGAGCGCCTGGTGACCCTGGACGGCGAGACGAGGAAGCTCGCCGCCGGCATGCTGGTGATCGCCGACTCCGGCCGGCCGGTGGCCCTCGCCGGCGTCATGGGCGGCGCCGCGAGCGAGGTGACGGGCGCGACTCGGGACGTGCTCCTGGAGAGCGCCTGGTTCGACCCGGCCTCGGTGCGCTCCACCGCCAAGGCGCTGGCGATGCATAGCGACGCCTCCCACCGCTTCGAGCGCGGTGTTGACCCGGAGCTCCAGGCTCGCGCCGCCGAGCGGGCCGCCGCCCTGATCGCCGAGCTCGCCGGCGGCACGGTGCTCGCGGGCACCCTCGACGTGCTCGCCCCGGGCCGCCGGGAGCGCCACGCCCGGCCCACGATCCTCCTCGACCTCGATCGGCTGGACGCCTTCGGCGGTGCTCCCATGCCCGCGGGCAAGCCCGCCGAGTGGCTCCAGGGCCTGGGCTTCGAGGTCGAGCCGGCCGGAGACCGGACCCTGTCGGTGACCGTTCCCTCGTGGCGCCTCGACGACGTCTCGGAGGCGGCGGATCTCTTCGAGGAGGTCCTGCGGATCCACGGCTACGATGCGATCCCCTCGAGCCTGCCCGCCCTGGGTGAGCCCGACGCCCCCCCCACCCCGCGGCAGCTCCTCCGGGGACGGGTCCGGCGCCTGCTCGCGGGGTGCGGCTTCGCCGAGGCGATCGACTACGCCTTCTACTCGGCCGAAGACGCGGCGGCCTTCCCCGCCCTGGGAGAGGGCGCCGAGGGCGAGGCGCCGGTGCTCCTCGCCAACCCCCTCTCCGAGCTCTACGCGGTGATGCGCCGCTCGCTCCTGCCCGGCCTCCTGGCGAGCGCCCGGTTCAACACCCGCCGCGGCGCCGACGCCGTGCGCCTGTTCGAGCTGGGCACGGTCTTCGGCCGCCGGCCGGACGGCACGGTGGTGGAACGGGAGATCCTGGGGCTCGTCTGCGGAGGCTCCTTGGGCACGCCCTGGGAGGGCACCGAAGAGCTCGACCTGTTCCACCTCAAGGGAGTCCTCGAGGCGCTGGCGACCGACGCCGGCTTGGACTCCGACGGGGGCTCCGGTCGGGGCTCCGGCGCGGCGAGCGGGCTCGAGGCCCGGCCGGCAGACATCGAGGGCCTGCGCGAAGGCGCCTCCGCCGAGCTGCTGGTGGGAGGCCGCCGCCGGGGGATCCTCGGCCGGGTGGCGGCCGGCGAGGAGGCCTTCCCGCTCTGGGTCGCCGAGTTGGAGCTCGCGGCCCTGGAGGTCTCGCCCGAGGCCCTCGAAAAGGCTCGCCAGGTCGAGGCGCCGCCCCGCGTGCCGGGCATCGAGGCGGACCTCACCTTCACCCACTCCCTCGACGTGCCCTGGGCTGAGATCGACGCGGCGATCCGCGAGGCCGCGGCGCCGGAGCTCGCCCGCTTCGGTCTCAAGGACCGCTACCAGGGCGAAGGCGTGCCCGAGGGCGCGGTCAACACCACCATCGCCTTCCTCTAC
Source organism: uncultured Acidobacteriota bacterium (assembly GCA_963739795.1). Lineage (GTDB taxonomy): Bacteria > Acidobacteriota > Thermoanaerobaculia > Multivoradales > DATKCC01 > CAVUBL01. The sequence goes on along the minus strand of CAVUBL010000016.1, from coordinate 73,480 downwards.
CACGGCGGCGAGCGCCAGCTCACCCAGGACGAGGTGAACTCCCACCAGCAGGCCCTCGCCCGGCGCCTCGAGGAGCGCTTCGGCGGGTCGGGCGACGCCCAGGAGACCGCATCATGAGCGACGACGACTCGACGAAGTGGCTCGAGACCCTCGAAGCGGCGGTCCACCAAGCCGCCGAGACGATCGAGCGCCTGCGCACCGAACGCGACGAGCTCGCGGCCCGCGTCGAAGAGCTCGAATCGGCCGGCGGGCAGAGCCAGGACGAGGGCGCCGAGGCCTGGCGGGAAGAGCGCAAAGAGATCCGCAAGCGGGTCGAGAAGCTCACCAACCGCCTCGAAGACCTCCTCGAAGAAGACTGATCAAACCCCCAAGACGCCGACGCAATCGGGAGGGGGCGTCCCCTTCCCCCCGGAGGGTGGGAAGGGGATCGAGGGGTTGCGGGGGAGATCCAGCAGGTTGGGGGCGATCCTTCAATACCGAGGGATTGAGGGATCGATCACCCGGCTCCAGGCCTCGATGCCGCCGGCCAGGTTGACGGCCCGGAACTCCCGGCCGCGCAGGAACGAGGTCGCCTGGGCCGAGCGCACCCCCGTGTGGCAGTAAGCCACCACCAGCTCGGCCCGGTCCAGCTCCTCGACCCTGCCCGTCAGCTCGGGCAGGGGGATCAGGGTCGAGCCTTCGATCCGGCAGAGCTCGTACTCCAGGGGGTTGCGCACGTCGAGGAGCGTCAGGCACCGCCCCTCGCCCAGCCACTGGGCGAGCCTCCGGACGTCGATCTCGAAGGGGAGCCCGGCCTCGTCGCCGTTCCCGGAAGGTGCGCTCACCGCCTGCGCCTCGGAGGCCTCCTCCTCCGCCCGGAGCCCGCAGAAATCCTCGTAGTCGATCAGGCCGGTCTGGGTCGGCCGCTCCGAGCAGACCGGGCAGTCGGGGTTTTTCGCCAGGCGCAGCTCCCGGAACGAGAGCTTCCAGGCGTCGAACAGGATCAGGCGGCCCACCGCCGGCTCGCCGCGGCCCAGGACCAGCTTGATCGCCTCGTTGGCCTGGAGCGCCCCGATCACCCCCGGAAGCACCCCCAACACTCCGCCCTCGGCGCACGACGGCACCAGGCCGGGTGGCGGCGGCTCGGCGAACAGGCACCGGTAGCACGGTCCGTGGGCCCCCCAGAACACCCCGACCTGCCCCTCGAAGCGGAAGATCGAGCCGTAGACGTTGGGCTTGCCCAGGAGCACGCAGGCGTCGTTGACCAGGTAGCGGGTGGGAAAGTTGTCGGTGCCGTCCACCACCACGTCGTACCCCTCGAGGATCTCCAGGGCATTGTCCGACGCGAGGCGGGTCGCGTGGGTCACCACTTCGACGTGGGGGTTGACCTCGGCCAGGCGCTCGCGGGCCGCCTCGAGCTTGGGTCGCCCCACGTCCGAGGCGCCGTAGAGCACCTGGCGATGGAGGTTCGACTCGTCCACCACGTCGAAGTCCACCAGCCCCAGGGTGCCCACGCCGGCGGCGGCCAGGTAGAGGGCCAGGGGCGAGCCCAGCCCCCCGGCGCCCACCACCAGGACTCGGGAGGCCTTGAGCCGCCGCTGCCCCTCGGGGCCCACCTCGGGAAGGATCAGGTGGCGGCTGTAGCGCCGCCGCTCGGCGGCGTCGAGCTCGGGTAGGTCGCGCTCTGCCAGCAGGTCGGTCAGCTCCCCGCCGGGCCGGCCCCCGTCCGCCTCCGGAGCGCCGCCGGCGATGGCCGGCACCAGGATCAGCGGCTCGCCCGGATCGACCGGAGTGGCGGTCCCGTCCAGATCCCGAACGTTCGAGGCGCCCTGGAACACGTGCACGAAGGTACGCAGCGACCCGTCCTCGGCGAACAGGTGCGGGCCGATCTCCGGCTGGCGGCGCACCAGGTCGGCGAGGGCCTCGCCGACCGTGGCGCCGTCGACGACCACCTCGGCGCGCTCGCCGGTGAAGCGCCGGAGCGCCACGGGCACCTGGACCACCACGCTCACGGCGCCGCCCCGATCCGCTCCTCCACGAAGCCGCTCCGGTCGTCGGCCAGGCGCCAGCTCCGGGCCTCCCCGGCCCCGCCGGCCGCCACCGGAACGATCAGGTAGCTCACCCCCGGCCAGGCGCCCTCGAGATCGGTGGGGCTCGGCTCGGCCGGGTGGTCCGGATGGGAGTGGTAGTAGCCGACCAGCTCGAGCCCCCGGCCCCGCGCCTGTCGCATCGCCCCGAGCACGGCCTCGGGGCGGATCAGGAAGCGCCGGCTCCGGTCCCCCGGCTCCTCGTTCTCCGCCGGCAGCGCCTCGTCCACCCGCACGCCGCCGCCGTCGGAGCTGCCCGGAGAACCCACCAGGAACCCGCAGCACTCCTCGGGGTAGGCCGCGGCCGCCTGGCGCGCCAGGGCTTCCAGGGCGCGCCGGGGGATTTCGAGGCTCCGCCGCGATCCGCTCGTCGCCGTGTCTTCGGTCTGCTCCATGCCCGATGGATTCCGATCACTCCCCGATCCGGCGCCACCGCCCGCCGGGCGGGCCAGGGCTTCTCACGATAGCAGAGGCGGCCCGCCCGCCGGAGGGGGCCGAGCCGCGCCCGAAGAGAGTGCTTTGAAGTTTGACGATGACCTTCATGTCTGATACACTGAAACAGGAGACTAGCTTTCCAACAACCTGGAGCATCTCGTCGTGACCGTAGCGAGCAGTGTCCAGGCTTCCACCGAGAGGGCTCAGCGCCAGAGCGTCGCCCGGGTCTTGAGCTGGATGGAAGACCGGCTCGCCGAACCGGTCGATCTGGCCCAGATGGCGGACGTGGCCTACATGAGCCCGTACCACTTCCTGCGGACCTTCCGGCAGATCACGGGCGTCCCCCCCAAGCAGTTCCTCGCCGCGCGACGGGTCGAGGTCGCCAAGCGGCTGCTCCTCGAGACGGAACGCAGCGTCCTCGACATCTGCTACGGCGTGGGCTACAGCAGCCTGGGCACCTTCACCCGGCGCTTCACCGAGCTCGTCGGCCTGTCGCCGGGGCGGTTTCGGCAACTCGTGGAGACCTTCTACCCGGATCTCGACTCCCTGCTGGCGGTGGCCTCGTCCTGCCCTCTCCCGGAAGGGGGCCAGAGGATCCGAGCCGAGGTGGACCGGACGAGGCCCGACCAGGTCGTCTTCGCGGGGCTGTTCAGCAGCCCGGTCCCCCAGGGCCGGCCGCTGTCGTGCGCCGTGCTGCTCGAGAACGACGACTCTTTCGAGCTGGCCGCCCCGGACGGCGGCCCCATGTGGCTCTTCGCCGCCGCCATGGCCGGCGACTCGGACCCCATCGACCTCCTGGTGGGCGGCCAAGCGATTCGCGCGGTCGCCGCTGCGGGCCCTCTGACGATCGACAAGGGCGTGGACCCCGCGCCCCAACACCTGAGGCTCCAGCCGCCGAACCCCTTCGATCCTCCGATGCTGCTGGCCCTCCCCCTCCTGCTCCACGAGCGGGCCGTCGACCTCGACTACGACGGAGTCCTCGACCTGGAAACCTGAGTCACGAGCCCGCTCCTGCCGCCCGGCGGAGCTCCGGAGCCCTGGCGGCGAGGCGGACCCGGATCGGGCGCGTCGGCCGCAGGGTGAGGGAAGGAAGCGGCGGCACCTCCACCTCATCGACCGCTTCGAGGTGAAACCGCTGGGCCACCATGGCGACCACCAAGCGGACCTCGAGCAGACCAAACCCGCTCCCCAGGCACGACCGGTTTCCGGCGCCGAAGGGGAGGTAGGCCCGCGGCACGGCCTGCGCCGGAGCCATGAAGCGCTCGGGCCGGAAGCGCTCCGGGTCGTCCCAGAAGTCCGGGTGCCGGTGGAGGGAGTAGACGTTGAGCAGGACGTCCGACCCGCCGGGGATCCGCCACCCGGCGATCAGGTCGCGGCGCAGGCTGCGCCGCGGAATGAGCCACACCGGCGGGTAGAGCCGCAGGGTCTCGTCGATCACCGCTCGGGTGAACGGCAGTGCCGGGAGGTCGTCCGGCGCGGGGGGCCGCCCCCGGAGCACCTCGTCGACCTCGGCCTCCAACCTCGCCGCGACCTCCGGATGGCGCGCCACCAGGCTCAGCGCCCACGAAAGGGTCACGGCGGTCGTCTCGTGCCCCGCCAGCAAGAAGGTCAACAGCTCGTCCCGGATCTCCCCGGGGGATCGCCCATCGGCGAGGAGGAGACCGATGACGTCGGCCCGGAGCGCCTTCCCCGCGCGGCCCTCCACGGCCTCGCGGGCCCAGGCCTCGAGATGCCGCAGGGCGCGCCGCGCGCGGCCGTTGCCCCCTCCGGGGAGAGCCAGGGGCCAGGGGAGCAGGCCCGACATCCGGCGCATCGCCCAGTCGGTCATCTCGACGAGGTCCCCGTGGAGGGCGTCGGCGCGCCGCGTCAGGTCCGAGTCGAGGAGGGTCCGGTCCAGGACCTCGAGGGCCAGCCGCACCATCTCCCGGTCCACGGCGAGGCACGCCTCCGTGGCGGCGGACCACCGGTCGAGCATCGCGCCGGCGGCCTCGGTCATGGCTCGCGCATAGCCCGCGAGCAGGCTTCCGTCGAACGCCGGTCGCAGCCTCCGGCGCTCCGCGGCCGCCGCCTCGCCCTCGGCGGTGAGCAGGCCGTCGCCGAGCAACGGGCGCGCTTCCCGCAGCCCCACGCCCTTGACGAAGTTCTCCGGCCGATGGCACAGGACGTGGCGGAAGGCCTCGGGGTGGGCCATGAGGAACAGGCGCTTCGGCCCCATCCGGAAGGCCGCCGCGTCGCCGAAGTCCCGGAACGACCGCCGCACGAAGGCCAGGCGGTTCCGGCGCACCTCCATCAGGCAGCCGATCAGCCGCCGGCCGCGGGGCCCGGGGACGAGCCTGCCCCGCTCGAAGGCGCTCTCCGCGGCTCGGTCTCGTCCGGCGATTGTCCGTCTCGTGGGGCTCATGCGCGGCTCCTCGGGAGGGTGGGCGGCGGCGTGCGTCGGCTCAAGAGGTCACGGTGTCGGCATCCAACCTCGGGGCGGCCCGGGCCTCCCTCCACGACCAGAAGGAACCGAGCCCGGCCAGGGTCAGCAGGCACGCGGAGGCCAGGGCCAGCGCCACGAGCAGGCCGAGCCGGGCGTTGGACGGAACCTGCGAGGTCGCCATCCAGGCGAAGCTGCAACCGATGACCGCCATGTCGGTGAGAATCGGCGGACCCGCCTCCTCGAGGGCGGCGAGGGCCGGCTCGGCCGCGCCCGCCGCGCGCCGGCGCCGGTGGGCCGACACGTAGTGGATGGCGTAGTCGACCCCGACGCCCAGGGTGATGGCGCAGAACATCGACGTCGCGACCCCCAGGGGGATGCCGAGCCACCCCATGGCGCCGAAGATGCACGCCACCGCCGCCGCCGTCGGCAGCAGGGCGAGCAGGCCGGTACGCAGCGAGCGCAGCAAGAGGCAGAGGACCAGGAAGGCGCCGCCCACGGCCAGGAGCAACGAGGCCACCTGGGAGTGGACGATGGCCGGGATCATCGCCTGGCTCACCGCGACGTCCCCCGCCACGGAGAGCCGGACCCGCTGGCTGTGGAAGTTCCGCTGCCAGCCCAGGATGTCGTCGATGAGGACCTTCGTCTGCAGATAGTTGGCGTCCTTGAGAAAGACGTTGACCAGGGCCCGGTCGAGGCCGTCGTTCACGACCTCCCTGCGCCGGTTCTTGCCACGCACCAGGTCGAAGAAGCGGTAGACGCGGGCCACGGTCACCGGGTCCTCCGGGATGGCGCGCATCCCCTCCTTCCGGCCGCGCCACAGGTAAGCGACCGTCGTCAGGTGGCTGTAGGGACCGAGCACGCCGCCGACGCCGTCCAGGGACCGCACGTACGCCTCGAACCGGCCGATCTCCTCCAGCAGCTTCGGGTCGAGGAGCCACCCGGACCGGCCGTCGCCCTCGGGGGGCCGGCCGGAACCGTCGCCGAAGGCCTGGAGGTGGACGAGGAGGCTGTGGGTGCCGAGCAGCTCGTCGTTGACGTGGTCCGTATCCCGGCGGAACTTCGATCCCGGCGCGAAGCCGTCGATCCAACTGTCCTGGACCGTCAGGTCCCGGATTCCCGAAGCCACGAAGGCGACGGCCAGGGCCAGGGCGACGAGGGTCACCGCCGGCCGCCGGAGGAGGGGCCGCACGAGCCCCAGGAGCAGGTCGCTCCGATCCCGGCGCCGGCGGGGCGAGCGCAAGGCCGCCGCCGGCAGCAGCTTCAGGCTCGCCGGCATCACGGTCAGGCTGAAGATCAGGCAGTAGAGGATGCCGACCGCCGCGAACAGCCCGAAGTGGCGGATCGGCCGGATCGGCGACGCCAGGAAGGAGAGGAAGCCGAGGGCCGTGGTCGCCGACGTGAGCAGGACCGGCGGGATCATCTCGCGGAAGGTGGTCTCGATGGCCCCGTCCCCGGGGCCGGCGGGAGCGGCGTCGAGCACCCGCTGGTAGTGGGAGAAGATGTGGATCTCGTCGGCAAGCCCCAGGGAGACGAGCACCACCGGCAGGACTCCCGTGGTCAGCGACAGGGGCACGCCGAGCCAGCCCATCAACCCGAACGTAGCGGCCAGGCAGAGGCCGACCTCCGAGAGGGTGACGAGCACCGCCCAGAGGCGTCCGAGGCGCAGCAGGAGCAGCAGGGCGATGGTCGCAAGGGTCAGCGGGAGGAGGCGCTCGAGGTCGTCCAGGATGTGGTAGCCGAGGAGAGCTTCGGCGGCGGGGGCCCCCACGACGGTGATCCGCACCTCCGGGCTCTCGAACGGCTGCACCAGCTCCCGCACCCGGCGGTAGAAGGCGGCCCGGTCGCCCACCTCCTCGACGTCGGGAACGCCCACCAGGACGGCGGCGCCCGAGGCGTCGCGCGAGACCAGGGTGCCTTCGAGGATCCGGGTGGCCTCGACATCGTCGGCCAGGACCCGGAGCAGGGTCGGGGTGTCCGGAAACGGATCGAGGAACGGCCGGAACCGAAGGGTGTTCGGGTACACACGGTCCCGGCGCTCGGTCGCCAGGCTCATCACGTGCTCCGGCCCGACCCGGTCGAGACCGGCCGCGAGCCGGCTGATCTCGGCCACCCGGCGGAGCACCTCGGGGTCGTACACCCCGCCCGGCCCTCGTCCCTCGACCAGGACGACCAGCGGATCCCGCCGCCCGAAGACCTGGCGCACGTCCCGGTCGAAGATCACGGTCGGGTCGTCGGGGGGGACCATGGCACGACCGTCCATGCGCAGCTCGAGCCGCGGCAGGCCGGCCATCGCCGCGACGGTCGTGACGAGGACCGCGGCCACCACCCACCAGGGCCGGCCGAGGACCCAGCGGATCCAGCGGGACGAGGCGCGCTCCCAGCCGTCGGTCAGGGCCATGATCCGTCCTCAGGGTTCTCCGAGCTGCCAGAAGAGGAACGAAAAGATGTCGGTGAGCTCGTCGATCCGGTGGGCCGTCGTCACGCCTGCCCCGCCGTGGCCGGTGCGCTGGTAGTGGCGCAGGACCACCGGCCGGTCCGGCCGGGCCACGCCTTGCAGCCGGGCGGCCATCTTCCGGGCGTGGAGCCCGTCGACCTGCGTGTCGCCGAAGCTGGTCATCAGGAAGACGGCCGGGTAGACCGTCCCCGCCTTCACGTGGTGGTACGGCGAGTAGGCGTACAGGTAGGGGAAGGCGTCGTCGCGGTCGGGCGATCCGTACTCCGCGATCCAGAACCGCGCCGCAAGGAACCTGTTGTAGCGCAGCATGTCGAGGAGCGGGTGGGTCGAGACCACGGCCCGCACCGCGTCGGGCCGTTGAACCATGGCCGCGGCCACCAGGAGCCCGCCAGCGCTGTGCCCCCACGTGGCGAGCAGCTCGGGCCGGGTGTAGCCCTGGGTGACCAGCCAGTCCAGGGCCGCCAGGAGGTCGTCGATCGACCGCTGCTTGTGCTCGCGCACCGCGGCCTGGTGCCACGCGGCGCCGAGCTCGCCCCCGCCGCGCACGTTGACCACCGCGTAGACGCCGCCCCGCGCCACCCAGAGGGCCGCCGCCGGGTCGAAGGCGGGGGTCAGGCTGGTGGCGAATCCCCCGTAGGCCGTGACCAGGGTCGGGTGCGATCCGTCGAGGGCCAACCCGCGCCGATGGATCAGGAACATGGGTACCTCGACGCCGTCCTTCGAGGGGAACCGGACCTGCCGCACCTCGTAGCCCGCCGGGTCCAGGGCGGCCTCCGACCGGCGGCTCCAGGGGGCGAGCCGGCCCGACCGGAGGTCGTAGCGATAGACGATCGGCGGCAGGTGAAACGAGGAGAAGGTGAAGTAGAGGTCGTCGCCGTTCCACCGCCCCGACATCCCGCCGAGCGTCCCCAGGGCGGGCAGCGGGACGTCGCCCAGGTGCCGGCCCTCCAGGTCGTAGATCGCCAGTCGGGAGTGGACGTCCTCGAGGTACTCGACGATCAGCCGGCCGCCGGCCCCGAAGACACGCCGGATCACCGCATGCGCGTCCTCGGGCACGATCTCGCGCCAGTGCTCCATGCCCGGCGTCGCAACCGGCGCGACGAAGACTCGCCCGCGGGGCGCCTTCCAGGTGGTGTGGACGACCAGGTGATCCCCGAGGACGCCGGCGTAGAAGGTGGCGTCGATGCCCTGGACCACCTCCAGCCGATGCGACGTGTCGTGGCCGGTCGGCCCGCCGTCGGCGTCGACCCTGTCGAGGAAGACGTCGATCCGCTGCTGGGTCCCCGAGACCCCGTGGAGCACCAGGTAGCGGCCGTCGTCGCTCAGGTTGCCCCAGACGACGGAGCCTCGCCCGTAGCCCTCGCCGAAGATCACCGGGTCCTGGGCCGGGTCGCTGCCGAAGCGGTGGAAGTAGTAGCGCGCCCCCTCCCCCGAGTCGAGCTCCCGGGCGTAGTAGGCGCCGCGGCCGTCCGGAGCGATGGAGACACCGAAGTACCGGCCCGCGGGAAGCCTGTCGGCGAGGATCTCGCCGCCGATCTCCAGGAACCGCACCACCACCTCTTGGGCGCCGCGACGCCGCTCGCTGAAGGCCACGAGCCGGCCGTCGACCGAGAGGTCGAGGACCTGGAGCCCCACCTCTCCGCCGGGGTCCAGGGCCGCGGGATCCAGAAGCGTCCGCTCCTCCCCTTCGCCGTCGCGCATCAGGATCCGGGGCAGGCGGTCGTCCGCGTCGCTGCGCCGGTAGACCTGGCGCTCCCCGCGGACCCAGGGGCGCTCCGCCCGCTGCACCGAAACCAGCGCCTCGAGCTGGCGGCGCAGCTCCATGCGACCGGGCAAGCCCTCCAGGAGCCGGTCGGTGTAGCCGTTCTGGTGGCGCACCCAAATCCGGGCCTCCGGGGTCCCCGAGTCCTCGAGCCAGCGGTAGGAGTCGGTGACCTCGACGCCGTGGAGGGTCTCGGTCACCTCGTGGACCTCGGTGGCCGGGGGCAGCGGCAGGCGGCGCCACAGAGGAAGGGCCGCGATCCGCTCCGAGACCGGCTCGGCGCCGGCGAGGAACGCTTCGGTCCGCTCCGCGATCTCCGGCGTCGAGACGAAGAGGTCCTCCCCGTGGCCGGCGCCCTCGACCACCAGGAGACCACCGTGGGACAGGCCGCGGAGGACCTCCTCGGCGTTGGCCAGCGGCGTACGGGTGTCGAGCGTGCCGGCCACGATCTGGACGGGGACGTCCGAGCGCACGGGACGGCGCACCTCCTCGTCCAGCGGGCTCACCCCGAGGGCGTCGCAGATCTCCGGGAAGCCGAAGTCGAGGTTCTCTCCGAGCAGCGAGCCCGGCGCCTGCTCCCGGATCTCGCGCCGGCGCTCCGGCGACGCCCCGGAGCTGCAGGTGAGGGCGTACGGCATCAGGTGGCCGAGCCAGCTCTTGTGCTGGCGCAGGACGTCGGCGGCGACGGGGTCGTAGTCGCCCCGCGCCAGGTGGACCGCGACCTCGCGCAGATGGGCGAGGCCGGCCGCCGAGCCGACATGACGCGAGGCCGCGAGCTGGAGGTCGAACGGCCCCACTTCGAGCGGCACGTCCTCACCGGTCAGGACGTCGACGCCGGTCGCCGGCGCCGGCCGCTCCTCGACGGCCGCGAGGGCGCTCCGGAGCGACGCCCACAGCGACGTGCCGTCCCCTTCGTCCACCTGCTTCAGGACGTCGTCCACCGCCGCCGGCAGCTTGGCCACGTCGTCGGGCCCCACCACGCCCAGGAGCACCGCTCGGGCCACCGAGCCGGGATGGCGGCGGAGGACCTCGAGCGCCAGCCGGGTTCCGAAGCTCGTGGCGACCAGGGAGACCTGCTCCACCCCGAGAGCCCGACGGAGCGCCTCCACGTCGTCCGCCACCTCGCGCACGTTGTAGGCCGACAGGTGGGCGCCCTGGGCCGCCGCCCGCGCGGCGCACTCCTCGGCCGCGCCGAGGACCTCCACCAGTGCCGCCTTGCGGGTCGGGGCCGGCCGGCGGGGAAGCTCCCAGGACTTGCGGCAGACGAGCGCCGGCCTCGACGCGCCGGTCCCGCGCTGGTCGAGAAGCACCACGTCGCCCGCGCGGCGCAAGGCGAGGAGCATCGTGGAGCGGGGTCCGCGGGCGCTCTCGATGCCGGAGGCCCCGGGACCGCCGGCCAGGTAGACGATGGGCGGGCCCGGCGACTCCCCGGTGCTCGCCAGCCGGACGTAGGCGAGCTCCAGGCTCCTGGACGCCGGGTCGTGGCGGTCTTCGGGCACCTCCACCGCCCCCCGGAACGCCGCCGCCTCCTGACCGTCCAGGGTGGTCCAGGTGGTGGGCCGGGGGGCCCCGGCGTGCGCGCCGGCGGGGAGGAGGACCGCCGCAGCGAGCGTCACGGCCACGGCGAGAGAGTGGATCCGGGGGTTCGCTCGGGGCGGAATCGGTGTCATCTTTGCGTCTCGCTCCTGGCCGGACCGCGGCCTCGGCATGGCGTTCGGGTTCAGGCGCTCCGGCTCCGCAAGGGCAGCCGCACGCCGTAGCTCATCAACCGCCAGAGCCACTCGGCCGGGCCGTAGGCGAACCCCGCCGACCACCACCAGAGGCTGAACAGGACCTGGCCGAGGAAGACGATCACCCCGATCCCGACGGCCAGGGCGGCGCCGACCTCGGCGAACAGGCCGAGACCCACGCCGTAGAAGATGAACATGCAGATCACGCTCTCCATCAGGTAGTTGGTCAGGGTCATCCGTCCCACGGCCGCGAGGGGGCGCAGGACCCGTCGCCACCGCTCCCTCTGGAAGAGCCAGGTCAGGCCCGCCATGTAGAAGAAGCACAGGAGCGGGACGGTCAGGTACTGCACGACCGTGAGGACCATGCCCGCGCCCGAGGGCGGGTAGTAGACGCCCTCGTAGGTCAGGATCGCGAACACGATGTTGCCGGCGATGCCGAGCCCCCCCGCCCAGACCACGAGACGCCCCGGGAGCAGGCCCGGATCCGCCTCGATCCTCTCGAGCCAGCGGGAGCGCCCCACGTAGAGGCCGAGAAGGAACATGCCCAGCACGTCCGGCCAGTAGAGGTTGACCACGAACATCGCCCACCAGAAGACCAGGAACGCGACGTTGGCGTGCACGACCTGGCCGTAGTCCGCGCTGGCGAAGCCGTTCATCCAGATGCCGTAGAGGTTGGGCTCGCCGGTGAGCTTGGCGATCACCGTGTACGGCGCCGGCACCTTGACCAGCAACGAGAGGGCGTAGAGGGGGATCGGCAGCAGGTAGATCGTGGCCGCCGAGATCAGCACGGTCTTGTCGGAGCGCTGGAGAAACGGCAGCAGGAAGAGCCCGAGAACGGCGTAGATCACGAGGATGTCGCCGCCCCACAGCAGGATGGCGTGGGCCAGCCCGATCCCCAGGAGGATCGCCTGCCGGCGCAGGAAGAGGGGCGCCACCGAGCGGCTCGCCCGGCGGGCGCGACGCGCCATGATCCCGAAGCCGACGCCGAACATGAACGAGAAGAGCGAGAAGTCCTTGTTCTCGATGAACAGGTGGCGCAGAAACTTCACCGTCGCGTCGACGGGAAAGGTGGCGAAGGCGTGGACCTGGGCGTCCGACAGGAACTCGTAGCCGGAGAAGACGAAGACGTTGAACAGGAAGATCCAGAGCAGGGCGAACCCGCGGAGCACGTCGAGGGTCTCGATCCGCTCGCCGGCCTGGACGGGTGAGAAGCGGACGGGCGGGCCTCCGGAGGATGGGTTCATGGGCTCTCTCCCTGGGTCGGGCGTTTCGGAGCCGGCGGCGCGCCGTCTCCCCCACTCTCGGAGGACGGGCGGCCTCGCTCGAGCAGGACGTGGACGTTGCCGAACGGATCGACGATCTCCGCGTAGGGCCCCAGCGGGGCCAGCGGCGCCAGGGTCGGCATCGGGCGCCGGATCTCCACCCCGGCGGCCGCGAGGCGCTTCAGTGTGGCGTCCAGGTCGACCACCTGGAAGAGCAGGTTCATCTGCGCCCGGTCCGGCGCCGGCGCGGCCCCGACCTCGTCGGCGCTCTCGTGGAGGACGACGGAGAGCGCCCCGGACCGGACGAAGGGAATGACCGGCGGGTAATACTCCTCGGAGAAGACCCGGAAGCCGAGCACGCCCTCGTAGAAGGACCGCGCCTTCGCCATTTCGGTCACCGTGATCCCGTAGTTGAAGACCCGGGGGCGAGGCAGGGGGCCGGCGCGGTCGTAGAGCTCGATGACGTAGAGGATGTTGCCGGCCGGGTCCAGGATCGGCATGTTGGGACCGATGACCGCCTTCAGGGGTTCCGCGGCAAGCTCCGGCACCGAGCGCCGTCTCAGGTCGGCGAGGGTCGCGGCGAGGCTCTCGACCTCGAGGTTGAGATGGGCCTCGGCGACGCCCGGGAAGCGGTGGTGCACCGGGTGGGCGACCTTCCGGAGGACCAGTGCCACGGGGCCGCTGCGGAGCTCCACGAGGTCGGGGTAGCGGGTCCGGTCCACGACGTCGAACCCGGCCACGTCCCGATAGAAGCTCAGGGCGGAGTCGATGCCGTCGACCCGCACCACGAGCCCGGCCAGGCTCGGTCCCCCACCCTCGCCCCAGGGGTCCGCCGCCGGGCGCTCGGTGGGGCCCGCCGCGACCGCGGCGAGCGGGAACAGGAAGCCAAGCGCGAGCCAGATCGTCGATGGATTCACGAGCGTCTACTCACAGCGCAGAGCGCGGGCCGGATCGATGCCGGTGGCGCGCCGGGCGGGCAGCCAGCACGCGACCAGCGCGGTCAGTAGGACGAGAGCCGCTCCGCCCGCGTAGGACAGCGGATCTCCCACGGCGACGCCGAAGAGCAGCCCCGCGATCAGCCGGCCGGTGAACAGGGCGGCGATCCCCCCCGCGAGGACCCCGATCCCGACCAGCGCGAGCGCCTGCCGGACCACCAGCCACCGGGTCTGCCAGCGCTTCGCGCCGAGGGCCATGCGCAACCCGATCTCCCGCGAACGCTGGGCGACGCCGTAGGCGAGGGTTCCGTACAGGCCCACGGCCATCAGGAGAAGCGCGAAGCCGGCGAAGACGCCGAGCATGCCGGACTGGAACCGGGCGGGGCCCAAGGTGGCGGCCGCGACGTCGCGCAGGTCGCTGGCCGGCAGCACCGGCAGGTCGGGCACCAGGGCTCGGATCGCCGCCTCGGCCCGAGGCGCGATCACCGAGGGGGAGAGCCCGCTCTTGACCAGGACCTTCGTCTCCATCCAGGGAGCCTGGAGGGTCGAGACGTAGATCGCCGGGGTCTCCTCCGTCTCCAGGTCGAGCTGCTGGACGTCGCCGACGACCCCTACAATCTCCCAGTCGTCGTGAGGCAGGCTCCCGACCGTGGCCCCGTAGTCGAGGCTCGCGAGGACGTGGGCGCCGAGGGCGGTTCGGCCCTCGGAGGGGCCCTCGAAGTAGGCGTTCGCGAAGCGGCGATTGACCACCGCGACGGGGCGGCTGCGGTCGTCGTCGGCGTCGGTGAACGCCCGGCCGGCGAGGACCGGGATGTGCAAGAGCTCGAAGAAGCCCGGGCTCACCGGCCGGATCGCGGCGACCTGCCTGGGCGCTCCGGGCTCCGTCGGCCGCCCCGCCAGCGCGAACTCGTGGTCGATCCGAAAGCTCTTGGCCAGGGGCGGCGAGACCGCCGTCGCCACCGACTCCACCCCGGGCAGAGCGCCCAGATGCGCCTGGAGCTCGTGGAAGAAGGCGCTCGAGCGATCCAGGGAGGCGAGCTCCTCGGGGAGCATCAGCCCGTAGACCAGGACCCCGTCCGGCTCGAAGCCGAGCGGGACCGAGCTCAGCTCCTGGACGCTGCGCAGGAAGAGGGCGAAGCTCGAGAGCAGAACCAGGGTGACGGCGACCTGCACCGAGACGAGGACCCGGCGCACCCGGAGCGGCGAGAGGACCGCCGAGAGGCGCCGCCGGCCCTCCTTCGGCTCTCGGCGCCCGACAAAGATCCAGAACGGCACCTGGCCGATGATCAGAACCGAGAGGAGCGTCGCCCCCAGGGCGAGGCCCAGCTCGCTCCAGCCCGCCCGGGCGCTCTCCAGGCGGTAGAGGCTCGACGGGCCGAAGCGCACCAGCAAGGGGACGCCGAGACGGGCGACGACCAGGCCGAGGGCGCCGCCGCCGATCCCCAGCAAGAGGCTCTCCCAGAAGAAGAGCCGGAGCAGCCCGCGGCGGCCGGCGCCCAGCGCCAGGCGCACGTCCATCTCCTCCCGCCGCGCCTCGGCCCGGCCGAGCTGGAGCATGGTGACGTTGAACCAGGCGAGTAGCAAGGCGAGGACCACCGCCGTCTGGAGAAAGAAGAGGTTTCGCTCGAAGCCCCCGACGACGCTCTGGCGCATCGAGGTGACCTTCGGTCTCAACCCTTCGTTGAGCTCCGGGTAGGCCTCGTCGAGGCGCTTGGCGAGGGCGGCCACCTGCGCCGCAACGGTCTCGAAGGAAGCGCCGTCGGCGAGGCGGCCCACGGCGAGGAGGAACCGCGTGTCGCGCGGGATCTGAGCCGAGTCGTACGGGCTCACCCGCCAGAGCTCGACCTTCCGGGTCACCGGGAACCGGAACGACGGGGGCATCACTCCGACGATCTCCATCGGCTGACCGTCGAGGACGAGCTTCTTGCCGAGCACCGACGGGTCCGCGCCGAACCGCCGGTGCCACAAGCCGTCGCTCAGGATCACCTGGCCCGGGGCCTCGGGACCGTCGCCCGCGAACCCGCGGCCGAGAGCGGGCTCGACCCCGAGCACCGGAAACAGGTCCGCGGTGGCCACCGCGCCGGGGAGCCGCTCCGCGGGACCGAGGCCGGTGACGTTGAAGGTCCAGGGGTGATAGGCCGCCACCGCCTGGAGCCCTTCGACCCCCCGCCGCAGGTCTTCCAGCTCGGCGGGAGAGAGGGGAACGCTCTTGCCGCCCGCGCCCTGCCAGGTCGCGACCACCAGGCGGTCGGGCCGGGCGTAGGGAAGGGGGCGGACGAGGGTCGCCCGCACGACGCTGAAGATGGCGAGGTTGGCGCCGATGCCCAGTCCCAGGGTCAGGAGGACCGCCACGGTCGACACCGGGCTTCGGACCAGTCGACGAAAGGCGTACCTCAACTCAGACCGCGGGTCAGCCATCTTCGCTCCGAGTGATCGGGGGTGGGCACCCGTGCCCATGCGGCGAGCTCGGTGCCGACCTGTTTGACTAAGCGCGCGCGCACTCTAGCAACAAACGGCAGGCCTTGAACAGGCCCTGATCCACTCCGAAAACGGCGGGCCGAGGAGGCGAGCTCGGCCTCCTCGGGCCCGCGCGGAGCTTCCCGGATCGATCAGTTCTGCGGCTGGTCGAGGTCGTCGGCGCACGCCGCCGGCCGGACCGTCACGTTGACCGGGGTCACCTCGCCGGCGGTCGACAGCGCCGAGACCGGCTCCGGCATCAGGGCTTCCATGATCTGGGCGGTGTCGCCCTTCTTCATCGTGAAGATGGAGCCGTGAGGCGGGAAGGAGGTGATGGAGCCCGAGGTCAGGCCGTACAGGCCGTTGATCTTGCCGAACGGCGTCTCGAGCTCGTAGGGCATGGAGAACTGGGCGTACGCCGGGAAGTCCTGCGGCGAGTCGGCGTTCCAGGTCTGGTAGCTCTTCACGTAGCTCGGATCGCGCATCGACCGTCCGTGCTCCATCTTGAAGTGGAGCTCGCCGCCGAGGAGGTCCGAATTGCCGTCGGCGTGCCAGTCGAGGATCGTGAGGTCGACCCGCCGCGAGCCGTCCGGAGCCAGGTAGGGCTCGCTGGTGCGCAGGCGGAGCTTGGCGTGACAGGTGACCACCTCCGTGCGGTCGCCGACCGCCACGTTGAACGAGGGGTGCGAGGAGATCGTGTAGACGTTCGAGCCCGGAAACTCGGGCTGGAACTGGGGCTCCTCCGCGATGGCCGGGATGGCCAGCAGCGCGAGGAGGGCGAGCAGGGCCAAGCATCGTTTCGACATCTTCGCTGCTCCTTTCGTCAAACGCGGGGGACGGCCCCGCACCGTGTCGTCTCGACCGGGAGCCGGCACCCCGAGAGGCAACGAATCCCCGTTGCCGTGTCCGGCCACCTGGGCCGGGCCGGCGCGCCGCTTTGCTTCCGGTCTCTCGAGCTCGGGCCCCACTCTAGGGAAGACGCCGGCTCATCGCTTTCTCCGAAATTGCGCGATCCGGCGGAGGCGAAGAGGGCCTCGAGCGGCTCATGGAGAAGCTCCGGAGCCGGTGCGCGAGCCGGTCGGCGCAGAGTAAAATCTCGTCCACGATGATTCGACAATGCGGGATCTCCGAAGATCCCCTCCGGTCGCGACGGCCCGGCGGGAGGGGTCTCGCGGGCGCCCTCCTCCTGCTCCTGGCCGGCTGCGGGACGGGCCCGGCCGCCAGCCCGCACGGGGCCGAGCTCGCGCGACTGTCGAACCTGGGGAGGGCTCACCTCGAGAACCGGCAGGCGGCGCAGGCGGTCGAGGCTTTCTCCACCGCTACCCGCCTCGCCCCGGGCTGCGCCCCTTGCTGGCGGAACCTGGCGCGCGCCCGTCTCCAGGCCGGCGAGCCCCGGCCGGCCCTCGAGGCGCTCGGGCGCGCGGCGAAGATCGAGTCGCGCTCGCCCGCCACCGCCTACCTGGAGGGCCTCGCCCACGCCCACCTGGATCAAACGGAGCCCGCGGTCGCCGCGTTCGAGGAGGCGGTGGAGCTCGACCCCGACGCGGCGCCTCTGCGCTACCAGCTCGCGGTGGCCTACCAGGCGGCCGGCCGCGGGGAGAAGGCCCGCGAGCAGCTCCGGGAGACGATCCGCCTCGACCCGCGCCACGCCGCGGCGTACTACCGCCTCGCGCGCTTCGCCAACGCCGACGGACGAACACAGGATTACGAGCGCTGGAACGGCGAGTTCCTCCGGCTGCGGGCCGCCGGAGGCGACGCGGGCCGCTCTCCCGCGGCCCTCGAGATCTCGGCCTACACGCCGGCCGAGCCCATGGAGGCGGCCGGAACCGCCCAGCCGTCCGCTCCCGCGCCCCCCCTGGCCGTGCGCTTCGTCGACGCCACGGCGACGGGCCTCTCCGGGCTCGCCGACAAGCCGGTGGCGGCGATCGACGTGCTCGACGCCGACCCCGACAAGTCGTACACGCTGGTGGCGGTCGCCCCCGACGGTGCCCTCACCCTCCTCGAGTGGCGCGGCGGGGCCTTCGCCGAGCTCCCGCTTCAGGGCGTGGACGGCTCGTCGCCCTTCCCGATCCGCCGGTGCCTGGCGGCCGACGATCACGACGACGCCCCGCCCGGCGAGGTCTTCGATCCGGCCAGCCAAGCCCTCACCGATCTCCTCCTGCTGGGCCCCGAGGGCGCCCGCCTGTGGCGCCGCACCGGCCCCCGGAGCTTCCACGACGCCACCGCCGAGGCCGGGCTCTCCGGCCTGCGGGGAGAGACCGCGCTCTGGGCCGACGTGGACCACGACGGGGACCTGGACCTGGTGGTGGGCACCGAGAGCGGCCTCGACCTCTGGCAGAACACCGGCGACGGCACCTACCTCCGCTCTGCCGACGGCCCTCCGGGATTCGCGGTCGAAGGCCCGGTGCGGAGCCTCGCGGCGACGGATCTCGAGGGGGACGTGGGTCTCGACCTGGTGGTGGCGCGGAGGGGCGAGCCCACGGCGGTCCTCTGGTCCGTTCAAGGGGGGAGCTTCACCCGCCGGCCGGCCCCCCCCGCTCCATGGCCCGAGGCCCGGAAGGTGCTCCTCGACGATCTCGACGACGACGGCTCGGTCGACGCCGTGCTGGTGGGCCGGAGCTCGGTGGAGATCCGCTCGGCCCGGGGGGGCGGCCGGCGGAGCCTCGACCTCGGCGGGCTCGAGCCGGCGGCGGCGGCCCTCTCGGACGTGGACAACGACGGCTGGCTCGACCTCTGGGTGGGGGGCCGGGACGAGGCCGGGCGGGGACGGCTACGCCTCTGGCGCGGCGTGGGCTCGGCCGGACGGGCCGGCGATGGCTCTGACGATGGAGACGCGTTGGGCCTCGGCGCCCTCGACCTCCCTCCGGTCCTCGACCTCCAGGCGGCGGACTTCGACGGCGACGGCGACAGCGACCTCGTGGTGGCCACCGAGGGCGGCCTGCGCTTCCTCCGCAACGATGGGGGGAACGTCAACCACCAGCTCAAGCTGCGGCTGGTGGGCACCAAGTCCAACGTCGACGGCCTCGGAACCGACGTGGAGCTCGCCCGGGGCTCTTTCCGCGTGCACCGGGTGGTGAGCGACCGCCCCCTGGAGATCGGAGTCGGCCCCCGCGACCGCCTGGACACGCTGCGCACCGTCTGGACCAACGGTGTCGTGGACAACCGGATCGACGTCCCGGTAGTCCCGACCACGGTGGTGGAGAAGAACGTCGCCACCGGCTCGTGCCCGTTCCTCTACGCCTGGGACGGGAGGCGGATGCGCTTCGTCACCGACCTCCTGGGCAACTCCCCCCTCGGCCTGCCGCTGCGGCGCGGCGACGACCTGCCGGCCGATCCCACGGAGCTGGTCCGGATCGGCGGCGAGGAGCGGCTTGCCCCGCGCGGCGGCGCCTACCGGCTTCAGGTGACCAGCGAGTTCCGGGAAGTCGCCTACCTCGACCAGCTCGAGCTGGTGGCCGTCGACCACCCGCCGGCAGTCGAGGCACAACCGACCGACAAGCTCATGCCGCCGCCTTTCCCCCCGTCCGAGGTCTGGCTCCTCGGCCACCGCCGGCCGCTCCGGGCCGCGCTCCGGGACGGGCGCCGGGACAGACGGGACCTCACCGCCGCGCTCCGTGAGGTCGACGGCCGCTTCGCCCCCGCCGGCACCCCTCTGCCGCCGCCTCTTCGCGGGATCACCTACCCGACGCGCCTGGTGCTCGACTTCGGCCCTCTCGATCCGGGGCGCCCCTGGGTCCTGGCCCTCACCGGATGGCTCCAATACGGCGACGCCAGCACCAACATCGCCCTCTCCCAGAACCGGTCCGTCCAGGTGATCGCGCCCCGCCTCGAGGCGGAGGTCGCCCCCGGCCGCTGGCGCCCCCTCCCGGTAACCGTCGGCATGCCGGCGGGCAAGACCAAGACCCTTCTCACCGATCTCTCGGGAGTGCTCCCGCCGGGCACGCGCCGCCTGCGCCTGACCACCACCTACGAGATCCGGTGGGACCGCGCCGCCCTCTTCGAGCGCGTCCACCCGCGGGCGGCGGCACGCCACCGCCTCGCCGCCGCCCGCGCCCGGCTCTCGTTCTTCGGCTTCTCCGAGCTCGCGGCCCGGGGAACGGACCAACCCACCACCCCCGATCACCGGGTCGTGGCGCCGCGGCCGCCCTGGCGGACGACTCTCGAGGGCTGGTGCACGCGCTACGGGCCGGTGGGCGATCTGGTGGCCGCGCGGGACGGCCGCCTGGCCCTGGTCGACTCGGGAGACGCCCTGGACCTCGCCTTCCCGGCCGGCGGCCTGCCCCCCGTCCCGCCGGGCCTCGTGCGGACCTTCTTCCTGCGCGCCGTGGGCTGGGACAAGGACGGCGATCCCAACGTGGCCGGCGGTGACCGGGTCGGCCCGCTCCCCGTGGCGGCCCCCGGCCCCTGGCAGACGCGCTACTCCACCCGCTGGGTCCCCCGGGACCTCTTCGCGCCCCGCCGCTCGGAGCGCTAGTTCATCGCGCCCGGGCTGTCCATGAACGACAGGTCGGTGTCGATGGGCCGCTCGAGGCTCTCCTGGTCCTCGACGTAGGCCAGCAGGTCGTCGTCGCCCGAGCCCAGGTCCGGCTTCAGGCGCTTCGCCAGCTCCTCGGAGCCCGGGAAGAGGGCGAGGCCCTGCCGCCACGCCCGGCGCGCCCGGTCGAAGTCGCCGGCCTTGGCCCAGGCGTCCCCCAGCCCCACGTAGACTCGCAGGTCCTCGGGCCGGGCCGCGGCCTTGCGCCGAAGCTCGACACACCGCTCCAGGTCGGCGGCAGCCTGGCGGGAGTGGCGCAGGGCCCGGGGCCAGTGCAGGTGGTTGACGCCCCGGCAGTAGTGGCCGATCCAGGAGTCGGGGTCCCGCTCGAGGACCGCGTCGAGCTGGTCCAGGGCCTTGCGGGCGAGGCTCCCCTTGCAAATGACGGCGGCGATCCCCCCGCAGGTCGGGATCTTGTCGATGTAGGCCGTGGCGAGCTGCACCCGCAGCCGAGGCTTGGGGCCGGCCTCGACCAGCTCCCGGAAGAACGCGATCGCCCGGTCCTGGCGGCCGGTCTCGACGCAGCGCCGACGGTAGAGGCCGGCGAGGGTGTAGCCGCCCTCGCCCCGGCGCAGCCTCGTCTCCACCGCTGAGAGCTCGGCGTCGAGG
Organism: uncultured Acidobacteriota bacterium; assembly: GCA_963739795.1. Taxonomy (GTDB): domain Bacteria; phylum Acidobacteriota; class Thermoanaerobaculia; order Multivoradales; family DATKCC01; genus CAVUBL01. The sequence continues at coordinate 52,813 of CAVUBL010000016.1, read as the reverse complement.
GCCGCCGGGTCGACCTCGGGCTTCGGGGCGGCCAGCCCCTCGCGCCGGCGCGGGAGGGCCTCCGGCCGGCCGACCCGGATCTTCACCCGGCTCGCGTAGCGCGCGGGGTCCTGACGCACGGTGAGCTCCTGGTCCGCAGGCACGTCCTCGAAGTACTGGAGGCCGCCGTCGGGCCAGCGCACCTCGAGGAGCGCCACCCGGGTCTCGGCGCCGAGGCCGAAGTGGAGCCGCGGATCGCTCTGGCCGGAGAAGCCGTTGCCCCCGTCGCGCTCCCGGATCATCCGCTTGCCGCCCGGAGTGACGGCGGTGACCCGCGTGCCCACGCCGTCCCGGTTGGTCCCGGTCTCCGGATCGCCCAGCAGGCTCACGCGCAGCCAGTGGTTTCCGCCGGTCCCGTCGTTGCGGTAGAAGTCGGGCGGCTGGCCCTGGTTGGCCAGGAACAGGTCCAGGTCGCCGTCGTCGTCGGCGTCGAGCACGGCGACGCCCCGACCGTCGTGGACGCTGTCCAGGCCGACATCCCGCGCCGCTTCGGAGAAGGTGCCCAGGCCGTCGTTGCGCCAGAACCGGGTGCGCTCCCGGCCCGAGAAGGAGCGGTCGCCGATGGCCGGCCAGTTGCGGGTGTCGGCCGGGTCCTTACCGGTCACCGTCCACGACGCCAGGTCGAACCAGTAGCTCCCGGGGCCGGCGGTGATAAAGCCGTTGGCCGACACCAGGTCCAGGTCGCCGTCGTCGTCGGCGTCGAAGAACTTCGCTCCCCAGCCCCAGCCCCCGTCGTAGGTCCCGGTCTCGAGGGAGACGTCGGTGAAGGTCGGCACGCCGTCGGGTCCCACGCCGTTGTTGTGCCAGAGCATGTTGCCTTCCTGGAGGTAGGCGGAAGTCGTGACGTTGGTCACGTAGACGTCGAGCCAGCCGTCGCCGTTGACGTCACCGAAATCGACGTTCATGCCCTTCTTGGTGTCGGGCACGATGGCCTCGGAGCTGACGTTGGCGAAGGTGCCGTCGCGCCGATTGAGGAAGACCTGGTCGGGCCCGAAGTCGTCGGCGCAGTAGAGGTCCGGCCAGCCGTCGTTGTCCAGGTCGGCCGAGCCCACCGCCAGGGTCCACCCCGGATCGTCGAGCCCCTCGCTCAGGGGAACCTCGACGAAGGTGCCGTCGGCCTCCTGGTGGAAGAGCTGGTTTCGCCCGCCGTTCCTGGCATGCTCGAAGTCATCGTGCATGATCCGCGTGGACTTCAGGTGCCAGAGGTCGACGTCGGCGAAGTAGTTGCCCACGTAGAGGTCGAGGCGCCCGTCCAGGTCGTAGTCGAGGAAGATCGCCGCGTTGCCGTTGTGCCAGCCGGTCCCGGGAGTGCCGCCCAAGGAGCGGAACCGGTCGGTCGTGACGTCGGTGAAGGTGCCGTCGTGGTTGTTGTGGAACAGGGCGTCGCGACCCCAGCGCACCAGGTAGAGATCCTCCCAGCCGTCGTTGTCCACGTCGCCCCACACGCAGTCCATGCTCACGCCGTCTTCGCCGTTGACGTCGGCGAGCCCGGCCTCGGCGGCCACGTCGACGAAGGTCCCGTCGCCCTGGTTGCGGTAGAGGTGGTTGGGCTCCCCCTTGTGGGAGTCGGTGACGTAGAGGTCGATCCGCCCGTCGTTGTCGAAGTCGCCCGCCGCCACCGCGGCGCCCACACTGCTGACCCAGGTCATGACGTTCTCGAGCTTCGGGTCGAGGGAGGGCTTGTGGTGCCGGTGGCGGAAGCCCGCGGGGGCGGCGATCTCGGAGAACCTCAGGCCGGGGCCCGCGGCGCCGGCTTCGCTCCCGCCGGCCGAGCAGCCGGCCGCCAGCAGGCCCGCGCCCAAGGCGGCCAGGGCCGCCACCGCCAGAGAGGCGCCGAGACCGGTCAGCGAGTGTCGGGCGCGTCCCATCTCAGGCTCCGAACGGTCGTAGGGCCTCGCGCAGGGCGGAGGGCACCGGGCAGGCGACCAGCCCGTGCGGCCCGCGGCGCATCGAGGCCACCTGGTGCTCGCCCCGGGCGCACAGCGTGCGGCTGCCGCCGGGGCCCAGGCGGTAGTAGTCGAACCTCATGGTGATCCGGTTCTGGACCATCTCCTCGAAGGTCATGCGGATCAGCACCTGGTCGAAGGCCGCGAGCTCGGCGAGGTACTCGCAGGAACAGCGCACGGTCACCAGGGCCAGGTCGCCGGCCAGCTCGCCCAGGAGCTCCGGGCAGTGGTCGCGCAGGAACATCTCGCGGCAGCGCCCCTGCCAGCGCACGTGGTTGGCGTAGTAGACGTTGCCCACGAGGTTCGTCTCCTCGAAGCCCACGGCGTGGCGGAGCTCGTAGGCCGGGCGCTCGTCCGCCACCGGAGGCGGCGTCACGGCGCGGCCCCCCCGCCGCCCCGCCCGCCCGGAGCGCCCGGAGCGCCCGGAACGATCTCGGGGGAGGCACCACCGAGGAACGCCAGGGCCAGCGGGGCCTCGACGCCCTGGGCCCGGGTGACCAGGCTGGTCAACGCCAGCCGCCCCGAGCGCAGGATCAGCCAGCCGCCCTCCTCCCGGCGCTCGAAGACGAGGGGGGCGTCGGGCGGCAGGCCGGCCTTCTTGAGGGTCTCGACCGCCGTCCACACGCGGGTGCCCGCGAGGTCCCGGTCCTCGCCGGTCTCGCCGGCCAGCAGCTCGGCGAGGGCGCTCCGCTCCGGGCCCAGGAGGTCGCGCCAGTCCCGTTCATCTCGGCCGGCCACCGGCTCGACGTCACAACCGACCGGTCCGGGTCCCGAAACCGCCAGCACCCAGCCGTCGAAGTGGGACGCGGTCGCCACGCGACCGGCGGCGCCGTCCGGGCGCCCGTCGGGCCGGCGGCCGAGGGCCGCTGACGCCCCGACGCGGCCGACTCCGAGGGCCTCCGCCAGCACCCGGTCGCTCGCCCGCCGCCGGCCGCCGTTACCGGCCGGTCGGACTTCGTGCCGTCCCAGGACGACCGCCAGGGCGCTCCCGGGAACCAGCTCGGCGAGCCGCCGCTCGAGGTACGGGCCGAGCAGGTCGGGAGCCCACTCCACGGGGGCCGGGCGATCGTCCACCGCCCGCAGGGTGAGACCCGTCCAGCGCTCCACCCGGCGGCCCTCCTCGTCCACGAGCTCCAGGTCGTAGACCAGGGTCCGGCCGTCCCGCGAGCGCTCCCGGGCGCGCACCGTGTGGGCGCGGCCGGCGTCCAGGACTCCGACCTCCAGGCGTTCCACCCCCACCGGCAGGACCGTGGCCTGGGGGATGCACGCCTGGATGGCGTGGATCGCCGCGTCGCGCACCGCGGGATCGCCGAGGAGCAAGGCGCCGGGGAGGGTGCGGCCGAACCAGGCGGCGGTGCCGTCCGGCGAGATCTCCGCCGCGCACTCGGTCGCCCGCAAACGGCGGTAGGCCCGCAAACGGCGGAACCGCCCGCGGTGGAAGAGGAGACCGCCGTAGAGATCGCGGGCAGGGTCGAGAGTGAGCGGAACGCCCGCCCCTCTCTCGGCGGCGGCCGGGGCCTCGACTTGCGACGCCTCCGGCCGCCGGTCGAAGCGGCAGAGGGCCCGGAAGTGGTCGAGCTGGAAGCCGGTGGCGGAGCTCCGGAGCACTACCTCGACCTGCCCCGGGCCGCGCACCAGGGCGGCCAACCGCAGGGTCACCCGCTCCCCTTCGGGCACCGACACGGGTCGGTCGAAGCGCACCCTCTCAAAGATAGGCTCGAAGACAGGCTCGAAGGTGGGCACGGACGCCGAGTCGGGAGAGGAACGGGCCAAGGCTCCGGCGACCTGGGCCATGGCCTCGAGGCCGAGGACGGCCGGGAACAGGCGCTCGCCCGAGTAGACGTGGTCCGAAAGGTAGGGATCGCTGTCCGCGCCCAGGTCGGCCTCGACGATCAGCTCGACCCCCGGCACCGAGAAGCGCTCGCGCTCGAGGAAGCGCAGGAACGGCAGCGCCAGCCGGTCGAGGTCCACGGTCGGGGGCTCGCCGAAGCGCCCGGCGACCACCACCGCCGCCGGCGTCGCGGCCCGGGGGCGCCGGAGCAGCTCGAGCAGGCTCTCGAGGCCCCGGTCGGGCGGGATCGGGGTGATTCCCTCCCGCACCAGCGCGTCGAGCTTGCCCAGGCGCGCGCCCATGCCGATCCCCGACCACACCGACCACTCGGCGGCGAGCGCTCGGCAGCCCGGGTGGGCGGCCCCGTAGCGCTCGACCTCGCGGGTGAGGAGCTCGTTGGCCAGGGCGTAGTCGGCCTCGCCGGCCATCCCGGTGCGGGCGATGATCGAGCCGAAGCCGACGAGGAGCTTCAGACCGCCGTTGCTGCCGGACGCCTCGACGGCCTGAAGCACGTGGCGCAACCCACCGACCTTCGGAGCCAGGGTCGCGGCGACGGCCGCTGCGTCGAGGGCGGCGATCAGCCGGGGCTGGTTGGCGCCCGCGCCGTGGAGCACGCCGGTCACCGGCCCCAGCTCCGCGACGATCCCCGCAACCGCCGCCGAGACCGCCCCGGGGTCGGTCACGTCGGCCGACCGGTAGGCGCACCGGATGCCGGCGGCGCGGATCCGTTCCAGGTTGGCGGCCAGCTCGGCGCTGTCGGCGGGGCGCGAGCGGCCCACGAGGGCCAGGGCGGCCCCCGTCTCCCGGGCCAGGGCCAGGGCGCACTCCGCCGCGATGCCCCGGCCGCCGCCGGTCACCAGGAGCACGTCGCCGGCGCCCAGGGGAAATTCTGCGGCCTCTCCCGCGGGCGCCTCGCCCGCCCGGCCCGCCTCGCCATCCAACCGCCGCAGCACCGGCACCCGGCGCGCGCCGGACGGGTCGTAGACCGCCTCGGAGTAGCTCCCGGGGGACACGGAGGAGAGCTCGGCCAGCACGGCTTCGACCAGGGAGCCGACTCCCCCGGGAGGGCTGCCGCCCGCCGCCGGCACCTCGACCACCACCGTCGTCCCGCCCGGCCGCTCCAGGTGGAGGCTCCGGGCGAAGCCGGCGCCGAAGCCGCGGTGGACCAGGACGAAGGCGGCTTCGCGGTCGGCCAGGGCCGCCCGGGCGCCGGCCAGGAGGGCGTCGAGAGCCCCATCCCATCGGGCCCCATCAGCCCCGGCGGCCCCGGCGGCCCCGGCCGGTCCGAAGGGCTCCGAGGGCTCGGAGGGCAGGCAGACGACGACGGCGCGGGCGCCTTCGGCGTCCGGCGCGGCGGCCTCGGGAAGCGCCTCACCGAGGGCCGCGGCCAGCACGTCGCCCTCGGTCGCGAAGAGGCCCGCGAGGGCGGGAGGGCCGGCGGCCGACGACCGGCGCGCCCGCGGTCGCTCGATCCGTTCCACGACGAAGGCCCGGACCCAGGTGTCGACGCCGGCGGGCAGGCGCCGCTCGGGCTCGGAGCCGCCGGCGCCAGCCGCCACCAGCTCCTCCAGGGCCGACGCCATCTCGGCCACCGACGCGTCGGCGAAGTCGGTGGGCGACGCCGGGGCTCCGGCGCCCAAGCGGCGGGCGGCCTCCACCACGAGCTGCCCGACGGCGATGGAGCTCAGGTGCAGGTCGGAAAGCATGCGGCTCTCCCCGCGGACCGCGCTCTCCGGGAGCTCCACGCGGGAGGCCACCAGTCGGCGGACGAGCTCGACGGCGGGGAGGTCCCCGGGCGGCTCGTCGCGGAGGGCGAGTTGCGTGGGGTCCGCCGGCGCCGCTTCCGGGCCGGCGGTCTCCTCCGGCGGCGCCACCGGCGCGGGCGCCTGCTCGCACGGGTTGGCGAGGAAGGTCCGGGGCCGCTCGCGCCACACCGGCCGCCGCACCAGGCGATCCCGGAAGAGCTCGGCTCCGGCCAGGGGCGCGCCGAGGGCGAAGGCCGCGCCGGCCACCGCCAGGAGCCCCGCGACGCCGGGGCCGGCAGCGTCGACGGAGACGGCCGGCGCCGCGCCGCACGCCGCCGCCAGGCCGCAGAGCACCCGGCCCGGTCCGGCCTCGATCCACAGGTCGATCCCGGCCGCCTCCTCGGCGCGGCGAAGCGCCCGAGCGAAGCGGACCGGCTCCGTGAGCTGGCGGACCAGGAGCGGCTCCAGGTCGCACCCGGGCTCCAGGAGCTCGCCGGTGACCGTGGAGACCACGCGCCGCCCCGGCGCCGGCGATCCCAGCTCGCCGCGCTCCCGGGCCTCGGCGAGGGTCCGCGAGAGAGCCCCGGCGGCCGGCGCCATGGCCGGGGAGTGGAAGGCGTGGGAGACCCGCAGCCGGGTGGTGGCGACGCCCAGCGCCCGCGCCCGGTGCTCGACCTCCGAGAGGGCGGCGAGCGGCCCGGAGACGACGCAGTGGTCCGGCCCGTTCTCGCCGGCGAGGGACACCTCCAGGCCCGCGATCAGCGGGACCACCCGCTCGCTCGAGGCGCGGAGGCTCACCATGCCCCCCGCCTCCCCCGCGATCGCCGCCATGGCCTCACCCCGGGCCCGAGCCAGCTCGATCAGTGTGTGGGCGTCGAAGCACCCGGCCCAGTGGAGGGCGGCGAGCTCGCCCAGGCTGTGGCCCACCGCCACCCGCGCCTCGAGACCGAGGCGCTCGAGCAGGCCGAGGGCGGCCGCCGTAGCGGTGGCGATGGCGGGCTGGACCCGCTCGGTGGCCACGCCATCGCCGCCGTCGCCGCCACCGTCGCCGCCACCGCCGATGGAGTCCAGACGCGCCAGCTCGTAGAGGGCCTCCACCTCCTCGAACCTCCGCACCCACTCGCCGCCCCCCGCGCGGGGCGGTGAGCCCTGGCCGGGCAGGAGCAGACCGAGGGCCGGCGGGCGCGCCGCGACGGCGAAGAACACCCCCGCCGCGGGATCGATCCGCGGGGCGATCCGGAGCCCGCCTGCGGCCCCCTCCTCCGCCGTCCGGGCCAGCTCCCTGAGGCGCGCGGCCGCTCCCGCCGGGGTCGCCGCCACGACGGCGCCCCGGGTCGGCGTCGGGGCCGGGCCCGATCCCGGCGCGGAGGCCAGGTGGGCCGCCAGGTCGGTGAGCTCGGCCGCGCTCAGCCCTGCGACCTCCGTCGCCAGGGCGCCGGCCGCCGCGGCCAGGGCCGGCGCATCCGCCGCCGCGAGGAGGAGGATCTCGGCGTCCTGGCGGGTCGCGTCGAGGCGCCGCACCTCCGAGGAGAGAAGGCGCCGCCGCGGCCGGGCCCTGATTCCCTCGAGGGCCCCCTCGAGAGTCAGGTGGACGTTGATGCCGCCGAAGCCCATGGCGCTCACCGAGGCCCGCAGGGGAGCGCCCGCCGGCCAGGCCTCGGCGCGGGAGAGGGTCCGCAGCACCGGCTGCGACCCGCCCTCCTCCCGGAGCATTGGGTGGGGCTCCTCACAGCCCACCGTCGGCGGCAGCACCTCCGCCTCGAGGGCGGCGACCGCCTTGATCGTCCCGGCGAGCCCCGCCGCCGCCTTGGTGTGCCCCACGATCGCCTTGACCGAGCCCACGGCGGCGGCGGCGGTGGCGCCGGCCGCGCGCCGGGCCCGGACCAGGGTCGCGAGCTCGGCGGCGTCCCCCACCGCCGTGCCGGTGCCGTGCCCCTCGAAGAAGGCCACGGACTCCGGACCGAAGCCGGCCCGTCGGTAGGCCCGCTCCAGGGCGAGGAGCTGCCCGTCCGAATCGGGGCGGGTCAGGCCGCCGGCGCCGTCCGAAGAGATGCCCCAGCCCCGGATCACGGCGTGCACCCGCAGGCCGGCGCCCCGCGCCCGCGCCAGGGGCATGAGGACCGCAAAGCCGCAGCCCTCTCCGGGCAGGAAACCCGCGGAGCGGGCGTCGAACACCCTCATGCGGTCCCGGGCGAAGGCCCCGGCGCGGGAGAACCCCACCAGCTCGAAGGGGTCGAGGGAGAGGTCGACGCCGCCCGCCAGGGCCACCTCCAGGTCACCGGCGACCAGGGCCGAGCAGGCGTTGGCCAGGGCCAGGAGCGACGACGCGCAGGCGCCGTCCACCGAGTAGCCGCCGCCGCCCAGGTCGAAGTGGTTGGCGATCCGGCCGGCGATGGTGTTGGCGAGCCCACCGGCGAGGGTCTCGTCGCCCGGCTCCGGGAAGGGCGCCTTGTAGCGCTCCTCGAGCTCGGCGAGGAATCGGCCGAGGCGGTCGTCGGACCAGCCCTCGGCCGCCAGGGCGGCGCCCACCATCCGCCGCACGTAGGGCCAGCGCAGGCGCATCTGCTGGGCGCGCGAGGTCTCGCCGGTCAGGCTGTTGCCCACCAGCACCCCGGTGGCCTCGCGGGGAAGCCCCTCGCCTCCTTCGAGGCCGGCGTCGGCGAGCGCCGAGGCGGCGACCTCGAGGGCCAGCCAGTGGGCGGCATCGGCCGCCCGATAGGTCGAGCCCGCCACCCGGAAGGCGACCCGGTCGAACTCCCAGTCCTCGATCACCGCCGCCTCCCGGACGTACACCGAGTCCGGGCCCCCGCCCCGGTAGTCCTCCAACCTCAGCCGCTCGCTCGGGATGCGGCGGAAGGCCCTTCGGCCGGCGAGGGCGTTCTCCCACAGCTCGCGGGGGCTCCGCGCCCCCGGGTAGCGGCACGCCAGGCCGACCACGGCGATCCGGCAGGTATCGGCGGCGGCGCTCATCCCGGCTCCCCCACCGCCTCGCCCGGCAGCTCCACCGACCGGCGGGCCCGGCGCCGGGCGTCGACCCAGTGGCGGGCGCCGAGCAGCGCGCCGCGGCCCACGCAGACGATGGTCAGCGAAAAGAAGAGGGTGAAGACGATGTGGCCGGCCATGAGCAGGCCGTAGACCGTCGCCACCGCCAGGCCGAACAGCACCTGGCGGCGCCGGTCGAAGGGGGTGGTCGCCGGGTCGCTCACCATGTAGAAGGTGAAGAGGAGGAAGGCGACGCCGGTCATGGGGAGCAGGCAGGCCGCCACCGGCGCGCCGGTGACCAGGCCGCGGAGCAGCGCCTGGGCGACGAACCCCCCCACCCAGGCCAGGATCAGCGGCATCTTGCGAGTGAGCCGGAGGTTGAGAACGCTTCCCGAGACGATGATCACCGCCGGTAGGGCCCAGTCCTGCCAGCCGACCAGGCTCTCGGTGAACATGTAGGGCTGCATCATCCCGACCGAGGGAAAGAGCAGCAGGGTCGCGGTGATGCCGGTGTTGGAGGGGTTGAGGAAGTGGCGCCACCTCGGGCCCACCGGCGCCCGGAAGATCGTCTTCGAGCAGATCGCCACCGCGACGGCGAAGACCAGCGGCAAGAGGCGGTCGCCGGCGTAGATCAACATGCTGCACGCGAGCGCGGTGATGTGCGCCGGCAAGAGGAAGTGGAAGAGGGCGGATACCGAGCCCGCGAAGCGGGGCGGGCGGCCCTCGCCGCGGGCGGCGATCCACTCGAGGGCGAGCTCCAGGGCGTAAGCGGTGGCGAGGGCTACGAAGGGCTGGGCCCACGACTGCTCGAAGCCGAGCACGGTGTGGCCCAGGAGGTTGAGCAGGGTGATGGCGAAGGCGAACCGCCTGAGGGCGGTCAGCCGCAGGTCGCGCGGCGCCCCGGAGCTCACCGCGCCACCTCCGCCACCAGCTCGCCGCGCGGCGCCGGGCTGGGCGGCCCGCCCAGGACCAAGGTGTGCCACCCGGGGGCCAGGTGGATCGTCCGCCGCCGGAGCGCTCCGTCCCGGTCGCGCCAGGAGAGCTCCACCTCCACCGGGCGCCCGTTCCGGGCGCTCCGCCACTCAGGCGCCAGCTCGCCGAGGCCGAAGTGGAGCTCGGCGGCGCGCACCCCCGAGTGGCCGTTGCCGCCGTCGACCTGGGCGATCCAGTGCCGGCCGTCGGGGAGCCGGACGACCGCCTGGGCGCCGATCGCCGGGAACCCGGGCGTGTCGGGCCCCGGCGGTCCGGCCCGCCCGGAGAAGGGCATCGGTCGGATCGGCAGCAGCAGGTGAAGACCGAGGAAGCTCCCCGGATGCGGCCCCTCGTTGCGATAGAAGACCGAGCTCTCCCACTGGTTGGCGACGGCGAAGTCCAGGTCGCCGTCGCCGTCCACGTCGGCGACGGCGATGCCCCGGCTCACCTGTGGCCGGTCGAGGCCTACGTCCGGCGCCAGGTCGAAGTAGCGTCCGCTCCGCGCGCGGACGAAGAACGGGTTGGGCTGATGGCCCGAGAGGTCGTCGCCGGGCTGGAGACGCGGCCAGCTCCCGGTGTGGCGGAGCATCTCGTCGTTGCCCATGGCGAGCTCGTGGAGCTCGGGCCAGCGGTCGATCCGGCCGCGCACGAAGCCGGTCGCCTGGAGCGCCTCGGGCACGCCGTCGTCGTCGAAGTCGCCGAAGCGGGCCTCCCAAGCCCAGCCGCTGCGCGCCAGTCCCAGAGGCTCGCTCCGATCCACGTAGGGCGCCCGCCCGTCCGCCATCGCCGCGGTGTTCCCGGTCGACATCCAGACCAGGTGGCTCTCCTCGAGGGACCACTCGGAGGCGATGTCGGAGACGTAGATGTCCAGGCGGCCGTCGCCGTTCAGGTCGGCGAAGTCGACCCCCATCCCCTTGAACGAGTCGCGGCCCAGGGTCTTCGAGCGCGGGGCGAAGAAGCTCCGGCGCCCCTCGAGCAAGGCGAAGCGCGGGTGGCCCGGGGTCGAGAGGTTGTGCAGGAGGCGGTCGGGACCGAAGTCGTTGGCGAAGTAGATCTCCGGCAACAGGTCGCCGTCCAGGTCCGCCGCCCCCACCGCCAGGGTCCAGCCGTGGGCGACCCGGTCCGGGAGCACGTCGACCTCCCGGTAGGAGACCTCCGGCGCCCCTCCGGGGAGCGCCGCCGGGCGGGCCCCCGTCCACAGGAGTACCCGGTCGCGGCCGGCGTTGAAGGCGCGGGACATGGATTGCTGCATGGTCTCCCGGTCGGTGGCGCGGGCGTCGAGGACCCGGGAGCCATCCGGGAAGTAGTTGCCGAGGATGATGTCGGCATGGCCGTCGCCGTCGACGTCGGCCCGCGTCAGGGCGTTGGTGTACCAGCGCTCGCCCGAGGACGAGATCTCGCGGGGGACGTACCGGCTCGCGGCGAGGGCGGTGCGGATGCCCGGCCGCCCGTCGCGGCGGAGGAACGCGACCGGCGTGCGGCCCCAGTAGTAGACCAGCAGGTCGGCGGTGCCGTCCTCGTCGAGGTCGCCGGGCACGCAGCCCATGGGCGCCGTGGTCTCCCGGTCGTAGGGCAGGGCGGTTGCCCGGCCCCCTCCGCCCACCCCGTCCGGAGCGAGGGCAAACGGCGGGTAGCGGTCTCCAGTCCCGGGCACCGGCGCCACGATCACCCGGTCGCTCGCCACGTCGACCCAGCACAGGTCGTCGGCCAGCCCGTCGCCGTCGAGGTCGGCGAGGGCGACGGCCGCGCCCACCGCCGAGATCCACGCCGAGATGCGCGCGTAGCTCGGATTCACGGGACGAACCCGGCGCTCGGCCTCCGGCCCCGGAAGCGGCAACGGGGCGCTTGCGAAGGCAAAGCGGGCGGCCAGGGCCCGGCGCTCGGCGTCGGCGAGGCGCGGTGGCCGGGCGAAGCCGTAGGCCGAGACGACGATGGCGAGGGCCGCGAGGCGGGCGAGATGGCTTCGGGTGAGACGGCGGAGAGCGCTCATGGCTGGTTCTCCATTCCGGCCTTGTCGGCCCTGTCGGCCGTCTCGGCCGACTCGGCAAACACCCGGCGGGTCCGGCGGCGCCAGACCTCGTAGGCCGGGTCGGGGTTGTGCAGGAAGCCGTCGTCGGCCGGCAGGCCGGCCTCCGCCGCTTCGGTCAGGGCCTGGGCGTCCCGGGAGCTCATCCCGCAGAGCGCCCGGCAGACCTCCTCCAAGTGGTCGGGCTCGTCGTCCGCCTCCAGGTGGGCGCGGGCACCGAAGGCGGCACCCTGGGCGGCGTCCGGCGCGTAAGCTCCTGCCCGCCGCCGGAGCTCGGCGACCCCCTCCGGCGACAGGCCACCGGCGAAGGCGCAGGCGAGCCCGACGCCGCTCCACAAGGGGCCGCGGCGCTCGGCAGCGAACCCGTCGATCGACGTGGCGATCCGCCCGGGGTCCATGCCGTGGACGAACCAGAGGCTGCGACCGAGGCCGAGGTCGAAGGCCCGGCGCGCGTACCCGGTGAGGCGCCGGGGCACCCACCGGGGCTCGACCACGGACCGGCGCCAATCGAAGAAGCCGTGGTGGAAGCCGTAGCCGTCGAGGGCGAGCCACTGGAGGAGCGTGTCGCCCAGGCCGGCGAGCATCGGTCCCAAGCGCCGGGGCAGGCGGGCCAGGGTCCAGCCGGCGCCGACGTAGACCAGGTAGCGGTGCCGGGCGGCCGGCCCGGCGACGAAGCGGCGCAGCCTGCGGGCGGGCCAGGGAGAGAGGGCGTCGAGGAGCGCCAGCCCCAGGCCGGCCCCCTCGTACGCGAAGCCGCGCCAGCCGGTCTCGAGGGCGTCGAGGCAATCGGCCAGCGGCTCCGGGCGGGGATCGGTCAGGGCGGAGTGGTAGCCGACCAGGAAGGTCGTCCCCACGCGGGCCAGGCGTTCGGCGGTCCCGGGGTCGTCGACGGTGAATCCCCGCCGCTCCGGCCGGGTCTCCTCCGGGGAGATGCCCCAGGCCCACTGGCGCAGACGGCCCGGGAGAGGCACCACCTGTAGACACGGCCTGGTCGGGAGCTCGACCGCGCCCAGATCCTCTTCGACCACCCGCATCTCCTCCTCCTCGGATCGGGAGAGAGAGACCCGTAGCGCCTGCGAACGACGCTTCCCCCCGGGGTTCCGAGGGGCCCCGGCTGCGGCGTCAGCCAGCAGGAGCCGGAGACAGGCTCACCTTCTCCGCATACTGTGTAATTACTATAGTGCAGCGAACGGACAAAACGTTACCGCGGGAGCCGAGATCCGGCTCCGCGCGCGGGCCCGTCGCCCCGGGGATCGGGGTCAGTGAGAGAGGTAGGGGAGGCCGGTGATGACCGAGGCGATGATGGCGATCACCGAGGCCGCGATGCAGACGAGCGCCGCCACCAGGTGGTCGATCCTCTCGGGCTTCAGGGGGTCGAGGATCCGTGCCGTCACGTAGCCGCCCACGAAGCCGCCCAGGTGGGCCCAGTTGTCGACGCCGTGGAGGACCAGCCCGAAGACGAAGAACAGGACGGCGTAGCCCCAGGCCCAGTGGCTGATCTGAGTGGAGCCGCCGCGGCGCCCGTAGTAGACCATCGCGCCGAGGAGCCCCATGAGGGCCGCCGAGGCGCCCAGGGTGAAGCCGGCCTGGCCCATGACGAACAGGATCGGCCTCGAGAGACCGCCCAGGAAGACCTGGAAGAGCGACGGCAGGAGCGAGCTCATGGAGAAGCCCACCACCGAGGCCACCGTGTAGATGATCACCATCCGTCCCGCACCGTAGAGCCGGGCGACCGGCGGAGCCAGGATCCGCAGCCAGTACATGTTGAAGAAGATGTGGAGGATGCTGCCGTGGAGCCAGCCGGCCGAGAGCACCGTCCACCATCGCCGGAAGCGGATCACCGGCACGCTGCCCGCCGCCCCGAACAGGAAGCTGCTCTCGGTGCTCACCCCCAGAAAGCCCAGGAGGCCCTGGTTGTGGATGCCGCCGACCAGCAAGCAGGCCAGGTAGACGACCGCGCACAGGCCGATGGTGAAGTTGACGAAGCCCAGGTCCTCGCCCAGGCGCCGGAAGACCGGCGCGAAGCCGAAGAGCCCGGGGTAGCGCGCGCCGCAGTTGTAGCAGCGGGCATCCCGCACCCCCACGAGCTGTCCGCACGAGCGGCAGACGACGGACCCGCTTCTCTGGCGTCCCAGCATGGCCGGGCGAGGATACCGCGAAAGGAAGGCCCGCGCCCTCTGCTAACCTCCGCCGCGATGATCGACGACAACGTCCGACCCGGGAGCGGGGACGGCGACGGCCTGACCCGCCGCGAGCTCCTGCGGGGCGCCGCCGCGGCCGGAGCCGTGGGCGGCTGGACGGCCCTCGGCGCGGCCTCCGCCCACGCCGCGCCCCATACCTCGTCCCATGCCGAGTCCGGGAGCGCCGCGACCTCTTCCGGCCCCGCAGCCAGGCCCCACGTGGCGGTGGTGGGCGCCGGCGCCTTCGGCGGCTGGACCGCGCTCTGGCTCGTGCGCTCCGGCGCCCGGGTGACCCTCGTCGACACCTGGGGCCCGGGCAACGCCCGCGCCAGCTCGGGCGGCGAGACCCGGGTCATCCGAGGCATGTACGGCCCCGACCGCGTCTACACCGAGTGGGTGGTGCGCGCCTTCGAGATCTGGGCCGAGAGCGCCCGGCGCTGGGACGAGCCCTTGGTCCACCCGACGGGCGCCCTCTGGATGTTCCGGGGCGACGACGGCTACGCCCGGACCTCGCTCCCCTACCTCGCCGAGGCCGGCCTGCCGGTGGCGCGCCTGGAACCCGCCGAGGCGGCGCGCCGGTACCCCCAGGTCTCGTTCGAGGGGGTGCGTCACGTCTATCTCGAGGAGCGTGCCGCCTACCTGACCGCCCGCCGGGCCTGCCAGGCGGTGGCACGGGCGGTGGTCGCCGAAGGCGGCACCTACCGGGAGGCCGAGGCCCGGCCGGGGCCGATCGAGGACGGCCGCATGCAGGCGCTCCGCCTCTCCGGCGGCGACTCCCTCGCGGCCGATCTCTACGTTTTCGCGTGCGGCCCCTGGCTCGGGCGGGTCTTCCCGGAGGTGGTGGGCGACCGCGTCCGGCCGAGTCGCCAGGAGGTGTTCTACTTTGGCCCGCCCGCCGGCGAGAGCCGCTTCGACGAGGGGGCCTTCCCGGTCTGGGTGGACTTCGGCGAGCGCATCCTCTACGGCATCCCGGGCAACGAGCACCGCGGCTTCAAGGTGGCCGACGACACCCACGGCGCCCTCGTCGACCCCACCTCCCTCGAGCGCCTGACCAGCCCCGACGACCGGGCCCGCGCCACCAAGCTCCTGGCCGAGCGCTTCCCCGCCCTGGCCGGAGCGCCCCTGGTCGAGACCCGGGTCTGTCAGTACGAGAACACCCCGGACGGCCACTACCTCATCGACCGCCACCCGGAGGCGGCCAACGCGTGGATCATTGGCGGCGGCTCGGGCCACGGCTTCAAGCTCGGGCCGGCCGTGGGCGAAAAGGTGGCCGCCTGGGTGCTGGGCCGGGAGGAGCGCCCTCCGGAGCTCGCCGAGAAGTTCGGCCTCGCCCGGCTGAAGAAGACCCGGGGAGCGGAGCGCAGCCAGCTCTCCTCCGGTGCGAAAGGAGCGTGACATGACCTGGAGATCGACCCTCCCCGCCCTGCTTCTCACCGTCCTCGCCGGCTCGCTGCTGCCGGTCGGCCTCGCCGCGGCTGCGGACGACGATTCCGACTCGGCGGCCGCCCGGCTCGACGCCGTCGCCCAGGAGTTCTGGGACCACCTGCTCGAGGAGTCGGTCGGCCTGCGTCTCCAGCAGGGCCTGCCCATCACCCGGCTACCCGACTTCTCCTACGAGCACGAGGCCGAGGCGGCACGCTGGTCCCAGGAGATGCTCGGCCGGCTCCGGGCGATCGACCCGGCGGGCCTGGACCGCGCCGGGGACCACGAGCGCTGGCTCTCCTGGAAGATCCTGGCCTGGCAGCTCCAGCAGGCGATCGACGGCCTGCCTTACTTCTGGTACCAGTTCCAGGTCACCCCCTACACCTGGTCGTTCTCCGGGGTGAACCAGGTCTTCGCCCAAGTGCCCCTTGCCACCGCGGAGGACCGCGCCCGCTACGTCGACCTGCTCGGCCAGGTCCCCGGCGTGGCCGGCACCCTGCGGTCGCACCTCGAGACCCAGCGCCAGAAGGGGATCCTGCTGCCGCGACCGGAGATCGACCTGGTGCTGGCGACCTTCCGGCCGCTCGCGGCCCTCTCGAACGACCCCACCCAGCACCCGTACGCGGTGGCGGACGAGCGCCTGGAGGGAGTCGCGCCCGACGCCGCGAAGGCCTTCCAAGCCCAGGTGGCCTCGCTCCTCGACGAGCGCGTCGCCCCGGCCTTCCAGAAGCTCCTCGCGACCTTCGACGACGCCTATCGGGCCGCGGCGCCGGAAGCTGTGGGCCTCGGCCAGTATCCGGGCGGTGCCGACGCCTACCGCTTCCTGATCCGCTTCCACACCGGGCTCGACCTCACGCCGGAGGAGATCCACCAGCGCGGCCTCCAGGAGGTCGAGCGCATCGACGGCGAGATGGCCGAGGTGCGGCACCTCCTCGGGTTCGAGGGCACCGCCCAGGAGCTCAACCAGGAGCTGCGCACCGACCCGCGTTTCCTCGCCTGCTCGCCGGCCGGCGTCGCCGAGCGGCTCACCCGCCCGCTCCGCCGGATCGAGCCGGTGATCGGCAAGTGGTTCCACACCCGGCCCGAAGCGCCCTACGGCGTCGCGCGCCTCGATCCGGGGCTCGAGGCCGGGATGACCTTCGGCTACTACCAGGAGCCGACGCCGGACCACCCGTCGGGCACCTACCTGTTCAACGGCTCGAGCCTCGACCAGCGCCCGCTGGTCAACGCCGCGGCCCTGATCTACCACGAGCTGATCCCCGGGCATCACTTCCAGATCTCGCTCCAGGAAGAGAACGGCGACCTGCCCCCGTTCCGGCGCAACGCCTTCCCCACCGCCTTCGTCGAGGGCTGGGCGGAGTACGCCTCCGCGCTCGCCGGCGAGATGGGCATGTACCGCGAGCCCTACGATCGCTACGGGCGCCTGTCGATGGACATGTTCCTCTCCACCCGCCTGGTGGTCGACACCGGCATGAACGCCCTCGGCTGGTCGCGCGAGCGCGCCCTCGACTTCATGCGCGCCCACCTGCTCGAGTCGGACGCCCAGCTCGCCACCGAGACGCTGCGGTACTCCGTCGACATCCCCGGCCAGGCCCTGGCCTACAAGATCGGCAGCGCCACGATCCGGGACCTGCGAGAGCACGCCCGCGCGGAGCTCGGCGACCGCTTCGACGTGCGCCGGTTCCACGACGCCGTCCTCGGCCACGGCGCCATGCCGCTGGTCGTCCTCACCGAGCACGTGGACTGGTGGATCGCCCAGGAGAAGGCGCGGCCGGCCGGCGAGGCTCCCGCGCCCTGAGCGCCGGCGGGTCGCTCGACCGCATCTCCCCCGCAACCCCTCGTTCCCCTTCCCTCCCTCAAGGGGGGAAGGGGACGCCTCCACTCGTGTCAGGCCGGGACCGGAGCTTCCGACTCGCCGAAGAGCTCCTTGGTCGGTTGCTGGAGCAGCACGATCAGGGTCAGCACCCCGAGGACCGTGCCGAAGGGCATGAAGACGCACTCGACCGCCGCCATCACCAGGCAGAAGGTGTAGTGGGAGCGGGCGCCGAGGTAGCGCCCGGCCAGCGCGATGCAGACCGTCATGGTGAGGGCGCCCGCCAGCATCCCGGCGGCCACGGTCACGAAGATCAGGGCGATGGCCCGGCCCATGGGGTCGCCCGCGGAGCCGTGGGTCGCCGAGCCGAGGATAGCCACACCGACGGCCATGTAGACCACCGGCAGCAGCGACGCGAGTCCCGCCACGCCGGCGACCACGTAGTGGAAGATGGAGAGTAGCCGAAGGTAATCGCGATACGAAGTCGGGTTCATGGCACGCCTCCTCTCGGCTTCCCCTACGCCCGGCGGGCGCGGAGTATTCGTGGCTCTGGCGAGGCCCTGGTGGCCAGCACTTTGCGAAACCGCCGAACTCTTCCATCTAGCAGGCACGCTTGGTACCATCGAAGCCCGGACCCTGGCGGAGATGGAGGAGTGACGTTGGAGCGCAGAGACGGGTCTATCGAGAGATCGATCGCCTCGTATGGGCCGATGAGAGGACCGCTTGCCTTCCGCTCGCTGGGCGGCCTCCTCTTGGCTTTGGCGCTGGTCTTCGCCGCGTGTCACGCCTCGCGCCCCCGGCGCATTCAGACGGACGGGCAAGACCTGTTCGTCCTGCTTCTCCAAAAGAACGAGGAAGAGTGCGAGATCCTGCAAGGCAAGATCTCCCATGGCTGGGAGCAGTCCGCCTTCGGCGGCGGTGGCTCCTGGAACAGCTTTCCGAGCGACCTGTTCACGGACCTCACCGAGCAGGTCGCCGTGGCCCGGGGGCGACTCCAGTACCTCCTCGACAACGAGGAGCAGGTGGGCCAGGGAGCGGCCAAGCAGTGGCGGGCCGGCGTGCACGAGCTCCTCTCAGCGCATGCCGCGCTGTGTCGCGTGGTCATCGACCCCGGTTCGAGCTTTCACTCCTTCGGGGACAACTCGACGGCGGCCCGCGGGGCCTACAGCCGAGCCTGGCGCGAGTACCGCAACTGGGTAACCGTCCCGGACGCCCGTATCCACTCCCTCGCCAGCCAGCTCGCCGTGGACGTGGTTCAGATCGACGAAAAGGCTGAACAGAGCTTTCGCCGCGCCGAGGCCGCCCGCGCCGCCGCCGAGCGGGAACGAATCCAGCGCAAGCAGGAGGCCTGGCAGCGGCAGCAGGAGAGGCGGCGCGAGGCGGAGCGCCGCGAGGCGGAGGTCCGCAGGAAGATGCGCGAGGCCTGGAGCGGGCGCAACGACGGAGGCAATCGGCCTTGAGCGCCTCCGGTCGATGGGCGCGATACCGTGGACTGCCGCTCCTCGGTCTCCTGGTCCTCTCCTTGGCCTGCGGAGACTCGACGCCAGAAGCCGAGAGCCCCGCTCTCGCCGCCCGGAAAGCCCTGTACGTGCTGCTCGCCGAGAACGAGAAGCTGTGCCTGGAAATCGCCCTCCAGTGCACGGCGAAGTGGGCCTCGGGCACCAGGGAGGTAGTCAGTGGCTGCACGGACTACCTGGCCACCGACGGCCGGTTCAAGCGGCTCCAGGCCGAGGCGTCGCTGCGGGTCATCGAGCGGCTGGCCGCCAAGGCGGACCTGCCTCAGCGGCGGCTCCACCTGCCGGCCGCCTCCTTGGCGGCCCTCCTCGACGACCAGCGCTTCATATGCAGCGTCCCCTCCCGGAGTCTCGCCAAGCTGGGCTTCTTGGTCGCTGAGATCAGGGACTACGATGTCGAGTTCCGCAAGCTGCAGCCCCGGGTTCTGTCGGAGCTGAAGCTCGACGACACGGAGATCGACCACCTCCTCGACCACTGGCGACCGGAGGTCGAGTCCGAGCAGCGCGCGCTACAGCGCTATCAGGGAGCGCAGGACGCCGCCGACCGTACCGCCCAGGTCGAACAGTGGAGGAGGTTCCTCGAGCTCCAGCGGCGCAAGGAACGAGAGCAGTCCCAGCGGCGGAGAGGCAACGGCTCACGCCTCGCCGCCGCCCGGTCGAAGACGGCTCCGAACCTCTCCGCCGCGTACCGTCGCGCCGTGGAGCTGGCCGCGCACTATCTCGCCGGCGGGCCGGCCGCCTGGTGGACGGAGCTCGACGAGGACGCTCCGCTGAAGAGCCGTCCCCGGGACGCGGCCCTGGCCGAGATCGGCGTCCGGGCAGGGGTTCCGAACGATGCGATCTGGTCTCTGCTCAGGACCTCCGGCGATGCGGGACGGACCGAGGCGGTGTTCGCGACCCAGGGCCCCTCGGGGCGGGACGGGGTCCTGATCCTGGAGCTCGTCGCCCGGGGCGGGATCTGGCGGATCCACTCGCTACGGAGTTGGGCGGATCGCTCCGCCGCGGTCCCCTCGGGGGGCCAGCAATCGGCGACGCAAAGCCTGAGCCCCGCGACGCCGGGCGAGGAGCTGGGAGAGCTCGCCGAGCTCCAGGACCTCCTGGCCAAGGCCCCGGATCCAGCGACCGCGAGCCGCATCGTCGCGGCGCTACCGGCCGGAAGCCCCGCCCGGAGCGTCGGTGCCCTGTGGCTGGCGCAGCTCGATCTCGACCTCGGCGACCTCCGCGCGGCCGGTCGCCTCTTGAGCGTCATCGAGGAGCCTGTCCCCCGGCCACTGCATTCGGTCCTGCTCGCCCGGCTCGCGGCGCTGCGTGGCGATCCGGTGTCGGCGGCCCTCCACTACCAGAACGCGCTGGGACTGCTGCCAGAGGCCGACAGCCTCTCGCTCGAGGCCGCCGACAGTCTGGAACAGGCTGGTTATCCCGACCTGGCCAGGGGGCTGCTGGAGAGGCTGGCCGACCAGGGGACTCTCGAGTCCCGGGTCTACTACGAGCTGGCCGGGCGCGAGGCGGCGGAAGGCGACGCCGTGCTCGCGTCGGAACACCTGGAGACGGCGGTGGACCTCCAGCCAATCCAACGCTCGGCGGTCGTCGAAGACGCCGACCTCGCCAAGATGGTCCGCGAGCTGGGCCTCTTCGATCTCCTCGACCTCAGCACCGCCCGCCGGCGTGCGCCCCGCATCCAGGGCCTCGCCCGAGCTCCGGCGGAGCTGCCCCCGGACGCCCTCGCCACGATCCGCGGCGAGCTCCTGGAGATCGAGATCGGCGACTCTCTGCTCGAAGTTCCCGGCGGGGCCGGCCTCGCACCGCCGAGCGCGCAGCCGGAGGATCCGGGAGAGGCCCGGGAGCAAGAGGACCGGCGCCTGCTCGCCGAGATCCCGGAGATCGAAGACCTTACCCGCGGCGCGGCCGGCTTCCTCCGACCCCGCGAGCGGGCCGAGCTCGTCGCCCTCGCCGGGGCCCTCGAGCGCCACAACCGCTGGGCAGACCTGGTGTCGCTCACCGACGACCTCGCCAGCCGCCCGCGCCAGATGCCGACGGCCCTCGCCACGTTGCGCGCCGACGCTCTTCGCCGCCTCGGGCGAGGTGACGAGGCGATCGCCCTGCTCACCGGCGTGGCCCGCAGCCGAGTCGAGCAGAAGCGGCGGGATCCGCAAGCGCTCTACGCGCTCGGCCGCCAGCTCGCCGCCTCCGGCAAGTTCGACCAGGCCATTTCACTGACCCAGCGCGCCGAGCAGGAGAGCCCGGAACCGCCGCTCGTCTCCAGGCTCCCGAAGATCCGGCTGGAGGCTCGGCTGGCGCGCTCGGCTCTCGTCTATCGCAGCGCGCACTTCGAGATCCGGTACCCGGTCGAGACCGGAGACTTCTACGTCAAGCGGCTCGCCGACGTTTTGGAGAAGGAGCGCCTCCGCCTCCGCAAGTGGATCCCCGAGGAGGACGGGCCTCGCCTCGAGGTCAGCCTCTTCCCGTCGGAAGACTTCTTCCGGGCCTACTCCGACGCTCGCGATCTCCCGGCGTCTTACGACGACGTCCTCCGGGTCCCCCTGGCCGACGTTCCATCGCTCCACCCTCTGGTGCTGACCCTCGTGACCCACACGCTGGCGCACGCCCTCGTCTCGCGGGCCACCCATGACCAGGCACCTCGTTGGTTCCAGGAGGGGTTGGCCCAGCACGTCCAACCGATCCAGAACGAGGTCAACCCGATCGCCGACTACCAACGCCTCGGAACGTTCCTGAGCCTGCCCCTGCTCGACGCGGCGCTCAGCGGCCGGAGCGATCCCCGCCTGGCCCAGATCGCCTACGACGAGTCCGTCTGGGCCATGCACTTCCTCGAGACTCGCTACGGGAAGGCCGGCATCTCGAAGCTCGTCCGGGCCTTCGGCGAGGGAATGACCACCGATGAGGCGTTCGAACAGGTCCTCGGCGCATCGACCGAGGAGCTCGACCACCGGATTTGGGCCTGGTGCGTGGCGGATGCTCCCGCCGCCTGGCCGACGGAGGAAGTCCGCTATGACCTTTCCCCGCCCTCGGGCATTCGCCTCTCTCGGAACCCGTGAATCGGAGATGGAGCTCCCGATGGGGCATCCTCGAGCGAGCCGTGCTCGCGGTTGGTCCGGGCCGTGGATCGGCCTGGTCGCCTGCCTCGGAGCGCTCGCCGCGACGGCCTGCTCAGGCCCGCCCAGGCCGCCACCCCCGAGCACGCCGGCGGTCCCGGCGCCGTACCGGGATCTTGAGGGCCCCGCCCGCGAGTACCACGTGCCGGCCGGGGGAAGGTACCTGGTGAAGCTGCGCTGCGCTGCCTCGACGCCGACCCGGTCCCTCGTGGAGTCCCACGTCCTCCCGATCGACGAGGCCGGCCTCAAGGTCTACCAGGGTGGCGTCCGGGGTCCCGATCTCGAGATCTCGGTGGCCAAGACCGGGCTCGACGTTCGCACCTATACCGTCTGGACCTGGGTTTCCCAGAGGCGTCCACCCATCTCGGTCGAGGACCTGGGGTATGAGGGGACGGGCTCTCTTGACGTCGACGAGCTCGTCGAGAGGTTGAACCGCTCCCGGCATCGAGGCACCAAGGAGGTTGTCCCCGACGACGTCGAGCAGGACCAGGACGCCGAATACCAGCTCTGGGCCGATCTCGAGGTCTGGGTCCGGCCGGGCTTCCAACCCAGGCGCCGGATCCAAAGCTTGCTGATCGAGGGCGTGTCTCCGATCGACGAGGACTTCAAGCTGAGCCTCCACTTCACGCAGGGAGAGGTCTGGATCAAGGTCCCCTACGGCATCAGGTGCCGGTGGTGGAGAGCGTAGATGGACGCCCCGACTTAGGTGGAATAGCCCGGACTTCTCACCAGCCTCCTAGCGCGATTGGGCCGCTTCTCGGAGGATTTGGGCGACCTGGTGGTGGCCGTTCTGCTCCGCGATCGCTCGTGGGCCTCGCGGGGAGTCGTCCTCGAGTTGGGGGTCCGCCTCGAGGAGCACCAGAACCGTTCGCGTCGAGCCGTTTGCGGCCGCGAAGTAGAGCGCGCTCGCGCTGCCACGCGCTCGCGCGTCCACGAAGGCGCCCGCCCGCAAGAGGCATCGGACGATCTCGGGCCGATCGGCCTCCGCCGCGAACATGAGCGCCGTCATCCCTTCGTAGTCCCGGGCGTCGACGTCGGCGCCGTGCTCGATCAAGGCCTCGGTGATCTCGAGGTCCCCTACCTGCGCGGCGATCATCAAGGGGGTGGCTGTCTCCACGCCCCGGACGTCGACCGGCACGCCCAGCCTGAGGAGGGCGACGACCTCCCCGACCTTCCCCTGTTCGATGGCGGCATCGATGGTCAGGGCCTGGGACGAGGGGCGCTGGTTCGGGTGCGGCAGCGACCGGCTGCTCGCGGTCTCGCCGGTGGATTCGGCGTCCCCACCCGGTGCGCCGCACCCGGCGACGAAGAGCGCCGCGGCGAGGACGCCGGCCGTCGCGGCAAGAGCTAAGCGCCGGCCCATCTCCCCCAGGGAGGGTCTCCAGGGATCAGATCGTGCCATCACGCACCTCCTCCGGGCAGGCCCGGGAATACTCCGGCCTTTCCAGGGTAACCTATCCCCACTATGCCCATTCAACCACCCGGCGGGGGCTCCGGGCCGGTGGTCAACTTCCCCGACCTCAAGAAGCTCCCCAAGATCCCGTTCGCCAAGCTCGCCCTGGGCCTCCTGGCCCTGATCTTCGTCTTCACCAGCTTCTACACCCTCAGCCCCGAAGAGCAGGGCGTGGTGCTGCGCTTCGGCCGCTACACGAAAACCACCGACCCCGGCCTCCACTGGAAGATCCCCCTGGGCGTCGACCGGGTCTACAAGGTACCCACCCAGCGCCAGCTCAAGGAGGAGTTCGGCTTCCGCACCCAGGAAGCGGGCGTGCGCACCGTCTACTCCTCGGCCGACCTCTCCGACGAGTCGCTCATGCTCACCGGCGACTTGAACGTCGCCGACGTCGAGTGGGTGGTCCAGTACCGGATCCTCGACCCGACGAAGTTCCTGTTCCGGGTCAGAAACCCCCAGGACACCCTGCGCGACCTCTCCGAGGCGGTGACCCGCCAGGTGGTGGGCGACCGTACGGTCAACGAGGTCCTCACCATCGGCCGCGAGGCGATCTCGGCCGAGGTCCAGAAGAAGCTCCAGGCACTCCTCGACGAGTATGAGACCGGCCTTCGCGTGGAGCAGGTGGTGCTCCAGAACGTCACGCCGCCCGACCCGGTCAAGCCGTCGTTCAACGAGGTCAACGAGGCCGAGCAGGAGAAGGAGCAGAAGATCAACGCCGCCCAGAGCGAGTACAACAAGGTGATCCCCCGGGCCAAGGGAGAGGCCTTGCAGACCATCCAGGAAGCCCAGGGCTACGCCCTGAAGCGGGTCAACGGCGCCCAGGGCGACGCCGCCCGCTTCGACGCTCTCTACACCGAGTACAAGAAGGCCCCGGAGGTGACCCGCAAGCGGCTCTACCTCGAGACCGTCGCCCGTATCCTGCCCAAGGTCGGCCAGAAGGTGGTGGTGGACGAGAAGGCGCAGAACGTACTGCCCTTCCTCGACCTGGGCGCCATAACCCACCGGGCCCAGTCGTCGGCCCAACCCCCGGCCGGGAGCCAGGGAGGTGACCAATGATCGCCCGTCTCGCCCTCCTCCTCGTCGCCTTCCTGCTGGTCGTCGGCATCCTGTCGTCGGCCTACGTGGTCCCCGAGCCCCAGCAGGTGATCATCACCCAGTTCGGCAAGCCGGTCGGTGGAGCTGTCGACCAGCCCGGCCTGCACTTCAAGCTGCCCATCGTCCAGGAGATCCACCGCTTCGACAAGCGCTTCCTCGAGTGGGACGGCGAGGCCACCGAGCTGCCCACCCGGGACAAGCGCTTCATCTGGGTCGACACCATGGCCCGCTGGCGCATCACCGATCCGCTCCTCTTCTTCCAGCGCCTGCGCGACGAGCGCGGCGCCCAGAGCCGCCTCGACGACATCCTGGACGGCGAGACCCGCAACTCCGTGGCCAACCACGACCTGGTGGAGATCGTGCGCACCTCGAACCGCAAGCCCGAGATCGACGAGTCGTCCCCCGAGGACGAGAGCCAGTTCGAGACCATCAAGTTCGGGCGCGACAAGATCCGCCAGGAGATCCTCGCCGCCGCCCGCACCCGCACGTCGGACCTGGGGATCGAGATCCTCGACGTTCGCCTGAAGCGGATCAACTACGTCCAGGCGGTGCGGAAGAAGGTCTACGACCGGATGGTCGCCGAGCGCCAGCGGATTGCCACCCGCTACCGCTCCGAGGGCGAGGGCGAGGCCGCCCGCATCCGCGGCGAGCGCGACCGCGAGCTCCAGCGCATCCAGTCCGAGGCCTACAAGCAGGCCCAGGAGATCCGGGGCAAGGCCGACGCCCAGGCGACCGACATCTACGCCAAGGCCTACAACCAGTCGACCGAGTCCCGCGACTTCTACGCCTTCACCAAGACCCTCGAGACCTACGAGCAGACCGTCGATCCCCAGACAGTGCTCGTCCTCACCACCGACGCCGAGCTCTACCGGGTCTTGAAGGACGGAGGGTAGCGCCGGGTCCATGACGACGAGAGGCCGCCGGGGCCAGGGCGCCGGGGCGCGCCAGACCATGCGGGCGATGGTCCTCGAGCACCAGGGCGAGGCGCTGGTGGCGCGGGAGCTCCCGGTGCCCGAGCCCGGGCCGGAGCAGGTGCTGATCCGGGTGACGGCGTGCGCCGTCTGCCGGACCGACCTCCACGTGCTCGACGGCGACCTCACCGAGCCCAAGCTGCCCCTGGTCCTCGGCCACGAGATCGTGGGCCGGGTCGAGGCAGTGGGCGCCCGGGTGGCGGGGCTCGGCCCGGGCGAGCGGGTCGGCGTGCCCTGGCTGGGCTGGACCTGCGGGGAGTGCCGGTACTGCCTCTCCGGGCGCGAGAACCTGTGCGAGAAGGCGCGCTTCACCGGCTACCACCTCGACGGCGGCTACGCCGAGTACACGGTGGCCGACCACCGCTTCGCCTTCCCCCTGCCCGAGAGCTACGGCGACGCGGAGGCGGCGCCGCTCCTGTGCGCCGGCCTGATCGGCTACCGGACCCTGCGCCTGGCCGACGAGTCGAGCCCGGAGAGCGCCCGCCGGCTGGGGATCTACGGCTTCGGCGCCGCGGCCCACCTGATCGCCCAGGTGGCGATCCACCAGGGGCGCACGGTCTACGCCTTCACCCGGCCGGGCGACGCCGCCGGCCAGCGCTTCGCCTACGCCTGCGGCGCGAGCTGGGCCGGCGGCTCGGACCAGGTGCCGCCCGAGGAGCTCGACGCGGCGCTGATCTTCGCCCCGGTGGGGGGCCTGGTGCCCGAGGCGCTCCGCCACCTGGTCAAGGGCGGCGTCGTGGTGTGCGGCGGCATCCACATGAGCGACATCCCGTCGTTCCCCTACCGCGACCTCTGGGGGGAGCGGGTGATCCGCTCGGTCGCCAACCTGACCCGCGAGGACGCCCGCCGCTTCCTGGAGATCGCCCCCGAGGTACCGGTGACGACCCACACCAAGACCTACCGGCTCGAAGAGGCGAACCAGGCCCTGGACGACCTGCGGGCGGGCCGCTTAGAGGGAGCCGCGGTGCTCGAGATCGATCGCCGCTGAACCCTGGACCCGAGACTCGGGTGGGGTTGTGGGGAGCATCCAATCAATCCGGAAGGAATCCCATGCGGTCGAAGAGGCCGGGGAGCTCGTCGACGCCCGGGCTGGCGCCGTCGAGCACGTAGTGGCGGACGATGCCGGTCGACTCCTGGCGGATCGAGACCTCGATCCGGGAGGTCGAGAACTTGACCAGGGTGGGCCACAGGTAGCCGTTCGGCTTGGGGCCGACGATGCGCACGAAGAGCTCCGAGCGCCCCGGGACCGCGCCGCTCACGCACACGGTTTCGGGGATGCACGCCGCCTCGGGTGTCCCCGGACGGGCGTCGGTGCCGATCAGGACCTCGAAGGCGAAGCCGGGCACCGCCGGCGACGTGAAGAAACCGTCTCCTCCACCCCCGTCGGGATCGGGCACCGCCTGACCGGAATCCGGGTCCTGGAGGAGGCCCGAAACGTCCACGGCCTCGAAGTCCGAGCCCTTGACGCGGCGCAGCTCGGTCACCAGCTCCTCGTCGTCCCAGCGCGGGTCGGGCACTCCGGAGAGGTACCAGGCGCTGCCGTTGTCGGCGAGCATCATGCCGTAGCGCTGGAGAGCGCGAAGGATCACCTGGACCCGGGGCGCAAAGCCCGCGAGGTCGAAGTCCGCCCGCAGCCGGAACCGCTCGCCCATGGGCGGGTAGCGGGAGGCGGTGAGGGCCGAGGCGTCGTGGCGGGCCGGCCAGACATGGTCGCCCCGGGTCGACGGCGCCGTGAAGCGCAGGGCGTGGCGGATCTCCCCCGCGGCCACCTCGTCGTAGCGCACCAGGCCGGGGAGGATCGGGAGGCCCGCGGCGTCGGCGGAGGTCCAGCCGTCGGGCCGGAGGGCGTTCGAACGAAGGTCGAAGACCGCCCCCGCGCCGGCGGTCCAGGAGCCGCTCCCGGACACCGGATGGGCATCGTAGAGCTCGTAGAGGCGGCAAGCGTCGCGGTCGAGGACCAGGACGTGGCGGTCGCCGTCCGAGCCGGAGCCGCCCTCGATGGGCGGGTCGGGCGGGATCGGGTACGGCCCGGGGTCGCTCTCGTCGGCGTAGTCGAAGACCACCGGCACCTTGGGCTGAGAGCCGGGCACGACGACGTAGGGGATGCCGATCGGGGAGCCCTGGTAGACGGTGCCGAAGTCCGGATGCATCCCGACGCCCGCTCCGATGGCGGCCACGTAGTCGCCGGAGGCGGAGTCGACGGGCAGCGAGTCCACCCGGGCGTTCCAGACGTTGTCGGACGGCAACAGCGGGCAGCCGGCGAGCGACTGGGCCCCGACGGCGGGTGCGGTGGCCAGCAGCGCGAGGAGGGCTGAGATCCCGAGGCGCATCATTTAGCCTAGACTACCCTCACCGGCCTTGTAACGTTCGGGCCCGTTCTTTCGTAGAGGCATCCATGAGCCTCCTCAAGCTCTCGTTCCGGAACCTCGCCAAGACGCCGTTCGTCACCGTGGTCGCCATTCTGTCCCTGGCCCTCGGGATCGGGGCGAACGCCGCGATCTTCTCCCTCTTCGACCAGATCCTCCTGCGCCCACTGCCGGTGCGCGAGCCCGCGCGGCTGGTGAACCTCTCCGCACCCGGGCCCAAGCCCGGCTCCCAGTCGTGCAACCAGGCGGGCGACTGCGACTCCGTTTTCAGCTACGCGATGTTCCGCGACCTGGAGAAGGCCCCTGACAGCGCAGCCGGCTTCAGCGGCCTGGCCGGCCACCGGGCGTTCGGCGCCAATCTGTCCACCGGCGAGAAGACCTTGAGCGGCCACGGCGAGCTGGTCTCGGGCTCGTACTTCCCGGTGCTGGGACTCAAACCGGCCCTCGGGCGGCTGATCTCGCCCTCCGACGACGGCGTTCCCGGACAGCACTCGGTGGTCGTCGTCTCCTACCGGTTCTGGACCCACGAGCTCGGCGCCGACCCGGAGATCGTCGGCAAGAGCCTGGTGGTCAACGGACGAAGCCTCGAGGTCCTCGGGGTCGCTCCGGAGGGCTTCGAGGGCACGACCCTGGGCAACCGGCCCGACGTCTACGCGCCGTTGTCGATGCGGGCGAACCTCGAGTCCTACTTCGATGCCAAGGACTTCGAGAATCGGCGAGTCTACTGGGTGTACGTCTTCGGCCGCCTGGCGCCGGGCGTCTCCATGGAGCGGGCCGGAACCCAGCTCAACGTCACGTACCACACCCTGATCAACGACGTGGAGGCGCCTCTCCAAAAGGAGATGAGCGACGAGACCATGAAGCGCTTCCGGGCCCGGCAGGTGACCCTCGCGGACGGCCGACGAGGCCAGAGCTCGATCCACGGTGAGTCCCGCACCCCCCTCACCCTTCTCCTGGCGGTCACCGGAGTCGTGCTGATCATCGCCTGCGCCAACATCGCGAACCTGCTCCTCGCCCGGGGGGCCGCCCGGGCCCAGGAGATGGCGATCCGAAGCTCCCTCGGCGCCGGCCGACACCGCCTTCTCACCCAGCTCCTCGCCGAGTCGGCGCTCCTCGCCCTGCTGGGCGGCGCCGCCGGCCTCCTGGTCGCGCGCTGGACGCTGGCGTTCATCGGGGCGCTCCTGCCAGCCGATGCCATCTCTACGGTCCGGCTGGAGCTGAGCCCGCAGATGGTCCTCTTCGCCGGGGTGCTGGCGCTCTCGACCGGCCTCCTCTTCGGCCTCTACCCCGCCCTCCACGCCACCCGCCCCGACCTGGTCACCGCCCTCAAAGGGAGCGCCGGACAGCCGTCCGGAGCCCGGGCCGCCGCCCGCTTCCGGAACGGTCTGGTGACGGCGCAGATCGCCCTGTCCATGGCGCTCCTGATCGCCGCCGGTCTGTTCATCAAGAGCCTGGTGAACGTGAGCCGGGTCGACCTGGGTCTCGACGAGGACAACCTGGTGACCTTCTCCATCTCGCCGGCGCTCAACGGCTACGAGTCGGCCCAGAGCATGGCCCTCTTCGGGCGGGCCGAGGAGGAGCTCGCGGCCCTGCCCGGCGTGGTCCGCGTCTCGGACTCCCTGGTCCCGATCCTCGGAGGCGATAGCTGGGGCAACAGCGTACGGGTGGAGGGCTTCGACGCCGGACCGGACACCGACACCGGGTCGCGCTACAACGAGGTCGGCCCCGGGTACTTCCGGACCATGGGCGTGACGCTCCTGGCGGGCCGGGAGCTCACCGCCGCCGACACCAAGGACGCCCCGAAGGTGGCGGTCGTGAACCAGGCGTTCGCCGAGAAGTTCCACCTGGGCGGGCGCGCGGCGGTGGGCAAGTGGATGGGGGACGGCCGCGGCGACAAGCTCGACATCCAGATCGTGGGGCTGGTCGCCGACGCCAAGTACAACTCGGTGAAGGACAAGGTCCCGCCCCTCTACTTCATCCCCTATCGACAGGGCAACCGGCTCGGGTTCCTCAACTTCTACCTGCGCACGCGGAGCGATCCGCGCACCGTCATGCAGGCCGTCCCGGCCGTGATCAAGCGACTCGACCCGAACCTGCCGGTCGAGAATCTCAAGACCGTGCGCCAAGTGGCCCGGGAGAACGTCTTCCTCGATCGCCTGATCACCACCCTGGCCGCCGCGTTCGCGGTGCTCGCCACCCTCCTCGCGGCGGTGGGCCTGTACGGCGTGCTGGCCTACTCGGTGGCTCAGCGCACCCGGGAGATCGGCGTGCGCATGGCCCTGGGGGCCGGCGGCGACCGCGTCCGGCGCATGGTCCTGCGCCAGATGGGCCGGATGTTCGTCATCGGCGGCGTCCTGGGCCTCGCCGGGGCTCTCGCCCTGGGCCGGGCGGCCCGCTCGCTCCTCTACGAGCTCGGCGGCCACGACCCGGTGGTCCTGGCGAGCGGCGTGGCGGTCCTGGCCGTCGTCGCCCTCACCGCCGCCTACCTGCCGGCGCGCCGCGCCTCGCAGGTCGACCCGATGACGGCGTTGCGCCACGACTGAGCCGCCGGCGGCGGTCGCGGGTTAGCGAGAAGCCGTGATCCGGCCGTCGGCGGCCACCGCGCCGGGCAGATCCAGGTCCTCCGAGAGGGCCTCCGCGGCCTCGAAGAGGTGGCAGCGCTCGCGGACGAGGCGCTCGAGGGCCCGGCGGCGGCGCACCCGGGTCAGGCGCACCTTGAGGGCGTGGTAGGTCTCCGCCGCGAGGCGCAGGTAGCGTAGCGCCTCCCAACCGCCGACCGAGCAGAGCAGGAACGTCACGACGCCGGCCAGCCAGGGCGCCGCCGGCACCCGGTGCGGATAGAGCTGGTGAAGGTTGAGGGCGCCCCACCCCACCAGGAGCGCCACCACCAGCCAGACGACGGGAAAGACCACGGCGCCCAGCAGCAGCTTCAGCGTGGCCTCGTCCTTGAGCTTCGCTCCCAGCCGGCGGGCGAGGACTCCGAGGCCGAGGGCGACCGGAGTGTTCACGAGGTAGCCCAGGATCAGGAGGGGCGGCAGGGCCAGGTAGACCGCCGCCGCTCGGGCCACCAGGGCGAGCCCCTTCCACGGCGAGGCGAGGTCCGCCTCGGCGTCGAGCTCGTGGTCTTGGAGATCGAGGGCGGCGAGCACCCGGTCGTAGCGCCGCACCCTCTCCTCGAGGCGCGCCGTCTCCTCCGGCAGGCTCTCGCGCAGCGCGAGGTAGCCGCGGCGCACCCGGGACAGCCCCAGAACCCGCTCTCGGAGGCTCGGGGGGCCGGGCCGGGCGCTCGCGCGGGCCGCCCGCTCGGCGCGCATGAGCTTGCGGAGGCGGTGCATCAGGTGGTGGATCTCCCAGCTCTCGGTGGCCTGCACCACCTCGGCCAGCTCCTCTTCGATCCGGGTGGTCAGCAGACGCTCCCGGGCTCGCCGGGCCTCGTCTCCGGCCCGCGGCGCAACCAGCTCGGCAGGGAGCTCGACCGGAGCATGGAACTCCACCAGGGCCTTCGAGCCGAAGAGGTTTTTGCGGTTGTAGTGGAGGCCCACCGGCAGCAGCACCGGCGGCGGCCGGCCGGCGGGTGTGAGCTCACGGGCCCGGAGGTACAGGCGGGCAGCCCCCGGGCGCAGGTCGAGGAGGTGGGGCTCGTCGTGGCTGTCGCCCTCGGGGAAGAGGGCGGCGAAGGAGCCGCCGGCCACCGCTCCGGCCAGGGCGTCCAGACTTCGCCGGTTGGCCTCGCGCCGGGCCGCCTCGTCCCGACCGGGCTCACCCGAGAGTGGGGCGTCCTGGGGGCGGTAGATCGGCACCGTCCCGAGAACCCGGAGCAGACGTCCCAGAATCGGCCAGGCGAGCAGGCCGTGCCGCGCGCCGAACACCACCCGGCGGGGGAAGTGGGCCAGGATCAGGGCCGGATCGAGCAGCCCGTTCGGGTGCCAGGCGACCAGCACGCCCCCCGCCTGCGCCGGGACGTGCTCGAGGCCCACGACCTCGATCCGCAGGAAGAAGAGGTGGAGCAGCCGGCGCACGGCGAGGGTCACCAGCCGCACCGCCCGGGGTACGGGCGTCGGGCCCGCCGGAGCCGAAGCAGCCGGAGGGTCGGGGAGCTCCAGAGAGATCGTCACGAGCCTGGTCCGCGACTCTACCGCGAACGCCCCTCCGCGCGCTCCGACCACCTGAGAGCGCGATCCGACGAAGGCCTTCGCCTCCTCCGGATCTCGGGGCCATCTCGTCGATGCCTGACCGAAGCGGCGGACGTGACGAGTCGCGCGTGGAGGCGACCTTCCAACCGTGACCCGTCCGACCGCCTGCAC
Source organism: uncultured Acidobacteriota bacterium (assembly GCA_963739795.1). Lineage (GTDB taxonomy): Bacteria > Acidobacteriota > Thermoanaerobaculia > Multivoradales > DATKCC01 > CAVUBL01. Next base: position 21,044 of record CAVUBL010000016.1, on the reverse strand, counting down.
CGGCAGAGGCCGAGATCGGACCTCCCGGTACAGAGACCAGTCCGTGGCGGGTCGGCGCGGCCGTCAGGGCGGGAAGCCGTCGCGGTCGAAGAGGCCCGGGAGCTCGTCGACGCCGGGCCGAGCCGGGGCAAGGCGGTAGTAGCGGCTCGTGTTCGTGGCGGTCTGCTCGATCCAGACCTCGACCTGGGACGTGGTGAACTTGACGATCGTCGGCCAGAGCCGGCCGTTGGGCTTCGGCCCGACGATGCGCAGGAAGATCTCGGAGCGGCCGGGCACCGCGCCGCTCACGCAGATCGTCTCGGGCAGGCAGGACGCCTCCTGGCGCACCGGCTGGACCTCTCCCCCACCGCTCGTGATGCGCACCTGGAAGCGGAAGCCGGGAAACTCCGGCGAGGTGAGGATCGGTCCCACGGGCGGTGGCGCCCCGGCGGCGGAGCCGCCCTCCCTGCCCGGCGGCGGGTCCAGGCCGAGCACCCAGCCGCCGCCGTCGGTCGCCGCGTAGAGGAGGTCCGGCCCCTGGCTCACCTGGGCGAGCCGGCGCACGGAGGGGGACGTCAGGCCGGTGCCGAGGAGCGCCCAGGTCAGCCCGCCGTCGGTGCTCTTCGAGACGCCCACGCCGGTCGCGGCGTAGAGCGTCTCCGGGGAGGAGGGATCGATCGCCAGCGCCAGGACGGCGGCGGCCTCGCCCGTCCCAGCGAGCACCGGCAGACCCTGGTCGTGGAAGGTCCAGCTCACGCCGCCGTCCTCGCTCTTGTAGAGCCCGCTTTCGACCCCGGCGTAGACGGTGGAGGCCGAGGACGGGTCCACCGCCAGGGCGTGCACCGTGACGGCCGTCAGACCGCCGCGCGCCGGTACCCAGCTCACGCCGCCGTCGTCGCTGCGGAAGACGCCGCCGTCGACGATTCCGGCGTAGACCCGCCCGGGAACGGTCTCGGAGCGAGCCAGGGCGGTCACCGTGGCGCCCGGCGGGCCGAGGGATCTCCACGTGGCCGCCGAGGCCGGGCGGACGGTGGGGGTGGCGACAAGGGCGGCGAAGGCGAGGACGAGGAAGGCGAGGGGTCCGCGGGATGAGGTCATGCTCGGCAGCTCCCTCTCGGTGATTCTCCGCAATGTCAAATCAGCATAACCGAGATCGCTCGCGAGCGCTAGTGGTCTGCGCGGCAGAAACGCACAGTCGCGTGTTTCTGCCGCGCAGACTCCCAGGCTCCGAGAGCCGCCTCCCGCGGGGTCATTCCGCGTTCAGGGCCACCGAGGGGTTGACCCGACTCGCGCGCCACGCCGGTCCAAGGGCGGCCGCGAGGGAAACCACGGCGAGCAGGAAGACGATGATCGTCACCACCCCCAGATTCATCACGACGAGACCGCCGAGCCATTTGGTGACCACCTCCCTCAGAGGGATCAACAGGAGCGCTCCCAGGCATAACCCGACGACGCACAACAGCAGGGCCTCCCGCACGATCATCCCCAGCATCTTCTGACGCCGCGCACCCAGCGCCATGCGGATACCGAACTCCTTGATCCGCTGCGCCATGATGTACGCCGTGAGGCCGTAGACGCCCAGTCCGGCGAGAAGGATGGCCAGGACCGAGAAGGCGATCAGCAGGTCGACGACGACTCCGACCCCCGCGAACTGGTTAGTGAGGTGTTGCTGAAACTCCAGGAGGTCCGTCACCGGGAGATCGCGGTCCACCGACAACACGGCCTGCGGGATGGAGGCCATCACCGCCTGGGGATCGGTCCCCGTACGCAGCAACAAGCTCATCCCGAGGCGCGGGCTCTGGGCGTGGGGAAGATAGATCGTGGGCGAGGCCACCGGCAACCGCGTCTCCAGGAAGTCATCGACCACGCCGACGATCTTGCGCTTCTCGTCGAAGAACTCGAGCTCCTGGCCGAGCGGGTCCTGGCCGGAAAAGAAACGGTCCACGAGGGCCTTGTTGACGACCAGCACCGAAGGAGAGCCGATCCGATCCGCTTCTTCGAATGGCCGCCCCTTGCGCAGCGGAACGCCGAGGGTCTTGAAGAAACCGACGCTGACGGCCCGCCAGCTCGCGACCGGTGCCTCGCCCGCCAGCGGAGCAGGACGGCCCACCACCTGGAAGGACGTCTTCGGGTTCGAGGCGCTGCGCGGCAAGACGGTCGTGGCGCCCACCGACTCGACTCCCGGGAGCGCCCTCAGACGCTCGTAGATCTCCCGGAAGTGCGTCGTCACCTGCTGGTGCTCCGTGAACTGGTCCTTGCCGTACTGCCAGCTCGGGAGCTCGAGGCGCATCGTGACCAGGTGATCCGTCGGGAAGCCGGGATCGGCATCCCGCAGGCGAACGAACGTCCCGATCATGAGCAGGGAGAAGGTCAGGAGCACGAGGGCGATGGCAAACTGCCCGGTAACCAGCGTCCTCCCCAGCCAGTGCCGGGCACGAGACTGCGAAGCGGACCGCGATTGCTCCTGCAGGAGAGCGAGGACGTTGGGCCTGGAGGCCCGCCACGCCGGGAGCACACCGGTGATGAGGCCGCTCAGGGCGCCCAGGGCGATCATCGCCCCGAGCACCCGGAAGTTGAGTGCGACCTCGGTACCCGGCAGCGCCGAGGCGGGGAAGAACGTCGCCACCAGCTTCACCCCTTCGACCGAGAACAGCAGGCCGACGAGGGCGCCGGCGAGGCCGAGCTCGACGCTCTCGAGCAGGAGCTGGCGGATCAGGGGCCACCGCTCGGCTCCCAGGACCGAACGCAAGGCGAGCTCGCTCTCCCGGGAGACCGCGCGGGCGAAGAGCAGGTTGGCGACGTTGGCGCAGGAGATGAGCAGCACGGAAAGCACGATCCCGAGGACGACCATGAGCAGGTTGCGGTCGCGCGGGTTGGGGAAGATGTCTTCGAGGCGTTTCGTCGTTACCCCGTAGCCCGCGTCGGCGTCCGGGTACTCGCGGGCCAGCGACTCGGCGATAGAGGTCATCTCGTCCGAGGCCTGGTCTGGCGTGACGCCTGGCGTCAGCCGGCCAACCACCCTCAGGTAGTGATCGTCCCGCGGGGTATCCGTCGGAGGCCAGCCGAGGGGGAGCCAGAGGTCGACGGACGGGAGGATGTACCAGCCCTTGGGCATGACCCCGATCACCGTGTAGCCGACTCCGTCCAGGATCACCCGCTTCCCCACGATCCCCGGGTCGCCGGCGAAGCGCCGCTGCCAGAGCCCCTGCCCCAGGATGGCCACGGGCGTCTTGCCTCCGGCGGTGTCCTCCGCCCGGAACACCCGGCCGTGAACGGGGGCCGCGCCCAGCACGGAGAAGAAATCCCGGGTCACCTTCATCGCCCGGAGCTGCTCCGGTGTGTCGCTCCCGGTCAACCGGATGCTCCCGCCGGTGAAGGCGGCCATCCCCTGGAACGACTTCGCCCGCTTGCGCCAGTCGACGAAGTTCGCCGGGCTCACGTCCTGGCGCTGGTCCGGGTCCTTGGCGTTGTTCTGCCAGATGAGCATCACCCGTCCGGCCTCGGGGACGGGGAGCGGCTGCAGCACGAAGGCGTCAAGGACGGAGAACACGGTCGCCGTAGCGCCGATCCCGAGCGCCAGAGAGAAGATGCAAGAAAGGCTGAACAACGGGCGGCGCATCAGCGCCCGCAACGCGACTCGCGAATCCTTCAACCATCGACGCATCATGTGCTCCTCACAGTAGTTGCGGCGGCTGTCTCCGCCACGATCCGGCCGTAGTCCAGCTTGATGATCCGGTCCGCGACGTCGTAGTAGCGATCGTCGTGACTGATCACCACGGCGGTGTTGCCTCGGGCGCGGAGGTCCGGTAGAAGACGACGGTAGAAAACCTCTTTGAAGTGAGGGTCCTGATCGGCGGCCCACTCGTCGAAGAGGTAGATCGGACGATCCTCGATGAAGGCGACCAGCAGGGCCAGGCGCTTGCGCTGCCCGTGGGAGAGAGCCACCGTCGAGAAGACGCCGTCCCTGACTTGCACCTTCTGGCTGAGCTGCAGCTCCGCGAGGTGGGCGCGGGCCTGGCCGTCAAGGTCCGGCATCTCCAGACCCAGCAGGCGGTCGAAGAGATAGAAGCTCGTGAAGACTGCGGAGAAGAGGTGGCGGTAGGACTCCCGGGTCTCGGCCGTCACCGGCACTCCGTCGAGGAGGATCCGGCCCTGCTCGGGCTCGTAAAGCCCCACAAGGATCTTCGCCAGCGTCGTCTTGCCGCTGCCGTTGCCGCCTACCAGGAACACGATCTCGCCCGGCCGGAGAGCCAGATCGATCGGGCCGAGCATGAACTCGTCCTCGGCGGAAGGGCTGTGGAAGGCATGGGTCACGCCCTCGAAACGAAGCTCGGCCCAAGAAGATCGAGCCACCTCGAGCGCCCGCCACCCGCCCTCCTCGCCTCCCGACAGGTCCTTCGCCAGGCTTTCGACGCGCTCCGAGGCCACCTTGGCCCGGCTCATGTTGGGAAGGGTGTTCAAGACCACCTCGAGCGGGCTCATCATGAAGAGCAGAGTCAGCGCATAGCCCACGAGGACGCGGTCCGATGGGGCCGTGTGCGGCCCGAGAACGAAGACGACGAGCCCGATGACCGCGAAGAACAGGATGTGACCCCAGCTATTGGCGGCCGTCAGGATGGCGTTGCCCCGGATGCTCAGGTCCCGGATGTCCTCGGCCGCCGGGCGATAGAAGCCTTCGACGAAGCTCCGACGGCGGCGGCTGTGGAGCTTGAGCTCCTTGATCCCGAACGTGAGGCCCTCGAAATGCCGGAGCAACTCGTCCCATCGCGCCCGAGAGGCGCGGAAGTAGCTCAGGCTGCGCAAGAGAGGCAACTGGTAGCTGACGGCGCCCACCACGAGGCCCAGGAGCACGACGAGGAAGAGGCGCCAGGACAGGTAGGCCATGTAGGCCAGGCAGCCGGCAACCACGGCGAAGTGCATGCACAGCAAGGGGATCTGGACGAGCGCCTGACCGATGGCTCCGAGGTCGTCGGTCAGGTGTGCGATCAGCTTTGGGGGGCCGATCTCCTCGAGCCGCCGGAGAGGGCTGCCCAGGATTCGGTGGCACAAGCCGAGTCGCAGATCGAAGGTTGAACGCGCACCCAAGCTCACTAAAAGATACTGTGAGACGAAACGGCAGATCGGGACCAGCACCAGGAGGGCGAGGAACGACGGACCGAGCCACGAAGGCACCTGCCCACTGCCGCCGATGCGCTGGTTTACGAGGGCGATCAGCGCCGTGTTCCCGAGGCCCGCGAGGAGGCCCGCCATCACGCTGAGGGTCATGCTCCGCCGGGAGCCATGGATGTTCCGCGAGCTCCTCAGCAAGAACGCCCAGAGGCGGAGGAGATCGTTCACGCCCCTCCGTCCCGCGCGTCGACGAGCCGCGTCAGCTCCAGGGCCAGGTCGCGGACCCGGGGAAGCCGTAGAAGCGAGTAGTGGTCGCCGGGAAGGTCCCAGACCGCCAGCTCGCCGGCGACGTACCGGCGCCAGCCTTCCAGAACCTCGGGTCGTCGAGTGAAAGTTTCATCAGACCGAATATAAAGCATATCTCCAAGGTAGCATAGCGGAGTATACGACCTAAGGAGATACAGAGTGTCGAGAAACGCGGACAGCTCATCCGGGAGGGAAGCGTCCTCTCCCGTGGCGAACGGGCCCTCGAAGAAGGCGTCACGGGCGGCCTCTTCCGAGAGAGCACCAGCCTGCGGGACCTCGCTGTCGACCAGGACCAGGATCCGGGGAGGCCGGCCCTTGGAACCGAGCTGGCGAGCCATCTCGAAGGCGAGGACGCCGCCGTAGGACCAGCCGAGCAGGATCTCCGGGACGATGCCCTGGTCGGCCAGGCGGGCCAGGAGCCGGGCCGCCAGCTCTTCAAAGGTCGCCGGCACCGGGCCGCGCAGCTCGGGGACGACGACGGGGATTCTGGACGGAAGCGCTTCGACCAGGGGAAGGTAGGGCACGGCGTGCCCGCCCGCCGCCGGAGCCAGCACGAGCGGGGTCCGCCCCGGAGCCCCCGGCTGCAGGCACGACACCCCGTCGAGGGCAGCCCGCGAGAGCCCCCCGCGCAGCGAGGCGGCGAGTCCCTCGGGCGTAGGGTGCCGGAAGAGATCGAGGATCGGCGGCTGGACTCCGGTCCGCTCCCGGATGGCCTCGCTCAACCGAACGGCCAGCAGGGAGTGGCCGCCCGAGGAGAAGAAGTCGTCCTGGAGCCCGACGCGCTCCAAGCCGAGAACCTCGGCGTAGGCCTCTACGGTCGCCCGTTCCCAGAGATCGCGTGGCGCGGTCACCCGCTCGGAGGGCCGCCCCGATGCCGGAGGCGGCGCGGGCAGTGCTCGTCGGTCGAGCTTGCCGGTGGGTCCCAGGGGTAGCTCGGCGAGCCAAACGAAGGCGCCGGGCACCATGTAGGCGGGCAGCCGTTGGGCCAGGGCCTGGCGCAGCTCCGGGTCCGGCCGCTCGCGGCCCACCAGGTAGGCCACCAGCGCCGGGCCCCCCTCGAGGTCCTCGCGCAGCGTCACCGCGGCTCCGGCCACCTGCGGCAGCGCCGCCAGGGCCGACTCGACCTCTCCCGGCTCGATGCGGAACCCACGCAGCTTGACCTGCTCGTCCAGGCGCCCGAGAAACTCCAGCTCCCCGTCCCGGCGCCAGCGCACCCGGTCCCCGCTGCGGTAGAGCCGCACTCCCGGAGCCCCGTAAGGGTCCGGCACGAAGCGCTCCGCCGTCCTCCCGGGCCGGCCCACGTACCCCCGCGCCAGGCCCGCGCCCCCGATCGCCAGCTCCCCCGGAACCCCCGCCGCGCTCTCCCCTCCCCAGGGCCCCAGCACCCGCACCACCGCGTTGCGGATCGGTCGGCCGATCGGCGGACGGCTCGCACCCACAGACACCCGACCCGAGGTCGTCACCACCGTCGCCTCGGTCGGACCGTAGTCGTTGACCAGGGCAAAGCCCAGCTCCCCCGCCGGCGCTCCCCGCAGCCGCTCCCCGCCCGTCAGCACGTAGCGCAGCGACCCCGGCTCGGGCCAACCTACCCGCAGCGCCTCCTCGACCAGCGGCGTCGGCACGAAGCTCACCTCCACCCTCCGACACGCCAGCCACCGTCCCAGAGCCGACGCGTCCAGCCGCTCCTCCGCCCCCACCACCGCCACCTCCGCCCCCACCGACAGCGCCGGCCACAGCTCCCACACCGAGGCGTCGAACCCCGGGCTCGCCACCTGCGTCACCCGCGTGCCCGCCTCCACCCCGAACGCATCCAGGTGCCACGACACCAGGCTCGAAAGGCCACCGTGGCTCACCTCCACCCCCTTCGGTCGGCCCGTCGACCCCGACGTGTAGATCACGTACGCCCCCTCCGAGGACTCCACCGCCGGCGAGGCCACCCACCCCCGACAACCCTCGACCGACGCCAGGCTCAGGCAGGGGGCCCCGAGACCGGTCCCCATCCCCCCGCTCCCCACCACCACTCCCACCGCTCCGCTGTCCGAAAGCGCCGAGCGCCGACGCGCCAACGGGCTCTCCGGGTCGAGCGAAACGTAGCTCCCCCCGGCAAGCCACACCCCGAGCTGCGCCACCGCCAGCTCCACGCCCCGCTCCACGCACACCCCCACACGGCTCCCCCGCTCCACCCCCAGACGCCCCAGGCCTTCCGCCACCCCCCACGCCCGGGCCACCAGCTCCCCGTACGACAGCGCCTCGTCCTCCGCTCCCACCACCGCCACCGACTCCGGACGCTCCCGCGACAACGCCACCACCCGAACCGGCACCGACTCCCCAAACGCTCCGCGACGCCCCGCACCCGACCACTCCCAACGGACCTGCTGGCGCTCACCCTTCGACAGAAGCGATAGATCCTCCACCCGCGTCTCGGGACGCTCCGACGCCGCCTCGACCAGCCGCCGCCACTGATCCGCCAGCCGCCGCACCGTGGTCCGGTCGAACCGCGACGCCTCGTACTGCAGGGCCCCGCGCACCTCGCCGCCGATCTCCTCCAGCGACAGCGTCAGCTCCAGCTTCGCCTCGCTCGGGCTCACCTCCAGAGGCGCCATGCGCACCCCGCCGGCCTCCCACTCCCCGGCCATGGCCGCCTGCAGGGAGAACATCACCTGGACGAGCGGCATGTGCTCCAGGCTGCGCTCCGGCACCAGCTCCTCCACCAGGCGCTCGAACGGCACCTCCTGGTGGCTCAAGGCCTCCAGCACCACCTCCCGGCACCCCGCCACCACCTCGGCGAAGCGCGCCCCCCGCGCCACCGTCCCCCGCAGCGCCAGCGTGTTGACGAAGAACCCGATCAGCGGCTCCACCTCTCGCCACGTGCGCCCCGCCACCGGCGTGCCCACCACCAGGTCCCGCTGCCCCGACCCGCGCCACAGGAGCACCTGGAACGCCGACAACAGGGTCATGAAGAGCGTCGCGCCCAGCTCCCGGCTCACCCGCCGCACCGCCTCCGTCGCCTCCCGGCCCAGACGCACCCCCACCGCACCCGCCCGCCGCTCTCCCGCGGCGCGCGGACGATCCGCCGGCACCTCCAGCACCGGCGGCGCCCCCCGCAGGCGATCCCGCCAGTGCGCCACCTCCAACTCCAGCACCGGCCCCGACAACCACTCCCGCTGCCAGCGGGCATAGTCGGCATACTGCACCGCCAGCTCCGGCAGCTCCGCCGGCCGCCCCGCCCTCTGCGCCGCATAGCCCTCCGCAACCTCCCGCAGCAGCACTTCCATCGACCAGCCGTCGCTCGCGACGTGGTGCAGCGTCACCACCACCACGTGCTCCCGGGCCGACGCGCGCACCAGCACCGCCCGCAGCATCCGGTCCCGCGACAGGTCGAACGGCCGCCGGGCCTCCAGCGCCACCGCCCGCTCGAGCTCACCTCTGCGACGCCCCGCCGCCAGCCCCGACAAGTCCACCACCGGCAGCCTCGCCCACCGCGGCGCCGGGCCGATCACCTGCTCCGGCGCCCCCTCCGCCGTCCGGTACGTGGTGCGCAGCACCTCGTGGCGAGCCACCACCCGGCGCAGCGACTCGGCCAGCTCCGCCACCCCCAGCTCCCCCGTGAGGCGCACCGCCGACGGCACGTTGTACGCCGAGCCGCCCGGCTCCAGGCGGTCCAGGAACCACAGGCGCTGCTGGGCGAACGACAGCGGCGCCCGCCTCGCTCCACGCGCCTCGAGCGGGGGCGCCGCCGGCGCCCCCGCCTCCCGGAGGTGCGCTGCGATACGCCGCGACAGCGCCGCGAGACGCGGCGCCCGGAAAACCTCCATCACCGCCAGCTCCACCCCGAAGACCTCCCGCACCCGCGACACCAGACGGGTCGCCAACAACGAGTGCCCCCCCAGGGCGAAGAAGTCGTCCTCGGCCCCCACCCGCTCAACGCCCAGAAGCTCACCCCACTGGGCCGCCAGCAGATCCTCCTCGACGCTCAGCCTCCGGTCCCCTCCCCGCCCCGATGCCGGAGGCGGCGCGGGCAGTGCTCGTCGGTCGAGCTTGCCGGTGGGTCCCAGGGGTAGCTCGGCGAGCCAAACGAAGGCGCCGGGCACCATGTAGGCGGGCAGCCGTTGGGCCAGGGCCTGGCGCAGCTCCGGGTCCGGCCGCTCGCGGCCCACCAGGTAGGCCACCAGCGCCGGGCCCCCCTCGAGGTCCTCGCGCAGCGTCACCGCGGCTCCGGCCACCTGCGGCAGCGCCGCCAGGGCCGACTCGACCTCTCCCGGCTCGATGCGGAACCCACGCAGCTTGACCTGCTCGTCCAGGCGCCCGAGAAACTCCAGCTCCCCGTCCCGGCGCCAGCGCACCCGGTCCCCGCTGCGGTAGAGCCGCACTCCCGGAGCCCCGTAAGGGTCCGGCACGAAGCGCTCCGCCGTCCTCCCGGGCCGGCCCACGTACCCCCGCGCCAGGCCCGCGCCCCCGATCGCCAGCTCCCCCGGAACCCCCGCCGCGCTCTCCCCTCCCCAGGGCCCCAGCACCCGCACCACCGCGTTGCGGATCGGTCGGCCGATCGGCGGACGGCTCGCACCCACAGACACCCGACCCGAGGTCGTCACCACCGTCGCCTCGGTCGGACCGTAGTCGTTGACCAGGGCAAAGCCCAGCTCCCCCGCCGGCGCTCCCCGCAGCCGCTCCCCGCCCGTCAGCACGTAGCGCAGCGACCCCGGCTCGGGCCAACCTACCCGCAGCGCCTCCTCGACCAGCGGCGTCGGCACGAAGCTCACCTCCACCCTCCGACACGCCAGCCACCGTCCCAGAGCCGACGCGTCCAGCCGCTCCTCCGCCCCCACCACCGCCACCTCCGCCCCCGCCGACAGCGCCGGCCACAGCTCCCACACCGAGGCGTCGAACCCCGGGCTCGCCACCTGCGTCACCCGCGTGCCCGCCTCCACCCCGAACGCATCCAGGTGCCACGACACCAGGCTCGAAAGGCCACCGTGGCTCACCTCCACCCCCTTCGGTCGGCCCGTCGACCCCGACGTGTAGATCACGTACGCCCCCTCCGAGGACTCCACCGCCGGCGAGGCCACCCACCCCCGACAACCCTCGACCGACGCCAGGCTCAGGCAGGGGGCCCCGAGACCGGTCCCCATCCCCCCGCTCCCCACCACCACTCCCACCGCTCCGCTGTCCGAAAGCGCCGAGCGCCGACGCGCCAACGGGCTCTCCGGGTCGAGCGAAACGTAGCTCCCCCCGGCAAGCCACACCCCGAGCTGCGCCACCGCCAGCTCCACGCCCCGCTCCACGCACACCCCCACACGGCTCCCCCGCTCCACCCCCAGACGCCCCAGGCCTTCCGCCACCCCCCACGCCCGGGCCACCAGCTCCCCGTACGACAGCGCCTCGTCCTCCGCTCCCACCACCGCCACCGACTCCGGACGCTCCCGCGACAACGCCACCACCCGAACCGGCACCGACTCCCCAAACGCTCCGCGACGCCCCGCACCCGACCACTCCCAACGGACCTGCTGGCGCTCACCCTTCGACAGAAGCGATAGATCCTCCACCCGCGTCTCGGGACGCTCCGACGCCGCCTCGACCAGCCGCCGCCACTGATCCGCCAGCCGCCGCACCGTGGTCCGGTCGAACCGCGACGCCTCGTACTGCAGGGCCCCGCGCACCTCGCCGCCGATCTCCTCCAGCGACAGCGTCAGCTCCAGCTTCGCCTCGCTCGGGCTCACCTCCAGAGGCGCCATGCGCACCCCGCCGGCCTCCCACTCCCCGGCCATGGCCGCCTGCAGGGAGAACATCACCTGGACGAGCGGCATGTGCTCCAGGCTGCGCTCCGGCACCAGCTCCTCCACCAGGCGCTCGAACGGCACCTCCTGGTGGCTCAAGGCCTCCAGCACCACCTCCCGGCACCCCGCCACCACCTCGGCGAAGCGCGCCCCCCGCGCCACCGTCCCCCGCAGCGCCAGCGTGTTGACGAAGAACCCGATCAGCGGCTCCACCTCTCGCCACGTGCGCCCCGCCACCGGCGTGCCCACCACCAGGTCCCGCTGCCCCGACCCGCGCCACAGGAGCACCTGGAACGCCGACAACAGGGTCATGAAGAGCGTCGCGCCCAGCTCCCGGCTCACCCGCCGCACCGCCTCCGTCGCCTCCCGGCCCAGACGCACCCCCACCGCACCCGCCCGCCGCTCTCCCGCGGCGCGCGGACGATCCGCCGGCACCTCCAGCACCGGCGGCGCCCCCCGCAGGCGATCCCGCCAGTGCGCCACCTCCAACTCCAGCACCGGCCCCGACAACCACTCCCGCTGCCAGCGGGCATAGTCGGCATACTGCACCGCCAGCTCCGGCAGCTCCGCCGGCCGCCCCGCCCTCTGCGCCGCATAGCCCTCCGCAACCTCCCGCAGCAGCACTTCCATCGACCAGCCGTCGCTCGCGACGTGGTGCAGCGTCACCACCACCACGTGCTCCCGGGCCGACGCGCGCACCAGCACCGCCCGCAGCATCCGGTCCCGCGACAGGTCGAACGGCCGCCGGGCCTCCAGCGCCACCGCCCGCTCGAGCTCACCTCTGCGACGCCCCGCCGCCAGCCCCGACAAGTCCACCACCGGCAGCCTCGCCCACCGCGGCGCCGGGCCGATCACCTGCTCCGGCGCCCCCTCCGCCGTCCGGTACGTGGTGCGCAGCACCTCGTGGCGAGCCACCACCCGGCGCAGCGACTCGGCCAGCTCCGCCACCCCCAGCTCCCCCGTGAGGCGCACCGCCGACGGCACGTTGTACGCCGAGCCGCCCGGCTCCAGGCGGTCCAGGAACCACAGGCGCTGCTGGGCGAACGACAGCGGCGCCCGCCTCGCTCCACGCGCCTCGAGCGGGGGCGCCGCCGGCGCCCCCGCCTCCCGGAGGTGCGCTGCGATACGCCGCGACAGCGCCGCGAGACGCGGCGCCCGGAAAACCTCCATCACCGCCAGCTCCACCCCGAAGACCTCCCGCACCCGCGACACCAGACGGGTCGCCAACAACGAGTGCCCCCCCAGGGCGAAGAAGTCGTCCTCGGCCCCCACCCGCTCAACGCCCAGAAGCTCACCCCACTGGGCCGCCAGCAGATCCTCCTCGACGCTCAGCCTCCGGTCCCCTCCCCGCCCCGATGCCGGAGGCGGCGCGGGCAGTGCTCGTCGGTCGAGCTTGCCGGTGGGTCCCAGGGGTAGCTCGGCGAGCCAAACGAAGGCGCCGGGCACCATGTAGGCGGGCAGCCGTTGGGCCAGGGCCTGGCGCAGCTCCGGGTCCGGCCGCTCGCGGCCCACCAGGTAGGCCACCAGCGCCGGGCCCCCCTCGAGGTCCTCGCGCAGCGTCACCGCGGCTCCGGCCACCTGCGGCAGCGCCGCCAGGGCCGACTCGACCTCTCCCGGCTCGATGCGGAACCCACGCAGCTTGACCTGCTCGTCCAGGCGCCCGAGAAACTCCAGCTCCCCGTCCCGGCGCCAGCGCACCCGGTCCCCGCTGCGGTAGAGCCGCACTCCCGGAGCCCCGTAAGGGTCCGGCACGAAGCGCTCCGCCGTCCTCCCGGGCCGGCCCACGTACCCCCGCGCCAGGCCCGCGCCCCCGATCGCCAGCTCCCCCGGAACCCCCGCCGCGCTCTCCCCTCCCCAGGGCCCCAGCACCCGCACCACCGCGTTGCGGATCGGTCGGCCGATCGGCGGACGGCTCGCACCCACAGACACCCGACCCGAGGTCGTCACCACCGTCGCCTCGGTCGGACCGTAGTCGTTGACCAGGGCAAAGCCCAGCTCCCCCGCCGGCGCTCCCCGCAGCCGCTCCCCGCCCGTCAGCACGTAGCGCAGCGACCCCGGCTCGGGCCAACCTACCCGCAGCGCCTCCTCGACCAGCGGCGTCGGCACGAAGCTCACCTCCACCCTCCGACACGCCAGCCACCGTCCCAGAGCCGACGCGTCCAGCCGCTCCTCCGCCCCCACCACCGCCACCTCCGCCCCCACCGACAGCGCCGGCCACAGCTCCCACACCGAGGCGTCGAACCCCGGGCTCGCCACCTGCGTCACCCGCGTGCCCGCCTCCACCCCGAACGCATCCAGGTGCCACGACACCAGGCTCGAAAGGCCACCGTGGCTCACCTCCACCCCCTTCGGTCGGCCCGTCGACCCCGACGTGTAGATCACGTACGCCCCCTCCGAGGACTCCACCGCCGGCGAGGCCACCCACCCCCGACAACCCTCGACCGACGCCAGGCTCAGGCAGGGGGCCCCGAGACCGGTCCCCATCCCCCCGCTCCCCACCACCACTCCCACCGCTCCGCTGTCCGAAAGCGCCGAGCGCCGACGCGCCAACGGGCTCTCCGGGTCGAGCGAAACGTAGCTCCCCCCGGCAAGCCACACCCCGAGCTGCGCCACCGCCAGCTCCACGCCCCGCTCCACGCACACCCCCACACGGCTCCCCCGCTCCACCCCCAGACGCCCCAGGCCTTCCGCCACCCCCCACGCCCGGGCCACCAGCTCCCCGTACGACAGCGCCTCGTCCTCCGCTCCCACCACCGCCACCGACTCCGGACGCTCCCGCGACAACGCCACCACCCGAACCGGCACCGACTCCCCAAACGCTCCGCGACGCCCCGCACCCGACCACTCCCAACGGACCTGCTGGCGCTCACCCTTCGACAGAAGCGATAGATCCTCCACCCGCAGGTCGGGGTCCTCCACCACCCGCGCCACGGCCTCGGTCAACCGACCGGCGAGGCGGCGAACCGTCGTCTCGTCGAACAGCGCGCGACAGTACTCAAACACGGGGAGGAAGAGCTCCCGCTCCTCGATCATAAGCAGCGTCAGGTCGAACTTGACCTTCGACTGGCCGACCTGCAGCGGCTCGACGCCCAGCGACGACATCTCCAGCTCGCGCAGCAGCACGAACATAAGCTGGAACACCGGATGGCGGCTCGGGTCGCGCGCGGGCCTGAGCTCCTCGACCAGGCGCTCGAAGGGGACGTTACGGTGGGAGAAGGCGTGGCCCACGGTCTCGCGGGTCTCCTCCAGGACGTCGCGGAAGGTCGGCCGCGGTCCGAACCGCACGCGGAGCGCCAGGTTCTCGATGAACGGCCCCACGGCCCGCTCGAGCTCGCCACCGTCGCGGCCGGACAGCGGTGTGCCCACCGCCAGGTCGGCCTGTCCGGTGGTCCGGAGAAGAACCGTGTAGTAGGTCGCAAGAAAGAAGACGAAGGGCGTGGTCGCGAGCTCCCGGCAGCGCCGGCGGACGTCTCGGGTGAGCTCTTTGGAGAGTGCGCAGGCGTAGCGATCTCCTCGCTCGTCCCAGACGGCGGGACGGGGCCGGTCGGTCGGCACCTCGACCACCGGGAGGTCCGTCAGCCGGTCTCGCCAGCCGGCCAGCTCGCGCTCCAGGGCCTCGTCCGTCAACCGCCTCCGCTGCTCTGCGGCGAACTGCCCGTACTGGACCCCGACGCGCGGTAGCCGCGGTTCCTCCCCCCCACGGCGGCGCGGTAAAGCTCGCCCAGCTCGTCCAGGATCAGCTTCACCGAGTGGTCGTCGGCGACGACGTGATGCAGGGAGAGCACGATCGCCGCCCGGCCGTGCTCCAGCCGCACCAGGGAGCAGCGCAGGAGCGGGCCCGCGCCCAGGTCGAACGGCAGACCTTCGAGTCGCAACGTGAGGCGCCGGATCTCCCGCCCCTGTTCCTCCGCGGAGAGGGCGGAGAGGTCGAAGTAGGGCAGCGCCACCACGACCTCCCGCATCGGGAGGACCCGCTGGGCCGGCGCCCCGTCGCGCACCGAGAAGATCGAGCGAAGGACCTCGTGGCGCTCCAGGACCCGACGCAGCGCCCGAGCCAGCTCGGCGGGCTCGAGATCGAGCTCGCCGTCGAAGCGGAGAACGCGCTGGATGGTGTAGCCGGTGCTCCCGGGATTGAGCTGGTCGAGGAACCAGAGCCGCTCCTGGGCGAACGAGAGTGGATAGCTCCGCGCCGCGAGCCGCCGCTGCTCCAGCAGCCTGCGGAGCAGAAGCCGCTTCTCGCGACGGCTGGCTCTCGGACTGGCAATCGCTTGGGCCATGGGTCTTCGCCGCTTCGCCGTTCCCTCGCTCGACGGATGCGCGCTCACCCCAGGTCCGAGTTGAACGAGCCGGCCAGCCGCTCTTCCAGCTCTCCACCGCCGACCGGGAGGACGGAGATGCCGGCGCGCGGCTCCTTCACCACGCTGTCGAGGAGGTCGTGGAACTGCGCCAGGAATCGCCGAGCGGTCGAGGGGTTGAACAGGTCGGTGGCGTACTCGAGCGTGGTGCGCAGCGAGCCGTCCGGCTCCTCGCCGACGAACAGCGAGAGATCGAACTTCGCCGGGCGGCGCGGCAGGGGGATCGGGCGCAGAGTCATCTGACCGAGACGAAGGGGCGGCAGCGGTGCGTTGTGGACGTCGAACAGGACCTGGAAGAGCGGCGCCACGGACCGGCTCCGCCGTGGCCGCAGCCGCTCGACGAGCTGTCGGAAGGGGACGTCGGGACGTTCGAAGGCCTCGAGGGCGGTCTCGCGGACCCGCGCCAGCAGCTCTACGAACTCGGGCTCGCCCGCGAGGTCGGTGCGCAGCACCACCTGGTTGACGAACAGGCCGATCAGGGGCTCGATCTCGCGGCGGTGCCGGATCGCCACGTCGGTCCCCACCGCCAGGTCCGTCTCGCCCGTCCAGCGGTAGAGGAGCACCTTGAACGCGGCCAGCAGGACCATGAACAGGGTGGCGTCGTGGCGGCGGGCGAGCTCGCGGAGCCGCGCCGATCCGTCCGGTACGACGCGCTCGTGGAGGAGCGCACCGCGAAAGGAGCGAATCGCCGGCCTCGACCTGTCGGTGGGGAGGTCGAGGGCCTCCTCCAGTCCATGGAGCCTGCCGAGCCAGTACCGCCGCTGCGCCTCGAGCCCGGGAGAGCCCTGGCGCCGTCTCTCCCAGCGGGCGTAGTCCGCGTACTGGAAAGGCAGCGCGGGGAAGGGATCCCCGCCGCCCACGCCCGAGGCCTCGTAGCGCCTCACGAGCTCGTCGACGAGCAGGCCGAGCGACCAGTGATCGACGACGAAGTGGTGCGACGTGAGCAGGAGGACCGACCGCTCGTCCGAGACGACAAACAGCGCCGCACGCAGGAGCGGTGGCTCGGCGAGCCGAAACGGCCGGAGACCCTCCACCGAAAGGGCCCGGTTCAGGGTGCTCTCGCGCCGCCGCGCCGGCAGGGACCGCAGGTCGACCACCTTCAGAGGCACCTCGGCCTTGCGCCGGACCGTGAGGTTCGGCCGCCCACGCCGGGCGGCGACCGCCGTGCGCAGCACCTCGTGGCGCTCGACGATGCCGTCCAGGCTGCGCTGGAGCAGGTCGACCTCGGGCAGGCCGCCCGTGACCTCGAGGGGGAGCGGAACGTTGAACAGCGAGGAGCCCGGCGCGAGCTCGTGCTCGAGCCAGAGGGCCTCCTGGGCGAACGAGAGCTCCGGAGTCGCCCCGGGCGGCGCCGGCTCGATCGCGTCGTCAACCACCGGTCCCTCGTCCAGGCCCCGGGCGGCATCGATCCGGCCGGCCAGGCTCTCCAGGGTGGAGTGCTGGAACACTGCCGAGAGGGGGAGCTCGAGCCCAAGCTCCTCCCGGACTCGGGAAACCATCCGGACGTTGAGCAACGAATGGCCGCCCAGCTCGAAGAAGTCGTCGGCCGCGGCGCCCGGTCGGACGCCGAGCACCTGCCGCCAGATCTCGGCCAGCCGCAGCTCCGTGGGGCTCCTCGGTGGCCGACCGGCCGGGTCCTCGGCCGCCTGCACCGTCGCGATCTCCGCCAGCGCCTTGCGATCGACCTTGCCGTTGGGCGTCAGGGGGAGCGCCTCGACCGTCACGAAGGCCGCCGGCACCATGTACTCGGGCAGGCTCGCGGCGAGGTGGGCCCGCCACTCGGTCCTACCGGCCGTGGAGCCTCGGCACGCCAGGACATAGGCAACCAGGTGACGCTCGTCCCCTTCGCCGCACAGCACGACGGTGCACCCTGTGACCTCGGGATGCCGGCTCAAGACGGTCTCGACCTCCCCGATCTCGATCCGGAAGCCGCGGATCTTCACCTGGTTGTCGATGCGCCCGAGGTAGTCCAGCTCGCCTCGCGGCCGCCAGCGGGCCAGGTCGCCCGAGCGGTAGAGCCTTCCGCCGGCTCGCCCGGAGAAAGGATCGGGCACGAAGCGCGCGGCGGTCAGCCGCGGCCTTCCCGCATAGCCCCGCGCCAGGCCGCACCCGCCCACCAGGATCTCTCCGGGCGCGCCGACCGGCATGGGCTCCATGGCGGGACCCAGCACATAGGTCGAGAGATCCGGAAGGGGACGGCCGATCGGGCTCCCTGGTCGCTCCCCGTCCTCCGCAGTACCCAGCGGGCCGAAGGTGACGTGGACGGTGGTTTCTGTGATTCCGTACATATTGACCAGCCGGGGCCGCTCGATGCCGTGGCGCTCGATCCAGGTCTCGAGCTCCGCCCGGTCGAGGGCCTCGCCGCCGAAGATCACCCAGCGCAGGCTGAGCCGCTCCCGGCGGACCTCGTCCACCGCCGCGAGCTGGCGGAAGGCGGACGGGGTCTGGTTGAGGACCGTCACCTCCTCGTGACACAGCAGGTCGTAGAGCTCCTCCGGCGACCGGCTGACCCGGAACGGCACGACGACGAGTCGGCCACCGAAAAGCAACGCCCCCCACATCTCCCACACCGAGAAGTCGAAGCCAAAGGAGTGAAAGAGGGTCCAGACGTCCTCCGGCCCGAAGGCGAAGTCCCGCGGGCGGCGACTCAGAAGGCGCACGACGTTGCCGTGGGTGACCATCACCCCCTTGGGCCGGCCGGTCGAGCCGGAGGTGTAGATCACGTACGCCAGGTTGTCCGGCACCAAGGCCGCGGCTGCGAGGTCGCCGCTATCTCCCGCGGCGGCTTTCGCCAGGTCCAGCACCTCGATCCCGAGCCCCGCGGCGTGCTCCACCAACTCGGGCTCGGCCTCGGGCGCGTCGAGCAGCAGGACCCGGCAGCCCAGACTCCGGGCCGCGTCCCCCAGGATGTAGCGGCGACGGTCGAGGGGCTGCGCCGGGTCCAGGGGCACGTATCCACTCCCTGCCCGCACGACACCCAGGACTCCGACCACCAGGTCCGGGGAACGTCGGCAGCCGAAAGCGACGGGGACATCGGGTCCGATTCCCGCTTCGCGAAGCCGGCGCGCCAGCGACGCCGACCGCCGGTCGAGCTCGCCGTAGGTCATCTCGTCGAGGCCACACACCACCGCGGTCCTCCTCGCGTGGCGCCGGGCCTGATGCTCGAAGAGCCGGTCCAGGGTGTCGACGGGGACCGCCAGGTCGCCGCGCCCGCTCCACCCCCGGAGCACATTGCGCCGCTCCGCCTCCGACAGCATCGAGACCCGATCGAACGGCGTGCGCGGGTACCTCGCCACCGCCCGGAGGACGTTGGCGAAGTGATCCATGAAGCGCTCGACGGTGGCCTCGTCGAAGAGGTCGCGGTCGTACTCGCACGTCAGGCGCAGGCTTCCCTCGATCTCCCCAGCTAGGAGCATGAGCTCGAGCTGGGCACCGCGGCGCTCCAAGCCGACGCTCCGGTACTCGGCGCCGAACAGGCGCATGGGGGCGCTGTCCTCCTGAAGCGCGGCGGCCACCAGGGCCTCACGCCCCGGGACCTGGGCGCGTTCGAAGGCGAAGAAGGCCTGGAAGAGGGGCGAGGACCGCCCTCGACGGCGCAAGCCGAGCCCGCCCTCCGCCAGGTGGAGGAGCGGCATTGCCTGGTGCGCCAGCACGCCGAGCACGCTCTCGCGGGTGCGGCGGATCAGGTCCGAGACCGGTGGGTTGCCGGAGAGGTCGAGGCACACCGGGAGAGGGTTCACCAGGTAGCCGACCGTTCCGGAGAGCTCGGCGCCCTCGCGTCCGTGGGTGGGCGAGCCGACCACCACCTGCCGGTGACCACTGTAGCGCGCCAGGACCATGCCGAAGACCGTGAGCAGCACGGTGAAGACCGTGGTGCCTTCGGCGGCTGCCAGCGCGGCCGTCGCCGCCTCCGTCGCCGCCCCGACGCAGCGGTGGACCCGGGCCCCGCGGAAGCGCGGAGTCACCGGCCTCGGGCGGTCGGTGGGCAGGTCCAGGGCCGGCGGCGCCCCCGCCAGCGCCTCTCCCCAGAAGGCCCGCAGCCGCGCGCCTTCGCTCCCCGCGAGTTCCTCCCGGCGCCGCGCCGCCCATTCGGGGAAGGAAAGGGTGGGCTCGGGCAACACCGCCCCCGACCCGCCGGGCCGGGCGCCGTACAGGAGGTCCAGCTCCTCGAACAGGACGACCGCCGACCAAAGGTCGCAGATCAGGTGATGCGCCGCGAAAAGGAGAGCGCAGCCGCCGCCGGCGAGCCGGTAGAGACGGACCCGGAAGAGGGGCGCCCTCGCCAGGTCGAAGGGCGCTTCGCCGTCGGCGAGGAGGCGCTCCCTCAGGGCGGCGTCACCCGGTGGAAGGTCGACGACGGCGAAGTCCGGCTCGACGGCGGCGGCGACGGACTGCTTCGGCGCTCCGGCGTCGCGGGCGCGGACCGAGAGCCTCAGTGCCGGGTGGCGCTCGATCAGCGCCCCCAGGGCGGCGCGCAGGGCCTCCGGATCCGGCCGCAAGGCGCTTCGGTACGCGGCGGTGAGGACGTTGACCGCGGCGTGCCCGGCGACCTCGTCGAGCAGCCAGAGCGCCCGCTGCCCGGCACTCAAAGGCTGGGGGCCCGGCCGCCCGGCGGCCGGCTCGCTCGGCCGCCCCCCCCTCCGCCGGGCTTCGCGCACGCGCTCCGCCAGCTCGGTGAGCGTGATGCCCTCGAGTAGCTCACCGGCGGCGACGGTCGCCCCGTAGCGGCGCTCGACCTCATGGCTCACCTCGAGGCTGCGGAGCGAGTCCAGGCCCAGCGCCGCGAGGCTCGTCGTCTCGTCGATCGACTCCGGCCGGACGCCGACCCGAGCAGCGAGCCGGAGTCGCAGCTCCGCCGCCAGGGGATCGGCGACCCCCACACCTCGCGCCTCGGCGTCCTTCATGCAGGCCCGCATGGAAGCCAGGACGCGGAGTCCCGACGGCTCCTTCAGGTATGCGTCGCGGCAGCCTCGCCGCCGCACCTTGCCGCTCGTGGTGCGGGGCAGGGTCCCGGCTCGGATCAGCACGGCGTCGTCGAGCCGGACCTCAAGCTCCTCCGAAAGGACCCGGCGCATGGCCTGGAAGACCTCGGCCGGCTCCAGGTCGGCCCGGCGCTCGACCTCCGCCACCAGGACGAGCGCCTCCTCGCCCTCTGGGCCCGGCACCGAGAACGCCGCCGACCCGCCGCCCACGAGCGCCGGGTGGCTCGCCTCGGCCGCCGCCTCCAGGTCCTGCGGGTACAGGTTGCGACCGCGGAGAATGATCACGTCCTTGAGCCGTCCGGCCACGAAGACCTCGCCGTCGAGCACGAAGCCCAGATCCCCCGTGCGCAGCCAGTCTCGCCCGTTTCCCTCGAGCCGGGCCCGGAAGGCTTCGGTGCCGGCCTCCGGTCGGCCCCAGTACCCCGGGGCGACGCTGGGCCCGGAGACCCAGATCTCGCCGATCCTCTCCGGGGGCACCTCCGCGCGACGCTTCGGATCGACGATCCGCACCTCCTGACCTGACCAGGCCCGGCCGCAGC
>CAVUBL010000015.1:0-691779 GCA_963739795.1 uncultured Acidobacteriota bacterium | reverse complement strand
TCGCCCGCATCCGGGGATCCACTCGGTTGGCAACAGGGAGGTCCCGATGCCCGCCAGCCCGCCGCCCTCGATCGTCTCCGCGGACACCGCCTGGATGATGGTCTCTTGCGCCCTGGTGCTCCTCATGACCCCGGCGCTCGGCTTCTTCTACGGCGGCCTGGTGCGCTCCAAGAACGCCCTCAACACCATGATGATGAGCCTTGCCGCCCTGGGCGCGGTGGGGCTCGCCTGGGCGGTGGCGGGCTACAGCCTGGCCTTCGCTCCGGGCAGCGCCTGGGTGGGCGGCATGAGCCACCTCCTCCTGGCCGGCGTCGGCCTCGAGCCCCACGGCACCATTCCCCACCTCCTGTTCATGGCCTACCAGGGCACCTTCGCGGTGATCACCGCGGCCCTCATCTCCGGCGCCGTCGTCGAGCGCATGCGCTTCGGCCCGTACCTCGTCTTCATCACCGCCTGGAGCCTCCTCGTGTACGCGCCGGTCTGTCACTGGGTGTGGGGCGGCGGCTGGCTCGGCGGCCTGGGCGGCGCGCTCCTGACCGGCGTGCTGGCGCGGGCGGCCTGGGGCGGGGCGGACGGGCTGCTGGCCGGAGATCCGGCGCAGCTCGGTCGGCAGGCGGTGGCGGTGCTTGCGGTCATGGCCTACTCGGGCGTCGTCTCCTTCGGCCTGTTGAAGGCGATCGGTGCCGTCGCGGCGCTGCGGGCCACGGGACGCCACGAAGGGCTCGGCCTCGACGTGGAGCAGCACGGCGAGGAGGCGTACGGCACGGGCGAGGGGGCGATTCTGGTGCTGCCCGACTCGGCGCCGAGGACGCCGTCGCCGGTCCGGGCGCCCGCGGCCGATCGGGTAGGTCCCGCGGCGCGCTCGGCGGGAGGCGCGGCGTGAAGCTGATCACCGCGGTGATCCGCATCCGCACCGGCGAGGAGGACCTCGCGGCGGTGAACCCGGCCAGCGTCTCGCCCTGAACCCGCCCCCCGCTTCGCCTTAACACCTGAGCCCACCCATCCGTCATAGTGAATAGATGGACGAGGCCGACGCCGCCCTCGTGGCACGTGCCCGCGAGGGCGACAGGGAGGCGTTCGGGATGCTTGTACGTCGATATCTGCGCCCGGCCTATGCCGTGGCGCTGGCCAGGTTGGGTGATCCGGCGGACGCCGAGGATGTCTGCCAGGAGGCCTTTCTCACCGCCCTCGAGCGCCTCGAGAGCTGCCGCCGGCCCGCGGGGTTCGGGGCCTGGTTCCTGACCATCGTCCGGAACCGGGCCGTCGACGCCCGCCGCCGCCGCTCGGTGCGCGAAGCCCAACCGCTCGACGCGGGCGAGGAGATGGCCGCCGCCGGGGATCCCGAGCGCGACGCGGAGCGCACGGAGCGGCGCGAAGAGCTTCTCCAGGCTCTCCACCACCTCACCGAGCGCCAGCGCGAGGTGCTGCTGCTCTACGACTTCGAGGGTTGGAGCCACAAGGAGATCGCGGGGCGGTTGGGCATCTCGGAGGGCTCGGCCCGCGTCCATCTGCACAACGGCCGGCGCGCCCTGCGCGAGTGGCTGGGCGACCGGTCGACGGAGGCGAAATGACCGACGAAATCGACTCCAGACCCCTGCGAGCGCTCGACCCGGGGCGGGACCCCGAGCGCCTCGATCGACTGGTGAACGGCATCCTCGCCGCCGCCGGGCCCGAGCTCGCCCGGCGCGCCGCGGTCCACGCGGCGCGGGGGAGCCTGCTCCTGGGGCTTTCGGACTGGCTGCGCCCGGCCCTCGCGGCCGCGGCCCTCCTCGCCTTCCTCGCCTTGGCCGCCCTGCTCGGCGGCGGCACCCGGGCCGATGTCGAGCCGCCTCCCGGGCTGACTCAGGCCCTGGGCTACCCGGCGCCGGTCGCGACCTGGGTGGAGACGGAGCGCACGCCGTCGGTGGAAGAGGTGTTGATCTCCCTCGAAGGAGGCCACCATGGCCGCTAGACCGGGTGAGCCCGACGGCCTCCGGCGTCCGGCCAGGGCCCGCCGGCAGGCGCTCTTGGTGCTGCTGGTGGCTTTCGCGGCGGGCGCCCTCGCGGGCTTTGCCACCGAGCGCGTCCTCGACCGCGGCTGGCCCTGGCAGGACCACCACAGGGACCGCCACGGTCCGGCGCGGATGTTCGCGCCCGACGGCCCGCTGGGCAAGCGCCTCGACCTGACCCCGGGCCAGCGCGCCGAGATCGAGGCGATCCTCGACCAGGACGGCGCCAAGGCCAGGGTGATCTTCGACACCATGCGTCCCCGGCTCAAGGCGCTCTTCGACTCGACCACCCGGGAGGTGCGCGCGGTGCTCACCCCCGACCAGCGCAAGGAGTTCGACCGTTACGTGGCGCAGCGCCTGGCGCGCCTTCGCGAGAGGATGAAGGACGACGACTCGGGCCACGATCCCGGCGGCTCCGCGAAGGCGAAGACGCAGGGGCCGGCCGATGGGCCCACTGGACAGAACTGACCCGGCGCGAGAGCGGCCGAGATGCTGAGACCCGGAGACCTTTCATGAAACGAGTGACCAAGTACCTGATCCTGGGGGCCACCGCCGCCGCGGTGGGAGCGGGGGCCTTCGTGGTCAGCCGGCCCTCGGACAAGGAGGCGGCCGGCCCGAAGCTCGCCACGGCGTCGGTGGAGCAGCGGTCGATCCAGGTGGTGGCCGAGGCCGCCGGGCTGGTCGAGCCGGTACGCGTGGTCGAGGTGAAGTCCAACGCCTCGGGCGAGGTGCTGTCGGTGCAAGTGGACACCGGCGACCGGGTCGAGAAGGGGGCGCTCCTCGCCCAGATCGACCCGCGGGACGTCCAGAGCGCCCTGGACCAGGCCCAGGCCGACCTGGAGTCGGCGCGGGTGAGGGCCGCCACCGCCGAGGCCGTGCGGGCGCGCAACGAGCGGCTGCTCGAGCTGGGCCTCATCGCGCCCCAGGACTACGAGGCGACGAAGGACACGGCCGCCGCGGCCCAGGCGACGCTGGTGCGATCCAAGGCGACCCTCGATCTCGCCAAGAAGCGGCGCAATGACGTGACCCTCCGGGCACCGATCGCCGGCACCATCATCGAGCGCGACGTCCAGCCGGGCCAGATCATCGCCTCGGCGACGTCCGGCTTCTCGGGCGGCACCACCCTCTTCCAGATGGCCGACCTCGCGGATCTCCAGGTCCGCGCCAAGGTCGACGAGGTCGACATCGGCCAGGTCCACCCCGGCCAGACGGCCAAGGTGAGCGTCGAGACCTACCAGGGGCGGGAGTTCGTGGGCGAGGTGGCCAAGATCGAGCCCCAGGCCGTGGTCGAGCAGAACGTGACCCTCTTCCCGGTGCTCATCCACCTGGACAACTCGGAGGGGCTCCTGAAGCTCGGAATGAACGCCGAGGTGACGATCGAGATCGCCAGCCGCAACGACGTGGTGGCCGTGCCCAACGGGGCGGTGGTGAGCCTGCGCGACTCCCGCGCCGCGGCGGCGGTGGTGGGGCTCGACGAGGCCAAGCTCCAGGCGGCGTTGCAACCGGCTTCGACGGGCGGGTCCGAGGGTGGCTCCGGGGGAGGGGGCGAGGCGCAGGCGGCGGCCTCCGGCAGTGCTCCGACAAGCGAGGAGTGCATGTCGCTGTTCCAGAAGATGCGCTCGGGCGGCGGGACTGGTGGGGCTTCGGCCCTCAGCGCCGACGAGCGCACGAAGATGGCCGAGTGCCGCAAGCAGTTCGAAGCCCGCAGCGCGGAGCGCGGGGGCGGCTCGGGCTCGGGTACAGGAGGCACCGGCGACGCCCGCCCGGCCCTGGTCTTCGTCGAGACGCCCCAGGGGCCGGAGCCCAAGCGGGTGATCCTGGGCCTCAACGACTGGGAGTTCACCGAGGTCAAGCAGGGCCTCGAGCCCGGCCAGCAGGTGATCCTGGTCTCGGTGGCCGCCCTCCAAAAGCAGCAACAGGCGCTGACCGACCGGATCCGCCAGCGCATGAGCGGCCCGATCGCCGGCTCGCGGAGCAACAACCGCAGCAGCAGCGGCAACCGCGGCGGCGGGAGGTGAGGCCGTGCTGATCTTCGAGATCTTCCGCGTCGCGATCGAGGCGATCCTGGCCAACAAGCTGCGCTCGCTCCTGACCATGCTCGGGGTGATCATCGGCATCGCCGCCGTGATCACCATGGTGGCCCTCGGCGAGGGCGCGCAGCGCTCGATCCAGGAGCGCCTGTCCACCCTCGGCACGAACGTCCTCACCGTGCGCCCGGGCCAGTCGTTCTTCGGCGGTCTGGGCCGCGGGGCGGCGCCGCTCAAGGTCGAGGACGCCGAGGCCTTGAAGTCGGACCCGCACTACATCTCCGCCGTGGTGCCCGAGATGGAGGGCCGCTACCAGGTCCAGGCGGGGGCGGCCAACGGCAACCTCTCCATCGTCGGCACTTGGCCGAGCTACTTCGAGGTCAACTCCAACGATCTGGCCGTCGGGCGCTTGTTCAGCCCTACCGAAGACCGCGGGCGGCGGCGGGTGGCGGTGCTGGGCGCCCTGGTGGGCGACGAGCTCGGCGGGGTGGATACCCAGTCGCTGGTGGGCCAGACGATCCGCATCCGGAGCATTCCGTTCAAGGTGATCGGGGTGCTCGCCGAGAAGGGCGCGATGGGCTTCTTCAACCCGGACGAGGACATCTACATCCCGCTCGCGACCGCCCAGCTCCGGGTCATGGGAACCGATCACATCCGCTCGATCAGCGTCCAGGTGACGAGCCAGGAGGACATGGAGCTGGCGACGGGCGAGATCGACCAGGTGATGCGCCGCGAGCACCGGCTGCGCCCGGGCGAGGACCCGGACTTCAACGTGCGCGACCAGGCCTCGCTCCTGTCGACCATCCAGGAGACCTCCCGGACCTTCGGGTTCCTGCTCGCCGGGATCGCCGCCATCTCGCTGCTGGTGGGCGGGATCGGGATCATGAACATCATGCTCGTCTCGGTGACCGAGCGCACTCGCGAGATCGGGCTGCGCAAGTCCCTGGGGGCGCGGCGGCAGGACATCCTGCTCCAGTTCCTGATCGAGGCCCTCGTGCTCTGCCTGTCGGGGGGCGCCCTGGGCCTGCTGGCCGGCATGGCCGGGTCCTACGCTCTCCAGCGGGTGGCGGGCTGGAACATGGCGATCTCGCCCGAGGCGGTGCTCCTGGCCTTCGGCTTCTCCGGGCTGGTGGGGGTCTTCTTCGGCCTCTGGCCGGCCCGCCGGGCCGCCAGTCTCGAGCCCATCGAGGCCCTGCGTTACGAGTAGGAGATCCGCTGAGAGCCCCGGGCGGTGCGGGGGCGGTCAGTGGAGCAGCTTTTCCAGGTGGTCGGCCACCGCTTCCGCCGTGAAGCCGAAGTGCTGCGCCAGGTCCTTCCACGGGGCCGAAGCTCCGAAGCCCTCCATGGCGTGGACCGCGCCGCGGTCGCCCACGTACTTGTGCCACCCGAGGGGTGAGCCGGCCTCCACGGCGAGCCGGCAGGGGATCGACGGCGGCAGCACCGAGCTCCGGTACCCCTCGGGCTGGGCGTCGAAACGGTCCCACGACGGCAGGCTCACCACCCGCACCCGCTGGCCCCGGTCGGCGAGGATACGGGCCGCCTCGACGGCCAGGGGGACCTCCGAGCCGGTGGCGATGAGGATCGCCTCGGCCGGCCCACCCTCGGGCTCGGAGAGCACGTAGCCGCCGCGGGAGACGCCGTCGGCCGCCCGGCCGGCGGTCTCGGCGAGCACCGGAAGCCCCTGGCGGGTGAGGGCGAGCGCGGTGGGCCCGTCGGTGCGTTCGAGCGCCGCCCGCCATGCCGCCGCCGTCTCGCGGGCGTCGGCCGGGCGGAGGACCGAGAGCCTCGGGATCGCCCGCAGCGCTGCGAGCTGGGAGATCGGCTGGTGGGTCGGGCCGTCCTCGCCGAGGAAGATCGAGTCGTGGGTGAAGAGGTAGACCACCGGCAGCCCCATCAGGGCGGCCAGTCGGATCGCCGGGCGCATGTAATCGGAAAAGATCAGGAACGTGGCACCGTACGGGCGAAGCCCGCCGGAGAGGGCGAGGCCATTCAGGATGGCGCCCATGGCGTGCTCGCGGACGCCGAAGTGGATGTTGCGCCCGGCCGGCTTGCCCGGGGCGAAGAAGGGCTCGCCCTTGATCGTGGTGTTGTTCGAGGCTGCGAGATCAGCCGAGCCGCCCACCAGCTCGGGCAGCTCGCCCGCCAGGGCGTTGAGCACCTTGCCCGAGGCCTTGCGGGTGGCCATGGGGCCGTCGCCCTCCCTGAACTCCGGGACCAGGCGCCGCCAGAACGACGGCAGCTCACCGGCCAGGCGCCGCGCGAGCTCGCCGGCCGCCTCCGGGTGAGACGAGGCGTAGCGCTCGAGGGTCTTGTCCCACTTGGCTGCGAGGCGCGCGCCCTTCTTGACGGCGGCGGCGAAGGCCTCCCGGGCGCCGTCGGGCACCCGGAAGGTGGGCTCCTCGGGCCAGCCCATGGCCCGCTTGGTGGCCGCCACCTCCTCGGTGCCCAGCGGCGCGCCGTGGGCCTCGGGGCTGTCCTGCTTGTGAGGGCTGCCGTAACCGATGTGGGTGCGCACCACGGTCAGGCTCGGGCGCTCCGTCTCGTCGACCATGGCGGTCATGGCGCGGTGCAGCGCCTTGAGGTCGTTGCCGTCGTCGACGTGCTGGACGTGCCAGCCGTACGCCTCGTAGCGCGCCCCCACGTCCTCGGTGAACGAGATGTCGGTCGAGCCGTCGATGGTGATCTGGTTGGAGTCGTAGAGGACGTTGAGCTTGCCGAGCGCCAGGTGACCGGCGAGGGAAGAGGCTTCGGAGGTGATCCCCTCCATCAGGTCGCCGTCGCTCACCACGACCCAGGTGCGGTGGTCGAAGAGGTCGAAGCCCTCGCGGTTGAAGCGCGCGGCGAGATGCCGCTCGGCCAGGGCCATGCCCACGGCGTTGCCCAGGCCCTGGCCCAGGGGCCCGGTGGTGGTCTCGACCCCGGGGGTGAGGCCGTGCTCGGGGTGTCCCGGCGTCTTTGAGCCGAGCTGGCGGAAGCGCTCGAGCTCGGCCAGGGGCAGGTCGTAGCCCGCCAGGTGGAGCAGGCCGTAGAGAAGCGCCGAGGCGTGGCCGCAGGAGAGGACGAAGCGGTCGCGGTTGGGCCAGTCGGGCCGGCGCGGGTCGAAGCGCAGGTGGCGGCTCCAGAGCAGGTAGGCCATGGGCGCCTGCCCCATGGGGGCGCCGGGATGGCCCGAGTGGGCGCGCTCGACCATGTCGACGGCCAGGAAGCGGAGAGTGTCGATGGCGAGCTGGTCCCGCTCAGCGCGGGAAGTGCGGTCGGTCATGGGGGCCTCCTGGGCGGTTTCCGAAGAAAGAGGATAGCGGGGATCGGCGGCAGCGTCCAACCCCCGGTTTCTTTGACTCCGCTTCCCCCGGAGCGTAGAATCTCCCCTCCCCGCAGGGGCCCCGCGGAGAGGTGCTGGAGTGGTCGAACAGGGCTGCCTGCTAAGCAGTTGTCCGGGGTAACCTGGACCGAGGGTTCGAATCCCTCCCTCTCCGCCATCTGGAAGAGTTCCTTCGCTTTGGAGATCGAGTAGCGTCCAGCGGCAGTGGCTGCGCCCAGGGATCGCCCCCCCGCCCACGCCCATCAGCTCGGCTACGCTGACCTGCGTGGCTTCTCCAGACCGGTGGATCCATCGCATCGCCCCCCTCACCCTCGATGCCTCTCCCACCCTCGCGGGGGGAGAGGGACGCCGATCGGCTGGATCTCCCCCCTCACCCTCGATCCCTCTCCCACCCTCGCGGGGGGAGAGGGACGCCGATCGGCTGGATCTCCCCCCTCACCCTCGATCCCTCTCCCACCCTCGCGGGGGGGGGGGGGTCCCCTCACCTCGATCCCTCTCCCACCCTCGCGGGGGGAGAGGGACGCCCCCACCCCGTCTCGCCGTGTCCGAGAACTCGGCTCGTTCGTCCCGAGGACCGTCTGAGGACTGATCGAGGAGGTCTTTGCCCACGGTTCGGATCGTCCTTTGCATCGATGTACTCTCGACTCGAACCTCGGAGGGAGGAGCCCGTGCCATGACGCTGCGATCTGTCAACCCCGCCACTGAAGAGCTGATCCGCGAGTATGAGGAGCACGACGAGGCCGCCATCGGGCGGCTGCTCGAGCGCGCCTGGGGAGCGTTCACCGCGTGGCGCGAGACCGGCTTCGCCGAGCGCGCCGAGCGGATGCGCGCGGCGGCGGAGCTCCTCCGCGACCGCTCGGACGAGTGGGGGGCGCTCATGACCCTCGAGATGGGCAAGCCCATCCGCCAGGCGAAGGCCGAGGCCGAGAAATGCGCCCGGGTGTGCGACTACTTCGCCGAGAACGCCGAGGTCTTCCTGGACGGCGAGGAGATCTCCACCGACGCCTCCCGCAGCGGCGTCCGCTACGACCCCCTGGGGCCGGTGCTCGCCGTCATGCCCTGGAACTACCCCTTCTGGCAAGTCTTCCGCTTCGCCGCCCCGACTTTGATGGCGGGCAACGTGGGGCTGCTCCATCACGCCGAGAACGTGCCGGGCTGCGCCGTCGCCATCGAGGAGATCTTTCGCGAGGCGGGGTTCCCGGGAGGGGCGTTCACCACAGTGCTCTCCTGGCACCGGACGGTACCGGCGATGATCGGCCACCGGGCGGTGCGGGCGGTCTCCCTGACCGGGAGCGTCCGGGCGGGCCGGGCGGTGGCCTCGGAGGCGGGGCGGCACCTCAAGAAGACGGTCCTCGAGCTGGGCGGCTCGGACCCCTTCATCGTGCTCGCGGACTGCGACCTCGCGGAAGCCGCGGAGCAGGCGGTCCGGGCGCGCACCCAGAACAACGGCCAGAGCTGCATCGCCGCCAAGCGGTTCTTGGTGGCCGAGGAGATCGCCGTCGACTTCGAGGCGGAGCTGGTCCGGCGCATGGAGGCCCTCACGGTGGGCGACCCGAGCGATCCGGACGTCGATGTGGGGCCGATCGCCCGGGAGGACCTCCTCGACGCCCTCCACGACCAGGTGGAGCGCTCGGTGGCGGCCGGCGCGCGACTCGCAACCGGCGGCGAGCGGCTCGATCGGAAGGGCTGGTTCTACCGGCCGACGGTGCTGGCGGACGTGGAGCCCGGCATGGCGGCCTTCGACGAGGAGGTGTTCGGTCCGGTGGCGGCCATCGTCCGGGTGCGGGATGCCGAGCACGCGGTGGAGCTGGCGAACCGGTCGGAGTACGGGCTGGGGGCGAGTGTCTGGACGGGGGACGTGGAGGCGGGAGAGGCGTTGGTGGGGAGGCTGGAGGCGGGGAATGTGTTCGTGAACGGCATCGTGAAGTCGGATCCCCGGTTGCCGTTCGGGGGGGTGAAGGATTCGGGGTACGGGCGGGAGCTTTCGGGGTTCGGGATCCGGGAGTTTGTGAACGTGAAGACGGTGTGGGTGAAGTAGCAGAGGTTGTTGGGCCGGGGTTGGGGTGGCGACGGCCCCGGGGGCGGCAAGGGTTCGGCGGCGGACTGCGCCGGCGAACCCTTGCGCACCCTCGAGGCCTGCGTAAGCCGTCGGCTGTACCGCTGGGTCCCTTCGTCGGGGCGGATCCCGAACGACGATGGGGAGGAGAGGGGGTGGATGGGCGGGGTCGGTGGTTGGCGCGCGGGGCTCAGAGCTTGTGAATGAATCTCCGGCCGTCGCGAGGGCGTTCCCGCGCGCCGCTCGCAAGGCGCGCCGACGCAGGCGTAGCGGGGCCTACGTCGAGGAGGCGCAACGCCGCGAGGGGTGATGCGGGGACGGCCGCAGTAGGTCGGAGGTTCATTCACAAGCTCCTAGCCTTCCGGGGGGCGTCTTACTGTGAGGACGGGGCAGGGGGCGTGTTGGACGACTCGCTCGGCGGTGGAGCCGAGGAGGAGGTGGGCGAGGCCGGAGCGGCCGTGGGTGCCCATGGCCACCATGTCCACCTTGCGCTCCTTCGCGATCCGCACGATGCACTCCGCCGGAATGCCCTCGGAGATCAAGAGCTCGATCTTCAGGTTCTCCCTGCGCAGCGGCGCGACGAGGGCGTCGAGGCGATCCCGCAGGCTGGCGCGGAGCTCGTCGGTGAACTTGAAGAAGGTGCCGGCCGGGCCGTAGGAGCGGTACTCCGCGGGCACGTGGAAAACGTGGAGCAGGATCACCCTCGTCGCCTGGTCGCTGAGGGACACGCAGTGATCGGCGGCGACGAGGGCCGCCTCCGCGTCGCTCGAGAAGTCGGTGGGCACGAGCAGGGTCCGCGGCGCGCTCTCGGGCCGGGGGTCCTCCGGATGCACGGAGAGCACCGGCGCCTCCGCGCCTTGGACGATCCGCTCGGCGGTGGAGCCCAGCAGCAGGTGGCGAAAGCCCGTGAGCCCCCGGGTGCCGACGACGAGCATGTGGGCGTGGCGTTCGGCGGCGGCGGTGAGCACCGCCTGGGCCGGCATGCCGTCGAGGAGCAAGGCCTCGGCGTCGATCCCTTCGAGCTCGGGGCGGGCGAGGATCTCGTCCAGGCGCTCGCGCGCCGCCTCCCGGAGGTCGTTGTCGAGGGTCAGGGGCGGCGCCGCGAAGTCCGCCACCGGCATGGGAGGCGCCAGCACGTGGGCCAGGAGGAGCCGCGCTCCGTGGGAACGGGCGGTCTGGGTCGCCCAGGAAATGGCCAGCTCCGAAGGCGGCGAGAAGTCGGTGGCGACGAGGACGCTGTCGAGCGGATCGGACATGTCGGTTGCCCCGGGGAGGACGCCTCCAGTATAGCCCCGCGTGGTTGAGACGGCGGCGGCGGCGTGGTAGCTTCACAGGCCGCCCAGCCGGCTTTTTCGCCCGCCACCACTGCTTGCGCCGAGATCCACCATGACCAAGGACACCTCCACGGGACCCGTCCGGGTCCGTTTCGCGCCCTCGCCCACCGGGTTCCTCCACGTCGGAGGGGCGCGCACGGCGATCTACAACGAGCTTCTCCGGCGCCACCGGGGCGGCGAGCTCATCCTGCGCATCGAGGACACCGACCGGGAGCGCTCGGACGAGGCCATGACGCGCCAGATCCAGGAGGCCCTGGCCTGGCTCGGAGTGGAGTGGGACGAGGGGCCGTTCCTCCAGAGCGAGCGGGTCGAGCGCCACCTCGAGCTCGCCGGGCGCCTGCTCGCCGAGGGCAAGGCCTACCGCTGCTTCTGTAGCCCCGACGAGCTCGAGACCATGCGCCGGGAAGCTCAGGCGGCCAAGCGCACGTTCCGCTACCCGCGCCGCTGCCTGGCGCTCTCGGCGGAGGAGGTCGAGGCGCGGGTCGCGGCGGGCGAGCCGTTCGCGGTGCGCTTCAAGCTCCCGGAGCTGCCGATCCGCTTCCGGGACCTGGTGCGGGGCGAGGTCGAGTTCGGCGAAGAGGCGGCCCTGGACGACTTCATCCTGCTCCGCTCCGACGGCTCGCCGACGTACCACATGTCGGTGGTGGCCGACGACATGGACATGGGCGTGACCCACGTGATCCGGGGCGAGGACCACCTCTCGAACACCCCCAAGCACGTGCCGCTGTTCGAGGCGCTGGGCGCGCGGCCGCCGGTCTTCGCCCACCTGCCGCTCATCCTGGGGCCCGACAAGAAGCGCCTGTCGAAGCGCACCGGCGCGACCTCGGTCGAGGAGTTCCGGGCCCAGGGGATTCTGCCGCAGGCGCTCTACAACTACCTGGCGCTCCTCGGCTGGTACCCGGGCGAGGAGCGGGAGATCCTGTCGCGCGAGGAGATGTTCGAGCTCTTCGAGACCGACGGCCTGAACTCGTCGGCGGCGGTCTTCGATCCCGACAAGCTCGCATGGGTCAACGGCCAGTACATGTCCTCGCTGCCCCTCGAGGAGATCGAGGCGCGGCTGGCGCCCTTCCTGGACCCCATCCTGGAGGCAGTGGGGGGGCCGGAGCCGGGGGCGCTCGAGGGCGCCGAGCGGGAGCGATTTGACGCGGCGGTCGACCTCCACCGCCGGCGCGCTCGGGACCTCGCCCAGCTCGCCGAGGTGATCGGGCCCTACTTCGCCGAACGCCTGGTCTACGACGAGGAGCTCGCCGGGAAGTTCCGGGGAGACCCGGCGCTTCCAGCGCTCCTCGAGGCGCTTCGCGAGGGCTACCGCGCCGCCGAGCCCTTCGCCGTCGAGCCCCTGGAGGCCGCTCTCCGGGCGCTGGCCGAGGAGCGCGGGGTCAAGGCGGCGGTGCTCATCCACCCGCTGCGCATGGCCCTCTCGGGCGCCAAGGCTGGTCCCCCGGTCTTCGACCTGGTGGCGGCCATGGGCCGCGAGGCGACCGACCGCCACCTGGGGCACTTCCTCGCCTGGCTCGGACAGGGCGGTTGAGGCCGGAGGCGAGGCCAGGAATCCCGCGGCTCGCGGCGCGGTTGTAATTTCGGGCTACCGGCCGGCTCCGATCGAAAAGGCACTCCCGAGTTTGCTTGACCCGATCGGACCGGTCCGGTAACCTCTCGTCCCCGTTGGGAGGTCGTCTAATGGCAAGACATGCGGCTCTGGACCGCAGAATCGGGGTTCGAGTCCCTGCCTCCCAGCCACCCTCGGCAACCCTCCCTCACCTCGGGTAGTAGCCTCCCATCGTCCGGGCGCGGCGCCCCGCTCCCGCCACCTGGACCTCCACGCGCCGGAACCCCTTGCCGGGGTCCTTCGGGACCGGGTAGGTCAAGAGGTACCGCGACCGCAGCTCCTCCTCCAACGTCCGGTACACATTGTCCAGCTCCGACACGGACTCGATCGCGAAGAAGCGCCCACCGGAGTCGGCCGCCAGCTCGCGGAGCTGCACCAAGTACTGGCCGGTAACCAACTGGCTGCTCGGCTGCTGAACGGTGCCGCCGAGCCGTCCGGGCTGGGCTCCCGGCTGGATGGCGATGGGGTAGATCGCGACGCCGGAGCGCTTGGCGTACTCGAGAGCGTCCTGGTAGGTGTACCGGCTGTGCGCGTCCTCGCCGTCCGATAGCAGGATCAGCGCCCGTTCGCCTTGAACCCCCTGGAAGTAGTAGAGGCTCTGAATCAAGCTGTCGTAGAGCGCCGTGCCACCGGAGGCGACGAGCCCCTCCGTGGCCGCTTCGAGCGCCTTCACGTCGTGGGTGAAGCCCGCGGCCAGATGGGTCTGGTGGTTGAAGGTCACGACTGCGGCCCGGTCCTTCGGGGTGAGGACCTCTTCGAAGAACCTCAGCGCGCTCCGACGCGCGTCCGCGAGCCGGCCTTCCATGGAGTCCGACGTGTCGATGAGGACGGCGACCTGGATGGGGAGGTTCTCGACCCGCTCGAAGCGCTGAATCGGTTGCTCGACGCCCTCGTCGAAGACCTTGAAGTCGCCGGCGCCGAGGCCCGTGACCAGCCGGCCGCGCCAGTCGACCACCGTGGTGTAGAGCTCCACGAGCTGCACGTCGAGCTGGTCGATCTGGTCGGGCGCCCGGACGAAGTAGACCGTCTCGGTCGACCGGCCGTCCGCGAGGTGGGCGACCACGCGGACATAGGCGACGTCCTCCTCGGGCGGGACCCGCAGGGTCTGGACGAACGGCGGCTGGTAGAGGACCGCGGCGCGCCGATCGTCGACGAAGAATTCGATGCGGTCGAGCCGCGAGTCGCCCGGCACCCGGACCGCGGCGCGCACCCGAACCTGGCCGCCGGCGCGCTTTCCCCGGGCGAGCTCGACGACCCGGACCGCGAAGCGTTGCGGCCCGGCGTTGACCTGGAGGCTGTCTTCGGCCAGGGAGCGGCCCGTGGCATCGAGGGCTTCGGCCTGGAGAGTGTGGTGACGGGGAAGCCGGCCGAGATCGATCTCCGCGCGGTAGGGCGGCTCGTCGCTGCTCCCGGCGTCCCGGCCGTCGAGTCGGTAGCGGACCTCGGCGACGTCGGGCCCTGTGACCACCGACTCCACCGCGGTCTGCCCCACGTGGGGGCCCGGACCGGGCGGGGTGATCTCGATGGAGTGGGCGTCGGGGAACGACTCGGCGAAGAGGACCGTCAGGAGCTCCGGATCCACTCCGTCC
Organism: uncultured Acidobacteriota bacterium; assembly: GCA_963739795.1. Classification (GTDB taxonomy): domain Bacteria; phylum Acidobacteriota; class Thermoanaerobaculia; order Multivoradales; family DATKCC01; genus CAVUBL01. Next base: position 677,854 of record CAVUBL010000015.1, on the reverse strand, counting down.
GGCAGGCCTCGGCGGGCGACGTCCGGCACCCGGGCCCGGCGGATCTCGTGCCAGAGGCACCGACCGGTCGCGTCGTCGAGGTGGATCGCGACCACGTAGCTTCCGGGCGCGAGCTGGCGGTAGAAGCGCAGCGGGACCTCCGCGCCGACCGAGGACTCGAGCGGCAGGTCGAAGCGGTACTGGAACCGGTCCACGAATGAGCCTTGATCGACCACTTCTCCGGTGACCAGGAGCGCCGCCTGCTCGACCGGTGTCCGGGCCCGCTCCACGAGATCGGCCCGGGGGATCGCCAGGCGTCCCTCCAACACCGTCTTACCGCCGTAGGACGCCGGGAAGGCGAGTGCCAGGCTCGCCGGGACGGGAGGAGCCGAGACCTCCGCGAGGTCTCGAGCCAACCACGAAGCGGGCGGCGGCGGGTTCGGCTCCGCCTCGAAGCGCTCCCGATGCAGCGCCTGGTCGAAGGCCTCTCGGAGGCGTTCTTCGGGGGTCCCGGTGGGCTGCGAGGCTTCGGCGGGCACGGAGGCCCCGGGGGACGCCGGTGCCTTGGCGTTGCCGGGGGCCCCGGAGGAGTCGCCGGCTCCTTCGACCTCATTCCGGGTCAGAGAGCCCCAGATCTCCCAGGCCTCGTTGCGCGGCGTTCCGGGGGTCGGGTCGCGGGCGCGCCAGAAGCCGCGGACGAAGGCCTCGCGCTCCTCGTCGGTCTGTAGGCGGAGGAAGGCGCTCCGGTCCGCCTCGGTCGCCAGCGGCTCGACGTCCTGGAACCAGGCGGCGTAGTACGTCGCGGCGGGGCTTCCACCCTGCGCGGCGGCGGTTCTAGAGGCCCCTACCGGCGAGACCAGCAGAGTCAGGCCGAAGAGGGCGGCCGGGACCCATCGGAGCATCGCGGCCAGGATACCAGGCCGCGGGTCGCCGCCGGGGAGAGAGCGGCGCCCTCCCCGGCGGCGGGAAGCTCATGGACAGAGGTAATGCCCGTTGCGGCACGGGCACGTGTAGGCCCGACAGGTCGAGTCATAGCAGGTGCCGGCGCTCGCGCAGGACTGCCCATTGAGATCGTCGCACGACGGCTTGCAGATCTGGTGGGTACTGCAGGTGGGGCAAGAGCGAAGATCGGTATCGCTCCCATAGCAGTATCCGTTCTGGCCGCTGGAGCAGGCGGAGTCGACGGCCGTGCACGTGGTCCCCGAGCAGGTCACGGTCGAGCCGTCCCAGCAGTTGGCGGTGCAGACCGAGGTCGTGGCCTCCGCGAGGGGGGCGGGCATCAGGGCGGCGACGAAGGCGGGGGCGCCCGGCGTCGCGGGCGCCTGGGTGGGAGCGGGTTGTGCCGCCAGGACGGGAACGGCGAGCAGGCAGAGAGCGACGGTCAAGAGAGTCTTCACGGGTGGTTCCTTCCTCCTAGAAGTTGGTGGAGGTGGTCGGTCGGCGGGACCACTTCGCCGGCCCACGTCGGCCCGGGCGAGGCGACGAGACCCCACGCGATGGGAAGTGCCTCGTCGCTCGAGGGCGCGAGCTCTGAGCGCCGGGGAAGGCGAGCGCCTTCCCCGGTCGCTCGGGTCTCACGGGCAGACCCAGACGTTGTTCCAGCACGAGCAATAGAACTTGTTGCAGTGGAGATCGGGGTCCACACACGCCTGGGTGCCCGAGGTGCAGGACTGGCCTTCGATGTCCTTGCAGTGTGGGAACCTGGGGTTGCAGAGGCACTGGGGGCAGTACTTGGTCCCCTCGGCATTCGACCAGCAGTTGCCCTGTTCGGCGGTGCACGAGGAGTCGGTCGCGGTGCACGAGGTGCCGGTACAGGTCACGGTCGTGCCGTCCCAGCAGTGAGCGGTGCAGACCGAGGTCGTGGCCTCGGCGAGGGGCGCGGGCATCAGGGCCGCGACGAAGGCGGGGGCGCCCGGCGTCGCAGCCGGGGCCGCGGGCGCCTGAGTGGGAGCGGGCTGCGCCGCGAAGACGGGAACGGCGAGCAGGCAGAGAGCGACGGTCAAGAGGGTCTTCACGAGTGGTTCCTCCCTTTTCGAAGTTTGGTCGAGGTGAGTGGTCGGCGGGATCTCCGCGCCGGCCCAGATCGGCCCGGACGAGGAGAGGACACCCCACAAAGAAGAGAGTGCCGGATCGCTTGAATGCGCGACCCCCGAGCTCAGGGTGGGGTGTCAACCACTTGACGGCGCCATCCGACGGCCCCGCCCGAGGGCGGGCCTGGAAGTGTCAGGCGGCGCCCCGGCGGCCTCCGCACGAGGAGGGAAGCGTCAACCGGCCGACAGCGCCCGGCGCGGGAGCGCGAGGCACAGCGCCGAGGCGACGACGCACAGCCAGCCGAAGACATCGCCCACTCGGACGTAGATCGTCGGTCGCGCGGGGCCCAAGGGGAGGCTCGCCACCAGGCTGCCGCCGGGCAGTCTCGCGCTCCGGGCTCGTGCCACGATGCGCCCGTACCGGTCGCTCACGTCCAGGTAGCTGTTTCGTCCCGCCCGCACGACCGAGTACCCGCTCTCGACGCCGCGCAGGACCGCCGTGGCCGTCTCCATCCACGCGTCCCGGTCGAAGTCCCAGGCCGGGACCAGAACCGCCGAGACGCCGAGGCGGCCGTAGCGCCGCCCCAGGCCGGGGAAGAGCAGGTCGCGGCAGATCACCAGCCCGAACGGCGCCCCGTCGAGGGTTCGGACCATGGGCTTCCGTGTCCCGCGGACCAGGTCCCCCTCGAGGCCGGGCACCAGCTGCTGCTTGTGATACTCCGCCAGCAGCGTGCCGTGCGGGTCGAAGAGCCACGAGGCGTTGTACCTCCCGTCGTCGCTGTCGAGCTGGACGCCCGCCACCAGGTCGATGCCGCTGGGCTTCGCCAGCGACGCCAGCGCGGCCAGGACCCGCGCGGAGCGCTTCTCGAGCAGTCGCCCGGTCACCCTTCGAGGTTCCCGGGCGAGTGCGCTCGCCGGCCCGTCCCGGGCGCCGCGGAGGGGGCGAGCGGTACGGCCATCGTCTGTCGGGGTATTCCCGGGAGGCTACCAGGGGCCGGCGGCCCGGGCGCCGCGGAGGTGAGCTATCATGATTCGGAGGAGACCGAACATGGCCCATATCGAAAAGCACCTGACGATCGACGCGCCGATCGGCGAGGTCTACGCCCTGGCCCGGGACCCGCGGCGCTGGAACACCTGGTGGCCGAACCTGAGCGCGAGCAAGCTCGTGCGCGGCGACGGCGGGGCCGGCTCGGTGGTGGAGCACACCTACCGGATCCTGGGCATTCCGATCGGGGTGACCACGCGGGTCCTGGAGGACGGCCGGGACGGCGACACAGCCCGTTGGAAGGGGGCGATCGACGGCCCCCTCGACGGCGAGCAGACCTGGAGCTACCGCTCGGTGGCCGAGGGCGCGGAGACCGAGGTGACGGCCGAGGTCGACTACACGGTTCCCGGCATCCTGGGCAAGGTCGCCGACGACCTGGTGGTCGAGCGCCTCCAGGAGCGCGCCATCGAGCACACCCTGGCCAACCTCAAGCTCCTGTGCGAGGCGAGCGGCGGGGCCAGCGGAGGCTGGTGAGCTGGTCCCCGGCACAGTGACTTCGGGGAGCGGGAGCCCCCGCCCTGGGCCGGGGTCCGGGGCTTCCGCCCGGTCGTCGGCTTCCGAGCCCGCTGGATGAGGGGCGTGCACTTCGCGAGGGGCTCGTGAGGCGGACCGTACGCTGCCCTCCGAGCCCCGAGGCCTGGTCATGCTTCTGCGGGCTTCGAGGTGCGGCTCGGACTCCAGCGGCTGGTGCCTTCGGGCGGCACTGCCTACCCGGCCTCGGAATGCGGGCGCGTCCGACGCCGCCGGCTCGGAAGCCCCGAACCCCGGCCCGCCTCCCGGATTACGGTCGGCGTCGGCTTCGGGAGTCTGGGCGACCAGCCGCTGCGCGGAGTCGAGGAAGGGTTCAACGGGCTGCGGTGGGCAGGAAGGTATGATCGCCTGGAAGGGGGTTTGAGAGTGGCGCTGAAGCTGACAGCGGTCTTCCGGAAGGTACCCGAGGGCTACATCGCGTTCGTCGAGGAGCTTCCGGGAGCGAACACGCAGGGGAAGACCCTCGAAGAGGCGCGTTCGAACCTTCTCGAGGCCGTCGAGTTGGTGCTGGAGGCGAACCGGACCCTCGCTGAGGAGGAGATCGGCCAGTCGGAGGTCATCCGCGAACCCTTGCAGCTTCCGGCGTGAACCGGCGGGATCTGACCCGCCATCTGCGAGCTCAGGGCTGTGAGCTCCTTCGCGAGGGCGGCAGCCACTCGGTGTTCGTGAACCGCTCGGCCAAGCGCGCCACGGCCGTTCCACGGCACCGCGAGATCAACGATTTCCTGGCCAGGAATATCCGCCGGGATCTCGCGATCCAAAATCCATCGCATTCCTGATGCCAGCGCGCCAGCGGGGCGCTTTCCGAGGTAAAACGCCTCCGCCCTGGGCCGGGGTCCGGGGCTTCCGCCCGGTCGTCGGCTCCCGAGCCCGCTGGGTGGCGTGCGTGCCGGTCGCGGCGGGCTCGCCACGGCGGACCGCCGGTTGCTTGGGCAGTCCCGAGGCCTGGTCGAGCTTCTGCGGGCTTCGAGGAGCTACATCGAACTCCGCAGGTCAGCGCCTCCGGGGGGCTCTGCCTACCCGGCCTTGGAACGCGGGCGCGTGCGCCGCCGCCGGCTCGGAAGCCCCGAACCCCGGCCCGCCCTCCGGCAGCCAAGCGTAGTCGACTCCGAGAATCCGGCCGAAGAGCTCGAATGAGGCGAGAGGCGGGCCGGGTTTCGGTCCGCCTCTCCATGAAGCTACGTCACCTCTTCGAGGCGCCGCATGAGGGCGCGGCCGAAGAGGACCAGGGTCTCGTAGTCCAGTGCTTCGGCGAGGTGGACCAGGGACTCGGGGTGGGTAGCGAGGAAGCGGGCCACGTGGAGGTCCCGGGGGAGCTTGTCGGCGGCGCCGGTGGCGGCGGCGACCTCGGGGCTCAGGTGGCCGAGGTGGGTTCGGCCGTCGTGGACGGCGTGGCCGGGGCCTTTCGGCTTCTCTTTCACCTGTAGGTGGTTGGCGGCGGCGGTCGCCGGGAGAATCGCGGCGAGGAGGAGGGCCGCGCCTCGGTCGCGGAAGATGGCGACGGCCCGGTGGCCGGCCGCGACGGTCTCACCGCGCCGGACGATGGCCCACGCCTGGCCGCGGCCGGCCTGTACGGGCTCGACGTCGAAGGGACCGGCGCCGGGGCCGCCGGCGGCGTAGGCGTCCCTACCGGGCTCGGCGTCGCGGCGTTCCTGGCGCCGGCGGGCGGCGTCGAGGAAGGCGGCGCTGAAGGCGTTCGGGAGGGGGGTGGGGGACGTCGCCCGGGGCTTCGGGGTGGACGGCGCGGCGACGTTGAGGCTACTCTCTTGGCTTGCTCGCATGGGAGGTGTCTGCTCCTTTGCGGGTGGGCCCGGGCGAGTCCAACCTCGCTCGGGCCGTTTCCGGGTTCGGCCCCGCTCGGCGGGGCCGGTTTGACGTTGGCGGTATCCTAGCGGAAAACGCGGAATTGCGCAAGGGCTGCCGAAGTTGCCGGCTGGAGCGACGGGGCGGGGAGGCGGATGAGGCGGGGTCGCCGTTCGGGGAAGCGGGAGCCCCCGCCCGTGCCGGTGTTCGGGGCTTCCGCCCGGTCGTCGGCTACCGAGCCCGCTGGGTGGCGGGCGTGCGGGCCGCGGCGGGCGCGCGCGATCTCACCGCTCGTTGCCGGGGGAGGCCCGAGGCCTGGCCGTCGCTCTGCGGGCTTCGAGGAGCGGTGTCGGACTCCGGCGGCCGACGCCTTCGGGAATCACTGCCTACCCGGCCTCGGAGAGCGGGCGCGTCCGCCGAGCGCCGGCTCGGAAGCCCCGAACCCCGGCCGCCCCCCGGCCTTCAGTAGAATCGGCTTCGAGAATCTGACCGAGCGTGGGATTCGAGACTCTACGGAGAGAGGCCGAATAAGCCGTGCTGGCTGCGAGGGTATGATGGCCTGTAGGGAGGCTCGTGGATGACGCTCAAGCTGACACCGTGTTAGATGCTATGCACAGCGGATCTCAATCTCTAGCGAACCATTGCGCCGGTGCTAAAGGTGACTCGGACACTGGCAGCAAGCGGGATCAGGAGTTAGCCGCGAGCCTATCCAACCCCGAGACTCGAGAAATGAGGACCGGACCCACCAGAACCCCCCCTTCCACTTTGCCCTGCAAAGCTGAGCTGGTACGCTTTGAGCCTAAGCACCGGTTTAGAGTGCGGGCCGGTCCAGACGGAATCCACCTATTCAACCGCGATACTGGCTGGAACCTTCTTGTCGATGAGGCGAGGGTTCCACCCTCAATGTGGAGCTCTGCGCCACGCCAAGTATCTGTGGCCCTTACCAATGCGTGCGATCTGCACTGTCGATATTGCTACGCTCCAAAGCACCCTGCGATGCTTGACGCCGATCGGCTCATCAAATGGCTCGAAGAGCTCGACGCAGGCGGTTGTCTTGGCGTCGGCTTCGGAGGTGGGGAGCCAACACTTCACCGGGAGTTCGCCGGGCTATGTCTCCACGCCGCCAGAAGGACAGGTATGGCGGTCACGCTTACCACCCATGCCCACCGAATCGACTCTCGCCTCGCCTCCGACCTGAGCGGAAACGTCCACTTCGTACGCGTGAGCATGGATGGTGTGGCTAGGACGTACGAAGAGCTTCGCGGCAGATCCTTTGATCAACTCCTGAGCCGGCTGGAAACTATTCGCCAGATTGCGCCCTTCGGCATCAACTTCGTGGTGAACGCTTCTACGATTTCCGAGCTCGATGCGGCGGTGGGAATAGCAGCTGAGGCCGGAGCACGCGAGTTTCTCCTGCTTCCAGAACAGCGAGTTAGAGGCAACGGAGGGATTGACCGGCGCACAACCAGGCGTCTCCGACTCTGGGTAAAGCAATATAGAGGGCACCTACCCTTGAGCGTAAGTCAGGAGGGGGCAGTCGGATTGCCTACAAAGGATCCACTAGAGAAGGAGACTGGGCTTCGAGGTTATGCACACATTGACGCTTCTGGAGTTCTCAGGGCATCCTCGTTTGCGGAGTTCGGTGTGCCCATCGGAGACGCCGGAGTTATCCCGGCGGTCAAGGAGCTTCAGGGTCCGGCCAGGAGGATGCCATGAAACTGTGGAGGGCCTATGGGTCCGAGCATTCTGCCAACCTTGTGATGATCGGTCGCTTCAAAGAGACGTCCGATGCAGAAGAGGCGAAGGCGTTGATCGACAAGATCTGTCAGCGAGTAGCTGAGGAACCTGAAGCATACCAGTGGGATGCCAAGCCACGAGATCTTCGCTTCACGGACAAGATGTACGAGCTCTTGAAGGATGCCAAGCTGTTTAGTATTGGCCCAGCTGAGTTTGAGCAATTTGATTACGGTGTGCAGGTGCAGCTCTCCGGAGCCAGCCTCATCCTGACCACTGACGAAGTCGATGTCTCCGCTTTCTTCAAGCTCCTGATTGACAGAGGGGCGAAGGTTGAGATCTTCTCCGCACATCAGTATCCAGACGACGCTCCAGAGCGACGAAGCTGAGTCTGTCTTGGAGAGACGATGCCAGCCCTAGACTGGACAGCGTTTTCAAGCCTTCCAGGAGCAACAACTCACAACTTCGAACTGCTGTGCCGCGCGCTAGTAAGGCGCCACTATGGTGCGTTCGGAAACTTCGTCGAGTTGGCCAATCAGCCCGGCGTAGAATTTCACCTGAAGCTTCACTCGGCCTGTTCCTTGGGAGGACCAGGCACTTGGCTTGGCTGGCAGTGTCGATGGTTTGACTTGCCGCGCGCCCGCGCCATGGGAAACGCGAGGCAGCGGAAGATTCAGGGGGCGATCGCAACCACAGAGGCCGAGCTGCCTGAGTTGACGGATTGGATTCTGTGGACACGGTACCCACTGACTAAGGGGGACCACAAGTGGTTTGAGTCAATTGAGACAAGCATGCGCCTGCATGAGTGGACAGGTGCGGAAGTCGACGAGCACTTGAGCGGTCCTGCAGAATTCCTTCGCGCCACCTACTTCGGGGAACTCATTCTAACGCGCGACGAGCTTGACAGGCTTCATGGCTCCGCGGTTGCGGCGGTCCAGCACAGGTGGTTACCGGATGTTCACCAAACGCTTGAAGCCGAGCGCCTCGTCCGCCGGGCGTTAGGGAGAGGTAAGGACTGGGAGGCGTTCCAAGCGCTCGGAGAGTGCCTGGTGACTGGTGCCAGCGCTATTTCTGGTGTAGTGAATGGGCTTCCAGCGCGAGAGATGGCGGAGGTGGGCGAACTTGTCGAGCGAGCGAGGGCCTTGGCAAGGCTCGCGGCAGAGGTCCGCGCCATGCTTGAGAAGGGGGATCTCGAAATTGTTGCTCAGCTGCTGGAGTCAATCGGCTCAGCCGAGAGGAGATGGGGAACTCTCGTCCGGCGACTAAGAGCGCTTCGGCATCCGGCCGTGCTTCCAGCGACGAACGCTTGTGCTGACATGCACGCTCTGTACGACGAACTCGCTGAACTAAGAGACGCCCTCGCTTTGCGGTTGGTAGCAGTTGTGGCAGGTGCGGGCTACGGGAAAACGCAGCTAGCTGCCCAGCTTACCGCTCCAAGCGAGGGACGTGTAGCTGGCTTGCTCCTCCACGGGAGAAACTTGGCTGCGCGCGAGTCCCTCGCGGATTTCGCACGAGAAGTGGTAATCCAGGGGAAGCCAGTCCCGAGTTTTGAAGCTGTCATCGTGGCCATGAATGGAGCCGGAGAGCGCGCCTCACGCCGGCTACCACTCGTCATCGATGGTCTGAACGAAGCTGAAGATCCCCGGGACTGGAGGACAAGGCTGGCTTCCTTGCAGGAGAGCTTGCTACAGTTTCCGTACGTCCTGGTTGTGGTTACCTTGCGGCCCAGCTTCGTTCAGGAAGCTCTCCCTGAAGGTACTCCCCTCCTCGCGCTTCCGGGCTTCCAGGAAGACGTGGCCGGAGCAGTGCAGAAGTATTTCCGGCACTACAAGATAGATGCATCAGATGCAGAGTTGCCGCGGGGATTGCTGGAGCATCCACTCACACTTCGCATGTTCTGCGAAGTGACGAACCCAGAACGTAATCGGATCGTCGGGATTGAGGCTATGCCACTTTCCCTAACTGCACTCTTCGACAGATATCTAGAACAGGTTGCGGAGCGAGTGTCTCAGCTAGCTCAGCGTACTTGGCGCTACTACGAGTCAGATGTACGGAGCGCACTCAGTAAGATTGGGCTCTTCTTGTGGGAAAGGCGGAGGCGAAGCATCAACTTGGACGACCTGCGCTCGTTGCTTCAGGACCAAGGCAAATCCTGGGACCAGAGTATTGTGCGGGCACTTGAGCACGATGGGGTGCTATTCCGGACCACTGGGAAGGGGCAGGAAACGCAGAGCTATGCCATTGTTCATGATGCTCTCGCAGGCCACCTGGTTGCTGATGCCTTGCTCGGGCAGTTTGGCGGAGAAAGCTTCGAATCCTGGCTGGCGGATGGGGGCGCAGAAGGGCTAGCCGGTGACTCCGACAGCCGCCATCCCCTTGGAGAGGACATACTTCGAGGGCTGGTTGGACTGTTCCCGAGGCGTCTGCACCGACGTCAGCTCTGGTCCTTGCTGGAGGAGCCACTGCGGAGAAGGGCCCTCTATGAGTGTTCAAAGCTAGAGGGCAAGTATCTCGATGGTAAGACTGTGTCAGAGCTAGCCAGCCTGCTAGCCCAGGCTGATGGGCTTTCTAGGCGCCTGTTGAGACGCCTCAGATCCACGCGCGCCGCACGCTCGCATCCCCTGGACGCTACCTTTCTTGACTCACTCCTAAGGCCGATGGCGGTCGCAGACCGCGACCTTTTCTGGGCAGAATGGCTTCGCTCAGATCAGGATCGGGCAATTGAAGACTTGAAGCGCCTAGAGGAGCGGTGGAAGAGCGAAGTCGAACTCGGCAAGGGCGACCGACTAGGGGCCCGGTGGGTAATGTGGACCCTAACAAGCACAGTGCGCCTCCTCCGAGATCACGCTACACGTGCTCTCTACTGGTTCGGCTGTGAAGACCCAGAAGGTCTATTCGGGTTGGTACTGGAGTCCCTTGGAATCAACGATCCCTATGTCCCAGAACGGATGCTGGCAGCTACCTATGGGGTCTGTATGGCTTTATGGGCCGAACCGGGAGCTCGCGGAGCGCGGCTGCGAGTTGCACTCTCGGACTTTGGTCCGGCGTTGCTGGAAGATATGTTTACGCCTGGAGCTCGCCACGCTAGCCGTCATGTTTTGTTGAGGGACTACGCGCAAGGGGTAGTCGCTCTGGCTCTGAAGGTCTCGCCAAGCGGTATTTCAGACAGACAGAAGACTTACCTTCAGCCACCAACTGAGCATACCTTCTGGCCGTTTCCGAGTCCTGCGGAGATCGATGCCTCGGTGCTGGAGAGGGTGAAGGGAGCCATTCAGATGGATTTTGGCAACTATACAATCGGAAGGCTGGTCCCGGATCGTTGGAACTACGACTTCGACAATCAGTCCTACCAAGAGATTCGTCGACAGATCGAGTGGAGAATCGTCGACCTCGGATACAGCGAAGAACGCTTTCGCGGCGTCGATGGGACGATTGCGCAGGAAGAGTGGGCACCAGTGTGGCGGCGTCCGACCAAGATTGACCGATATGGGAAGAAGTACTCCTGGATCGCCTATTTCGAGATGTATGGACTACAACTCAACCTGGGAGCGCTCGAAGGGTCGTTGTCTGGCGAGCGGCCGTCCGACGTGGATATCGACCCCAGCTTCCCGGAACCGGCCGCGAGCTGGTTGGTGTCAGTTCCCGATCCCTTCGCCCGCGCTCAGACAGACGTACGCGAGTGGCTGGCATTCGGCCCTACTCCGGAGTTGGGCACGCTGCTCAACCCAGATGAAGTCGATGGTCGCCAGGGACCCTGGACTCTTCTCAATGGCTACGTGGACCAGGAGTCAGAAGGGGATGCCCGCGAGGTCTTCTCTATTCTTCGAGGGCTCTTAGTAAGAAATGACCGAATTGGAAAGATAGTTGCGGCGTTCGAGGCAGCAGATGAAATTGGGGTTAGAGACGTTCCTGAGCCATACTCAGACTACTACACCTTCGCTGGGGAAGTCCCTTGGTCAAGGCGTTTTGGGTCAGCTCTCCGGGACTCGCGGGGGCGGGCCAAACGGGATCAGCGCACAGCCTTCGGGTCCTATCATGGGGGGCGCTCTTCACCAGGGATCGTGGTCGAGGTGCCTGTCCATAGCTTCGATTGGGAGAGCTACCATAGCAAACTCAACCAGGTGCCCGGGGCAATGGTTCCGGCGCCAGCCCTGTGCGAGCGGTTGGGTTTATCGAATCGCCAAGGCCAATGGGACCTATACGACGAGGCTGGAGAGTTGGCGACTCTCTATCGCCAACTGGAGGCCGAGCGCGTCAGCACTTCTTCCTATGCGCTGTATCTGCGGGCAGACTTGATCGTGAAGTACCTGTTGCGGACGCACCAGACCCTGATCTGGCTTGTGTGGGGTGAGCGAGGGCTTGATTATCGGTCGGCGGAAGCACAGAGAGACGACGTTCGGAACCTCCGTTCAAAGCACGGGGCCCTCCATCGTAGGAAAGTAGTCTGGGAACCATAGCCTCCATCAGGGAGGCTTGTTGGAGGACCCTGGTACTTCCAAGTTAGGCCCTCATCACGAGCCATGGTTGAGGTCTGCCCCCCTGGGCCCCTTGCCAAACTATCTGGTGATCGTAAAGAGCTCGAGCGTGGTGCCAAGGTGGGCGAAGGGGGCGGTCCAGGCCTAGAGCGATCTCCAGATCGCGCCTAAGTTGAGCGCAAAGCCCAATGGCTCGGGGTCGCTTGTGACCTTGCCGGGCTTCTCCAGTACTTCGACCTCTGCTCCGGACCGGTAGACGTACACTCTTCGCTCGTCCGGGTCGATCAGCCAGCCCAGCTTCGCGCCGTTGGCTCGGTACTCCTCCATCTTTGCCTGGAGGTCGGGGAGGCGGTCGGTGGGGGATCTGAGCTCGATGACGAAGTCGGGGCAGAGGGGGATGAAGCCTCGCTTCTGGTCGGGGCGAAGCTCGGCGAGGCGGGTGTTGCTCACCCAGGAGGCGGCGGGGGAGCGCATGGCTCCGTTGGGGAGGAGGAAGCCGGCCGAGGAGTCGAAGGCGGTGCCGGTGCCGTCCTGGTCCGCCCAGAGCGAGAGGGCAGTGGCGATCCGCAGGTTCCGGTGGCTGCTCTCTCCTCCTGCCGGCGTCATCACGGTCAGATTCCCTTCTGAGCTTCGCTCGATCCGCAGCTCCGGGTTCTGGACGCAGAGCTCGAAGAGCTCCACATCGCTCAGGCGGAGCGCCTTGCCCACCTCGATTTGGATGGGCACCGGCTCGCTGCGGATGGCGATCTGGGTCATGGCGGTTCCCTGGAGCCTACCAGCCTACTTCGCCTTCGTCCCCGAGAACGCCAGGGTCAGTAGCGTCTTCTGCTCGAGCTTGTGGGCTTCGGCGGAGCCGGTGGCGGGGCTGGCGGAGGCGGCTCGCTTGATGGTGCGGACGGGGCGGCCGCGGGAGATGCGCTCGAGGCGGGGGACGACGAAGCCCAGGGCGCCCATGTTGGCCGGCTCCTCCTGGATCCAGACGATCTCGCGCAGGGGGCCCAGGCGGTCGAGCTCGGCGAGGAGGGCGTCGTCCGGGAAGGGGTACATCTGCTCCAGGCCCAGGATGGCGGTCGTGGTGTCCTTCCTCTGGCTTCGCTCGTGGCGCAGCTCGTGGAGGATCTTGCCGGTCGCCACCAGCACGCGCTCGGCCTTGTCGAGCTCGCGCTCGGGCATGACGGTCAGGAAGCGCTCGCGGGTGAAGGACTCGACGGGCGAGCTCGCGGGCTTGGCCCGGAGCATGCTCTTGGGGGTGAAGACGACCAGGGGCTTGCGCCAGCGGCGCAGGGCCTGGCGCCGCAGCAGGTGGAAGTACTGCGCCGAGGTCGACGGCTGCGCCACCTGGATGTTGTCCTCGGCGGCGGCCTGGAGGTAGCGCTCCACCCGGGCGCTCGAGTGCTCGGGCCCCTGCCCCTCGTAGCCGTGGGGCAGGAGCAGGGCCAGGCCGGAGAGCAGGCCCCACTTGTCCTCGCCGGCGGTGATGAACTGGTCGATGATCGTCTGGCCGCCGTTGGCGAAGTCGCCGAACTGGGCCTCCCACAGGACGAGGGCCTCCGGGTAGTCGCGCGACACCCCGTACTCGAAGCCGAGGACAGCGAACTCCGACAGCATGGAGTCGTGGACCTCGAAGAACGCCTGGTCCTCGGAGATGTGCTCGAGGGGGTAGTAGTCCGCCTCAGTCTCCACGTCCACCAGCACGGCGTGGCGCTGGTTGAAGGTGGCGCGGCGACTGTCCTGGCCGGAGAGGCGTACCGGCACGCCCTGCTCCACCAGCGACGCGAAGGCCAGGGCTTCGGCCATGCCGTAGTCGACCGGCCGCTCGCCGCGCCCCATCTCGGCTCTTTGCTCGAGGAGCTTGGCCACCTTGACGTGGATGTGGAAGCTACCGGGGACGGTGGTGAGGCGCTCGGTGAGGCGCTCCACGTCTTCCGTGCCGATCCCGGTCTCGACCTCATAAGCCTCGTCGTACCAGCCGCCCTTGAACTCCTTCCAGTACGGTGGGTGCTCGGCCAGGGCCGGCCGGGTGGTGAGCTGCTTGGCCTTCTCCTGTGCCCGGTCCAGCTCCCCCTTGAACTCCTCCTGCTGGGCCTCGGCCTCCGCCTCGAGCCCCGAGTCCTCGGCGTAGATCTGCCACAGGCGCGGGTGCTCGTCGATCTTCTTGTAGAGCACCGGCTGGGTGATCGACGGGTCGTCGACCTCGCTGTGGCCGTGGCGCCGGTAGCCGATGAGGTCGACTACCACGTCCGAGCCGAACTCGTAGCGGTAGTCGACGGCCATCCGTGCCACCCGCACCACCGCCTCCGGGTCCTCGCCGTTGACGTGGAAGATGGGGATCGGCAGGCGCTTCGCCACCTCGGTCGTGAAGCGCCAGGACCAGAGCTCCGCGGGCTCGGCGGTGAAGCCGATCAGGTTGTTGACCACCACGTGGATCATGCCGCCCACCGAGTAGCCCGGCAGGTCGGCGAAGTTCAGGGTCTCGGCGAGGACTCCCTGGCCGGCGAAGGCGGCGTCGCCGTGCATGAGGATCGGCACCACACGGCGCGAGCCGCAGATCTCGTCGCCCCTCTCGATGCAAAGCCGCTTCTGCTTCGCCCACACCCGGCCGGCCGCCACCGGGTCCACCGCCTCGAGGTGGCTCGGGTTCGAGGCCAGGTGCAGGCGCACCGTCCGGCCGCTCGACGCCTCGAACCTCCCCGTCGCCCCCAGGTGGTACTTCACGTCTCCGCCCCCCAGCACGCTCCGGGGATCGACGTCCTCGAAGCCGGCGAAGAGGTCGGCCGCCGGCCGGCCGATGACGTTGAGCATCACCGACAGGCGCCCGCGGTGGCTCATGGCGAGGACCGCCTGCTCGGCCTCGTGGCCGGCCGCCGCCTCCAGGCACTCGTGGAGCATGGGCACCAGGGCTGTGACGCCCTCGATCGAGAAGCGCTTGGTGCCCAGGTAGCGGGACTGGAGGACCTGCTCGAAGGTCTCGGCGCGGACCAGGCCGCGGAGGATCCGCTTGCGGTCGGGCGCCGGCGGGTCGCTCTCCATCCGCTCGTAGATCCAGCGGCGGCGCTCCGGGTCCGGCATGTGGGCGGTCTCGACGGCCAGCGTGCCGCTGTAGACCCGGCGCGCCTCCTCAACTCCCGGGCCCGCCGCGGGCAGGGCGGGGTGGCTCGCCGGCTTGAGGCGCCCGAGGGGATCGAGGTCGGCCTGGAGGTAGCCCCAGGTGCGGTACGCCTCGAGGGCTTCGAGGGCCTCGCGGGTCTTGCTGAGAGGGTCGGTCATGGGGGATTCAGGCGTGGCTACTTCGGTCGCCATGGCATCCCAACGATACAGCGAGCCGGTCCCCGAAATTCCCGCGGCAGGTGCCTGGATAGGCCGCCGCGGCGCGGGGGCGGAGCCGCTGCGCTAAGCTCGGAGCCCGCAGCTTCGCACGAACCCTTCCCCACCGAGGCGCTCCCATGACCCAGGCTCGACGTTCCCGTCCTCTCTTCGCGGCTCTCCTTGTCCTGCTGTCGGCGGTCGGCCCGGCTCTCGCCGGCACCGGTCCGCAGCCCGAGCGGCCCGACCTCGGGCTCTCGCCCCTGGCACCCGCCACGACCGGCGGCCTGCCGGTGGTCGAGCGCGCCCTGGCGAAGCTCACCCAACACCGCCGCCTCCTGGTGATCGGCGCCCATCCGGACGACGAGGACACCTCGGCCCTGGTCCTGGTCAGCCGGGGCGAGGGCGGCGAGGCCGCGTACCTTTCCATGTCCCGGGGCGAGGGTGGCCAGAACCTCATCGGCACCGAGCTCGGAGTGCCCCTGGGCCTGCTGCGCTCGCGCGAGCTCCTGGCCGCCCGCGGGATCGACGGCGGCCGGCAGTACTTCACCCGGGCCTACGACTTCGGCTTCACCCGCTCCCTCGACGAGACCTTCGGCAAGTGGCCCGAGAACGTGCTGCTCACCGACACCGTGCGGGTGATCCGGCGCTTCCGGCCGCAGGTGATCGTCTCCGTCTTCCCGGGCGACGCGCGGGCCGGCCACGGCCAGCACCAGGCCGCGGGCACGGTGGCGCACGAGGCGTTCGAGAAGGCGGGCGAGGCCGGGGCCTTCCCGGAGCTCGCCGCCCAGGGGCTCGCCCCCTGGACCCCCGAGGCCCTGTTCCGGGCCACCTGGTTCGATCGGGATTCGACCACCCTCGAGACCGACCTCGGGCGCGTCGAGCCTTTCTCGGGCAAGAGCTTCTTCCAGCTCGCCATGGCCGCCCGCAGCCAGCACCGCTCCCAGGACATGGGCCGGGTCCAGCCCCTGGGCGAGCACCACGGGCGTTACCGCTGGGAGGCGGGGCCGGGCGGTGCCGGCTCGACCGACCTGTTCAGCGGCGTCGACACCCACCTGGAGGCGATCGCCGCGCTCCTGCCGGAGGGCGAGGCGCGGCAGAGGCGGCGTCGACCGAGCTCGCGGCCGCCCGCACGCTCGCCGAGCAGGCGCGCGCCCGCTTGACGCCGGAGACCCTGCCCTCGGTGGCCGGCGACCTGGCCGACGATCCTCGGCCACCTGCGCGCCGCGCGCCAGGCGGTCGGCGCGGATCTCCGAGGCGCGGGCTCGTCGGAGGGCGCCGCCGCCGACCTGATCGACGAGAAGATCGGCGTGGCCGAGCGCGCCCTGGCCGCCGCCGCCGGGGTCGCTCTCGACGCCTGGGCCGGGCGCGACGAGGTGGCGCCGGGCGAGAGCCTGCGGGTCGACGCCGAGGTCTGGGACTCCTCGGCCCCGGGCGGCGGACCCCACGGCGGTCAAGGTGCCGGTGGCGGTGGGCTCGGTCGAGCTCACCGGCGCCACGCCCTGGCGGATCACCCCGGCGAAGGGGGACGACGGCCAGACGCTCGCCGCCCCGGCCGGCCCACTGGGCCCCGGCGACCTCGCCGCCTGGGCCTTCGACGTCACTCCGGGGGACGGCGCCCGGCCGACCATCCCCTACTTCCTGGCCAAACCGATGGACGGCGACCTCTACGACTGGAGCGGCGCCGCCGATCCGTCGGTCCTGGGTGAGCCGTTCGGCCCGCCGCCGCTCGTCGCCCGGTTCCACCCTGGAGATCGCCGGCCAGGAGCTGGCGATCGACCGCGAGGTGGTGGAGCGGGTGGGCGACCAGGCCCGCGGCGAGGTGCGCCGCCCGCTGCGCGTGGTGCCGCGGCTGGAGGTCGAGGTCGAGCCCGACCTGCTGGTCTGGTCGACCGGCGGTGCCGACGCCCACCGGGCGGGTCAAGGTCGCCCTGCGCTCGAACCTGGACCACCCGGTCGAGGGCTCGGTCGGCGTCGAGGTGCCCGCCGGCTGGCCGGCGCCCGCGCCGGCGCCCTTCCGGATCACCGACCCGTACGGCGAGGCGGCGGCCGAGATCCGGGTCGCGGCGCCGGCCGATCTCGCCCGCGGGCGCTACTCGCTGACCGTGGTCGCCCGCCTCGCCGACGGCTCGAGCTACCGCGCAGCCTACCCGCTGGTCGACTACCCCCACATCCGCCCGACCCCCTACCCTGTGCCGTCGCGCCTGGAGGTGGCGGCGGCGGACATCCGCTGGCCGAAGCTCGGCCGCGTCGCCTACCTGCGGGGCGCCTCGGATCGGGTGCCCCAGGCCCTCGAGTCGGTGGGCGTGCCCCTCGAGATCCTCACCGGTCACGACCTCGCCGAGCGCGACCTCTCGGGCTACGACGCCATCGTCATCGGCAGCCGGGCCTACGAGACCGACCCGGAGCTCGGGCGCAACAACGGCCGGCTCCTCGACTACGCGAAGCAGGGCGGGCTGGTCCTCGTCCAGTACCAGCAGTACCCGTTCATCGATGGGGGCTACGCGCCCTTCCCGCTCACCATCGCCCGGCCCCACGACCGGGTGACCGACGAGACGGCGCCCGCGACGCTCCTGGTGCCGTCGAGCCCGGTCTTCACCACGCCCAACCGGATCGGCCCCGAGGACTGGCTGGGATGGGTCCAGGAGCGGGGGCTCTATTTCGCCCACACATGGGCGCCGGAGTACACGCCGCTGCTCTCGTTCCCGTCGAGCCCGGGCTATCCGCCGGCGGACCTCCACGGCGGCCTGCTGGTGGCGAAGCTGGGCCAGGGGACCTACGTCTATACCGGCCTCGCCTTCTTCCGCGAGCTCCCGGCCGGGGTCACCGGCGCCTACCGCCTGTTCGCCAACCTGCTCGCGCTCGCCGCCCAGAAGTGACGCCGAGCCGCCGGGTTTCCGAGCTGGAGGTCGTATTCCGGCGGGTCAACGAGGCCCATCTCGCGGAGGGCCTGCCGCCCGGGAGCCCCGGGTACCGTCGGCGCCTCGAGTTCGCCCTGGGGCGCCTCGCCGAGGGTCGGCGGGCCGCCGAGTACCTGTCGCGCCGCTACCCGGAGAGCGTCCGGCCCGGTGCCCGGGCCCTCGACCTGGGGTGCGGCAACGGCGGCATGGTCCTGCCCTTCGCCCAGCTCGGGCTGAGGGCCACGGCCCTCGACCTCGCGCCCCACCCGGAGCTCCTGGCGGTGGCGCGGGAGACGGCCCTGCCGGTGGTCCAGGCCGCAGGCGCCGGCGAGGGGCTGCCCTTCGCCGACGGCAGCTTCTCCCTGGTGCTCCTCGCCGAGACCCTGGAGCACGTCGAGGGGCCCCGGCGGCTCGGCCGGGAGCTGGCCCGGGTCCTCGCTCCGGGCGGGCTGGTCTATGTCACCACGCCGCCGCGCCTGCGCTACCTCTTCGCCCGCGAGCCGCACTACGGCGTGCCGGGCCTGGCGCTCTTGCCCGACCCCGCCCAGCGCTGGGTCTTCGAGCGCTTCGTGGCGCCGGGCGAGCGCTACGACGTGGTCCACCTCTTCTGGACCGTCTCCGGCGTGATGCGGGCGCTCCCCGGCCTCGAGCTCGCCGAGATCACCTCGAAGAACTGGGCCGGCCCCCTGCGCCGCCTCGACTGGGACTGGATCGTCGCCCGGAAGCCGGCGTCGTCGCCGGGCGCGGATCGGTGAGGCGGGGCGCGGCTTGGCGGCCGTCGAGTCCTCGGCCGGGCTGCTAAACTGCGGCGGATGTTGGCGTCCTCCCCCCGCTCCCGTTCGGACCACGGCTGGTCGTTCGTCGACGAGGCCCGGAAGCGCGAGATCGTCGAGGCGATCTGCCGCGGCGATGTGTCTTCGCGGACCGGTCCACGCCGAGCTCGACCTCACCGACCGGTGCAACGTCGCCTGCTACTTCTGCAACCAGATGGACGTGCGCACCAAGGCGGCGCTGCCCTTCGAGGATCTCGAGCGGCTGGTCGACGAGCTGGTCGCGGGGGGCCTCAAGTCGGTGCGCCTGTCGGGCGGCGGCGACCCCTTGATGTACCCGGAGTTCCCCCGCGTCCAGGACCTCTTCGCCGCCCGCGGCGTGACCATCGACAACCTGACCACCAACGCCGCGCGCCTCGGCCCGGAGATCGCCGAGCGCCTGGTGGCCCGGGGAGCCCGCGAGGTGGTGGTCTCTCTCAACGCCGTCGACGCCGAGGAGTACGCGCGCATGATGCGCGTGGCGCCCAAGGTCTTCGGCCAGGTGCTGGAGAACGTGCGGCGCCTGGTGGAGCTACGCGGCGAGGCTCCCACGCCGGCGGTCACGGTGCAGTTCCTCATCGACCGGGAGAGCTACCGGCGCCTGCCGGAGATGGTGGAGCTCGGCCGCTCCCTGGGGGTCGACCGGATCGCCGTCAACCCGGTGCTCGAGATCCCCAACGACCGGCTGGGCGGCGCGCCGCTGCTCTGGGCCGGCGACCGCCAGCTCGTGCGTCCCTACCTGCGCCGGGCCCTGGAGGCGGACACCGGCGACCGGCTCCTGCTCTCCTTTCCATGGGAGCCCTGGAACGAGATGGTGGACGAGCTCCGCCTGGAGCTCCAGGGCGGGGCCAAGCGGCCGTACCCCGCGGCCGGGAGCTTTCGCCGCGACCTGGACCACTGCTTCTTCGGCTGGTACACGGCGGCGATCCGGGGCACCGGCGAGATGTACCCCTGCTGCATGCTGATGCAGCCGGACTACGAGCCCCTGGGCAACCTCGGCCGGGGCGGCTTCACCGAGCAGTGGCGCGGCGAGGGCTTCACCAAGCTGCGCGAGGAGATGCGCGAGGTCTTCCTGCGCGACGGCCGGATCGAGGCCGACCGGTTCGAGACCCTCCGTCCCCAGTGCGTGAAGGCCGACCTGTGCGCCCTCAAGACCATGTTCTTCAGCCGCGACGAGTCGTTCTACCGGGACCTGGGGGAGGCCCTGGAGACGGCGCGGCGGCGCGAGATGGGCTGGCGCGGAGGGTGGCAGGGGGTGCGCCGGGCGGCCGGGGTGTTCGCCTACCGGGTGCGCTGGGGGATCAGGACCCGCCGGGACGCCTTGCGCCATCGCTGGTTCCGGTTCCGCTGCCGGCACCTGCCCGGCTCGGTCGGCGGCGCCCGGGTCCACGTCGGAGTCCGGCCGCGCCACGCTGCGGGCGCCCTGGAGGGCTGGGTCCTGGTCGGCTCCCACGGTGAGTCGTGGCCCGACCGCACCATGGGTCCGGGCGAGGCGATTCCGTACGGGCGGGCGCGGGCCCTCCACGTGGACCGGGTGCTGGAGGTGCTCTCGCCCGAGAACGCCCGCGACTTCCTCCGGCGGGTCCGCGAGGCCTTGGCCGAGGACGGCGTCGCCCGGATCGTCGCCACCAACCCCGAGGTCGCCGCCGGCGCGCAGGCGACCTCCGCTCCACCGGACGGCGGGGCCCTGTGGAGCGCCGACGAGCTGGAGGCCGAGCTCCGGGCCACCGGTTTCGCCGCCGTGGAGCACCTCGAGTACGGGTGGAGCCGGCGCACGTACCTGCGGAACCTCGAGGACCACCCGGTGGGCGAGGACACCCCCGGGCGCTCCGGCACCCTGGTCCTCGAGGCCACGCGCCGGGCCGCCGCCACCGAGTCGGCGACCGCTCGCCGGCGCGTCGCCGCGGCCTGATTCCGCCGAGGCCGGCGGCGGCGGTGGGATAGACTCCGTCGGGCCAGGCCGGCCCCGGCCCGCCTCCTCCCCATGACGAAACGACTCCCGTCGCTCGCCGCGCTTCTGCTCGCCGCCGCGACCCTCGCCGGCTGCGGCGACTCGCGCACGCCCGTGGTCCTCTACTCGCCCCACGGACGCGACCTGCTCTCGCTCCTCGAGACCACCTACGAGGCGAGGCACCCGAAGGTCGACGTCCGCTGGCTCGACATGGGCTCCCAGGAGGTCTTCGACCGCATCCGTTCCGAGAAGGCCAACCCCCAGGCCGACGTCTGGTTCGGGGGGCCGGACACGATCTTCGGCCGCGGCGCCGAGGAGGGTCTGCTCCAGCCCTACCGCCCGTCCTGGGCCGACGCCGTGCCCGCCGGCAGCCGCGACCCGAACAACCTCTACTTCGGCGCCTACCGCTCCATGCCGGTGCTGGTCTACAACACCGACGCCGTCTCGGCCGCCGACGCGCCGAAGGACTGGGACGACCTGCTCGACCCGCGCTGGCGCGGCCAGGTGCTGATCCGCGACCCGCTGGCGAGCGGCACCATGCGCACCATGTTCGGCATGATCCTGGCCCGCTCGGTGGACGAGACCGGCTCGCCGGAGCGCGGCTTCGAGTGGCTGCGGCGCCTCGACGGCCAGACCAAGCAGTACGTCCTCAACCCGGCCCTGATGATCGAGGAGCTCGCCCGCCGGGAGGGCCTGGTGACCGTCTGGGACCTGACCGACATCCTGTGGCAGCAGAAGCGCGGCAAGCCCCTGGGCTTCAACTTCCCGACCAGCGGCACGCCGGTGATCGACGACTCCATCGGCCTGGTGGCGGGCGCGCGGCATCCCGCGGCGGCCAAGGCGTTCATCGACTGGGTGGGCTCGCCCGAGGCCCAGCGCCTGGCGGCCGACAAGGCCTTCCGACTGCCGGCGCGCACCGACCTCTCGCGCGCCGACCTGCCGGCCTGGGCGCGGGACGTGCTCTCGCGGCTGGTGAGCGCCAAGGTCGACTGGAAGCTGATCGAGAAGCGGGGCCCCGACTGGATGACCACCTGGGACCGGACCATCCGCGGCCACGGCGGCGGCACGAGCTGAGCCCGTCTTGAGCTCCTTCCTCGAGATCGACCGGCTGTCGAAGCGGTTCGGCGACCTGGCCGTGCTCGACCGGGTGACCCTGTCGGTGGAGGAGGGGGAGGTGCTGGCGCTCCTCGGGCCCTCGGGCAGCGGCAAGACCACCTTCCTGCGCCTCCTCGCCGGCTTCGAGACCTCCGGGGAGGGCACCGTCACCGTCGCGGGGCGCGAGGTGGGCCGGTTGGGGCCGGCCGAGCGCGGCTTCGGCATGGTCTTCCAGCACTACGCCCTGTTTCCCCACCTCACCGTGGCCGGCAACGTGGCCTTCGGTCTCGAGGCCGCCGGCGCGAAGCGTGACGAGATCGCCCGGCGCGTCGAGCGCGTGCTCGCCCTGGTCGACCTGGAGGGCTTCGAGGCGCGCCGGATCGGCGAGCTCTCGGGCGGCCAGCAACAGCGCGTGGCCCTGGCCCGGGCCCTCGCCCCGCGGCCTCGCCTCCTGCTCCTCGACGAGCCCCTCTCGAACCTCGACCCGGCCCTGCGCGAGCGCACCCGCCGGGAGCTCCTGGCGGCGATCCGCAGGGTGGGGATCACGACGGTGCTGGTGACCCACGAGCAGGAGGAGGCCTTCGACCTCGGCGACCGGGTGGCGGTGCTGTGGACGGGCCGGCTCCAACAGGTGGGCTCTCCCGAAGAGCTCTACCTCGAGCCGGCGAACCGGTTCGTCGCCACCTTCATCGGCCGCAGCTCGATCCTGCCGGGCGTGGTGGAGGGGCTCGAGGCCGGCGGCTGCTGCCGGGTGCGCCTGGCGGTGGGCGGGGCGCCCTGGCCGGCGATCGCCGCCGAGGGCCTCGCGGCCGGGGCCGCGGCCGACCTGGTGATCCGCCCGGAGTCGCTACGCCTGGTGCGCGACGGGACCGGCGGAGAGGCCGCCGCCGGCCCGGACGACGGCAAAAGCCTCCGGGGCCGGGTCCTGGGACGGCGCTACGGCGGGCCGCTGTCCTTCTACCAGGTGGCCCTCGACGGGGCCGGAGACGAGGCGGGGCCGGAGGTCGAGGTGCTCGTCCCGAGCCCGCGGGGGTCGCCCGGCGGCCTCCGCCGGAGATCGGGTCCGGCTCCTGCCTGCGCCCGACGGACCCGCGCCCCGGGCCTTTCCGGGCGAGGCGAACGGATCCCCCTTCTCACCCTCGGTCGCGCTTCCGCTCTCGCGGCGGGCGCCGGACGGATAGGCCGGATCGCGGGGAAGGAGTAGAGCGCGTAGAGGGCCATGTGGGAGAGCGCCCAGGTCGCGGCGGCCGGCGAGGCCCTGCCCTTCGCCGACGGGAGCGTCTCCCTGGTGCTCCTGGCCGAGACCCTGGAGCACGTCCGGCGGCCCCGCCGGCTCGGCCGCGAGCTCGGCCGCGTGCTCTCTCCTGGGGGGCCTGGTCAACGTAACCACGCTGCCGCGGCTGCGCTATCTCCTTGCCCGCGACCCACTCTACGGAGTGCTCGGTCTGGCGCTCCTGCCTGATCCCGTCCAGCGCTGCGTCTTCGAGCGCCTGGTCGCGCCGGGCGACCGCTACGACGTGGTCCACCTCTTCTGGAGCGTCGCTGGCGTGCTGTGGGTGCTCCCGGGCCTGGAGCTCTCCGAGATCACCTCGAAGCACTGGGCCGGTCCCCTGCGCCGACTGGACCGGGACTGGATCGTCGCCCGGAAGCCGGTGCGATCGGCCCGCAGCTCGTAGCCCAAGGCGCTTGGCGTCGCCTTGTTCGTGTCCCGGCAGTGCCGTAGAGTCCCACACCATGGGTTGGAGCATTCGTCCGCTCGGCTGGCCGACGTGGTGGCGGGTCGCGTTCCTGGGTCTCGGCTGGACCGTCCTCGCTGCGGTGGTGATGTGCTCGAGGATCCAGCCTCCGGACGACATGTTCATCACCTTCCGGTACGCCTGGAACCTGGTCCATGGACAGGGGTTCGTTTTCAACCCGGGGGAGCGGGTCTTCGGTCTCACCAACCCGGGGCTGGGACTCGCGCTGGCGCTCCTCGGGGGGCTCACTCGGATCCCGATCCACATCCTGGGTCCGGTGGTCTTCGCTCTCGGCCTAGTCACCACGGCCCTCTTCCTCTGGAGGGACGCACGGGACCGCGCGGGCCGCGTGGAGGCGGTGCTGGCCGGCACGCTGCTGGTCACCAGCGCCGCCATCTGGATCGCCGACGGCTCGGCTTCCTCCTCCGTCCTGGCACTCCTCGCCGGCTCTGCGCTCCTCGTCCATCGACGGCCGGCGACCGCAGGCCTGCTCGCCGGGCTGGCGGTCTGGTTCCGGCCGGACGCGGTCTTGGGCGTGGCAGCCCTCGGCCTTCTAGCCTGGGTGGAGCGGCGGCGGCCCCCGTGGCGTTGGGGCCTGGTCGCCGCGGGGGTCGTCTTGGCGGGCGCGACCGCGGCCTGGATCTACTTCGGGAGCCCGATACCCAACACGCTGATCGCCAAGAGGATCGCTGCGACGGTCAATCCGGCGAGCAGCGTCGGGGCGGAGCGATTCTGGGCGCGGGCCCTCCCCGTCTTCCGCCGTCGCATCGGGCCGCTCTGGCTCTTGTCTACCGCCCTCGGAGTCGCCGGCCAGTGGCCACTCTACGCTCGCGGCGGGCGCGCCACCCGCACCCTCGTGCTCTATGGGACCGGGATCGCCGTGATCTATCCGCTCCTCGGCGTGCCCTTCTACCACTGGTACGTCGTGCCGCCGCTCGCCATGCTGCTTTACGGGCTAGTCGCCCTCGCCTCCGGCGTGGGCCGGGAGATGGCCTGCGCCCTGCACGAGGCCTGGCCCGGGCGAGCGAGCCCGGCCCGGCGCTTCCAGCCGGCCCTCGCGGTGGTCCTGGCGGCGGCGATCCTCGCCGCCCCCGCCTGGTCCGAGGTCGCCGCCAGCGTCCAGACCTACCAGGCGTCCGTCCCAGGAGGCCGATTCGACACGTACCGGCGGGCCGGCCTCTGGATCCGGGCGCATTCGCGTCCCGGGGACCGGATCGCCTACGGAGAGATCGGCAACTTGGCATACTGGAGCCGCCGCCCGGTCGATGACCTCATGGGTCTCGTCACTCCCCGCAACCTGCCCTACCTGGTGACCGGCGACGGCCTGGGCGCCTTCCTTTCCGACCCGCCGGAGTTCTTCGTCTACCATCCCAAGGGTCCCCAACGCGGGCTCGTCGAGAGCCCGTGGTTCCGCAGTGGCTACCTTCCGGTGGCCCGAATCCCTGACCCAGAGGGAACCGAAGCAGCGACCATCTACCGGAAGCGCCCGGGAGCCCGGCTGCCGCCGCCCCGGCCGCCCCGAGAGCCGAAGCGGGTCCAGCAGGGCGGAGAGGAGGGTGGGGGCCCGTAGGGTCGACTCCGAGCGGCCTTGATCGGTCGCTTTTCTCTTTTTCCCCATGAGGCCACCTACCGGGTGACTCTCGATGGAGAAGGCGACGCGGTGGGCCCCGAGGTCGAGGTGCTCGCCCGCGACACCCGCGGCCGGCCGACGGCCGCCGAAGGGGACTGGGTCCTCCTGCGGCCGGCTCCCGAAGGCCCGTCTCCCAGGGCTTTCGCCACCGACCCCGGGCAGTGATCGCCGCCGCGTACGGGTGACGGTTGGAGCGTCCCCGGCCCTTGCCAAGTAGATGTATAAATGTTAGAGTCTTCGTATGATCGTTCTTGAAGTTATGGTTCAGGAGCCATTCCCCAACAGTGCCCTCCGGGTAAGCGCGCTCCCCGCGCCGATACTGCTCCTCAGCCCGAGCACATGTAGAGCTTGGTCCTCCCGAACCTGGAGTAGCGGGCGGTTCGCCAACCGTCCGTCGGCGGCAAGCGTCGAGCTTTCCGCCCCGCACCCCCCCCGACATCTAAACTGGAGGCAAACGAAGTGAAGAAGACGTGTGGTGTTCTGACGCTGTTCGTGCTCAGCGGAATGTCTCTTTCGGCTGCGGTCCCGCAGTACGGCGGGACGGCCGCGGCGATGGTGATCGACCCGATCACCGAGAAGTGGAACTGTGGGACCAACCCCAACGGGTCTCCGAGCCTCGTTCCTGCAGCTCGGTGCTACAACGGCAATGTGCAGGGCATGGAGACTGGAGCCCCGGTCAACGGATCCACTTACAACTTCGGCGACGTCACGTCGAACGCAGGCGTGATCACGTGGGTCGTGCCGGGCGGCGGCTTCTACAACGGCCCGGGCTCCGGGTATCTGAACGGTGGCGACAACTTCATTATCTTCCAGTCGCCCGACACTCATGACGGGCGTCGGGGCCAGAACAACACCATGACGCTCATGAACGACATGGTGCGGCCGGACGACGGCGGATTCTGGGGAGTTGGAAGCCTCAACGTCCGCAACGGCTCCTACGATCTCGTGACCAACGCGAGCTATCCCACCGGAAACCAGGGCACGATCACCGACACGGTCATCTGGCTCGGGAGGTCTCCGAGCGGATACCACAACTACACCTGGACCAAGCTCGTCACCTTCAAGCAGACCCCCACCAATCGTGGTGGGTCTCACGACTACGGAGTTAGAGTGGTCGGCGTAATCACCTCACCGGATCCTGCGAACTCTCAGCAATGGACGGGAGTCTGGAACTGGACCGAGTTCGACGGGCCCGGCGGTTATGGGGGAGACGGCCTGCGGGGTGCCGGACCGGCGAAGATCGACTTCTCACAGGAAGGCGTCCCCGGAGTCGGGGTTCAGCTTTGCCTCGGCTTCAAGAACCTGGACTCGAGCCCCTATCCAGGCGACAAGTTCGACTACTACTGCTACCACGAAGGTGACGTCGTCGACCAGCGCCCAGTGGACCCCCTGACCGGTCAGCCGGCGCTTCCGTCGCGGGCTCTCACCGACTTCGTCGGCTTCCGCCGCGTCACCACGACGACCGGTGGCGCCCATGCCGAAGTCTGGTGGCAATCCGAAGGCACCCAGCAAGGCCCCCTGTGGTGTGACGACGCGAGCAACCGAGCGCTCCTGGGCTACACCGCCGGGCCCAACCCGGTCTTCGGCGGCTCGTACACGGCGCAGGAGAACTGCTCGCTCGACCGCAGCTTCTGCGGCAGCTACCTGACCGATCCCGCCTTGTACCTGAACAACCGGAACCAGCTCCAGAGTGGGACTCCGGACTACCTCTCCTACCAGGAGTGGAGCACCAGCTCGTCCTGGCCCACGGGATCCGTCTTCCACCTCAACAACGACCTCACCGGGCTCTTCAACTCGATGAGAGGCTGGCCTTCGGTCAACGGCGACCACGCCCGCAGCTATGCCGGAGGCGCACGGTACGACTGGAATGAGTCCGGAAGCGAAGCCCTCTACGTGACGGTCAAGCGGGGCATCTGCGTCGAACCGTACACCTGGGAAACCAGAAGTTCCACGGTCAGGCGCATCGCGTTCATCAACATGGTGGAGCAGTAGGTGGGGCGGCCCGACCGAAGCTCTGCCTGAGCTGTACTAAGACCTGATCCACGACCCATCAGGTGCCGGGCGGTCCGGAGCTCCCTCCGGGGCCGCCCGGCGCCGCTCGCCCCGGCCGCCGCCGAAAGATCGCCGTGTCATAGCCTCGACGATAGAGATCGAGGCGCAGGCCGTCGACCGCGATCACGCGGCGGCCCTGGACCAGCGCGCCCCGGCGCTTCTTGGCCTGGGCGACGATGCGGTAGTCGTGGGCCACCCTACGGCCCACCCATCCGAGCCTGGCGATGTTCGGGATGCCTTCCGGCGTGACGTCGCTGATCAGGAACTCCGGCCGCTGGTCGAGGACGTAGACCGGGTCTGCCCGGGCGTGCGCGGCGGCATCGCGGGATCAAAGTGGCCGTCGTGGGCGATGTGCTCATCCGTGAGCCCGAACATGTCCAAGGTGGGCCAATCGGTCTCATACGGGATGACGCCGATCCCCGGCGCGGCGAGGAGGGCCGGCGTAGAGCTCGCCTCGAGAAGCCACGCCGAGATCCCGTCGAACATCTGGTGGAGACTCGCCAGGCCGCCCAGTGGGCCGCCGGGCGCGGGCCACGGGCGAACGAGCGTGTAGAGAGGGAAGGCGACGAGGGCCGCGGACATCATCAGCCATCCGACACTCTTGGGCCGCCAAGCCGTCGCGACTCTTCGGATGCCCTCTGCGGCCAGCAGCAAGGCGAAAGGGAGCGCCGGCATCAGCATGCGGGGGCCGAAGAAGGCGAGGAAGTCCCCACCGACCAGGACGAACGAGACCCAGGTGGTGAGCACCACACCGGCAAGCCAGAACCAGACGCCGGACTTCCGGAGCGCGCGGTGGATCGGCAAGAGCGCCAGGACTGCGGCGACTAGCACCGGCCAGACGGGCCATTCAGCCATGATCCGGCCGAGGCTCGTCCAACCTCGGGCCACCACCTCGGGCAAGGGCCCTGCGACCTTGGCGTAGAACGTGTTCGGGAAGAGGTGGCCGTAGTAGGCGACCCGCCAGGCCGTGAAGGGGCCGAAAAGGGCGACGAAGGACCCGGCGAAAGTGGCCGTCGCTCGAAGGCGGGCTCGCACCCCTACGGCCTGCCCGGCACCGACCTCGGTCGCGCCGGGGCAGGGCCCGAGGAGGACTATGAGGCCTCCGATCGCCGTGAACATGGCGCCTTCGGGACGAGTCATGGTCGCCAGCGAGAAGAGCACTCCCGAAACCGAGACCTCGCGCAGCCTCGGACCCGGCGGGTGCGGCGCCAGGCCGTTGGCGGGCGCTTCTTCGCCGTGCCATCGCCAGAGGAGCACAGAGAACGCGGCGAGCACCAGGAAGACGAACAGCAGGGTTTCCATGCCCGAGACCACGTGGCGGGCCTCGGACCCAAGGGCGGCGAAGAGGAGCGGCGGGAGGAGGGTCGCCGGCAGGGCGAGTGGCCCCCGCAGGAGCCGTTGACCGAGGCCGGCCAAGAGCACCAGGCTCCCAGCCGCGGCGAGGAAGGCGAGGGTCTCCGCGACCGGCTCCGGCTCGGCGCCCGCGGCCATTCCGCCGGCGATGAGCACCGTCCAGAGGAAGTTCGTGTAGCCCTCCACCCTCTCCCCGGGGTTGAAGACCAGCCCCTCGCCACGGACCAGGTTCCGGGCGTAGCGGAACGAGATGTAGGCGTCGTCTACCATCACGTCGCGGGCCATGCCCATGTGATGGAACCAGCCGACCCGTAGCGAGAGGATCGCCAGGGAAAGGCTTACGGCTAGGACGAAGACCCATCGCTGGGAAAGGCGAGTCGTGGCCCTGGTCCAGCGTCTACTGCGCATCCCGAGAAGGTTAGCATTCCGATCGCGCTCGGCACCCGATGGTAAAGTCGCCGCGACTCTCCGATCCCGAGGCACTCCGCCGGGCGGGGATCGCCACCGTCATCGTGACCCACGACCAGGAGGAGGCCTTCGATCTCGGCGGCCGGCTCGCCGCCTGGCGCGGCCTCGCCTTCGGTGCCGGGCTCGTTCTCTCCTCGCGCTGGCTCTCGCCTGGCTGGTCGGCTACCCGCTCCTCATCACCCTCGGCGAGGCGCTCCGGGACCGCCACGGCTGGACCCTGGCCGGCTTCGCGGCCTTCGCCCACCGGCCGGACGAGTGGCTCGCCCTGTGGCGCAGCCTGTGGATCTCGGTGGCGTCGGTGGGCCTGTCGGCGGCGGTGGGCGTGCCGCTCGCGTTCCTCTTCGAGCGCACGGAGTTCCCCGGCCGGCGCCTGCTGGGCGCCCTCGTCGCCCTGCCGGTCGCCCTGCCGCCCCTGGTGGGGGTGATCGCGTTCCTCTTCCTCTACGGCGAGACCGGGTTCATCTCTCGGGCGGTCCAAGATCTCCTCGGCCTCCACTCGGCCCCCTGGCGCCTGGCGGGGCCCGGGGCGATCCTGCTGGTCCACGCCTACTCGATGTACGTCTACTTCTACCTCTTCACCCGCGCGGGGCTGGCGGGCCTCGACCCGTCCCACCGGGAGGCGGCGTCGAGCCTCGGCGCGAGCCGGTTGCGCACCCTGGTCCGGGTGACGCTGCCCATGCTCCGGCCGGCCCTCGCGGGAGCGGCGCTCCTCACCTTCATGACCGCCCTGGCCTCGTTCTCGGCGCCCTACATCTTCGGCGGCTCCTTCCGGGTGATGACCACTCAGATCACGGCCTCGAAGCTCAACGGCGACGACCTGGCCGCCCGGGTTGAGACGATCACCCTGGCGGTGGTGGCCCTGGCCGGGCTCTGGCTCCTGACCCGGATGGGCGGCTTCGCGTTCTCCGGCGGCTCGGTCCGGGGGGTGGCGCCGGCGCGGCGTCGGATCGCCTCCCGTGGCGGCCGCTGGGCCGCGGCCGCCGGCGGCTGGCTGTTCGCCGTCGTGCTCCTGCTGCCTCACGCCACGCTTCTGCTCATCTCCCTGGTCCCGCCGGGCACCTGGACGGCCGAGACCGTGCCGCCGGTGCTCGACTTCTCGAACTACCGCGCTCTCCTCGCCCAGCCCGAGCGCCTGCGGCCGGTGGTGAGCTCGCTGTGGATGGCCGGCGCGGCCACCGCCGGCGCCCTCGCCCTGGGCGTGGTGGCGGCCCGCTCGGCGGCGCGGTTGCGGGGACGGGGGCGAAGCGCCACGCCGGCCCGCCGAAGGCGCTCTGGGGCGGGCTCTCGAGGGGCTCCTCGCCCTGCCCTGGGCGATCCCGGGGACGGT
Organism: uncultured Acidobacteriota bacterium; assembly: GCA_963739795.1. Lineage (GTDB taxonomy): Bacteria > Acidobacteriota > Thermoanaerobaculia > Multivoradales > DATKCC01 > CAVUBL01. Next base: position 647,633 of record CAVUBL010000015.1, on the reverse strand, counting down.
CTTCGCCATCGCCCTGGCGACGACGTTCAGCGTTCACGCCCCCTGGATCGGGCGCTTCGTCCTGGTGGGCACGCCCTGGATCCTGCCCATGGCCTACCTGGTGCGAAGCCTCCCCCTGACCGGCCGCTCGGCGGTCGCCGGGCTCACCCAGATCGACCCGGCTCTCGAAGAGGCCGCCGCGTCCCTGGGCGCCGGCCGCTGGCGCTCGCTCCGCAAGGTGCTGCTGCCGCTGCTCAAGCCGGCCCTCGCCGCCGGTGCCAGCCTCGCCTTCATCACCGGGCTCGGCGACTTCGTGACCTCGGTGGTCCTCTACACCCTGGACAACCGGCCGATCTCCATGGAGATCTTGTCGAGCCTCCGGGTGCAGGACCTGGGAGCGGCGTCGGTCTACGGCGTGATCCTGGCGGTGGTCAGCGCCACGGCGTTCCTGCTCTGGGGCGAGGAAGGCAGGGCCGCGGGATGACCGCATCCACGGAAGCGCGAGGTCCGGGCGGTGGCGTCCCCTTCCCCCCCCAGGGGTGGGAAGGGGATCGAGGGGTTGTGGGGGGGATCCGACGGATCGTCCCCTTCCCCCCCCAGGGGTGGGAAGGGGATCGAGGGGTTGCGGGGGGGAGCCGATGAAGCGCTCCGAGGTGGCGAAGCTCTCCGTCCTCATGGGGACGGTCTTCATCGACATGATCGGGTTTCTCATGGTCCTGCCCCTGTTGCCGTTCTATGCCGAGCGGCTGGGAGCGGACCCGGTGGTGGTGACCCTCCTGGTGGCGGCCTTCGCCTTCGCCCAGCTCCTCACCTCGCCCTTCTGGGGACGGCTTTCCGACCGCCTGGGCCGGCGGCCCATGATCATCGTGGGGCTCGCCGCCTCTGCCGGGGCGTTCGTCCTGTTCGGGGTCGCCAGCGGGTTCTCCGACGTTGGGCCGCACGCGGTGCCCGGCGGCCATCACCTGGGCCTGTGGCTGCTCTTCGCCTCGCGCCTGATCCAAGGCGCCGGCGGCGGCACGACCGGTGTGGTCCAGGCCTACGTGAGCGACGTGGTGCCGCCGGAGGAGCGGGCCAAGGCCCTGGGCTGGATCTCCGCGGCGACCAGCGCCGGCGTCACCCTGGGGCCCGCCCTGGGCTCGCTGGCCGCCCACTGGGGAGAGGCGGCCCCCGGATTCCTGGCGGCCGGGCTCTGCCTGGCCAACGCCGCCTTCGCCTGGCGTCTGCTACCCGAGCCCGAGCGCCGGGAGCCGGAGGGCGGGTTCGAGGCCGACGCCGAGGCCGGTGCCGAAGCCGGTCAGGAGCGCTCGATCCGCCGGGCCCTGGTCCGGGTGCTCACCCATCCGGGCGAGGAGCTCCACTCGCTGATCTTTATCTACGCCCTGGGAATGATGGCCTTCATGGCCATGAACAGCGTCGTCGCCCTCTTCCTCGAGCGCCGCTTCGGGGCCACCGACGAGACGATCGGCTGGTTCTACACCTACGTGGGCGGCCTCTCCTTCGTCATGCGGGCGGCGATCCTCGGGCCGGTGGTGGCGCGCCTGGGCGAAGTCCGCACGCTGCGGGTGGGAGCGCTCTCCATCGCCGCCGGCCTGGTGGCCGTCTCGCTGGCCGGCGAGACGGGGCTGGCCCTGCCGTGGAACCTCGTGGTGCTGGCCGTGGCGACCTCGTTCATCCCCATCGGAACGGCGCTTCTGTTCCCCGCCACGACCTCGCAGATCTCCGGCCGGGCCCGGTGGCGCGAAACCGGGCAGACTCTCGGGGTTCAGCAGACGTTCGGGGGCATCTCCCGAGTGGTGGGGCCGATCTGGGCGGGTCTCGCCTTCCGCGACCTGGGCGTTCCGACTCCGTTCTGGATCGGCGCCGCCATCATGGTGGGGGTGTTCCTGATCGGCCTGCGGGTGCAACCCCTCGACCGGCGGGGGCCGAGTGGGCCGGAAGGGGAGCTCGCGGCGGAGGAGGAGGCCTGAAGAAGAGGGTTCCGGCAGCGCTATTGGCGCTCCTTGCGCTGCAGGTGGTCTGGGGCGGGTGGTTCATCTGGCGCACGTCGTTCGAGGCGGAGGGGGTTCGCACCTTCTGCCTCTTCGACGACGCCATGATCTCCATGACCTACGCCCGCAACCTGGTGCACGGCTACGGCCTCGAGTGGGCGCGCTACGGGCACCCCGTGGAGGGCTTCACCCACCCTCTGTGGCTCTTCCTGATGGTCCCGATCCAGCTCCTGCCGATCGGGATCCAGAAGGCCAGCCTGGTGGTCCAGTGCCTGTCGCTGGCGCTGCTGGTTCTGAACGTGCTGGCGGTGCGCCGCCTGGTGCTCCGGCACTTCTCCTGGCCCGCAGGCCGGACTTGGCTGCCGGCCGCCGCCCTCACCGCCTTCTATTACCCGCTGAACCACTGGGCCCTCCAGGGCATGGAGTCCGCCCTCCAGGCTCTGCTCGTGGTCCTGGCCGTGGACCTGGCCCTCTCGATCACCGGGCGCCGCGCGAGCAACGAAATGGACCCCGATCCCGGGCACCGGGATCTCGCCCTCTTCGCGGTCCTCGCGGCCGCCTACCTGCTGCGCATGGACATGGCGATCCTGGTCGTGCTGGCGCTCGCCTGGGTCGCCGTCCACGGCGGGTTCCCGCGCTCGCGCCTCCGAAGCTGGGGGCCGGGCCTGGCGCTCCTCCTCGCCGTGGCCGGAGGCTACGAGCTCTTCCGCTGGCTCTACTACGGCGACCCGCTGCCCAACACCTACTACTTGAAGCTCTCCGGAATCCCCCTGGAGGTCCGCGTGCTCCGCGGCCTGTGGGCCTTCTGGCGCTTCGCCGAGCCCCTGACGGTGCCCTTCGTGGCGATCGCCGCGGGGGTGGCCTGGGTCGCCCGGTCCTCCAGGGCCGGCCGGACCGGTCGCGGCGTGCTCCTCCCGGCGGCCGTCGTCCTCGCCTTCTTCGCCTACTCGATCTACGTCGGCGGCGATGCCTGGGAGTGGCAGCGGGTGGGGGCCAACCGCTTCGTCTGCTTCGTCGTGCCCCTGGTGTTCGTCCTGTTCAACGCGGTGGTGAATCGGGGGCTGGCCTCCCTGGCGGCTTGCACCGGCGGAGCGGGGCGCCCCCGGCGAGGGGCCTGGGTGACCTGGGCGCCCCGGGCGGGCACCGCCGTCCTCACCGTGGGCCTGCTGCTCCTGGCCGACGGTGCCTGGGACACGGCGGGCTGGCGCAAGGTCTCGGTGCGCGAGCTCCCCCTCAACGTCGGTGGGCAGGCCCGCTACGCCCGCGAGACCCTGGCCCTCGAGCACGCCGGCTGGCTCGCCCCCGACGCCCGGGTGGCCGTGGTCTGGGGGGGCATCCCGGCCTACTTCTCGACCTGGGAGCTGGTGGACATGCTGGGCTACAACGACCGCTGGGTCGCCCACCAGCCGCCGTCGTTCCACCTGACCCCGGAGAGATACCGCTGGGCTCGCCCCGGCCACCTCAAGCTCGGCTACCTCCACGCCCTCGTGGCCCACCACCCGGACCTCATCTTCCAGACCTGGCGCCCCGACGGCAAGGACTGGAGCGGCATGCTCCGGGCCCACGGCTACGTCTGGTACCGCGGCTACTGGGTGCGCAAGGGGTCGAAGAAGGTGGACTGGGGGACGGGCCGTTCCGGGTCTTCAGATCCTCGTACTACACTTCAGTGATGGATGTGAATCGGATCCAGGCTGTTTTCGGCCTCGCGCTTGCCGCGGCAGCGCAGGCCGACGACCGGTACGACCGGGAGCTGGGACCGATTCATCTCCTCAAGTACCTGTACCTGGCCGACCTGGCCTATGCAGAGAACCACAATGGCAGCTCCTTCACCGGAATCGAATGGCGGTTTCACAAGTTCGGACCGTGGTCGGCCGATGCCTTCCTGCAGATCGAGCCGGCGATGGCGGCCTTGCACGCCGAGTGCAGGCGCTTCAGCAGCCAGTACAGAGACGACAGCGTCCGGTGGAAGCTTCCGGACGACCGGCTGGAGGTTCGCGAGTCCGGCCTTCCCAGCGAGGTGGTGTTCTCTGTCGCGAGGGCGGTGCGGAATTTTGGCTCCGACACGAGCGCCTTGCTGCACCACGTCTACCGGACGGCACCGATGTTGCGCGCGGCTCCGGGAAACGTACTGGATCTGAGGCCCACCATGGAACGAGGAGAGCCGGCTACCTCGAGGCTCTTGCCTGCCGTCGTGATCTCGAAGACCAAGCGCAAGAAGATGCGTGAGGAGGTCGAGCGGCGGCTCGCGACCCGGCGAGCAGATCGTCGGACCATAGTGCCAGAGCCGCCACCACGCTACGACGAGGTGTTTGCGGACGGCGTCGCTTGGCTGGACGGTCCGGAGGCCGAGCCCCGAACCGGCACGATGTCGTTTGCCGCGGACGCGTGGACCTCGAAAGCGCGGGGTGACTCCGATCTACCCTGACGACTCCATTCAGAGCTTCTGCAGCGGTTGGTGGGAGAAGACGGAGGAGCGACGGCTCGATACCTTACAAACCGGTCGGTGCTGGTCGCGCCCTACTACGGAGCCGACCAGAGCGGCAAGAGGGGCGGGTTCAGGCCCGAGTTCGTCCAGCGAATCCGCCGCGCCGAGTACCCCCAGTATTCGTGGGACAGTCTGCCGCTTCCCGGAGCGTCCGAATCGATCCTCCGGTTTGATCACCTCCAGCCGCTTGGAGAGAGTGCGCAGGCCATGGAGGTGACTTCCTACCGATTAGTCGCCGACGCCGCGGAGATCATCGAGGAGTGGCTCTCCTGGTTCCGAATGGGCGAGTTGAGCGAGGACGGCGTTCTGGCTTACTTCCGAAGCGAGATGGCCTCGACGTAGATCGCCTTGCATTGCCAGCACCCCCGTAGACGCAGAAAGGCCCCGGGAGCCTTCGGACCGTGGGTCCTCGACTCCCGGGGCCTTGTATTTGGTAGCGGGGGCAGGATTTGAACCTGCGACCTTTGGGTTATGAGCCCAACGAGCTACCGGACTGCTCCACCCCGCGTCACCGTGTTTTCAACCGCCCGCTTCCGGGCGGACAAATATCGTCGCATAGAGGCCCCTGGGAGTCAAGCCCTTTTGCCGAGCTGCAGAGCTCCTACTGGATGTAGCCGAGGCTTCGGAGGCGGTCGAGGGCTTCGCTGTCGCGGATCTCGGCGCCCCGCTTCGTTTTCCCCTCCACGTTCCGGATCCAGTGAGAGAGCTCCCGCGCGAGGCGGTGCGCCGCCCGCGGGTGCTCGGAGCGCACGTCCAGGGTCTCTCCGGGGTCGGAGGCCAGGTCGAAGAGCCGGCGGGAGCCGTTGCCGAGCTGGAGGATCAGCTTGTACCGGTCGCCGGCCGCCGCCCTCTGCCCGCCCCAGCTGGAGAAGACCGCCTCGTGGACCGCAGCCCCGCGCTCGATCGCGGGGCGCAGGCTCGTGCCCTCGACGCCCGGCGGGGGAGCGATCTTCAGGTAGTCCAGGATCGTGGGCAGGACGTCGAGGTTGGCGGCCAGCGATTCGATGCGCCGGTGCGGGGCGGCCTCTAGCTCCGGCGGCAGGCGCACGACCAGGGGCACGTGGGTCTCGACGTCGAAGACGCTGTGGCAATGCTTGACCTCGCCGTGCTCGAGGAACTGCTCGCCGTGGTCGGCGAGGAACACGAACAGCGTCCGGTCGAGCCGGCCGCGCCGGCGCAGCTCGCCCAGCAGGGCCTCGAAGCGGGCGTCGAAGAAGGCGATCTCCTCGTCGTAGAGGTCGTGGAGGTGGTCGACGTCGGCACGGGGGATCGAGGCGGGGTCGGTGCCCTTCGACAGGAGGGCTTCGATGGGAGTTCGGGTCGCCGGTCGCTACGCCCTCGGTGGCTCCCCGGAACGGTTCGACCGCGAACTTCCGGGGCCAGGTTGTCGGCGGCCGGTACGGATCGTGGACGTCCATGTAGTGGAGGTAGAGAAAGAAGGGCTCGGGGAGGTGGCGGACCATCTTGCGGACCCGGCGGTTCACGCAGGTCGCGCGGTTCCACAGGCACTCCTCGTGGAAGCGCTCGAACCCCCGGCCGAAGCCGCCGTGGGGATTGAAGTGGGTGGGGCTCTGGCGCACGATCGGGCTCGCCGAGACCGCGGCGGTCGAGTAGCCGTGCTCCCGGAGGATCTCGGGCAGGGTCGGAACCCCGGCCGGAATCCCCATGCGCCCGTCCGGCTGGCCGACGAACTCCAGGGGCGGCCGGCTGGTGAGGATGGAGTTGACCGACGGGAAGGTGCACGGAGCCTGGGCGTAGGCGCGGTCGAAGACGTAGCCGCCCCGGGCGAAGGCCGCGACGTTGGGGGCGGTGTGCCGGTCATAGCCGTAGAGGTCGAGGCTCTGGGCGCGCAGGGCGTCGACCAGTACGATGACCACGTTGGGGCGAGGGGGTGGGGAGGGCTTAGGCGTCTCCGTCGCGCCGCACCCCCACACTGCGAGCGCCGCCACGAGGGTGGCGCCTAGCTTGCAAACACGAATCCTGATCGTCCTGACCATATAATCGTTCAGCGGTTGGAGCCTCCCCCGGCACACTCTATCCAAATCGACCGATCCGACAGAGGAGCTCCGATGTTTGCAATCGACCAGATCCATGCCCGAGAGATCCTCGACTCCCGGGGCAACCCGACTCTCGAGGTGGAGTGTTTCCTGGAGGGGGGTGCCTGGGGCCGGGCCGCCGTCCCCTCCGGTGCCTCGACCGGCAGCCGGGAAGCCCTGGAGCTGCGCGACGGTGGCAAGCGCTACCTGGGCAAGGGAGTTACGGAGGCGGTGCAGAACGTCAGGGGGGAGATCGCCGCGGCCCTCTCCGGCCGCGACGTTCGGGACCAGGTGCTGATCGACCGCACGCTGATCGACCTCGACGGCACCGAAGCCAAGAGCCGACTGGGAGCGAACGCCATCCTGGGCGCCTCGATGGCGGTGGCCAAGGCCGCCGCCTGCGCCTCCGGCCTGCCCCTCTACACCTACCTGGGGAGCCCGCTCTCGAACGTGCTCCCGGTGCCGCAGCTCAACGTGCTCAACGGCGGCGCCCACGCCGACAACAACGTGGACGTGCAGGAGTTCATGCTCGTGCCCCTGGGGTTCGAACGCTTCTCCGACGCGCTGCGCGCGGCGGTGGAGACGTACCACACCCTGAAGAAGGTCCTCAAGGAGCGCTCCCTGTCGAGCTCCATCGGCGACGAGGGGGGCTTCGCGCCCAACCTTTCGAGCAACCGGGAGGCCCTCGACCTGCTGGTCGAGGCCATCTCGAAGGCGGGCTACAAGCCGGGGCGCGCAGATCGCGGTGGCTATCGACGTGGCGGCCAACGAGCTGGTGGAGAAGCGCCGCGGCAAGAAGGTCACCTACGCCCTCGCCGGCGAGGGCCGGGAGGGCCTCGAGGCCGGCGATCTGATCGACCTCTACCGCGAGTGGCTCGACGCCTATCCGCTGATCTCCATCGAGGACGGCCTCTCCGAGGACGACTGGGGCGGCTGGAAGGTGATGACCCAGTCCCTGGGCGAGCAGGTGCAACTGGTGGGTGACGACATCTTCGTCACCAACCCCGAGATCCTGGCCGAGGGCATCGCCGACGGCGTGGCGAACGCCCTGCTCGTCAAGCTCAACCAGATCGGCACCGTCTCGGAGACGCTGGCGGCCGTCGAGCTGGCCCGCACCAACGGCTACGCCACGGTCATCAGCCACCGCTCCGGGGAGACCAACGACACCACCATCGCCGACCTGGCCGTGGCCACCCGCGCCGGCCAGATCAAGACCGGCGCTCCGGCGCGCAGCGACCGGGTGTCGAAATACAACCGACTGCTCAGGATCGAGGAGGAGCTGGAAGGCGCCGCCGCCTTCGCCGGGGCCGCGGCCTTCCCGCGCTGGAAAGGGTGAGCTCCAACGCCGCCGCTGTCCGCGAAGGGCGTCCCGTCCGCTCGGTGACGGTGGCGGCGATCCTTTTCCTCGGTCTCCTCCTCGCGGTGGCCGGAGCACGGAGCTACCACGACCTGGCGCGGGCGCGGGCGCGCCAGGCCGAGCTCCAGAGCAAGGTCGACCAGACCCAGGCCAGGATCGAAGAGCTTCACCGCCGCATCGAGCGGCTGCGCAACGACCCGGTGCTTCTCGAGCACTTGGCGCGCGAAGAGCTCGGCCTGGTCAAGGACGGCGACACCGTCGTCGTGCTGCCCCAGCGCGAGGTGCCCGAGCCCCCGCGGGACCGGGCGCCGGCTGAGGATCCGGCGCCCTCTCCAGCCACGCCGCCGGCGACTCCGCCCCCGGCCGGAGGCCCTTCGGGGTGATCGCCCTCCGGATCGAGCTCCGGGAGGTCCTGCCCGGCGAGTAGGTCTGCGGGGTTCTGGCTACGAGTCCGAAGGGGCGCCGGCCTCGGCCCCCTCCGGCGCCGCGGCAGCGGCCTGCGCCGCCCTCCGCTCTCCACGGGCCAGGGTCCACTTGAGCCAGGGCGGCGTGATCAGGGTGGTCACGATCACCATGATGACCACCGCCGAGTAGACCTCGGGGGTGATCACCCGCTCGCCGTGGAAGCGGAGGCTCTCGCCGATGGCGGCGAAAATCAGGCCCACCTCGCCGCGGGGCACCATGCCCACGGCCACGGACGTGCGGTCGAGGCCCCGTTCCAGGACCCCTCCGGCGCACACCATCTTGCCCACGACGGCGGCCACCGAGAGGAGGGCTGCGAACCCCAGGACGTCTCCCTGGCCGAAGGTGGAGAAGTCGACCTTGATGCCCATGCGCACGAAGAAGATGGGTACCAGGAAGATGTACAGGGGGTGGAGCAGCTCCTCGATGGAGTGCTCGCCCCAGTCGAGGAGGTCCCGGTAGTGGACCTCGTCCAGGATCAGCCCGGCAGCGAAGGCGCCGACGATGGTCGCCAGGTCGAGCTTGTTGGCGATGTACGCCAGCACGAAGCAGAAGACCAGCGCCACGGTGAGGAGCATCCCCTGGACCCGGAGCTTGCTCGCCAGGCGGAACATGTGCGGCGAAAGCCAGGTGCCGATCAAGATTGCGCCGCCCAGGAAGAGCACCGCCTTGGCCACGATCCAGAGCACCGAGAGGGACGACAGCGAGGTGCCGGTCTGGGACGCCGTGATCACGCCGGTGACCACCGCCAGGATGACCAGGCCCAGGATGTCGTCGATCACCGCCGCCCCCAGGATGATCTTGGACTCGCGCTTGTGGATCTTGCCCAGGTCGGTGAGCACCCGGGCGGTGATCCCGACGCTGGTGGCGCACAGGGTGGCGCCGATGAAGATGTGGACCATGAGGGGGTGGTCTGGGATCATGATCGCCGAGACCCCCCAGCCCAAGAAGAAGGGGGCGATGACCCCCATCACGGCCACGGCGAAGCTCGACAGCCCCACCGACTTCATCTCCTCGATGTTCGACTCGAGGCCGACGTCGAAGAGCAGGAGGATGACGCCGAGCTCGGCCAGGATCTCGATTCCCGAGCTGTTCTTCAGGAACTCCAGCCCGTGGATGTCCAGCAGGGCCAAGTTGCCGAGGAGAACCCCGAAGATCAGCTCGCCCAGCACCGCCGGTTGGTGGAAGCGCTCGAACAGGGCGCCCCCCAGCTTGGCGGCCGTCAGAATGACGATCAGCCCCAGCAGTACCGGGAGGACCGGGCTGGTGTGGCCGCCGCCGGCCTGCTCGCCCCCATCCCCGCTCGAGTCGCCGCCGTGCCCGGCCTCCCCCGCAGGGGTGCCTGCACCGGCGGCGCCCGCAGGCTGGACGCCGGCCTGGGCCGCCGGGGCGCCGGAGAGGGTGCCACCGTAGGCGAGAAGCACGAGGCCGAGCAGCGCGAGGGCGATCCAGGTCTTGCGCATGGGAGTCCGGGAGCTGGTCAAAGGGCGGCCCGGGCGCCTTCCCGGGCGTTTCGAGTCCGGTGATCCTAACATTGGGCCGCCGTCCAGCGATGTGCCGTGTGACGAAGCGCTGCGGCCTTGTGGGACGGGGTCCGGCGGCGCGGCCGGTATGGGGCGATACACTGCGGGGATTCGATCGACCGACCCCGTTCCTCACCACTCCAGGAGGCATCCATGAGCATGCGACGGACGATCCCGTGGCTCGCGACCCTGGCGCTCCTCACCGCCACCGGCCTGACCGTGGCCGGCCGCGCCGGCGCCGAGGGCGTGGACAAACCCGTGCTCCACGCCCGCCACTGGCTGGCGATCACCGGCAAGCCGTTGGCCGCCACGGCCGGCGCCATGACGTTTCAGAAGGGAGGCAACGCGGTCGACGCGGCCTGCACCATGCTCGCCGCCGCCTGCACCATGTGGGACACCCTGGGGTGGGGAGGGGAGACCCAGGCCCTGATCTACAACCCGAAGACCGGCAAGGTGATCGCCCTCGATGGTCTGGGGGTCGCCCCCACCGGCGCCACCGCCGACTTCTTCAAGAAGCGCGGCGAGCGCTATCCGCCCGAGTGGGGACCCCTGGCTGCGGTCACGCCGGGCACGCCCGGGGCCCTCATGACCCTCCTCGCCGAGTACGGCACGATGTCTCTGGGCGAGGTCCTGGAGCCGGCGATCCGGATGGCCGAGGGCTATCCGATCGAAGCTCAGCTCATCCGCTCGATCCGCGCCCGCCGCGAACTGATCGAGGGCTGGCCGCACTCGAAGGCCGTCTTCCTGCCCGGCGGCGAGCCCCCCGAGCCGGGGCAGGTCTTCAAGCAGCCCGACCTGGCCGCCACCCTCCACAAGTTGGTGGAGGCCGAGCACCAGGCCCTGGCCGCGGGCAAGTCGCGCAAGGAAGCGATCTACGCCGCCTACGACCGCTTCTACAAGGGGGACATCGCCGACGAGCTGGTGCGCGGCACCCGTGAGGCCGGCGGGTTGATCACCAAGCAGGACCTGGCCGACTGGCAGGTCAAGTGGGAGGAGCCGGCCCTGACCACCTACAAGGGGATCGACGTCTACAAGCTCACCACCTGGACCCAGGGGCCGGTGATGCTCCAGGCTCTGAACCTGCTCGAGCCCTTGGACCTCCAGGCCATGGGCTACAACAGCGCCCGCTACATCCACACCCTCTACCAGGTGATGAACCTGGCGTACGCCGACCGGGACTTCTACTACGGCGATCCGTACTTCCCGCCGGCCGAGCCGGTGGCGGGCCTGCTCTCGAAGGCCTATGCCGACCAGCGGCGCGGGCAGATCGACTGGACGAAGAACGACCCGGAAGTGAAGCCGGGCAATCCCTACGACTTCCAGGAGGGCGACAACCCGTTCCTCGACCTCCTCAAGGGCTGGCCGCCGCCCCGCAAGAGCGCGCCGGCGGGCGACCAGCAGGCCGAGATGGGTGCCTCGGTGCAGAGATACGGTCACGCACCGAGGGCGCCGGGGCGCCGCCCCGGCCAGGCGCGCGACCGAGGCATACCCGGAGGTCTGTCGCAGGGAGCGCAACGCAGCCGGGGCGGATGCAGCGGCGCCCGAATGGGAGCGTATTCCTGCAACGAGGCACTAAGCTTCGACGAGGCGTTCCGGGCGGGCACCACCTCCGTCCTCGCGGCCGACGAGTCCGGCTGGGTGGTCTCCATGACGCCGAGCGGGGCCTGGGTGCCGGCGTTCATCGCCGGCCACACCGGGGTCGGCCTGTCCCAGCGCATGCAGAGCTTCGTCACCGACCGGGCCGAGAACCCGTACAACGTGGTCGAGCCGGGCAAGCGGCCACGGGTGACCCTCACACCGAGCCTGGCCCTCAAGGACGGAAAGCCCTACCTGGCCTCGGCGGTCCAGGGCGGCGACACCCAGGACCAGAACCTCCTCCAGTTCTTCCTGAACGTCGTGGAGTTCGGGATGAACGTCCAGGAGTCGGCCGAGGCGGCCAACATCACGAGCTACCAGATGCTCTCGTCGTTCGGCCAGCACGAGTCGCGGCCGGGCTGGATCGACGTGCGGGAGGACACGCCGCCCTGGGTGCAGGCTGCGCTGCGCAAGATGGGCTACCACGTTACGACCAAGGCCAAGACCTCCGGCCCGATCAACGCCATCTACTTCGACCAGGCCCACGGCACCCTGTGGGGAGGCTCGAGCGACTACGGCGAGGACTACGGGGAAGGGTGGTAGAGGGCGAGAGCTCGCGCCCTTGCGGACGGCGCGGCTTGCTAGAACGGCGGGCCGGAGGAGCCGCGCCTCGGCATGGCCCGCGCCGTTCCGGTCCGGACTCCGTGAGGTCTCGTCGAGCGCGGTCCAAGACGCCGCCGGTCGCGAGCCCCGGCCCTCTGGGGTCGGACCCCTCGGAGTCGCGCGGGAGCTGGCAACTGCGGCCGGGCGCCCCTTTCCAGGACAATTCCGCGCCCTACCGTTCGCCGGCCTCCGGCCTGAGACGAGCGGGAAAGATTCCAGTGCCGCGCTCCGGCGAGGTCAAGGCTTCGTGCGACGCTTCTTCGATCTCTTCTTGACTGGCGTCGGAGTGTCCCTGGGAGCCTTCTCCGCTGGCTCCTGCACTGCCTCGACTGCGCCTTCTCTGGGCGCGGTCAGCTCCTCCAGGATCACCTCTGCCGGCTTCCGGACCTCGGGCGCGACGCGCCGGAGGTAGTTCCGATTCTCTCGAGCCAGGGCTTCCAGTGCCTCCCGCAGCGGGCGCCATCGCTCGCCGAGCTCGAGCTCGTCGAGAAGCTCGGCGGCCTCCGCTCGTCTTGCCGGCGGCTACGGTTTCCCTGAAGAACGTGACGATGTCGGGCCAGAGGCCCTCCGGTATGTCGGAGGCCCAAGCGCTCAGGAACGTCATCGCCGGCGCGATGGCGCGATTCCACTTTCCCTGGCGGACCAAGATGCAGGCCAAGGTGTGGCTCGCCTCGGGCGACGGTTCTGACTCGACGGCGTTCCGGGCAAGGCTTCCCGCCTCATCGAGGGCGTGGCCCGACTCGAAGAGACTCCAAGCCACCGCGTTCTTGACGCCTGCGTCACTGGAATCGATGTTCAGCATCTCAAGGAGGGCTGTAGATTCCTCGCTTGTTCGGACTTGACGAGCCAGCAGCAGGGCCAGTTTGGGCCATGCCTCGAACGACGCTGGCTCCGACTTGGTCGCTTTGCGATAGGCGGCCTCGGCCTCGTCTTGGCGGTCTGCCTTCTCGAGGAGTGTCCCTAGGTAGAGCCACGCAAGGGATAGGAGCTGTGGAGGCAGCCCAGGTTGACCCTCGATAGCCGCCTTGAGTGCGCCCTCGGCTTCGGCGAACCGTTCTTGGCGCTGTAGCAGGTCCGCCAGATTCAGGAAGGCCCAAGGGGAGAACTGGTGGTCTAGCTCAATAGCTTTGCGAAGCGCTTCCTCAGCCTCTGACGTCAGCCCTTGCTTTTCGAGGACATTGCCTAGATTGTTCCAAGCCCCAGCATCTTGAGGATTGAGCTCGATGGCCTTTCTATATGCGTGCACTGCCTCGGCGAGGCGCTGCGCCCTGTCGAGAACATTTCCCAGATCGATCCACAAAGATTCCCATTCTGGATCGAGCTCGATGGCCCGTCGGTAGAGTGCTTCGGCTTCCTCACGGCGATTGAGCGAGACGTTAAGATGGAACGCGAGCTCGCTCAGAGACTTCGGGGCGCCAGCCGCCAGTGCCGAAGTTCTCTGGACGGCGTGATCCACCTCTTCGGGTGACGCATTTCGGCCGCATCGCTCCAGCCAAAGGAGCCACGGGTAAGGGGAGGTCGACTGCTCGACATTGGCTTCAAGAGCTTCGAGAGCCTCCGAGCTCTCCGAGACATCCAGGCGCGTCGCGGCAGCCACCGCCACGATTCCACTCGTCCCCATCGCTTCCTCGGCCAAACGGGCGCCGTCCACGTCGTCGAAGGCCTTCATGTGGCCCTCGTGCAGCGCTGCCCGCAGTCTTTCCACGGTCTCATCTGATGCGAGGCGTTCGAAGAAACCCTTCTCCCGACGGGCGAAGGTGTTGGCGATCTCCTCGATTCTTTCGGCATCGGCTCCGCGAAGCTCCTCGACGAGCTGCTCCTTTTCGCCCAGGTTGAGGGGGGCTCGCAGGATGAGTTGATCGAGCTCCAGGTCCTTGTCCAGGACTCCACTCCCGACCAGCCCGTCGAGGCTCCTTTGCAGGGTCTCGAAGCGTTCGAGGTACTCGGCTCGGGTCTTGAGCTCCGGCTCCGCGGCCTCGAGGTCCACGAGCTCTCGGAGATTGCTCCGCAAGTCCCCGTCACCGACGAGCATCTGGAGCCCGCTTCTCTCCAGAACGCAGCGGACTCCTTCGTCCTCGAAGGCGAAGGCCAGGGCGAAGCTGAGCTCCGCGTGCCGTACACGGTCCTCGGGAGTGAGCTTTCCGGCCAGGCGGATGTGCCTTCGAGCCGTCTCCCGGAGCTCCTCCTCGCCGTAGAACATCCGGAGGAACTCGACGAGCCAGATCAACCTACGGCGCACCCGGCGGCTGGCGCGCATCAGGTACCAGATGTTGAAGAACCGCTCGGCGAGTTGGAAGCCGGTCTTGCTCGCCGGCTCGTAGGGCACCTTCTCGACGACTCCCTCTCGCACCAATCGATTGAGCTGGGCCGAAGCCGTATTGACCGAGAGACGACTGGCCTTGGCCAGCTCACCGGCACTCACCGGGTCCCAGTGGAGGGCGAGTGCGTCCACTAGCTGCTGGGCCTGGGGCGATAGGGCCTCGAACCGGGCCTTGTAGAGGGGCGTGCACTGGTCCAGGAGCCGTTCGAGGTCGGCACGGACGTCTCCATCCGCGCCCTGGGCGAAGATGTTGAAGAGGAGGACGAGTGTTCGGGGGTTGCCGCCGGTGAGCGTGTGGAGGGTCCGGAGGCGCCCGGGGTCCCTTTCGAGGAGCTTTCGAACTTGGTCGTCGCCTTGTTGGTCGGCGTATCGGAGGAGGAGGTTCCGGGTCTCCTTCTCGCTCAGCCCCGCGAGGTCGTGGATCCGGAAGAACTCGTAGAAGGCTTTCCCGTACTCGTAGGCGGACTCCAAGGCGGCGGAGCTCGCCCCGACGAAGGTCACGGCAGGTCGCGAGGAGAGCACCTCCCGGAGCGCCCATGCCTCGTCCTCTCCACCGATTCGAGCGAGCACGAGATCGGCGTTGTCGACCAGGAGGAGGAGCCGCTTCCCGAGCTTCTCGGAAGTTCCAGTGAGGAGATCGAGGGCACGTCGAGCTCGCTCCGACTCCTCACCCACCGCACGGAGCTCTTCGACGGCCCGATCCAGCTCCTGGACGGCCTGGGCTTTGCCCCGACTCTCAATCGCATCGCTGAGGGCGTCCACGCAGTTGAGCCAGAAGTCCGAGAGGGTGGCAACGTTGTACTGCTCTTCTGGGAACGAGAGCGCGAGCCAGTGCTCTTTCAAGGTGGGGGAGTCGTCCACCGCGTAGTAGAGCCGGCGAAGGAGCATGGTCTTGCCCATCCCGCGCTGGCCCACGATGAGGTGGTGCTGGGCGGGTTCGCCGCGGGGCGTCGATTCGAGGTCCTTGACGAGCTCCTCGAGAAGCGCCTGGCGCGCGCTGAACAGGCCGAGCAGCTCCTCCTTGCTCAGAAGGTGCGGGTTGTACAGGGCGGGGCTCCGGAGGGGAAGATCGAGGGTAGTCATGGCAGGACTCTCTGCAACCAGAAGTCCCGAACTAGTGGAGATCGGAATCGGAAGCGGCCCGCGTCCTCGACCAGGTAGCCGTCCCCCTCCAGCACGTCGAGGAGGAAGCGCAGCTTCTCGTCCCGCTGGACTTGATCTGCGACGTGGTTCCCCAGCACCTGCTGGAGGGTCTGCCGGTTGGCTCCGGACTCGTCCCGGGCGACGGCGGCCAAGAGCGCCAGCGAGAAGCTGGCATCCGGCTTGCCCAGCTCCTCGTGGAGGCGTTGCCGCCAGTAGTCGAAGTAGCCCTTCCGGCTAGCCGAGAGGAGAGTTTCGTAGGCGGCATCCACGGAAGCGACGGAGGGCGTTCCTCCCCGCTCCTTGCAGTGGCTCCGGAGGTCCGCGAAGAGGAGCTGAAGATGGAAAGGGATGAGCCAGCCGACCCGTCGGATCATGTAGTCACGGACGTCCTCGCCCAAAGGGAGGTCGTGGGTGGTCGCCAGCTCACGAAGCAAGTCCCCGGCGGCGCGCTCACCAAACGGACCGAGATGGTAGATGTGGAGGTCGTTGATGGTGTCGCCGAGGTTGAGGCGTGCTGTAACGGCGTCGAGTCCGATGGAACCGGCGAGCAGCCATCGGACACCACCTTCCATGTCCGACCGCTGGCGAAGGGCTCTGAACCATTCCAGAAACTTCCGGGCGCGCACCGCCGAGGGGTCGTCGCGGAGGAGCCGGAGCACGAACATCGGCAGCTCGTCGACGAGCAGGAGCCAGCGGCGCTGCTGCGAAGCGAGAACCTCGGTCAGACTCTCTCCGACCGTGGCCCAATCGGCAGTGGAGGAGTCGAGCTCGAAGCCGAAGCTCCCCAAGTCGATCCTCTTCACCTTCTTGAGGGCCTTCCCTGGCGAGCTCTTCTTGAGACGGTTCAGGGCCTTGGCGCCTGCCGCCGGCTTAGCGACTCCGGCGAGGAGGTGGTCGATGAACCGAAGCTCGTCTTGCGCGTCTGCAGCACTCAGATAGGCCGCCTCGATGCCCTTGTCCGGACCCGTTGCTGCGAGCCTCTGCATGAGAGAAGTCTTGCCGACCCTCCTCGGGGCCAGCAGGAGCACGTGATCCCGGTGAAGGAAGTCCCAGAGCTCCTCCTGCTCGCGAGTCCGGTCGAAGAAGTCATCCCCGAGCACGGGGGCGCCGGTGAGGTTCCGAACCATGGGTCTCCTTGGAATTTGGTTGGGTCAATCTACGGTATCGTTGCACTACAAGATCGTTGTACGACAGATTCATCGTATTCCTGGCTCGGACGCCTGTCAAGTGCCGAATGGAGGGACCTACCGCGGTTACCTACCCACGCGTCCTCCAGAGCTTGCTCGTGGTACCTCGACTCCTCACTGCCGGAGGCGAGGCTGACCGCAACCACTTACGATCGCCCCGGCTCGCCCCCCACTCGTCGGGCTTCGGGGTATGGGTCGGTGTGGGATGGGCGAGGGTGGTGCGCCTCATGGTTTAGACTCTTTCGCAACTCGCGACTCTCAGACTGCACTTGAGCGCGTCTCGTTTCGGAGGCTGCCATGACCGTCCGCCGCCCGACCTGTCTCGCCGTCCTCGTCCTCTTGGCCGCCGGCTTCTCGCCGCCGCTCCCGGCCGCGCACAGGAGGACGTGCTGGTGTGCAAGACCGACCAGCACAAGCCCCTGGTGGCGACGGACAAGGCCCTGTGCAAACGCCTGGCAGACCAGGTGCGCCACCCCTCGGCCCTGCCCCTCGAGAAGTACGAGCGGGTGCTCGGCGACTTCCTCCGTCACTTCTGCCATCGGGACGAGGACCTGGGCTGGAAGCCGGACAAGGCGGTGCGCGACACGGGTCCGTACATCGCCACCCTCTCCGGCGGCGAGTGGGCCGGCCAGCCCTACGGCACCCACATGCCGGTGGTCATCTGGTACTCCCCCGAGATGATCGCCTGGATGAAGGCGAACCGCCCGCCCGAGGAGGCGGACGCACCGGCGAACCCGCCGCCGGTGCCCGACGGCGCCATCCTGGTCAAGGAGATGTACGACGCCCCGGCGGCGGCCTGCGCCGGCGTCCCGGTGACCCACCTGCTGCCGTCGAACGGGGCCGCGGTCATGATTCGCGACCGGGGCGCCTCCAAGGACGGGTGGTTCTGGGGCTGGTTCGGTTGGAAGGGCTGGACCCCGGACTACCCGGCGACCGCCGGCAACCGGCTGCCCTACATGGGCTTCGGTCAGTACTGCATGAACTGCCACGCCTCGGCCAAGGACAACCTGACCTTCTCGAGCCTCGCGAACGTCGAGGGCGAGCCCGGTGAGCCGCTGACCTTCCTGTCGCAGCACTTCTTCGGCTCCGGCGGCGCCGCCGCCCTCGCCGCGCCGAGCCTCCACTCCGCAGTCTCCGATGTCTCCGACGACCGGCCCCGAGAGGAAGAGCCTCGGGCCGGCTACGAAGCGGCCTTCGTCCAGAGCGTGCCCGCGACGTCCCTGCCGCATCCCACCCGGGAGACGGTCTTGAAGATGCCCTCCGAGACCTACGACAACACCTGGGTCGAGGCGGGCGGCCCGACGGTGGCGAGCCAGTTCGTGACCTCGGACCAGTGCCTGGGCTGCCACGATGCCGGCAGCACCGGGCTCCAGTTCGACATGACCGCGCCCAACCCGCACCGGGACGGGGACGCCGCCCCGCTCCTCAACCTCTCGCCGTACGCGACCTGGCGCACCTCGCCCATGGGCCTGGGGGGCCGCGATCCGATCTTCTATGCCCAGCTCGCCAGCGAGGTCGACACCTTCCATTCCCCCCAGTCGACCACGGTCCAGGACGTCTGCCTGGGTTGCCATGGCATCACCGGCCAGCGCCAGTACGGGATCGACCACCCCCAGCCGGAACCATCGGGGAGATCGGGCGATGACGGCTGCCAGCCCTTCCTGCGCGAGTACGCCAATGCCGTGCCCTACCCGGACCACAACCCCCAGGCCCATCTCGCCAGCTACGGCGGCCTGGCCCGCGACGGGATCTCGTGCACCGCCTGCCACCACATGCTGGTGGGCAAGGGGCCGGACGACCCGGCCGCCAAGGAGCCCCAGAACCGCTGCCTCGAGGCGCGCCAGGACCTCCTGAACCCGAACGAGCACGGCTTCGCCAAGACCTTCACCGGGAGCTTCCTGGTCGGCTCACCGGCCGAGCTCTACGGCCCCTTCGAGGACCCGAAGACCCAGCCGATGAAGGACGCTCTGGGGATCGATCCCGTCTACGACGACTCCATCCGGAATTCCGAGCTCTGCGGGAGCTGCCACACCGTCCACCTGCCCATCTACGACGGCCGGCGCACCCTCGGCTACGTCTACGAGCAGACCACCTTCCCCGAGTGGGCGTTCAGCGCCTACCGCACGGGGGTGACGGCGGACGGCCGCAAGCTCGCCGGCGGCCCGGGCGCCAAGGCCCAGTCCTGCCAGGGCTGCCACATGCCCTCCAAGAACGCGGCCGGCGAGACCTACAAGAGCAAGATCGCTTCCATCCAGGAGCACTCGAGCTTCCCCCAGGCCGAGTACGCCTTCGGGAGCAAAGAGCTCGACCTCCAGGTGCGCGACGCTTACGCCCGCCACACCCTGGTGGGCCTCAACGTCTTCTTCCTCGAGATGGCCGCGCAGTTCCCCGATGTCCTGGGCATCCGGACCCAGGACCCCATGCTGACCAGCAAGGGGGTCGATCCCCTGGTCCTCACCCGGGAGGCGATGCTCGACCAGGCGTCGCACACCACGGCCGCGGTCCGGGTCTCGGACGTGTCCATGGCCGGCGGCGAGCTCGACGCCGAGGTCACCGTCACCAACCTGACGGGCCACAAGTTCCCCTCCGGCGTCGGCTTCCGGCGCGCCTTCCTGGAGCTCGACGTCCTCGACGCCGCCGGCAACGTGCTCTGGGCCTCGGGTCGCACCGACTCGGCCGGCCGCCTGGTCGACGCCGAGGGCAATCCCCTGCCCGGGGAGCTGTGGTGGAAGGACGACTGCTCGGCGCGCCTCCACGGCGGCAAGCCGGACTTCCAGCCCCACTACCAGGTGATCAAGAGCCAGGACGAGGCGCAGGTCTACCAGGAGCTGGTGACGGCGCCGCCTCGGGCCAAGCACCCCCAGTGCGGACCCCACGCGCCGGCCGACGGGCCCCTGACCACGAGCTTCCTGTCGATCTGCGGCCACCCCAAGGACAACCGTCTCCTGCCCGAGGGGTACCTCGACCTGGCCCAGCGCACCGCGATCTCCGAGGAGCTGGGTGCCGGCGCCGACCTGGCCGTGGACGCGGGGCCCCACGGGGTGGGCGACGACCCGGACTACGTCCACGGCGGCGGCGACTCGCTGCGCTACGAGATCGACCTGTCGCAGGTCGAGGGTACGCCGGCAGCGGTCCGGGCGACGCTCTATTTCCAGGCCACGCCGCCCTACTTCCTCCAGGACCGCTTCTGCACGTCGAAGAGCAAGGACACTCAGCGCCTCTACTTTCTGACCGGCCACCTCGACCTCGAGGGCACCCGGGCCCAGGACTGGAAGCTGAAGGTGGTGGCGAGCGAGGCGGTGCCGGTGGGATAGGAGCTTGTGAATGAATCTCCGACCTACTGCGGGCGCCCCTGCATCACCCCTCGCGGCGTTGCGTCTCCTCGACGTAGCCTCTGCTACGCCTGCGTCGGCGCGCCTTGCGAGGGGTGCGCGGGAACGCCCTCGCGACGGCCGGAGATTGATTCACAAGCTCTGAGACCCATTCCGCCGGCTCCGGCGTGGACGGCCGGGGCCTGAAACCCGACTTCCGACGCCGGCGTAGGATCTTGCATGATCCGGGATGCCGTGCGGCTCGTCGCGCCGTCGCCCTCGCCCCCGCCCCTGTCGGAGGCGAGCGCCGGCGCGGACCTCCGCGCCGAGGTGACGAGGCTCGGCGAGCGCTTCGCCGCCCTCTGGGAGACCACCCCCGACGAGCCACCGGGCGAGGCGGACCTCGGTCCCGCGATCTCCCGGCGCACGCAGCGGCGCAACCGGCGCCGTGCAGACCGCCTGGCGCGCCTCGTCTGCCGCGAGGTACGGGCCCTGCCCGACGACCCGGAGGAGAGGCGGGCCGTGGAGCGCCGGCTGAAGGCGCGGATCGTGGACTTCGGCGAGGCGAGCCTGGGGTGGCCGGCGACCTACCGCGACGCACCCCTCGCCGAGGGGCTCTTCGGTGCCACCGTCGTCTTCCTGCGGCGGGCCCGGGCGTGGAGCGAGGCCCACGGCATCGAGCTCGGATCCGAGGAGCTCTTCCAGGCGCTCCGGAACGTCTGGATCATGAACGGGCTCCAGGTCCTCCTGGGCCGGCCGGTGGCGGTGACGCCCTCGGTCTTCGCCTACAGCATGCTCTACCCGCTCACCGACAACTTCCTCGACGACACGGAGGTGCCGCTCACGGCGAAGGCGGCCTTCAACCGGCGGCTGGGCCGGCGACTGGCGGGGCTGGCGACCGTCGCCCGCGACGGCCGGGAGCGGGGGGTCTTCGCCCTGGTGGGGGAGATCGAGAGCGAGCATTCCCGCGCCCGGTTCCCCCAGGTCTTCGAGGCGCTCCTGGCGATCCACCGCGGCCAGTGCCGGAGCCTTCTTCAGCAAGTGGGAGATCCGCAGACCGGCGACCAGGAGTCGGCCCTCCGGCCGACGGAGGGCGAGCTGCTGCGCTGGAGCCTCGAGAAGGGCGGCAGCTCGGTCCTGGCCGACGGTTTCCTCGTCGCCGGCGAGCTGGGCGCCGAAGCGATGAGGTTCCTGTTCGGCTACGGCGGACTCCTCCAGCTCCTGGACGACCTCCAGGACGCCGCGAGCGACCGGGCGATGGGCCACTGGACCCTGTTCTCCCTGGCCGCCGGTGTTCGGTCTCCCGGGGGCTCCGCCGGAGGGGGGCACTCCGATCCAGAGGCCGCCGGGCGGCCCCTGGACCGGCTCACCGGGCGCCTGGCACGCTTCATCCCCCGGGTCCTCGCCGCCGTCGAGGGGTTCGAGGCCCCGGGCTGGGAGCTGACGTTCGACCTGATCCGCCGCCACTGCCCCCTGCTCCTCATCCTGGCGGTGGGAGACCAGCGGGAGCTCTTCGCGGCGGAGACGGTGGCCCGGGTCGAGGCCTGCTCGCCCGTGCGCTTCGCCGCGGTCCCCGGCCTGCGGCGGCGGGTGGAGCGGCGCTGGCGGCGGACGCAGAAGGTCCTCCTCGCCCGGCGGGGAGCCGACTCCCTGCTCGACCTGCTGGACGCATAGCGCTACATTGAGAAGATGGCCACCGACCGCCCCGGTGGGGGCGCCCCCGGATTCCCCGTACCCAGGCTCCTGGATCGCGAGGACGTGGCGCGTCCGGGCGCCCTGCGGCGGGCGGTGGAGGAGTTGGAGGAGATCCTGCTGGAGGGCGGCCGCGGCCCGGTCGAACGCCCCGACCCGCGGCTCCGCGAGCTGGCCTCTCCACCGGTGCTGGCCAGCCTGTTCCGCCTCGCCCTGGTGGCGGCGGTGCGCCGAGGGCCAGGTGACGCCGCGGAGGGACCGACCCCGGCAGGACTCCTGGCGGCTGCGGCCGAGGCGGCCGCGGTGGGGTGGCTCGCCGTGCCGGCCCTCGTCGCCTTGCGCCAAGCGTTGGCCGAGCTCGAGGTAGAGCTCCGCGCCCGGGGTGTCTGGAGGGCGGCGGAGCCCCTCTGGTGGCAGCCGCTCCCGGCCGCCGGTCCGCTGGAGGAGCTCTGGCGCACCCTCGACGAGGGCCTCGGCGGACCCCTCGTACCAGCGCCTGCGGCCGATCGAAAAGAACCTGCGGCCGATCGAAAAGAACCTGCGGCCGATCGAGAAGCGCCTGCGGCCGATCGAGAAGCGCCTGCGGCCGATCGAGAAGCGCCCGCGGCCTCCGGAGAAGAACCCGCCTGGCTCCACCTGCCGCGAGCCCTGCCTCCGGCACTTCTCGCTCCCCTCCAGGAGGGGCTCGAGCGCGCCATCGAGCGGGGAAAGCTCACCCTCTCGCCGGGCGGGGTCGGCGCCGCCGACGAACGCTCGCACCACCGCAACGACGCGGTCGCCTTCCTCACCGGCCGCGAGCCGGACCTCCTCGCCCAGGTGCCGCACCTCGCGGTCCTCGTCCAGTGGCTCCTCGCCCGCGCCGGAGATCGCCTGGGGCGGGTTCTCCTCCCCGGGCGCGAGCTGTTCGCCCCCCAGACCACCATGCTCGCCCGTTATCGGCCTCCCAGCTCCGGGTTCGCGCCGCATCTGGACAACCCGGGCGGCGCCGACGACAACGGCCGGTCCATGACCGCGGTCCTCTACTTGGGCGCTCCCGGTGTCGCCTGCACCGGAGGCGAGCTGATGCTCTGGCCGCCGGCGACACCGGGGAAGACGGGCGAGGCGGAGTCCTCCCTCGCCGGACCGCCGGCGGCCGCGCTCCCCGCGGCGGGGGGCTCGGCAGTCCTCTTCGACGCCCGCCGGGTGCCCCATGCGGTGCGTCCCCTGGAGGCCGGGCCCGACCGCTGGACCCTCGTGGTCTGGTTGAACGAGGCTTCGCGGCGCCCGCCGGACGAGGTGCTGGATGTCCCCTTCCCGGACTTCCGCGACGTCCTGATGGGAGTGGACGACCTCCCGGTCGTCCCGGGGCGGGTGATCTTCCGCGAGCTTCGCGGCGGGACCGTTCCGGTCGAGATCGCGGTCCATGCCGTGCCGTCGGGGCCGCCGCCGCGGGTGGGCGTGGTGACGACGGTCGATCCGCTCCGCGCCACCGGTTCGAGCGGGGCGCCGGCCCTCGACGGTTGGGTCTGCCACCACCTCGAGCTGGGGGCCGACCACCTGCTGGTGATCGTGGACGAGCCGTGCGGGGCCGAGGCGCTCTTCCGGGTTCGGTGCCGGCTGGCTTCGATCGGGGGCGAGGCGGTCACGGTCTGGAGCGCCGAGGAGGCCCGCCGCCGGTGGCCGGCCGTCGATACCGAGGCCTCCCCCGATCGGGCGGGAGAGCGCGTCTTCGACCTCCGGCGTCAAGCGGGCGCCGGGCCGGCGGCGTGGGCTGTCGCCGCCCGCCAGAGCCTGAACGCCTCGGCCGCCCTCGCCGCGGCGCGGGGCGACGAGCTCGGCGGACGCCCGCTGGACTGGCTGGTGCATCTGGACACCGACGAGCTCCTGATTCTCGAGGGTCCGGGCCGGGGCGGCGCCGGCCTGGCGGAGCACTTCGCCGCCGCCCGGGCCGCGGGTCTGGTCACCGTGCGCTACGCCGACCACGAGCTGTTGCTGCCGTGGGAGCCGGGCAGCCCCCTCCGCTTCAAGGCCAACCCGCTGCTGGCGGCCGCCCGGCTGGGCCGCGCCGGCTGGGAGAAGCTCGTCGCCCTCCTGGGTATGGAGCAGGACGGTCTCCGCCCCTACTTCCGCGCCTACTGGAACGGCAAGTCGGCGGTGGCGGTCGAGGCCGGAGCGGGCGCCTCCGGCGTGCACGGGTGGCAGGCGGCGGACCCGGCCGGCGGAGGGCCGCTGTCCGGGGACCTCTCGGAACGCCCCGCCGGGCTTCTGTCCGGGCCCTCGATTCTCCACGTCCACCTGCCCACCGCGGCCTCGTTCCGGGCCAAGTACCTCCGCGTCGCCGAGGGCCCCGACGAGGGGCGTCCCTTCCCGCCTTCGCCCCTCGAGGCGTCCGCGTGCGAGCTGATCCGTTCGCTCCGGGCGCAAGGGGCCTCCGCCGCCGACCTGGAGCACCGCCTGGACGAGCTCTACGGCGAGTCTTGCGCCTTCGAGGCGCGCCAGGTCGAGCTGCTGGAGTTGGCGGGTCTCCTGATCACCCCGGATCTCGGCCCCGGCCGCCTCCTGGCGGAAGCCGCGTGCGACGCCGCTGTGGCCGCCTCCTCCCTCGATGAGCTCTGAGGCGAAGGGAGGGCGAGGAGTGCCCGGACGGGGTGCCCAAAGTGGGGGAGCGGTGCGCGATCCGCGCGCCGAGGTCCTGGCCCTGCCCGGCGGCCGGCTCCTGGTGCGGCACCGGCAGGGGCTCTCGCTCCTCGCCGGCGTCTCCCTCGCGGACCTCCGGGAGGTCCTCGAGGCCTTCGACGGCACCCGGACCGCGGCCGAGGTCCGGGCGCGGCTTGCGGAGGAGAGGGGCGACGAGGAGGCGGCCCGCCGGGTCGCCGCGGTGTGGGGCGACCTCGTGGTCCCGGCGTCGGCGGCGGCTCCGGGCGGGAGGACGGCGAGGTCTCCCCGACCCGGGCACGGAGGTGGCTCCGGAGCGAGCTCCGAAGCAGCGCCCGGCGCGGAGCCCGGCGCCGCGCTCTTGGTGCTCGCGTCCGGAGCGGGCGGGGAGGCCCTGGGCCATCTCCTCCGGGAGCGCTTCCCGGGCTCCCCGGTCGAGACGCTTCGAATCGCCTCGTTCGCGGTCTGCGAGACGCCGGCCTTCCGGGAGCGGGACCGGGCGATCCGGCTGCCCTCGGCTCCGAAACCGGAGCGGCCGGCGGCGGCGCTCGAGGCGGCCGACCGCAACGCCATCCGGCCGCGCCTGGCCGGGCGCGACCTGGTGGTGGCGGCCCTCGAGGAGGTCCCCTACCGGGCGCTCCTCGAGGTGCAGGCGGCCGGCCTCGGGGCGGGGGTGCCGATCCTCTTCGTGACCGCAGAGCCCGACGGCGTCCGGGTCGGACCGACGGTCGTGCCCGGCGTGTCGCTTCCGTGCCTGGCCTGTGGCCTGGCCACCGCCCTCGGGCCCGCTCTGCCGCCGACGGACTCCCGCGGCGACCTGTTGGAGCTCGCCGGCCACCTCCGGGTCGGCCGTCTCGACGCGCGGCTCGCGGGCGAAGCGGTCGCGGGCGAGGTGGCGGCTCTGCTGGCGCCTTCCGGCGTCCCCCGGGGCCTCGCGGGGGCGCTGCTGCTCGATCGCGCGGGCGGGCTCCGAACCCTCCCGCTGCGCCACTTCGAGGACTGTCCCGAGTGCGCCGGGGCGACGATTTCAGCGATCGGTCCCCGCGTCCGCGAGCTCGCCGCGCGCCTCGCCGCCGCGCGGGTCCGAGGAGCCGAGCGCCGCCCCGCTCGCGCTCTCGGGCCGTCGGGAGCGGGCGCACCGGACCCCTCGGGCTCACCGGCCTCGCGGAAGGGGGGCTTCTCGGTGGGCATCGTGGGCGGCGGCGCGGCGGGCTACCTGGCCGCTCTCGCCCTGCGGGCTCGCCGGCCGGCCGCGCGGGTGACCCTGATCGAGGCCCCGGACATACCGCCCCTGGGGGTCGGCGAGGCGACCACGCCCCTCCTTCCCCAGTTCCTCCACGCCGACCTGGGCATCTCCGCGCGCGACCTCTTCGCCGCGGTCCGCCCCACCTTCAAGCTTGGCATCCGCTTCGCCTGGGGAGACTCCCAGGGTCCCGGCTTCCCCTATCCGTTCGGGCCGGTGCGGACGCTGGAGGCGAAGGCCTGGGACGGCGACCTGGAGGCGTGCTCGCTCCAGGCTCTGCACATGGCGGCCGGCACCCTGCCGGTGGCCGAGTCCGCTCCATCCGACGGGGCGGCGGCGGCGCCACGCGGCACCTTCGGCACCGAGGTCGCCTACCACCTGGACAGCGGGCGCTTCGCCGCCTTCCTGGGCCGCCTCGCCGAGGCTCGCGGGGTCGAGGGGGTCCGGACCCGGATCGCCGGCGTCGAGGTCGCCTCCGACGGCGACGCGGTGGAGGCCCTGGTGACCGCCGACGGCCGGCGCCTGGCCTTCGACCTCTACCTGGACTGCAGCGGTTTCGGGTCGCTCCTGATGGGCGAGGCCCTGGGCTCTCCCTGGATCGACTACTCCGGAAGCCTGCTCACCGACCGGGGCCTCGTCGGGCGGGCACCCCACGGCGGGCGCCTCGCCCCCAACACTCGGGCCGAGACCCTCGACGCCGGCTGGTGCTGGTCGATTCCCCAAGAGGAGGCGGACCACGTGGGGTACGTCTACGGCTCGGCGTTCGCCACGCCGGAGCGGGCGGCCGAAGAGCTCGAGCGCCTGCGCCCGGGGGTGTCCGGGCTCCGGGAGCTGCGCTTCCGCCCCGGTCGCCGGCGCCACTTCTGGCGCGGCAACGTGGTGGCGCTGGGCAACGCGTACGGGTTCGTCGAGCCTCTGGAGTCCACCGCTCTTCACCTGCTGATCCGCCAGATCGGCCTCCTGCTCCGCAACCTGCCCCGCGAGGGGCCACCGCCCCGCGGCGGGCGGGCGACCGCCGAGCTCCTGAACCGCCGGGTGGGCGCCTTCTGGGATTACGTGCGGTGGTTCCTCGCCCTCCACTTCCGTTTCAACGGGCGCTCGGGCTCGCCCTTCTGGACGACCTGCCGGGGAGAAGTGGACGTCTCGTCCCACGGCGAGATTCTGGAGCTCTTCCGGGAGCGTGGCCCTCTTGCTTACCAGCCGGCCCTCGAGTCGGTCTTCGACTTCCCGGACCCGCTCTGGGGGCCGGCGGGGGTGGACGTGATCCTCCTCGGACAGGACGTTCCGGCGCTCCTGCCGCGGCCGGCCTGGCCCCGGGAAGCCTGGCGCGGGCACGTCCGTCTGGCGCGCTCCGTCGCCGCCGGCTCGATGACGCAGGAAGCCGTGCTCGCCGCCCTCGCCGACCACCCGGAGATCCTCGACGCCCTGGACGCCGGCTTCCGCGCCCACGGCCCGGCCTTCTGAGCCCGCCCCGAGCACGAGCAAGCCTCCGGAAGCGATGGGCGGTGGCGTCCCCTTCCCCCCTCCGAGGGAGGGAAGGGGATCGAGGGGATGCGGGGGTGATGGGATCGATCGGCGTCCCCTTCCCCCCTCCGAGGGAGGGAAGGGGATCGAGGGGATGCGGGGGTGATGGGATCGATCGGCGTCCCCTTCCCCCCTCCGAGGGAGGGAAGGGGATCGAGGGGATGCGGGGGTGATGGGATCGATCGGCGTCCCCTTCCCCCCTCCGAGGGAGGGAAGGGGATCGAGGGGATGCGGGGGTGATGTGATCAGGCTCGGGAACGAATCCACGGTCGGGACGGGTTAAGAAGCAAGTATGGCTGACCGCGTCTGGGAGGAGCCCTCCCGCGCGCTGCGCATGAGTGCGCCCTTTCTCCGGCTCGCCAGCGAGCTGGGGGACGTGGTGCGCCTGCCGGTGCCGGCGGCGGCCTGGGTCGTAGAGCTCCTGGCGGAAGACCTCGGCGGCGACCGGCCGGTGGTCGTGGTCGTGCCCCGGGAGGCCGACGCCCTGGCCTGGATCGAGGCGGCGGCACTGTTCTCCCGGGCCGGCGGCCGCGAGGCGGTTTTCTTCCCCGCCCCCTCCCTGACGCCGTACCAGGAGGCGGCGGCCTCGCTCAACGTCCGCGTCCAGGAGGTCACCGCCCTCGATCGGGTCCTCTCCGGGAGAGCGTCGACGGTGGTCACCACGCCCCGGGCGCTCTTCCGCCGCCTCCCGACCCGCTCCGGCTTCGACCGCGGCGTTCTCGAGGTGCGGCCGGAGGAGGACCACCCCATCGAGGAGATCGTGGCGCACCTGGTCACCTGGGGCTACCGGCGCACCGACGTGGTCTCGGAGGTGGGGGAGGTCGCGGTCCGCGGCGGCCTGGTGGACCTCTTCCCGCCCGCCGCACCCGGCGAGGACGGGGGCCCGATCCGCATCGAGCTCTTCGGCGACACGGTGGAGACGATCCGCCGCTTCGACCCGCTCTCCCAGCGCTCCGAGGAGCGGCTGGACGAGGCCCGGGTGCTACCGCTCCTGCTCTACTCCGGGGGGCACGAGGCGGCGCGCCTCCTGGCTCGGCTCCTCGGCGAGTCGGTCGCGGGCGGCGGAGAAGGTCGCGGTCCCGACGCGCCGCCGGGCGCCCCGGGCGGGGCCGAGACCGGAGCAAACCCCCTGCGGCGGCGCACCGATCCCGAGGTGGGGCGCTTCCTGGCCGACCTGCGCGAGCGCGGTGAGGCGCCGGGTTGGGAGAACTACCTGCCGCTTCTCGCCGAGGAGACCGAGTCCCTCGACGGCTTCCTCCCCGGGGCCCTGGTGGTGGCGGTGGACCCGCCGGCCCTCGTCACCGAGGCGGAGCACTACGCCGAGCGCCTGGCGGCCGACCACCGCGCCCGCCTCGGCGCCGGCCGCGTGGCGGTGGCTCCCGAGGCGCTGGAGCACCCGGCAGAGCGGGTGGCCGAGGTGCTCGAGGGCGCCCACATCCGCCTGCGCGACCTGATCGCCGCGCCGGCGCCGAGCAGCTCCCGATCCGAGCTCGTGACCGACTTCGGCGCCACCACCACCGACCTGTTCCACGGCCAGCTCCCGCGGTTCCCGCAGGAGGTGGCGAGCTGCCGGGCCCGGGGAGAGCGCTGCTTCGTGGTGGTCGACGCCGAGCGGCGGGAAGGCCTGGGCGAGCTGCTCGAGGGGCGCGGGATCGCTCCCGGCCCGGACGGCGTCGACCTGGTCACCGGCGAGCTCGAGCGCGGTTTCCGGCTGCCGGCGGCGGGGGTCGCGGTCTACGGGGAGCACCAGCTCCTCCCCCGGGCCGCCCTGCACCGCAAGTCGGGGCGCCGCCCCCGCTACGGCCCCTTCGTCTCGGGCCTGCGCGACCTCAGGGTGGGCGACTACGTGGTCCACACCGACCACGGGATCGGCCAGTTCGTGGGCCTGCGCAGCGTCGACTCCGACGGGGCCGACGGCGCGGCGGCGGTCCCGGCCACGGTGGCCGCCTCGGCCCCCGGCGGCGACGGCGCGGTCGAGGTCATGGAGATCGCCTACTCCTCCGGCCAGCGGCTCTTGATGCCCCTCTCGCGCCTCGACCAGGTCCAGAAATACAGCGGCATCGAAGGGGTGGCGCCGCGCCTGGACAAGCTGGGCGGCACCTCCTGGAGCCGAACCAAGGCGCGGGTGCGCAAGGGCATGCGCGACATGGCCGGCGAGCTCTTGAAGCTCTACGCCGAGCGCCTTCTCGCCCGGGCCCCGGCGTTGCCGGCCGACACCGACCTGACGCGCCAGTTCGAGGCCGCCTTCCCGTACGAGGAGACGCCGGACCAGCTCGAGGCGATCGCGGCGGTCAAGGAGGATCTCGAGCGCACCCGCCCCATGGACCGCCTGCTGTGCGGCGACGTCGGCTACGGCAAGACCGAGGTCGCCATGCGCGCGGCCTTCAAGGCGGTCGACGGCGGCTACCAGGTGGCGGTCCTGGCGCCCACCACGATCCTGGCGGATCAGCACCTCGAGACCTTCCGGGAGCGCCTCGAGGGCTTCCCGGTACGGGTCGAGATGATCTCGCGCTTCCGCTCCGCCGCCGGCATCCGCGAGACCCGCGAGCGGGTGGCCGCCGGCAAGGTCGACATCCTGGTGGGCACCCACCGCCTGCTCTCGCGCGACGTCGAGATCCCGAAGCTCGGGCTTCTCATCGTCGACGAGGAGCAGCGCTTCGGCGTGGCCCAGAAGGAGCGCCTCAAGCAGCTCAAGAAGGACGTCCACGTGCTGGCCATGTCGGCCACGCCGGTGCCCCGGACCCTCCAGCTCTCCCTCGCCGGCGTCCGCGACCTGTCGGTGATCGAGACGCCGCCCAAGGACCGGATGGCGGTGGAGACTGCGGTCGTGCGCTTCAGCCCGGAGGTGGTGCGCGAGGCGATCGAGTTCGAGCTCGAGCGCGGCGGCCAGGTCTACTACGTCTACAACCGGGTGGAGTCCATCGAGGAGATCCAGACCTACCTCCGCGAGCTCGTCCCCGGCGTGCGCATCGCCGTGGGCCACGGACAGCTCGACGAGAAAGAGCTCTCGCGCCGGATGCACTCCTTTACGAAGCACGAGTACGACCTTCTCCTGGCCACGACGATCATCGAGAACGGCATCGACATCCCCAACGTCAACACCATGATCATCCACCGCGCCGACCGCTTCGGACTGGCCCAGCTCTACCAGCTCCGGGGACGGGTGGGCCGCAGCAGCCAGCTCGCCTACTGCTACCTGCTGGTGCCGGCCGACCGGGTGGAGTCCGAGTCGGCGCGCAAGCGCCTGGCGGCGATCCAGGAGTTCACCGACCTGGGCGCCGGCTTCCGGATCGCGGCCCGGGACCTGGAGATCCGGGGGGCCGGCAACCTGCTGGGCGCCGAGCAGAGCGGCCACATCGCGGCGGTGGGGATCGAGACCTACCTCAAGATGCTCGAGGACGCGGTGCGCGAGCTCAAGGGCGAGGTGGTGGAGGAGGGCCCGTCGGTGGCCATCGACCTGCCCGTGCCCATGGCGATCCCCCGGGACTACGTGGCCGACGAGAACCTGCGCATGGAGGTGTACCAGAAGCTCGCCTCGGGCGAGCACGACGACCGGGAGATCCTGGCCGAGCTCACCGACCGCTTCGGCCCGCCGCCCCGGGCGGTGTACTCCCTGCTCGAGGTGGCGGCGCTCAAGCGCGTCGCCGAGCAGCTCCGGGTGCAGTCGATCTCGGGCCGGGGCCGGAGCCTGACCATCCGCCTGCGCCAGGACTCCCGGGTCGACGTCGCGCGCCTGATCGAGCTGGTCTCCCACGAGCCGGGGGCGACCTTCAGCCCGACCGGGGTGCTCACCCTGTCCGCCGGCGACGAGGCGGACATGCTGGCCGCCGCCCGGCGGACCCTGGGGGCCCTCGCAGCGTGAAGACCGGCGTGAGGACCGGGATGAGAGCCGACCGCAAGCCCGTGGCGCTCTTCGCCCTCGCCCTTGCCTTCGCCCTGGCCGTGGTCGCGGCGGGGCTCGGGGCCTGCTCCCCCCGGGAGCCCTCCCCCGACGCCGTGGCGGTCCTCGGCGACCGGGAGATCCTCTACAGCGACTTCGCCGCCCGGGTGGAGCAGCAGACCGACAGCCCGGCGGCGGCCCTGGAGAGCCCGGTGCTGTCCCGCCTCCTCGACCAGTACCTGACCGAGTGTCTGGTGGTCCGGGTGGCCGAGGACCGGGGAGTCGCCGGCGACGGCACCGACCACCGCGACGCCCTGAGCGCTCTCCTCGCCTCGGCGCCGGTCAAGCCCCCCACGACGGCGGAGGAGAAGGCGCGCTACCGGTCGGAGACGGCCCGCCTCACTCTGCCCGAGCGGGTGCGCCTGCGCCAGATCCTGGTGGAGAGCCGGAAGGCCGCCGACGAGGCCAAGGCCGAGCTCGACCGGGGCGAGCCGTTCGCCGAGGTCGCCCGGCGCCACTCCCAGGATCCGAGCGCGCCCTACGGCGGCCTCCAGGGGGAGCTGGCTTACGACGACCTGCCCGAGGAGTTCGCCGACGTCATCTTCGCCCTGAAGCCCGGCCAGGTCAGCGACATCGTCGAGGCGGCCTATGGCTTCCACATCTTCCAGGTCACCGCCCGGCTCCCGGGTCGCGTGGTCCCCTTTTCCGAGGCCGAGCCTCGCCTGCGGCGGGAGATCCGCCAGGAGCGCGCCCGGGCCTGGCTCGACAAGCTGGTGGAGCAGGCGAAGAGCCGATACACTGTGCGAATCTATGAACGGAACCTCCCCTTCGACTACGACGGCACCTACCCGACATTCGGCGCGTCGGGTTGAGTCGCTCCTCCTGGCCACCCTCCTTCTCGTTCCGGGTCTCCTGGGCTTCGCCCCGGCGGCGCGGGCCGACGTGGTGGATCGAGTGGTCCTGCGCGTCAACGACAAGATCGCCACGCTGCTCCAGTACCAGCAGCGGCGCGCCGATACCCTGGCGCAGATCACGGCGTCCAAGGTGTCCGAGAAGGACCGGGCCAAGGCCCTGGCCAACCTGGGCAACACGGTCTTCCGCGACATGTTCGAGGAGCTCCTGCTCCTGTCGCGGGCCGACCAGCTCCGGATCTTCCCCACCGAGGAGGAGGTCGACCACGCCGTCGCCAGGATCCGCCAGGGCTTCGGCATCAAGAGCGACGACGAGTTCGCTGCCGCCCTGTCGCGCCAGGGGCTCTCCCTCGCCGAGTTCCGCGACCAGGTGCGCTCGCAGCTCCGGATGCGCCAGGTGGTGGCCCAGGAAGTGACCGCCAAGATCGACCTGGAGGAGGACGACCTGCGGCGCGTCTACCGGGCGGACCAGGACCGCTACCGCGTCCCCGAGCGGCGCAAGGTCCGCGAGCTCATCGTCCTCGACACCGCCAGGCCGGACCCGCAGGAGCTCGAGCGCCTCGCGCGGCAGATCTTCGCCGAGATCCAGGCCGGCACCTCCTTCGACGACGCCGCGGCCAAGTACTCCAAGCAGGGTGCCACCGGCCAGCCTGTCGACCTCGGGTGGGTGACCAAGGGCGAGCTCGATCCGGCCCTGGAGGCCGCCCTCGCCACCCTCCAACCGGGACATGTCTCCGAGCCGGTCAAGGGCCGGGGCGGGTACCACATCCTGCTCCTCGAGAAGCGCGAGGAGGCCCACGTCAAGCCGTTCTCCGAGGTCGAGAACCAGATCAAGGGCCAGGAGCAGCAGCGCCTCCTCGCCAGCAAGATGGAGGACTACCTCCACAAGCTCGAGGAGGACGCGTACGTGAAGGCCGACCCGCCGGCCGACGCGGCCGGCTTCCGCACCGTCGCGGGCCACCGCGACCAGCAGGACCCCTTCGCCGGATTCGACCCGGTGCCCAGTCAGCAGAAGAAGCCGGACGTCAAGCCCGCCGACCACCCCACCTCCGAAAAGACAGCGCCGCCTCCGACCTCGAACTGACAACGCGGTTCAGTTGCGCGGAGCCTGCGCCGGCCTTCCTCCGGAGCCCCGGTGGAGCGGGGTGGAGTGCACCTCCCGCGCACCCAGGGAGCGGCCGAGCCGATAGGCCCTGACGCCTCAGACTCCGCAGCCACCTCCGGTGGCCCACAGTGGAAATAAGTGGACAATTGTGGAGTGTCCTGGTACCCTGAACCGCAATCCTCCGGAGACGGGTGGGGTCATGTTCAGGGGCAGTGCACCGACAAAGATCGACGACAAGGGACGTCTGAAGATCCCTACACCCTTCCGCAACTACATGGAAGAGCGCTGGGGCTCGGACGTTTTCGCCACGTCGATCCAAGGAGACTCCGCCCTCGTCTACCCCCTCCCGGTCTGGGAGGAGATCGAGGCTCGCCTGGGGGCCATGCCTTCGACCCACCGGTCGAAGATGCGCTTCCTCGAGCGGGTCAACTACTACGGGCAGCAAGCGCGCCTGGACGCCCAGGGGCGCATCGTCGTACCCCAGATCCTCCGGGAGAGCGCGGAGGTCCTGGGGGAGGTGGTGGTCATGGCGCACCTGGACCACCTGGAGGTGTGGAACCGCGACCGGTTCGAGAGGCGGCTGGAGCAAGAGCCGTTCACGGAGGACGATTTCCGTGCCTTGAGCGATTTGCAGATCTGACCACGCAGGGGGGTGACCCCCACCGGTCCCGAGGCGAACGAGCCCTTGGATGTCGAGCATGAACCAGTCCTGGTCATCGAGGCCCTCCGGCGGCTGGAGCCGGAGCGTGGGGGGCTCTTCGTCGACGCCACCGTCGGCCTCGGAGGCCACTCCGAGGCGATCCTCGAGGCGTCGCCGGCGGTCCGGCTGCTGGGGATCGACCGCGATCCACAAGCGCTGGAGCGCGCCGCGCGGCGCCTCGCGCCGTACGGGGAGCGGGTCGAGCTGGTGGCGGGCAACTTCGCCGAGGTGGCGACTCTCGCCGCCACCTCGCGTCTCGCGGGTTCCGGCGTGCGCGTGGCCGGGGTGCTTGCCGACCTGGGGGTTTCGTCGCTCCAGCTCGACACGCCGGAGCGGGGCTTCAGCTTCCGTTTCGACGCCCCCCTCGACATGCGCATGGGCAACGGTGGCCCCACCGCCGAGGAGATCGTCAACCAGTACTCGGAGGCAGACTTGACACGAATCCTCAGAGAGTACGGAGAAGAGCGCCAGGCGCGGCGCGTGGCCCGGGCCCTGGTGGAGGCGCGCCGGGAGCGTCCGGTGCGCACCACGGGAGAGCTGCGGGAGCTGATCCTCCGGGCCAAGGGCCTCCGATCGGGCGAGGGCCGGAGGGAGGGTCGAGTCAACCCGGCCACCCGGGTGTTCCAGGCGCTCCGGATCGAGGCCAACCGGGAGCTCGCCAACCTGGAGCGGTTCCTCGACGAGGCCGTCGACCTGCTCGAGGAGGACGGCCGCCTGGTGGTCATCTCCTACCACAGCCTGGAGGATCGGATCGTCAAGAACACGTTGCGCGACCTCGCCCGCGGAGAGATCGACCAGGTCACCGGCCGTCCGCGGGCCGAGAGCCGGGTCCTCGAGGTGCTCACCAAGAAGCCGATCCGCCCCTCGGAGCGGGAGGTGGCCGAGAACCCGCGCTCGCGCTCGGCCCGCCTGCGGGCGGCGCGTAGGAGGTCGGTCGAGCCGTGACCGCGAGGAGCGCCTACACCGTTCACCGCCCGGTGGCCAACGAGTACCTCGTACGCGAGCGCGACCGCAGACGCCTGCGCGACCTGCTCAAGGTGCTCCTGGTCTTGGCCCCGGTGGCGCTGGCCCTCGGCGCCTTCACCTGGGTCCACCTCCAGGTGCTGGACGCCGGCTACCGGATCGAGGAGCTGGGGCTGCGCCAGCACGAGCTCGGGCGCGAGGAGAGCCGCCTGCGCCTGGAGGCCGCGTACCTGGCCGGCCCCCAGGTGGTCGAGAAGCGCGCCGCCGAGGATCTCGGGATGCACCCGCCCTCCCTCGGCCAGCTCGTCTTCCAAGAGGACCTTTCAGCTCCTGATCGAAGCCGAATTCGGACGAAGGAACCGACCTCCGAGCCCGGCGCCGGGTGGGAGGCGAGGGTGGGAGAGGGAACGAGGGCGGGGGGGCCGACCCGGTGAGTCGAAGAAGAATCGCGCTCGTCCTGGTGCTCTGCGGCCTCTGGTTCGCCGTGGTGGCGGCCCGGCTGGCGGAGCTCCAGGTGCGCGACCACGACCTCTACCGGGAGCGGGCCTCCAACCAGCAGCTCCGGGTGATCGAGCTCGCCCCGCCTCGGGGGACGATCTACGACGCTCGGGGGCGTGAGCTGGCGGTGTCGGTGCCGGTCGACTCTCTCTATGCCCTGCCCAAGAAGATCGGGGACCCGAAGGTCGCCGCCCGGGCCCTCGCCCCGATCCTGGGCGCTTCCGCCGCCACCCTCGAGGCGCGGTTGACCTCCGACCGGGACTGGATCTGGATCCAACGCAAGCTCGACCCGCCGGTGGCCGACAAGGTCCGCGCCCTGGACCTGCCCGGCCTCGGCTTCATCGAAGAGAGCAAGCGCTACTACCCCATGCGCGAGCTCGCCGCCTCGCTACTCGGCTATGTGGGCACCGACGACGAGGGCCTCCGGGGGCTCGAGTACCGCTACGACGACGTGGTCGCCGGCCGGGGCGCCGAGCGGCCGGTGATCCGGGACAACCGGGACGACAGCCGGCTCGCCTTCCCCGACCTCTCCTTCGCCGAGGCCACGCCGGGCCGGGACCTGTACCTGACCCTCGACGCCTCGATCCAGCACGTGGTGGAGCAAGAGCTCGGCCGCGCCGTGGAGAGCAACCGGGCCAAGGGCGGCTGGGCGATCCTCCTGGAGCCGGCGACCGGCGCCGTGATCGCCATGGCCACCTACCCGTCCTACGACGCCAACCGGGCGCTGGAGCACCCCGAGCTCGAGCGCATCCGGCCGGTGACCGACGTCTACGAGCCCGGCTCCACCTTCAAGGTGGTCACGGCAGCGGCGGCCCTGGACGCGAACCTGGTCGATCCCTCGGACGTCTTCGACTGCGAGATGGGGGGGATCACCCTCTTCGGCACCCACATCTCGGACCACCACCCGTACGGCCTCTTGAGCTTCCGGCAGATCCTCGCCCACTCCTCCAACGTCGGGGCGATCAAGATCGGCCTCAAGGTGGGCCCGAAGCGCCTCTACAGGATGATCCGGGCTCTGGGCTTCGGCGAGCGTACCGGCGTCGACCTGCCCGGAGAGAGCTCCGGCTCGGTACGCACGTTGGCCGACTGGCAGCCGATCACCACCGCCTACGTCTCCTTCGGCCAGGGGATCGCGGTGACGCCCATCCAACTCGCCGCCGCGGCGGCGGCGGTGGCCGACGGCGGCCGGCTGTATCGCCCCTTCGTGGTCCAGGCGGTGGCCGGCGACGACGGAGTGGAGCACACCGAGCCGACGGAGGAGCGGAGGGCGATCTCCCCTACGAACGCCCGCGAGCTCGAACGGATGCTCGAAGGGGTGTTCGAGCCCGGCGGCACGGCCCACACGGCGGCGATCCCCGGCTACCGGCTGGCGGGCAAGACGGGGACCGCCCAGAAGGTGGTCGACGGCCACTACTCCCAGACCCGGTTCGTGGCGAACTTCATCGGCTTCGCGCCGGCCCGCCGGCCGGTCTTGGCCGGCCTGGTGGCGATCGACGAGCCGCGGGCGGGCCTGACCTCGGGCGGCCTGGTGGCGGCGCCGGTCTTCTCGGCCATCGTCGAGCGTGTCCTCCCCTACCTGGGGGTGCGGCCGGAGATGCCGACCGTGCCGGGCGGCGAGGCCGGTCGGGCGGTGGTGGCCGCCCGGCGCGCGGGCGGGGCCGCAGGGCGGGCCGGGGGGGAGGGCTGACGGTGCGCCTTTCCGAGCTCTTCGAGGGATTTCCGATCCGCCCGGCCGACGGCTCCACCCCGGCTCCCAAAGTCGCTCCCGAAGTCGATCCCGAAGTCGATCCCGAAGTTGGGGGCGTCCGAATCGACTCGCGGCGCGTCCAGCCCGGCGACCTGTTCGTGGCCGTGCCCGGCGAGCGGGTCGACGGCCGCCGGTTCGCCGGCCGGGCGGTGGCGGCCGGGGCGGTGGCGGTCCTCGCCGCTCCCGGCACGCCGCCCGAGGATCTCGATCCGCCGCCGGTGCCCTGGCTCGTCACCGACGATCCGCGCGCCCTGGCCGGCCCGCTGGCGGCACGTCTCCTGGGCCACCCGGAGCTCGAGCTGGTGATGGCGGCGGTCACCGGCACCAACGGAAAGTCCACCGTCGCCGCCCTGACGGCGGCGATCCTGGAGGCGGCGGGGCGCCCCACCGCGCTCCTGGGCACCCTGGGCTACCGCTTCCGGGACGATGAGCTCGAGGCGGGCCGCACCACCCCCGAGGCGCCGGAGACCCTGCGTCTGCTCCGGCGCTGGCGGGGTCGGGGCGCCGAGGCGGCGTCCATGGAGGCTTCCTCCCACGCCCTCGCCCTCGAGCGGCTCTCGGGCCTGACCTTCGACGTGGCAGTGTTCACCAACCTGACCCAGGACCACTTCGACTTCCACCGGGACTTCGAGAGCTACTTCGCCACCAAGCGGCGTCTCTTTGACCTTCTGAAGCCGGAAGGCCGGGCGGTGGTCAACGCCGACGACCCCTACGGGCGTCGCCTGGCCGACGAGCTGCCGGACGCCCTCACCTTCGGGGAAGCCGGCGTCGTCCGGCCCCGGGAGGCTCACCTGGCCGAGGACGGCATCCGGGCGACCGTCGAGACCCCCCGGGGGGATGTCGAGATCCGCTCGCCGCTCCTCGGCCGCTACAACCTGGCCAACCTCCTCGCGGCGGTCGCGGCCGGCGAGGCCCTGGGGCTCGGCCACGAGGCGGTGGCCTCCGGTCTCGCCGGTTGCGAGCCGATCCCGGGGCGCCTGGAGGCCGTCGACTGCGGCCAGCCGTTCCCGGTCTACGTCGACTACGCCCACACCCCGGGCGCCCTCGAGGCCGTCCTGAGCTCGGTGGCCGAGCTCTCCGGGCGTCGCCTGATCGTCGTCTTCGGCGCCGGCGGCGACCGCGACCGGAACAAGCGGGCGCCCATGGGTCGGGTGGTGGGCGAGCTCGCGGCCCTGCCGATCTTGACCTCTGACAACCCCCGGAGCGAGGACCCGCTGGAAATCATCCGGGAGGTCGAGGAGGGGCTCGAGGCCGCCGGAAACACCGAGTACCGGATCGTCCCGGATCGGCGCGAGGCCATCCGCAGGGCGATCGCGGTGGCGGGGCCGGGCGACGCGGTGGTGGTGGCCGGCAAGGGGCACGAGGCGGTGCAGGAGATCGGTGCGCAGAAGATTCCGTTCTCGGATCGGTTCGAGCTCGAGAACGCGCTGGAGGAGCGGTTTGGTCAGACGGCGAATCGATGAGGCGGCGAGCGCCATGGGGGGCGAGTTGATCGCGGGCGATCCGGCGGCCGCGTGGTCCGGCGTGGCCATCGACTCGCGCAAGGTCGCGGGCGGCGAGCTCTTCTTCGCTCTCGCCGGTGCCAGCACCGATGGTCACCGCTTCGTGGCCGACGCCCTCGAACGGGGAGCGGCGTGCGCCGTGGTCCACCGCGACGACGTCGAGGGCGCCTCCGGGACCAGCGGCGCGGCGCCGGGAGCCGCCGGCGTGATCCGGGTCTCCGACACCTACCGCGGCCTCCACGACCTGACCCGGACCGTCCGGCGCGAGCTTCCCGAGGTGCTGGTGGGCATCACCGGCTCGGCGGGCAAGACCACCACCAAGGAGCTGCTGGCCGCCCTCCTGGCCCGGCGCTTCCGGACCGCCCGCAGCCCCGGGAACCTGAACAACCTGTACGGCTTCCCGGTGTCGTTCCTGTCGATCCCCGACGACACCGAGGTCATGGTGGCCGAGATGGGCATGTCGGTGCCCGGCGAGCTGGGGGCGGTGAGCGCGCTGGCCCGTCCCGACGGCGTCGTGCTCACCAACGTGCGGGCGGTGCACCTGGAGAACTTCTCGGGCCTCGCGGCGATCGCCGACGCCAAGGCCGAGATCTTCGAGGGGCTCTCCCGGCAGGGCTTCGTCGTGGCCAACCGGGACGACCCGGAGGTCGCGCGGGTGACTCGGCGCTGGGCGGCCTCGGAGCGGGGCGCCGGCACCCGGATCGTCTGGTACGGCTTCGGCGACGCCCCGGAGATCGAGGTGCGCGCCCGGGACCTGGAATCGCTGCCGCCGTCCGGGGGCGCCGGCTCCACCGGCCCAGCAGGCCCGACAGGGTTGGGCACCCGGTTCGTCCTCGAGCTGGGCCGTCGGGACGGAAGAGTGGACGAGGCGGGGGAGGTGGAGCTGCCCCTCCACGGCCGCTACAACGTGGCCAACGCCCTGGCGGCCGCGGCGGCGGCCTGGGTGCTGGGGGTCGACCTCGCCGGCATCCGCGCCGCCCTGGCGGATGTCGGCCCGGGCAGCCACCGGGGCGCGGTCCGGCGCCTCGCCGGCGGGGTCACCCTGGTCGACGACAGCTACAACTCGAATCCCGAGGCCCTGTCCCAGGCCCTGGCGAGCGCCGCCGAGCTCGCCGAGGCCGCCGGCTCGCGCCGCCGCGTCGCGGTGCTCGGCGACATGCTGGAGCTGGGGCCCGAGGGGCCACGCTTCCACCGGGAGGCGGGCGCGCGCGCCGCCCGCCTCGGGTTCTCGCCCCTGGCCGGAGTCGGCGAGCTCTCCCGCGCACTGGTGGCCGCGGCCCGGGAGGCCGGGGCCGACGCCACCTGGCTGAGCGACGCCGAGGCGGCGGCGCGCTGGGCC
Source organism: uncultured Acidobacteriota bacterium (assembly GCA_963739795.1). Lineage (GTDB taxonomy): Bacteria > Acidobacteriota > Thermoanaerobaculia > Multivoradales > DATKCC01 > CAVUBL01. Next base: position 607,866 of record CAVUBL010000015.1, on the reverse strand, counting down.
GCCGGCACCGTCCGGGCGGGCGACCTGGTGCTGGTCAAGGGCTCGCGGGGAGTCGGCCTCGAGCGGGTGGTCGAGAAGGTGCTGACGTCGTCGGCGGCGGCGGCGGGGAAGGCGAGCTGATGCTGTACCACCTCCTCTATCCGCTCCACGAGCTGTTCGCGCCGTTCAACGTCTTCCGCTACATCACCTTCCGGGCGGCGGGGGCCGCGGTGACGGCGCTGCTCCTGTCCATGGTCCTGGGCCCCGGGTTCATAAGGATGCTGCGCCGCAACCAGCTCGGCCAGGCGATCCGCGAGGAGGGCCCCGAGAGCCATCGCGGCAAGGCCGGTACGCCGACCATGGGGGGGTTGCTGATCCTCTTCGCGCTCCTCGTGCCCACCCTGCTGTGGGCCGACCTGACGAACGTCTACGTCTGGGTGGCGGTGGGGGTCACGCTGGCCTTCGGGCTGATCGGTTTCCTCGACGACTTCCTGAAGATCCGCCGACGCCACAATCGGGGCCTGTCGGCGCGGGCGAAGTTCGGCCTCCAGATCCTGGCGGGGGCGGCGACCGGCCTGGTCCTCCACCAGCTCCCGGACTTCAACAGCACCCTGGCGTTCCCTTTCTTCAAGCACCTGTCACTGACCCTGGGCGCGCTCTACGTGCCCTTTGCCGTGCTGGTGCTGGTGGGGACCTCGAACGCGGTGAATCTGACCGACGGCCTCGACGGCCTCGCCATCGGCGCCACCGTGGTCGCCGCCGCCACCTACGCCGTGTTCACCTACCTGGCGGGCAACGCCGTGCTCGGCGGCTACCTCCAGGTCGAGCTGATCCCGGGGGTGGGCGAGGTGACGGTCTTCTGCGCCGCCCTGGTCGGGGCCAGCCTCGGCTTCCTGTGGTTCAACGCCCACCCGGCCGAGGTCTTCATGGGCGACGTCGGGTCGCTGTCGCTGGGCGCCGCCATCGGCACGGTCGCCCTCCTCGCCAAGCAGGAAATCCTCCTGGTCCTGGTGGGCGGGCTGTTCGTGATCGAGGCGCTGTCGGTCATCCTGCAGGTGGCGTCGTTCAAGCTCACGGGCCGGCGGGTGTTCCGCATGGCCCCCCTCCATCACCACTTCGAGCTCGCCGGCTGGGCGGAGTCCAAGGTGATCGTGCGCTTCTGGATCCTGTCCATCCTCTTCGCCCTCGTCTCCCTGTCCACCCTCAAGCTGAGATGAGCATGCAGAGCCCATGGGAGACGCGCGAGTGGCGCACGGTCCTGGTCTACGGGCTGGGCGCCTCGGGCCGCGCCGCGAGCCGCTTGCTCCTCGGCCTCGGGGCGGAGGTGGTGGGCGTCGACGCCCGTCCGGCCGAGGCCCTCGACCTCGGCGACCTCGGGGGGCGGGAGGGGCTCCGCGTGCTCGCGGGCGAGGAGCCGGCCGCCCTGCCGCCGGGGATTGACGCGGTGGTGGTGAGCCCCGGCGTGCCCCTGGACCGGCCGCTCCTGGCCGAAGCCGGCGAGCGGGGCGTGCCGGTCCTGGCCGAGGTCGAGCTCGCCTTCCCCTACCTGACCGGCCCGGTGGTGGCGGTGACCGGCTCGAACGGCAAGAGCACCACCACCGCCCTCGCCGGCGCCATGCTCCGGGAGGCGGGCCTCGACGTTGCGGTGTGCGGCAACTTCGGGCCGCCCCTGTCGGCCCAGGTCGATCTCGGGGGGGCCGCGGGGAAGGGCGCTTCCGCCGCCGGCGCCCGGCCCGGGAGAGTCTTCGTCGTCGAGCTGTCCAGCTTCCAGCTCGCCGCCATCCGGGAGTTCCGGCCCCGGGCCGCGACCCTGCTCAACGTCGCCGCCGACCACCTGGACCGCCACGGCGGGTTCGAGGCCTACACGGCCGCCAAGCGGCGGATCTTCGAGAACCAGACCGCCGAGGACGTGGCGGTGCTCAACGCCGACGACCCCCTCTCCCGGGAGACCGAGGTGGCGGTCCGGAGGCGCTACTTCTCCCGCCTCGCGCCGGTGGACGACGGCTGCTTCCTCGACGGCGATCGGGTGATGGAGCGTGACCGCGGCGGCGAGCCCGTCGAGCTCTTCCGGACCGGCGACTCGCCGCTCCCGGGCGCCCACAACCTGGCCAACGCCATGGCCGCGGCGCTCCTGGCCCGGGCCCTGGGCGCCCCGCCCGAGGCCTGTCGCGTCGCCCTCGCCGCCTTCCGCGGGCTCCCTCACCGGATGGAGCGGGTCCTGGAGTCGGGCGGCGTGGTCTGGTACGACGATTCGAAGGGCACCAACCCGGCGGCCGTCATCGGCTGTCTGGAGGGGTTTCCCGATGGCTCGGTCCACCTGATCCTGGGGGGCCGCGGCAAGGGCACGGACTTCGCCGTCCTGGCGCCGGCGGTGCGCGCCAAGGCGGTCCACGTCTACCTGATCGGCGAGGCGGCGGGCGAGCTGGAGGACGCCCTCACCGGCTCGGCGCCGATGGTGCGGGCCGGCACTCTGGACCGGGCGGTGGCCGAGGCGGCCCTGCGCGCCCGCTCCGGCGAGTCGGTGCTCCTGTCGCCGGCGTGCGCCAGCTTCGACCAGTTCCGGGACTTCAACCAGCGCGGGGAGACGTTCCAGCACCTCGTCCACGCCATCGTCGGAGGAGGGCCCCGTGGCCAAGAAGCTCGCGTTTGACCGGGCCCTCTTCGGCACGGTGGCCTTGGCCGTCGCCTTCGGCTTGGTCATGGTGTACTCGGCGAGCGCGCCCATGGCCCGCTCGGAGGGGCGTGGCGGCCCCGCGTTCAACCCCTACGTGGTCAAGCAGAGCCTGGCCGCGGTCCTCGGGCTCGCGGGCATGGCGGTGGCCATGCACGTGGACTACCGGCACCTGCGGCGGCCGGCGGTCACCTATGCCCTGCTGGGCGGCGCCGTGGCGCTCCTCGTGGCCGTGCTCTTCGGTCCCGAGATCGCCTCGACCCACCGGTGGTTCCGCCTTGGGCCCCTCTCCATCCAGCCGGCCGAGCTCGCCAAGCTCGCCCTGGTGCCGTACGTCGCCTACCAGATCGAAAAGAAGCCGGAGCGGATCAACCAGCAGGTGCTGCTGGCCCCCGTCCTGGTGGCGACGGCGGTGGTGGTGGGCCTGGTGCTGCTCGAGCCCGATTTCGGCACCTCGGTGCTCCTGCTGGTCACCGTGGTGCTCATGCTCTTCCTGGCCGGGCTCGCCTGGCGCTTCCTGCTGGCCGCCGGGCTGGTGGGCGTGCCGCTCTTGGTGCTCCTGGTGCTGACCGAGGACTACCGACGGCGCCGGCTGTTCGCCTTCCTCGACCCGGAGGCCGACCCTCTGGGCGCCGGCTTCCAGGCCCGCCAGTCGCTGATCGCCGTGGGCTCCGGGGGAATCTTCGGGCTCGGCCCGGGCGGCAGCGTCCAGAAGCTCCACTACCTGCCCCACCCTCACTCGGACTACATCTTCTCCATCATCTGCGAGGAGCTCGGCTTGATCGGGGCCCTGGTGGTCCTCGGCCTCTTCGCCCTGATCCTGTGGCGCGGGGTCAAGGCGGGCGCGGCGGCGCCGGACGACTTCGGCCGCTACCTCGCCTGGGGGATCACCGGGCTGCTGGTGATCCAGGCCCTGATCCACGTCAGCGTCTGTCTGTCGCTCGCTCCGTCGAAGGGCATCCCCCTGCCCTTCATCTCCTACGGCGGCTCGTCGTTGGTGGTCTCCATGACCGCCTGCGGCGTGCTCCTCAACGTCTCCCAGCACGGATGACGGCGTGACCCCGAACGCGAGCAGCGCGCGACGGCTCCACGTGCTCCTGGCAGGAGGCGGCTCGGGCGGGCACGTGTTCCCCGCCCTGGCGGTGGGCGAGGAGCTCCGCGCCCGCGGCCACCGGGTGAGCTTCGCCGGCTCGGCGCGGGGAATCGAGGCCCGCCTGGTGCCCGAGCGTGGCGTGGAGTTCCACGCCCTGCGCTCCCGGCCCATGACCGGCCGGGGGCTCGTGGGCAAGGCCGTCGCCGTCGCGACGTTGTTGGTGGCCGGCCTCGCCGCCGCTCGCCTGGTCCGGCGCCTGGCGGTGGACGCGGTCGTGGGCACGGGGGGCTACGCCTCGGCACCGGCGATCCTGGGGGCCGTTCTCGCCCGCCGGCCCGCGCTGCTGGTCGAGCCCAACGCCCGGCCGGGCTTCGCCAACCGGCAGCTCTCGCGTTGGGCGGCGGGGGCGGCCGTGGCCTTCCCGGACACGGGCCGGGAGCTGGCCTGCCCGGCCCGGGTGAGCGGCGTGCCGGTGCGCGAGGCCTTCTTCCGGGTCGGTCCCGAGCCCACGGGCGGCGACGCCCGCCTCCTGCATCTGCTGGTCCTGGGGGGCAGTCAGGGTGCCCGCAGCCTCAACCTGGCGGTGCCTGCGGCGCTTGCGCAGATGGGCGAGAAGGACGGCGCGCCGGCCGGCCTCGAGGTGCTCCACCAGACCGGAGCGGCCCATCTGGAGGAGACCCGGGCGGCTTACGAGCGCGCCGGTCTCAGTACCGATCTCATCTCGGGAGCCGACTCCGGAGGAACGACCTCGGTCCGCCTGGAGCCGTTCCTTGACGACGTGGCCGGCGCCCTGGAAGCGAGCCACCTGGTGGTCTCCCGGGCGGGCGCCATCACCCTGGCCGAGATCGCCGCCGCCGGCCGGGCGGCGGTGCTGGTGCCCCTCTCCCTGGCCGAGGGCCACCAGCGGGACAACGCCCTGGCCTTCCAGGCGGCGGGCGCCGCCCGGGTGGTCGAGGCGGGCGCCGGCGCCGCCGGAGGTCCCGAGGCCCTCGCCTCCGTGCTCTCCCCCCTGCTCGCAAAGGCGCTCGCCGGGCTCCTGGCCGATCGGGACACCCTCGCGGCCATGGGGCTCGCTGCCCGGGCCCTCGCCCGTCCCGGGGCGGCGGCGGCCATCGCCGACTGGGTCGAGGAGCTGGCGGGCGCCGGTGGGAGGGCCGCCTGATGTTCCGCCAGTTCACCGGGCTCTCCCGGGTCCACCTGGTGGGCATCGGCGGTGCCGGCATGTCCGGGATCGCCGAGATCCTCCTCTCCTACGACGTCGCGGTCTCGGGCTGCGACCAGGCCCGCTCACCGGTGACCGAACGTCTCGAGGAGTTGGGCGCCACGGTGCACGCCGGCCACGACGCCGACCACGTGGCGGGGGCGGACCTGGTGGTCTACTCCTCGGCCGTGCCGCCGGACAACCCGGAAGTGGTCGAGGCGCGCCGACGGGGGATCCCGGTGGTGCGCCGGGCCGAGATGCTCGCCGAGCTCATGCGCCTCAAGTACGGCGTGGCGGTGGCCGGCACCCACGGCAAGACCACCACCACCTCCCTGGTGGGAGCCATCCTGACCGAGGGCGGCCTCGACCCGACGGTGATCGTGGGCGGCCGGGTGCGGGCCCTGGGGACGGGCGCCCGGATGGGGTCGAGCGAGTACCTGGTCGCCGAGGCCGACGAGTACGACCGGAGCTTCCTGCGCCTGGCGCCCATCATCGCCGTCATCACCTCCATCGACGCCGACCACCTGGACACCTACGGGGACCTGGACGCGATCCGCGAGGCCTTCGTCCTGTTCGCGAGCCGGGTGCCCTTCTTCGGCCAGGTGCTCGTCTGCCTCGACGATCCCAACGTCCAGGAGATCCTGCCGCGCCTCACCGACCACCGGGTGGTCTCGTACGGCTTCTCGCCCCAGGCCGACTTCCAGGCCGTGGATCTGGCGGTGCGGGAGGGAGCGATCGGCACCCGCTTCACCGTCCGCCACGGCGCCGAGGGCGTCCTCGGCACCGTCGAGCTGCCCCTGCCCGGGCGCCACAACGTCGCCAACGCCCTGGCGGCGGTGGCGGTGGCCCGCGCCCTGGGCGTCGCCTTCGACCGGATCGCGGCGGCCCTCGAGGGGTTCCGGGGGATCGACCGGCGCTTCGACCGGGTCGGGAGCTGGCTCGGGGCGGACGTGGTCGACGACTACGCCCACCATCCTACGGAGGTCGCCGCGACCCTGGCGGCGGCGCGGGAGGTGCGGCCGGCCGGGCGCATCCACGCCGTGTTCCAGCCGCACCTCTTCTCCCGCACCCGGGACCAGGCCGCGGCCTTCGGCAAGGCGCTCCTGGGGGCGGATCGGGTGGTGGTCACGGACGTGTATCCCTCCCGAGAGGCTCCGATCCCGGGGGTGACCGGCGAGCTCGTGGTGGAGGCCGCTCGCGCCTCGGGGCACCGCCGGGTGGAGTACTGCCCGAGCTGGCAGGGCGCTCCCGAGGTCCTCGCCCCCGAGATCGAGCCCGGGGACCTGATCCTCACCCTGGGCGCGGGGGATGTCTACAAGCTGGCGCGGGAGCTCGCCTCCCGGGAGGAGGGGGCGTGAGGGCGCCCCAGGATCCGCGCCGCGCCGGGCCCGGGCCGGCCACCATGCCGCCCCCTTGGATGCCGGCGGCCGACGACGGCAACGTGCTGCCGTTTCGCCGGCGCAAGGGCGTGCCGGTGCGCCGGCGGCGCCGCGGCCTTCGGCTGCTCCGCCTGTTCCTCGCCGCCCTGGTGCTCGTGGGGACGCCGGCCGCCGCTCTCTACTGGTCGGCCACCTCGCCGCGCTTCGCGGTCTCCGAGCTCCAGGTGGTGACCACGGACCGGGTCAACCGGGCGTGGATGGAGGCCCGCCTCCAGCACCTCGTGGGCCGGAACCTGGTCTGGATGTCCATGGAGAGCGTGGAGCGGAGCCTGTCGGGCCACCCGTGGATCGCCGGGGTCCAGGTGACCAAGGCGCTCCCCGACCGGCTGCGCGTCGCGGTGGTGGAGCGCCGCCCCGTGGCGCTCCTCGACTCGGGAGGCGAGCGCTGGTACGTCGACCGCGCGGGCCGCGTCATCGCACCGGTGGGCGACGAGCAGGCGCCGCCGGGCGAGTCGCAGCGGGATGGGCGCTACCTGCTGCTCGGGGTGGCCGCCGCGGCGGCCGGGGTGAAGGCGGTGCCGGCACCGGCGGGTGCCCGCGAGCCGGCCCAGCCGGTCCGCCAGGCGGTGCTCGCCCGGGCCCTGGACGTCGTCCAGGCGTTCTCCCGGGCGGCGCCCGACTGGGCGGCGGGGCTCTCCCGGGTGGACATCCTGGGGGAAGAGGACTTTCGCCTCGAGACCGGGGCTCTGCCCTTCGAGCTCCTGGTCGAGGCCGGCGACGTGGAGGGGCGCGTGCGCGCCCTCGAGGACCTGCTGCCGCGGCTCCTGGCGCGCTTTCCCGCACCGGGTTCCGTCGATCTGCGTTTCAGTCATCGAATTGTCGTGCGGGGCGTCGGGCGACCGGCTGCCGCCGCCATGAACGGGAGAGGTGAGGCGTATGGCCAAACCGGATGAGTATTTCGTCGCCGTCGACGTGGGGTCCTCGAAGGTCGGAGTCCTGATCGGCCAGCCGGACGCAGGTGGGGTCATGGAGGTGGTGGGCAAGGGGCTGGCCCCGAACCGGGGAACCCGCCGGGGCAACGTCGTGAACGTGGAGTCCACGGTCGAGGCGCTGCGCCAGGCGACCGAGGAGGCTGAGGTGATGGCCGGGGTCGAGGTCTCCCGCGCCTGGGTGGGGATCGCCGGCTCCGACATCCGGAACGTCAACTCCCGCGGGATGGTGACCGTCTCGCGCCGGGACCGGGAGATCACCCGCCAGGACATCGACCGGGTGCTCGAGGCGGCCCAGTCCGCGGCGCTGCCCTCGGACCGGGAGATCCTCCACGCCATCCCCCAGGAGTTTCTGGTGGACGAGCAGGGCGGGATCCAGGACCCCCTGGGGATGCTCGGTAGCCGCCTCGAGGTGACCCTCCACCTGGTCACCGGCAACGTGACGCGGACCAAGACGCTCCTGACCTGCGTCAACCGGGCGGGCATCGAGGTCGTGGAGCTGGTCTTCGAGCCCCTGGCGACCGGCGAGGCGGTGCTCACGCCCGACGAGCGCGAGCTCGGGGTGCTGCTTCTCGACATCGGGTCGGGGACCACCGAGTACGCCCTGTTCCTGGACGGCTGCGTCCAGCACAGCGCCGTGCTGCCGGTGGGTGCCGGCCACTTCACCAACGACCTGGCCATGGTGCTGCGCACGCCGTTCGCCGAGGCGGAGCGGATCAAGGTGAAGAGCGGCTGCTGCCTGGGCAGCCTGGTGGGCGACGACCAGGGGATCTCGGTGCCCACGGTGGCCGGCGGCGCGCCCCGCGTGGTGCCCCGGCGCGAGCTCGCCGTGATCTTGCAGCCCCGTGCCGAGGAGCTCTTCGAGCTGGTGCGCGCCGACCTCGCCAAGCAGGGCCCCGACGAGACCCTGCGCGGTGGCGTGGTGCTCACCGGCGGCGGCGCGCAGCTCGACGGTCTGCTCGAGATGGCGGAGCAGATCTTCGACTCGGCGGTGCGCTACGGACTGCCCGCGGGTCTCTCGGGGCTGGTCGACGTGATCAGCTCGCCGGCCTGGGCCACCGCCTCCGGGATGCTGCGCTACGGCATGGCGAGCGACGAGCGGCGGGGCCGGGCGCGCAAGAAGGGGTCGTGGAGCGTCAAGGGAATGGTGGGCAACCTGAAAGGCATGTTCTCCGACCTGCTGTGAGAGCTTGTGAATGAATCTCCGACCTACTGCGGCCGTCCCCGCATCGCCCCTCGCAGCGTTGCGCCTCCTCGACGTAGGCCCCGCTACGCCTGCGTCGGCGCGCCTTGCGAGCGGCGCGCGGGAACGCCCTCGCGACAGCCGGAGATTCATTCACAAGCTCTGGAGATCGGAGAGAGATGACGTGATGTGGGGGCGAAGTGAACTCCAAGCGCGAGACGGCCCGGAGCCGGCGTGGTGTCACGCCGGGCGGGCCGGACGCGTGCAATCCAACTCACGGGGGTAGGCAATGATTCTGTTCGACGACCAGGAGACGACGACACGGGCACCGATCACGCTCGGCGACGACGCCGACGTGGCGGCGGCCAAGATCAAGGTGCTGGGCATCGGCGGCGGCGGCGGCAACGCCGTGAACCGGATGATCGACGCCGATCTCAAGGGCATCGAGTTCATGGCGGTCAACACTGACCTGCAGGCGCTGCGCAAGTGCCGGGCGCCGCTCAAGCTCCAGCTCGGCCGGGCGCTGACCCGGGGGCTGGGGGCGGGGGCCGATCCCGAGACCGGGAGGAAGGCCGCCCTCGAGGACACCGAGGGGATCCTCGAGGCCCTGGACGGCGCCGACATGGTGTTCATCACCGCCGGGCTGGGGGGCGGCACGGGTAGCGGCGCGGCGCCGATCCTGGCCTCCCTGGCCGCGGAGATCGGCGCCCTGACGGTGGCGGTGGTCACCAAGCCGTTCGGCTTCGAGGGCCGGCGCCGCATGACCATCGCCAGCCAGGCGGTCGAAGAGCTGCGCTCGGCGGTGGACACCCTGATCACCATCCCCAACGAGCGGCTCCTCAACTTCGTCGAGCGCGGCACGCCCCTTTCTGAGGCGTTCCGCATCGCCGACGACGTGCTGCGCCAGGCGGTCCAGGGGATCAGCGACCTGATCACGGTGCCCGGCGAGGTCAACGTGGACTTCGCCGACGTGCGCACGATCATGACCGGCATGGGGATGGCCCTCATGGGCACCGGCCTCGCCAAGGGCGAGAACCGGGCCCTCGAGGCGGCGCAACGGGCGATCTCGTCGCCGCTGCTGGAGGAGACCTCGATCCAGGGCGCCCGGGGAGTGCTGATCAACATCTCGGGCGGCCGCGACCTGACCCTCTACGAGGTGGCGGAGGCCGCCCAGATCATCGCCGAGGCGGTGGACCCGGACGCCAACATCATCTCCGGCATGGTGATCGACGAGTCGATGGAGGATGCGATGAAGGTGACGGTCATCGCCACCGGCTTCGACGAGGCGGCCGCGCAGGGCGAGCCCCGGGCGCCCCACCCGGAGCTCGTGCGCAGCCGCCAGGAGCGCACGGCGGCTCCGGAGGAGCGCGGGGCGGTGCCCTTCCGCCGCGAAGAGGAGCCGCGCCACGAGGTGCAGCCGGCCGCCGCCCGGCCCGATCCGGAGCCGGAGGTGCCGTTCTACCGAAAAGTGCTGGCCCACAAGCAGACGGAGGACTCGGGGGGGTTCGGGCCGAACTGGTCGAACGTCGACGACTACGACATCCCCACCGTCTTGAGGAAGCAGATGGATTGACCGGCGAAACGCCGGGTTCGCGGGCGGCCTTGCCGCCCAGGTGAGTTCCCCGTGGGTGCCGAGGGGGTGACACTGCCCCCCACCCCCTCGGCACCGTTTTTTGAAGACCCCCCGTCCGCCCTTGCCCCCTTCCGCGGCGGCTGTCTTGGCACCCCCGCTTTCCTCAACCGCCTCCGGTTCGATACTCTCTAGCTACGGACGGACTCTTTCGGGTCCGGACCATCAACCCTTCGAAAGACACGGAGATGAGGCCTTCCATGACCACCCACCGTCTTCGCCCGTTCGCGCTTCTACTCGTCCTCCCTCTCCTGGCCATCGGCTGCGGTAAGCAGCAGCCGCCGAGCCAGGGCATGGCCCAGCCGGCCTCTCCCGCTCCCTCTCAGAGCATGCCGCCGAGCGGGATGACCACGCCCCAGCCGGCGGGCCACCTCAGCTTCCAGATCCCCAGCGCCTGGAAGGCAGAGCCGCCGGAGAACAACATGCGCCTGTCCCAGGCCAGCATTTCCGGGCCGGGCGGTGAGGCCGACTTCGCGGTCTTCTACTTCGGCCCCGGCCAGGGTGGAGGCGTGGACGCCAACATCCAGCGCTGGCTCGGCCAGGTGCAGATGGCTCCGGGGTACCAGCCCGTTCGCGACACCGTTCAGGAGGGCGACCTGACGGTGCACACCGTCGAGGCCAAGGGCGCGCTCACCCCGTCGCCCATGTCGATGCAGGCGGGGAGCGAGGCGCCCCGGGAGGGCTCGATGCTCCTGGGCGCCGTCGTCGAGGGGCCGGGCGGCCCCTGGTTCTTCAAGCTCACGGGTCCGGAGAAGACCGTCGAGCCGCAGAAGGCCGCCTTCCTCGAGATGCTGAAGAACCTGAAGGTCGCGAGCGGCTCGGCCGCGTAGCGACGGTGCGGGGCCGTCGAGCTCCGCGCCTGCGGCCTACGAGTCGCTGGAAGCCGAGGGCGGGGCGTGGTCCCCGCCCTCGTGGCGTTCCTGACGTTCCTGCCGTAGCTTCTCGCGCTCCTGCTCGACGCGCTTCCGCTCCCGCTCCAGATCCCGGCGCTGGGACTCGATCTCCCGGCGCTGGGCGTCGAGCTGTCGCTGGGCCTCCTCGAGCTTCCGCTGGACTTCCTGGTGCATTTCCCGCTGCTGGTCCCGGGCCTGCCGTAGGGACTCGGCGCGGAGCGCGCGGTTCGTCTGATCCACCTCGCGGTGAGTTCGCTCGAGCTCGGCGCGGACCTTGTCCTGGATCTCCCGGTTCATGCGCTCGATCTCTTCGCGGTCGGGACGAGCCTGCGCGGCCAGACGCCGAGAGAGCTCCTGGAGCTCGCGCAGCTCGTCGGCCGAGGGCCGGGCCACCTCGGCTTCACGCCGGGCCTTCTCGGCCGCCTTCCGGAGCTGATCGCGGAGCTCCCGCCGCTCTTGGGCGCTGAGCTCGCGAGGCTCCGACAGTCCGGAGAGCTCGCGGTCGAGGGCCCTCTGGAGCTCCTCCAGGGCCCGGTGCTGGGAGTCGAGGAGGTCGCCCTGGGTCTCGGCCACCCGCCGCACGGCGGCGTCGATCCGCCCTTCAAGCTCCGCCAGCTCCGCCGGGTCGGGGATCGCGGCGCGCATGCGCTCGACGGCGGCGGTCAGCTCGGCCGGGTCGAACGCCCGGTCCAGACCGCGGTCGAGATCGCGGTCCGGGTCGCGGTCCGAGCCCCGCCCGCGGTCGGACGCGGAGCTCTCGTTCGGCTCCCCGCTCTGGGTCCCTTCCGATGAGGCTGCGGCCGCGGCGGCCTCCTCGGGACCGGGAGCCGCGGGGGCCGGCCCCGCTGGATCGCCGCCCGCGCCAGCGACCGGCGCCTTCGCCGGGGCCGTCTCGAGCGCCAGGCTGGAGGGGGTCAACCCCGGCGCGAGCAGGGTGGTCAGGGTGAGGGCCACGGCGAGCACCACGATCGCAGGGCGCCGGATCGCTCCCTCCTCGGCGGACGACTCCGACGGTTCCAGAATCCGACGAACGCGTTTCCCGAGGTTCCGCCGCCCACGCGCCATGCCGGGCACGGGGCCGGGCACGGGAGCGGCGTGCCGGCCGTCGGCGAGCCAGCCGGCCACCTCGGCGAGGCAGCGCGCCAGGCCCACCCGGTCGCCGGTAGCCGCCACCGCCCAGGCGTCCGAGCGGTACTCTGAGATCTCCTGCAATCGGCGCCGGGCCACGCGGTTGAGGGGCTGGAAGAAAAATAGGTTCTCGAGGGTGCGGCCGGCGAGCAGCCAGGCCGGGTCGCGGCGCTCGAGGTGCGCCAGCTCGTGGGCGATCAGGCCCTCCTGTTGGCGCTCGTCGAGCTCGGCGAGGGCTCGGCGGGGCAGGCAGATCTCCCGTTCACCCACTCCCAGGGCGACGGGGACCGGCAGCCGGCCCGAGCCGGTGAGGCGCACGCGGCGGCGGGAGGCTCCCGTAAGGAGCCGGTCCAAGGCCCGGCGCGCCGGGCCCGATCCCACCTCGAGCCGGCGCCGGAGGTGAAGCCGTAGCCGAATCCAGGACGAGAGGAAAACCGCCGACAGCGCGAGGGCGCCGAGGAGCCAGCCCGCCAGCGCCATCCGCTGCCAGCCCGGGAGAAGGGCCGCCAGGCTGGCGAGCCGCGGGTCGGGCCGGACGGTGCCCACGGCCGCGGGGATCGGCGCGATTCCGGAGGCCGCGGGAGCGCTGCCTGGAGCCCGTACCCCGCCGACGGACGGCGCGGCGCTCGACACCGCGGGAACGACCACGGCGGGCACAGGGAGCGCGGTGGCGAGGGGCTGGGGCAGGGCGCCGAGGCCGATCTGGACGCCGGCGGTCAGCAGGCCGCCCAGCAGGGCCGTCTTCCAGATCCTCTCTTCCAGGGCGAGGCGCCCCGGCCGATCGCGCCGCCGGAGCCAGCGCGCGACGCCCCACGCGCCGCCGAGCAGGAGAGTGGAGTGGACCAGATAGGTGGCGAGCCAGGCGAGGACTGGCGCCAGCGCCCCGGGGCCGATGGTGCTCCAGACGGTGTCCATCTCAGCGATCCTCCTCCGCTTCGCGGCGTTCGTGCTCGGCGACGAGCTCTTTGAGGCGCTCCATCTCCTGCGGGTCGATCTCGTGCTCCGCCAGCAGGTGGCTCACCAGCGCGGTCACCTCGCCCCGGAACAGTCGGTCGGTCAGCTCGCTCACCATCGTCCGACGGACGGCGGCCTCGGAGACCGTGGGGCGGTAGAGGTATCGGCGGCCTTCGGCCCGGTGCGTGACCACGCCCTTGGTCTCCATCTTCGTGAGCATCGTGGCGATGGTGGTGGGCGCGAGGCCACGGGCCTCCTCGAGGTCACCGTGGACCTCCGCCACGCTCGCCTCCCCGCGGCGCCAGAGCTGGCGCATGATGGCGAGCTGGAGGTCTCCGAGACGGTGCTTGTCGGTCATCTGTGGCTCCCTGGGTCCGTTCTACGACCGCGATAGTACTACCCTGGTAGTCGTCAAGTCAAGAGAGCGCCGTGAGGCGGGGAGGGCAGCCGAGCGAGCGGAGGGCTCGGGTATGATGCCGCCGTCGATGGACACCCACCGAGGTCACGACTCCAGGAGAGCCTTGATGAACAGACCGACCGCAGTCCTTCTCGCCCCCTGTCTCGCCCTGCTCTTCGGCGGCGTTTTTGCCGCCGGGGCCGCCCGGGCCGACACGAAGCTCGAGATGAAGAACCACACCGGCGAGATGAAGGCCATGGGCCATACCCAGCCCGCCCGCGACTCCCAGACCACGTTCTGGATCGGCAAGGAGGGCGCCCGCCGGGACGACGGCGATACGGAGGTCCTGGTCCGGTTCGATCAGAACAAGCTCTACCTCATCGGTCACGCGAAGAAGACCTACTCGGTCCTCGACCTGCCCATCGACCTGGCGGCGATGGTGCCTGAGTCGAACCGCCAGCAGATGAGCCAGGTGCTCGAGATGATGAAGATGAGCGCCACCGTCGAGCCTTCCGACGAGCACAAGGAGATCAACGGCTGGCAGACCCACCGCTACGACGTGCACCTGTCGAACCAGATGGGGATGAAGGTGGACTCGACGGTCTGGATGACCGAGGACGTCGGCGTCGACGAGGCCGCGTTCAAGAAGCTCACCCGGGCCATGACCTCTCTCCAGCCGGGCGGCGCCTCGGCGGTGGACGAGCTGCTCAAGCTCAAGGGCGTGCCGGTGCTGGTCGAGACCCAGGTCCAGGCCATGGGTGGGTTGACCAGCCGGGAGGAGCTGGTCTCGGCCGAGTCCGACGCCACGCCTCCCGCCGGCACCTACGAGGTTCCCGACGGCTACAAGAAGATCGACTTCAACCCCATGGCCCACGGAGGCCCGCCCGCCCCCTGAGCCAGACCTGGATCCCCCCCGCAACCCCTCGATCCCCTTCCCACCCCCAGGGGGGGAAGGGGACGGCTGACCAGATCCCCCCTGCAACCCCTCGATCCCCTTCCCACCCCCAGGGGGGGAAGGGGACGGCTGACCAGATCCCCCCTGCAACCCCTCGATCCCCTTCCCACCCCCAGGGGGGGAAGGGGACGCCCCCACCCGGACTCGGCCTGATCGAGAGTTCAGAGTCCTCTGCCACGAGGGCGATTTGCGGGTACGTACGGACTCGGCTCGGAGAAGGTCGGGCGGGGGCGTCCCTCGCCCCCTGCGAGGGTGGGAGAGGGACCGAGGGTGAGGGGGGTGGTCCGGCGGATCTACCGGGCAGGAATAGCCGAGCAGAGGAGCGTAGGCGACTTCGCTGGGCGTGGGAGGGGGCTCCCGGCGACCGTGAGGCGACCCCGGTCGTGGAGCCCAAGACTCATCATCACGTCTGCTGACTAATCTGCCGCCGCAGGAGCTCGTTCTCGAAGGCCATCCCCACCTGCGCCGTGGCGAGCTCCAGGATGTCGATGTCCTCGATGGGGCTCTCGTTCTCGCCGTTGTCGGTATAGATCACCGAGATCACCCGCTGGGCGCCGAGGACGGGGAAGACGACGATCCTACCGTTGGCCGGCGGGCCGAGGGCGGACGACAAGTTGGCGGGCAGCCCGGCTTCGCTGAACTCGGTGGTCACCACCTCGCTGCGCTGGTAGCTCTGGGTGAGGGCGTTGTCGTCGCGCAGCGTCAGGGTCATGCCCCGTGCCCGATCCGCCAGCGGCCGGCCGTCGCTCGCCGCACCGAAGGCCCCGAGGGCCGTGAGTCCGTCGCGCTTGACCAGAAAGAGGATCGCCCGCTCCACCGACTCGGAGATGATGTGCATCAGGTTGAGGGCGACGGTGGCCGAGATCAGCCCGGAGCGCAGGTCGCCGAAGACCCGCCGCAGGCGCTCGACCCCCGGGCTCTCCGGCACGTCGGGCTCGCCGCCGAGGCTCGGGTGCAGGGCGCTGCGCCGCCGGTTGCGCGCCAGGTTCTCGACGCACGAGATGATGGCGTCGACCTCCGGAGGCAGGGTCGCGAGGGCGCCGGCCTCGTAGATCTTGCCGATGGCGGCGTCGGGATCGACCAGCGCCACGAGGGGCGTTCCGGGGCGCGTCCGGCGCAGCCGCGCCAGCTCGTCGATCTGGACCCCGTCGCCGCGCAGATCGAGCAGGACGATGGGCGCCTCGTGGCCCGGATACGCCTTGCCGGCGGCCCGCTGGCCGACGGGCTCCACCGAGGCGAACCCCGGCGGTAGGGCGTGGTCGAGGGCCTCGATCAGCCCGGCGTCCGAGGTGACGATCTGGAGCCGGTGGACCCCGATCTCCTCGAGAATCGCCGGCGTCGCCCAGCCGAGATCGGCAGGGGCCTCGGCCTCGGCGACCACCGAGGCAGTCGCCGCCCGGCCGACGTCGAGGTCGCCGGCCGGCGACAGGATGCCGCCGCCGCCGCCGCCGTGGACCGGCCCGGTGGCGTGGGTGTCGTCAGGGGAGGCGGGCGCGTCCCGGTTGCGCTCGTCGAAGATCCGGGCGGCCTCGAGCAGGACCATCTGGGTGTTGATATCGGCGTCCGGAACCACGTCGCCCGGGTAGAGGGCGATGTCGTCGATGGGTCGCGAGTCGTCGACGACGAACTCGAACGTCCCCCGGTCCCAGCCCACGAGCTCGGAGATGGTTTGCTCGATCTGTTGGCCGACCACCTGGCGCAGGCTCTCGGGCCCGATCGACCCCTGGGCGACCAGGATCTGGCCGAGGCTCCGGCGCTCGGGCTCGCTCTCCTGGGTCTCGACCGCTCGGTCGAGCTCCTCCCGGCTGAGCAGGTCGGAGCGGACCAGGAGCTCGCCCAGGCGAGGCGTCCGAGGGCTGCCGGCGCTCACCAGCTTGCCCCGGTGGAAGCCGATCATGGCCTGCTCGCCGTCATGGCGCAGGAGGAGCGCCCCGGTTCTGCGGCCGAGGTGGATGAACTGCATCACGTCGGCGACCGAGACGTCTTCGAGATTGCCGGAGATGGCCATGGTCGGGCTCTACTTCACGGAGGAGGCGCCGAGCCCGTCACTTCTCACCTCGGGCCAGCTTCACCAGGCTCTCGAGGCTGCGCAGCTTGCGGTCCTTCGCCGCGTAAAGGCGGGCGGCGAACAAGGCCGAGGCGGCGTGGGCGGAGAGCAGGTCCAGGAGGTCGCGGTCCTCGCCGCGGAGCATCGGCTTGTGGTCGAAGAGCTTGAGCACGACCAGGGCACCGACCACGGCGTCGTGAACCCGCAACGGCACCGCCGCGAGGGCGCGCGAGCCGTCGTAGGGGCCCAGGCGCAGCACGCCGTCGGAAAGGGCCTCGTCGACCATCGGGTCGCCCCCCCGGTAGCTGCCCTCCCGGTAGAGCGGATCGTCCTCGATGCTCTCGCCGAGGGCGACCTCGCACTGCGCCGGGTCCTCCTCCTTGAGCAACAGCACGAACTGCTCGGCTCCCAGGAGGTTGATGGCGATCTCGGCGATGGTCTGCTGGACGTCGGAGGGGTGGAGCGTGGCGTGGAGCTGGTAAGTGGCCACGTAGAGGTTCATCAGGCGGCCGGCCTGGTGCTCCGAGTCGACCAGCCGCGCCGCCAGCTCCTTGACGTCGGTCTCGGCGGCGGTCAGCCGGGCCTCGAGGTCCTTCGTGCGCTCGAGGTCGCCGATCGCGGTGCCGGAGACGCCGCCCAGGTCCTGCTCGATGACGCGTACGAGCTCGCCCGCCCGATCGAGGGTCGAGCGCAGTTGGTCGAGCAGATCGCTGCCACTCATCTCCGCGTGGCTCAGTCGTCCCCCGCTCGCCCCCCTGGGTGCCTGGTCGCTCACGCGGCGGAATGGGCTCGGGTTTTGGCGATGATATCGAGGATCTCTTCGCTGCGGAACGGCTTCTTGATGTAGGCGTTCGCACCGGCCTCGAGGCCTCGGATCGTGTCTTCCTCCTTGCCCTCCGTGCTGATAATGATCACCGGCAGGTCCGCCTGCTCCGCATCGGCCCTCAGCCGCTCCAGGAACTCGATGCCGTTCATCATCGGCATGTTGATGTCCAGGAGCACCAGGTCGATGTCCGAATCGGCATCGAGCTTGGTGAGGGCGTCTCGCCCGTTGACCGCGTACACGATCGGGTACTGACGCAACATGACCTCGTAGATCTTGTGCATCAGCTTCGAGTCGTCGACGACCAGGATCTTGTTCGGCTCCACTCTACGCTCCGTCACGTCCTCTGGATCACAGAAGGTGTCGTGCTCCTAGCTTCGGTGCGAGGATCCCTCCTTACGTGACAGCCAGGAGGTCGAGGGCTCCAGGGAGTCTAGCAGACGCCAATGCGTGTCATCATGCAGGCGCAGGCCAAGAAAGGGGGAGCCATGACAGACGATCCGAGACCAGCGGTCGAGTCCTTCGACGAGGCAAACCGCGAGGTCGTGCTCGCCCTGAGGAGCCCCGATCGCAAGGTCCGGGCCGTCGCCCTCGCCGAGGCCTCGCCCATGGTCGACGACGAGCTGGCCCGCGAGCTCCTGCGGTTCGCCCGTGATCCGGAGCGCGGCGAGGTGGAGCGGGGGGATGCGCTGATCGCCCTGGGGCCGGCCCTCGAGACCTGCTCCTACGACGAGACCGACGACGGCGGCCTTCCGGACGCGGCACCCGAGGAGGAGGACTGGTGGGACCTGCCCCTCTCCTCCGCGGTATACCGCGAGGCCACCGAGGCCCTGCGGCGCCTCTACCTCGACGCGTCGGTGCCCAAGCTCGTCCGCCGCCGGGCCCTCGAGGCGGCGGTGCGGGCTCCGCGCGACTGGCACCGGGATGCCGCCGGCAGCGCCTGGCGCTCGGACGACCCGGAGTGGCGCCTCACCGCCGTCTTCGCCATGGGCCACCTGCCCGGCTTCGCGGCCGAGATCGAGCAGGCTCTGGACGACCAGGACCTGCCCATCGCCCGGGAGGCCTTCCTCGCCGCGGGCCGCGCCGGGATCGAGGGGCTGGCGGAGCGGCTGATGGACGTGGCGGCCGACCGGCACGCCGATCACGAGCTGCGCCTGGCCGCCATCGAGGGGCTGGGAGAGCTCGGCCCGGAGACGGCGGTCGAGATCCTGGAGGACCTCAGCCTGGACTCCGACCGCGAGATCGCCGACGCCGCCGAGGAGGCCCTCGAGGAGCTCCAGCTACTGGGCGGCTTCGACGAGGATCTGGACCCAGGCTTCGACTGGGAGCCGTAGGCGCGATCTTCGTCATCGCCCGCCGCCCGCCGCCCGCCCCGCCCGCCACCCCGGCGTCCGGCAACGGGACGCGCCTTCCCACCACCGGACAGCTCGCCGCGGGCTCCCCGCCTGTCTCGAGGGCCCGAAGCCCGCCGAAGCCCGACGAGCTGCCCGGGTCCGGGGAGCCTCGGCGCTGGCGCGCGAATTGCTGTCCCGCGGTCTCCAGACTTCGAGGATCTCGGTGCCGGACCACCGCCGCGGACCGGGGTTCTCGGGAGGCTGACTATGGACACGCTCCTCCACGATGTCCGGTTCGCCCTGCGCGCCCTCTCCCGCCGGCCGGGCTTCGCCGTCGTCGCCGTCCTGACCCTGGCCCTGGGCATCGGCGCCAACACGGCGATCTTCTCGGTGCTGCGCGCCGTGGTCCTGGCGCCCTTCCCGTACCCCCATTCCGAGCGCCTGGTCATGGTCTGGGAGAGCCGGCCCGAGGCGGACCTGCCGCGGATGTACGCCGCGCCACCCAACGCGGCCGACTGGCGGCGGCGCAGCCACACTCTGGCCGAGATCGGCGTCTACGAGCCGGAGCGGGTATTCCTGGGCGGGGAGGAGGGCCCGGTGGCGGTTCCTGGCACCCGGATGAGCGCGGCGACGTGGAGCGTTCTCGGCGTCGCCCCTGCCGTGGGCCGGGTGTTCACCGCCGAGGAGGACCGGCCGGACCGGGGCCGGGTCGCGGTTCTCTCCAACGGCCTGTGGCGCCGCCGCTTCGGCGCCGACCCCTCGGTGGTCGGCCGGAGCGTGGAGATCGATGATCGGCCCTACCAGATCGTCGGCGTCATGCCTCCGGGGTTCGAGTTCCCGCCGCCCGTCACCCTCCAGGGCACCGCCCCGGCGCAGCGCAGCGAGCTCTGGACTCCCCTGGCGGAGGACCTCTCCGCCGGGCAGCGGGGCGCCCACCACCTCTTCGCCGTCGGCCGCCTGCGCGCCGGCGTCGGCCTCGAGGCGGCCCGGGCCGAGCTCGAGGGGATCGCGGCCGGCCTCGCCCGCGAGCACCCGGACACCAACGAGGGGTGGAGCGTGACCCTGGTGCCGTTCCGCGAGCAGGTGGTGGGGAAGGTGGCGCCGGTCCTCTGGATGCTCCTGGCGGCGGTGGCCCTCGTGCTCCTCGTCGCCTGCGTCAACCTCGCCAACCTGCTGCTGGCCCAGGCCGCCGACCGGCGCCAGGAGCTCGCCGTGCGGCAGGCGTTGGGAGCGGGGCCGGCGAGCCTCGTCCGCCAGGTGGTGACCGAGAGCCTGGTCCTGGCCCTGATCGGGGGCGCCTGCGGCGTCTTCCTCGGATGGTCGAGCCTCGAGCTGCTCGTGGCCCTCGCTCCGGCGAACGTGCCGCGCCTCGACCGGGTGGCGATCGACGGGCCGGTCCTCGCCTTCACCCTCGGCCTCGCCGTGCTGACCGGCCTCGCCTTCGGGGCCGCTCCCGCTCTGCGCGGCGCGGCCGGCGGCCGGAGCGGCTGGCCGCGGCCGGGCTCGACCCTGCGCGAGCGCTCGGCCGGCCGCTCCACGCTGGGCGACGCCCTGGTGGTCGCCGAGGTGGCGCTCTCGCTGGTGCTCCTGGTGGGCGCGGGGCTCCTGGCCCAGAGCTTCGTCCGGCTGCGCGGCGTCGACCCGGGCTTCGAGGCGAGCGGCGTCCTCACCCTGCGGGTCAGCCTGCCCACGGCCAAGTACCCCGAGGGCGCCGACCGGGCCCGGGCCTTCGAGCGCCTGGAGAAGGCGGCGTCCGCGGCGCCGGGAGTGCGCTCGGCCGGGTTCGTCCTCGAGCTGCCCCTGGACGCCGACCGCGGCGGCACCGAGGTCCGCCTCGAGGGCGAGGCGACGCCGAAACCGGGAGCGGAGCGGCAGACCAACTTCACCTTCGCCACCCCGGGCTACTTCCGGACCCTGGGGATCCCGGTGGAGGAAGGGCGCACGTTCGACGCGCGCGATCGCCGGGACTCCGAGCCGGTGGTGGTGGTCAACCGCGCCCTCGCCCACTCTCTGGCCGGAGCGGCCTCCGGCGCCAGCCCGGTGGGCCGGCGGATCGTCCTGGGGTTCAACGAGACACCGCGGCGGATCGTGGGCGTGGTCGGGGACGTGCTCCACGATCAGCTCCGTAGCGCGCCCTTCCCCGGGGTCTACGTCCCGTACGCCCAGTTCCCCTGGGCCGCGAGCATGGCCCTG
Organism: uncultured Acidobacteriota bacterium; assembly: GCA_963739795.1. Taxonomy (GTDB): domain Bacteria; phylum Acidobacteriota; class Thermoanaerobaculia; order Multivoradales; family DATKCC01; genus CAVUBL01. The sequence continues at coordinate 587,017 of CAVUBL010000015.1, read as the reverse complement.
GCCGTGCGCACCGCGCAACCCCCCGAGGCGGTTCTCGCATCGGTCCGCGCCCGCCTGCGCGAGGCGGAGCCGGGCCTGCCGATCTATGACGCGAGGCCCATGGATCGGATCGTCGCCGACGCCGTCGCGGAACCCCGTTTCTCGGCCCTGCTGGTGGTCTGCTTCGCCGGTCTGGCCCTGGTCCTGGCGGCGGTGGGGATCTATGGAGTGATCGCCTACTCGGTGCGCCGGCGCACCCGGGAGATCGGCGTGCGGGTCGCCCTGGGGGCCGCCCGCGACGACGTTCTGCGCCTGGTGCTCGGCCGGGGCATGGGGCTGGTGACGGTGGGGATCGGCCTGGGGCTCGGCGCCTCGGCGATCCTCGCGCGGGGGCTCCGGGGGTTCCTCTTCGAGGTCAGCGCCACCGACCCATGGACGTTCGGAGCTCTGGCCCTCTTCCTCGCCGCCGTCGGTTGCGCGGCGTGCTACCTGCCCACCCGCCGAGCCCTCTCCGTCGACCCGCGAATCGCCCTCGAGTCCGAGTGAGCCCATCGAGCGCCGCCGCGATTCGGGGTGTCTCCGGCTTGTACTACATAGAAGTGCGATGTATAGTAGAGACATGCATGGAACAAAGAGGGTACGATGGACATCGGCAAGGACCTGGTAGCGGCCTCCGCCACGCCGCTCGTCCTGGCCATCCTGGCCCAGGGCGACAGCTACGGCTACGCCATCCTGAAACGCGTCGGCGAGCTCTCGGGCGGGGAGCTCCAGTGGACCGACGGCATGCTCTATCCCGTGCTCCACCGACTCGAGCGCCTGGGCTACGTCGAGGCGCGGTGGGGCCGCTCCGAGACGGGGCGCCGGCGCCGCTACTACCGCCTCACCAGGGAGGGCCGTGCGCAGCTCGAGGCGCAGCGGCAGCAGTGGTTGCTGGTCGACGCCACGCTGCGCGGCATCTGGAAGGACACCCTGAAGAGATCCATGGAACCGCTGCACTTCCCGCCCGTCTTGTCGGGCGCCTGGGGGACGACGTGACCTCCGACCTACCGCTCGAGACCCAGATCGGCCTGTGGCGCGACTACCTCCGCCGACACGGCACCCTCCACTCTCCCGACGTCGAGGAGCTCGAAGACCACCTGCGCGCCCAGGTCGCGGCGCTCGGCGAGGCGGGCCTGTCGGACGACGAGGCCTTCCTGGTGGCGGTCAAGCGGATGGGAGACCTCGACAGCCTGTCGCGCGAGTTCGCCCGCGAGCACTCGGAGCGCCTGTGGAAACAGCTCGTGGTGGCTCCGGAGAGCGACGACGAAAAGGGCTCCCGAAGCCGCCGGGAGGTGGTCGTCGCCGTCGTCCTGGCCTGCCTGGCGGCGCTGTCGTTCAAGGTTCCCGAGCTGTCTGGCCGCCACCTGTTCGCGGGCGACCAGGTGGCGCAGGCGTTCTACGCCCGCAACCTGAGCCTCTTCGCTTTTCCCTTCCTGTCCGGCTACCTGCTCTGGAAGCGCCGGCCGGCCGGGCGGGCCCTCGTCCCCATCGTCCTCGCCTTCGCCGGCGGCCTCCTGTTCGCCAACGTCTACCCGTTCGCGGTGGCAGGGCACACCCTGGGGCTCACGGCGAGCCACCTGCCGATCGCGCTCTGGCTCGCGGTGGGTCTCGCCTACGTCGGCGGGGAGTGGCGCAGCCGCTCCCGCCGCATGGATTTCGTGCGCTTCTCCGGCGAGCTCTTCATCTACTACTCCCTGATCGCCCTCGGCGGCGGCGTGCTTACCGCCTTCACGCTCGTCATGTTCAAGTCCATCGGCCTGGACGTGAACTGGTTCCTTTCGAGCTGGGTGGTCCCCTGCGGCGCCCTGGGAGCCGTGATCATCGGCGCCTGGTTGGTCGAGGCCAAGCAGAGCGTAATCGAGAACATGGCGCCGGTGCTGACGCGCCTGTTCACGCCGCTGTTCACGGCGGTGCTGCTCGCCTTCCTGGGCACCATGGCCTGGCGACGCACCGGCATCGCCGTCGAGCGCGACGTGCTGATCGGCTTCGACCTGCTCCTGGCGGTGGTGGTCGGACTGGTCCTCTACGCCGTCTCGGCGCGCGATCCCGAGGCGCCGGCCGGCGGCTTCGACGCCCTCCAGCTCGTCCTGGTCGTCGCCGCGCTGGTGGTCGACGCCATCGCCCTCGCCGCCATCGCGGCGCGCATCTCCGCTTTCGGCTTCAGCGCCAACAAGGTCGCCGCCCTGGGCGAGAACGTCGTGCTGCTGGTCAACCTGCTGGGCTCGGCCTGGCTCTACTGGAAGTTCCTGCGCGGCCGGGCCTCCTTCGCCGCCCTCGAGCGCTGGCAGACGAGCTACCTGCCCGTCTACTTCGTCTGGGCGTGGTGCGTCGTGGTGGTCTTTCCGCCGCTCTTCGGCTTCCGCTGAACGGGCATGCGGCCTGAGCCGAGGCAAGCGAGCAGACCGGCGAGGCGGCCGGTCGGCTCGATTGCTCGTCACGCGGCCGTCGCGTCGTCGTCGGACGCCGCCCGGCGCCGCCCGACGAGCTGCATGGTGCCGCCGACGAGGCCGACCAGGAGGGCGGCGAGGCCCCACCAAGTGCCGCTCGCCGTCCATCCGAGCGCCGCGTCGAGGGAGAACGCTCCCGGGCCCGCGAACGCGAGGGACAGCCCGAGGGCCGCCAGGACCAGGTTGTACTCGTAGCCTCCCTGGGTGAGGAAGAGCCCGTTCCGGGAGTGCGCGCTCCCCGCGGCGACCAGCATCACCGAGACGAAGAGAGCCGCTGCCAGCGGGGTGAGGAAGCCCAGCGACAGCAGCAGGCCCCCGCCGGCCTCCACCAGCCCGGCCATCAGGGCATGCCGGCGGCCGGGCCGGAAGCCGAGGGTCTCCATGAATTGCCCGGCAACGTCGAGCCCCGGGCCTCCGAACCAGCCGAACAGCTTCTGCGCGCCGTGCGCGGCGAGGATCAATCCGCCCGCGAGGCGGAGGAGCAAGAGTCCGATGTCCATGATGCCTCCTTTATGTGTGTACCGTGTAGCGCTTGATCATCTAGATATGAACAATCGGCAACGGAAGCTACGGTCCCCCGGGGCCGACCTTCTCCAGCAGCGCGGCGAGCTGCCGCGCCTCGTCACCCGTCAGCGTTCCGAGGACCTCCGCCCCGGCCGCCTGCTGGACGCGGGTGCCTTCCGAGCAGGCGGTGCGCCCGGCGGGAGTCAGGACGGCGAGGCGCCGACGCCGGTCCCCGGGGTCCGCTCTCCTGGTCACGAGCCCGTCGCCCTCGAGGCGGTCCACGAGCTGGGTGATGTTGGACTTGACACAGGACAGCCGGTCTGCGAGTTGGCTGAGAGGCACGGAGTCCCCGGCGGCGGCAAGCGCCTGCAGCGCGAGCAGCTTCGCCATCGACAGCCCGATGCCGGCCAACCTCGACTCGACGTGCGCCTGTGCCCTATCTCACCGGGACCGGGCGGTGCTTGGTGCCGGCGAGCTCGGCGGCGGCCTGGGAGATGTTCTCGTCGATGAAGTGGCTGAAGAAGGCCCACCGGTCGTAGCTCGGGGCCAGCTCGGCGTGGACTGCCGAGACCAGGGCGTCTCCGGAGAGCCCCTTCTCGCGGGCGGCGGCCACGTCGCCGCGCAGCGCCTCCAGGTACCCGCGGAAGGCCGTGACGTCGCCGGCCTTGCCCACCTCGCCGTGTCCGGGGACGAAGGTCGCCTTCGGATGGTCCGCGGTCAGCGTCGAGTCCGTCGTCACCCAGGCGGCGGTGTCGGCATCGGTGGTGTTGGGGAGCGTGGTGTTCCAGAAGAGGTCGCCGGTGAAGACGACATCCGCGTCGGGGACGACGACGATGGAGTCGCCGCCGGTGTGGCCGGGCAGCACCCGGACCTCCAGGTGGCGCGAGCCCAGGTAGAGGTCGATGCCCTGGTCGTAGACCAGCTCGGGGAGGACGAGAGATTCGACCCACGCCTTCTTGTCGGGCGGCACGTTCGGCGCCCACCACTTCAGGTTCTCCGGGCGTTCCCAGGCCCGCACGTTGCGCTGCGCCACGATCGTCGCGCCGGCCTTGCGGAAGACCCCGTTCCCCGCCACGTGATCGAGGTGGTAGTGGGTGTCGACGACGAAGCGGACGGGCAGGCTGGTGCGCTCGCGGATCGCCGCCAGCAGCGCCTCGGCGGCGTCGGCGGACTGAAAGGTGTCGATCACCGCGACGCCGTCGTCGCCCACGACGAAGCCGGCATTGCTCCCCGCTCCACTCCCCGGCACGGCGACGGCGGCGACCACGCCGGGGCCGACTTCGTGCAGGGTGAAGAAGGGCTTCGCCTCCTGGGCCGAGAGGACGGACGCGAGGGCGAAACCGACGAGAAGCGGGACGGCAACGAGAAGACGGCGGTGGGTTCCCATGAGCCGATGATAGACCGTGAGCGCCGTCATGCCGCCCGGCGGCCCACCGTTCAGCGTGTCACCGCCCTGCGCTGCAGGAGGACGAGGCGCTCTCCCTCGAAGGCCCACTCCAGGTCGTGGGCGCCCGCGAAGAGAGACTCGCAGCGCGAAGCGAGCTCCTCGAGCCGCGCGAGGCGCCGATCGTCGAGGCAAGGCACCCGCCGGCGGGACGGCTCCACCGGAACTTCGAGGGTTCCCGAGCCGGGTGCCGGGAGGATCGCCACGTCCTTGTCCCCCACCGCGTGCTCGACGACCGTGCCGCCGCGCCGCATGCGGACCCGGTCGGGCTCCACCAGGCCGGCCACCACCGCCTCGCCCAACCCCCAGGTCGCCTCGATGAGCCGCTCGTCGGCGCCGCTCACCGGGTTGCGGGTGAAGAGGACGCCCGCGCAGTCGGGCGCGACCAGGGCCTGCACCACCACCGCCACCCGGGGCGGCCCCTCGATCCCCAGGCGCTCGCGGTAGGCGAGGGCCGACGCTGTCCGCCCCGAGGCCCACACCGCCATCACGGCTTCCACCAGATCCTCTTCCCGGCGGACGTTGAGGCGCGTTAGGTGCTGGCCGGCGAAGCTCGCCGCCGCCGAGTCCTCGCCCACCGCCGAGGAGCGGACCGCCACCTCCGCGGCCCCCACCATCGCGAGGGCCCGCCGGCCGCTCTCGATGGCCCGCGCCTCGCCCCGGGCCATCCCGTCCACGAGGTCGACCTCGAGGGCCACGCCCGACGGCACCGGCAGCCCGGCGCGCAGGGCGCTGCCGAGCTGGACCGCCTTGCCGCCGAAGCGTGCCTCGTCCTCAACCTCGATCAGGGGAACCGGCCTCATGGGAGCACCTCGACCGTGCCGGCCGAGCCGTCCACGCGGACCCGGGCACCGTCCGGGATGCGGCCGGTGGCGTCCTTGGTTCCGACGACGCCCGGGATGCCGTACTCCCGGGCCACGATGGCGGGGTGCGACAGGAGGCCTCCGCGATCGGTGACCAGGGCGCCGAGGAGGGGGAGAAGCAGGTTGTAGGTCGGGGAGGTGATGCGTGCGATCAGCACGTCCCCCTCTCTCACCCGAGCGAAGTCGCCGGCCGCGAGCACCAGGCGCGCGGTTCCGATATAGGCGCCCGGGCTCGCTCCCACGCCGCGCACCGCCGGGCCGGCCGGCGGCGGACCGACGTTGGAGAACATCGAGTCCCGGTACAGGCTCGTCGCCCTGGCCAGACGGGCGGCGGGGGCGGGCAGCCAGTCGGGGGGAGGCGGCTCGGCGGGGGGCGGGCCGAGGAGCTCCGGGGCGTCTCCGGCCGTTGCCATCTCCCGCCACGTCGCCCAGGCGGCGGTCTCGTCGGCTCCGGGCCCCGCGCCGCCCGCGAGGAGAGACGCGATCTCCGCCCCCTCTAGGTCCACGACGTGCTCCACGGCGTGCAGCCGGCCGCGCTGGTGCAGGCGGCGGCCCGCCTCGAGCAGGCCGCGGCGCGCGACTCCCAGGCCCCAGAAGTCGACGAGGGCGTGGGCGTCGCGGAGGGGGTGCACGAGGCGGGCTTCCTCGAGGAGCGCATCGAAGTCTTCGCGGTGCTCGGCGGGAACCCGCTCGCGCAGGCACCGCGTCGCCTGGTCGACCCGGGCTCGCCGCTCCTCGGCGGGGCGCCGGTCGAGCTGGGCCCGGAGGCTCCTCACCAAGACCTCCGGCATCTCGATGCCTCTCAGGCCGGACACGTCGTGGCCGGTCACGAGGCGCTGGCCGACGCGGGAGAGCCAGCGCTCGATGGCCGCTCCCGCCGCACCGGGCCGGGTCCGGAGACGCTCGAGGGTCGCCGCGTCGTCGGCGCCGGCGTCGAGGAGCGCCCGGGCCTCCTCGTCGCTGCGCAGACAGCCCGCCGCCGTCTCGAGCTCCGCGGTCGCCTCCCGGGAGTAGGGGGAGTGGCCGTCGAGAAGCGCCAGGGCCTCCTCGCAGGCGCAACCCGTCCACTCCATGGCGTGCACGAGGAAGTCGCCCACCGGGACCATGGGGATCGCGGAGCGGAAGAAGTGGTCCGCGAGCTGCTCGTGAACCATGGACCGGAGCTCGCCGAGATGCCCGGCGAGATCCGCGTCGGAGAGCTCCTCGAGAGGGACCGCTCCCAGTCGCTCGAAGCGCTCGAGGTAGCGCGGCCAGAGCACTTCGAAGAACTCCCGAACGTCCTCGCGCCACAGCCGGGCTCGGAACACTTCGGCGGCGCGGCGCACGCGCCGGCGTAGCGCCGGATGGAGGCGAGTGAGGAGCCAGAAGAGGACCCTCGGCGGGCGCGCGGTGGCCTCGGCCGGCGCCCCCAGGGGCCGCGGCGAGATGTAGGCGAACCCGTTCACGAAGGCCAGCTCGAGGGTGTCGAGAAGCGCGCCGGAGCGCGCCATCCCGCGGCGGAACCCCTGGGAGTAGAGGGCGGCGAACCCGTCCTGGACCCAGCGAGATTTCGGACGCTGGCAGTGCTCGCCGTCGAGCGACCAGCTCCCCGGTCCGGGGCGTTCCCACCGGCGCTCGGTCGCGGTGGAGTCCGCAGCGCCGGACAGCTCGAGTGAAGCAGCGGCAACGTCGCTCATTTCCGGCCTCTCTCGGCGACCCGGTTCGCCTCGTCGCCTGCAGCGGTCAGGTGCGTTCGTCCCGCCTCGCGGTCGCGGCGCAGCTTCTCCACCAGGGCCTCGGCGGCCCAGGCCGCCACCGGGCCCGCCTGCCCCGGCGCCACGCCGAGCTCGTCGACGAGCCGTCGCCAGGTCTCGAAACCGAACAGGGCCCGGAAGAGGGCGGCGACGGCCGCGCCCTCGCCGGCGCCGAGGTGGTCGGTCTCGGGGCCCAGGAGACGGCGGAGCTCGCCGAAACGGGTCCGGGCTCCGTGGGCGTGTGCCTCGGTTCCCAACCCGGCCCGGGTGATCACGCGAATGACGTCGCCCTGGTCCTGGAACCGGCGGTACAGCTCCTGAACCTGGGCGGGAAGCTCGTCGAGCCGGTCGGGCATCGAGGGCATGCCGAGCTTGCCGTGGGCGTGGCGCGCCAGCTCCTCGAGGAGGTTCTCGCGGGTCCCGAAGTGACGGTAGAGGGTGGGCTCGGATACGCCGGCCTGGAGGGCGACGTCGGCCAGGGTCGGCGGGGGTGTCCGGGGGTCGGACAGACCCTCGAGCGCCGCCTCGAGGATGCGCTCCCGGGTCTGGCGGGCCTGCTCTTCCCGGAGAGAGTTGTCATAATCGCGGCGCCCTTTTCGCGAGGGGTTGGCTATATTCATGATCGTCAAGCTAACATCAAAACTGTCGCCTCGGCAAGTCTCGCGCCGCCAGCTCCGGTCTTCGGGGTGGCTCCGGTGTGGAACACTGGGAGAGGCGGTCTCGATGGAAGAGTCCGCGGCACATCGACTCGGCGCACCCTGAAAGGAGTGAGCCCATGACCACCATCGATCCGAAGGCATCCGTCCTGGTGACCGGGGCGACCGGCTACGTGGCCGGCCGCCTGGTCGAGAGGCTTCTGAGAGAAGGTCACACCGTCCACGCGGCGGTGCGCGACCCGGGCGACGCCGAGAAGCTGCGCTACCTCGACGCCCTGGCCGCCGAGGAGCCGGGTTCGACCCCGTCGATCCGCTACTTCCGGGCCAACCTGCTGGAGACCGGCTCCTACGCCGAGGCCATGGCCGGCTGCGAGCTGGTCTTCCACACGGCGTCGCCGTTCACCCTCGACGTCGAGGACCCCGTCAAGGAGCTCATCGAGCCGGCGAAGCTGGGCACGCGCAACGTGCTCGAGCAGGCGAGCCGCACGCCGTCGGTCAAGCGCGTGGTCCTGACCAGCAGTTGCGCCGCCATCTACGGGGACAACGCCGACCTCCAGGCGACGCCCGACGGCGTGTTCACCGAGGAGGTCTGGAACACCAGCTCCTCGGTGGAGCACCAGCCCTACTCCTACTCCAAGACCCTGGCCGAGCGCGAGGCCTGGGAGATCGCCGGGGCGCAGGACCGGTGGGACCTCGTCGTGATCAACCCGAGCCTCGTGCTGGGACCGGGCATCAATCCCCACGGCACGTCGGAGAGCTTCCAGATCATGAAGCAGTTCGGCGACGGCACCCTGAAGACCGGCGTGCCCCGCTGCGGGTTCGGGGTGGTGGATGTCCGGGACGTGGCCGAGGCGCACTACCGGGCGGGCTACACGCCCGAGGCGAAGGGCCGCTACGTCGTCTCGGGGTACGACTCCGACCTGGCCGACCTGGCGGAGATCCTGCGCCCACGGTTCGGCGACCGCTATCCGATCCCCACCCGCATCCTGCCCAAGTGGCTGGTCTGGCTGATCGGCCCCTGGATCAACAAGGGCACGACCCGGAAGTGGATTTCCGGCAACATGGGCCTCCCCTGGCGGGGGGACCACGGAAAGAGCGTCCGCGAGCTCGGCCTCTCCTACCGGCCCCTCGAGGAGACCGTGGTCGAGTTCTTCCAGCAGATGGTGGACGCCGGCACCTTCGAGGCTCCAGGCTAGTGGCCTGATTCACGAATCCCTTGTCTGTCGTTGCGTCGCCGCGGGGCTGGATACCAGGAGCTGCGACGCAGGCGCTACCGAGCCATCGTCTCGTCGATCGTGCGGAGGAGGGCCTCGTCCTCGACCTCTTCCCGCGCGGTGACGAAGATCTCCGGGATCGACCGCGTGCGGTCGTGGGCCTTGATCCTCCGGCACACGTCGAACCTCGTCCATGTCGGGCATCGCCATGTCCAGAAGGACCAGGTCGACCTCCTGGCCCTGGAGCAGAACGAGGGCCCGTGCGCCGCTCATCGGCACACCTTCGCCACCTTCATGAAGAAGGCTTCAGTTGGACGCCTGACGTCTCGAGCGTAGCCGGTCGAGGCAGGGGCGCACCTGGGCCTCGATCGACAGCCCGCTGCTCGATCCGGTCCGAGTCCCCAGGGCTTGCTGCGAAGAGCCGCGCGAGCTCAAGGCCGATCGCGATTCGGTGCGGGTGCCGGGGGTCGCATGACGGCCGTCATGGGAAACGGGGCTCCCACTTCCTAGGCTGTTCACCGGGGACGCAGTTGAGAGGAGTGGGAGAGTGAGTGCCATCCGAAGGTGGGGCTGGACGGCCCTTCTTGTCTCGTGTCTATCGACGGCGTCCGCCCTCGCGGCCGAGCCCGGCGCCACGCTGGCCGACGCTCTGCGGCAGGGGACGCCGGTTCTCGAGCTGCGCTACCGCTTCGAGAGCGTGAGTGACGACGCCCTGGCAAAGGAAGCCGAAGCCTCAACTTTGCGCACCGCGGTCGGTTTCGACGGCGCGGTGTGGAAGGGCTTCCACGCGGAAGTGGTGGCGGAGAACGTCAGCGTCGTCGGGGACGACCGCTACAACAACGCCGGTGTGGGAGCAAGCAACAACGGGGTCCGCGATCGTCCCGTCGTCGCGGACCCGGCGGGGACGGCTTTGCTGCGGGCCAACGTCGAGTGGCGGGGTCCCACGGTCGCGGTCCAGGCGGGCCGCGACGAGATCGTGCTGAGCGACCAGCGCTTCGTGGGAAACGTCGGCTGGCGTCAGCACCATCAGTCCTTCGACGCCATCACGGTCCGATCGACCTCGCTGCGCCGGGTCCGGCTCTTCTACGGCTACCTCGCCGCGGTCCACAAGGTCAACCGCGGTACCGACGAGCTCGACGGGCATCTGGGCAACACCGAGATCGATCTCGGGAAGGCCGGCCGGCTGACGGTGTACGGTTACCTGCTCGACTACGACAGCTCGTCGCGCCGGCGGTTCTCGAGCGCGACCTACGGCGCGGAGTGGGCCGGCAGCCGGCCGCTGGCGGGCAGAAAGCTCGGCTACGAGCTCGAGCTCGCCCACCAGCAGGACGCAGGGGACAACCCGGGACGGATCGACGCCGGCTACGGCTTCGCGAAGCTCGGCTACTCCGGCGAGCGCCTCGGGCTCCAGGGGAGCTACGAGGTTCTCGACGGCAGCCCCGAGAGAGGCCAGTTCAATACGCCGCTGGCGACTCTCCACAAGTTCAACGGTTGGGCGGACAAGTTTCTCGTGACCCCGCCGCACGGGCTCGCCGACCTCGAGGTCCGGGTGAGCGGCAAGCTCGCTGGCGTTGGCTGGCTCCTGAGCCGTCACGACTTCAATTCCGCCACCGGCGATTTGCGCTATGGCAGTGAGATCGACCTTCAGCTGCTCTACAAGGCGTCGTGGGGCCAGACCTTCGGCCTGAAGGGTGCGCACTACGACGCGGACGAGGTGGGTACAGACACCGACAAGTGGATGCTCTGGACCAGCGTCTCGATCTAGTGGTCTGATTCATGAAGCCCTTGTCTTTCGTTGCGGCGTCGCGGGTCCGGATACCAGGCGCCGCGACGCAGGCGATGCCGAGCCATCGTCGAGGAGCGGCCCAGAAGACGACGCCGAACGAGATGTCGGCAGCCACCCGCGACTGCATCGGGTGCCACGCCACCGAGACGGCGGGCATCTATCAGGAGTGGGGGAGCTCGAAGCACTACCGCGCCAACGTGGGCTGCTACGAGTGTCACCGCGCCGAGAAGGGGGAGCCGGACGCATTCGAGCACAACGGCTACGTGATCAGCATCATCGTCTCGCCCAAGGACTGTGCCCGCTGCCACACCAAGGAGGTCGCGGAGTTCGAGGAGAGCCACCACGCCAAGGCGGGCCTCATCCTGGGCTCCCTGGACGACTTCCTGGCGGATGTCGTCGAAGGGGACACGAACTTCTACGGCGGCTCGGCTCTGGCCGTCAGCGGCTGCAAGCAGTGCCACGGAGCCGTGGTCGAGGTGAACGCCGATGGATCCCTGGCGCCGACCGGCTGGCCGAACACGGGAATGGGACGGGTCAATCCCGACGGCTCCCTCGGTGCGTGCACGGCGTGCCACCAGCGGCACGCTTTCTCCGCGGCCCAGGCCCGGCGTCCCGAGAACTGCGGCAAGTGCCACCTGGGACGACCGGACCATCCGCAGATGGAGATCTACGAGGAGTCGAAGCACGGCATCGCCTATCGCGCCCACGAGAAGGACCTCGCCCTCGACCGTGCGAAGTGGGTCTTGGGCGAGGACTACACGGCAGCGCCGACCTGCGCGACGTGCCACATGTCGGCGGCGCGGACGGCGAGCGGGGAGCTCGTTCCGGTGACCCACGACGTCGGGCTCCGAATCAGCTGGAATAATCGCCCACCGGTCTCGGTGCGACCCGAGGTCTCCGACGCCAAGCTGGGTCTCAAGAAGATGGCCGCCGTGGACTGGGAACAGCGACGGGCCAACATGGTGGAGATCTGCACCGTCTGCCACACGGCGTCCTACGTCGAGAACTTCTACGTCCAGTACGACGGCGTGATCGAGCTCTACGACAGCAAGTTCGCGAAGCCCGGCCTCGAGCTCATGAAAATCCTCAACGAAGGCGGCCTGGTGACGCCGACCCAGTTCGACGAACCGGTCGAATGGACCTGGTGGGAGATCTGGCACCACGAAGGACGCGTGACGCGGCACGGCGCCTCGATGATGGCGCCGGACTACACGCACTGGCACGGCCTCTACGAGGTCGCCAAGGCCTGGTACACGAAGTTCATCCCCGAGCTGCGTGAGATCGCCGGGGCGAACCTCGACTCACCGGATGCCGGGCGCGCTGCGGCCGCGAGAAAGCTCCAGGCGGCGATCGAGGCCAACCTGGCCCGGCCGGAGCACGCGTGGTTCGCGGGCAAGATGAGCCAGGAGGAGATGGAGAAGCGCAAGGCCGCCCAGGAGGAGTTCCAGAAGCGCTACGGTAATTGAGCGGCGTGGCGCCTCACCTCGGCGAGGCGGTCGGGGTCGACGGCGAGGAAGGCCTCGACGATCTCCGGGTCGAGCTGCTGGCCGGCTACGCGCCGGAGCTCCGCCTGGGCGTCGGCCTCGGGGAGGGCCTTCCGGTACGGGCGGCCCGAGGTCATCGCGTCGTAGGTGTCGACCACGCTGAAGATGCGCGCGAGGCGCGGAATCGACTCTCCGGACAGGCCGCGGGGGTAGCCGGAGCCGTCCCACCTCTCGTGGTGGTGGAAAACGACCTCGAGCGACGGCCCGAGGTACGAGACGTCCTTGAGCATCTCGAGGCCCTGCTCCGGGTGGCGGCGCACGATCTCCCACTCCGCCTCGTCGAGGCTGCTGCCCTTGTGCAGGATGTGGTCGGGCACCGCGATCTTCCCGATGTCGTGGAGCAGGGCGCCCCAACGCAGGTCGCGCAGGGCCTGCTCGCCCAGGCCGAGCCTCTCACCGAGGAGCAGCGAGTAGCCGACCACGCGGGCCGAGTGGCCGTTGGTCTCGCGATCCCGCAGGTCGAGGGCGGCGGACAGCGAGCGCAGGGTCTCTTCGTACGACTGCTCAAGTCGGTGGTAGAGCGATTCGACCGCGTGCTCCTGCTCTTCGATCGTGGCCCGCGCCCGCTCGACCTTCGACTCGTTCTCCAGCGACCTCGAGAGGGCGCGGCGGAGCACCGCGCCCATGCGGTCCAGGAGCAGGGCGACGACGAGGAGGTAAAGCAGGGCCTGGAGCGCGGCGAGCCACGGATCCTCGTTCCCCGGGGGACCGACCCCCGCGGCGGCATCGACCGCGGCCGCCAGGACGATGGCGAGCCCGACGGTGCCGGTGACGATCCAGAGCGCCGCCGCGCCGAGGGCTAGCGCTGCGAGGAGCTGGGGAACCACGACGTAGCGGATCGAGTTGAGCTGCACCGTGAGCCCAGTGCCCAGAAACCCGATCCATATCGAGCCCACGACCGCCCCGAGCAAGAGCCCCGCCGACAGCCGGTACCGACCGCGCCGGATCGCCCAGAAGCTCGCCACGGTGAAGACCGCGAAGACGAGGTTCGCCATCCGGATGACGCCATGGCTGGCGCCGTGCACCTCCGTGAGCACCCAGAGCAGGATGAACAGGAGCTGCACCACCTGGAGTGCCCGCAGGTGGATCCGCTCCGTCACCGAGACCGACGGCGCGTCGATCCAGCGGAGGAAACGGGCTCGCAGCCCGCCTGTTGTCGCCGACATGGCTTCGCCCCAGTGTACGCCAATGCGGTGAGGCGCCGCCGAGCTGGGTCCTCGAAGGCCTCCGGCGGCGTCGTGCCCTCCGGTCCGGGCCTCCCTGCGGCCGGGCTCAGCGATTCACGGCGCGCATCCCACCCTCCGGGTAACGGGTGCCGGCGGCGACCCCCTTGGGGGCGATGCGGCCCAGCCGGTCGAGCTCGTCGCTCGTGAGCTCGACCTGCGTCGCGGCGGCGTTCTCCTCGAGCCGCTCGATCCGCCGGGTTCCTGGGATGGGCACGATCTCCTCGCTCCGGGAGAGGAGCCAGGCGAGGGCGAGCTGGGCCGGGGTGACGCCCTTGGCGTCCGCCAGCTCCCGAACCGCGTCGACCACCTCCAGGTTCTTCCGGAAGTTCCCGCCCTGGAAGCGGGGGTTGTTGCGCCGCCAGTCGTCCGCGTCGAGATCCTCGATCGTCCGGAAGGCGCCGGTCAGGAACCCGCGCCCCAGGGGGCTGTACGCGACGAAGGTGATCCCCAACTCGGTGCACAGCGCGAGCAGCTCGTCCTCCGGGTCCCTGGACCAGAGCGAGTACTCGGTCTGGAGCGCGGAGATCGGGTGCACCGCGTGGGCCCGGCGAATCGTCTCCGGAGCGGCCTCGGACAGGCCGAGGTGGCGCACCTTGCCCTCCCGGACGAGCTCGGCCATGGCTCCGACCGTGTCCTCGATGGGCGTTTCCGGGTCGACCCGGTGCTGGTAGTAGAGGTCGATCGTGTCGACTCGGAGGCGCCGGAGGCTCGCCTCGCACGCCTTCCGGACGTACTTTGGCCGGCCGTCGACGCCCAGGAAGGCGCCGTCCTCGCCGCGCACGTTGCCGAACTTCGTCGCCAGGACGAAGCGATCCCGCCTGCCGCGGACCGCGCGGCCGACGAGCTCCTCGTTGGTCCCCACGCCGTACATGTCCGCCGTGTCCAGGAAGTTGATGCCCAGCTCCAGCGCCCGGTCGATCACGCGAAGAGAAGTCGCCTCTTCCGCCGCGCCGTAGAACTCGCTCATGCCCATGCAACCGAGCCCGATGGCCGAGACCTCGGGTCCGTCCTTGCCCAGCCTGCGTGTTTTCACCTGTTCCATCTCCTTTGTCTTCAGTCTTTAGCTCGGGCAGCCGCGCCGTTCCAGGGAGACGAGCGTGCCTCCGCCGTGGGTCAGCCCCACGGCGGACGCGCTAGAGAGCCCGAAGCGCCGTCCGCTGCCGTGGACACCATGGTAAAGGTCTCGCGCGGCAAGCGTTAGGCCGATGCTGTCGATCTCTTGCCCGATTCTGCCGACTCGCCGGTCTCGGCGGGGTACCATCGGTCGATGGCCCTGACCATTGCCACCTGGAACGTCAACGGCATCCGCGCCCGGGAGGAGCAGTTCCTCGCCTGGCTCGAAGAATGGCGGCCGGACGTCGTGTGCCTGCAAGAGATCAAGGCATTGCCCGACAAGCTCTCCGAGGCGCTCGTCGAGCTGGCCGGTTACCACTCCTACTGGCACGGCGAGGGCGGGTACTCGGGCGTCGGCCTGCACCTTCGCCGGGAGACCTTCCCCGATCCGCCGAAATTCTCCCACCCCGAGTTCGACCATGAGACGCGCATCGTCATGGCGACTGCGGCAGGCTCCGCCGCTGGCGCCGCGGGGATCACCGTGGCCTCGATCTACGTGCCCAACGGGGGCAAGGACTTCCAGGCCAAGCTCGACTTCCTGGCCGCGCTGCGCGGGTTGGGCGAGGAGCTGCGCGCCACCGAGCGGCCGTTCGTCCTCTGCGGCGACCTGAACGTCACGCGCACCGACCGCGACATCCACCCCAAAGAACGCAAGAAGAAGCCGCAGATCGGCACGCTGCCCGAGGAGCGCGAGCTGCTGGAGGCGGTGCTCGGCGAGGGGCTCACCGACGTCTGCCGTGCCCTCGACCCGGACAACGACGAGCTGTTCACCTGGTGGGCGCCGTGGCGCAATCTGCGCCAGCGCAACATCGGCTGGCGCATCGACTACGTGCTCGCCAGCCCCGAGCTCGCCGCCGAGGCGGCCTCCTGCCAGGTGCTGCGCGAGGTCGGCACCAGCGACCACGCACCGGTGGTCGCCCGCTTCGAAAACTGAGGACGCCTTCGCTGGTGGCGTCGTCTCGCCGCCGTTGCCCATCGTGCCGATAATTTGCCACACGCTTGTGTTATGTTGCAGAGATGCGTGGCAAAAAGTCCAAGAGATCCGAGGTCTTGTACCTCAATCGAGAGCAGTTTCGGCTGCTCACCGACCCCCTCCGGCAGAGTCTGCTCAAGTTATTGGGAACAAAGGAGATGAGCACGTCTGGATTGGCCAAAGCTCTGGGCGGGCAAGCCCCGAGCAACCTCTACTACCACGTCCATCGGCTTCTGTCGGCCGGGCTCATTCGGCTCGTGCGCACCGAGCCCCGGCGCGGCACGGTCGAGAAGTTCTACGAGGCGGTGGCCAATGTCTTCACGGTTAAGCCGGAGCTCGTCGTCACCATGGCTGCCGACCAGCCGATGCAGGACGACATGGTGGCCGCGGCGCGCGGTCTGATGGAGGACACCCTGCACCGGTTCGCGACCAGCGTGGCGCGCGGTCTCTTCAGCCAGGCGGTCCACCGAGCTCCCCCGACGCTTGCGGGGATCACGATTCGCGCTCCCGAGGACCGGCTCCGCGACCTCGGCGACCGCCTCCGCCGCTGGCTGATCGACCTGTCGCGTGAGGATGACGGGAGCTCGGGGATCGAGTACAGCGGACTCGTGATGTTCTTCCCCACCGAGTTGGGGCCGGCGCCAGACAACACTCCTCCCACCGATGGAGACGCGGCATGACCGCCAGGCGTCTCTTCAACCAGAACTTCGTGCTCCTCTGGCAGGGCCAGCTCGTGAGCCAGATCGGCAATCAGGCCCACCTGGTCGCCCTCATGTTCTGGACGCTCCAGGCCACCCGATCGGCGACCCTCATGGGCCTGCTCGCCATGAGCGCCGCTCTTCCCGGCGTGCTGCTCGCTCCGCTCGGCGGGGCAATCGCCGACCGCCACTCACGCAAAGGCATCCTCGTCGCCGCTGACCTGGTCCGCGGAGTGGTGGTGCTGCTGCTCGCTGCGCTCATGTTCACCCACGGCTCCGAGACGCACCTCGTCGTCGCGGCACTGTTCGTGACGGCCGTCGTGTCCGGCGCCATGGGCGCCGCCTTCAGGCCGGCCGTCGGTGCGGCGCTTCCGGATCTCGTGCCCACCGCTCATGTCCAGGCGGCCAACTCACTGACGCAGCTTTCCGCCCAGGGCTCACAGTTTGTCGGTCAGGCGGTCGGTGGCGTGCTGTTCCGCGCCCTCGGGGCGCCGTTGCTGTTTCTCGCCGACGGGATTTCCTACATGCTGTCCGCAGCGTCCGAGGTGTTCATACACATTCCCCAGCGTCTGCCTGCCGCTCGGCCGGGACTGAAAGCCGTGGCGCGTGGGTACCTGGCGGACACCGGCGAGGGCCTGCGCTGGATCTGGCGGCGCACGGGGATGCGGACGTTCCTCTTCGCCACCACCGCCATCAACTTCCTCTTCATGCCGATCGTCGTGCTCCTCCCGTTCTACGTCACCGACGTCTTGCACAAGGGCGCCGCGTGGTACGGCTTCCTGCTGGCGGCATTGAGCTTGGGCTCGGTCGTCGGCCTTCTCCTCACAGGAAGCATCCGACTCGCCGGTCACGGCCGGGCTCGCATGCTCGGAGGGGCCCTGCTCCTCACCGCCTTGTCCATGGGTGGGCTGGGCTTGGTGAGGGCGTCGGCCGCAGCGCTCGCGCTGATGTTCGCCGCTGGTCTGCTGGCGGCGGTGATCAACGTCACGGTGCTCACGCTGCTCCAGCTCTCCACGCCGCAGGAGCTTCGGGGACGCGTCATGGGACTCGTCATGGCACTGGCCAGCGCGGCCACGCCACTCGGGCTGGCGGTCGGGGGTGTCCTCGGCGATCTCACAGGGAAGGCCATCCCCGCTATCTATGTGGGCGTCGGCGCCGCGGCAGCCGCGACCGCGGCGGGGGCGTTCCTGGTCCCGGCGTTCAGGGAGTTTCTGGCAGGCGACGGAAGCGGCCAGCGGCCTGGAAGAGGTGGAAGAGGTGGAAAAGGGGGTGGAAAAGGGAAAAGGTGCCACCGACTTTTCGAGGGGGAAAAGGTGCCACCGACTTTTCGAGGGAAAAGGAAAAGGGAAAAGGGGAAAAGGTGCCACCGACTTTTCGAGGAGAGGAGCCTGACCGGGGACGGGCGGCACCCTTTCTATTGAGGTGATCGAGGTCGAAGGGTCGGTTTTCGCCGCTCGAGCCCGCACGGAGTGCGCGGGTGGACTTTTTTAACTCTGGTATGGCGCTGAGCGAGCCTGAGAGGAAGGCCGCGGACGGACCCGTTCTGGCCGCGCTCGGAACGGTGCGCGGTGGTCAACGGATAGAGAGTGACGTCAGCCGGATTCGGGGATGGGGACGAAGGGGAGGCCCGGTGGAAAGCTGCCTTCCGGGAACTTCACCCTGGAAGCTCCGGTGCGGAGAAGGGCGGCTGCATCCTGGTAGGCCTCCAGAAAGATGGCGTAGGCTTCTCGGAAGAGCTGGCGCACCTCGCGGGTTGCGGCATGGACGAGAGGCGCGGGAGAGCGCTTCGTTGTCTTCGGCCGTTCATGGGGATGGACGCGCCGGAAGACCTCTGGACTCGACGGCCGGGTACCGGCGGCTTGGTGCTCGGCGGCGGCGTCTCGGATGATCGTGTCGACCATCTCGGCCACGCGGCGGCGGATATCCGTCTTGCTCAGCCCCTCGGCCGCCCAACAGGGCAGAGGATCGAGCTCCAGGAGCTCCTCTGAGGCGAAGTCGTTCAGGTCCGGGCTGGATCCTCGGCGCCTGCTGGCGAGGCAATAGGCGGTGCGGTCGTACCAGACACCACGGAGCGGCTCCCCGTTGCGCAAGGCCTGAACGGAGTGGACGCCCGGCCACAGCTCCGGCTGGGCCACCAGCCCCTCCTTGGTGCCCTGGGCGAGGCAGTAGGACAGTCGACGGTGCTGGATCTCGGGCTCCTCGCTGACGAGGACGGCATGGTAGCGCTCGCTCCAGAAGGGGCCTCGCCAATCGTGGAGGTCTCCCGCCTCCCGGGCGAGGTTGCCCTGGACGAAGTTCATGAACCCGGCGAGGTGCCAGGCGTCCCTGGGGCTGACCAGTGCGTGCCAGTGGTTCGACATGCAGGCCACGGCGTGGACCTGAACGTCGTAGCGTCGGCGCGCCCTGGTGAGGACGCCGATGAACCGGCGATTGAGCTCCCGGCCGGGCCGGAGCAGGTACCGCGCCTGGGTGGTCTTGGCGCTGACCTCGACGAGTGCGCGGGGCGGAATGAACCGTTTGCGTCTAGGCATACTTACCAGGACGCGAATTCTTCCGCGAATCGCTCGCCCCTGCCTTGAAAAGTGGCTGGCACCTTGTGGGGCACTTTGTTCGCTTGCGCGGGGAGGCCGCGCTTTGGCGTTGCCGTTCGAGTGAACGCAAGCCCGATCGACAGGCGTGGGTGGGGGACCAGCGGCTCATAAAGCCTGAGGCGCTGGAGAGGCCTCGCTGGCTCGAGGCGGAGCTTCGTGAGGTTGGTGGAGCCGAAGGGAATCGAACCCTCGACCTCTTGAATGCCATTCAAGCGCTCTCCCAACTGAGCTACGGCCCCACCGGTTGGGAGGGGAAGTGTAGCGACCGGCCGGAAGGGTGTCAACGCACGCGCTCGCCCGCGTCGGTCGAGGCTCACGGGCCGTCCAGGCCGTACTTCTTCATCTTCGACTTGAGGGTGTTGCGCGCGATGTCCAGGAGGCGGGCCGTCTCGCGGATCTTGCCGTCGCAGCGCTCGAGGGCGGCCACCAGGAGGCGTCGGTCGTAGGCCTCGATGGCCCGCTGGTAGCCGCCGTCCTCGAGGGGCTCGCGCTCCTGCGAACGGGCCGGCGGAACGTTCGTTTCGGCCCCCGCAGCCCCGCCGTCGGCCGCCGCGATCCAGGCGAAGTCCTCGCGGGTCAGCACGTCGCGGGGCGAGAGGACCAGGGCGCGGTGGATCGCCGCCTCGAGCTCGCGCACGTTGCCCGGCCAGGGGTGGTGGTGGAAGAGATCGAGGACCGCGGGGTCGAGCTCCCGCGGCTCCTGGCCCAGGTCCCGGCTGATCCGCCGCTGGAAGTGTTGCACCAGGTAGGGCAGGTCCTCCCGCCGCTCGCGCAGCGGCGGCAGGATGATCGGGATGATGTTCAGGCGGTAGTAGAGGTCCTCGCGGAACTCGTTCCGGCCGATCGCCTCCTCGAGGTTGAGGTTGGTGGCGGTGATGATCCGCACGTCCGAGCGCTGAGTGCGGGTGCCGCCGACCCGCTCGAACTCCTTGTCCTCGACCACCCGCAGGAGCTTGGCCTGGATGGCGCGCGAGACCTTGCCGATCTCGTCGAGGAAGATAGTCCCCTCGTGGGCGAGCTCGAAGCGCCCGGGCTTTCTGTCCGTGGCGCCGGTGAACGCCCCCTTCTCGTGGCCAAAGAGCTCGGACTCGACCAGGGTCTCCGGCAGGGCGGCGCAGTTGAAGTGGATGAACGGCCGCTCCCGGCGCGGCGAGATGTTGTGGATGATCCGGGCGACGAGCCCCTTGCCGGTGCCGCTCTCGCCGCGGATCAGGACCGTCGAGCTGGATTGCGCCACCCGTTCGAGCATTGCCCGGAGCTCCAGGATCGCCCGGCTCTTGCCGATCAGACCGCCCAGGTGGTGGCTCGAGAGGATCTCCCGCCGGAGCGACTCGTTCTCGGCCTTCAACCGGCGCCGCGCGTCGTCGAGCTCACCGTAGAGCCGGGCGTTGTCGATGGCGACGGCGGCGCCGTCGGCGAAGGCCTCGAGGAAGGCCCGATCGGAGTCGGAGAAGAGGTGGCGGCTCTCGGTGTGGTCTACGTAGATCGCCCCGGCGAGGCGGTCGCGGATGACCAGGGGGACGCAGAGGATCGAGAGAATGTGGCTGGCGATGATCGACTCGGCGCCGACGAAGCGGCTGTCGGTGATCGCGTCGACGGCCAGGATCGGTGCGTTCTGCTCGATCACCCGGCGCACCACGCTTTCGGAGAGCTTGTGCTCTTCGGCGCGGTCCTCCCGCCCGAGGTTGCGCGCCACCGCCACCTGGAGCTCCCGGGTCAGGGGGTCGGCGAGCACGATCATGCCTCGCTGGGCGCCTAGGCGCTCGAGGGCGAGGTCCATCGTCCGGTCGAGCACCTCCTGGAGGTCCAGGCTCGAGTTGATGACCTTCATCACCTCGTGAAGCGTCACGTCGGCGTGCCCGGGCAAGGCGGCGCCGTCCGGTCCCCGGAGCCGGTCCAGGGCCTCGCGGGCGCGCTCGGCATCGAGGGCCGCTCCCAGACCCTCGAAGCCTTCGAGGGCCAAGGACAGGCGCTCCCGCGCCGTCTCGGGGCGGGCCGTCCGCACGCCCCACTCGTAGAGGCTCGAAGCGGTGGCGTAGGGAGCCTGGACCTTCTCGAGGAGCTCCACCGAGCGCCGGAACAGCCGTTCCGCCTCGACCCGGGCCGACTCGCCCGGGGCGGCTGCGGCGAGCCGGGCCTCCACCGCTAGCAAGGTTCCAGAGGTCAGCCGGTCTCCCAGCTCGTCGACCCGTGTGCGGGCCCCGGTGGCGTGCCGGCGGGCGCTCTCGAGGTCTCCTCGGTCGAGGTCGACGGCGGCGGCCTGGGTGAGGATCTTGGCCTCGAGGTCCCGGGTCTCGGCCTGGCGGGCCCGGTCGAGGGCCGCGGAGAGGTCGCCGGCGGCGCGCTCGAGGCGACCCTGCCGGGCCTCGAGGAGGCCCCGCTGGAAGAGGGTCTGAGTCGCCAGGTCCCGGTCCCCGGCGGCCTCGGCCCCGGCCGTGGCCTGGTCCAGCAGGTCGCCCGCATCGTCGAGGAGCCCTTCGTTCCGGCTGATGGAGGCGAGCAGCACCAGGGCCGCCACGCGGTCGGCCTGGCCGTCAGGGCGGCCCAGGAGAGAGAGGGCGCGGCGGGCGTGGCGGCGCGCTCGCCGCCAATCCCCGAGGATCTCCTCCACCTCTCCCAGGTTGATGCGGGCGAGGGCCTCGCCGTCGCGGGACCCGAGGCGGCGGTTCATCTCCAGGCTCCGGAACAGGAGGCCCCGAGCCTCGGACCACTCGCCCCGGCTGCAAGCGAGGATCCCCAGGTTGTTGAGGGCGGCGAGCTGCGCCCACGGGTCGGCCAGCTCCTCGGCGGCGGCGAGGTTCGCCTCGTACAGGCGGCTCGCTCCGTCGTAGTCGCCGGTCTTCCAGAGCACCATGGCCAGGCTGTTGCGCAGGAGCACAGAGAGCCAGGGCTCGCCGGCGCGCTCGGCGGTGGAGAGCCCCGCCCTGGCGAACCGCCCGGCGCGCCGCCAGTCCCCCTGGCCGAAGTGGAGCATCGCCAAGGCGTTGGCCAGGAAGACGCGCTGCCGCCCGAGCCCGGCCCGGCGGGCGTGGGCCAGAGCGTCGCGGACGGTGGCGAAGGCGTCCTCGGTGCGGCCCACATCGCGCAGAGCGGTGGCCCGGCCGTGAAGCAGCTCGAGCTCGAGCTCCGCCTCGTCGTCGCCCGTCGCGCCCGATGCGCCCGGCTCTTCCGGCAGGCTCTCGAGGCCGGCCGAAAAGGCCGCCAGGGCTTCGGCGTGCTCTCCGAGGCGGCCGTGGAGGCGCCCCTTCTCCAGGCACAGGCGGGCCTTGATCGGTGGCTCTCCCGGGCCGCGCCACGCTCCCGAGTCGAGGAGTCGCTGAAAGCTGCGAAGCGCCCGGCCCGGCTGGTCCGAGTGGGCCAAAGCCAGGGCCTGGGCCACCCGGGCGCGGACGGCGGCGGCGCCGTCGCCCGCCTCGTCCGCCGCCTCGGCGGCGCGGCCGAACAGGCTCGCCGCCTCGGCATGGGCGTGGAGCGCCGCCGCGTGCTCCGCCGCCTCCAGGAGGAACGGATGGCTCTCGGCCCGCCGGCCGGCGCGCCAGAGGTGCTCGGCCAGGGGCGCCGCGACACCCCCTTCGCCCGCTGCGTGGCGTTCCCCGAGGATCTCGGCGAGGGCGCCGTGGAGCTCCACTCGGCGGGAGCTCTCCAGGGCGGCGTAGAGGCCGTCGCGGAGGGCCTCCCCGGCCACGGCATAGACCTCGCCCCGCGCCTCCTCGAAGCGGTCCATCAACCCTTCCTCGACGAGCCCGGAGAGGATTGTGTAGAGCGCCTCGGGCGGCTCGGTCAGCAGGCGCGCCGCGGTGGCCAGGCGGAACGGCCGTCCGAAGACCGAGGCGGCCTCGAGGAGGCGCCGCTCGCGGGGACCCAGGGCGGCGACCCGCCGGCGGTCCAGGGCCTCGGCGCCGTCGGGAGCGGCGAGGCGGGCGAGAGCGGAACGCCGGGGCTTCCATTCGCCGCTCCGAAAGACCAGGGCGTCCTCGTCGATCAGGTGGCGCAGGAGGCGCTGGACCTGCCCGGGATAGCCGGCGCTCGCCTCGTGGATCCAGGAGTAGAAGCTCTGGGGCAGCGATCCCGCCGTCTCGATGCCCAGGCTGGCGTCGACCAGGCACACGACCGGTTCCAGCTCCAGGGCATCGAGGGTGATCACTTCGGTCTCCTCGCGCCCCTCGGCCGCCGCCGGCGTCCCATTCGCCGCCGGCGTGCGGCTGGCCACCACCAGCACGGGGACAGGCCCCAGGTCGCCGGCGAGGAACGAGACGAGCTCGCTCGCCTCGCGCCCCGCGTGCTGGAGGTCCTCGAGGACCAGCACCAGGGGGGCCCCGTCGCCCGTGTCGGCCTCGCTTGCCCGCTCGGCCAGGCGCCGGGAAACCTCCCGGTACAGGCGGAAGCGCGCCCGTTCCTCGCCGGAGCGCAGGGTGGGCCCGGGGGTGGTCGGAGAACCGTTCGCAGCCGATGCCGGCTCCGGATCCACCCCGAGCTGAGCCAGCGCCGCGAGCACCGGGGCCAGGGGTTGGGAGCGCTCCACCTCGGCGCGGCCGAAGCCCACCCGCGCGCCCTGGACCGCGGCGCGCAGCCGGAACTCTCGGAGCAAACGGGATTTGCCGATCCCCGGGGGCCCTTCGACCCAGACCACCCGCGCCGAGCCGTCGCGGGCGGCGGCGAGCTCGGAGAGGAGGCGCTCCAGCGCGGCCTCGCGTCCCACCAGGCGGCTCGCCAGGACGCCGCCCGGCCCCAGGGCCAGCTCGCCGGGAGCGATCGACCGGCCGGCGGCCCGGCCCAGCTCCTCCAAGAGCTTGGCGGCGCTCGGGAAGCGCTCCCGCGGGTCCTTGCGCAGCAGGCGCTCGAGAATGACGGCGAGGGCCTCGGGAAAGTCGGCGCGCAGGCGGCGAGGGTCGGGGACCTGTCCGGAGAGGTGGAAGAGGATCGCGTCCCGGTCCGAGCCCGCCGACGGGAGGGTGCCGGTGGCCAGCTCGAGGAGGGTCAGGCCCAGGCTGTAGAGGTCGGCCCGGTGGTCGTAGGCGTCCTGAAGCAGGACCTCCGGAGCGGTATAGGCGAGGGTGCCGCGGATCTTCCGGTCGAGGGGGCCGACCAGGCCCTGGGCGAGCCCGAAGTCGAGGATCTTGAGGCGGCGCTCGCCGGCGGCGGGATCCTCGGTGAGACCCAGGTTGGAGGGCTTGACGTCCAGGTGGACGACCCGGTGGTGATGGATGTGGGCGAGGCCCGCGGCGGCCTGGATCGCCAGGTCGTAGATCTCCTCCCAACCCGCCTCCCGGGGCGGCTCGTAGGGCGAGACCAGCTCCATGACCAAGAACGGGTAGTCGCCGGGGAGCACGCCGACCTCGTAGACCTCCACGACCCCCGGGTGGCGAATCTCGGAGAGCAGTCGGGCCTCGTGCTGGAAGCGGGCGAGATCGTCGGTGCCGCTCGGCTCGCGGGCCACCTTGAGGGCCAGCGGTCGGGCGCCGTGGCTTCCCAGGTGGACGCGGTGGATCACCGCCCGCGGCGTGCGGGCGATCTCCCCCTCGATCTCGAAGTCGCCGAGGAGCCGGTCCAGGTGGGCGAGATCCGGGACGGCGCCGCCGGCCGGCTCGGTCCCGCGCGGGCGGCTCAGCTCGCCTCCCACGGCGGGACGCTGGCGCGCTCCGCCGGATCGGCGAGGCCGTTGGCGGGCGGCGCGCCGGCCTCGCGCAGGCGTTTCAGGCGGCGGGCGATCTCGGCCGTCAGGTCGTTCTTCCCGGTACCGGTGAGGGCCGAGATCGAGATCGCGCCGTCCCCGGCCGCCGCCGTCGGCGCTTCGCCGGAGAGGAGGTCGCTCTTGTTGAACACCCGGATCACGCGGGCCGGCTCCACGCCGAGGCTGCGCAGCACCTCCTCGGCGAGCTCCATCTGCTCGCTCCAGCGCGGGTGGCTGCGGTCGATCACGTGCAGCACGAGGTCGGACTCGGCGATCTCTCCCAGGGTGCTGCGGAACGAGGAGACCAGGTGGTGGGGGAGTTTGCGGATGAAGCCGACGGTGTCGGTGAAGAGGACGGTTCCGATCCCGTCGAGGGCGCCGCGGCGCAGGCGGGCGTCGAGGGTGGCGAAGAGCAGGTCCGCCGTCCGGGCGCCCCCCGTCTCGGTGAGCCGGTTGAAGAGGGTCGACTTGCCGGCGTTGGTGTAGCCGGCGAGGGCGACGATGGGCAGCTCGCGGCGGCCGCGGCGCTGCGTCTCCCGGGTTCGCTCGATCTTCTGGAGGTCCTTTTCCAGGCGGGAGATCCGTCGGCGCAGCATCCGACGGTCCGCCTCGATCTGCTTCTCGCCCTCACCGCCCCTCACGCCGATGCCGCCGGCCTGGCGCCCCAGGTGGCGCCAGCGGCCGGTCAGGCGGGGCAGCATGTAGTTGAGCTGGGCGAGCTCCACCTGGGTGCGGGCCTCGCGGGTGCGCGCCCGCTGCCGGAAGATCTCGAGGATCAGGGCGCTGCGGTCCATCACCGCCGTGTCGAGAACGCGCTCGAGGTTCTTGATCTGGCTGGGGGAGAGGTCGTCGTCGAAGACCACCAGGTCGGCGCTTAGCTGGTCGGCGGCCCGGCCGATCTCCTCGGCCTTGCCCCGGCCCACGTAATGGGCGGGATCGGGGGCGCGGCGTCGCTGCACCGCCCGGCCCACCGCCTCGGCCCCAGCGCTGTCGGCGAGCTGCGCCAACTCGTCGAGGTGCTCCTCGACCTCGAAGAACGGCTGGCCGTGGACGGCGAGGCCCACCAGCAAGACCCGTCGCGGCGCATCGGTGCCCGGATGGGCGCGGGTCGAGGGGTCGGTCGGTTCTCGGATGTTCAACTCGATGGGGCTCTCCGCTATCCTTGGCCCGGTGGGCACCTGCGGGGAGCGGGTCAGCTCTTGACCCTAAACCAACCGACCCCGGGGATCAATTCCTGATCCCGCCCGGCTCCCATCCGGTCGCCGCCCGGAGACAAGCGTCATGAGCCAGCCCAACGAGCAGCAACCCCCCGAAGCGGTTCCGCACGGAACGCGCGCCACCGTCAGCCGGAAGGTCCAGATCCTGCTGATCGTCGTGGTGCTGGCTGCCGCCAGCGTGGTCTTCTGGCCCCGCGGCAAGGCGTCGGTCGACGCCCCCGGGGGCGTTCTGGTCGACGCTGGGAGCCGTCCCGTGCCCATGGCCTCGCGTATGGCGCCGGTGACGCTCGTCCACTTCTGGGCCACCTGGTGCCCGCCGTGCATGACCGAGGTGCCGTCGATCGGCCGCCTTGCCGACGACTTCGCCCGCTACCGGGGGGACTTCACCGTCCTCATGGTGTCGGTGGCCGACGACGTGGACCGGGTCAAGAAGTTCGCTGGCGAAAAGGCGAGCTCGGTCCTTTACGACCCGAGCTGGAAGGTGGCGCACCGGTACGGGACCTGGAAGCTGCCCGAGACCTATCTCGTGGTGCGCGGCAAGGTGGTGAAGCGGTGGATCGGCGAACAGGACTGGGACAAAGCCCAGACCCGCGAGCCGATCAAGAAGGCCATCGCCGGCCTCGGAAAGGGCTAGGAGTCTGCGCGTTTCTGCCGCGCAGACTCCTAGATTTCAGGGTTTGCGGGAGTTTCTATGCCGGGTGGCGGCGTCCCTCTCCCTCCGGAGAAGGGTGGGAGAGGGTCCGAGGGTGAGGGGGGAGATCCGTTAGAACCGGTAGCCGATGCCGGCGTGGCCCATGGCGAAGACCTGGGCCTGACCCAGGTCCGCCCAGTGGCCGGAGAACTCCACCAGGACCGAGAAGTGCCGGCTGATGTCGAACTCGCCGGTCACGCCCAAGGCGAGGCCGATCGCCGTGTCGTTGGTGCTCCGTCCGAGGAAATCGTCGCCGGAGAGTCGGTAGCCGCCCAGGGCCAGGTAGACGCCCGAATCGTAGTAGCTCTGCCGGTAGCGGTACTCGCCGCCGATGGTCGCGTAGGTGAGATCCGCGTTGGTCAGGTCGCCGAACTGCTTGGAGCTGTCGAGGCCGAGGTGGCCGAGGCGCGCCACCAGGTGAGTGCCCGGCTGGGTGACCATTCCCAGATCGATCTGGTACCCGGTGTTGTCCAGCTTGTCGCCCGGGGTGGCGTCGAGCGAGCCTCCGAGCCCGCCCAGGAGGCCGACGGAGAAGTTGTAGGACTCGTGCTGCGCCTGGGCGCGGGCCGGCACCAGGAGCAGCGCGAGCAGAGCGGTGCAGAGGGCGAGCTGGACGGGCAGGCAACTGGAGCCGGATCGGGATTGGGGCGTTCGGGCGGTTCGGTGCATGAGCGGCCTCGGGTCGTCGGGTGGTCGTCGATTCGGGTCTGCGGGGCGGCTTCGCCAGCCGCTCCGGGCCGGGGCCCCGGCGCCGGCCGGGAGTATAGCGCCTTCGTTCTCCGTCTTATGAAGAAAAGGGCCGGTTTCGGAGGGTGCCATGGATTCTCCCTGCCCCCCACCGGTGAGTTCAATCCGTCTACGGAGGAGAGCCCGTGACCATCACATTCGGGGAAGATTCCCCGAAACCGGCTTCGACCCTGGTCCCGGCCTCGGCGCCGGAATCCGCCTGGGTGGCCGCTTTCGCGGGGCGCGTACAGTGTTTTCTGCTCCCCGCGCCGTGCCTGGGGTGCGGACGACTCCTGGGGCCGGGGCGCGTGCACCTGGGCCTCTGCCTGCCCTGCAGGGGCGCCCTCGTCCGTCCGGCGGCGGGCTGCGCGGTGTGCGGCGAGCCGATCCCCGCCGCCGGGGCCGCCCCGCTGCCGCCCGGCTTCGCATGTGGCGAGTGCCGGCGCCGGCCTCCGGCCTTCGAGGCCCTCCGGGCGGCCTGGGCATACCGGGGGCCGGTCGTCGACGTGGTCCGGGCCCTCAAGTTCCGGGGCCTCGAGTACCTGGGGACGCACCTGGGGGCCGAGCTCGTGCCGGTGGTTCGGGACCTGGGCGGGACCTGGGATCTGGTGGTCCCCGTGCCGCTCCACTGGCGTCGCCGGTGGCGACGGGGCTACAACCAGGCCGAGCGGATCGCGCGTTCGCTGGCGGGCCGCCTCGGCGTACCCTGCCGACCGGTTCTGCACCGGCGCCGGGCGACCCGGCCCCAGGTCGGCCTGCCGCGGAGCGAGCGGCTGCTCAACCCGCGAGGCGCTTTCGCCCTGGGGCGCCGGTCCGCCCTCGGCGCCTCCCGGGCCGGCGGCGCGGGAATCGCCGGGCGCTCCATCCTGCTGGTGGACGACGTGGTGACCTCGGGAGCGACGCTGAGCGCTGCGGCGGGGGTGTTGATCGCCGCGGGCGCGAAGCGGGTGGTGGCGGTCGCCGTGGCCCGAACGCCCGCCGCCCCATGATAGCTCCTTAAATTGAGAAATGTCGATGGAATGCTGTGGTAGCGTCGAGGGATGAGCCGATGCCGGAGAATTGACAGGGTCTTGCGGCGGACCCTATACTCCGTCACGAGTGGGACTCTATCGATGAGCAGACTCCGCTTCCAGACGCGGCTCGCCCTGGTCTTGCTGGTCCTCGCGCCGGCGGCCGTGGCGTGGGCAGAGCCGGCGATCTCGACGCCGAAGCAGCCGGGGGTCTTCGGCCGGGTGACCGGCGACATCGAGCCCCTGGCTTCCGCGCGGGTCTACGCCTACCAGCTCGCGGACTTCAGCCTCCAGCGGGTGGTCACCAACGAGGAGGGTCGCTTCCGCTTCCCGGACCTCCCCGCCGGCCTCTACAAGATCATCGCTTTCAAGACCGGCTTCGTCCCCGCGGTCGTCATGCTCACGCGCTCCCGCGAGGACGCCAAACAGTTCTTGGAGCTGCAACTCGCCCAGGACCCCGCCGGCGACACCCAGGCGGCGAAGGATTTCTGGTCGATCCGCAGCCGGATCCCGGCCGACGTTCTGCGCGAGATGGAGGTCCCCGATTCGGGCGGCATCCAGCTCGCCGACTCGCCCTTCACCCGCACCTCTCCCCTCCGCTCCGCTTCGTCGGTCCAGCCCGCCTCCTTCGCCACCAAGATGGAGGCGATGACCGGCTACGAGCAGGTCCCCACTCTGGGAGACGCTCTGCTCGCCGGCGGCCAGGTGGGTGTGGAGGGGAACATGGGCGACCTGAAGGTCGGCCTGACCGGGGACTATTGGCACCTTGGGCCCACGGACACCTACGCCGACACCGGGACCGGGGGCCTAAGTCGGCAGATCTCGCTGCGGCTCCAGGGCAACGACGCGAAGGTGAGCCTCGCCACGAGCAGCCATCGCCTGGTGGGCGCCGACGAAGAGCCCGTGGACTTCGAGAGCCACCGCTTCTCCTGGTCCCAGGACCTCGGCGACCACAGCCGGGCCTACACGTCGGCCCAGTACACCAGCCAGACCAACTACTACAGCCAGAGCTCGCTCGCTCCCCTGGAGATTCCCCGGGACTCGCGGAGCTGGGAGGTGGAGAGCTCGTACACCCTCGATCCGTCCCCTCGGGCCAGCTTCCAGGGCGGCCTGCGCTACCGGGACCGGACCGTGGGCGTGGCGAGTGCCGACGCGTTCGACGAGAACGATCCGACCCTCCACGACGAGCGGATGGATCTGTTCGGCCGCTCCGGGTTCCGGCTGCGACCGACGGTGCTGGTGGAGTACGGTCTCTACACCACCCTGCGCGACGGCTCTCTGTCCCTGACCCCGCACGGCGGGCTCGTGATCCAGCTCGGAAACCAGTGGCAGGCCTCGACCTTGGTGAGCGGGAAGATCTCGGCTGACCCAGCCACGACGCGCCGCGACTTCGTGCCGGCCTTCTACCACGAGTCGAGCGCCTGCACTCAGGGCGAGCAGAGCTGCTACAAGATCGAGCTCAGCCGGCACAGCGAGAACGGGCAGAACAGCTTGAGCCTCGGGGCGGTCGACCGCCAGGTCGGCGAGACCCTACGCCTGTTCTTCAACGACGACTTTTTCAACCACCTGGAGAGCCTGTACCTGGTGCGGGGCGACCAGCTCCCTGAGGTCCAGCTCGGCGTCACCCACCGGATCACGCCGAAGCTCCTCGCCAGGCTGGAGTCGAACGCGGGCAGCGGCGGGGGCGGGATCTTCTACGCCACCGACCAGGAGCCGTACGAGAACTCGGTCCGCTACCTGGTGACCTCCCTCGACACCCACTACCAAGGCACGGATACCGGCCTGTTCATCTCCTTCCACCACCTCGAGCAGGACCTCCAGCCCCTGGGCGGCGCCCGGGCGGCAGGCGGTCAGGCTCCCCGGCTGGAGATCGAGCGCCTCCAGCTCATGCTCACCCAGGACCTCAACATCCTGGCCGACCTGGCCGCCGACTGGGCCGTCAAGCTGAACATGGAGGTCAGCCGCGGCTCCACCCTGTTCGGCCCCGGGGGCGGCAAGAGCGACGAGCTCCACAGCCGGGTCCTGGGCGGCTTCGCCGTCCGCTTCTGAGCGCCGCGTCACCTCCCGCACCGGCCCCTCGCCGGTCTCTCCCCCTTCGGCCGCCGCATTCCTTCCTGTAAGCCCTTGATTCCTGGGCTCCCGGCGGCCTTCAGGCCCGTCCGGGCCAGAGAATTGAATCCAATCGCCCGGATATAATCCAATGGAATGGAGGCGTGGCTCGAAACCGGCCCGATACGGGCGTTTTTCGGGCATTCAAGATTCCGTTCCCGTGGCATAGATCATGCTCTGGCTCCGGTGGAGGAACCTGTACGCCCGATGAGCCGTCCGCGAGTCAACGGCCCTTTGACGGTCGCCCTGGTCGCCGCCCTGCTGGTGGCGGCCATGGGGGCTGTGAGCCTCAGCCGGGCTGTCGCAACCTTCCAGCCCCTGGGCTTCGAGGCGCAGCGCGCGGCCGGCGGCTGGACGGTGACTGCGGTTCAAGCGCCTGAGACCGGCCTCGCGGCCGGCGATCAGATCCTCCTCGCCGGTGGAGCCCAGGTGACGGCCCTCGGTGAGATCCTCCGAGGCGCGCCCGAGACCCAGCTCCTGGTGATGCGGGGCCGGACCGTGGAGCCGGTCACCTACCACCGGCCGCCGCTCCGCGTCGACTGGACCTACCTCGTCCTCGCCCTGACCGGTGTCCTCTACCTGCTGATCGGCGTCTACACCGCCCTGCGGGAGCGCCGGCGCGAGACCCTGCTCTTCTACCTCTGGTGCCTGGCTTCGGCAGTCGTCTATCTGTTCACGCCGTCCGGGGTGGCCGACGCCACCGGCAGGCTGCTGTACGCCGCCGAGGAAGTCGCCCGGGCCGCCCTGCCGCCCCTGACGCTGCACCTCTTCCTGATCTTCCCCACGCCGCTGGTGGCCCCCATCGGGTCAGCCGGGTCAGCCGGGTCCACCCGGCGGCGCCGGAGCGTCCGCTGGACCGCCTTTCTCTACCTGCCTGCCGCGATCCTCCTGGCCCTCCAGCTCGGCCTCATCGTCTCCGCCGGCCGGCAGGTGGCGGTGGCGACCGCGGCCCGGCTGCTCCCGGTCCTCGACCGGGCGACCCTGCTCCACCTCGTGACCTTCGCCCTTGCGGCCCTCGGAGTGCTCGTCTACCGTCTGGGGCGCCACCGGGACTGGGAGGAGCACCGGCAGCTCCAGTGGATCGCCATCGGCCTGGGGGTGGGCTACCTGCCCTTCCTGCTCCTCTACGTGGTGCCGTTCAGCCTGGGGGCCGGGCTTCCCCACCTGCTGACGGTGCTCGCGGTGCTCCCTCTGGCGGTCGTGCCCCTGACCTTCGCCTGGGCGATCCTGCGCTACAAGCTCTGGGACATCGGCGTCGTCGTCCGGGAGACGGTGTCGACCGCCCTGACGGTGCTGCTGGCGGGCGGTGCCTTCGCCCTGGCGCACCTGGCGATCAGCCGCGGTGTCTCCGAGGGCCTCGGCCTGGTCCGCGACTTCCTGTCGTTCGGCTCCGGGCTCGCGATCGCGACCATGCTGCTGCCCACCCGGCGGCAGGTCGGCACCGTGCTCGAGCGCCTCCAGTACGGCCGCGCGGTCGCCAAGCGCCGGGCGCTCGAACGGCTCGGGCGCGAGCTGCTCCACGAGCGGGATCTGGACCGCCTGTGCCGGGAGCTCCTGGAAGACCTGACCGACGCGGTGGAGCTCCGGGGAGCGAACCTCTATCTCGCCGACGGCCTCCACCGCCTGGTGCCGGTCCTTCCAGAGCTCAAGGGTCCGGAGACCATCGATCTCGACACCCTCGGTTCGGAGATCTGGCGGCGCGAGGTCGAGGCCCTGCACGGGATCTCCCTGCCCGCGGACCGCCTGAGCCCCCGGCAGCGACTGTTCCTCGCCGGCTACCGGTACGCGTTCCCTCTCACCGTCCGAGGCGTGCCGGTGGGGCTTCTGGTCGCCACCTTCCGGGCCGGCGACCTACCGCTCTCGAGCGACGACCTCGACCTGGTCCAGAGCCTTCTCTCCGGCGCCGCCCTGGCGATCGAAAACGCCCGCCTCGTCGACCAGCTGCAGCGGCAGCTCGAGGAGGTCCTGCGCCTCCAGACTTTCAGCGAGGGGATCATCGAGTCCTCGCCCGCGGGCATCGCGGTGCTCGCCGCCGACGGCCGGATCCGCTCCGCCAACGCGGCCTTCGCGGCCCTGGTTGGCCGGGAGCGCGCGAGCCTCGCCGGCGAGCCGGTGGTGGAGGTGCTTCCCGTCGATCCTCTGCCGGAGCCGGGGGAGGGGATTGTCGAGGTGAGCTACTGCGACGCCGCCGGCCGCGAGCGCCATCTCCAGCTCTCGGCGGCCGCTTTCCGCCTCCCGGAGGGCGCCGAAGCGGGCGAGGCCGGCGCCCGCGAGCTCCGCATCCTGGTGGTCCACGACGTCTCCGAGCGGGCGGCGATGGAGAAGGCGCTGCGCGAGAAGGATCGCCTCGCCGCGCTCGGCCTCCTGGCGGCAGGGGTTGCCCACGAGGTCAACACTCCGATCACCGGGATCTCGAGCTACGCCCAGATGCTCCTCGCCGACACGCCGGAGGACGATCCGCGCCACGAGATCCTGAAGAAGGTCGAGCGCCAGACCTTCCGCGCCGCGCGCATCGTCAACAACCTCCTCGAGTTCGCCCGCGACCGGGACGACGAGCGCCACCCGGTGGATCTCGGTCCGCTCATCGCCGAATCCCTCGATCTGGTCGATCCGCGGCGGGAGAAGCGGCGCGTCGCCCTGGACCTGCGACTGCCCGAGGAGCCCCTGGTGGTCCAAGGCAGCGACGGCGAGCTCCAGCAGGTGATCACCAACCTGGCCCTCAACGCCATCGACGCGATGCCTGGCGGCGGCACCCTCACCGTCGAGGCCGCCGCCGAGGACGGGCTCGCCCGCATCGTGGTGGCCGACACGGGCCACGGCATCGAGCCCGAGCGACTGGAGCAGATCTTCGAGCCCCTGTTCTCCACCAAGGTCGACCGGGGCGGCACCGGCCTGGGTCTCTCGATCAGCCACGACATCGTCGGCCGCCACGGCGGCACCATGCGGGTCGACAGCGAGGTGGGGAAGGGGAGCCGCTTCGTGGTCGAGCTGCCACTGGCCAGGGAGGATGCCGCCGGCTCGGCCGGTTCCCCATCGGCGAGCTCATGAGCGTCCTGATCATCGACGACGAGGAGGTCCTCCAGGACATCCTCTCCTCCCTCCTTCGCCGCGAAGGCTACGACGTGATCTCCGCGCGCAGCGGCGAGGAGGGCCTCCAGGTGCTCGACGAGGAGGACGTCGACCTCGTGCTCCTCGACCTCATGCTGCCGGGCATGAGCGGCCAGGAGGTGCTGCGCGAGATCGGCCGTCGCCATCCGGAGCAGGTGGTGGTCGTGGTCACCGCCTACTCGTCGATCGAGGGCGCCATCGAAGCCATGCGGGAGGGGGCGTTCCACTACATCCCCAAGCCGTTCAAAAACGCGGAGGTGCTCCTCACCGTGCGCAAGGGGCTCGACCAGCGGCGCCTCGCCACGGAGAACCGCAGCCTGCGCGAGCAGCTCCGGGAGCGCTACTCCTTCGCCAACATCGTCGGCAAGTCCAAGCCCATGCAGGAGGTCTTCGAGCTCATCCGTCTCGCCGCGCCCTCGAAGTCCAACATCCTGATCCTGGGAGAGAGTGGCACCGGCAAGGAGCTGGTGGCCAAGGCCATCCACCACCACTCGCGCCGCGCCGCAGGCCCCTTCGTAACCGTCAACTCCGGCTCCATGCCGGCGGACCTCCTCGAGAGCATCCTGTTCGGTCACGTCAAGGGGGCCTTCACCGGCGCCGTCTCGAGCAAGAAGGGCCTCTTCGAAGTGGCCCAGGGCGGCTCGATCTTCTTCGACGAGATCGGCAACATCCCCCTCGACACCCAGGCGAAGCTGCTGCGCGTCATCCAGGAGCGGGAGTTCATGCGCCTGGGCGGTGTGGAGACCCTGAAGGCCGACGTGCGGGTCATCGCGGCAACCAACGCCGACCTCGAGGCCGAGGTGAGCCGCGGCAACTTCCGCGAGGACCTCTACTACCGGCTCAACGTCATCACCATCGGTCTGCCGCCGCTGCGCGCACGGACCGAGGACATCCCGCTCCTCGCCCAGCACTTCCTCGCCCGCTACTCCCGGGAAAACGAGAAGTCCCTCCAGGGCATCAACCCGGAAGCCATGAGCCGGCTGCTCGACTACGCTTGGCCGGGCAACGTCCGGGAGCTGGAGAACGCCATCGAGCGGGGGGTCGTGCTTTCCACGGCCGCGGAGATCGACTTCGACTTGCTGCCTGCGGCCGTGCGCCAGAACGACACCCTGAGCCCGGCGATACCGGCGACGCTCGGGAGCGAGATCTCCCTCAAGGAAGCGGTCACCGAGTTCGAGCGCCAGTTGATTGTCCGGGCCCTGCGCCAGACGGGAGGCGTGCAGAAGCACGCCGCCGAGATGCTCAAGGTCAAGCCGACCACCCTCCACGAGATGATCAAGCGCCTGAACATCTCGGTCGAGAGTCTGGCGAGCTAGGAGTCTGCGCGGCAGAAACACGTAGCCGCGCGCAAGGGTCTTACGGGGTGGATCCAAGGCGCGAGGAGGAGGCGATGCAGGGACATCGTGGACGACGAGCAACGCCGGAGACAGCCCGTAACCCCCTTGCGCCCGAAGGGTTGCGGCGGCGTGCGGCCGTCTACTTCGTTCCCGCTCCTCGACGATGGCTCGGCATCGCCTGCGTCGCGGTGCCTCGTATCCGACCCCACGGCGCTCGCAACGCGACTGCGCGTTTCTGCCGCGCAGACTCCTAGGAGCCTCTGAACGAATCTCTGCCCTACTCCGGGCGCCCCCGCATCGCCCCTCGCGGCGTTGCGGCTCCTCGACAGAGCGCTGCTATGCCTGCGTCGCCGCGCCTTGCGAGTGGCGCGCGGATGACGCCCTCGTCACGGCCAGAGATTCGCCCAGAAGCTCCTAGCTCGGGCGAGTACCATCGAGTGGGGCACGGGGCGTTCGGGGACGGTAGAGATACCGCCGCTCCTTCGCCTTCTCCTCTCTCCTCGGAAAGGACTTCCCATGCCGCGGCGCCTCGCCCTCCTCCTGCTCCTCGCCGGCCTGACGGCGCTCCCGGCGGCCGTCCGGGCCGGTGAGCCGGCCCCGCTCGGCTCGCCCGCCCCGGCCGCCCTCCTGGCACCCCTCTCCGAGGGCGGCGCGGTGGACCTCCCGCCTCTCGATCCGAGCGTGCCGTCGCCCGCGGAGTTCCTCGGCTACCCCCTGGGCACCCGGTTCACCCATCACCAGCGCATCCTCGAGTACCTCCACCGCCTGGCCGACGCCTCGCCGCGGGTCACCCTCTGGCAGTACGGCGAGACCTACGAGGGGCGTCCCCTGACCCTGGTGGCGATCTCGAGTCCCGAGAACCTGGCCCGGCTCGATGCGCTCCGGGCCGAGCACCTGCGCCTCGCCGACCCGCGGGGGGTGGCCGACGCCGAGCTCGCGCGGGTGGAGAGCGAGGTTCCGGTGGTCGTCTGGCTGGCCTACGGCGTCCACGGCAACGAATCTTCCTCGTCGGAGGCCGCCATGGCCGCCGCCTACACCCTCGCCGCTGCCGGCGGCGACTGGCCGAAGCTGCTCGCTGGGACGGTGGTCCTCATCGACCCACTGGTCAACCCGGACGGCCGCGAACGCTATGTCTCGTTCTACGACCAGGCGCGGGGCCGCGTGCCCGATCCGGACCCGGTGGCCGCCGAGCACCGCGAGCCGTGGCCGGGCGGCCGCCAGAACCACTACCTGGTCGACCTCAACCGGGACTGGTCGTGGGCCACTCAGCAAGAGACGCGAGCCCGCCTCGCCGAGTACCGGCGATGGGAGCCGCAGGTCTACGTCGACTACCACGAGATGTTCTCCGAGTCGAGCTACTTCTTCCCGCCCGCCGCCGAGCCGGTCAATCCGCTTCTCGACCGGCGCACGGTGGCCTGGCTGGACGTCTTCGGGCGCGCCAACGGCGCCGCCTTCGATCGCCAGGGGTGGCCGTACTACAAGGCGGAGAGCTTCGACCTCTACTACCCCGGCTACGGCGACTCCTATCCCGGCTTCCGAGGCGCCGTGGGGATGACCTACGAGGTCGCCGGCCACGGTCGGGCGGGCCTGGCCATCGACCGACGTGACGGCACCGTCCTGACCCTGGCCGACCGGATCGCGCGCCACCTCACGACCTCCCTGGCCACCGTCCGCACCGCCGCAGAGCGCCGCCATGACCTCCTGGCGACCTACACCCAAGCGCGTGCCGACGCCTCGGCGAAGACCGGACCGGCGTACCTGTGGGCCGCGGACGCGCCGGAAGCCGGAGCCCTGGCGGACCTCCTCACCCTCCACGGGATCGAGGTCTCGCAGCTCTCCGCGGAGACCCGGCTCAAGGCCTACGTCCTCGCCGAGGGCGAGGAGGCTCTCGAGGACCGGAGCTTCCCGCTGGGCACCTACGTGGTCGCCGCCGGCCAGCCCCTGGGGAACCTCGCTCGGGCGCTTCTCGACCGTGCGCCGAAGATGGGCCGGGCCTTCCTCGAGCGCCAGAGGGCCCGGCTGGAGCGCAACATGGGCACCGAGTTCTACGACATCACCTCCTGGTCGCTCCCCCTCGCGTTCAACGTCCAGGAGTGGGTCGTCCCCGCTCCCGGACGTGCCCTGGAGGGGCACCTCGAGGCGCCGAAGCCGGCGGCCGGCGGCCTGGCGCCGGACAGCGCCCGGGGGCGGGTGGGGTTCCTGGTCCCTCCCGCCGGTCTTGCGGGCTTCCGCTTCGCCGGTGAGCTCGAGCGCCAGGGCGTGGCGTTCCGGGTGGCCCTCGGTGGACTGGACCTGGACGGGACCCACTACCCGTCGGGGACGCTCTTCATCCCGCGCATCGTCAATCGTTCCGACGCGGCGGCGGACGGCGGCGAGGACCTCCTGCGCGCGAAGCTCGACCGGCTGTCCGGCGAGGCCGGGGTGCGGGTCACGCCGGTGGACACCTCCTACACGAGCCAGGGCATCTCCCTGGGCTCGGACCTCATGCCCTCGGTAGGCTCGCCGAAGATCGGCCTGGTCTCCGGCGAGGGGGTTTCCCCGACGTCGTTCGGCTTTCTCTGGCACCTGCTCGACCGGCAGGTGCGCCTGCCCTACACGCGACTCGACCTCGGGTCCCTGGGGTCCGTCGACCTGTCGGATTTCGATGTCCTGATCCTGCCCGACGGCTGGGGCTACGGCCGCAAGCTGACCGGCGAGAGCGGCGACGCGCTGGCCCGATGGGTCCGGCGGGGCGGCATTCTGATCGGGGTGGGTGGGGTGCAGCACTGGCTCGAGGAGAAGAAGCTCACGGCGGTCCACACGTGGAAGCCGCCGGAGACGAGGAAGGACGGCGCCGGCAAGGGCGAGGAGGGTACCCACTCGAAAGAGGCCGCCCTCGATCAGCGGCCCATCTACACACCGGGCGCCATCCTCGCCACCCGCTTGACCCCCGACCACCCGCTGGCGGTGGGGCTCCCCTCGGCGCCGCCGGTGCTGGTGACGGGCTCGACGGTCTTCGAGCCCACCGGCGACCCCCAGGTGGACGTGCTGACGGCCGTTCCCGAGGCGCCCGTGGTGACCGGCATGGCCTGGCCCGAGGCGGAGAAACGCCTCGCCGGCTCGCTGCTGGTGAGCTTCGAGCGCCAGGGGCGCGGGGCGGTCGTGCTCTTCGCCCAGGAGCCGGACTTCCGCCTCTTCTGGCGCGGAGCCGCCCCGCTCTTCCTGAACGCAGCCCTCTACGGCCCGAGCCTGACTCGGGGAGGCGGCTTCTGAGCTCGAAGGGGCCCGGAGAGGGCACTACGCTTGCAGGAATTTTGCCCTCTGGGCTAGAGTTACAGGCTCGCGGAACGCGTCTTCTCCCGCGGCGGCCCACTCTGCCCTCGGGCCCGACGCCAGACCCAAGGACGAAATCGTGAACAAAGAAATCCATCCCGAGCTCCACATGGTGACCGCCGTCTGCGCTTGCGGCAACACCTTCCAGACCCGCTCCACCAAGGACGAGCTGCGACTCGAGATCTGCAGCGACTGCCACCCGTTCTTCACCGGCAAGCAGAAGCTGGTCGACTCGGCCGGCCGCGTCGAGCGCTTCCAGCGCCGCTACCGCCAGCAGAAGGGCGCCTGAGGCGCCCGACGGAGGCCAGGCCCGACCCCGCTTCGCTGCGGGGCGGGCCTGACCTTGCGAACGCACTGATGCCGTCGGTCTCCTCCCGATGATCGAGAAGCTCGCCGAGATCGCCCGGACCCACGACGAGCTCACGGCCAAGCTCGCCGACCCCGAGGTCCTCACCGACCGGAAGGTCTACACCGAGACCTCGAAGGCGCTCTCCGAGATCACCCACGCCGTAGAGCTCTACCGCGGCTACCAGGAGGTCGCGCGCCAGCTCTCCGACACCGAGGAGATGCTGGCCGGCCTCGCCAAGGACGACGAGCTCTACGAGCTGGCCCGCCAGGAGCGCTCCGAGCTCACCGCCCGCAAGGAGGAGCTCGAGGAGGCCCTCCGCGTCGAGCTCACACCGACCGATCCCAACGACCGCCGCAACGTGGTCCTGGAGATCCGGGCCGGCACCGGCGGCGACGAGGCGACGCTGTTCGCCGCTGAGCTCTTCCGCATGTACTCCCGCTACGCCGAGAGCCGGCGCTGGCGCATCGAGGTGATCGACCTCTCCGAGTCCGGGGTGCGGGGGATCAAGGAGGTCTCGGCCATCGTCGAGGGCCGGGGCGCGTACAGCCGCCTCAAGTACGAGGCCGGGGTGCACCGGGTCCAGCGGGTCCCGGAAACCGAGGCCTCGGGGCGCATCCACACCTCCGCGGTCACGGTGGCGGTCCTGCCCGAGGCCGAGGACGTGGAGGTGGAGGTCGACGAGAGCGACCTGCGGATCGACCGCTTCTGCTCGTCGGGCCCCGGTGGCCAGGGGGTCAACACCACCTACTCGGCGGTGCGCCTGACTCACCTGCCCACCGGCATCGTCGTGACCTGCCAGGACGAGCGCAGCCAGATCAAGAACAAGGCGAAGGCGCTCCGCGTGCTCAAGGCCCGGCTGCTCGAGGTCGAGAGAGCCAAGGCGGAGGAGGCCCTCACCGAGGAGCGGCGCAGGATGGTGGGCAGCGGCGACCGCTCGGAGAAGATCCGCACCTACAACTTCCCCCAGAACCGGGTGACTGACCACCGCATCGGCCTGACCGTCCACCAGCTCCCGGATGTCCTCGAGGGCACTCTCGACCCGCTCATCGACCCCCTCGTCACGCACTTCCAAGCCGAGAAGCTGGGGGCGAGCTGAGACGGCTCACCGTCTCGTCGCTCCTGGCCGAGGCCAAGGCCGAGCTCTCCGCGGCCCCCTTCCGGCCGTCCCCCCGCGAGGCCCACCTGCTGCTAGGACACGTCCTGGGCCTCCCCGAGGCTCGCCTCCTGGCCCATGACGCCGAGCCGGTCCCGTCGGCCGCCGAGGCGGCGTTCCGGGTGCTCCTCGAGCGGCGCCTGACCGGCGAGCCGGTCGCCTACCTCCTCGGCGAGCGGGAGTTCTTCGGCCGCACCTTCCGGGTTGATCCGCGGGTGCTGGTGCCCCGCCCCGAGACCGAGCACCTGATCGAGGCGGTGCTCGCCCTCGACCTGCCGCGGCGCGCCCGGGTGCTCGACGTGGGGACCGGCTCGGGAGCGATCGCCGCCACCCTCGCCCTCGAGCGCCCGGCCTGGCGCCTGACCGGGGTCGACGTCTCACCGGCGGCACTGGCGGTGGCGCGGGCGAACGCCCTCCGGCTGGGCCTTGCGGGGGACGGCTCGATTGGCTCCAGGGCCTCCGGCCCGCGCTTCCGCCTGGCGGCGGCGGACCTGGTCGCCGGCCTGGACCTCTCGCGCGTCGACCTCCTGGTCTCGAACCCTCCCTACGTGGCATGGGAAGATGCCGCCGGCCTCTCTGTGGAGGTCCGGGGCTTCGAGCCCGGCCTGGCTCTCTTCGCGGACCCGGCCGGAGCGGCGGGAGGGGAGGTGCCGGGGGCCGGCGTGGCGGCCCGCTTGTTGCAGCAGCTCCAAGCGGAATCGCGGCCGCTTCCGCCCCACGCCCGGGTGGTCCTCGAGCTCGGGAGCGGGCAGCTCGAGGGGCTCCTGGAGATCGCCGAGGAGGCGGGCTGGAGGCCTGAGCGGGTGGTGCCCGACTACGCGGGCATCCCCAGGGTGGTTGTTCTCAGACGGTAGTGACCGACGAATCGCCTGATGGAAGGCGCGAGACTCGATCAGCTGAAAGCCTCGGAAGATCGGATGGGTGGGGCCGTCCCCTTCCCCCCGTGAGGGAGGGAAGGGGATCGAGGGGTAGTGGGGGAGATCAGGTCAACCGTCCCCTTCCCCCCGTGAGGGAGGGAAGGGGATCGAGGGGTAGTGGGGGAGATGAGATTTGGACAGGTTTCGCATCCAGGGACCCTGCAAGCTCGCCGGGACCGTCCGGGCGAGCGGTGCCAAGAACGCCGCCCTCCCGGCTCTCGCCGCCTGCCTCCTGGCGGGCGAGCCGGTGGAGCTCTCCAGGGTGCCGGCGGTGCGCGACATCCGCACCATGCGCCACCTCCTCGACCACCTGGGCGTGCGGAGCGAAGAAAGGGACGCGGTCCTGGTCCTCCACCCCGACGGCGAGCCGGCCGACGGGGAGGCTCCCTACGAGCTGGTCAAGACCATGCGGGCGAGCGTGCTCGCCCTGGGTCCGTTGCTGGCCCGCAGGGGGCACGCGCGGGTCTCGCTCCCCGGCGGATGCTCCATCGGCGTGCGGCCCATCGACCAGCATCTGGCCGGCCTCGCTGCCCTGGGCGCCGACGTCCGCCTGGAGGGCGGCTACGTCGAGGCCAGCGCCCGGCGCCTGGTGGGAGCGCGATTCCGCTTCGACATGCCCACCGTCACGGGCACCGAAAACCTCCTCATGGCTGCGGTCCTGGCCGACGGCGTCAGCGTGCTCGAGAACTGCGCCCGTGAGCCGGAGGTCGCCGACCTGGCCCGCCTCCTGGTGCGCATGGGGGCGCGCATCGAGGGCGTGGGCGACGAGACCCTCACCGTGGAGGGAGTCTCCGAGCTGGGCGGTGCGCGCCACGAGATCATTCCCGACCGGATCGAGGGAGGCACGTACCTGGTCGGCGCAGCCCTCACCGGCGGCGACGTGACCCTGGACGGTGCCGAGCCCGCCGATCTGGCGCCCCTGCTGGAAAAGTTGGCCGACACCGGAGCCCAGGTCGAGACCTCGGGCCGGCAGGTGCGGGTGCGCGCAGGCGGCGAGCTGGTCTCCTGCGACGTCGAGACCTCGCCTCACCCCGGGTTCCCCACCGACCTCCAGGCCCAGTACATGGCCCTCATGACCCAGGCCCGCGGCGTCGCGACTCTGCGGGAGACCGTGTTCGAGAACCGCTTCCAGCATGTGCCCGAGCTGATGCGCATGGGCGCCGTGATCGAGGTCCAGGGCAACGCCGCCCACGTTTACGGGCCCACGCCGTTGTCCGGTTCTCCGGTGATGGCGACCGACCTCCGGGCCTCGGCCTGCCTGGTCCTCGCGGCCCTGGCCGCCGACGGCGAGACCCTGGTCCAGCGGATCTACCACCTCGACCGGGGGTACGAAAACATGGAAGGAAAATTGCACGACCTCGGGGCGTCCGTCGAGCGCGTGGCCGGCCCCGAAACGGGTTGAAGGTGCGGAAGCCATCCGCTGCCCGGCCGCTCGAGGCCGCCCGATTCCCGGTTCGCCTCGAAGGCGCGTTCCCCCGGCCCCCCGTCCTCGCCATGAGCTGGGTTCTGGCCCTGGTCCTCGCCCTGCCGGCCTTCGCCGATCCGAGGATTCCCTTGGTCCAGCAGGGCCTGGCGAACGCCCCGGCCCCGACCCTGGAAGTCGCGGACCTCCTGGCCGCGCGCGACCCGAAGGCGGCCGCCGAGATGGGCGTGAGCTACCTCCGGGGGCGACTCCTCGACGAGCTGGGCCGCCGCGACGACGCCGACGACGCGTACTACCACGCTCTGAGCGAGACCCCCCAGCTCGTGCCCTACGCCCGCTACCGGCTGGCCGTGGACCTGGAACGCATCGGTCATCCCGAGGTCGCCGCGGGGGTGGTCGCTCCGGTGCTCGACCAGGACGTGCCGGAGAGTCTCCTCGAGCCGGCAACCCAGCTCTTCGCCCGCGTCATCGCCGAAGGCGGCGATTGCCGCATCCTGCGCGGCGTCCTCGCCCGCCGGATCCCGGAGCCGCAGCGCCGGCTGCTACAGGTCGTCCAGGGCGAGTGCCTCCAGCGCGCCGGTTCTCCGGACCGCGCCGCGGAGGTCCTGTGCGAGGTGCTCGACGGTGGTCGCGACGACGACGCCGCCCGGCGGGCCGCCGACCAGCTCGACGACGTTGCGGCCCGCCGGCCGGCGATTCTCGACCGCCTCATCACCGAGGGCTGCGACGGCGAGCTGCTCGCCGGCCTCACCTTCCATCAGCACCGGGAGTTCAACCGTTCCATCGCTTATCTCGAGCGCGCGGTGGCGCGCCGGAAGAACCATCACATCGTGGCCGGAGACGACGAGTTCGAAGCCCGCTATGCTCTGGCCCGCGGGTCCTTCTGGCGCGAGCAGTTCGCCCTTGCCGCGACGCGCTTCGGCGATCTGGCTCTGCGCGCCCGCGACCTCGAGGAGCGCTCCCGTGTGCTCTACCAGCAGGCCCGGAGCCAGGAGCTCGACGGCGACTGGGACACGGCGGACAAGGGCTTCCGGCGGACCTACCAGACCCTCCACAACGGCGACTTCGCCGGGCCGGCCCTGCTCTCGGCGCTGCGCCTCGAGTGGCGAAGGGGCGAGGAAGCCCAGGCACTGAGCCTCCTGGGTACGCTTTCCCGCCTCTCGGGCGCGAAGGAGTACTCGGCCCGCGGAAGTCTGTTCCTGGCCGTTTCGGACATCGTCCGGGGGCGTGCCGACCGGGCCGGGGCCTGGCTCGATCAAGCGGCCCACCAGGACCCGGACACCGAGATCGAGGTCGAGTACTGGCGCGGGCGTCTCGCCGAGCTCGGTCAGGGCCAGGAGGAGGCGGCCGACGCCGTGGACCACTACCTTTCGG
The DNA here is from genome assembly GCA_963739795.1 of uncultured Acidobacteriota bacterium. Classification (GTDB taxonomy): domain Bacteria; phylum Acidobacteriota; class Thermoanaerobaculia; order Multivoradales; family DATKCC01; genus CAVUBL01. The sequence goes on along the minus strand of CAVUBL010000015.1, from coordinate 543,810 downwards.
TGCTGACCCGCTCGCCCTACCATCCCCTCGCCCGGGACGCCTACGACCGGGTCCGCGGTCCCTTCCTGCGCTCGGCGGCCGTGGCCGAGGGACGGCGGCGGGCGGCCTCGCGCAAGGCCGACGACCTGTTCGCCGCGTGGCTCCTCCTGGGAGACGGCTCGCCGGCCGGACACAAGGCCCGACAGGCCCTGACGGAGCGCTACGCCTCGGCGCCGAACACGGCGCCCTTCTTCCATCTCTCCGAGATCCCGGTCGCCGATTGGCCGCTCTGGTCCAAGGACCTCGACGAGGCCCCGGAGATGCTCCTGGCTCTGGGGCTGGTCGACGACGGCGTCGACGCGGTCGCGGAGCACTTCCCGGCCACCGACGCCGATCTCGCGTACACCGGGAGCCTCCTGCTCTTCCGGAGCCGTCAGGTGCGGTCCTCGATGCTCCTGGCCGCCGCCTTCTCCCGCCCCCTGACCGACCGGGTGGCCGGGCCCCTCCAGCCCCGCGAGGTCCGCACGCTTCTCTACCCGCTGGCCTGGGGAGAGCCCATCGAGAAACAGGCCCAGCGCTTCGGCATCGACCCCGACCTGGTGGCGGCGGTGATCCGCGAGGAGAGCCGCTTCGATTCCAGCGCCCTCTCCGGCGCCTCGGCGCGGGGGCTCACTCAGTTCGTCTTCCTCACGGCGCGGCGCCTGGCCGCCCAGGTCGGGCTGGGCCCCATCGTCCCGGCGGACCTCTACCACCCCCAGGTGGCGATCACCCTGGGCGCGGCCTACCTCGCCGAGCTGGAACGGCGCTTCTCGGGCTCGGTGCACGAGGCGGTGGCCGCATACAACGCCGGGCCCGCCCAGGCCCAGCTCTGGCAGAGCTACTGCTTCAGCCACGAGCTCCCGGAGTACTACTCGAAGATCGGGTTCTCCGAGACCCGGGCCTACATGAGGAGGGTCTTCGCCAGCCGCGAGCAGTATGCCGAGCTCTACCCGGAGCTGAGCCGGTAGCGGGCCGCTCCTACCGGCCCGGAGGTTTCGATTCGGGGGCCCTCGCCGTGCCCTCGATGTCCAGGACCACCGGCGGCAGGTGGTCGTGCTCGCTGTCGAAGTAGGTCACGATGTCGGCCTCGCGCCGCAGCTCCTCGGTGCGCTGCTCGATCGCCTGATTCAGGCGCTGCTGCTTGAGGAGGTTCCGGATATCCTCGCGCACATCCTCGATCGGCGGCGGCGTCGCGCCCCGTGCCCGGGCCTCGGGCACCAGGGTCTCCTCGTAGTACTTCCGGATGTCTTCCAGGCTCACGAAGACCCGGGGGCCCAGGAACTCCTCGAAGTAGATCCAGACCGAGAGCTGGCGGGCGACGAGCTGGCGAAGGTCCTGGAGATCGAGGCCCACCTCGGCGAGGTGGTCGCGGAACACCTCTTCGCCGGGGAAGCGGGAGCGGATGAGCTGGACCTGCTGCTCGATCTGGTCCACCGGCACCTGCTCGATGCCGAAGCGGCTCACCTCGTGGAGCCGGACCCGCTGGTCGATGAGCTGGTCCAGGGTCCGGCGCTGCAGGTCCGTGTCGCTCTCTCCGGGGTTGCGCTCGACAAAGCCCAGGGCGATCGCCCGGTCGACGTCCGAGAGCAGGATCGGGTCCTCGTCGACCACCGCCAGGATGCGGTCGCGGAGCGTCAGGGCCGAAGCGGAGGTCGCCGGCCCGGCCTTCGGGCTGGCGATCGGTGCCGTGGCCGCGCGGGCGCCTCCCGGATGGACGATTCCAACCGAGGCGAGGGCGAGGAGGAGAGCGAGGGCCGCGGCGCCGCGGCCGATCGGGGCGCTCATCGGGCTCATCGTAGCAGCCGGCGGCTGCTAACATCCGGCGCCGTCATGCCGGGCCACAGGGATAGGGGCGCCCACCGGGAGCCGGAGGGCAAGCCGGACGGAGCCGCCGGCGGGGCCGGGCGGCTGGTGGTCGTCGCCACCCCGATCGGCAACCTGGAGGACCTCTCGCCGCGCGCGCGCCGCGCCTTCGAGACCGCCGATCTCGTGGCCTGCGAGGACACCCGGCGCACCGGCCTCCTGCTCTCCGGCCTCGGCATCAAGCGGCCGCTGGTGTCGCTCCACGAGCACAACGAGCGCCAGCGGCTGCCCCGTCTTCTCGAGGCGCTGGAGGCGGGGCAGACCGTGGCCCTGGCGAGCGACGCGGGCACGCCGCTGGTCTCCGATCCCGGCTACCTCCTGGTCCGGGAGGCCGCCGCCCGCGGCGTCGTCGTCGAGCCCGTCCCGGGCGCCTCGGCGCTCCTCGCCGCCCTGGTCGCCTCGGCGCTCCCGCCCCATCCCTTCACCTTCTGCGGCTTTCCGCCGCCCAAGCAGGGCAAGCGCCGCACCTTTTTCGGTCGCTTCGCCGAGCTGCCCCACACCCTGGTCTTCTTTGAATCGCCCCACCGGCTGCGCGCGAGCCTCGCCGATGCCGCCCTCGTGCTGGGCGCGGACCGGCCCGCCGCCCTGGCACGGGAGCTGACCAAGCTCCACGAGGAGGTTCTGCGCGGAACGCTGGGAGAGCTGCTCGAGGCCGTGGAGCAGCGCCCGGGGATCAAGGGCGAGCTGGTGCTGGTCGTGGGCGGGGCGTAGAGCTACGCCGAAAGGCGGCGCAGAGACTCGAGCTCGCGCGCCAGGACCGCCAGGAAGGCGTCGACCTGCGCCTCGGTGTTCCCGAGGCCGAAGCTCACCCGGAGCGAGGCCAGGGCCTCGAGCGGCTCGACGCCGACGGCGAGGAGCGTCTTCGAGGGCTCGACCGACCCGGAGCTGCACGCCGAACCGGTCGAGACGCCGAAGCCGGCCAGGTCGAGGCGGATGTGGAGCGACTCCGCCTCGGCACCCGGGAACGCGACGTTGGAAGTCTGCGGCAGGCGGAGGGTCCCGGCGCAGTGCACCACCGCGTCGGGGATCTTCCGCAGCCCTTCCTCGAACCGCAGGCGCAGCGCCGCGAGCTCGCTGACCCGCCGCGGTAGCTCCTCGGCCGCGACGCGGGCCGCCGCTCCCAGGCCCACGATCGCCGGGACATTCTCGGTGCCGGGGCGCAGCCGACGCTCTTGCCCGCCGCCGGCCATGATCGGTGACAGCTCCGCCCCCCGCCGCGTCCACAGGGCCGCCGCCCCCAACGGGCCGTTGAGCTTGTGGGCGCCGAGCACCAGGTAGTCCACGCCGAGCTCGCGGACGTCGACCGGGATCTTGGCCACCGCCTGGACGGCGTCGGTGGCCACGGGAATGCCCCGCTCACGGCACGCCTCGGCGACGCGGGCCACCGGCTGGAGGGTGCCGAGCTCGTTGTTGGCGAGCATCAGGCTGACCAGGCGGGTGTCGGCGGTGATCGCCCGGATCATCGCTTCGACGGGCACCACGCCGTCCGCTCCCGGAGGCACGCGCACCACCTCCATGCCGGCCTTCTCGAGCCAGGCCGCCGAGCCGGTGGTGGACGGGTGCTCGATCGCCGAGATGACGATGCGCCCCGAGTGCCCGGAGCGCCGCCCCGCGCCGAGGAGCAGCATGTTGTTGGCCTCGGTGCCCGAGCTCGTGAACACCAGCTCGTCGGCCTCGCCGCCGATCAGGCGAGCCACGTTGCGGCGGGCGTCGGCCACCGCCTGTCGGGCGGCCTTGCCCGGCTGGTGGAGGGACGAGGGATTGCCGAAGCGCTCCCCGAGCCAGGGAAGCATTGCGTCTCGTGCCGCGGGATGAAGGGGCGTGGTGGCGTTGTGGTCGAAGTAGACGTACGGCATCGGAATCAGTTTAGCAAGATCTCCCCGGAATCCCGGTCGCACGCGGGAGAGTTATCAAGCACGGACCCCCGCGCCATGCCGGCCGAGGCCCAGGAGACCTCGCGTGATGACTCGAGCCACCCTCCGGCCCATCCTCTCGCTTCGCCGTCCGCTCGCCCTCGCGGTCATCGCCCTCGGCCTCTTGATGGCGCTGGTCGCCCCGGCGCTGGCTTCCGGTGGAGGCTCCGCCCCCGCAGGCGCGAAGGAGAAGCCCGCCGCGACCGAGCCTGCCCAGCCGGCCGCGAAGGCGTCGGCGGAGAGCTCGGCCAAGGCCCTGAAACCGGAGGACCTCCCCGAGAAGTACCAGAAGTGGCTCCAGTCGGTGGTGCTGCTCATCACTCCGGCGGAGAAAGCCACGTTCCTCACCCTCCAGGAGGACTACCAGCGCGACGCGTTCATCGCACGGTTCTGGCGCGTACGGGATACGGACCGCAGCACGGCGCGCAACGAGTTCAAGGAGCGCTGGGACAACCTCAAGCAGTACGCCGACCAGAGCTTCGGGGGCAAGCTGGACGAGCGCCGGAAGATTCTCCTCCTCAACGGCCCACCGGCCGCCATCGTCTCCAGCAAGTGCTCGCTCCTCCAGAACGTCGAGGTCTGGTACTACGCCCAGAGCGACGTGGTGCCGTTCGAGTTCTTCGTGGTCTTCTACCGCCCGTATGGCGCCGGACCTTTCCGGATCTGGGAGCCGAGCGCCGGCCTCGGCGTCCTGTTCGACCAGTGGGCCACACAGGGAAGCTCGCGCTCGCCCCTCCAGGACGTCGCGCTCCAGTGCGCGGACGGCGACAAGCTCGCCGGAGCCATCGCCTGGGTGGCGCGCCAGGGCATCCTCGGTTACACCTCCATCCTGGGGCGCATGCAGAAGAAGCCCGAGGAGCCACCCAGCGAGTGGGTGCAGACGTTCGACGCCTATTCGACCCTCGTGCCGGCAGGTGCCGGCACCTTCGACGCCGACCTCGACGTCTCCTATCCCGGGCGCCACCAGAGCCGGACCGTCGTCCAGGGCGTGGTCTCGGTACCGGTGGCGGAGGTGGGGGAGGCCGATCTCGCCGGCAACAAGTCGTACAACTTCCTGATCAACGGGGAGGTGCTACGGGAGGGCGAGCTGTTCGAGAGCTTCCGCTACAAGTTCGACTACCCGGCGTCCCAGATCACCTCCGGGACGATCCCCCTGGTCTTCGAGCGCGCCCTGCGCCCCCATGCCTACACCCTGGTGCTCAAGGTGGAGGACCTGAACTCGGGCAAGTTCTTCCACACCGAGAAGCCCATCGACGTGCCCGTGGCCGCGGGCCCGCCGCCGACGCCGCAGCCCGCCGACCCGGAGAGCGCCCGCCTCCTGGCCGAGGCCAACGCCCTCCTCGCCGCGGGACACTCGACCCTCAAGCTCGTGCGGCCCCAGGGCGAGCTGATCACCGGGATGACCCGCTTCGACACCCTGACGACCGGCAAGGACATCGACCACGTGACCTTCGCCCTGAACGGCCAGCCGATCCTCACCGACAGCCGGCCTCCCTACTCGGTGGAGCTCGACCTCGGCTCGCTGCCGCGCACCCACTCGCTCCGAGCCACCGCCTACGACTCCGCCGGCGAGGAGGTGGCGAGCGACGAGATCCTGGTGAACTCGGGCGGCACCCGCTTTCGCGTGCACCTGACCGACCCGCGGCGGGGCAAGGTCTACCACGACAGCCTCCGGGCGCGGGCCGAGCTCGAGGTCCCCGCCGGGGAGAAGGTCGGGAGGATGGAGTTTTACCTCGACGAGACCAAGGTCGCGACGCTCTACGGGCCGCCGTGGGAGCAGCCCATCGTGCTGCCGCCGGAGATGCGCGACGGCGGGACCATGGGCTACGTGCGGGCGGTCGCGTACCTCGACGACGGCAGCTCCACCGAGGACACCGTCTTCGTCAACGCTCCGGACTACATGGAGGAGGTCGACGTCCAGTTTGTCGAGCTCTACGCCAGCGTCCTCGACCGCACGGGCCGGCCGGTCCAGGGGCTCGCCCGCAAGGACTTCCGGGTCACCGAGGACGACAAGCCGCAGCAGATCCTGCGCTTCGACCAGGTGCGGGACCTGCCGATCCACGCCGGCATCCTCCTCGACGTGTCGGCCTCCATGGACGAGAGCCTGCCGGCGGCCCGCGCCGCCGCCCTGGAGTTCTTCCAGCAGATCCTCCACCCCAAGGACCGGGCGGCGCTGATCACCTTCAACGACCATCCCAACCTGGCGGTCAAGTTCACCAACAGTGTCGACACCCTGGCCGGCGGCCTGGCCGGGCTCAAGGCGGAGCGGGGCACCTCGCTGTGGGACAGCGTGATCTTCTCCCTCTACTACTTCAACGGCATCCGGGGGCAGAAGGCCCTCCTGATCCTCTCCGACGGCAAGGACGAGTCGTCGAGGTTCTCCTTCGACGAAGCTCTCGAGTACGCCCACCGCGCCGGGGTGACCATCTACACCGTCGGCCTCGATCTGCCGCACGGCGACCCGCGCCACAAGCTGACCAAGCTCGCCGAGGAGACCGGAGGCCGGAGTTACTTCGTGGACTCGACCGGCGAGCTCGCAGCCATCTACAGCCAGGTGGAGCAAGAGCTCCGCTCCCAGTACCTCGTCGCCTACCAGAGCGCCAACCCCGACACCAGCGGCAAGTTCCGCAAGGTGAAGCTGACGGTCGACAAGCCCGGGATGGAGGTCAAGACGATGACGGGGTATTACCCGTAGCACTGAAACGAGTGACCTCCGGCCCTGCTCGAGGCACCTGCTGGATCCCCCCCACAACTCCTCGATCCCCTTTCCACCCCACGGTGCGGTAGGGGCAGTCGAGGAGTCCGGTGCTACGCAGGTCCGGGGACGCGTGGGGTTTCGCCGGCGCAGTCCGCCGCCGAAACCCCACCGCCCCGGGCCGTCGCCACCGCGCGACCACGCCCCAACGTCCGACGCCCCCCGCCGTCCCCGCTCCTGTTCCAACCCCCGTGCTAGCCTCTTGCCGCCCATGCCCCCCCTGCCGCACCTGGTCCTGGCCTCCGCCTCCCCCCGCCGCCAGAACCTCCTCGCAACCCTCGGCCTCCACTACACCGTCCGCCCCGTGGACCTCGACGAGACCCCTCTCCCCGGCGAGCCCCCGGAGGTCTACGTGCGACGCCTGGCACGGGAGAAAGCCGCGGCCCGGGTCGGCCCGGACGAGCTGGTCCTCGCCGCGGACACCACGGTAGTTCTCGACGGCGAGATCCTGGGCAAGCCGGGCGACCCGGCCGAAGCGCGCGCCATGCTTGCCCGGCTCGCCGGACGCGAGCACACCGTGCTGACCGGTGTCGCGGTCGAACAGCTCGGCCGGGAGCGCCGCACCGTGGTGGAGAGCACGCGGGTGCGCATCGCGGCCCTGGAAGCCGACGAGGTCGCCTGGTACGTCGCCACCGGCGAGCCCATGGACAAGGCGGGCAGCTACGCCGTCCAGGGCATCGGCGCGATGTTCGTCGAGTCGGTAGTCGGCGACTACACGAACGTGGTCGGCCTGCCGTTGCCCGTCACCCGCCGGCTGTTCGCCGAGGCGGGCTATGACCTCAAGGACTTCCGCCGATGACCGAGCTCCCCCGGACGGCCCTCGCGCGTGGGCCCGTAAACTCCCTGCCGGAGCTTGCCGGCCGGTATCTCGATGAGTACCTCGACAAGATCCGCCTCGCCCTGGCCGGGCTCAACGACGAGCAGGTCTGGTGGCGGCCGGCGCCAGGCACCAACAGCGCCGGCAACCTGCTTCTCCACGTGTGCGGCAACCTCTCGCTTTGGATCCTTGCCGGTACAGGCGGGCGCCCGTACGAGCGCCACCGTGGCGCGGAGTTCGCCGTCGAGGGCGGCTTCACGAAAGCCGAGCTCCTCGATCGCGTCGCCCGCGTAGTCGATGACTGCCAGGAAGTGCTCGCAGCGGTCGGCACCGCGGACCTCGGTCGCCCGCTCGAGGTTCAGGGATACGAGACGGACCTGATGTCGGCAGTGGTTCACGGCATGGAGCACATGAGCTACCACACCGGGCAGCTCGTCTGGATCGCCAAGCAGCTCCGCGCCAGCAGGGACCCGTTCGAGTTCTACCCCCGGCACCAAGGCGAATAGGCAAGAGGTGTCTATGAGTCGTGACCTATCCGGCGCCACGAGGATTCGTCCGCGTGGTCCAAGGGCCACTCGCCGTGGGGGCCCTGCCGGCATTTTATGTGGATTGCTACTCTTTGCTGTTGCCTGCGGACACGCCACTCGCACCAAGCTTGATCGACCCCTCTTCAGTGACTCTGCGAGCATTTCAGTGTCAACGGAGGCGCCGGTTCTGTCCGGACCCAGCTCGAACCGTCCCAACCGTTTCTTCCAGGGCTGGAGACCTTTCCGGGACCATGGACGAAATGCTTTGCAGGAGGCGCCAGGTGGTAGCACGATCCTCATCACGACCCTAGAGGCCAGGCCTCGAAAACTAGTCCTCGACCTAGTCCCGGGCAACGAGGCACCAGGCCAGCCTCAAGTACGTGTCGCCGTGGACGATGCCCCGTCGTTCCTGTTGCCGTTGGCCGATCCACTTTCGATTCCTCTCGATGCCAACCTGGCGCCTGGTCGCCACGTCCTCCGACTAACACCGAGTCCCGGCGAGCGGACCTCTCTCGTTGTCCAGAACTCCCGCATTTCCCCTTCGGCGAAGACTGGAGGGGCAAGGCTCAGCCACCAAGACCTCCTCATCGCTGGGCCGGCGATGGTGGAGGTCGTGCAGGAAGCCAAGAGGGGGTGGGTCCTGGAGGGAGAAGCTTGCCCCGACAAGCTGTTCGCTTCCTTGGCCGGGGCTTCCATAGGACTCGAAGACGCCGGGGGCCACCGGCTCGGGCAGTGGGTGGGCCGGGGCGGGCTTCTCGGGCGCCTCCAGTCCTGCCGACGGGTCGCGTTTCCGCCGATTTCGGGCGACTCTCTCGTGCGGGTTCGATTCCTGTTGACCAGGGCTGGTTCCGGCCTCCGCTTGCAGGGATGGCGTTGGAGGCAACCCCTGAAGGGGCCAGGAAGCGGCGTGCAACGAAACCGCACCAAGATAGTAGCGCCCCCCCGGGCTTCCCCTCCCCCGCGTCTTGTTGTGGTTTACGTAATGGACGCTCTTAGAGCCGACTTTGTCGGCTGTCTCGGCGGTGACCCCAGAGCGACTCCGACTATCGACCGGCTGGCGGGGGAGGGCTTTCTCTTCCGAAATCACCACAGTACCGCGCCGAACACTCTCCTGTCGACGCGTAATTTGTTCACTGGAAGAATCTTGGTCAACACAAGGGCCTGGAAGACAGGTGGGGAAGATCTCCCGATGCTGGCTGAAGCTTTCCAGACGGCGGGCTACCACACGGGTCTTTTTTCCGGCAATGGCTACGTGAGCGCACACTTCGGCCTCGCTAGAGGATTCGACCACGTCTCACGAAAAGCCTTGTTCCAGGGCCTGAACGCGGCGGGTGTCAATCGAAATGCCGAGCGCGTTCAAGCGGCAGCCCTCAAGTGGCTGCGCACCCTGCCTTCTGGGGAACCTGCCTTCCTGTACATCCAGACCATTCATCCTCACAATCCCTATGCGCCTCCTCGTGATCTCGGAAGTCGCTTTACTGCGGGCATTCCATCCACCATCTCTGGAACGACGGCAATTCTAAAGGATATTGAGCGGTCCAGGCGCGACGTCACTCCCGCCGATCGCGAGCGACTGCGTGGTCTTTACACTGCGGCGCTCGCTTACAACGATCGCGAGCTTGGTCTGTTCCTGGCACAGCTAAAGACTGTTTTTCCGGAGCGAGAGATCCTGGTGGCTCTCACGGCCGACCACGGTGAAGAGCTCTTCGACCATGGCGGTGTACTCCATGGATACACTCTCTTTGAAGAGCTGCTACACATTCCCCTAGTGGTTTGGGCACCTGGGATAGTTCATCCGGGCGAGACTTCGGAATTCACCGACTCACTCGATCTCAATGCGACCCTGCTGAGCCTCCTGGGCCGATCTGGACCCGGCGCGAGCGAGGGGCGAAACCTCATGGGACTGATGCAGGACAGTACCCGGTCTCTTCCCGAGGGGTTTCATTTCTCGAGTTCCGAGGGGACTCCCGGTGGAATCTTCGCGGTCCGATTTGGGCCCTGGAAATACATCTGGGTCCGCGGAACGGCAAGGAGCTGGTCGATGGGACTCGGTCCGGGCAGAAGTTGGCAGCGGGAGTATTTCTTCGATCTCTCTGGCGACGGCGAGGAGAAGAAGAATCTCGCGAGCTCACTAACGGTAAGAAAGGAGTGGTTGCGCCTGCACCTCCGCTCTTGGGCAGAAAGCGAGCTGGCTCGCCTATCCAAGCAGGGGAAGCTCTCCAAGCCTGAGCGGCCTCTTGATGAGGAAGAGCTGAAAAGGCTCCGGGCCCTCGGTTATGTCGAGTAGCTATTGAATGATGAATGACAAATCTCCCAGGGTTCCTTGACCTGTGCGGGTGGAAAGGTGTCGAAGAGCAGGCCTGGTCCGTGCGAGATCAGGTTGTCCACGACGAAGGTGATCTCTTCCCCATCGTCGAAGTGCCGAGCGATCTCCTTGCGGCCGAAGAATGCGACCTTGGCGAGCGAGTGATCCTCAAGAAACGACCAAGAGTGCCGGCTGGCTTAACCCCTATGCGCCACCTCCAGGGTAGAAGGGGGGACTCTCTCTATTCGGGTGTCAACGACTCTGAGTGTACCGATCGCATTCCTCCCGGCGAGCGCCTCCGCCTGGCAGGATAACTCACCTGCTGAGGGTTCGGCGAAGAAGGGGAGATCGTGAACTCCAAGATCACTGACACTGGTCGCTGTAGACCAAAATGCTCCACAAATCGAGATATGAATTGTAGAAGGCCGGGTTGTTCTTGCGTGCCTGGAAGACGGCTGTGATGTATCCACCATCGCCGCTCAGGTCTGGCATCCACGATGGCTTTGAGAACACTGAGTTCGCGACTATGGAGCCGTTGTCCACTCTAGTAGCGGTAACCTGGAAGTCGCCAGCCCCTGTCAAAGTCACATCGTAGTACATGGGCACGCCATTGAACCTCGAGCCGAGAAGGCTCCACGAAGCCCAATGCTGAGAGCTGGTGTTACAGTCTCCGCAGAGATAGAATTGCACTGAGCCCTCCCCCCAGTCGGCTGAAAAATCAATATTCGAAGCCCAGGGAATCGGCTCGATCATGCCAGTAGACTGCGCTGTGGGACCAATTGTCACTGGTTCCGGCGCCAGACGTATAGAAGGCACCGGTAAAACGAAAGCCAATGTTATACCCATTGATAGCGTGAGTCGACGGCCCGTCGATGCCTTTCAGTGCGTTCGGTGGGATGGGGACATTGTCGAAGTACAGCGTCTGGTCGCTGGTGGACGGTGGCAGTGGGATGTCGGATCGGGATCTCCACCCACTCCAGCAGAGTTGGCGAAGGACCTCGCCGCCGACCTTGTTACAAATTAGATAGCAGTCTGCTTGGGCGGGGAGGGTGAGAAGATTGAGGCCTAGGACGGTCGAGATCGAAAAGGCCAACCGCAGACTGATGCCCTTCGGATACATCTTGCTCTCCTCTGGAGAAATTGGACGACTTGGAAAGGTGACTTGCGAGGTGGAGAATTGCCATCTCCGACCCTTGCTGCTGCAAACTCCTGTAGGCTCTTCGGCCCATGAGCCTGAAGGCGAGCCGGTTTTACCCCAGGGGCGTGAGGCGTGGCAAGTCAATTCTCCCAGGTCTCAGTCGACTTCTTCCGGCTTGGCACGTGAGCGATGAGGGGTATGGCAGGAGAAGTTTCTGCAGCGCAGCCGCTGTCCCTGTCATAGACCTTCGGAGGCGCCCTGTCCGGGGCCTTGCCGGGTTACTGCCAGGGGACTCCTGAAACCCGACCGTCTGGACCGAGGTCCTCAGGAGCCCTGGCCCAGCGTCTACCGCCAAGGGATCGGGCGGGGGAGGAGTATCACGACCGAAGTCGGGGTGTGGAGTGCCCGCCGAGGATCCAGTGACTGGTAAGCGGGGCCCGAGGCTGGGGTGCTCTTGGGACTCATCGGGCCGATCGAGTTGGTGCGAAGGCTGAAGCGGGGCGGTTCTCTGCCGCGTGGGTAGGGGAGGCTGGGGGCGTGTTGGTTGGCAGTCCTAGGCGGGGCCTTGGGCCAGGGAGGACCGGTCGTCGTTTCGTGCCTTGACTCCACCGCCCCGCCGCGGATAGGTTGAGCGCGGACCGCACCCCCGCGAGGAGACCCATGAGCCCTAAAGCCGTGACCCGCGCCTACCTGATCTTCACCGGCACTGGGCCCATCCTGGTGCTCTCGACCTACCCCAAGCTGACCGACGAGCGCTTGGTGGAGAAGCTCCGCTACAAGGGCATCGACAAGTTCATCGCCTACGAGGTCGACCTCGACGCCGTCCGGCAGCGCTATTCCCAGGCCTACGCCAACGTCAGCAAGGACCTGGGCGGCGAGGGGGTGGAGGACCTGCGGGTGCTCGACTTCAACGGCCACCAGATCATGGCCAACTTCTCCCTCGACGAGCTCGGCGACCCCATCAAGTTCGGCGGTTGATGCCCGGCCCCCGTTCGCAGCCCGCCGTCGTCCTGGTCCGGCCCCGGGAGGAGGGCAACGTCGGGGCCGCCTGTCGGGCCATGGCCAACATGGGCCTCTCCGACCTCCGCCTGGTGGAGCCGGCGGCCGAGCTGCGGGGCGTCGCCCGCGCCTTCGCCGTCGGCGCCCACGGCGTGTTGGAGGGCGCTCGCCGGTTCGCCACCTTCGAGGAGGCGATCGCCCCGTTCGCCCGCGTGGTGGGAACCACCTCGGCGCGGGATCGTCGCCTGCCCGTGCCCGTGATCCCTCCGCGGGAGCTTCCGCCGCTACTCGCGGAGGACCCCCCCGACACGCCCACCGCCCTGGTCTTCGGCTCGGAGGTGGGCGGCCTGAACAACGACGAGCTCGCCGCCTGCCGGCCGGTGGTCACCGTGCCGTGCGCCCTGGCTCAGCCGACCCTCAACCTGGCCCAGGCGGTTCTCGTCGTCGCCTACGAGCTCTACGTGGGCACGGGGGAGGGGGCGGCCGGCCCCCGGGCCGACACCGAGCTGGCGCCGGCGGCCCCGGCGGCGGCGGTGGAGGGGCTGTTCGGGCACCTCGGCGGGGTGCTGGCGAAGGTCGGCTTCGAGCGCGACAAGACCTTTCCCGGCGTCGTTCGTGACCTGCGCCGCCTCGCCGCCCGGGCGCGGCCCAGCGAGCGGGAGGTGACCCTCCTGAGGGGAATCCTCCGGCGGATCGAGAACTCCCTGGGCAGAGCCTCGCGAGGGGCCCCGGAATGACGCCGGCCGCGCGCCGAAGAGGCGCCCCAGCGACGGGTCCGGACCCCCGGGGCCGGGGCCGGGCCGGTGATAACATCCCGCCGCCATGACCAACCGGGAGACCAAGGAGACCGTCGCCGCGAGCTTCCGAAATGCGCCCGTGGTCGGCGTCGTCCGGACCGACTCCTACGAGCGCGCCGAGGCCATCGCCCGCGACTTCGTCGCCGCCGGCCTCGAGCTCATCGAGATCACCTTCACCGTCCCCGACGGCCCCCGCCTGGTCGCGGCCCTGCGCGCGGAGCGCGGCGCCGCCCAGGGGCCGCCCTGGATCGGCATGGGCACGGTCACCACGGCCGAGCGCGCCGAGCGCGCGATCGCGGCGGAGGCCGAGTTCATCGTCTCGCCCAACACCTCCCGGGCCGTCGCCGACCTCGCCCGCGAATCCGACCGCTTTCTGCTCCTCGGTGCCCTGAGCTGCACCGAGATCGTCGAGGCCCGGGACGCCGGGGCCGACCTGGTCAAGGTCTACCCGTTGCCCGCGGTGGGGGGGCCGTCCTACCTCGCGGTCGTCCGCGGGCCGCTCGGCGACATCCCGATGCTCGCGGCCGGTGGCTTCGGCATCGAGGAGATTCCGGCCTACCGCGCCGCCGGCGCCGTCGCCTACGGTATCGGCGGGCCGTTGCTGGGGGACACGCCCGTCGAGACGGCCACCCGCGTCCGGCGGGCCCTGGCCCTGGCGCGCGGGGAGGCCGGAGCTTGACCGCTCCGGTGCGTTCCGGCGCGCCGCCCCGGCGCGTGGCCTTCGACCCGACTCCGGAGATCTTCGCCACCGACGCCGGGGGCGGCTTCTCCTTCCCGCTCCAGGTCGGCGGTGAGCGCTTCCTCGAGACCGGGGACTTCGACGAGTGCCGGCTGGTGTTCTCGGTCTGGCATCCCTCGGAGCGCCGCTCCATCGACCTCGACCGGGCGTACGTGGAGCTGCGCGCCTCGTTCGACGCGGAGGACGACCGCTGGACCCGCATCGCGGAGATCGAGCCGGTCGTCCCGCCCTACGGAAGCGACAGCTTCGATGGCTGGATCGTCCTGCCGACGCTGGGGACGGTCACCGCCTTCGCCCTCTTCGGCGCCGGCTTCGAGCCTCGGTCGCGCATCCAGATCCGCGGCAACGGATACTTTGTGCCATGAACCACCTCGACCTCCTCGCCCGCCTGGCCCAACCGGCCGAGAGCAAGATCGTGCTCCTCGTGCTGGACGGCCTGGGAGACATCCGCACCTCGGACCAGCCGCGGACCGCCCTCGAGGCGGCGGCCACGCCCCACCTGGACGCCTTGGCGGCCCGCTCGACCCTGGGGCGCCTGGTGCCGGTGGCGCGGGGGGTGACCCCGGGGAGCGGCCCCGGCCACCTGGCCCTCTTCGGCTACGACCCGACCTCGCCCGAGGCCGACATCGGGCGCGGCCCCCTCGAGGCCCTGGGCGGGGGTATCGACCTCAAGCCCGGCGACGTGGTCGCCCGGGGCAACTTCGCCACCCTCGACGCCGACGGCCGGGTGACCGACCGCCGGGCCGGTCGCATCTCCAGCGAGGAGAACCGGCGCCTCACCGCCAAGATCGACCGGGCCCTTGCCGCGCAACCGCCCGAGGGGCTGGACGTCTCGGTCTTTTCGGGCGAGGGGCACCGGTTCGTCCTGCTGGCCCGGGGCGAGGGCTTGTCGCCGGCGATCGGCGACACCGACCCGCAGGAGACCGGCGAGCCTCCGCTCCCGCTGGAGGCGACGGACCCCGCCGCCCGGAGCACCGCCGAGCGCCTGGCTCCCGCCCTCGAGACGCTGCGCCGGGCCCTGGCGGACGAGCCCCGGGCCAACGGCTTCCTGCTGCGCGGCTTCGACACCCTGCCCCACCTGCCGGGCCTGGACACGCTCTACGGCCTGACGCCGGGCTGCTTCGCCGGCTACCCCCTCTACCGCGGAGTCGCCTGCCTGTGCGGCATGGAGGTGGTGGAGGTGGGCAAGGAGGCGGGCGAGATCCTGGACGTGGTGGAGCGCCGCTGGGACGACTTCGACTTCCTCTTTCTTCACGTCAAGGGGACGGACAAGGCGGGCGAGGACGGCGACCTGGCGGCCAAGGTCCGGGTGATCGAGGAGGTCGACGGCCAGCTTCCCAGGCTCCTCGGGCTCATGAACCGCGAGAGGGACGTCCTGGCGATCACCGGCGACCACTCGACGCCGGCGCCCATGAAGCTCCATAGCTGGCACCCGGTGCCGCTCCTGCTCTATGGGCCGTTCTGCTCCATCGACGGTGAGACGGAGCTCAGCGAGCAGGCTGCGGCCCGGGGCCACCTGGGCACGATCCCGTCGCGGGAGCTGATGGGCCTCATGCTGGCCAACGCCGAGCGGCTGGCCAAGTTCGGGGCTTGATCGGATCGCCCCCGCAACCCCTCGATCCCCTTCCCTGCCCCGGGGCACTTCAGCGCGGAGTTGTCGCGCCAGGGAGGTGGCCAGGACACAAGAGGTCGGTTGCCTGGGCGCGGTCTGGGTGCAGGCAGGCCTGCTGGAGTCCTGTATTCGCGACTGGAAATCCCACGGAATGGGATTTCCCTCCCATATCCTGCCAGGGACGATTTCCTAGAAATATACCGGAGAAAGCGATTTACTCTAGAAATCGTATCTGGTAATATTTAATCAGGGTCGATTTTGGAGGGGATTTCTTGGGTCTTCGGTCAGGAACCGAGTACGCCGTGATGATCGGCGATGTCGTGGGCTCGCGCTCGGCGTGCTCCCAGGAGGGGATGTTCGTCACGCTTCAGGAAGCCCATGGCTGGCTAAACGAGCGTGTCGAGGCCGTCGAGCCGGTGGACCTCACGGTCGGCGACGAGTTCCAGGGCATCTACCCGCACGTGAGGAGTGCCCTCCGGGCCGCGGTTCTACTACGGCTCTTCCTGAGCGGGAGCTACGACAGCCGGTTTGGAATCGGCTGGGGCGAGGTGACGACCGTGGCACCCGAGAAGGCGCCCATGGCGCAGAGCGGCGCCGGCTGGTGGCGTGCCCGCGAGGCGATCGAAGAAGCCGCGGCGCTGGCCCACAGGCGCGGGTGGCCGCGGAGCCTCCGGACCCGCGTGCGGGGAATCGACCCAAGCCTCGAAGCCGTGGTCAACGCCTTCCTGCTGTGCCAGGACCATCTGATCGACCGGATGGATTCGAAGGACGCCCAGATCACTTTGGGCCTCTTCGAAGGGAAGCAGCAGGCCGAGGTCGCACAGGAGCTCCGGATCTCGCAGTCCTCGGTCTCCCGGCGGCAGGCGGAGAACGGGCCGGCGTCGGTCTATCGTGCCCAGTCCCAGCTCGAGGTGTTGCTGCCGTGACGGGCATCGGACTGGGACTGCTGGCGCTCGCCCTAGCGGACCTGATCGCGGGGGGCCTCGCCGGAGAGCCGAAGGGGCTCTGGCGCGCCGTGGCCGGAATCGCCCTCGCCACCGTGAGCGCGGCAACCGGTGCGCGGCTACTCGGTGTCGCTCAGGCTCCGATCCTGGTGATACTGGTCGCGGCCGGTGGGGCCTGCTGGCTCCTCCCCCGGTGCTCCTCGGTCCACGTCGAGAGGAACGCGTGGCTGGCTCTGAGCGCGCTCACCACCTACCTGGCGCTCCTGCTGGCGCTCAGTGGCCAGTGGACAGCTCGATTGCCCCGCTGGTTCCACGTGTGGTTCCAGGGTCTTCCCTTCACCCATTCCCTGGGAACCGGAGGAGGCGAGAAGCTGGTGCTGGTGGTGGGGGTCCTCCTGGCGCTCACGGCGACGGCCAACGGCCTCGTGAGGGCCGTCCTGGTGGTGGCGGGAACGCCTATCGGACATTCCGGGGAGCGGCTTCGGGGCGGCCGATTCATCGGGATCATCGAGCGCTTCTTGATCTTCGGCTTGGCCGTGTCCGGAGAACCCGCGGCGGCAGCTCTGATCGCTTCGGCGAAGAGCATTCTCCGGTTCCCGGAGCTGTCCAGGGTGGCTCGCGAGCCGAACCCATCGGACGGTGGTCGGGCCGAGGACGAGCCCGGCGCCTTGGTGAAGGACGTGGACGTGGTGACGGAGTACTTCCTGCTCGGCTCGCTCGTGAGCTGGCTCGCCGCCCTGGCTCCGGTGGCGCTGCTTCTCGGCTGAGCAGCCGTGGCCGGAGGAGGGCCGGCCCTACCGGAAGCCCCTGCGCAGCTCTCTCTTGAAGGTGCTGAAGCCGGACTCGTCGTAGAGGGCGACGACCACCTTGTTCAGCTTGGTGCCGCCCTGGAGGTAGCGGTGGATCTCGGTGAGCATGATCCTCGCCGCCCGGTCCATGGGGAAGCCGAAGTTGCCGGTGGAGATCGCCGGCAGGGCGATGGAGCGCAAGCCGTTGCGATCGGCCAGCGCCAGGGCCGAGCGCACGGCCGCCGCCAGCTTGCGGTCCTCGTCCCCTTCGCCGTTCTTGGGGCCGACCGCGTGGATCACCTGCTTGGCCTTGAGCTCACCCGCGCCGGTCATCACCGCGGTGCCCACCGGGGTGCTGCCGATCCGGTCGCACTCTTCCTGGATGCTCGAGCCGCCCTTCTCGCGGATCGCACCCGCCACGCCGGAGCCGAGCTGGAGATGCTCGTTGGCGGCGTTGACGATGGCATCGACCTCGAGCTCGGTGATGTCGGCTTCGAGCAGCTCGAGCGTGGTTCCGTTCAGCTCCAGAGAGAGTTTGTTCTCCGCCATGGTCTGTTGTTCCCTCCAAACGTCATCATATCAGGACGGTCGGGCCGTCCGCAGCCCGCCCTTCATGTAGACTTTCCCGGCCATGCTGACCACACTCAAGACGGATCTCGCCGCACACGTCGAACGGCGGATCCGGGAGCTCTTCGGGGTCGAGCACACGCCCATTGTCGAGGTTCCCCCGAGACGCGACCTGGGGGATCTCTCCTTCCCGGCGGCTCTCCAACTCGCCCGGGTCCTCAAGCGCAACCCGCGCGAGATCGGACGCGAGCTGGCCGAGGGTCTGGAGCTGCCCGAGATCGTCCGCGAGATCCGGGTCGAAGGGGCAGGGTACCTGAACCTGTACCTGGACCGCCCGGCGATCGTGCGCCGGCTCCTCGCGGGAGAGCTCTTCACCGTCGCCGCGGGCGACGGTGACGGCGATGGCAAGGTGGTGGTCGAGCACACCAACATCAACCCCAACAAGGCGGCCCACATCGGCCACTTGCGCAACGCCGTCCTGGGCGATGTCCTCACCCGCCTGCTGCGCCGTCTGGGCGTGAGCGTCGAGGTCCAGAACTACATCGACGACACCGGCGTCCAGCTCGCCGACGTGGTGGTCGGCTTCATGGACATCGAACACATGGCCCCCGCCGAGGTGGCCGCTCTGCCCGAGCCCTTCGACTACCTGTGCTGGGACCTCTACAGCGAGGTCGGCCGCTGGTACGAGGAGAACCCCGAGCGCAAGCGCTTCCGCCAGGAGACCCTTCACGCCCTGGAGAAGGATGAGGGGGAGCGGGCCAAGTTGGGCCGGCTGGTGGCTCGGCGGGTGGTGGGGCGTCACCTCGACACCATGGGCCGGCTCGGGATCGGCTACGACCTGCTCACCCACGAGCGCCACATCCTGGGCCTCGACTTCTTCTCCCAGGCCGCCGGGGATCTCGAGAGCTCCGGGGCCATGTACCTGGAGGGCGAGGGCAAGAACGCCGGCTGCTGGGTGATGCCCCTCTCCCAGGCCGAGGAGTTCGCCGGTCTGGAGGACGCCGACAAGGTCATCGTCCGCTCCGACGGCACGGTGACGTACGTGGGCAAGGACATCGCCTACCAGCTCTGGAAGTTCGGCCTCCTGGGCAAGGACTTCGCCTACCGCTTCTGGATGGAGCGGGGCCTCTGGGAGACCGGCCTCGACGGCGCCGAGAACCACCCCGTCTTTGGCCACGCGGATCGGGTGATCAACGTCATCGACGCTCGCCAGAGCTACCTCCAGCGGATCGTCCGCGCCGGCCTCCAGGCCCTGGGTCACACCGAGCAGGCGGAGCGCTCGATCCACTTCGCCTACGAGATGGTCTCCCTCTCTCCCGCCACCGCCCGGCAGTTCGGCTTCCTGGGCGAGGACGAGGAGGAGCGCTCGCTGGAGATGTCGGGGCGCAAGGGCATCGGGGTCAAGGCCGACGACCTCCTCGACCTCCTGGAGTCAAAGAGCCGCCAGGAGATCGCCAGCCGCAACCGAGAGCTCGAGGGCGAGGAGCTCGACCGCCTGGCGGCCCAGATCGCCATCGCCGCGATCCGGGTGTTCATGGTCAAGGCGACGACCACGAGGGTGATCGCCTTCGACCTGGACGAGGCCCTGAGCTTCGAAGGCGAGTCGGGGCCGTACCTCCAGTACTCGGCGGTGCGGGTGGACAACATCCGGCGCAAGCTCGCGGAGGTCGGGCTGCCGGTCGAGGTGACGCCGGAGGAGGCGGGTGCCCTCGCCGCGGAGCTCTACGGCGACGACCTGTGGGACCTGGTCTGGGGAGTGGCCCAGATCGGCGAGGTCTTCCAGAAGGCCGCCGACAGCCTCGAGCTCTCCCTGGTGGCCCGCCTGGCCCTGGACCTGGGCCAGAAGTTCAACGCCGTCTACCACCGCCACCCGATCCTCCACGAGGAGGACGAGGCGGTGCGCACCGCCCGCCTTGCCGCGGTCCAGCTCTTCCGGCGCGGCCTCGACGAGATCGCGGAGATCCTCGGCGTCCCGATCCCCGAGCGGATGTAGGAGGCCCCCGCGCGTTCAACGCCGGTCGGCCGGGCTCTTCTGGATCACCCGCGCTACGCTCTGGACGAACCGCTGCACACTCTCGAGCTTGGCCAGGGCGTTGAACACGCGCCCGGAGTCGGCCGGCGGGGAGGCGTGGAC
This sequence comes from uncultured Acidobacteriota bacterium, assembly GCA_963739795.1. Lineage (GTDB taxonomy): Bacteria > Acidobacteriota > Thermoanaerobaculia > Multivoradales > DATKCC01 > CAVUBL01. The sequence continues at coordinate 523,894 of CAVUBL010000015.1, read as the reverse complement.
CAGCGAGTTGCGCAGCGCCGGAAGCGGCTCGAGGCGGCGGATGAGGGCGTCGGGGAACTCCTCGTAGATCGCCAGGTTTCGCACTGCCTCGATGTAGTCCTCGAAGCGCAGGCCTCGCCGTGCCGAGAGCTCGCCCGCGATGTCGATCGCCCGCTGGCAGACCACGAGCAGGCCGTAGCGCACGTCGTTGGCCAGCGACAGATCCGCCTCGAGGGCCGCCGGGTCGGGGACGTGGGAGCGGAGACCTTCCAGGTGAGCGAGCTGACGGCGCAAGTCTGCGACGCGTTCGGCGAGGTAGGTCATCGGCGGCCCGGGGCGGTCGGGGCGGTCGCGGCGGGGAGTCACCGCGGGAGAGCCTCGACTCGGGTCCGGCGCACGCGGCGCAGAAAGGGCCCGAGATCGGCGGCCCGGAGCTGGACGTCGCGGAGGAAGGCGCGGTCCGCCAGCGGCTCGTAATTGGCGAGACGTCGGCCCTCGGTGAGGATGCGTCGGGCCAGGGGCGGCGGCGCGTCGTTCAGGATCAGTAGCTCGACCAGGCTCTCGGACCCCTCGCCGGCGAGCTCGGAGGCGAGCAGGGCCCGGAGCTCGAGGCGGTCCCGAGACTCGGGGAAGCGCCCCTCGTCCGCCAGGAGCCCGAGCCCCATCTCGCTCTCCCGGTGGGTCCGGCTCGCGGTCCAGCTTCCGAAGAGATAGACGGAGGCGAGGCCGAGGTCGGGTCGGGCCAGAAAGTATCGCTGCAGCCGTTCGATCCGGTGTGCGCTCATCTCTCCCGGTACCGGTTCGGTGCTGAAGTTGCAGCGGAAACGTACCACGCGAGGGCACTCCGGAGCCATGGGGCGGGGGGACCGGTCGCGGGCTGCTAGACTCCCGCCCCGATGAGTGGCGAAGCGGTCCAGACGGCGACGTCCTCCCGGGAGCCGAGCCGCCCCGGCTGGACCTTGATGGGCTGCGGCTGCGGGGCCGTCATGAGCGTGGTGCTCCTGGTGATCCTGGGCCTCACCTGGTTCAGCTACGAGAAGTCGAAGAGCTTCGAGAAGGAGCTCGGCGATCCCGCCGCCCGCGACCGGGCCAGCCGCCGGATTCTGGGCTACTCTCGCCTCCCGGAGGGTTACCACCCCATGGGTGGCTTCTCGGTGCCCTTCGTCATGGAGATGGCCATGCTCTCGGACCGCGAGCCGGCTCCGGGCGAGGCCATCAAGGGCGCTGCGGACGCCTTCCGCCGGCAGGGCTTCGTGTTCATGAAGACCCGCACCTTCGGAGACCGGCGCCGGAAGCTCCGCGAGTACTTCGACGGGCGCCGCAAGACCAGCGACTTCTTCCACGACGTCGACCTCAAGTTCAAGGTCTCCGAGGCCCTTGGACGGGGCGCTCTCGATGCCGGCGGCGGCCACGTGCTGTGGGTGGCCGAACGCGGCACGATGAAGCTGGGCGGATCGACCCTCGACGAGGTGCTCGCCCGCCTGCTGGTCCAGTGCCCCGGCGACGGACACCTGCGGGTGGCAATGTGGTTCGCCCCCGCTCCGGCGCTCGCGTCGGCGTCTGCCCCCGTGAAAGGCGCGGCGGACGACGGCACGCCCGCCGACCCCGATGCCATCGGCGAGTTCTTGAATCACTTCCACCTCTGTTCGTCGTAGTCTTGGCCGGAGGGTGAACGCGATGAACGGCTCAGGAACCGGGAAGCGCACCGCGTGGCACTACGTCGGCTGCGGCTGCGTGGCGCTGGCGGTCTTGGGCGCCCTGGCGACCGGCGGCGTCGGCTGGTTCCTCTACACGAAGGCGCGGCAGTTCAAGGCCGACATCACCGACCCGGAGGCCCGCGCCGCCAAGGTGCGCTCGATCCTGGACTACGACAAGCTCCCGGAGGGCTACTACCCGGCGCTCGCGATGTCGATCCCTTGGGTCGTGGAAATGGCGATCCTCACCGATCACGAGCTGCCCGCGGGCGAGGACGCGAAGAGGATGAACGACCGGGACATCATGGGGGAGCGGGGATTCCTCTACTTCGAGACCCGGTCGTTCCGGGGTGACCACGCCGACGCCGAGGGCTATGGCCGCACCGACTTCGATTTCGCCGTCGAGAAGGAGCTGGGCCGGGGCGAGCTCCAGGCCGGGGGGGCGAAGGTGAATTGGACGGCCCGGCGAGGTGAGCTCCGCCGGCGCGGTAGCGAGCTGCCGACGGTGGCCGCCGAGCTCCAGATCCACTGCCCGTCGGACTCGCACCAGCGCCGTGCGGTCTGGTTCACGCCGGCACCGGAAGGGGACGACTACACCGGCACCCCGGCCTCTCCGGATGCCCTGACGGCGTTCCTCGACCACTTCCATTTCTGCCGCTGAGAAGGATGTCCCGCGTCTCCCCCGCAACCCCTCGGGTCGGGGGCGCGGTGGCTACTCCTCGCCGTAGTTGATCTCTAGGGTCCTGAGGCGCCAGGCGGAGACGGCGACCAGCGCCGCGGCGACCAGGAGCAGGCCGGGCACGGCGAGCCAGGGGGACGGCGCCTCGGAGAGCAGCGCCAGGGCTCCCTCGGGCGGCGGCACCGGCTGGAGCGCCTGGAGGTAGAAGATCACGCTGATGCGCTTGAGGAGCGGCGGCAGCAGGAAGTTGATCTGTTCCCACGCGAAGACGCCGAGGGCCGGCAGGATCGGGTTGCGGAAGAGCAGGCCCGAGGCGAGGAACACCGCGCCGTAGCCCACTACTCCCAGGAGCGTCACGCCCAGGTAGCCGGCGAGCTGGCCGAGACCGCCGCCGCTGGCGAAGAAGCTCCCGTAGTCGCCGGTGCCCGCGCCCTGCGTGAGGGGCAGGAAGTGGACGAGGAACGAGAAGCAGGTGGTGGCGCCCAGCACCAGGCCGGCGGCCACCAGGCCGGCCAGGAGCTTGCCCGCCACCAGGACCTCCCGGCGCACCGGCGTCAAGAGGTAGTAGTGGAGGCTTCGTTGCTGGATCTCGGCCCGGAACAGTCGGGTGAAGATCAGCAGGCAGACGAAGAAGATCACCAGCCGGCAGAGGAGAACGGAGAAGAAGAGGCTGTAGCCCTGGCTCAGGGCGCCGGCCGCTGGCGTCTCGGGCGGTGCCCCGAAGAATCCGAAGGTCCGGGCCCAGGCGGTGATCAGCGCCAGGCCCACCGGGAAGGCGGCGATCAGGTAGAGGCCGAGGGCGCGCAGCCCCAAGAAGTTGCGGCCGATCTCGAGACGCGCCACCGCCAGGGTCTGGCGCCGCCACAGGCCCCACCGCGCACCGCTCTCCGGGGCGGCGGAGCTCACGAGGCGCCTCCAGGCTGCGAGCCGATCAGGTATCGGTAGACCGACTGGACGTCCTCGTCGACCGGCAGCACCGTCTCCACGGTGAAGCCCTCGCCGGTCACCACCTGGTTGAGGAGCAGGTAGAAGCCGTCGGCGTTGCGGGTCGCCACCAGCAACCCCGAGCCGTCCTCGAGCAGCCGGGCCTCCACCACTCCGTCCTCCTCGAACACCCGGGCGGCCAGGCGCGCCGGCCGGTCGCAGCGGATGAGGATCTTCATCGGGTGGCTCTCCATTTCGGAGCGCACCCCCCGGATGTCCCCTTCGGCCACCACGTAGCCGTTGTTGAGCAGCACCACCGAGTCCGAGATCATGTCCACCTCGTGGAGGATGTGGGACGAGACCACCACGTGGAGCCCCTCGCCGGCGAGCTCGCGGAACAGGGCGATCATCTCGGCCCGGGCCATGGGGTCGAGGCCGTTCAGGGGCTCGTCGAGGAACATCACCGACGGCCGGTGGGCCATGGCCTGGGCCAGGCGGATGCGCTGGCGCATGCCCTTGCTGTAGCCCGCGACCCGCCGGCCGGCGGCGGCGGTCAGGCCCACTCGTTCGATCGCCTCCTCGGACAGGCGCCGCGCCTCCGGCCGCGAGAAGCCGTGGAGGCGCAGGAACGACTCGACGAAGCGCCCTCCGGTCATCCCCTTGGGGAAGCTGTCGAACTGGGTGGCGTAGCCGACCCGGCGAAAGAGCTCCTCGGGCCGGTCGACGGGGATTCCCAGCACGCTCACCGTTCCCCGCGAGGGTCGCAGCAGGCCGGTGGCGAGGTTGAAGAGGGTCGTCTTGCCGGAGCCGTTGGGCCCGACCAGCCCGGTGATCCCCGGCTCGATGGCCAGGCTCACCCGGTTGACGCCCAGCACCTCGCCGTAGAACTTCGAGACGTTGTCGAAGACGATCCGGCGCTGCCCGTCGCTCACGACACCACCTCGTAGGCCCGGAGCTTCTTCCACAGGAGGAGGAACGAGCCGGCCAGGACGGCTGCCGCGGCGAGCCAGGCGCCGGCCGCGGGCAGGGCGAGCTCCGGCTCGACTCCGAGCAGCGACGAAACGATCGTGGAGAGCACCACCGGCAGATCGATCACGTGGCCCCAGTCCGAGCCGATGGCGAGGGACAGGGCGGCCCCGAAGCCGGGGAGCACCAGGAACATCACCAGCAGCACCCCGCGCACGGCCAGGGGCCAGCGGATGAGAGCGGAGAGGGCCAGGGTCAGGAAGCTCATGACCAGAATAGAGACCCAGGAGCCCACGAACAGGCCCGCGGCGATCCGCAGGTGGTGCCAGATCCAGCCGTCCCCTTCCAGCGTCGCCTGGAGGGCGAAGAGGCCCAGGCCGTAGACCCAGGTGACGATGGACTGCAGGGCCGCGAGGACGGTCAGCTTGCCGAGGACGTATTCGGAGCGCGCGAGGGGACGGGCGAAGTAGAGGGGCAGGGCGCCGTTGGCCAGGTCCATGGAGACGAGGGACGGGCCGGCGATCAGCACCAGGAGGTAGCTCACCCAGAGCTCGATCGACAGGTAGACGTTGAAGAACCGCGCGTCGATGGGGAGGCGATCGGCGACCTCGACATGGAACGCCTCGAGGATCTTGGCGTTGTGCAGCACGTAGATGAACACCGCCGCCCCCAGGGTGCCCACGGTCGCCACCACCAGCAGGGCCCAGAGGAGCTTCGAGCCGGAGAGGCGCTGGTAGGCGTAGCGCGGGATCACCAGGAAGCGCGAGCCGAGGCGGGAGAGCTCCCCGGTGTAGCGGTGGTAGCTCTGCTCATAGACCGCCATGAGCGCCCTCCTCCGGCTCGTAGGGGCGGGGGAGCGGGCCCGGGGCCGCCGGGGCTCCCTCCATCGCCTTCAAGAAGATGTCCTCCAGGGAGTCCCGCTTGAAGTTCACGCGCCGGAGCTGGACCCCGTGGGCGTTGGCGAGGCGATACAGGTCGCTCACCCCCACCCCTTCCGGCAGCACCATCTTCAAGCGCCGGCCCGGGGCCACCGCCAGCTCGCAACCCAGGCCGCGAATCGCCTCGTGGAAGCCGTCCCCGTCGCCCCGGGTCTCCAGCTCCAGGAAGCTCCGGTGGGTCCGGCGCTCCTCGGCGAGGTTCGAGTAGCCGGCGATCTCGCCCTCCTTGAGCACGAGCACCTCCTCGCAGCACTCCTCGACATCGCGCAGCAGGTGGGACGAGAGGATGAGATTCACCTCCCCCGAGTCCCGGACTTCGCGGATCAGGCGCAGCATGCGCTCCCTGGCCGGCGGATCGAGCCCGGCGGTGGGCTCGTCGAGGAGCAGCAACCGGGGGCCGTGGACGATGGACTGGGCGAGCTTGGCGAGCTGCTTCATGCCCAGGGAGTAGCTCTCCATGGGGCGGTATCGGGCCTCCCCCAGACCGACGTAGAAGAGGGCCTCGTGGGCCCGCTCCAGGGCCGGCTCCGGGGGGACCCCCGAGAGCTCCGCCATCAAGCGCACGAACCGTACGCCGCTCATGCCGGCGATGAAGGAGTCGCGCTCCGGCATGTAGCCGACCAGGCTGCGCACCGCCTTCGAGTCGCGCCCCACGTCGTGGCCGAAGATCCTCGCGGTGCCCGCCGCCGGCCGGTAGAAGCCGAGGAGGGTGTGGAGGAGGGTGGTCTTGCCGGCGCCGTTGGGACCGAGCAGGCCGATGGCCCGCCCAGTGAGCTGGCAGCTCACGCTCTTCAGGGCCCGGAGGCGGCCGAAGCGCACCTCCAGGCCCTCGAGCTCGACCACCGGCCCGCCGGGCTTGGGCGCCTCGGCGGAGGCGGCGGTCCAGGCGGGCCGGTGGTCGTACGGGGACTCTTCGGTCGGCGTCATCGCTCTCCGTCACCGGCCCTCGGGGGTCTGCTCCCCGGTCGGCACCAGCCCGTGGGCCCCCTCGATCAGGTGCTGGAGCCCGGCCAGGCCGTTCACGCCGCCCGAGCCCAGGAGGGCGCTCAGGGAGAAGGGCCCGTCGCCGCCGATGGAGGCGGCGAACACGATCCGGTCTTCCTCGCCGTAAGCGTATCCGAGGGTCGGCGGCTGAAGCACGGCGGCGTGCTCGACGGTCGCCTGCTCCTCCGGCGTGAGCTTCCGCCCCTGGTCCTGCATCTGGGCGAGAGTCCGGGTCAGGGCGCCGAGCTTGGCCCCCAGGTCCTGGTAGACGACGGCCGAGAAGTTGGTGTAGCCGTCGGTGGGCAGTAGCTTGCGGAACGCTTCGGATGCCGGCAGGTTGGCGCCGGTCGCCTGGGCCGCGAGCGCCGCGTCGAGGAGCGCCCGGCTCGGGGTCGCCACCAGGTAGGAGTCGACGTAGGTGTAGTAGACCGCCACGCCTTCGGTCGGCGTGGACACGTGGTAGATCGTGCGGCCGCCGTCCTGCTCGGAGTCGAGGGCGAACCCGGCGGGTTTGCCCTGGGCTTCGGCCTCGGCGTTGAGCTTCTCGATCGCCCACTGGAGGGTCTGCTGGAGCCGGTCGGGATCGTAGACCTCGACCACCGCCTTGAACGACGGCTTGGGCGCCAGGGGGCCGTCCAGGGCGACGGCGAACTCTCCGCCCAGGGGCTCGGCGATGTCGTGGCGCAGGTCGAAGCCCTGCTCCTGCTCGGCCCGCTCGAGATCGGCCAGGGCGGCCGGGTCTCTGGCGACGAGCATCTGGAGGATCTCGTCCACCATCTCGGCCGGGTCGCGGACCACGAACGCCGCCGCCGCCGTGGCGTCGGGGGTCACGAAGTCCAGGCTTCCCATGGGCGCCGGGGCGGCCAGCCAGGAGGCCACGCCCGTGCGCGGGCCGTCGAAGGCGAGGACGGCGCGGCCCTCGGGGTGGCCTCCGGACTCCGACCAGCGCACCAGGAGGTGGCGGGCGCTCTCGAGGCCCAGGAGGTCCGGGTGCTCGCCGGAGCGGGCCATGAGGGTCTGGAGGTCGGCGGCGAACAGCCACTCCACGCCCTCGCCGTAGGCGTCGCTCAGCAAGCCGTAGAAGGGCGTGCCGTGGAAGGCGCTGGTGCCTCCGGCGAGAGAGTCGCTCATCAGGGCCAGCGCCTGGGGGCTCGGGGCCGCCACCACGTAGCCTCCGCTCACCCAGACCCAGAGGCCGTCGGTCCCGGACCCGGTCGCCTGGGCGGGGTCGTCGACCACGTGAATCGCCGTGCCCGCGCCGCCGGCGGCCAGGCGGGCCGCCTCCTGCTCGAGGAAGGTCCGGAAGGCCGGTGGATCGAGGACCTGGGCGTAGGCCACGACTCCGTGCTCGTCGACGCCGGTGCTCCCGGCGACCGCCGCCACGGCGACCTCGTCGCCCAGGTAGGAGCCGAAGTCGCGGAGCTCGCTGATCAGCTCGTCGATCTGCTGCTGCTCCGCGAGGGAGCCGGACTTCGAGAGCAGGTCCTGGAGGACCGGGCTCTTCTCCAGGTGCTCGCGGAACACCTGGCGGGCTTGGCTCAAGGACTCGGCGACGTTGGGCAGCGCAGCGTAGACCACCGTCTCCGCCGGCGCCAGGTCGAGCAGGCGCGTGGAGATCCGGGGGGCCGGCGTGGTCACGGACTTTCGCAGGTCGTCGTGGATCGCGTTGAGCTCGGCCAGCAGGGCCAGGTAGCGGTCCACGTTCTGGCTCCAACCGATCTCCTGGGCCAGCGGCACCGGCGCCAGGTAGGGCCGGGTGGTGACCTGATCGCCGGGGTTGAGCAGATCTTCGCGCCGCCCCTGCTCGACCCGCACGTGGCCCTCGATCACCGAGACGCGGGAGCCCTTGGTGCCGTGGTCGACCGAGAAGATCGTGCCCGTCACCGCCACGCGGCAGTCCTCGGTGTCGACGAACAGGTGCCCCCGGGAGCGCTTGGCGGCCTCGACGATCACCGCGCCGCGGGCGAGGTCCAGCGTCGTGTCCCGTCGCCCCACGAGGACCGAGAGCTCACTACGTTCGCGCATCTCCACCCGCGAGCCGTCGGCCAGGGTGAGGATCGCTCCGGAGCCCTTGGCGGTGCGCACCACCTGGTCCCGGGCGATCTCGTCGCCGGCCTGGAGCGGGTGGCTGCCGGTGGGTGTGAGCAGGTAGAGGCCGCCGTCGATGGAAGCCACCTGGGCGGTCGCCCCGGAGCCACCGCCCACGAGGCCGGTGGCCAAGAGCACGGCGATCCCCAGGCCCACGACCAGGACCGCGGCCGCCGCCAACGCCCAGCGGTGGTGGCGCGGGGCCCGGCGGGGGAGGGTCTCGTCACCGCTCCAGGCCGGAGGCGGCGCCGTGGCGGCTCCCGAGCCGGTGCGCGCGGCCATCAGCGCCCGGCGGCAGGGCACGCACTCCCGCGCGTGGTCCTCGACCAGGAGGGCCCGCGCCCGGGGGAGCTCGCCGGCGACCAGGGCCGGAATCAGGGCCTGGACGTCGGTGCATCCCTCGATCGTGTCGGGCGCGGCGATCGGAGCGGCACCCGCGGGCGCCGCGTGGTCGATCTCGGCGGAGATCCGCGTCCACACCCGGGCGGCGGCCTCCTCGAGGGCGGCGTCGTCCGGAACGTCGCTGCGGATCTCTTCTGCGGTGCGCTCGACGAACTGGTCGAGCTCTCTCTTCGATCGGCTCATGACAGACCTCCTGGGAGGGTCGCGAGCTCTCGGCGGAGCCGGGAGCGTGTGCGGTGCAGGGTGACGGCGACGGCGGTCTGTGACATGGAGAGAGAGCGGGCGATGTCCTGGTTGCCGAGCCCTTCGAAGTAGCGCAGCGCGAAGATCTCGGCGGCCTTGGGGGTCACCTTCGAGAGCGCCCGGCGTAGCAGGTCGCGGGCCTCGAGGCCCTGGTGGCGGCGCTCGGGGTCGGCCCCGGCGTCGGCCGGCTCGGGTCCGGCTTCGTCGTCCAAGGCCACCGCGCGCCGCCGCCGGTGTCCGCGCACCAGGTCGAGGGCGGCGTTGGTCGCCGCCCGCCGCAGGTAGGCGCCGATCCCCGGGCCCGCCAGCTCGGTGCCCCCGGAGCGCGCGGCGAGGCGCAGGAACACCGTCTGCAGGACGTCCTCGGAGTCGGCGAGGCTCCCGGTCACCCGGTAGGCGGTCCGGAGCATCGCCTGAGCGTGCTCTTGGAAGACCTCCTCGAGCTCTCGGGGCGGGGCCGCCGTCCGGTCCGGGGCCTGATCCGAGTCGGGGGCGCGCTGTGGGGCTGGGCTCAAGGCTCTCTCCTTTCGTCCGTCGTCACCCATGAAACGTTCCTCCCGGAAGTTTCTTACAGGGGACTACGCGAAGAGGGCCCCGGAGATTCAGCGGTGCCTCGATCGGCCCTTCCGCTCGCCCTTCGCGGCGCCCGCACCCAGGGCCTTGAGACGCCTCTGGGCGAACGCCCAGGTGGAGACCGCGCTCCGGTCGTCGTCCTCGGGCTTGTCGATCTTCCCGTAGTACCGCCGGGCCGCGTCGGGCAGGCCGTAGAGCTCGGCGAGGCGCCCGAAGACGTACCAGTCCGGCCCGTCGGGCACGTGTCCCGGGCGCAGCTCGATCGTCTGCAGGATCACCCGGTAGGCGTCGGCCGGGCGGCCGAGGTCGGCGTAGGCGCTGGCCAGGGTGTGCATGCTGGCGTAGCTCTTGTAGCCGCCGAGCTCCGCCGCGCGCTGCGCCCAGCCGAGGGTCCGCTCGTCGGCCTGGCCCTCGGCGAGGGCGAACCAGGCGAGCTGGTTGTAGTCGCCCTGCTCGGCCCGGCCGCTCTCCTCGAGGTCGCGATAGACCGCCAGGGCGCCGTCCAGGTCCCCGAGTTGGAGCAAGGCGTCCGCCTCGAGCCTCCGGGCCGGCGTGCTCTCGGGGCGCGTCTGGGCGAGCTTGACGATGTCGTCCCAGCGCCCGAGGCGGGAGAGCGCCAGCGCCTCGAGGACCAGGCCGGTGTCCGATGCGGGCGCCGAGGCGACGAGGGACTTGATGAGGGGCAGGGCGTCCTTCCCGCGGTCGGCGTTCAGGTAGCCCCGGGCGAGGGCCAGGAGGACTCCGGTCCGCTCGTCCGCGGTCAGCCGGCCGGAGCGGAGGGCGGCGTCCAGGCCCTTCAAGGAATCGTCCGAGGGATCGCGCTCGGCGCGAAGGGCCTCCGCAGCCAGGCGCATCCGCTCCGCCGGCGCCTGCTGACCCCGGGACCAGAGGAGGTGGAACGGTTGTTCCTCGAGGGGGTCGTCGTTCGACCCGCTGGAGGGCACCAACTCGGCGATCCAGTCCAGCCACCGGCGGGCGGCCTCGGGCTCGCCCCGGTCGAGAAGGTCGAGGACCTCGAGGCCGAGGTCGGTGACGTCGGGGCTCAATGCGACGAAGCGGTAGGCGCCGTCGGCCTTGACCGCGAAGGCGTACAGGCCGCTCGGCGACTGCGGGCTCGGAGGCGCCAGCCGGATGCGGAAGCCGGTCGCGTCGTCGCCCGACCGGTCCCAGGGCAGGGCGAGGGCGAGGTCCAGGGCGACGTCGGCCGAGATCTCCTGGGAGCTCGACTCGATCCCGGCTCGAAAGGCTTCCCGTGCGAGATCCCCCCCGGCGCCCGTCCCCGGATCTTCCTCGCCGTAGGACTTGCGTACGGCGGGGGCGAGCAGGTCGGGGGGCAGGGTGGTGTCGTCGCCGAACCAGACGATCATCGCCCGGACGACGCCCTCGGGGGTGTCGGCGGTTGGCTTGAGATCCTCGTGCCGGCGGGCCCGGCCGAGGGTCTCGGCGAGCTTCAGGAGCTCGGCGGCGTTCGACGACGAGCGCGCGGCGGCCCGAACCAGCGCGGCGGCCTGCGGGTAGATGCGCAGGGTGAAGAGCTGTTGGCCGGCCTGAAAGAGGTTCTGCTGGCGCTGGACGGGGTTGCCCGCCGCGCGCCGCTCGGCCCGTTGGATGGCCGTCTCCGGTCCCACGGTCATGGCCTCGGCGGCGGTCAGGAGCTGCCTGCGGTTGGACGAGTCGGCGTGGTCGGCGAGCTGGTCCGCCAGCTCGTCGAACCGCCGAGCCCGGAAGAGGGCGAAATAGAGGTTGTCCTCGAACGCCGTGCCCGCGAGGCGGTCCTGGACCTTCTCGTACTCCTCGATCGCGCCGTCGAGGTCGGCGTCGGGCGAGTAGCGTTTACCGTCGGCGTCGTGCTCCAGGACGAGGGCGAGCTGGACGTGGGCGTCGCGATCGTCCGGGTCGAGGGCCACGGCCTTCTCGAGGGCCGCCCGCGCGCCGTCGCGGTCGAAGCCGGAGGCGAAGCGGCGCCCGACCGGGTCCGACGAGAGGATGACTCCCAGGGTATGGAAGGCGAGGGCGGAGCCCGGCTCGAGCTCGGTCGCCCGGCGGGCGGCGGCTCGCGCTTCGGCCCCCAATCCTCCGGCGATGAGGGCGTTGGCGAGCTGGACCTGGTGCAGCGCCTCCTTCGGGTGGAGATCGGCCAGCTTCCGGTACTCGGCGAGGGCCTCGGCCACCCGCCCGGCCTGGAGGTCGGCGAAGCCCACCTGATCGTAGTGGATGAGGATCGCCTTCTCGCCGGCGAGGGCCACCGCGGCCTCGCGCAGAGCGTTGAACTCCTCCGGCGTGAGGCGCCGCCGGTCGAGGGTGAACGTCAGCGTGGCCCAGATCGTTTCCCCGTCGAGCTTGAACCGGGCGGTGTAGTGGGCCGGCCCCAGGTCGCGATCCTCGTCGGCCGGCAGCTCGGTGAGGGCGAAGCCGGGCGGCGGCACGATGTGGAATCTCTCGACGACGGCGTGGGGCCGGGCCAGCAGGTAGGGCTGCTTCCGGGCCTCGCCGTCGGCGTCGGTGAGCTCCGGCGGGAGCTGCTCGAGGACACCGCTCCGCGAGATGCCCACCGCGGCGTCGGCGAGGGTGGTCGCGGCCCAGTCGGGCTCCGGAACCTCGATGACCATGCGGAAGGGCTGGTCCAGGTTACCGGCGTTTCCGACCTCGAGCTTCTGGTTCTTCGTGGCCACCTGTGCGGTGACCTGATCGGCGGCCACGGCCCAGACCGAGCGCAGGTTCCGGCCCTCGGCACCCCAGAATAGGTCGGTTTCGACCGTCGGCGCCGGTCCCCGCTCGGCGAGGTGGACCTCCCGGGAGACCTCCATGTGGTTCACCGAGGCGTCGGCCACGGGAGTCCGGACGAGGGACCGGGTGTTGGGGCTCGCCACCAGGGCGAGGCGTCCCTGGTCGTCCGGCGGCAGCTCGCCGAGGGGGCTGTAGGGATCGGTGGCGTCGATCCACAGGGCGGGGGTTCCCGGCACGAAGACGATGGCGTGGTCGAAGCTTCCCATCCCCGGGAGCTTCGCCTCCACGTCCCCCCTCGATCCGACCCGCAGGAGGGCGACGTAGGCCGGGACGCCGGCGCGGCGCAGCAGGGCGACGAGGAGGGTCGCCTTGTCCTTGCAGTCGCCGTAGCCGCGGGCGAGAACCTCGGCGGGCGAGCGGGGGACGAGGGCGGCCTCGCCGAGCTCCACACCGGTGTAGCGCACCTCCCGGTGGAGCGTGGCGGTGATCTTCTCCATGGCCTCCCACTGGCTGGCGCTCTCGTCCACGGGGGGTGCGAAGCTCCCCAGGTCGGCGTCGGCGATCTGGCGGTCGACGATCGCGGAGTACGAGCGGGCGAGGGCGGACCACGAGGCGCCGGTGGAGAAGGCCACGTAGGCGGAGCGGGGAACCTCCGGCGGCAGGCCCGGCGGGGGCGGCGTGTCCGCCGGGAGGTCCCGGGCCTCGACCCGCAGCCGGATCTCGCCCCCCGATCGTTCGAGCACCGCGGCGTCGTCGGCCACGCCGGACGTGACGTAGCGCAGCGGCAGCGAGTCGGGAGCCACCACCACCACCACGCTGCGGCGCACCGGGACGCCAAGGCTCAGGGGCTGGATCCGGCTCGTGCCGTCGGCGAACAGCGGGCTCCGGTCGGCCACCTCCTCGAGCTCCTCGACCACCGCGCCCGGGGCGACCGAGGGCAAGGGCCCGGTGAGGGTCCGGCGGTCCTGGTAGACGTCGTCCTGGCCGGCCCCGGGAGAGACCTCGGAGAGGGTCGAGGGGTCGAGGCGGTGCTCCATGCCGTCGGCGGTGACCACCCGGGCGCGGAGGGTCGGCCGATCCTGGTGCCACGGCGACCAGTAGGCCTGGACCTGGTTCCACCTCTCGGCGCCCGCTGCGTCGACCACGCGATAGATCCAGTGCCGGCGGTAGGTCTTGCGCCCCGCTTCGTCGAAGGTGAAGCGGGCGTCGGTGAGGAGCACCTCGATCCCGGAGTCCTCGGGAGGCGCCTTGGCGGCGGCGGCGAGGAGGTCCGACGCCGGGACCGAGAAGGGCGGAGCGGCTGCGAGGTCCGCGGCGTGGGCGGCGGCCGCCGGCGGCGCCCCGGCGGCCAGAGCGATGACGGCGATCAGGATGGCCCCGAGCACGGGGACGAGGAGGGCGGGCGAGCGTGGATCAGGCGACGTCGAAGCCACGGTGGAGGTCTCCCAGGCGCAAAGATCGAGCGTTGGGCGGCTACGGCACCGCCTCGGAGCTTGGGAATGGATCTCCGGCCGCCGCGAGGTGGTCGGGTCGGCGATTCATTCACCAGCTCAAAGTGGCGATCTCTTGGGCAAGTGTTTCACAGCCGCCGGTGGCCTACCCTCAGCGCAGTGCCGCCGCGATCTCGCGGGCCGTGCGCCGGGTGTTGTCCAGCCAGTTGCGGGCCAGGGGATCGAGGACCACCACCCGGCCGCCCACCTCGTCGGCGATCACCCGGGCGCCGCGCTCGGGAAAGCCCGCCTGGGCGAAGACCGTGGTCACTCCGTCGGTGCGGGCGCGGCCGATCAGCTCCACGAGCCGCCGAGCCGAGGGCTCCTTGCCTTCCTCCTCGATCGCGACCTGCTCCAGGCCGTACTCGGCGGCGAAGTGGCCCCAAGCCGGGTGGGCGACGAAGAGCTCCCGGCGGGCAAGGCCCGCGAGCTCGTGGCGGATCTCGCCGTCCAGGGCATCGAGGTCCGCCTGGAACGAGACCAGGCGCTCCCGGTACGCCGCGGCGTGCTCCGGGTCGCGGGTGGCGAGGGCCCGCTCGATGTTCGCCGTGGCCACCCGGACGAGGGCCGGGGCGGTCCAGACGTGGGGGTCGCCCTCGTCCTCGCCGCCGCCTTCGCCGTCGGGGCCGCCGCCGTGGCCGGGCAGGTCCATGCCGGCGGACATGTCCACTACCACGGTGCCGGGTTGGGCGGCCAGGGCCGGCTCGATCTCCCGCCGTTCGACCAGAAACGCGGGGTGCCCCACCAGCACGTAGAGATCGGCCCGGGACAGGGAGACCATCTGGCGCGGGCTGGGGGACCAGGTCTCCTCGGAGCTTCCCGAGGGCATCATCACCTCGGTCGTCACCCGCTCGCCGCCGATCCGTTCCACCAGGTAGGCCTGGGGCGGCACGGTGACCGCCACCCGCAGCGGCGGCGAGCCCGAGGGCGCGGGCGGCGCGGCCGAGCAGGCGACCGCGAAGACGGCCCAGAGGCCGACCCGGAAGGGAGCGGGCAAGGGCGGCGCGAGGCGCATCGCCGCAACGATACGCGATCGAGGCGCGCGGCGCTCGGGGCGGCGACTTGGACGGCGCCTGCTCCTTCCAGATCCCGGCGGACCTCTCGAGCCTCTCCGGGGCCTATGCCCTGACCTTCGGGCTGCGCCACGGCTGTCTCCTGGACGAGGCCGGCCGACCGTTCTGCTGGGGCGACGGGTCGGAGGGCCAGCTCGGGCAGGGGGTGGTCAGGCCTGTGGCGGTCCAGGGGCTCGCCGGTCCGGTCGCCGAGGTGGCGGCCGGGGCGTACCACACCTGCGCCTTCCTCGCCGCCGGGACCGTCTCGTGCTGGGGCCAGAACCACTTCGGTCAGCTCGGTGACGGCACCCGGACGTCCAGAAGCACCGCCGCGCCGGTCGCGGGGCTCGCCGGCGCCCGACGACCTGCCGGACCGGCTGCGCACCTTTCTGCGAATCGTCGAGCAGGCGGTGGGCGTCAAGCCGATCATCTACACCGGCCCCACGTTCTGGAACCAGAACATGGACCGGGAGTTCGGCGACTACCCGCTCTGGATCTCGGAGTACGGCGTCGAGACGCCCCACGTGCCCGCCGGCTGGAACGCGTGGCAGCTCTGGCAGTGGCGCGGCGACGCCGACCTGCCCGACGTCGCCCCCCTGGTCGACCTCGACCGCCTCAGCCCCGGCACCGACCTCGACAAGCTCCTCATCCCCGGCGGCGAGAGCGGGTAACCCGCAGAGGCCGGTCAGGCCTGGAGCCGGCGGCGGGCGGCGATGGTGGCCACCGCGGCCAGGGTCATGGTGACGGCGGTGCTGGCCGCGGCGCCCTGCATGCCGTAGTGAGGGATGAGGACGGCGTTCAAGACGGAGTCCAGGACCAGGGTCGTGACCGCCACGGCGACGACCACCGTGCCCCGGCTCGTGTACTGGAGCCAGAGGGCCGAGAGCGCCGCAGCCGCCCAGGCGGTGTTCGAGATCACCAGCAGCACGAGCACTCCCGCGGCCTGGGGATAGGTGGGGCCGAAGAGCGACAGGATCGGGTGGGCCGCCAGCACCAGGAGCACCGCGGCCGGAATGAGGCCGATGGCCATCAGGAGCTCTCCCTGGCGCCGGGTCGCCCGCGCGGCGCCGGGGCCCGCCTCGAGGGCCGGCTGGAGCAGGGGCGCGATCAGCCCCACGATCGTCGTCTGGATCAGCAGCAGGAAATGCGCGCTGGTCGCCGCCGCGGCGTAGTGCCCCACCTGGGCCTCGTCGCCCAAGAGCTCGAGGAAGTAGAGGTCGGACTGGTTGAGGGCGAGGGTCACCAGGAAGACCCCCATCATGGGGACCGAGGTGGCGAGCCAGATCCGCGGCGTGCGGGATCGCAGGTCGCGGAGGAACCGCGGCATCTTGAGGCGCCGTAGCAGCCACCACTGCCAAGCGGAGATCAGGGCGGCCGTCAGCACGCTCAAGATCGCCAGCTCCGGCAGGCCCACCTTCCGCAGGTTCCAGGTCGCCAGACCGACCAGAAGGAGGAAGAGGACCGGGGCCACCACTCGCCACGGGAAGCTGGCCAGGACCGGGAAGCGGGCCGACTGGAGGCCGCGGCTCCCCAGGGCGCCGAGCGCGTACATGGGGACCGCCGCGCTCATCAGGGCGATGGGGTGATGCAGTCGGGGATCGAGGGTCCCGGTCTGGAGGGCGCACACTCCCCAGGCCCCGCCGACGACCGCGACCGAGAGCCCCAGCGAGATCCCGAGATAGAAGCGCAGGTACTCCCAGACGCGTGCCGTCTCGCCCGTGCCGAACGGTCCCGCGAGCGCCTTCGGGGCGGCCCGGTCGCCGCCCAGGAGCACCGCGACGCCGAAGAAGGCCGCGAAGGCGTGGGCCACCTTGTAGTCGCCGTACTCGTGGGGTGCGAGCAGGTGCGAGAGCCCCAGGTTCATGGCGAAGTCCGCGGCGAACCCGCCCACCGCGATCGCGGCCAGGGCGAGGCTCCACCGACGGAGGTAGGTGGAGAAGGTCGGCATGATGGAACGCGCCGGATTCTTCCAGGCGGCAGCGCCGGCCGCAAGAGGGCGCCAAGGCCGACGACGGAAATGGGCGAAGACAGCGGGAGCCGGCCGAGGTTCCGGCCGGCTCCCGTGTCATCGGGGACTGTCTATCGCCGTCAGTGCATCGGCGGCGGGTTGTGGCCCGGGGTCCGAATCGGCGGGGCCGGCTTCGGCGGGAAGGGCCGCGGGTCGTCCTGGATCTCCTTCGTGATCACCTGGATGCCCTTCTCGAGCTGCGGGTCCTTGCCCTCGATCACCGACTTCGGATCGTTGGTGACCTGGATATCGGGCTCGACCCCCCAGCCCTCGATGATCCACTGGCCCTCCTTCGACAGGAAGCCGTACTCGGGCACGAAGACCGTGCCGCCGTCGATCAGCGGCCCGTGGCCGGAGATCCCGGTGACGCCGCCCCAGGTGCGCTCGCCGATCAGGGGTCCCAGGCCCGCCTGCTTGAACATGGCCGGGAAGATGTCCCCGTCCGAGGCCGAGTCGTGGTTGACCAGGCAGACCAGGTGGCCGCGGAAGACGGTCGGGGGATAGGTGGTCGGGAACTCGTTGTTGCGCGCCCAGCCGAGGGCCAGGAGCTGGCGCGAGAGGCGTTCGATGATCATCGAGGAGACGTTGCCACCCCCGTTGTCGCGCACGTCGATGATCAGCCCGTCCTTGCGGATCTGGCCGTAGAAGCCCTTCAGCCACTCCCAGATGCCGTCGGCCCCCATGTCGGGGATGTGGATGTAGCCCACCCGGCCGCCGGTCGCCTTGTCCACCTTCGCGCGGTTCTCGTCGACCATGGCCAGGTAGATCAGGCTCTTCTCGTCCGTGATCGGGTCGTAGGTCACCTTGCGGGCGCCGTCGAAGGTGGGCTTGGAGCTCACCGTCAGCTCCACCGGGCGGTCCGCCTTGTACTGCAGGTGCTCGTACGGGTTGTCCTTCGGGCCGAGGGCCTCGCCGTCGATGGCGAGCACGTAGTCGCCCACGTGGAGGTTCAGCCCGACCCGGTCCATGGGCGAGCGGTACTTCGGCTCCTCTTCCTGGCCGTGGAGGATGCGCGAGATTCGGTAGCGGCCGGCCGCCGCGTCGAGCTCGAACCAGGCGCCGGGCAGGGCCACGTCGGGCCGCTTCGGCATGTCCCAGTCACCGCCCGTGATGTAGGCGTGGGAGTTGTTGAGCTCGGCGATCATCTCGCTGATCACGTAGTTGAGGTCCGAGCGGTGGCCGACGTACTGGAGGAGCGTGGCGTACCGGTCATGGAGCGCCTTCCAGTCGTAGCCGTTCATGTTCGGGACGTAGAAGTAGTCCCGGTAGCGGCGCCAGACCTCGTCGAAGATCTCGGTCCACTCAGCCTTCGGGTCGACCGTGGTCTCGAGGCCGGCGGTGGAGACCGGCTTCGGCTCGCCGCCGGGCTTGCTGGCGTAGAGCTTGTAGCCGCCCGGCTGCTGGACGAGGACCTGGGAGCCGTCCTCGGAGACGGTCACGCCCTGGACGTGGTCGGCGAAGTCCTTCGACTCCCGGTCCTCCAGGGAGAAGAGCTTGAGCTGGAGCCCGCCGCTCGGGCCCGGGCGTCCGTAGTAGAAGGGGTCGCCCTGGGCGTAGAGCAGGCTCCCGTCGAGGGCCACCACGCCGGCGTAGTTCTCGAAGTCCACCGGCACCCGGATCACGCGGTCGGAGAGACCGTCGAAGTCGATCTTCACCTTCACCTTCTCGGCCTCGGCGCTCTCGGCCTTGGGCTTGGCCTTCTTGTCCTCGCCGTCTTTGCCCATGTCGGCCTTCTTCGCCTCGTCGGCGGGCTTGGTGATCTTTACCTCGTCGCTCCGGGGCGGGAACAGGTCCGGTCCCTCCTTCGAAAGGGCCAGGGCGTAGATGCCGGTCTCGCGGTCGGCCACGTAGTTGAACTCGAACGAGCCGATCTGGGGCGCGAAGCCGTGGTCGGAGAGGTAGAAGAGGTACTTGCCCTTCGGGTCCCACGACGGGCCGAACTCGTTCCAGAGCGGCCCGGTGACGCGCCGGGTCTGGCCGTCGGCGGCGCTCCAGATGTAGAGGGACGAGAAGCCGTTGGTTCCCGGCAGGCTGAAGGCCAGGAAGGCGCTGTCGGGCGACCAGACCTGGTCGCCCGCGAAGCCGCTCGGCGAGTCGGCGATCTGCTCGAGCTTGTGGCCGGCCACGGTCAGCACGTAGACCTTGCCGTCCTTGTCGGAGAAGGAGATCTTCTGGCTGTCCGGCGACCAGGTGATCCCGTCGAGGCGGACGGCCAGGCTGTCGGTGAGCTGCTCCGGCTTGGCCTCGCCCGCCTGGTCGATGGTGTAGATCTCCTCCTCGCCCGAGGCGTCGGAGATGTAGGCGATCTTGGCGCCGTCGGGTGCCCAGACCGCGTCGCGGTCATGGGCGTTCGAGGAGTGGGTGAGGTTGCGCACCGGTCCGTGCTCGATGGGTACGGTGTAGACGTCGCCGCGCGCCACGAAGACGGCGCGCTTGCCGGCGGGCGAGAGGTTGAAGTCCTCGATGTCGTTCGCCACCGAGATGTGCTCGGGGCGCGTGGGCAGCGAGTCGGTGGGCACGTCGATGGAGATCGCGTGGCTCTGGCCGGAGGCGACGTCGTAGATCGACAGCTCGCCGCCCAGCTCGTAGACGATCCGTCCCTGGCCGTCGTCGCTCGGCCAGCGAACGTCCCAGGTGGTCGAGTGGGTGAGCTCGTCGATGCCGCCGCTGGCGATGTCGTAGGAGTAGAGGTTCAGCGTGCCGTCGCGGTCCGAGGCGAAGTAGATCTTGTCGCCGATCCACATGGGATCGCGGTCGGTGCGGGGGTTGTCCGTCACCCGCTGGGTGTCGAAGCTCTTGAGGTCGAAGATCCACAGGTCCTGGGCCCAGCCGCCCTGGTAGCGCTTCCAGCTCCGGAAGTCCCGGGCCTTGGGGGTGTAGACGACCTTCTGGCCGTCGGGCGAGAGGTCGCCGGCACCGGAGACCGGCATGGGCAGGGGGCGCGGCAGGCCGCCGTCCACGTCGACCAGGTAGAGGCGCGTCTGTGCCAGGTCCCAACCCTGGCGCATGGAGCGGAAGAGGACGGACTTGCCGTCCCGCGACCAGCCGTAGACCTGGTTGTCGTAGCCCCAGCGCGGCGGCAGGGGGCCGGTGGCCGGGTAGAAGGTGAGCTGCTTCGGCGTGCCCCCCGCGGTCGGGATCACGTAGACCTGCTCGTCACCGTCGTACTGCCCGGTGAAGGCGATCCACTTGCCGTCGGGGGAGAACTTCGGGAACAGCTCCAGGCCCGGGTGGGTGGTCAACTGCCGGGCGCGGCCGCCGTCGGCCGGAGCGACCCAGATGTCGCCAGCGTAGACGAACGCCACCTGGTCGCCATAGATGTCGGGGAAGCGCAGCAGCTTGGTGCCGCCGCTCTGGGCTTGGGAAGGCGCCGCGGCCAGCACGAGAAGCGCCGCGACGACAAGGGTCAGGCTCAGAATTCGTCTCACTCTCGGTTCCTCCAGCTCGGATGACAGGAATTCGTTCGGGCGCGAAAACACCCGAGCTTCCATACGTTTACGGCCCGAGAATGTTTTTTCGGGAAGGGGATCGAGATGGTATGCGGCGGGATCCGACCGGGCGGGAGGTGGCGTCCCCTTCCCCCCTCGGGGGAGGGAAGGGGATCGAGGGGTTGCCGGGGGGGCGGTCCGATTCAGTACCTGAGGAGGTCGCGGGCTGCCGCCAGGACCTTCTCCCGATCCGGCAGCAGCTCGCGCTCCAGGACCTTGGCGTACGGCGACGGCCGGTCCGGGTAGGCGACGCGGCGCACCGGCGCGTCGAGCCAGGAGAAGGCCTCCGAGGCGATTCGGGCCGCCACCTCGGCGCCGAAGCCGCCGGTCAGCTCGTCCTCGTGGACGATCAGCGCACGGCCGGTCCTGCGCACCGAGGCGAGGACCGTCTCCTCGTCGAAGGGCACCAGGGTCCGCAGGTCGATCACCTCGGCCTCGACGCCGTCGGCGGCCAGGGCCTCGGCGGCCGCCAGAGCGGTCCACGTGGTGGCGCCGTAGGCGACGAGGGTCAGGTCCCGGCCCGGGCGCAGGACCCGGGCCTCGCCCAGACGCGCCACGTCGTCGCCCGCCGGCAGCTCCTCCTTGATCCGCCGGTAGAGGTACTTGTTCTCGAAGAAGAGGACCGGATTCGGGTCCCGGATCGCTGCCTTGAGGAGCGCCCGGGCGTCGGCCGCCCCGGCCGGGCAGACGACCTTGAGCCCCGGCACGTGGGTGAACCACCCTTCCGGGTTCTGGGAATGGAACGGCCCCGCGCCCACGCCGCCGCCCGAGGGCAGGCGAAGGACCAGCGGGCAGGGCACCTGCCACCGGTAGTAGAGCTTGGCGGCCACGTTGACGATCTGGTTGAAGCCGCAGGTGACGAAGTCGGCGAACTGCATCTCCACCACCGGCCGGAAGCCCAGGAGAGAGGCGCCGATGGCGATGCCGATCGTGCCGCTCTCGGCGATGGGCGTGTCCAGGACCCTCTCCGGCCATCGCTCGTGGAGGCCGCGGGTGACGCGGAAGGCGCCCTCGAAGACGCCGATGTCCTGGCCCAGGAGGACGATCGCCGGGTCTCGCTCCATCTCCTCGGCGAGGCCCCGATGGATCGCCTCCACGTAGGTGACGGGGCCCTCGGCGGGCTCGAGGAGGCTCTCGGTTCCGGCTCCGACGCCTCCCTCGGCCGCGGCCTCCAGGACCGACGCCGCCGGCGCCGCCGAGGAGGGCGCGAAGACCGGGCGCCAGGCGGTTTCGGGGCGGGGCGGCGGCCCGGCGAGGGCGCGGTCCAGGACCCGCTCGACCAGCTCCCTCGAGCGCGCTTCGACGGCGGCCCGGGTCTCGGCGTCGAGGGCTCCCTCCGCCTCCAGGCGCCGCGGGTAGGCGGGCACCGGGTCCTCGTCGAGATAGGTGGCGAGCTCGTCCTCGGGCACGACCTTCAGGGAGTCGTCCCCCTCGCTGTGCCCGCGCATGCGCCCGACCATCGCCTCGATCAGAGTCGGCCCTTCGCCGGCGCGAGCGCGCTCCACCGCCCGGCCCATGGCGTCGGCCACCGCGTCCGGGTCGTTGCCGTCCACGGTCTCACCGGCCATGCCGTAGCCGGCGGCCCGGTCCGACAGGCGCTCGCTGGCGTACTGGAGGCGCGTCGGGGTGGAGAAGGCATAGCGGTTGTTCTCGATCACCAGCACCAGCGGCAGGCGCCAGACGGCGGCGATGTTCAGGCCCTCGTGGAAGTCGCCGGTCGAGGTGCCGCCGTCGCCGATGAAGTTGAGGGCCACGCGGTCGCTGCCCGCCTGTCGGAAGGCGAAGGCGCAGCCCGCGGCTACCGGGATCATGGCGCCCAGGTGGCTGATCATCCCGGGGTGGAGGATCCCCGCCTCCGGGTCGAGGTAGCCGTAGTGGAACGAGCGCTCGACGCCGCCGGAGAAGCCTTGGTCGCGCCCCAGGAGCTGGCTCGCCAGGCGGTGGAGGATCTCCTCCGGGTCGGGGCGGCGGCCGTCGGGCTCGTTCCACAGCGGCCCGGGCCCCAAGCCTGGGAAGGTGCGGGCCGGATCCAGGTAGACGGCCAGGATCGCGCCCAGATCCCGGTGCAGGGTGCACAGCGCGTCGCCGGGCTCCAAGGCCAGGCCGGCCGGCACGGTGGTGGCTTCGTTGCCCACCTCGCTGTACCACTTGGTCACCCGGCCGGTGAGCAGGAGCGACTCGAAGCGGGAGTCGAGCTCGCGCGTGAGGCACATCAGGGCGTAGCGCAGGAGGCGCGAGGAGCGGGGGCCGAGCCCCGCGGTCGAAGGTTCGATCTCGGTCACAGTCATGGGGAGGAGGGGGTCGTTCGTAGGGAGGGTCGCGGGCCCGGGGCCCGGCGGGAGTCTAGCAGCCGATGGCGGGAGCCCGCACGGCCGTGCGGGGCTCTTGCTCTACGCTCTTTTGAGCTTGGCGAGGCGGCGCTCGAAGACGTTTCGCTTCTTGTAGTCGGGGGCCACCTGCAGGAGGACTTTGAGGGCCAGCTCGGCCTTGTCCGCGTCGCCCTGGTCCAGAAACTGCTCGACCTGCGCCTCGCCTTGCTCGATGGAGCGGCGACGGTCGGCCTCGCGCTCGAGGCGGGTGACCTCGGCCAGCAGCTCCGCGGCCTGCGCATCGTCGGGCGAGGTGCGCTGGAGCTCGCCGGCCACCTCGCGGGCGCCCCGGTAGTCCCCCTGGTCGATCCGCTCGCGGAAGGCCTCGAGGAACGCCGCCGCCTGTGCCTGGCTGCGGGCCTTCTGGCGGACCTCGTCGAGGCGGGAGCGGTACAGATCGAGGGTCACCTTCGCCGCCCCCAGGTCGGCCAGCGCCTTGAGCTCCTGCTGGGCCTCTTCGAGGTTGCCCTCGTGGATCAGCGTCTCGAGGCGGGCCCGGTGCTCGCCGAAGTCGCTGCTCTTGGCCTCCTCCTGCGCCGCCGCCTCGATCTCGCGCTCGAAGGTCGCCGCCAGGTCGGGGTCGGCCTTCTGGAGCTGGCCGAGGCTCCGGCGGGCGGCGCGGAATTCGCCCTCGCCGAGGGCGCGCCGGCCCTCCTCCAGGATCTCGGCCGCACGGCGGTCCTGCTCCACCTCGTCGGTCAGGAGGCCGATCCAGCTCTCGAAGTCGGTGCGCTTGGGGTGGGTGGGGGCGAGCTCGATCAGGGTGTCGAAGGCGAGGCGGGCCAGGGTGAGCTGCTTCTTCTGGATGTAGCGCGTGATCATCGCCTCGGCCTCGTCGAGGCGGGCGCGCCGCTCGGCCTGGCTCCGCTCGCGCTCCTCGGCCACGCTGCGCTTGGCGAGCTGCGCCTCGGCTTCGTCCAGGCGCTCTTTGAGGGCGTCGAGGGCCTTCGGCCGCGGGCTCTCGGCCTCGAGGCGGGTGATCAGCGTGTGGACCTCGTCGAGCTTTCCATCCACCAGCAGGGCCTCGGCCTGGCTGAGGGTCTTCGAGCCCTCCTCGACCCGCCGCGCGGCGCGCTCGATCTGGGCCAGCAGGTCCTGCTTCTCCGCCTTGCTCAGCTCGTGGGAGCCCCGGTCGCCGCGGGTGTCCTTCAGCGGTCGGGAGGCCTGGTTCGCCAGCTCGACGGGCACCTCTTGCGTGGAGGCCCGCTCGAGGCGCCGGGCCGCCCCCCGCAGGGCCTCGATGAAGGCCACGGCGTCCGGGTAGCGGTCCTCGCGTTCGCGCTGGAGGGCGCGCAGCACCACCCGCTCGAGCTCCTTGGGCACCGGCGCCATGGGGTTGCGGTCGACGAGGGGCAGGGGATCCTCGGAGACGCGCTTGAAGATCGCCGCCTGCGGGGTCTCCGCCTCGAACGGCTTCATGCCCGTGAGCATCTCGTAGAGCACCATGGCCAGGGAGTAGAGGTCCGTCCGGTTGTCCAGGGTCTCGCCCTTGTGGAGGCCCGCCTGCTCGGGAGCACAGTAGAGGAGCTTGCCCATGAACATGCCGTCCTGAGTGACCTCGAGGTCCGGGTCCGGCTCGAGGTTCTTGGCGAGCCCCAGGTCGATGATCTTGAGCTGGAGGCGCCCGCGGGAGTCGGTCCAGGTCATGAGGTTGTCAGGCGAGACGTCCCGGTGGATCATGCCGGCGCCGTGGATGGCGTTCAGCCCGTCGAGGGCCTGCATGGCCAGGTCGATGGCCACCCGCAGCGAGAAGGGGCCGTCGCGGCGCACGCGGGTGCCCACGTCCTCCCCCTCGATGTACTCCCAGACCATGTAGAAGCTGCCGTCGTCCAGGCGCGAGTAGTCGTAGAGGATGGCGACGTGGGCGTGCTTGATCTGGGTGGCGAAGCGCGCCTCGCGGAGGAAGCGCTTCTGGGCGTCGGGGTCGGCCACCCGGTCGGCGCGGAGGATCTTGACCACCCGCTTCTCCTCCAGGTGGATGTGCCGCACCAGGTACACCTCGCCCATTCCACCGCCGCCGAGGTGGTGCAGGACTTCGTACTTCCCGTCGAAGGTCGTGCCGGGCTGTTGCTCGATGGCCAAGTTCAGGGACTCCACACCGGTTGCCGTGCGCGAAACGGCCGAACCGAGACGGCTATTGTAGCCGGGAAGCCACCCGGCGGGGCGGGCGACCCGAGCGGGGTCGCGGTAAGATTGGGAGCGGAAGCGCTCGGGGGCTGGTGCCTCCCGCGGTCTTCAAAACCGTTGTTCCGGGTCGGAAGCGGCTCGGAGGGTGGGTTCGATTCCCATGCGCTTCCGCCAGGCAAGTCGCTAAAAACAATGATACTTGCGGCGATAGCTCCGCGGAGAGCTTCGAGCGGAAGTGTGTCCCGGATAAACTCCACGACACACTCACGACGCAGAGTTCCTGTCATGCCCACCTGCGCCCGACAGTGTGACAGGCGCCTATCCGGCAGCTATCCGGCGGGCCACTTCCGCCACGGCGAGAGGCAGGGCCGGGAAGGACGTCTTCCCTCAGGATCTCGCCATGGTGGGTGGGCTGGCGCCGGCGACCGGGGCGCGTGGCGGGGTTCTTGGTCAGCCTGAGACCGGGAGTTGACCGAAGGTTCCCGCTTGACGACCGCCTCGTGATCCCGCAGGATCTGCGCAATGAGCCGAGGAAAAGGGGTCACCGGGAAGCGAGAGCACACCCAGACTGATCCGCCATCCGCCGGGCCCGCCCGCATTCGCGGGCTTCGGTGATCCCGGTCTTTTTCCGGAGCGCTGACCGCAGGGAAGCCTGAGCACGTTGCGAGGCCGAAGCAGGCGGGTACGGAAGAGCAGCAACCCGACTGGCAAGCCTACGTCGACGGTGGCCGAACCTTCCCCGAGGCCTCGGCCGACCTGGTCGATGCGCTGCGCAAGGCGGCTACGCCCTCCGCCACGAGGTAGGTGCTGATCACCGCCCCGGCAGTGGTGGCGGCGAGGGCGAGGGCCGGGTCCAGGAGGTCGGGGCCGCCGGCGAGGAGGGTGGGGAGGGCGAGGAAGACGGCGAGCTTGGGGACGTGAGCGGCGAAGCCGGCCCGTGGGTTCGCCCGGAAGGCTTCCGGGTCGCGGCGGGCGGCGCACGCGAGGGCGACGGCGACGGTCAGGGTACACGCCACCGCCGCGGCCACGGCGAGGTCACGGCGAGCCAGGCCGCTCGCGCCGACGGCGAGGGCCAGGGCGGCGAAGGCGGCGGCGTCGCACGCCTGGTCGACCAGCTTGCCGCGCCCCGAGGCGGTCCCTGCGCGGCGGGCGACGGCGCCGTCCAGCATGTCGGCGACCTGGCAGAGGACGAGGCCGGCGAGCGCTATCCACGGCCACCGGGGCAGGCTCCTGAAGAGGCTCGCGGCGGCGGCGACGCCGGCCACCGAGACCGCCCACGCCGGCACCCGGCAGGCCACGAGTCCGGCGGCGGCCGGCGCCAGCAGCACGTCGCGAAGACGCCGGAACGCCAGGTAGCCCTGCCGCTCCAACGCCTCTCCTTTCTTGGGTCCCCCTGGCATCGTCCCCTCCCGCTCTCGTCGTGGCTAGGAGTCTGCGCGGCAGAAACGCGCAGTCGCGTTGCGAGCGCCGTGGGGCCGGATACGAGGCACCGCGACGCAGGCGATGCCGAGCGATCGTCGAGGAGCGGGAACGAAGTAGACGGCTCCACACCGCCGCAACCCTCTGGGCGCAAGGGGGTTACGGGGTGTCTCTGGCGTTGCTCGTCGTCTACGATGTCCCCGCATCGCCTCCTCCTCGCGCCTTGGATCCACCCCGTAAGACCCTTGCGCGCGGCTACGTGTTTCTGCCGCGCAGACTCCTAGGATTCTAACCAGTCGACCAGGGGTAGGATCTCGCAGGCCTCGCCAGCCGGCCGCGCGGCGGCGCCGGCCGGCACGCGCACCAGGGCGGTGCCGCGGGCGTAGGCGCCCAGGTCGTGGGAGCCCATGGGTGGGGTCGGGGCGGCACGGAGACCGCCGTCCACGAAGGTCACGTGCGCCGGCAGGAAGCGCTCCCGGGCCTTGGCTCCGGGCAGGGACGCCGCGAGCTCGGCGGCCAGCGCGCCGTGCCAGAAGCCGTCGGGTCGGCCCAGCATCCGGCGCAGCGCCGGGCGCACGAAGAGCCAGAAGCCGACCATCACCGAGGCCGGGTTGCCGGGAAGCCCGAACACCAGGCCACCGGCCTCGCCGCGCTCGTGGCGGGCGGCGAGCAGGGGCTTGCCCGGCTGGATCGCCACGGCGTGGAAGAGCGTCGAGCAGCCCGCGGCGCCGAGCACCCCTTCGACCAGGTCGAGCTCGCCCATGGAGACGCCGCCCGTGAGCAGGAGCACGTCCGCCTCGAGGCCCCGCTCGACCCGCGCGGCGAGGGCCGCCCGGTCGTCGGGGGCGTGGGCCGTCGCCTCGACCTCGACGCCTAAGCTGCGGCAGGCGGCGAGGACGAAGTCGGTGTGGGAGTCTCGGAGCTGGCCCGGACCCGGCTCGGCGCTCGCCGGCACCACCTCGTCGCCGGTCACGATGAGCGCCACCCGGGGCGCGCGGTGGACCTCGACCTCCTCGTGGCCGTGGGTGGCCAGGAGGGAGAGAGCCCCCGGGGTCAGGAGCTCGCCGGCGGCCAGAAGCTCGGTGCCCCGGCGGATCAGCTCGCCGCCCCGGCGGATGTGGTCGCCCGGCGCGCCGGGGCCCTCGAAGCGGACGAATTCCGCCTGAGCCACGGCGCCCTCCCCCGCACTTTCCCGGTCGCCGTCCGCCCGGGTCACCGAGGCCCGCTCCACTGGAATCACCCGGTCGGCGCCGGCGGGTACCGGCGCCCCGGTCATGATGCGTAGCGTGCCGCCCTCCGGCAGGTGCCGCCCCGGAGGGTCGCCTGCGGCGATCATGCCCGAGACGGCCAGGGCCCGGTCGGACGGGGGCTCGCCGCCCACCGCGAAGCCGTCCATCGCCGAGACGTCGTGCGCCGGCACGTCGAGGGTCGCCGCCAGCGGGCGGGTGAGGACGCGCCCCAGGGCGCTCCGGCGCGCCAGCCGCTCGGCCGGCAGGGGCCGGGCGAAGCGCTCGATTCGTTGCCAGGCTTCTTCGGGGCCTATCATGGGCTCGTCGTTCGGTGCGGCCGGCGCGGGGCGCGCCGCTGGCGCCTCAGGCTCGGCCGAGCCCCGATGCTATACTGAGGTGCTCTTTTGTATGTGATGTATGCATGGGCGTGTCGGGGTGCGGGCCACCGCCCGAGGACCTGTGAGGAGAAGTCGTCTGAGCGGCTCAGAGAAAGAGTTCGAGTACCGGGCCGACCTGCGGGATACAGCGCTCCCCGAGATGCTGTACACCGTCGATCGGTTCCAGGTCCCGGGGGTCATCGAGGCGCAGCGCGACGAGGTGATCAAGCGGGTCTTCATCCGTGAGGGCTGCGTGGTTCACGCCTCGTCGAGCGACCGCAGCGACAGCCTCGGCGCCTACCTGCAGCGCAACGGCAAGATCACCGCCGAGCAGTTCGAGGAGACCATGCACGCGCGCGCGGAGGAGGGCGTGGGCAAGCGCTACGGCGAGCTCCTGATCGAGGCCGGCCTGATCTCGCCCGCCGGCATCTACGAGGCGATCCGCAAGCAGATCGAGGCGATCGTCTGGAGCCTCTTCTACTGGCAGGAGGGGGAGATCCGCTTCCAGATCGGCAGTTTTCAGGCCCAGAGCGGGATCCGGATCCAGCTCCCCATGCGTCAGGTCATCCTCCAGGGCATCAAGCGCGCCCCCAACGCCAAGGCCCTGGTCGCCCGCCTGGGGAAGAAAGAGACCGTCTTCGAAGCGTGTTTCAAGACCGAGGAGCTGATCGAGGCCGCCCTCGACACCGACGAGTACCGCCTCCTCGATCTGGTCGACGGTCAGCGGAGCCTGTACGACATCTGCACCCAGGGACCCCTCTCTCCGGCGGAGAACGCCAAGCTGGTGTACGCTTTTCAGGTGCTCCGGCTGGTCCGCCGGCAGCAGGCGAAGGCCGAACCGGCCCCGGAGGCCGCCGCCGAGGCCCCATCCGCGGAGAGCGCCGACGCGGGCTCCGCGGCGACGGCCGAGAGCGGACGCAAGGTGATCAAGATCCGGTTCAAGACGGCGGGCGACCGCTTCGGGAAGTAGGGGCCCGGGCGCGGCGAGCGGCCGCGTCGCCCCGGCCGGCGTCGAGGCATTCGAACCTACAGTGAGGTCATTCCGTGCCGATTTACGAGTATAAGTGCGAGTCGTGTGGGCATCGTCTCGAAGCCCTCCAGCGGATCTCCGAGGATCCACTCACCACCTGTCCGGAATGCGGCGGGGAGCTCAAGCGGCTCATCTCGGCGCCCGCCTTCCAGTTCAAGGGGACTGGCTGGTACGTGACCGAC
The DNA here is from genome assembly GCA_963739795.1 of uncultured Acidobacteriota bacterium. Classification (GTDB taxonomy): domain Bacteria; phylum Acidobacteriota; class Thermoanaerobaculia; order Multivoradales; family DATKCC01; genus CAVUBL01. The sequence goes on along the minus strand of CAVUBL010000015.1, from coordinate 494,926 downwards.
TACGGCGGCAAGCATCCCGGGAGCGAGTCGAAGTCGGGCGAGGCGAAGGGCTCCGGCGGGGAGAAGGCCGACTCGAAGAGCTCGACCGGATCGAGCGACGCGAAGGACAAGGCCCCCGCCAAGTCCGACAAGGAGTAGTGGTCCGATCTACGGGTCCGTCGTCTTTTCGTTGCGGCGCCGCGGGGCCTTAACGCGGCACGCATACTGCTAGATTAGTCCCCACTATGCGCGTGCCATCCCCCGCCGAGATCCTGCACCGCGCAGAGGAGGAGGTCTCCCGTTGCGGCCGGGTCGCCCTGGCCCAGATCGTCCGCACCCAGGGCTCGACCCCCGGCAAAGCCGGCTGGAAGCTCCTCCTGTTGCCCGACGGCACCACCGCCGGGAACCTCGGGGGCGGCGCCTTCGAAGCGATGGTGGCGGCCGATGCGCGGGCGAAGCTCGCCGAGAAGCGGCCGGTGGGCGAGGTGAAGCGTTACTACCTGACCGAAGACTCGGTCAAAGGGGAGGCGACGGGGATGGTGTGCGGCGGCATGGCCGAGGTCTTCCTGGAGGTGATGGAGGCGCCCCCGGTGCTCGCGGTCTACGGCGGCGGCCCCGTGGGCCAGGCCCTGGCCCGGGCCGGCGACCTGGCGGGATTCGACCTGCTGGTGCTCGACGACCGGCCGTCCTTCCGGAACCCGGAGCTCTTTCCCCCGTCCACCTCCGCGCCCGAGGTCGACCGGAGCTTCGCCGGGGACTACCTGGCGGCGCTGGACGGTCGGGAGGTCTACGCCGCCGTCGTCACACGCTGCTGGGAGACTGACACCGCGGCCCTCGGGACGCTTCTCGCCGCGCCGCCTCCGCGCCTCGCCTACGTCGGCCTGATGGGCAGCCGCCGCAAGGTCGGCCGGGTCCGCGAGGAACTGGAGCGCCAGGGGCTGGCCCTCGATGGCCTTCCCTTCCACGCTCCCATCGGTCTTCCCCTCGGCGGGGACGCACCGGGGGAGATCGCCATCTCCATCCTCGCCCAGGTCCTCCAGGTGCGTCATGCGGCCGACTAGGCTCGCCAGTTCCGTCCTTCTGCTTCTGGCGCTCGCCGGCGGCCCCGCCCTCGCCGCCCTGGGCCAGGTCGCCGAGGCGCCCGCGGGCTGGCAGGTCGCGCCGCTCTGGGGCGGCGATGTCCGGAGCCTGGTGATCGCTCCCACCGACCCCGACCTGCTCCTGGCGGGGACCTCCTCGGGCCAGGTCTACCGCTCCTCCGACGGCGGCGCCTCGTGGAGCCCGGCGGGTCCCTTCCTGCCTTTCCCCGGCTGGGTGGTCAGCGCTCTGGCCTTCGATCCGAACCGGACCGGCACGCCTCCGGGGCGCCTGTGGGCCGGCCTGCGCGGCGTCTGGGGAAGCGGCCTCGTGGCCTACAGCGACGACCTGGGTCGGACCTGGATCGCGCGTGGCGCCGGGCTTCCCGAGCAGCCGGTTTACTCCCTCGCCCTGGTGCCGGGGCAGGCGGGGAAGATCTACGCCGGCACCCTGGACGGTGTCTGGGGGACGGACGACGGCGGCCGATCGTGGGCCAAGCTGACCGGCGCCCTGCCCGAGCTCGCCAAAGTCTCGAGCCTCCTGGTGGAGCCCGACCGGCCCGATAGCGTGATCGCCGGCACTTGGCGCCGGGCCTATGAGAGCACCGACGGCGGGCACACCTGGCAAGGGGTCTTCCAAGGCATGCACCTGGACTCGGAGGTTTTCGACCTGGTGCCCACGCTGCGGCCGGGCGAGGTCTGGGCCTCCACCTGCAACTGGGTCTACCAGAGCTTGGACGGCGGTCAGAGCTGGGAGCGGTTCGTGGCCGGCATGGACGAGCGCCGGGCGACCGCTTTCGACAGCCTGCCCTGGGGCCGGCTCATCACCGGCACCGTGGCGGGGGTCTACGTCTCGGACGACCACGGGCGGCACTGGAGCCCGCGCTCCGGGAGCGGCCTGTCGGTCCAGGTCATCGCCCACCACCCGGGGCGGTCGGCCCGGGTCTTCCTGGGCACGGAGGGCTCGGGGGTATGGGTGTCGGACGACGGCGCCGAGAGCTTCCGGCCGTCGTCGGCGGGCCTGACCAACCTGCGCATCGCCGCGGTGGCCGCCGCCGGCGACCAGCTCTTCTTGGCGGTCAACCACGCCGGCCCGGCGAGCGGCGTCTACCACTCGAGCGATGGCGGCCGGACGTTCCCTCTCCACACCGGCCAGGAGGAGCCGCTCCCGCCCGTCCTCTCCCTGGCCGCCGAGCGCGTGTCGGGCCCCACCGGCGCGCCCGACGATCCGGTCCGCGCCTGGGCCGGCACCGAGAAGGGCCTCTTCGAGTGGACGGATGGGGCCTGGCGACGGGTCGAGGCCCTGGGCACCGGGCGGGTCGACCAGGTCCTGGCCCGCGCGGGCAGGGTGGTGGCGCGGGCGGCCGACGGTGTCTGGGAGCTGCGCCCAGACGGGACCAAGGGCGCGATCGGCGCCGGTCGCTGGAGCCGGACCGCCTACCACCACGGCGCACCCCGCTCGGCGACCCTCGACGGGAGCGACCTCTGGGTCACCGACGCCTCCGGCCTTTACCGGGTTGCCGGCGACGACAACCACGCCGTCGCCGCTCCCTACCCGGCGGGCCGCGTGGTCGGCCTGGGCGACCGGCTGCTCTACGCCGGCCGGCACGGAGCCTGGACCCGGGCGGGGCTGACGGCGCCCTGGATGCCCCTGGCCGACGGGGCGACCCGCGCCCTCGAGACCGGCGATCCGCGCTACCCGGCGCTGCTCCTGTCCCAGGACGGGGAGGGGAATGGGAGTCCGGGCGGAGACCGGGCCCGCCTCGTCGCCGGCGACGGCCGGCCGCCGGTGCCGGTCGCTCTCCCCGTTCCCGCGAGCTCGGTGGAGGCCGCCCTGATCGACGGCGGCCGGCTCTTCCTGGGCACCACCGGCTTCGGCCTGCTGAGCACCCTGCTGCCGGAGGCGCCCGGGGCGCTCGAGGCGCGCGGCGGCGGGGCGCCGGAGCTCGCCGCCGGAGCCTCAACCGACCCCGCCCGGGCCGAGGCCGCCCCCGCCGCCACCTCCGGGCCGGCGGGCGTCAGTCCCCCGTGATGCCCACCTTCTTGGCGTAGTAGCGGAAGGAGCGGAAGCTCATCCCCAAGAGCTCGGCCGCCTTGGTCTGGACGCCGTCGGTGCGCTCCAGGGCCTGGGTCATGAGGTCGGCGCGGATCTCCTCGAGGCGTGCCTCGAGGTCGATGCCCTCGTCGGGGAGTGTGACCGCGTCCGCGCCGGCGGTTCTCCCTTCGAGCAGATGCGCCGGGAGGTCGCGGGTGGTGAGGGTCTCTTCGCCGGTCAGGGCCACGGCGCGCTCGATGACGTTCTCGAGCTCGCGGACGTTGCCCGGCCAGGTGTAGCCCTCGAGCTGGCGCATCGCCTCGATGGAGATGCGCTTCGCCTCGCCGACTCCCATCTGCTCGGAGAACTTCTTGAGGAAGTGCTCGACCAACAGGGGGATGTCCTCGCGCCGCTGGCGAAGCGGCGGCAGGTGTACCGGGATCACGTTGACCCGGTAGTAGAGATCCTCCCGGAAGTCGCCCGCTGCGATCCGCTCCTCGAGGTCCTGGTTGGTGGCGGCGATGATCCGCACGTCGATGGGCTCTTCCTCGTTACCTCCCACCCTCCGGACGGTCCGCTCCTGGAGCGCGCGCAGGAGCTTGACCTGCACGGCCGGCGTCATCTCGCCGATCTCGTCGAGGAACAGAGTGCCCTGGCTCGCCTCCTGGAAGAGGCCCTTCTTCTCCCGGAAAGCGCCGGTGAACGCCCCGCGCACGTGGCCGAAGAGCTCGCTCTCGAGGAGGTTTTCGGGCAGGGCTCCGCAGTTGATCGACAGGAACTTGCCACCGGAGCGCGGGCTCGCGAAGTGGACGGCGCGGGCGATGAGCTCCTTGCCCGTGCCGCTCTCGCCGTGAATCAGCACGGTCGAGGAGGTGCGGGCCACCCGCTCGACCAGGGAGAAGACGTTCTGCATCTTGCGCGAGGAGCCGATGATGTTCTCGAAGGTGTACTTGCCCTCCAGCTCCCGGCGCAGGTAGACGTTCTGCTCTTCGAGCTCGGTCTTCTCGAGAGCCTTCTCGGCCATCACTTTGAGCTCTTCGACGTCGAAGGGCTTCGAGATGTAGTCGTAGGCCCCGGAGCGCATGGCCTCGATGGCCGACTTGGTCGAGGTGTAGGCGGTCATCATGATCACCGCCGGGTGCGGCGACTCGGCGGTGATCTCCCGCAGCAGCTCGAGGCCGTTGCCGTCGGGCATCAGGATGTCGCACAGGACCAGGTCGGCCGCCGCCGCGGAGAGATGCTCGTGGGCGGCTCCCATGGAGGCGGCGGTGGCGACCTCGTAGCCCTCTTCTTCGAAGAGCAGGCTCAGGAACTCGAGGAGGCTCTCCTCGTCGTCGACGATCAAGATCCGATGGCTCACGAGACGCCTCCCCGGGCCTCGCCCCGCAGGGCGCCGGCGGGCGAGACCGGGCGCACGGGCAGGCTCACCGTGATGCGGGTGTTGCCGCCCGGCCGGCTGTCGACGGAGACCCCTCCTCCCAGGTCCTGGACGATCCGGTAGACGATGGCCATCCCCAGGCCCGTGCCGCTGTCGAAGAACGACTGGAAGGGGTGGAAGAGGTTCGCCCGCTCCTCCTCGCTCATTCCCTTGCCGGTGTCGTAGAACTCGATCTCGTAGACGTTGCTGCGCAGCGTGCCACGGATCCGCAGCAGGCCGCCCTCGGGCATGGCTTTCAGGGCGTTGCGGGTCAGGTTCCAGAAGATCTGGCTGACGCCGTCGGGGTCGGCCACCAGGTGGGCCGAGGGCGGGTCGAGCTCGATCTGGAGGTCGTGGGCCGCTCCGACCTCCGGGCTGTTGCGCAGGAGCTCGAAGTTCTCCGAGAGCAGGCGCGCAGCGTCGAACTGCTCCGCCTTGCGCCGCTTCGGCCGCGCGTACTCGAGGAAGCCCTTGATGATGCGGTCCAGGCGCTGGCTCTCTTTGAGCAGGATGCCCAGGAGCCGTCGCTCGGGGGCCGCGTCGTCCACGGAGCGGCCGAGCAGCTGGACCGATCCGGAGATCGCCGCCAGGGGGTTGCCGATCTCGTGGGCGAGGCCTGCCGCCAGGATGCCGACGGCGGCCATCCGGTCCTTGAGGCGGACCTCCTCCTCGAGCTTCCGCCAGGGCGTCAGGTCCTGGAAGATGATGATGGCCCCGGTGTGGACCCCGTCGGCGTTCTTCAGCTCGGCCAGGGAGAAGCCTACGTAGATCGGCGCCTCCTCGCGCACCACCTCGATCTCGCTGGCGAGGCGCCGCTGGCCGCCGTTGCGCTGGGAGAACTGGTCCCACTGGGCGGCCGAGATGATCCCGGTCTCGGCGACGTGCCGGCTCAGGAGCTCGCTCTCGTTGCGTCGCAGAATCCTCTGTGCGGCCCGGTTGAGGCTGGTCACGCGACCGCTCGGGTCGGTGAGGATCAGGCCGCTGGTGATGGACTGGATGACGTCTCGGTACTGGGTCTCGAGGTCCGCCAGGTCCTCACGCTTGGCCTCGAGCTCCTCCTCGGCGCGGGTGACGTTGGCGACCAGGAACCAGGTGAGGAAGGCGACCGAGTAGAAGGCGAACAGGTGGATCGACAGGTTGTAAGCGAGGCGCCGTACCGTGGCCACGTCTTGGAAGACCACGCTGCCGTCGGGGGTGCGCAGCCAGCCCTCGTAGAGGCAGACCATCAGCGCGGCGTAGAAGATGAAGGCCAGGGTCGCGACGCCGCTGGAGCGCTTCTTGAGGAGCGTGGTCGAGACGGCGATGACCAGCAGGTAGAAGATGGAGAAGGGGCTCTCGATCCCGCCGAAGAAGTAGACCAGCACGGTGACCAAGGCCAGGTCGCCGAAGAACTGGAAGTAGGCGTGCATTCGGTGGCGGCCCGGCACCAGACGCAGCAGGACGATGTAGACCAGGCTCGCCAGGTAGGTGAGGCCGGCGAGGAGGTAGAGGAGTCGCGTGTCGACCGCCGGCTCGGGGGCCGGCGTGGGCACCTGGATGGTCACCGGCGGCTCGCCCGAGCCCTCGGGCCCAGGACGGAGCACCAGGGGCGCGGTGACCTTCGCCGCCGGCCGCTCGTGAGGGGCGATCTGGAGCAGGAAGTAGGGCAGCACGACGCTCGACACCACCACCAGCCGGATGGCGATCAGCCAGTGGAGCTGACGGGCGAGAGGCTGCACGGGTGACAGTTTACGTCACCGGTCCACAAGTCCGCGAGAGGCTGGCTGGCCGAGAGGCAGCTGCTCCTGCCGAGCTGGCTCCCGCGGGCGGGGGCCTCCCCCAGAGGCGAAGGCGACCCCGGAGCCTGATCTCGTCGGCGCCCCGCTACGAAATCTGCGTAATCACGCCGTAGAGCGGCAGGTACATCGACGTCACGATGATGCCGATGACCACGCCCAGGAAGGCGATGAGCATTGGCTCGATCAACTTCAGCAGGCCGCTGACCGCCACGTCCACCTCGTCCTCGTAGAAGTCGGCGATCTTCGAGAGCATCGTGTCGAGGGCGCCGGTCTGCTCGCCGACGTTAATCATCTGCACCACCATCGGCGGGAACACCTTGGTCTCGGCGAGGGGCTCCGACACGCTCTTGCCTTCCTCGACGCTCTTGCGAACCGCCATGATCGCGTCCTCGATGACGGCGTTGCCCGAGGTCTTGGCGGTGATCTCCAGGCCGTCGAGGATCGGCACGCCGGAAGAGGTGAGGGTGGCGAGGGTGCGGCAGAACCGGGAGACGGCGATCTTGCGCAGCAGCATGCCCACCACCGGGATGCGCAGCAGGAACGCGTCGATGACCCGCCGGCCCCGCGGGGTCTTGTGCCAGCGCACCAGGAAGATCCAGAGGCCGATGATCGCCAACAGGACAAAGATGGAGTAGGACGCGAGGAAATTGCTGGTGCCCACCACCACGCGGGTGATGAGGGGCATCTCGCTGCCCAGGCCGGCGAAGAGCTGGGCGAAGGTCGGGATGACGAAGCGCAGGATGATCCACACCACGCCGATGGCGATGGTGATGACCGACGCGGGGTAGATCAGGGCCCCCTTGACCTGGCTCTTGAGCTTGACCACCTTCTCGATGTAGCTGGCCAGCCGCTGGAGGATGATGTCCAGGATACCGCCGGCCTCGCCGGCCGCCACCATGTTGACGAACAGATCGTCGAAGGCCTTCGGGTGCCGGCGCATGGCCTCGGCGAGGGACGAGCCCTGCTCGACGTCGGTCCGGGTTTGCTGGATGATCCCGCGGAAGGTGCGATTCTCCTCCTGTTCGCCCAGGATCTCGAGGCACTGGACCAGGGGCAGGCCGGCGTCCAGCATGACCGAGAACTGGCGAGTGAAGATCGACAGCCGCTTCGCGCTCACCCTCTGGGGCAGGCGCGGCATGAGGCGGATCTCCCGCTTCTCTCGCAGGTTCTGGACCAGGATCTGGTCGCGCCGGAGCATCGCCTCCGCCGCGGCGCGGTTTTCCGCCACCAGGACCCCTTGGCGGGACTGGCCGGTGCGGGCTCTACCTCTCCATTCGAAGCTGGGCATCTTGGACTACCTCCGGGTCATCCGGCCGCTGGTCGCGCCCGCCGCGCCGCCGGCCCCCAACGCGGGGTTCAGCGCCTCGGGTCCGCGGGCGATGATCTCCTGGAGCTCGTCCGGATACGACGAACGGGCGAGCGCGGTCTGCAAGGTGATCAACCGTTTGAAGTACAGGGAGGCCAGGGACTGGTTGAAGGTCTGCATGCCGTGCTTGGTCTGGCCCGCCTGCATCATGCCGTAGATCTGGTGGATCTTGTCCTCTCGGACCAGGTTCCGGATCGCCGCGTTGGGCACCAGGATCTCGAGCGCCAGAGCTCGTCCTTTGCCGCCCGCCCGAGGCAGCAGAGTCTGACAGAGGATCCCTTCGAGCACGAAGGAGAGCTGCACTCGGACCTGCGACTGCTGGTGCGCCGGGAAGATGTCGATGATCCGGTTGATCGTCTGGGCGGCGGAGTTGGTGTGCAGGGTGGCGAAGGTCAGGTGGCCGGTCTCGGCGATCCGCAGCGCCGCCTCCACCGTCTCGTGGTCGCGCATCTCGCCGATCAGCACCACGTCCGGGTCCTGCCGCAGCACAGAGCGCAACGCGTTGTGGAAGTTGTGGGTGTCGGCCCTGAGCTCGCGCTGGTTGACCAGGCACTTCTTGTGGCCGTGGAGATACTCGACCGGGTCCTCGATGGTCACGATGTGCTCGTGGCGCTCCCGGTTGACTTTGTCGAGCATGGCCGCCAGCGTGGTCGACTTGCCCGAGCCGGTGGGGCCGGTCACCAGGATCAACCCCCGGGGCTTTTCGCAAAGGGCATCGACGATCACCGGCAGACCGAGCTCGCGGAAGCCGCGGATCTCGTACGGGATGCGTCGGAAGGCGGCGGCGATGGCGCCGCGTTGGTGGAAGACGTTGGCGCGAAAGCGGGCGAGGCCCTTGATCCCGAAGGAGAAGTCGATCTCCAGGTCCTCCTCCAGCCGGTGTTTCTGGTTGTCGGTGAGGATGGAGTAGGCGAGCTGCTTGGTCTCGGTCGGGGTCAGCGGCGGCAGGTTCAGCGGCTTGAGCTGGCCGTCGATCCGGATCTGGGGCGCCGAGTTGGTCGTGACGTGCAGGTCGGTCCCGCCCTGGTCGACCATCGCCTTCAAGAGCTGGTTGAGAGTCGCTGCCATGCCCGTGCTCCGGTGCTCCTTCGGTCGTACATATTGAGGACGGTCGATGAGTTTACACGACCGCCCCGCCCCTCGCCAAGCTGCCGCCGCCCCGATTCGGGTTCCAAACCTTAATCAGACTCCTAGGTTATCGTAGGCGTCCCATGAGCGAAGCCACCGCCTTCCACGAAGAAGAGGTGATCGGCAAGGCCTACGACGCCCGCCTCTTCCGGCGGCTGATCCGCTACGTCCGGCCATACCGCGCCCAGGCGTTCGGCGCGGTGGCGCTGATCATCCTCTCCTCCCTGCTCCAGCTCGTCGGTCCGCTGGTGACGGCGGTGGCCCTGGACCTCTACATGCGGCCCCCCGGGGAGGCGCCGGCGGCACACCACTCCATCTCCGTGGCGGCGCGTTGGTTCGAAGGGGCGCTCGCCGCTCGGGGCATCGTCCTCACCGCGGCCCAGGGCGTCGCGGCCATGGCCCTCGTCTACCTGGGCTCGCTCCTGCTCACCTTCGTGGTCCTCTATCTCCAGTCGTACCTGATGCAGATGATGGGGCAGCTCATCATGTACGACCTGCGGCGCGAGGTCTTCGGGCGTTTCCAGCGCCTGCCGATGGCCTTCTTCGACAAGAACCCCATCGGCCGCCTGGTGACCCGGGTCACCACCGACGTCGACGCCCTGAACGAGCTGTTCACCGCCGGCCTGGTCTCGATCTTCGGCGACGTGGTGCTGCTCGCCGGCATCGTCGGTGTGCTCTTCTGGCTCAACTGGAAGCTGGCCCTGGTGACCTTCGCCATCCTGCCCCTGCTCCTCGCCCTGACCGTCTGGTTCAAGGTGCGGGCGCGACAGAGCTACCGCGAGGTCCGGGTCAAGATCGCGCGCATCAACGCGTTTCTCCAGGAGCACATCACCGGCATGCCGGTGGTCCAGCTCTTCGGCCGCGAGCGGCGGGCGTTCGACGACTTCTCCGAGATCAATCTCGAGCACCGCGACGCCAACGTGCGGGCGATCTTCTACTACGCGGTCTACTACCCGGCGGTGGAGGCGATTACCGCCCTGGGCATCGGGCTGATCGTCTGGTACGGCGGCGTGTCGGTCCTCGCCGGCGCGCTCTCCATCGGTGCCCTGATCGCCTTCCTCCAGTACGCCCAGCGCTTCTATCAGCCCCTCGCCGACCTGTCGGACAAGTACAACATCCTGCAGGCCGCCATGGCGGCGTCGGAGCGCACCTTCCGGGTCCTCGATACGCCGGTCGAGATCGAGGCGCCGCCTGAGCCTTACGCTCCCGAGCAGGTGCGCGGTGGGATCGCGTTCGAGGAGGTCTCGTTCGCCTACAAGCCGGACGAGCCGGTGCTCCAGGACGTGAGCTTCGCGGTCGAGCCGGGCGAGACGCTGGCCATCGTTGGGCACACGGGCGCCGGCAAGAGCACTCTGGCGAACCTGCTGCTGCGCTTCTACGACGTGACCGGAGGGCGGGTCGCGGTCGACGGCGTGGACGTTCGTCGCTGGGATCCCCGGGTCCTGCGCCAGTCGATCGGGCTGGTGCTCCAGGACGTCTTCCTGTTCTCGGGGACGGTGGCGCGCAACATCCGGCTGGACGAGGAGCGGATCGACACCGAACGCATCCGTTGGGCCGCCCGGGAGGTCCAGGCGCTGCCCTTCATCGAGCGCCTGCCGGAGGGGCTCGGGTCGGTGGTGCGCGAGCGCGGAGCGGGGCTTTCGGTGGGGCAGAAGCAGCTCATCGCCTTCGCCCGCGCCCTCGCCTTCGACCCGAAGATCCTGATCCTCGACGAGGCGACCTCGTCGATCGACACCGAAACCGAGCAGCTCATCCAGCAGGCCCTCGACCGGCTCCTCGTGGGGCGCACCAGCCTGGTCATTGCCCACCGCCTGTCGACGGTCCAGAAGGCCAGCCGGATCCTCGTGCTCCACAAGGGGCGAGTGCGGGAGCTGGGCACCCACCAGGAGCTCCTCGCCAGCCGCGGCATTTACTACCGGCTCTACCAGCTCCAGTTCAAGGACCAGGAAGTCGCGGTTTAACCACTTCCTGACGGCGCGCTCAGGTCCTTCACCTGCTCGACGACGAGCATGAGCTGCTCCAGCCGGTCGTTGGGCGAGGTGCCGGGCGCCGGTGCCGGGTAGCGGTAGTCCAGGGTCAGGAGCCGGTTGGCGCTCGGGTGGACCGCCAGCGCCTTGAAGTCCTCCATCGCCTGGCCCTGCTCGTCCGTGTACCGGCCGCGGCAGGTGTAGACGGTGCCCAGCGCCGATCCGCCGAGCTCGTTCTGTCCCTCGAACTTGCCGTCCGGCAAGGCCTCGATCCGGGCCTTCTCCTTCCACACCTGATCCACCAGATTGACCCCGGCCTTCTGCGCCGGACCCACCAGGATCGAGAGGTGCCCGTGATCGTCCGGCGCCGAGCGCTCGAGCACGAGATCGGTGCCCTCGTTGCGCTTCACGACGAAGCCCGCCGGGACCTGTGCCAGGGCGATCCCCAGGGCCGGGTTCTCCGTTCGCGGGCCCGGGACGGGCGTCTCCCCGGGCCTCGGTGAACGGGGCCCGCAGCCGCTCCAGGCGAGGAGGTAGGCGAGGGCGAGGACGGCGGGCGCGAAGCGGGTCGGTTGCATGGGGGTCTCCGGGGTCTCGAGTCCGGCGATCTTATCGAAGGCGGGGATTTCTCCGGCTCGGGTGTCCCAATCGCACGTTCGCGTGCACACATATAGACAGTTACACATTATAGAGATCTAGCCGGCCGCGGAGGTGCGGTCTCCGCGGCCGACCTGTCAACGCGGGGCGGGAGCCCCGCAACCCAACCGAGGAGGTCTGATGACCCGTCGTATGCTCATCCTCACTCTGGCCGCCGGGCTGCTCGCTCTTCCGGCCGCCGCGTCCACCTTCGCGGCGATGGACCAGGCACAGCTCGTCGCCGCGTCCGACGCGGTGATCCAGGGTCGTGTCCTGGAGGTGGACTCGTTCTGGAACCGCGGTGCCACCGCCATCCTGACCGAGGCCAAGATCCAGGTCGACGACGTGCTGGCCGGCGACGCCCCGGCCGAGGTCACCGTCCGCACCTTCGGCGGCAAGGTCGGCGACTACTACATCGACGCGGTGGGCTTCCCCACCTTCCACCGCGGCGACGAGGTGGTGCTCTTCCTCCAGCGCGCCAAGGACCGGTCCCTGCGGGTGACCGGGTACCAGCTCGGCCAGTACCGGGTGGTGCCCAACTCCAAGGGCGGGTTCGAGGCCCGGCCGGAGGCCGGCCGGGGCATGCGTCTCCTCTACGCCGACGGCACGCCGGCTCCGGCGCCGAAGGCCCTCCCTCTCGACACCCTCAAGAGCGAGGTCCGGCGGTTCGCCCAGGACAAGCCGGCGCTCCCGAGGATCAAGTAACCGAGACCGAGGAGACAGACCATGAACAAGAGACTCGTTTCGCTACCCGTCCTCCTCGCCCTCGCGGCCCTCGTGGTCGCGGGCTCGGGCTCGGCCTACGTCCTGCTGTCGCCCCAGCGCACCTGGGACAATCCACCGAACTACACCGTCGACAGCCGCGGCCTCACGGGCGTCGCCGACAGCGACGGCGGTGCCACCGCGGTGGTCAACGCCATCAACAACTCGAGCGTCGGCTGGAACAGCGCCGGCTCGGGCACCGTAATCTCGGCCCACAAAGGCTCGGTCTCCGGGTTCTCGCTGGGCGACGGCGTGCCGATGCTCAACTTCACCGACCCCCAGAGCGCCTGCACCGGCAACTGCCTGGCGGCCACCTTCACCTCCTACTACAGCTCCCGCGGTAACGGCACCTACCGGATCACCGACGCCGACATCGTGACCAACACCGCTCACTCGTGGACCTCCCAGAGCGAGGATCCTGGCGGCTCGGGCTGCTCCGGCGAGTACTACATCGAGGGCGTCATGGTCCACGAGACCGGCCACGGCATCGGCCTGGCGCACTCGACCGTCTCGGGCGCCACCATGTACCCGTCGGTTTCGGCCTGCAACAACGGTCCGGCCTCGATCGCGACCGACGACGCCAACGGCATCAACGCCCTCTACGGCAGCAGCGGCGGGGGTGGTGGCGGCGCGCCGTGCACCGGGTGCACCCACTACAGCGGCTCGCTCTCGGGCAGCGGCGATTACGACTACCAGCCGAACGGGAACTACTACTACAGCGGCGCGGGTCATCAGAAGGGTTGGCTGGAAGGCCCCTCGGGCAGCGACTTCGACCTGTACCTGTGGAAGTGGAACGGATCGTCGTGGTCCACCGTCGCGAGCTCGCTCTCGAGCTCGTCGTCCGAGTCCATCGACTACAACGGCTCGTCCGGGTACTACGTCTGGAGGATCTACTCCTACAGCGGCTCGGGCAGCTACGACTTCTGGCTCGACAGTCCGTAAGCCGACTCGTCTGTCGAGTTTCCTCCTGGCCCGTCTCGCCTCCCTCGCGAGACGGGCCTCTTTTGTTCCTCACTTAATCGCTGCGATCGCGTGGGAGGCGGGAGTTTCCGCACCTACTTCTGCGGGTGGGCGACGGCGGCGTAGCCGGGGCCGCGGGGGTCGACCACCGCTTCCTCGGTACCGTCGGGCAGGCGCATGGCGGCGTTGACCTTGGCCGTGGCGGGGGTGATGTCGAGAGTGTGGCCGCGGGCCTCGAGGACGGCCCGGGTCTCCGGGGAGAGGGCGTCGGGCTCGGCCTGGAGCCGATCGGGGAGCCACTGGTGGTGGATGCGGGGCCGGTCGAGGGCCGCCTGGAGGCCGTCGCCGTCCACCATCACGGCGAGGAGGACCTGGGCCACGTTGGTGGGGATCTTCGATCCGCCCCGGGCGCCCGCCGCGAGGATCTCCTCGCCACCCGGCCCCGTCGGTTCCCGCCAGGCGATGGTCGGGCTCATCGACGAGAGCATCCGCTTCCCGGCGCGCACAGCGTTCGCCTCGCCCTGGACCAGACCGTAGAGGTTCGGCTTGCCGGGGGCGGCCGCGAAGTCGTCCATCTCGTTGTTGAGGAAGCCGAATCCCGGGACCCAGGCCTTGCACCCGAAGGTGTCGTTGAGCGTGGTGGTCAGGGAGACGGTGTTGCCGTCTGCGTCGATCACCACCAGGTGAGTGGTCTCCTGCGACTCCCGCGGCGGCGTGCCGGGATAGGCGGCGAGTCGCTCCGAGTCCGTAGCGTGGGCCGGGTCGATGCCGGCGGCCCGGCGGTCGAGCCAGGCGGTGGAGAGGAGCTGGGCCTCGGTGACCTTGGATGTCGTCGGGTCGCCGAGGAGGAATCGGTCGGCGAAGGCGCGGCGGAAGGCCTCGGCCAGCAGGTGCGCCCGGTCGGCGCCGAAGCGGGGTTTGGCGGGCCAGTCGAGACGCTCGAGGATTCCGAAGACCTCCCCGAGGATCGCGCCGCCGGAGGAGGGGAGCCCCATGGTCGCGACGTGCCAGCCGAAGGCGTCGAAGTTCACCGGCTCGCGCCAGACCGGCCGGTAGCCGGCGAGATCGTCGGCGGTGAGCACTCCCCCGTGGCGCCGGGAGACGGCCAGGATCCGCTCGGCCACCTCTCCCCGGGTGATCGCCTCCGGCCCGTGCACGGCGTAGGCGTGGAGCGTGGCCGCCAGGTCCTTCTCCCGGACCACGGTGCCCACCGCCGGCACCTCGCCGCCGGGCAGCCACCGGGCGGCGCTCTCCGGGAACCGCGCCAGCTCGTCCCGGTAGTCGGCGAGCTGGCGGTGGAGGTTGGCGTCGACGGCGACCCCGACCAGCGCCAGGCGCTCGGCGGGGGACACGACCTGCGCCCAGGGGAGCTTCCCGAACCGGCGGTGGAGCTCCCACAGGCCCGCCGGAGAGCCCGGCACGCCGGCGGCGAGGGGCCCGTCCAACGACGCGCCGGAGACGGGCTTGCCCTCGTGGTCGAGGTACATGTTCCGGGTCGCGGCCGCCGGTCCCTTCTCCCGGAAGTCGAGGCTCGCCTCCTGCGGGCCGTCCGGGCCCGCCATGCGGACGACGGCGAAGCCACCGCCGCCCAGGTTCCCGGCCTCGGGAAACGCGACCGCCAGGGCGAGGGCGGTCGCCACCGCCGCGTCCACCGCGTTGCCGCCGGCCTTGAGGATCAGGACGCCCACGGCCGTGGCCCGCGCATCGTCCGACGCCACAGCGCCGCCGGTCCCGTGGGGAGCCCGCGGCGCCGCGGCGGCGAGGGGGAGGGTGACGACGAGGAGCAGGACGGCGATGATGCCGAGGGCGCAAGCTCGGCGCCGGCTGGTGCCGCGGGGCGTGATCATGTCGACTCTCCTACCGGGAGCCGCGGGCGCGAGCCGCCCCGGCGGGTTTCATCCCAGGCTCTTGGCCAGGCGGATGCCGGTGAACTGGAAGCGGGTCTCGGGGGACCAGAAGTTGCGGTAGGAGACCCGGATGTGGCTCTCCGGCGTGGCGCACGAGCCGCCCCGGAGGACCCGCTGGTTGTCCATGAACTTGCCGTTGTACTCCATGAGGGCGCCGTCGAAGGGGCGATAGCGGGGGTAGGGCTCGTAGTGGCTCGTGGTCCACTCCCAGGCGTGGCCGCCGGTCTGGGTGAGCCCCTCGGTCGCCGGCGTCTGGATTGGGGCCGGCGCCGGGTGGAAGCGCCCCGACTCCAGGAAGTTGGCGCCGGGCCCGGGGAAGCCCGCGGTGCGGGCGCCGTGCTCCCACTCGCTCTCGGTGGGCAGTCGCGCCCCCTCCATGCCGCCCCCCTGCGCGGCCTTCCAGCGTGCGAAGGCGTCGGCCTCGTAGAAGCTCACGTGGCAGACCGGCTCCGCCGGCTCGATCTCGCGGGTGCCGGCCAGGGTCCACGAGGTCCACGCCCCGTCTACCTTCTCCCAGTAGAGAGGCGCCCGCCAGCCCTCGGCGCTCACCCGGGCCCAGCCGTTGGACAGCCAGAGCAGGGGGTCCTCGTAGCCGCCGTCCGCGAGGAACTCGAGATACTCGCCGTTGGTCACCAGCCGCGTGCCCAGGGCGAAGTCCTCGACGAACGCCCGGTGGACGGCGAGCTCGTTGTCCCAGCACCAGCCGCCTTCGAGGTTGCCGATCTCGTGGACGCCGCCTTCGAAGGGGACGAAGCCAAGGGGTGGCACCTCCCGCGGCTCGCCGCCGGCGGGCGGCTCCACGAACGGCTCGCGCAGCTCCGGGACGTTCGCCCCCAGGATGTGCTTGACCTCGGAAACCAGCAGCTCCTGGTGCTGCTGCTCGTGGTGGATGCCGGTCGTCACCAGGAAGCCGAGCTCGGCGAGCTCCGCCTCCCGGGCCTCCCGGATCACCGCCTCCATGCGCTCGTCCACCGAGCGCCGGAACTCGAGGATCTCGTCGGTGGTCGGCCGGGTCATGAGGCCGCGGCGGTCCCGCGCCAGGCGGGGCCCGAGAGACTCGTAGTAGGAGTTCAGAGAGTACTCGAGGCGGCGGTCGGCCTCGCCGTAGCGCCCCCGCGGCTGGAGGACGTTGCGGGCGAAGAACCAGGTCGTGTGGCCGAGGTTCCACCACGGCGGGCTGACGTCGGGCATCGACTGGATGCGGAAGTCCTCCGGCCGCAACCGCCCGGCGAGCTCCAGGGTCAGGGAGCGGGTTCGCCGATACGCGTTCAGTAGCTCGTCGCGGTCCATGGCCTCATCATGGTCGGCGTCCAGCGGGGTCCTTGGAGGCGGCCCCCGGGACTGGGGCTCCAAGGATAGCCGAGCCCTCGATGCATCCGCCGGAGGTGGCTCGTCTGCCGGCTCACGTGATCCGCTTCCGGATCTCGAACAGGACCAGCAGGAGGCCCACC
The DNA here is from genome assembly GCA_963739795.1 of uncultured Acidobacteriota bacterium. Taxonomy (GTDB): domain Bacteria; phylum Acidobacteriota; class Thermoanaerobaculia; order Multivoradales; family DATKCC01; genus CAVUBL01. The sequence continues at coordinate 478,464 of CAVUBL010000015.1, read as the reverse complement.
AGAAGGGTTCCGGCGAACACCGTGACCTTCTGCCAGAGGGTCAGGCTCTCGAGCTGGACGATCACGATCGCTCCGCTGAGGACGAGGGTGATTCCCAGGAGCCGGAGCTGCTTCCACAGGAGGCCGGCGATGTCCCGGTAGACGTACACGGGGTCGCACGGCTTGACCCCGAGCGCCGATCGAGCGTCGAAGTCGATGAAGATCAGTGGCAGGTCGGACTTCGGGTTGCCGGAGGCCGTCCGGTGAAGGCTGAGCTCTCGGTGGCAATCCCAGAACGCCGAGCTCGTTTCACGCCGTTCTCTGAGGATCTCGTCGGTCGCCTCGATGGCTCGCCGCCGGAGGATACCGGTGACGGATTCGAGCACCACGCGGTCGCCGGGCTCGAGGCCCAGGACGTCGAAGCCGCTCGCTGGGATGCGGCAGATCGGGATCTCCATGTCCGCGAAGCGGGCCTTGGTGACGCGCATGATCTGGCGTTGCACCCCGCAAGTGTGCTGGAGGCACCAGTGGAAGGCCCGCGCGAGTGGCGTGAGCTCCTCGCGAGGTCGGAGCTCCGCTCCCGTCGGGCGCCTGACGAGGACTCTGTCCCCCGGCTGGATCCCGAGGGCCTGGCGGAGCTTCTGGTCCATCTTCACCCGTCCCGCTTCCGGGGCAGCGCTCTTCCCGCGAGAGACCGGCGGCTGGTGGACCACGGCGCGGACACGCACCCGTTGATGGCGATGGTAGCTCTCCAGAATCACGGAAAGGGGACGCCTGCGGAGCCAGCTTCGCCGCCGGGGAAGCCCGAGGGCCCGGTGGTCGTCGGGATGAAGCTGAACGATGGAGACCCTGCCGGCCCCCCGGCGGTCCTCGGTCGGCATGACGGTCATCGCTTGCGACAATCCGGGACAACAGCCCAGGGCGGCCGCCACCTGCGCCTGGCTCTGGTCGCAAGGAGGGGTGGTCCGCTGTAGGTAGGCCTCGAGCTGGTGGAGATCCAAGGTCGCGTCGTCGCGGTCGACGCCCCAATAGGTCTCCAGCAGGCCCCGGCCGATGGTGCCGAGGTACTGGGGGCTGGGGAACTGGGCACTTTCGCTCCGGTCCCGGCTGCTGGTGAACGTCCACACGGGGTAGCGCTTGGCCTCCCCGGGACTCAGCGGCTCGGTGCCGAGACAGAGCGCGAGGTCGTACCAGCCACCGGCGAGCTCGACTCGTTCGCCGAGCTGACCGCCGACCAGAGTGCTACGGGTCATGCGGGTTGCGATCGCCTCCGGAGTCGTCCCGTTCTCTTGCGCGACGAGCTCGAGGAACTGGCCGGCCGTGATCAGGAAGATCCTGGCGAGCGTCAGGGCCTCGGGGTGGGCCTCGGACCGAACGAAGGCCACCCCTCCGCCGTGCCAGGCCGGCGCGTCCTCGGCGAAGTAGAGCTCGTGGTTCAGCCGGTAAGGTCGGTCCGCCAGCGGCGGCGACGGATCGGACGCTCCCTTCTGGACGCTCAGCCGGCCTTCGACGGGGCCACCACGCAGGTAGGCCATGAACCTCTCGTAGGCGAGGTTCGAACCGTAGGCCGCATACCAGACCAAGTCGTCCAGCGCCATGTCTCCGCTCAGGTACCCCAGGGTCGAGACCCCCCCTCACGCAGCGGCGGCGCTCTTCAGCTCGCTCACCAGACCCTGGAGGGCGACCTTGGCGTCGGAGAAGAACATCAGCGTGTTGTCGTACTCGAACAGCTCGTTCTTGATGGCGGCGAAGCCCGGCGACAGGCTGCGCTTGATCACGATCACCGTGCGCGCCTCCCAGACCTGGAGCACCGGCATCCCCCAGATCGGGCTGCCCGGCGTCTTCTCGGCGGCCGGGTTCACCACGTCGTTGGCGCCCACCACGATCACCACGTCGGTGTCCTTGAACTCGGGGTTGATCTTGTCCATCTCGTAGAGCTGCTCGTACGGCACGTCGGCCTCCGCCAGGAGCACGTTCATGTGGCCCGGCATGCGTCCGGCCACCGGGTGGATGGCGTAGGAGACCTTGGCCCCGCGGGCCTCGAGCAGGTTCGCGAGGTCTTTGACCGTGTGCTGCGCCTGGGCGACCGCGAGGCCGTAGCCGGGCACGAAGATGACCGACTCGGCGCTCTCGAGGATCATTGCGGCGTCCTCGGCGGTGCACGAGCGCACGGTGCCGTACTCCGAGGCGGGCCCGCCGGGCGTCGTCGCTTGCACCCCGAAGCCGCCGAACAGCACGTTGGCGAGCGACCGGTTCATCGCATCGCACATGATGCGGGTCAGGATCAGCCCGGAGGCGCCGACCAGCGCGCCGGCGATGATGAGGAGGTTGTTGTCCAGGACGAAGCCGGTCATGGCGGCGGCGAGGCCGGAGTAGGAGTTCAGGAGCGAGATCACCACCGGCATGTCGGCGCCGCCGATGGGGATCACCAGCATGACGCCCAGGATCAGGCTGGCGGCCAGCACCACCAGGGCCAGGATCGCGATCAGCCCGGTCTCGCCGGTGCCGAAGGCGAAGTAGATGCCGAGCCCCAGCGAGGCGAGGAGCAGCAGCACGTTGATCACGTGCCGGGCGGGCACCAGCACCGGTTGACCGTTGACCTTGCCTGCGAGCTTGGCGTACGCGATCACCGAGCCGCTGAAGGTCACACCCCCGATGAGGATCGACAGGACCACGGTCAGGGCCGAGGAGCCGCCGAGGATCTCGGACAGGCGCTGGGTGGAGCCGGGCTCGATGCTGTCGGTCCAGATCACCGACAGGGCGACCAGGGCCGATGCGATTCCGCCGGCGCCGTTGAACAGGGCGACCATCTCGGGCATGGAGGTCATCTTGACCTTGATCGCGGCGACGGCGCCGATGGCGCCACCGACGGCCACGCCGGCGAGGATCCACCGGTAGTCGATGCGGCCCATGAGCACGAGGGTGGCGACCACCGCCAGGAGCATGGCGAGGCCGGCGATGGCGTTGCCCCGGCGGGCGGTACGCACCCGGGTCAGGCCCTTGATGCCGTAGATGAAGAGGATCGCCGAGAGCAGGTAGAGGATCGGGACGAAGACTTGATGGACCATGGCTCGTTGCTCCCTAGCTCTTCTTCTTGCGGCCGAACATCTGGAGCATCCGGTCGGTGACCATGAAGCCCCCCACCACGTTGATGGTGGCGAAGATGACGGCGAGGCAGCCCAGCACGTTCGACATGGTGATCGAGCCGGTCTGGGCGGCGATCAGGGCGCCCACGATGGTGATGCCCGAGACGGCGTTGGCGCCGGACATGAGCGGGGTGTGGAGCGTGGGCGGGACTTTGGTGATGATCTCGAAGCCGACGAACATCGCCAACACGAAGACGTAGATGCCGAAGAGCAGGTCTGCGGTCACGGGGTCACCTCCTGGAGGCTCTTGGCGGTGGGCTCGTGGACGATCTCGCCGCCATGGGTGAGCAGGCTCCCGGCGAGGACCTCGTCCTCGAGGTCGAGGCCGATCGCACCCTCCTTGACCATCAGGTCGAGCAGGGCGAGGACGTTGCGGGCGTAGAGCGTGCTGGCGTCCTCGGGCATGGTGGCGGCGAGGTTCGAGGGGGCGAGAATCGTCACTCCGCCCTCGCGGACGACCTCGTCGGCGCGCGACAGCTCGCAGTTTCCGCCCTGCTCGACGGCGAGGTCGACGATCACGGCGCCGGGGCGCATCTTGTGCACCATCTCGGCGGTGATCAGGCGAGGCGCCGGCTTGCCGGGTACCAGGGCGGTGGTGACGGCGGCGTTGGCGTGGGAGAGGTGCTGGGTGACGATCTCGCGCTGGCGGCGGAGAAAGTCCTCGCCCATCTCCCGGGCGTATCCGCCCTCGCCTTCGCCCGACTCCTCGAGGGGCAGCTCGATGAACCGGCCGCCCAGGGACTCGACCTGCTCCTTGACCGCTTCGCGGATGTCGGAGACCTCGACGATGGCGCCCAGGCGCTTGGCCGTGGCGATCGCCTGGAGGCCGGCGACGCCGGCGCCCATGATCACGACGCGCGCCGGCGGGATGGTGCCGGCGGCGGTCATCAGCAGGGGGAAGTAGCGGCCGAGCTCGGCGGCGGCCAGGAGCACGGCCTTGTAGCCGGCGATCGAGGCCTGGGAGGACAGGGCGTCCATGGACTGGGCGCGGCTGATCCGCGGGACGAGCTCCATGGCGAGGGAGGTGACCCCCCGCTCGGCCAGGATCTGGGCGAGGTCGGCGTTCTTGTACGGGGCGAGCAGTCCGATGAGGACTGCACCCTTGCGCATCGAAGCGGCGCGCTCCGGGGCCGGCGCTCGAACCACGAGCACGGCGTCGGCCGAGCTCCAGGCCTGGGTCGCGTCGGAGCCGGAAACCACCTGGGCGCCCGCCTTTTCATAGGCGGAGTCGGAGAACCAGGAAGTGGCACCCGCGTCGGTCTCGACGGTGATGGCGAGGCCGTCCTTGACCATCTTGTGGACGGTCTCGGGGGTGGCCGCGACGCGGGTCTCTCCCGTTTCGGTCTCCTTCGGGATGAAGACTTCCGTCATGGGTTCCTCTGTTGTCGTTGTAGTAGTGGTGGACTAGGAGTCTGCCTGGCTCTGTCGTGTCTCCCGTGCGGACTTCTAGGTGGGATGGTCGGGCCCTCCGGGGGAGGAGCGGGGATGCCGGGCCGGGCCTGATCCTACCAGGGGGAGGGGGAGGGCGCGCAAGGCGCCGCCGGGGTAGGAAGCGAGGCGCGGCGGGGTGGGGCGGGGTGGGGCGCCCGGTTCAGGGCTCGGCGATCCAGTCGCCGGTGCGGCTCGAATGGGCGGGGTCGAAGACTTCGAGGCCAAGGGCTTGGGCGGCTTCGGTGAGGCGGGTGTCGCCAGCGGCGAAGGTGACGTCGAGGCCCGCGTCGCGGAGCTCGAGGGCGCTGGCCAGGTGGAGAGCGTCGGCCCCGCGCAAGGGGAAGTCCCCGCAGAGCTTCGGGATCCATCGGAGCACGGCGGGGCTCGACGGGACCCGCGTCACGGTCTGCCAGTCTTTTTCGAACCGGGCGCAAAGAGCGGCATGGTCGCTCGGCGAGAGCCGAGACTCCCGTCGTTGGCGGGCGAACGACGCGTACACCTCGGAATATGCCAGATGTGACAGCGCGAGGCGCGACCCGCTGGTGCGCTCGATCATCTCGGCACTGCCGATTTCCTCGAAATAGAGCTTGACGAAGGCGCTCGTATCGGCGAATAGGATCACCGGCGGTCCTCGAGCACCATCTCGGACACCGGCTTGCCGCGGGTCGGGATCCTCGGAGTCGAGAGCCAGCTCGGCGGCGCCGAGCTCTCGGGCAGCTGGACGAGATCCTGCGCGGCGAGCTGCCGGAGGCGGCCCTCCTCGTCGAGCCCCGCCACCTCCGCCAGGGGCACCAGTGCCGCGATCGGACGTCCATTGCGCATGACGAGAATCCTCTCTCCACTTTCGGCGCGTCGAAGATAGGCCGAGAGCCGATCCTTGAGCTCGCGTGTGCTGACCGGCGCCATGAATCCCTCCGCGGCCATTGTAGCCACAGAGGCCGCGTCGCGCAAGGAACCGGCTTCAGGCCCGAGCCTCCCGACCGCAGACGATTCCCCTCGGCTGTCACCGAACGGGGCGGTCCGGCAACTCCTCTTCTGGTGCCGGCCGAATTTTCGATCGGGGCACGGAGACTGTCCACGAGAGGAACTGTCATGAACGAGACCGCCGGGGCGGTGACCGCGAGCGTTCTCAACTTGCGCGAGGAGCCTTCGACGGCGAGCGCGGTCCTGGGCAAGCTGGCGCGAGGGACCCGGGTGCGCGTGCTCGAGACCGCCGGGGCCTGGTACCAGGTGGACGCCGGGGGCCGCGAAGGGTTCGTTCACGGCGACTGGATCGTCCTTCTCGACGACTCGCCGGCGGCGGGCTTCCTCTTCGTCAAAGGTCCGGGGACCACCTCACCGATGCTCGAAGCCCTGCGCCGGAAGCGCTTCGAAGAGTTCGCCAGCCGCTACAACGGGCCGGGCCGCGCGGCGGAGTACGGGGGCCGCATCCAGGGCTACTTCGAGGCCTTCGAGGCCGTCCATCCGCCTGCTCCGGCCCCCGCCTGACCCCGACGCCCTCTCGGCCGCCCCTCTATAATCGGAAGCGCGGTGCCCCGGCCGGTCCCGGGGCGCGCGCACCGAGCCCCCTTCAGCCACATCGCCACGTCGCCGGAGACCCCCGCCCATGGAGACCGCCCCCAAGCCCATCGCCCGCGTCCTCGATCTGGTGCCTCCCGAGAGCCAGCAGATCCTCAACCTGAGCGTCGAAGAGGCCCGCGCCCGGGTGCTCGCCGCCGACCCCGAGGGGGTCTTGGGCATCCACGGCTCGTTCGCCCTGGTCGCCCGCGAGGGCGAGCGCGTGCGCCTGGCCCGCAGCCTCGACCGGCCCTTGCGCTACTTCCTGGCCAAGGAGCGGACCGGGCCCATGCTGGTGGTGGCCGAGCGTATCGACGCGATCCGGGAGTGCCTGGAGGCGGAGGGCTACGGCGAGCAGTTCCACCCCAGCTACACCCGCATGGTGCCGGCCCACCACCTGATGACCCTGCGCCTGATCGGTTGCCCGGACCCGAACCCGACCTTCCGCAGGTTCTTCGAACCGCCGCGGGGCGTGCTGCCGCCGGACCTCGACCGCATCGGCGAGCTCTACGTGGGGGCCCTCGCCGAGGAGCTCCGCGCCTGGCTCCTGGCCGTGCCCGGGAACGAGCCCATCGGCGTGCCGTTCTCCGGGGGGCTCGACAGCGGCTCGGTGCTCCTCACCCTGGAGCACGTGCTGCGCTCCCAGGGCGAGAGCCCGGCGCGGCTCAAGGCGTTCACCCTGGCGGTCGACGGCGGCGGCGAGGACGCCCGCCAGGCCCGGGAGTTCCTGCGCTCGGTCGACCTCGAGATGCTCGGCGAGACGGTGGACGTGCCGGCCTCCGCTCTCGATCCGTTCGAGGCGGTGGCGGTGATCGAGGACTACAAGCCCCTGGACGTCGAGTGCGCGGCGGTCGCCCTGGCGCTGCTCCGGGGCATCCGGGAGCGCTACCCGGACTGGCGCCTGCTGGTCGACGGCGACGGCGGCGACGAGAACCTCAAGGACTACCCCCTGGAGGAGGGGGGCGAGCTCACGATCCGTAGCGTGGTCGGCAACTCCATGCTCTACCAGGAGGGCTGGGGCGTGGAGGCCATCAAACACTCCCTCACCTACTCGGGAGGCTACAGCCGGGGGTGCGTGCGCACTTACGCCCCGGCCGCGCGCCTCGGCTTCGCCGCCTTCAGCCCCCTGACCCGGCCGTCGGTCGTCCAGGTGGCCGAGGCCATCCCCTTCGACGAGCTGACCCGGGGCTCCACCGATCGGCTCTACGCCTTGAAGGGGGAGGTCCTCGCCCGCGGCGTCAAGGCTCTGACCGGCCGCGACCTGCCGGTCTACCCCAAGCGCCGCTTCCAGGACGGGGCGGTGGCCGAGGGGGCGCGGCAGGAGAGCCTGGGCCAGGCGGAGCCGCGCTACCGCAAGCACTTCCTGTCGCTCTTCGCGTGATCGCGAGGGGAGGCAGGGAGCCCGACCTCGGCGCGCGCCGGATCCGGGCGCTCCGCGGCGCCAAGCAGCCTCCCGACCCGTGGCGGCCGGTGGGGGTCCTGACCGAGGACGAGCGCCTGCCCGGCGCCCGGCCGCCGCGGGTGGCACCGGCCCTCACCCTGCTCCTCGCCGGCGCCGAGTGCCCCTTCACCTGCGTCTTCTGCGACCTCTGGCGCCACACCCTCGACGGGCCGACCCCCGAGGGCGCCCTCGCCGCCCAGGTCCGCCGGGCCCTCGCCGGCCTCGCCGGGTCCGAGCGGGAGGCCCTTGCCGGCGGCGTGCTCAAGCTCTACAACGCCAGCAACTTCTTCGATCCCCGGGCGGTGCCGGCGGCCGACCTGCCCGAGATCGCCGTCCTCGCCCGCGCCTTCTCCCGGGTCGTGGTCGAGTGCCACCCGCGCCTGGTCCTGGGACCGGGCGCCGAGCTCTGGCGGCGGTTCTCCGGCCTCCTCGACGGGCGTCTCGAGGTGGCGATGGGGCTCGAGACGGTCCACCCCGAAGCCTTCGAGAGCCTCGGAAAGGGGATGGAGCTCGGGGACTTCGCCCGCGCGGCGGCGGCTCTCCGGGCGGAGGGCGTGGACGTGCGCGCCTTCGTGCTGGTGGGCGTGCCCCGGGTACCGGCGGAGGAAGCGGTGGAGTGGGCGGTACGCTCGGCGGTCCACGCCCTCGGGGCCGGAGCCTGCCACGTGGCCCTGATCCCGCTTCGCCCGGGCAACGGAGCCCTCGAGGAGCTCTCGCGGCGAGGTGAGGTGTCCTACCCCGTCCTCGACGACCTGGAACAAGCCCTCGAGCGCGCCCTCGACCTGCCCGCGGCCCGGGCCGGCGCGGTGGTGACGGCGGACCTCTGGGACCTCGAGCGGCTCGCCGCCTGCATGGCCTGCCTTCCGGCGCGGCGCGACCGTCTGCGCAGGGCGAACCTCACCGGGTGTCTCGATCGCGTCGATCGCGCGCAGCCCTGCGCCGCCTGCGGAGTTGTCCCCGCGGTCGGGCTCACCGGAGGCCCGGCATGAGCGAGCGCTTCGACGTGGTGATCGCCGGCTCCGGTTTCGCCGGGTCGATCCTCGCCCGGCTCCTCGCTCGGGCGGGCCGGCGCGTGCTCCTGGTGGAGCGGGAGAGCCACCCGCGCTTCGCCGTCGGCGAGTCCTCGACCCCGCTGGCCGCCATCGCCCTCGAGCGCCTGGCGGCGCGCTACGACCTGGCGGACCTCGCGTCCCTCGCCGCCTACGGGCGCTGGAGTCGGGACCTGGCCGGCCCCAAGCTCGGACTGAGACGGGGCCTGAAGCGGGGCTTCACCTTCCTGGCGCATCGGCCGGGGCGGGCCTTCGCCGCGGAGCCGCCGGACCTACCGGATCGGGACGGTCGCCGGCGCTTGCTGGTGGCGGCGAGCCCGAGCGACGAGGTGGCCGACAGCCACTGGCTGCGCGCCGACGTGGACGCCTATCTAGTAGAGCGCGCCGCCGCCGAGGGCGTCGAGGTGCGGGAACGGACCGAGCTCGCCATCGAAGAGCTGGGCGCCGGCGGATGCCGCCTTCGGGCCACCCCGGAGCGCGGCGAGCCGTGCGAGATCCGCGCGCCCTTCCTGGTGGACGCCACCGGCGCCGGCGGTCTCCTCGCCCGCGCCCTCGACCTGCCCGAGGCGGCGCCGCGCCTCGACTCCGCCCTTCTGTTCAGCCACTTCGACCGGGTCCCGCCCCTCGATGGGCTCGCCTCGCTCGGTCCGGAGGGGCCCTACCCGGACGAGCGCGCGGCGGTGCACCACCTTTTAGAGGAGGGGTGGATGTACGCCCTGCGCTTCGACGACGGCCGGGTGAGCGCCGGGATCGAGCTCTTGGGCGAGGCCGCCCGAGAGGCCCGCGCGGCCCTGCCCGGCGCGGGGGAGGCCGATCCGGAGAGGGCGTTCCGGCAGATCGTCGGTCGGTACCCGACGTTGGCGGCCCAGCTCGAGGGGGCGAGGACGCTGCGGCCGGTCGCTTTCGTGCCGCGGCTCCAGCGTCGCCTGGCCCGCGCCGCCGGCCCCGGCTGGCTCCTCCTGCCCCACGGCTTCGCCTTCTCGACGCCGCTCTTTTCCACCGGCATCGCCTGGAGCCTCCTGGGAGTCGAGCGCGCGGCGCGCCTGCTCGAGGAGGGCGGGGTGCCCGAGGCCGCCGCCCTGGAGCGCTACTCGCGGCACCTGGCCCTCGAGGCCGACTGGGTCGAGCGGCTGGCGGCCGGGGCCTTCGCGGCCATGTCGCCAGCCGCGGAGCGCCCGGCGCGCTGGGCCCCTTCGGTCCCTGGTGCCTCCTCTACTTCGCGGCGGCGAGCTGGAGCGAAGCGCGCCAGCGCCTGCTGCCGGAGGACCGCGCCGAGGGCGGCGCCTGGTGCTGGGAGCCCTTCCTGGGCGCCGGCGATCCGGAGCTCGCCGAGATCGTGGGCCGGGCGGAGGAGGGCCTCCGGGTGGTCCTCGCGGGAGGGGACGAGGGCGCCTTCGAGACCAGTATGCGATCGCTGATCGCCCCGCGCGACGTCGCCGGCCTCGGCCGAGCCGACCGCCGAGGCCTCTACCCGGTCGATCTCGACGACCTGGTGGCGGCCCACGACGTCCTGGGCCTGACCGAGGTCGAAGTGCGGCGGGCGCTTCCCCGACTGCGGGGCGGGTGGCTGGCGGAGGCCGACGGGGCGAGGCGGTAAGCTCCGCTTCGTCATGGTCAGGGCGGGATCAGAGTGAACGAAGGTCGGGAACGGGGTCGCGGACCGTTCGAGCCGGAGCCGGGCGCCGGGCGTCTGGGGCGCCTGGGCCGCTTCCGGCGAAAGGCCGGCGCCTGGACGGGCCTCGCCGCCCTGGCCCTCACCTCGACCCTCGGCTTCGCCCTGCTCCTGGTCCAGGCGGGCTGCGGCGAGAAGCCGGTCCTCGTCTTCGCCGCCGCCTCCCTGGCCGACGCCCTCCAGGAAGCCGGGACCGTCTGGCAGCGCAGGCACCCGGAGACCCCGGTGCAGTTCAACTTCGCCGGCTCCGACAGCCTCGCCCGCCAGATCGCCGCCGGCGCCCCTGCGGACCTCTTCGTCTCGGCGAACCGGGCGCAGCTCGACCGGGCCGAGCGCACCGTGGCCGGCCAGGCCGTCGCCCTGCTGAGCAACCAGCTCGTCGTCATCGCTCCCCGGGGCTCGGACGCCCGGGTCGCGTCGGCCGAGGACCTCCTCACCTTCGACCGGGTGGGGCTCGCCGATCCGGAGGGAGTGCCGGCGGGCCAGTACGCCCGCGCCTGGCTCGAGAAGGTCGGGGTTTGGAAGCGCCTGGCGCCGAAGGTGGTCCCCGCCCTCGACGTGCGGGCCAACCTGGCGGCGGTGGCCTCGGGCAGCGTGCCGGTGGGCGTGGTCTACGCCAGCGACGCGGTCGCCGGCGACTCGGCCCGCCGGGTGCGGGTGATCTACCGCGCGCCGCCTTCCCAGGCGCCGGAGATCGTCTACTGGGCCGCCCCGGTCGAGGGGGCGCGCGCCGGCAGCCGGGCCTTCCTGGAGTTCCTGCTCTCGCCCGAGGCGGCGCAGGTCTTCCACGGCTACGGATTCCGCCACCTGCCCACCCGCGGCGCGCCGGCTCTATGAGCGAGACCCTGCGGCTGGTCGCCTTCACCCTGTCGGTGGCGGCCGGCGCAACGGCCCTCGTCCTGGTGCCGGCGACGGCCCTCGGCTGGGCGCTGTCGCGCCGGGGATGGCGCGGACGCTCGGTGGTGGAGGCCCTGGTCACTCTGCCCATGGTTCTCCCGCCCACCGCCGTGGGCCTGGCGCTCCTCCTGCTCCTGGGGCGGGGCGGGCTCCTGGGCGGGCCCCTCTACCGCCTCTTCGGCCTCGAGATCGCTTTCACCTGGAAGGCGGTGGTGGTGGCCTCGGGCGTGGTCGCCCTGCCGCTTCTCGTGCGCAGCGTCCGCTCGGCTCTGGAGGAGGTCGACCCGCGCCTGGTCGGGGTGGCCCGCACCCTCGGCCGGGGGCCCCTGGGAGCGTTCTTCGCCGTCGAGCTGCCCTTGGCCTGGCGCGGCGTGCTGGCCGGGGCGGTCCTCGCCTTCGCCCGCGCGCTGGGGGAGTTCGGGGCCACCGTGCTGGTGGCCGGCAACATCCCGGGGCGCACCCAGACGCTGGCGCTGGCCATCTTCCAGCGGGTGCAGGTGGGCCGGGACGGGGAGGCCCTGGCCCTGGCCGGTGTGGCGGCCGTCCTGGCCTTCGCCGCCATGCTTGGCGTCGAGTGGCTCACCCGCCGTCGCGAGGCGAGGCTCGACCGATGACGGCGCGGATCGAGATCGATCTTTCCGTTCCACTCGACCGCTTCCGCCTCGAGGTCTCGGCCCGCCTCGGCGCGGCGGCGGCGGTGCTCGGTCCGTCGGGGGCCGGCAAGACGACGCTCCTCGAGTCCATCGCCGGCCTGCGCCCGGCCCACGGGCGGGTGGTGGTGGGCGGCGAGGTCCTCCAGGACTCGGCGGCCCGGCGCCGCCTGCCCCCCGAGCGCCGGCGCGTGGGCTACGTGCCCCAGGACGGCGCCCTCTTCCCTCACCTCTCGGTGCGCGCCAACCTCCTGTTCGGGCAGCGGAGGGCGGACGGCGACGGGCTCGCGGTCGCCGCCGACCTGGCCGAGGTGGTGGAGGCCCTGGACCTGGCGCCGCTCCTCGACCGCCATCCCCGGCACCTCTCCGGCGGCGAGCGGCGCCGCGTGGCCCTCGGCCGCGCCCTCCTCTCGCGGCCCCGGCTCCTGCTCCTCGACGAGCCCACCACCGGTCTCGACCCGGAGCGGGCCCGCCGGGCCCTGGGCCAGATCCGGGAGCGGGTCGGAAGCGTCCGGGCCGGGTGGGACGTGCCACTCCTGGTGGTCACCCATCGCCCCGAGGAGGCGGCGGCCCTGGCCGGCGAGGTGCTGCTCCTCGACGAGGGGCGGGTCCGCGACTCCGGCCCGACGCGGGAGGTGCTGCTGCGCGCCGCCCTCGGTCCGGGCGCGGAGGCCGAGACCCTGATCGAGGCCCGGGTCGTCGCCCACGACCCGGCGGCCGGGGTGACCCGGGTGGAGCTGGCGGGGTCCGGATTGGGCTCGGTGGGCGGGGGCGCCGTGAGCATCCCCCCCACCCCCGACCTGGCCGTCGGCCGCTCGGTCCTGCTGGCGGTAGGCGCCGGCGAGGTGCTGGTGGCCACCCGGCGGCCGGAGGGCCTGTCGGCCCGCAACGCCGTCGAGGTCGAGATCGACGGGCTCGAGGCGGCGGGCGAGGGGCTCCTGCTGCGCTCCGGCGCCTGGCTCGCCCACCTCACCCCCGAGGCGGTCGGCGAGCTGGGCCTCGCCGCCGGCGGTCGGGTCTGGCTGGTCACCAAGACCCACTCCTGGCGCGTCGTCGCCGGCTGAGCGAGGGCGGGCTCGATCTCGTCAGGCGCCCCGAGGCCGGCGGGATCGGATACCCTGGGCCGCCGGAAACTCCCGGAAAGGACTCCCCGATGCCTCCTCGATCCCGCCCCGCGGGGCGCCTCGCGCTCGCCGTCACGCTCGCGCTCTGCGTCGCTGCGCCGGCCGCCGCCCAGCCACCGAGCCCACCCGGCGAGCTCACCCTCGAGCGGATCATGGCCGACCCGGACTGGATCGGGAACGCCCCGGAGGACGCCTACTGGGCCGACGACTCGAAGGCGGTCTACTACGAGCAGAAGCGCCAGGGCTCCGAGATCCGGGACCTCTACCGGGTCGGCCTCGGCGGGCCCGGTTCCCCGCAGCAGGTGGCCGACGCCGACCGGGGCTCGATCTCGGTGGCGGGCGGCGAGTGGAGCGCCGATCGCACGAAGAAGGTCTACGTCCGGGAAGGGGACGTCTACGTCCGCGACCTGACGAGCGGCGAGGTCCGTCAGCTCACCCGCACGGCCGACGACGAGACCGACGCCGAGTTTCTGACCGGCGACGGTGACGGCGATGGCCGGGTGGCCTACCGCCGGGGGGACCAGGTCTACGTCCGCGATCTGGCGACCGGCCTCGAGCTCCAGGCGGCCGACCTCCGGACCGAGGAGGACCCGGCGCAGCAGGAGGCCGAGGACGAGGCCGACGCGGACTTCCTGGAGCGCCAGCAGGAGCGGCTGTTCCAGGTGATCCGCAAGGACAAGGCCGAGGACAAGGCCGAGCGCGACCGCGAGCGGGAGCTCCAGGCCGCAGACCCGACCCGGCCGCCGCTGCCCTTCTATCTGGGCGACGATGTGGACGTGACCGGCACGTCCCTCGCCCCGTCGGGCCGCTGGATGCTGGTGGCGGTGGCCGACGCCGACCGGGACCGGGGTGAGAAGGCGCTGATGCCCGAGTACGTCACCGAGAGCGGCTACGTGGAGACCGAGAAGGAGCGGCCCAAGGTGGGGACCGGCGACGGCAAGGGCGAGCGTCTGCTGCTCCTCGACTTGGAGCGCCACACGATGCACGAGCTGGACTGGGCGGCGCTGCCCGGCATCGACGTGGACCCCCTGGCCGAGCTCAGGGCCGCCGCCGAGACTCGCCGGAAGGAGCGGGAGGCCGCGGAGAAGGCCGCTTCGAGCGAGGCCGCGGCGGTGGGCGCCGGCGAGGTGGTGGAGGAGGCCTCGATCGGCCCGGGCGACGAGGCCGCGGAGGAAGGCCAGGCGGACCAGGCGAGCTCGGGCCTGCGTGCCGTCTCGGTGGGCCGGGTGCTCTGGAACCGCGCCGGCGACCGGGCGGCGGTGATGGCGTTCTCCCGGGACAACAAGGACCGCTGGATCGCCACCGTCGACGTCCAGGGCGCGCGCCTGGTCCCTCGCGAGCGGCTCACGGACCCGGCGTGGATCAACTGGGACTTCAACGAGATGGGCTGGCTCCGCGACGGCTCCACCCTCTGGTTGCTGTCGGAGGAGTCGAGGTACTCCCAGCTCTACCTCCACTCCCTTGCAGGAGCCGGGGCCGGCGGCGAGGGCGGCCGCCGGCGGATCACGCCCGGCGGCTCGGTGGTCTCCTCGGTGACCCTGTCGCCCGACGGCCGGTTCCTCTACTACCTGGACAACCACGGCGACCCGGCGGTCTACGAGGTCTACCGGGTGCCGGTGGCCGGCGGCGCGCCGGAGAAGCTCACCGACCTCGGGGGCCTCAACGACTACGTCCTGTCCCCGGACGGCGGCGAGCTCCTGGTCACCCACTCCACCGCCACCCGGCCGCCGGACCTCTGGCTCCAGGACGCCCGGCCCGGCGCCGCCGCCCGGCGCCTGACCGACACGGTGAGCGCGGCCTACGCGGCCATCGACTGGGCCGAGCCCCAAATCGTGCCGGTGCCCTCGACCCACGTGAAGCGGCCGATCTGGTCCCGCCTCTATCTGCCCAAGGATTTCGATCCCCACCGCGCCGAGCCCTACCCGGCGGTGGTCTTCATCCACGGCGCCGGCTACCTCCAAGACGCCCACGCCGGCTGGTCCTACTACTTCCGCGAGCACATGTTCCACACCCTGCTCACCCGCCGCGGCTGCCTGGTGCTCGACATGGACTACCGGGGATCGGCCGGCTACGGGCGGGACTGGCGCACGGCGATCTACCGCGACATGGGCCACCCCGAGCTCGAGGACCTGGAGGACGGCGTGGCCTGGCTGGCGGCGACCCACGACGTGGACCGCCACCGCGTGGGGGTCTACGGCGGCTCCTACGGCGGCTTCCTCACCCTCATGGCCCTGTTCCGCGACCCCGGCCTGTTCGCCGCGGGCGCGGCGCTCAGGCCGGTGACCGACTGGGCCCACTACAACGACCCGTACACCTCGAACATCCTCAACACCCCGGACGTGGATCCGGAGGCCTACGAGCGGAGCTCGCCCATCGAGTACGCCTCGGGCCTGGCCGATCCCCTGATCATCCTCCACGGCATGGTGGACGACAACGTCTTCTTTCAGGACACGGTACGCCTGGCCCAGCGCCTGATCGAGCTCGGCAAGCAGAACTGGTGGGTGGCCTTCTATCCGGTCGAGTCCCACGACTTCGAGCAGCCCTCGAGCTGGCTCGACGCCTACCGGCGGATCGACCGGCTGTTCGAGGAGAACGTGCTCGCAGCGCCGCAGGCCGGACGCGGTAGCATTCCGAGCGGGGGGAAGTGATCCATGGGCCTGTTCGACCGCATGCTCACCGACCTGGTGGTGAGCTCCACCGGCCTCAACGCTCGCGCCACCCGCGGGATGGTTCGCCGGATCGGCACCCGGAACCTGCTGATGATGGGTGCGGCGGCGGCGCTGGGCGGGCTGGCCGTGTCCAAGGCCGGGACGCCACCGCCGCCACCGGGCTCGGCCCCCCTGCCACCGCTTCCCGGCGCGCCGCGGACGGCCTCACGCACCCAGCCGCTGCCCCAAAGCAGTCAATCCAGCCAATCCGGCGGCGCCAAAACCGCGCCTGCGCCCCCGGCGAGGGTGGCCGGCGCGGAACCGCCACGCCCTTTGCCGGCGCTGCCGCCCCTGCCGCCGCTCCGCGCGCCCGCGGCGGGGAAGGCCGAGCCGGCGGACCCGGACGAGCTCCCGCCCGAGGCCCTCTTCCCGGCGGTGCGCACCATGGTGGCGGCGGCGCTGGCCGACGGTGAGCTGGGGGCCGAGGAGCGGCGCCTGATCCTCGCTCGCCTCGACGAGTCGGACCTGCCGGAGGCCCAGGTCCACCAGGTGCACCAGGACCTGGTCGTGCCGCCGGCACCGGCCGAGCTGGCCGGCATGGTGTCCGATCCCGGGGCGCGGGAGACCCTCTACCGGGCGGCCGCCCTGGTGGTCCTCGCCGACCGGCAGGTCTCCGACCGGGAGCGCACCTGGCTCGAGAGCCTCGCGGAGGCCTTCGGCTTCGATCCCGACACCCGGCGCCGGCTCGAGGACGAGCTGTTCGCCGGCGACGAGGGCTGATCCTCCGGTGACGAGCTCCCCCGCCAAGCCTGCCCGCCCCCTGTTCATCACCTTCGAGGGCCTCGACGGCAGCGGCAAGACCACCCACTTGCGCCTTGCCGCAAGCTGGCTCTGCGAGCTGGCGATCCCGCACCAGGTCACCCACGAGCCCGGGGGGACCCCCTTGAGCGAGGAGATTCGCCAGGTGTTCCTCGATCACCGGTGGAGCCGGATGGACGGGCGGGTCGAGCTGCTCCTGGTCTTCGCCAGCCGGCGTCAGCACCTGATCGAGGTCATCGACCCGGCTCTGGCCCGCGGCGAGCACGTCCTGTGCGACCGGTTCACCGACTCGACCCGCGCCTACCAGGGACACGGCCGGGGGGTCGATCCGGAGCTGATCGACCAGGTGGACCGGTTGGCTACCGGCGGCCGCAAGCCCGACCTGACGCTGCTCTTCGACCTGCCGCCCGAGATGGCGCGGGAGCGGGGCGCGACGACCCGAAACCGGCGCTCTCCGGACAGCGCCGACCGCCTGGACTCGGAGGCCCTCTCCTTCTACCGGCGGGTGAGCGCCGGCTTCCGGGAGCTGGCCGCGGCCGAGCCGGAGCGCTTCCGGCGCATCGACTCGTCGGGCAGCCGAGAGGAGACCGCCGCCCAGGTCCGCCGCGCCCTCGCCGAGGTTCTCGGAAGCGGTCCGGAGGTCGCCTCGTGACCCCGGAGGCGTCGGTCGGGCTCGCCCGCAGGGGGGAGCTCTACCCGGGGGTGATCCTCCACGGCGGCTCCGCCGAGCGGCGCCGCGAGGTGGCCCTCGAGCTCGCCCGCACACTCCTCTGCGCCGCCGCGCCCGAGGCGCGCCCGTGCGGCGAGTGCGCCCATTGCCGGAGAATCCGCTGGCCGGAAGGGGGAGCCGAGGAGGCGTTCCACCCGGACTTCCAGGTGCTCGAGCGCGACCTCAAGACCTCCACCTCCGTCGAGGCCACCAAGGCGTTTCTGAGGACCGCACAGGTTTCGCCCTTCGAGGCGCGGGGGCAGGTGTTCGCCATCGCCAGCGCCGAGAGCCTGACCGGCGAGGCGGCGAACGCCCTGCTCAAGACCCTCGAGGAGCCCTACACCTCGGCCCCGCGCCACTTCCTCCTCCTCGCGCCGTCCCGCCTCGACCTCCTGCCGACCCTGCGCAGCCGGAGCCTGTCGATCTACCTGGGTGGCGAGGCGCGCCCCGACGCCGAGGCGGTGGAGAGCCTGGCCGCGGAGGCGGCCGAGTGCCTCGCGGCCTGGGCCGAGAGCGGCTCGGCGGTCTGGCTTCTCGCCCTGGCGGCGTCCCTCGAGGCCGGGGCGGACTGGAGTGAGGCCCGCTCCGGCGCGCCCTGGGCCCGGGCGGCCCGGGCCCTGGTGGCGGCCCGCGAGCGGCCCGGCGTTCCGCCTCGCCTGTCCCGTCCGGTCCTGGCCCTCGCCGAGGAGCTCCTGCGGGCTCCCGCCTGGCGCCTGCGGGCCGTCGGGCCGGGGCGCATCCTCGAGGGGCTGGTGGCGAAGCACTTGGCGCCCGAGCCCTCCGGCCGCTAGAATCATCGTCCCCTCCGCCCCTCGATCCGTCACTCTCGAGCGCACTGCGGAGCGGGAGCCTCGAGGAGCCTTCCTGATGACGTCGAGATTCGAGACCGTACGCCTTTCCCGCCTCCCGTGGCTCTCCGGCCGAGCTTCGTTCCCGGCCCTCGCGCTGGCTCTGGCCCTGGCGACCGGCGGCCTCGCCGTCGGCTGCGCCGCCCCTTCGGGCCCGGGCGGCTCCCCGGGTGCCGGCGAGGGATCGGCCTCCGACGTCCTGGCCACGGTCCAGGGCGAGGCGATCACCCGCGGCGCGGTGGAGAAGGCCGCCGCCGACAAGCTCGACAGCGCGCGCCTGGAGCAGCTCCAGTGCGAGGCCAAGGCGAAGCAGAAGCGCCACGACGTGATCGACACCCAGACGCGGCGGATGGTCCAGGACCGCGTCCTCGAGGCCGAGGCGGCGAAGCGGGGCATGTCCAAGGAGGACCTGGTCGCCACCGAGATCCAGGGCCAGGCGGCCCAGGTCACACGGGAGGAGGCCGAGGCCTTCTACGAGCAGAACAAGGACCGGATCGGCAACCGGCCCAAGGAGCAGGTGCTTCCGCAGATCGCTCAGTACCTGGCCCAGCAGCACCAGACCCAGGCCTACAAAGACCTCCTCGACCGCCTCGACACCGAGTACCAGGTGGCCTACCACCTCGAGCCCTTCCGGGTGGACCTGGACGTGGCCGGCGAGCCCGCCCGGGGAGGGCCGGCCGGCGCCCCGGTGACCATCGTCGAGTTCTCGGACTTCGAGTGCCCGTTCTGTGGCCGGGTCGAGCCGACCCTCAAGAAGGTCCGGGAGACCTACGGCGACAAGGTGCGCATGGTCTTCAAGCAGTTCCCCCTGACCAACCTCCACCCCCAGGCCCAGAAGGCCGCCGAGGCCGCGCTGTGCGCCCAGGACCAGGGCAAGTTCTGGGAGTTGCACGACGCCATGTTCGGCGACCAGAAGAACCTGGAGATCGCCGACCTCGAGGCCAAGGCGCAGAAGCTGGGCCTCGACGCCGCGTCCTTCAAGCGGTGTCTGGAGTCGGGGAGCAAGGCGGCGGCGGTCACCGAGGACGTGCGCCAGGGCTCCGTCGCCGGGGTCAGCGGCACGCCCGCCCTGTTCGTCAACGGCCAGCTCGTCTCCGGCGCCGTCCCCTACGAGAAGCTCGCCGAGACGATCGACCAGGAGCTGTCGGCGCGGGGCATCGACTCCCCGAACGCCTCGGCGAAGGCTCCCGCGAAGGCCGAGTGAGGGCCTGCCGGGCGCTGTTGCCATGAGCTCCTACCGCGGCATTCCCCTCGACCACCGGCGCCTGCCGACGGAGGAGACGCTCTCCCGGGCGCGGGAATTTCAGCGGGAGATGGCAAGGCGGCGCAGCGTGCGCCACTTCGCCCCCGACCCGGTGCCCCGCGAGGCCGTCGAGCTCGCCATCCGCACCGCCGCGACCGCGCCCTCCGGGGCCCACCGCCAGCCCTGGCACTTCGTGGTGGTCGACGACCCGGCGATCAAGCGGCGGATCCGCGAGGGCGCCGAGGCCGAGGAGCACGAGAGCTACGTGGGCGGGCGCATGCCTCCGGAGTGGCGCGAGGCCCTGGAGCCCCTGGGCACCGACTGGCACAAGCCGTTCCTCGAGATCGCGCCCTACCTGGTGGTGGTCTTCGCCGAGCTCTTCGGCGTCGAGCCGGACGGAGCCAAGCGGAAGAACTACTACGTCAAGGAGAGCGTGGGGCTCGCCTGCGGGCTGTTCGTGGCCGCCATCCACCACATGGGCCTGGTGACCCTCACCCACACGCCGAGCCCCATGCGCTTCCTCAACGAGATCCTGGGGCGGCCCGAGAACGAGAAGCCGTTCATCCTGTTCCCGGTGGGCTACCCGGCCGAGGGCTGCGAGGTGCCGGACCTCCGGCGCAAGGGCCTCGACCAGGTCGCGATCTGGAACCCGGGGCCAGGAGTCAGCGCGGCAGAAACGCGCAGTCGCGTTGCGAACGCCGTGGGGCCGGACACGAGGCACCGCGACGCAGGCGATGCCGAGCCATCGTCGAGGAGCGGGAACGACGTAGACGGCCCCGCGCCGCCGCAACCCGAAGGGCGCAAGGGGGGTACGGGGTGTCTTTAGCGTTGCTCGTCGTCGACGATGTCCCTGCATCGACTCCTCCTCCCGCCTTGAATTCACCCCGTAAGACCCTTGCGCGCGGCTACGTGTTTCTGCCGCGCAGACTCCTAAACCCCGCTCCGTGACCCGCCCGGTCCTCTTCGCCTCCGGGGGCTCGAGCCGGGAGTGGTCCCTCGCCGAGGCCGGGGCTCCTCTCGAGCTCGACCGCCTCGTGCCGCCGCACCCCGGTCCACTGGGCGCCCCGGACGCCGGCGGCTGGGAGATGGAGATCGGGTTCGGCAAGGGCCGGTACCTGATCGCCCGCGCCGAGCGGGAGCCCTCCTGCCGCTTCCTGGGCATCGAGATCGCCAGCCAGTATTTCCGGATCCTGGTGGGGCGGGCCCGGCGCCGGGGC
The DNA here is from genome assembly GCA_963739795.1 of uncultured Acidobacteriota bacterium. Classification (GTDB taxonomy): domain Bacteria; phylum Acidobacteriota; class Thermoanaerobaculia; order Multivoradales; family DATKCC01; genus CAVUBL01. Next base: position 458,034 of record CAVUBL010000015.1, on the reverse strand, counting down.
CTGTCGAACCTCCTCGCCGTCCGCGGCGAGGCCCTCTACCTGCTCTCGGCCGTCCTGCCCCGGGGCTTCGCCCGGGCGATCCACGTCTACCACCCGGACCCGTGGCCCAAGAGCCGGCATCACAAGCGGCGGCTCTTCGACCCCGAGACCCTGGACCTGGTCCTGGGAGCCCTCGCGCCCGGGGGCGTCCTCTGCTTTGCCACCGATCACCCGGAGTACGGCGAGTGGGTGATGGAGATCCTGGGCTCGCACCCCGCGGTCACCTACCGGCGCCTCGACGGCCCATGGCCCGACGGGCCCCGGACCAACTACGAGGCCAAGTACGTGGCGGAGGGCCGGCCCATCCTGCGGCTGATCGTGGAGCCCGTCGTCCCCCAACCCGGTGGGTCGCCCGGCGCCGCGCCGGAGGCGCTCCACCCCGAGGGACGGGCGGGCGTGCTCGTGGGGCCGCGCACCGGCTCGGAGAGCTCCGGGGCGGGAGCGGGCCCGGACCGGTAGAATCGAGAGCCTGCGCGAACGCGAACGCCCCATGAGCCACCTCGCCTTCCTCCGACCGTTTTTCCGGCGCCACCTGCGCCAGCTCGTCTCCGGTGTCCTGTCGATCCTCGCGGCGGTGGCGATCGGGCTGCTCACCCCGCTTCTCGTGGGCTGGGCCGTGGACGCCCTGCGCAGCCACCTCTCGGTTCGCGTGCTGATCCTCTACGCGAGCCTGGTGGTGGGCACGGCGATCGTCCGCGGGCTCTTCACCTACCTCCAGCGGATGATCCTGGTGACCATGAGCCGGGACATCGAGCTCGAGCTGCGCGACCGCTACTTCGGGCACCTCGAGCGCCTGGAGCCGGGCTTCTTCGCCGAGCGCTACACCGGGGACCTCATGGCCCGGGCCACCAACGACCTCCAGGCCGTGCGGATGCTCTGCGGCCCGGCGATCATGTACAGCTCGAACACCGTCTTCACCGCCCTCGGCGCGCTGGTGCTCATGCTGCGGATCGACGTGCCGTTGACCCTCGTCTCCCTCGCCACCATGCCCCTGGTGGCGGTGTCGACCAAGTTCTTCGGCGAGCGCATCCACGTCCTGTTCGAACGGGTCCAGGAGAACTTCTCGGTCCTCTCGACCCGGGTGCAGGAGAACCTGTCGGGCGTGCGCGTGGTGCGGGCCTACGCCCAGGAGCCGGGGGAGGAGGCGCGCTTCGACCGGGCCAACCGCACCCACGTGGAGCGCAACCGCCGCCTGATCCTCTGGGACTCGGCCTTCCGCCCCATGCTCCAGGCCCTGGTCGGCCTCGGCTTCGTGGCGGTGCTCTGGTACGGCGGCCTGCTGGTGGTGCGGGGCGAGATCACGGTGGGCGAGTTCGTGACCTTCAACCTCTTCCTCGGCCGCCTGATCTGGCCCATGATCGCCATCGGCTGGGTGATCAACCTGGTGCAGCGGGGCTCCGCCTCCCTCGGCCGGATCCGCGAGATCCTGGAGACCGAGCCCACCATCGTCGATCCGGCCGATCCGGTGGAGCCCCGGGCGATCACCGGCGACGTGGCGGTCAAGGACCTCACCTTCGTCTACCGGGAAGGGGAACCGGAGGTCCTGACCCGGGTGAGCTTCGAGGCCGCAGCGGGATCGACGGTGGCCCTCGTGGGCCGCACCGGCTCCGGCAAGAGCACGCTCCTCTCCTTCCTGCCGCGCATGGTCGACCCGCCGCCCGAGACGGTCTTCGTCGACGGCTTCCCCGTCGAGCGCCTGCCCCTGGGGGAGCTGCGCGGCGCGATCGGCACCGTGCCCCAGGAGAGCTTCCTGTTCTCCACCACGGTGCGCGAGAACATCCGCTTCGGAAGGCCCGAGGCGAGCGAGGAGGAGGTCTCGGAGGCGGCGGTCCTCGCCGGCCTCACCGCCGACCTCGAGGGCTTCCCCAAGGGGCTCGACACGGTGGTGGGGGAGCGGGGCATCACGCTCTCGGGCGGCCAGAAGCAGCGGGTGGCCCTGGCCCGGGCGCTCCTGCGCCGGCCCCGCATCCTGCTCCTCGACGACAGCCTCTCGGCCGTCGACACCCAGACCGAGGAGACGATCCTCGAGAACCTGAGGACGGTCTTCGAAGGGCGCACGGTGTTCCTGGTCTCCCATCGCATCTCGACGGTGCAGCGGGCCGACCTGATCCTGGTCCTGGAGGAGGGCCGGGTGGTGGAGCGGGGCACCCACGAGGAGCTCCTGGCCACCGGCGGCCTCTACGCCGAGCTCGCCGAGCGCCAACGGCTCGAAGAGGAGCTCGAGGCGGTGGGATGAACGAGCGCGTCCTCATCACCGGCGGTTCTGGTCTCATCGGGCGGGCGCTGACCGCCGATCTCGCCGGGGCGGGCTACGAGGTGGTGGTGCTGTCGCGCTCGCCCGATCGGGTCTCGGACCTGCCCGCGGGCGCCCGGGCGGCTGGGTGGGACGGCGCGACCGCCGACGGCTGGGCGGCCGAGGCGGACGGCGCCCGGGCGATCATCAACCTGGCGGGGGAGAACCTGGCGGCGGGGCGGTGGACGGCGGCGCGCAAGCGGCGGATTCTCGACAGCCGACTGGCTGCCACCCGGGCGGTGGTCGAGGCGATCGAGCGGGCCGCAACCCGGCCGGAGGTCCTGCTCCAGGGCTCGGGCATCGACTACTACGGCTCGCCGGGCGACGAGCCCGTGGACGAGTCCAGCCCGTGGGGCACTGGATTTCTCGCCGACGTGACCGCCGAGTGGGAGGCGGCGAGCGCTCCGGCCGAAGGCCTGGGCGTGCGCCGGGTGCTGCTGCGCACCGCCATGGTCCTCGCCGCCGATGGTGGGGCGCTGGCCAAGCTCGCCCTGCCCTTCCGCCTGTTCGTGGGCGGGCCGGCGGGCTCCGGCACGCAGTGGGTCCCCTGGATTCACCTGGCGGACGAGGTGGCGGCGATCTGCTTCCTCCTGGAGCACCCGGATGCGGCCGGGCCCTTCGATCTCGCGGCTCCCGAGCCGGTGACCAACGCGGAGCTCTCGCGGACCCTCGCCCGGGTGCTGGGCCGCCCCTGCGTCTTCCGGGCACCGGCTTTCGCCCTGCGCCTGGCCCTGGGCGAGATGGCGGACATGGTCCTGACCGGCCGGCGGGCGTTGCCCCGGCGCCTCGAAGAGCTGGGCTTCTCCTGGCGGCATCCGAACCTCGAGGAGGCTCTGGAGGACCTGCTGGCTTGAGGCCGGCGATCACTCGCGCGGTGCCCTCGGGAGGTCGGCCGCCGTGGACTTGGTGAGCCTGTTCGCCGACGCCCTCGCCCACGCCGTCCGAGCCCTGCCCCACGCCGGGGGGCCCTACCTGATGGCGGCGCTGGCGGTCCTTGCCGCCTACGCCCCGGGCCGGAGCCTGGCCGGGCCGGGGCCGTTCACCTCCTCCGCGGAGCGGGTCTCATTCTCCATCGGCCTCGGCCTGGCGGTGATCGCCATCCTGGTCTTCGCCCTCGGTCTCGTGGGGGCGTTCACGCTTCCCGCAGTTCTCTGCGGTCTCGCGCTCCTCCAGCTCCCGCGGCTTGCCCGGTGGTGGCGGGACGGCCGGCCGAGGCCCTTCTTCCGGAGCCCGCCGACGGGCGCCCTGGTCGTCGCCGGCGGGACGGCCGTAGCCTTGCTCGCCTTCGTCGCCACCCTGGCCCTCTATCCGCCCCTCGGGTTCGACGCCACCCTCTACCACCTGCCGGCGGCCCGGGCGCTGGCCGTCGGCCACCGGCTCCCGTACCTGCCCGACTGCCGGTTCCCGGTCTTTCCCCAGCTCGGCGAGTCGCTCTTCGCTCTCGGCCTGGCCGCCGGCGACGACCGCGCCGCGCGCCTCGGGGAGCTGGCGATCACCGCCGTGGTCGCCCTGGCCCTCTACGGCTGGGCCACCCGCCACGGCCGCCGCCGCGCCGGTCTCTGGGCGGCGGCGCTCTGGTTCGGCTCGCCCTACGTGGTCCTCTTCGGCTCCGACGCCTACGTGGACGCGACCGTGACCCTCTTCGGCGTGCTCGCGATCCTCGCGGCGGACCGCGCCCGCGACGAGGCCGGGCCGGGCCGCTGGCCGGTCCTCGCCGGCCTCCTGGCCGGGGCCGCCGCGGCGACCAAGTACTTCGGTCTCTACTTCGTGGCCGCGGTGCCGTTGGCCCTTCTGGTCTGGGAAGGTCGGCACCGGCTGCGCTCGAGCGCCCTGGCCCTCGGCGCCGCGCTGGCCGTCCTCGCTCCCTGGTACGCGCGCATCGCCTGGCTCACCGGCAACCCGGTCTTCCCCTACTTCCCGGGGGTGTTCGGGTCGAGCGAGTGGTCCGTCGTCGGCGCCGGGCCGGCCGGCGGGACTTCCGTGGCTGTCGGTGGGGTGGGGGCCGCGCTCCGGAGCCTGGCCCTGGGGCGGCCGACGGAGTGGACGAGCTGGGTCGGCCCCCCTCCGTTCAATCCGTGGCTCCTCGCCCTCCTCCCCGCCCTGCTGCTCCTGGCGCGGCGCCCGCGGCGTCCGCTCGGCCCCCTGCTCGTCGGCCTCGCCTACGCGCTGTGCGTGGCAGTGGTCGCTCCCGAGCCGCGCTACCTCCTGCCGGCCCTCGCCTGGACGTGCGCGGCCGCCGGCCTGGGCCTCGACCGCCTGCTGCCGTGGGCGGCGGAGGGGGAGGGCGGGCGACCGGCGAGGGGGGTTGGCCGCGCCGGGGGCCGCGCCGCGGCTCTGCTCGCGGCGGCTCTCGCCCTCGTCTTCGCGGTTCCCGGGGCGGCCTACGCGGCCTTCCGGATCTCGGTGCAGGGGCCGGTGCCGGAGACCCGCGCCGCCCGCGAGGCGTTTCTCTCCCGGCGCCGGCCGGGCTACGGGGGAGTCGCCTACCTGAACCGGCGCTTCGGCGAGGGGTACACGGTCTACGCCTTGCGCGGTGAGGACCTGCGCTACTTCGCCCGCGGCCGACTGCTCGGGGACTGGACCGGGCCCGCTCGGTACGGACTGGTGACCGCGGCGGCCGCCCGGGGTCCGGCGGCCCTCGCCCGTCGGCTCGAGGCCTTGGGGGCGGGGTACCTGCTGATCGTGCGGCACGACCGGGACGCCGCGGGGAGAGGACCGGTCGGCGGCCCCGGGCCGCTCTTTTCCCTGCTCTACCGCGACGGCCGGTCGCGGCTCTATGCCATCACGCCGGCCACCAGCTCCGGAGCGTCGCCGCCACCTCCTCCCGGATCTCCGGCCGGGCGTAGATCCGGTAGCGGTCGATCCGCTGGAGATGACGGATGAAGTGGCTCGCCCGCTCCATGGTCACCGTGGCGCCGTCGGCCGTGCGAACCAGGAGGTTGCCCTGGCTGAAGTGATGGGGGTCCTTGGCCGAGTGGGACTCGAGGAGGTTCTCCCGGCCGAAGCGCTCGCGCAGGCGGGGCAGCAGCTCGCCGAACGCCGCGCTGTCGGCCCGCGAGAGGTGCTCGGCGGTCTCGAAGACCAGGGGGAAGTGCTCGCGGCTGCTCACCGCCCGGGCATGGAAGTTCGCCGAGCCGCGCATCCGGAAGGTCACCGCCACGTCGTCGACCTCCAGGAACGCCTCCGGTTCGGACGGCCAGCGCCAGCCCTCTTCCTCGAGCCAGCGCGAGAGGTGCAGCTCCAGCGCCTTGCCGGTGACGTTGAAGTAGACCTGGGTGAACATGTAGTAGCGGGCGAGGACCAGGGCCTCGAGGGCGTGGACTCCTCCCTCGTCCACCCCGATGCGCCAGTCGCCGGTCTCGCGGTCCTCGAGGGGCAGCATGGTGTCGAGAAGCCGCTCGGCGTCGTAGTTGCCGTACCGCACGCCGCAGAAGAGGCTGTCGCGGAGCAGGTAGTCCATCTTGTCCACGTCGAGCTCGCTGGAGATCACCTGGGCGAGCAGCCGCTCGACCCCTTCGCCCTCGCCAGCGAGGACCCCGGAGACCTGAGCGACCTCGAGCCCTCGCCCGCGGGAGGCGAAGATCTCGGCGATCTCGGGGTGGCCGAGGAGCAGGCGCCGGGTCATCTCCTCGTGGTCGATGCCCTGCTCGAACAGCTCCTCGGCCGAGTGGCTGAACGGCGCGTGGCCGACGTCGTGGAGGAGGGCGGCGGCGCGGACCACCCGCCGCTCCAGGCAGTCCGGGGTCTGCGGCAGGCGTCCGTCGCTCTTGGCGGCGAGGGCGTCGTAGGCCCTGCCGGCGAGCTCCATGGCCCCCAGGGCGTGGCTGAAGCGGCTGTGCTCGGCGCCCGGATAGACCATGTTGGTCAGGCCGAGCTGGCGGATGGAGCGCAGCCGCTGCACCGGGCGGCTGTTGATGAGGGCGGTCTCGAACGGGTCGGCTCGGATGAACCCGTGGACCGGATCGCGGATCGAGAGCATGTGGTGGACCACGGGCTAGGTCGCTAGCCTGGGCTATTCACGAGACGGCGGAGCGAGGATCCACTCAATTCGATTCCGCGTTCTCCGAGAGCTGCCGGTAGGGCCTCAGCAGGTCGAGGACGCGCTGGCGGCTGCGCAGGATGCGCAGCAGCTCGAGGGCGCGCTCGGGCAGGACCTTCTCGAGGAGGTCGATCTTGCGCGGGGCGGGCAGGTCGAGGTCCGCGGCCATGCCGTTGACCAGGGCCTCGAAGCTGCCCCGGGAGAGGAGCTCTTCGAGGTCGGACTCGTCGAAGGGAAAGTGCTCGCCCATTTCGCCGGCCAGCTTCCACGCCGAGAGCAGGAGATCGCGGCGCACCGCCACGACCCCCGGGTCCTCCTCGTCGACCTGGATCTCGTCGAGGGGCCGCACCACCGCCTGGCGGTAGGGCAGGCCGAGGTCCTCGACCTCGCGTTCCACCGCGAAGCGGAAGTCGCCGTGGAGGACGATGTTGGAGCGGCCATCGGGCAATGCCTCGACGGCGACCAGTCGGCCCGCGGTGCCGTCGGGGAAGATCGCCGGCGGCTCGCCGAAGCCCCTCTCCGCGTCGGGGCGGAGCAGCACGATCCCGACCCAGCGGAGGTCCTCCTCGCGCTCTACGAGGTCGCGGACGAGCTGCCGGTAGCGGGGCTCGAAGACGTGGAGCTTGAGCTCGGTCCGCGGGAAATGGACCACGTTGGGCAACGGAAAGAGCGGCAGTCGGGGCCGCGGCGTGGTGCTTGTCACTTGGCGGGGATGATACCAGCCCGGGCCGTGGTATAACTCGGGGACTCTTTCCCCCTTCCCATGCGTATCGCCGCTCCCATCCTGGCCTGTGCCCTGCTCGCGGGGCCGGCTTTCGGCCAGGAAGGTGCGGCCGGCTGGATCGCCTCCGGCGACCAGGCCTGGGCCCGGCGGGCCGAGGGGGCTCCGGCCGGTGATCCGGGCCATGCGGCCCCCGGCCCGGTTCGCCAGGCGATCGGCGACTACCGGAAGGCCGTCGAGGCCGCGCCCGACGACCTCGAGGCGCGCTGGAAGCTGCTGCGCTCCCTGTACTTCGAGGGCGAGTTCGTGGCTCGGGGCAGCGACGAGCGCCAGAAGGTCTTCGACCAGGGACGCAAGGCGGCGGAGGCCGCCCTCGACCAGCTCGCGACGCACGCGGGCGGTCGCAAGGCCCTCGAGGATCTCGACCCCGCCGCGCGCGCCAAGCGCCTGTCGGGCGTCCCCGAGGCGGCGCGCCTCTACAGCCTGGCGGCCGCCCACTGGGGCCTGTGGGGCGACGCCTTCGGGCGCTTCGCGGCGGCGCGCCAGGGGGTGGCCGGGACGGTGCGCGACTACGCCCTGACCGCCATCGCCCTGGACGAGACGGTGGACGGCGCGGCGCCCCACCGGATCCTGGGGCGCCTCCACACTCTGGCCCCGCACATCCCCTTCTTCACCGGCTGGATCGACCGGGACAAGGCCGTCCAGGAGCTCCGCCGCGCCGTGGAGCTGGCGCCCGAGGAGCCCCTGAACCACGTCTACCTGGCCGACGCGATCCTCCAGTTCCAGCCGGAGCACCGGGCCGAGGCGGTGGCCGAGCTGAAGGCGCTTCTCGGCCGGCCGTCCAACCCCGCGAACGTCATCGAGGAGGAGAGCGCCCGGCAGCAGGCGCGCGAGCTCCTCCGGGAGGCCCGGCAGTAGACGGACGGAGACCTCCCATGGCGCTCCACACCAAGATCCTCATCGGCCTGGTCCTGGGCGTCGCGCTGGGGCTGGCGGCCAACCTCCTGGGGATCGGCTGGCTCGTTCACACCCTGGTCGCCCTCGAGCCGATCGGCACCGCGTTCATCCGCCTGATCACCATGGTGGTCGTGCCCCTGGTGGTGGCGAGCCTGCTGATCGGCACCGCATCCCTCGGCGACCTGCGCAAGCTGGGCCGCATCGGTGGCAAGACGGTCGTGTACTACATGGCTACCACCGCCATCGCCGTCCTCATCGGGCTGGCCCTGTCGAACATCGTGCGCCCCGGCTCGCGCATCGACCCCGGAACCCGGGACCGCCTCTCGGCCAGCTTCGCCGGCGAGGCGGGGGAGAAGATGGCCCTGGCGGCGAAGCGGCCGTCGGTGGAGGACGTGCTCCTCGACATGATCCCGCGCAATCCGGTGCACGCGGCGGCGAACATGGACCTGCTGCCGCTCATCGTCTTCACCATCCTGTTCGGCGCCGCCATCACCCAGGTGTCGGAGGAGCGGCGAAATGCGGTCCTGCGCGTGGCCGAGGGGGTGAACGACGCGGTCATGGTCCTGATCGACTGGATCATGAAGCTGGCGCCGTACGCCGTGTTCGTCCTGATCGGCGCGGTGGTGGCACGGTTCGGCCTGGACCTGCTGCGCTCACTGCTGTTCTACGCCCTGACGGTGGTCGCCGGCCTCGCGCTCCACGCCTTCGGGACCTACGCCCTGATCGTGCGCTTCCTGGTGAAGATGAAGCCGAGCACCTTCTTCCGGCGGATCGTCGAGGCGCCGCTGGTCGCCTTCTCCACCTCGAGCTCGAACGCCACGCTGCCGGTGACCATGGAGACGGCGGAGGAGGACCTGGGGATCTCGAACCAGATCGCCTCCTTCGTGCTCCCCCTGGGCGCCACGGTGAACATGGACGGCACCGCCCTCTACCAGGCGGTGGCAGCCATGTTCATCGCCCAGATCTACGGCCTGCACATGGGCCTCGGGGCGCAGCTCACGATCGTGCTCACCGCCACTCTCGCCAGCATCGGTGCGGCGGGGGTACCGAGCGCGGGGATCATCATCCTGATCCTGGTGCTCCAGTCCGTGGGGATCGGCGGGGCCGAAGCGGCGGCCGGCATCGCCCTGATCCTCGGCGTCGACCGGATCCTCGACATGCTGCGCACGGCGGTCAACGTGACCGGCGACCTGACGGCGGCGAGCTTCGTCGCCCGCTCGGAGGGCGAGACCCTCGAGCCCCACCCGGTGGACCACAAGATCTTGATCGAGAAGATCGATTAGGCGATGCGCTCGACCGGGCTCGGGTCGTCGCAGGCGGCGAGGAGCTCGGCCACGGTGCGGCCCTCGGGCGGCACCGGGAGCTCGGGGGCGAGGTCGGCCAGGGGGGCGAGGGCGAAGCGGCGCTGGGCGAGACCCGGGTGGGGCAGGGTCAGCTCCGGGGCGTCCGACACGAGCGCGCCGTAGACGAGGAGATCGATGTCCAGGGGTCGGGGGCCCAGGCGGGCGCCGCGGCGGCGGCCGGCGGCCAGCTCGAGGGCCTTGGCGATGGCCAGGACCTCGTCCGGGCGCCGCCGGGTCGTTCCGGTGGCGGCGGTGTTGAGGTAGTCGGGCTGGGGGATGGGGGAGAGGGGAGCGGTGCGGTAGAGGGGGGCGACGTCGAGGGGGCCGAGAGCTTCTTCCAGCCGGGCGAGGGCGGCGGCGAGGGTGGCTTCGCGGTCTCCCAGGTTGGCCCCCAGGCCGAGGGCGAAGCGGACGGCGTCAATCGAGGTCGTCGTCGAACTCCTCGTCGTCCTCGCCGTCCCCGTCGTCGAGCTCTTCGATGTCCTCGTCGTCGAGCTCTCCTTCCAGACCCTCGAACTCCTCGTCCTCCTCGTCGTCCTCGCTGACGACGTCGCCGGACGCTTCGAAGGAGTCGCTCTCCTCACCGGCGGGCGCCTCCGCCTTCGGGGCCGGAGCCGCCTTGCGCTTGCGGCGGCTCTTGGTCTTGGGCTCCTCGGCCTTCGCGGTCACCGGAGTGCCGCAACGAGGGCAGATCGGGTCCGGCTTGCCCAGATCGTAGAACTTGGCGCCGCATTCGGAGCAGTCGTGTTTCTTCCCAAGATCCGGCATCTCGCACTCCTTTGATCGCCGCAGGCCGTTCTGGAGGCCGCGAAGGTAGCACCAGCCCCGGGAGCTGTCAACCGCGAGCTCGGGGCGCGTCAAGCCCCTCTTCGTGGCCCCTTCGGACGGCCCTCAGGACCCGGCGTCGTGCCCGGTTGCCGGCCGGGTCCGGCGCCGGGCCCTTCCGCGGGTTGCCCGTCACGAAAGAGAGCCGGCACGCACCTTGGCAATGTGCACCGGTCCGCGGCGCGCCGCAGTGCTCTTGCGCCTCGGCACCGGATCGAGTGGCTTTACCCCGGGGTGACGGCCTCCTGCGTTGGGGGTGTCCCGGAACGACGACATGCGGGTTGACCGGACGAGCCGGCCGCGGACTCTTCGCAGGAGCTCGGGTGCCCGGCCCTATGGAGGACGGGATGGATCAGTGGGAACGGGAAGACACGACGACCTACAAGGTGGTGATCAACCACGAAGAGCAGTACTCGATCTGGCCTGCGGATCGCGAGAACCCCCTCGGGTGGAGCGACGTGGGCAAAGACGGCACCAAGCAGGAATGTCTCGACTACATCGAAGAGGTCTGGACGGACATGCGGCCCCTCTCCCTGCGCAAGAAGATGGAGGAGATGGAGAAGGAGCAGGCGGCGAAGGGGGACGGCTGACACCCGGAGGCCGAGCATGACCGCTTCCCCCGAGGACCGCTGGATCAAGGTCTTCCAGCCGCGACCCCGGGCTGTCCTGCGCCTGGTCTGCTTCCCGTACGCCGGCGGCGGCGCCTCCGTCTACCGGCAGTGGCCGGGGAGCCTTCCCGAGAGCGTCGAGGTCTGGGCGGTCCAGCTCCCCGGCCGCGAGAGCCGCTTCCGCGAGGAAGCGTTCCGCTCCATGGAGCCCCTTGCGGACGAGGCCGCCCGGGTGCTCTCCGGCCGCCTGGCACTCCCGTTCGCCTTCTTCGGTCACAGCATGGGGGCGGCTCTCGCCTTCGAGATCACCCGGCGTCTGCGCCGCGCCGGGGCGCCGCTTCCCCTCCACCTGTTCGTCTCCGGACGCACGGCGCCCCGGACGCCGTACGACGAGGAGCCGATCCACGATCTTCCCCGCGAGGAGTTTTTCGAGGCTCTGCGCCGGTTCGAGGGCACCCCGGAGGAAGTGCTCCAGCACGAGGAGCTGATGGCCATGCTGGAGCCGATCCTTCGGGCCGACTTCTCGGTTTCGGAGACTTACGAGTACTCGCCGGATCCCGAGCCCCTGCCGGTGCCCATCACGGTCCTGGGCGGCGTCCAGGACCACGAGGTCCCGGTCGAGAAGCTCGACGCGTGGGCCCAGGAGACCGACGCAGGCTGTCGCCGTCACCTCCTCGACGGGGGCCACTTCTTCCTCCACGAGCGCCGGAACGAGGTCCTGGACATCGTCGGCCGGGAGCTCGCGCACCGCCTGACCCCGACGCACGCCCACTGACGCCCCGCCTCGCCCGCGGCGGCGAGGCCCTACAATTCATGGGTCATGGTGCGCGACGCCGACGGTCCGCCCCTCGAGCCGCTGTGGGCGGCCGGCTCTCCGGCCGGGCCCCCGGCCGGAGAGATCCAGCTCTGGCTCGCCGACCTCGATCGGCCGCCGATCCCCCGGGAGCGTCTCGCGGCGCTCCTCGCCCCCGACGAGCGAGCGCGGGCGGACCGGTTCCGTTTCGACGTCCATCGGTTCCGCTTCACCGTCGGCCGGGGGCTCCTGCGCACTCTCCTCGGCGGCTTCCTGGACGCCGATCCGCGGGGCCTCGCCTTCGAGTACGGCGACAAGGGCAAGCCGCGCCTCGCCCGGCTCCCGTGGGATCTCCGGTTCAACTTGTCCAACTCGCGTAACGCGGTGCTGATCGCCGTCGCCCGGGGCGCCGAGCTGGGCGCCGACATCGAGGCGCTGCGCGAGCTCGACGACGCGTCGGCCCTCGTCGAGCGCTTCTTTCATCCGGCGGAGCGGGAGGTGTTCGCTCGCCTGGGAGTGGGGGACCGGATCGCCGGCTTTTACTCCGGCTGGACGCGCAAGGAGGCCTACGTGAAGGCGCGGGGGGACGGCCTGTCTCTCCCCACCTCGGCATTCCAGGTCGACCTCTCCCTGGGAGGCCCGGCGGCGCTTCTGCGCTTCGACCAGGAGCCGGAGGAGGTGGCGCGCTGGAGCCTCACCGCTCTCGAGCCGGCGCGGGGTTACCTGGGGGCTCTGGCGGTCGAAGCGGCCGAGGGGAGCCCTCGAGAGATTCGGTGCCGTGTCTGGCGGCAGGGAGCGCCGGGTTGAGGGAGGCTCGGAGCGTCCCGCCGGCGCAGGAATTCCAGTCTCCGCGGTCCGGTTCTCTGTTGTCGCTCATGAACGGTCCAAGACTCCCCATCCTCGCCCTCGCCCTGCTTCTCTCCGCGTGGTCTCCGGTCGCGTCCGCCGCCAAGCTGGCGGACCCGGACGCCCCCGGCCTCTCGCTCCCCGACCGCCGGGCCGCCCTGTTCGAACGGGTCAAGCAGGAGCAGAGCTCCATGCACTCGCTCGAGGCGCGCTTCGTGCAGCTCAAGGAGAGCGAGATGTTCGTCAAGCCGGTCGAGGCCCAGGGCGTGTTCTCTTTCCTCGCCCCCGACCGGGTGCGCTGGGAGTTCACCTCTCCCAACCCCATGACGGTGCTCATCGACGACGACAAGATGACCACCTGGTACCGGGACCTGGGGCGCGCCGACGTGATGAACGTCGGCCGGTACTCCGGACAGGTCCTCAAGTACCTGGGCGCCTCCGGTTCCCTCGAGACCCTCCTCGAGTATTTCGACGTGCGGACCGCTTTCCCCAAAGACCGGACCGATCCCTTCCACCTGACCCTCGAGCCGCGCTACCCGCGGATCGCCAAGCACATCGACAAGATCGACGTGTGGATCGACCGGACCCGCTTCGTCCCCGTGCGGTTGCGCTACGTCGAGCCGGGCGGCGACGTGACCGAGTACCGCTTCTCCGACGTCAAGGTCAACGCCACCATCCCGCCGGCGCGGTTCCACCTCGACCTGCCCGATCGCGTGGAGCGCCGGACCCTCTCGGCGGACCACCCGTCCGAGTGATCGAGCTCCGGGTTACCGCGACGGCCGGCGCGGCCCGCCGCGGCGTCCTGTCGACCCCCCACGGCACGATCGAGACGCCGGCCTTCATGCCGGTGGCCACCCTGGGGGCGGTCAAGGGCGTGACCCCCGACGCCCTCGAGGGCCTCGGCGCCCAGATTCTCCTGGCGAACCTCTACCACCTCGCCCTGCGGCCCGGCATCGCCACCATCGAGGAGCTCGGCGGGCTCCACGCCTTCACCTCCTGGAACCGTCCGATCCTGACCGACAGCGGCGGGTACCAGGTGTTCAGCCTGGCCGCGCGCCGCCGGATCGACGACGGCGGGGTGACCTTCCGTAGCCATCTCGACGGCGCGGCCGTCCGCTTCACCCCGGAGTCGGTGGTCGACATGCAGCGCCGGCTGGGCGTGGACGTCGCCATGGTCCTCGACGAGTGCCCGGCCTGGCCCATCTCCGAGGCGGAGGCCACACGGGCGGCGGACCGGACCCTCGCCTGGGCGCGCAAGTCCCGGGAGAGCTGGGACGCCGCTCCGGGGCCCGGAGGGCTGTTCGGGATCGTCCAGGGCGGGGCCTTCCCGGCCGTCCGCGAGCGCGCCGCCGCCGACCTCTCGGGCCTGGACTTCGACGGTTACGCCATCGGCGGCGTCAGCGTCGGCGAGCCCGCGGAGGTCCGGCGCCGGACCGTGGAGCACGCCGCCGCCCGGCTGCCATCCGACAAGCCCCGCTACCTGATGGGGGTCGGGCGGCCCGAAGACATCTCCCACGCCGTCGCCGCCGGGGTCGACCTGTTCGACTGCGTGCTGCCGGCGCGCAACGCACGCCACGGCGAGCTGTTCACCCGCGGCGGGGTCGTGCGACTCAAGAACGCCCGCTACCGCAACGATCCGCTGCCGCCCGATCCGGACTGCTCGTGCCCCACTTGCCGGCGGGTGAGCCGGGCTCTGCTGGCGCACCTGGTCCGCTCCGGCGAGCTGACCGGCCTGGTCCTCGCTACGATCCACAACTTGAGCTTTTACCTTGACTTTATGGCCGACATTCGCCAAGCTACCGCGTCCGGCAGACCGGCTTCGCCGGCTGGGCCGACGACCGTCCGTCCGGCGCCCGCGAGCGGGGTCGAGGATCGGGCCGTCAGGCCGCTGGCTGGAAGCTCACGAACCCCGAATCCCCTGGAAGCCGATTCAAGGAACCAGTGACCGGGAGCCCGCGAGGCCCAACGGCCCGCGACCGATCCGACGATCCATCGAGCTCCGGAAAGGGAACCGATGACCCCGATGACCCCGATGATCCCGACCTTCCCGGCCCTCCTGCAGCAGGCGCAGAGCCCGATGTTCCAGGTGCTCGCCCAGATCGCACCCTTCGTGCTGATCTTCATCGTGTTCTGGCTGCTGCTCATCGCTCCCGCCCGCAAGCGCCAGAAGGCGCACCAGCACATGCTCGACGAGCTCAAGAAGGGCGATCGCGTGGTGACCAACGGCGGTCTCCACGGCGAGGTGGCGGGCATGGACGGGGCCGTCGTGTTCCTGAAGATCGCCGACAACACGAAGGTGCGGGTTTCGAAGTCGGCCATCGCAGGGCTCCAGGGAGAGCCCGAGACCGCAGGAGGGAAGTGACCCATGAACCGTAGCCTGCTCTGGCGTGGCCTACTGATCGTGGTCGTGGTGGGCGTCCTCGTCGCCTCGGCCTACCCGTTGAAGAAGAAGCTCAAGCTCGGGCTCGACCTGCGCGGCGGCATGCACCTGGTGCTCAAGGTCAAGACCGAGGACGCCGTGCGCGCCGAGACCGAGTCGAGCATGGAGTCGGCTGTGCGTCTGCTCAAGGACGATGGCGTGCCGAACGTCGCCGCCAAGCGCACCAGCGAGACCAGCTTCGAGCTCACCGGCGTGCCCGCCGACAAGGGGGACGCGGTTGCCGACGTCTACGACAAGTACCTTCAGGGCTCGTGGAACTACAGCCGGGAGAGCGGCACCCTCGTCTTCACGATGAAGGACAAGTACGAGGCCGAGACCCGGCGGCTGGCGGTGCAGCAGGCGCACCAGACCATCCGCAACCGGATCGACGCCTTCGGCGTGACCGAGCCGGTGATCGAGGAGCAGCAGGACAAGGAGCGGCTCATCGTCCAGCTCCCGGGGGTCGACGATCCCGATCGTGTCAAGAAGCTGATCAAGAGCACCGCCTTCCTGGAGTTCCGCCTGGTCGACTACCCCGACGGCGGCGGCTCGGCTGCCAGCCGGCAGGAGATCCTCTCCCACTACGGGGGCAAGCTCCCCGACGACGTGGTGATCATGCAGGAGGACGTACGCGACCCGGACACCCACCAACTCGTCGGGCACCACTACTACGCGGTCCAGGCGTCGAGCGTCATCACCGGCCGCGACCTGAAGAACGCCCACACCGGCCGGGGCGAGTTCCAGCAGCCGGTGGTCAACTTCAACCTCAGCCCCGAGGGCGCCAGGAAGTTCGGCAAGGCCACGGGCGACAACGTGGGCCGCGGGCTGGCGATCATCCTCGACGGCAAGGTGGTCTCCGCGCCGCGCATCAACAGCCGGATCGACGACCGGGGCATGATCGAAGGGCAGTTCACCCAGCAGCAGGTGCAGGACCTGGTGACCACCCTGCGCTCCGGCGCCCTGCCGGCGGGCATCGAGTACCTGGAGGAGCGCACGGTCGGGCCGTCGCTCGGCGCGGACTCGATCCGCGAAGGGCTGCGGGCCGGCCTGATCGGCAGCGTCCTGGTGGTCTTCATCATGCTGGTGGTCTACAAGGGCAGTGGCATCAACGCGGTCGTCGCCCTGGGAATGAACGTGGTCCTGGTCTTCGGCTCGCTGGCCTACTTCCACGCCACGCTGACCCTGCCCGGCATCGCCGGCATCATCCTCACCATCGGCATGGCCGTAGACGCCAACGTCCTGGTGTTCGAGCGGATCCGCGAGGAGCTGCACCGCGGGCGCACCGTCAAGTCCGCGATCGTGAACGGCTTCGAGAAAGCGCGCTCGTCGATCTACGACGCCAACATCACCACCCTGATTGCCGCCCTGTTCTTGTTCCAGTTCGGCACGGGACCGATCCGCGGCTTCGCCGTGACCCTGTCGGTGGGCATCCTCTCGTCGATCTTCACGGCCCTGTTCGTCAGCCGCTGGCTGTTCGACCTGGCCACCTCGCGCCGCAGCCGGGTGGACAAGCTCTCCATCTAGGAAGTCACCGGGATCCCCCGCAAGTCAAGGAGTAGGCGATGGAGTTTCTACGCGACACCAAGATCGACTTCATGAAGTACCGGACGTTTTTCGTCGTGGTCTCGGCGATCCTCGTCATCACCGGCGCCCTCGCCGTGTTCGTCCACGGCAAGCTGAACATGGGCATCGACTTCGTGGGCGGCACCCAGCTCACCCTCCGGTTCCAGCAGCCGCCCCAGGTCGACGATCTCCGGAGCATGCTGGCGAGCGCGGGGTTGGACGACGTCCAGATCCAGCGCTTCGGCGAGAAGGACGCCAACGAGGTGATCGTCAAGACGCCGGTCGCCAAGAAAGGCGAAGAGGGGCGCCAGGGCCAGGTCATGTCGGCCCTCGACAAGAGGCTCAACGGGTTGTCGGGCCAGATGGACCTGAACCGGGTGGGCAGCGCGGCGCTCTCCGAGCTCCTCTTGCAAGACGACCCCGCGGGCGTGGGTTCCCAGGGCGCCGCGGGAGCCCAGACCTACTACGAGGGCGTGGCGGAGAAGGTCCTCGACCAGCGCCAGAACGTGGGCATCTTTTCCACCTGGGATCAGGTGTCCAAGTCCGAGGGGGTGACCCCGGCGATCGTCGACGCCCTGAAAAAGAACGCGACCCTCGGCAAGTACTCGCTGGTGGGGGCCGAGAACGTCGGTCCGCAGATCGGCTCGGAGCTGCGCAAGAAGGGCATCCTGGCGGTGGTCCTGTCGCTCTTCGGCATGCTGCTCTACATCTGGTTCCGGTTCGAGCTGCGCTTCGGCATTGGCGCCCTCGTCGCCGTCTTTCACGACGTGATGGTAGTCCTGGGCCTCTACGCCATTTTCAACTTCGAGTTCAACCTGACCACGGTCGCCGCCTTCTTGACCCTCGTCGGCTACTCGGTGAACGACACCGTGGTCATCTTCGACCGGGTGCGCGAGAACATGCGCAAGTCGAGGCGCCAGCCGCTGATCGAGATCCTCAACGACAGCATCAACCAGACGCTGACCCGAACCATCCTCACCTCGGGCACGACCCTCGTCGCGGTGGGCGCGATCTTCTTCCTCGGCGGCGACGTGCTCCGCGGGTTCTCGTTCGTGCTCACCATCGGCATCGTCGTCGGCACCTACTCCTCCGTCTACGTGGCGAGCCCGTTCGCCCTGCTCTGGGAGGAGCTCTTCGGCAGCCAGGCAAAGTCCCGCCGGGAGAAGAAGACCAAGGCGGCTTGAGGGAACCCCCGGCCCTCCCGGCTCGGATTCTCCGAGGCTCCGCGGGGGTGGGCGAAGGAGCCACGGCCAGGGAGAGGATCCGGTCGGCCGGTGGCGTCCCCTTCCCCCCGCGAGGGCGGGAAGGGGATTGAGGGGTTGGGGGGTGATCCGGTCGGCCGGTGGCGTCCCCTTCCCCCCGCGAGGGCGGGAAGGGGATTGAGGGGTTGGGGGGTGATCCGGTCGGCCGAGGGGATCGAGGGCGAGGGGGGTGATCCGATATAATCCGTCAACGGGCCTGTCCACTCATTCGAGCCGGCCCGTCGGATGATGGCCCCCGCCCGAGAGAAGCTGCCCTCACCCCCCGTCCCCTCCCCTGGGGTCGTACGCTTCGACGACATCCTGCTGCGCCTCGACGCCCGCGGGCGTGGCTACGATGAGGACTTCCTGCGCGAGGTCTACGTCTTCTCCGCCCAGATGCACAAGGACCAGATGCGGCGCTCGGGCGAGCCGTACCTGACCCACCCCCTGTCGGTCGCCTACCTGCTGGCCGACCTCAAGTTCGACCAGGTGTGTGTGGCTGTCGGCCTGCTCCACGACGTCCTCGAGGACACGCTCACCACCCGCGACGCCCTCGAGGAGCGCTTCGGCGCAGAGATCGCCGAGCTCGTCGACGGGGTCACCAAGCTGGCTCGGCACGCCTACGTGCGCCGGGACGACGCCCAGGCGGAGACTTTTCGCAAGATGATCCTCGCCTCGGCGAAGGACATCCGGGTGATCCTGGTCAAGCTGGCCGACCGTCTGCACAACATGCAGACCCTCGAGCACCTGCTCCCCGAAGCACGGCGCCGGATCTCGCGCGAGACCCTGGAGATCTACGCCCCCATCGCCCATCGCCTGGGGATGGCGCGGGTCAAGGGCGACCTCGAGGACCTGGCGTTCTATTTCCTCTATCCCCACCAGTACGCCGAGCTCCACTCGAAGATCGCCGAGAAGATGAAGGTGGGCAAGGGGGCCGTCGAGAGGATTCGCGCCCGTTTGGGTGGGGCCCTCGAGGAGGGGGCGGTCGAGGCCGAGATCAGCTACCGGGTCAAGCGCTACTACTCGATCTACCAGAAGCTGCGCCGCCAGGGCATCGACATCTCCCAGCTCTACGACTACCTGGCCTTCCGAATCGTCACCGGCGACCTCAAGGACACCTACGCCGCCCTCGGTGTCGTCCACCAGAGCTGGCGCCCGATCCCGGGCCGGTTCAAGGACTACATCGCCATGCCCAAGCCCAACCTCTACCAGTCGCTTCACACGACGGTGGTGGGCGAGCGGGGCCAGCCTTTCGAGGTCCAGATCCGCACCCGAGAGATGGACCTGGTCGCTGAGGAGGGGATCGCTGCCCACTGGCACTACAAGGAGGGCTCGGAGAACCCGGAGGAGAGCGATCCGAACATCCTCTGGCTGCGCCAGCTCCTCGAGTGGCAGAAGGAGGTCCAGGACCCGCGCACGTTCCTGACCAGCCTCAAAATCGACCTCTACCCGGAGGAGGTCTACGTCTTCACCCCCAAGGGCGAGGTCCTCTCCTTTCCGCGAGAGGTGACGCCCATCGACTTCGCCTACAAGATTCACACCGAGCTCGGCCACCACTGCTCGGGAGCCCGGGTCAACGGCAAGCTCGTGCCGCTTCGCACGCGCCTGCACAACGGCGACATCGTCGAGGTGCTGACCAACCCGAATCGGCATCCCAGCCGGGACTGGTTGAACTTCGTGGTCACCACGCGGGCGAAGAGCAAGATCCGCCACTGGCTCAACACGCAGCAGAAGCGCCGAGCGATGGAGATCGGGCGCCGGCTGCTCGACAAGGAGCTCAAGAAGTACCGGATCAGCCAGAAGAAAGTCTTCGACAGCCCCGAGTTGCCCGCGTATCTCAAGGACGAGGGGTTGTCCAACGCCGACGAGGTGCTGTCGCGGATCGGCTTCGGCAAGCTCCAGCCGCGCCAGGTGATCCAGCGCCTGGCCGCGAGCGAGAAGCTCGAGGAGCCCGCCGAGCAGCCGGGGAGGCTACGCCAGGCGGTGACCCGACTGCTGCCGGGCCGGGGCGACGGCCCGATCCTGGTCAAGGGCCACGGCGACCTGCTCGCCTACATGGCCAAGTGCTGCAGCCCGCTGCCCGGGGAGCGGATCATCGGCTACATCACCCGCGGGCGGGGAGTCTCGGTCCACTCGGTGGACTGCCCGAACGTCAAGAACCTCATGTACAACCCGGAGCGGGAGATCGAGGTGCGTTGGGCCAAGGAGGTCGGCGAAGTCTTCGCCGCTACCATCTTCATCGAGACCGAGGACCACCAGGGCATGCTAGCGCGCCTCACCCAGGTGGTGGCCGAGTTCAAGTCGAACATCACCTCGATCGGCGCCCGGACCACCGACAACGGTCAGGGGCTCATCGAGATGAAGCTCGAGGTCCGGGACCGCAAGCACCTCGGCAAGATCCTCGAAGGCCTGCGCAAGACGACGGGCGTGCTGCGGGTGACGCGGCAGATGGCCGCCTCGGCGCCGGAGCGCGAGGTCCGCGAAGCTCGCTGAGGGGGGGCTACCCCTGCTCGGGGCTGTACTTGCGCGCGGGTGCCTTGGTCACCTTGCCGCTGCGCAGGCACCGAGTGCACACCAGGATCCGCTGGACGGAGCCGTCCACCAAAGCCCTCACGCGTTGGAGGTTGGGCTTGAACTCGCGCTTGGTGACGTTATGGGCGTGGCTGATGCTCGAGCCGAAGGTGGTCGTCTTGCCGCAGTAGTGACATTGCCTAGCCATGGGAAGCGTGCTCCTTCACGTCAGTCCGAATCGCGGAGGGTAACAGAACCCCGGGTGCAGTGCAAGATCGGGCAGCCGGCCGCCGCCTGCGCGGTGGTCGAGCGCGCTCCCGAACGGCGGCCGAGAACATCGCTCCGGCGGCGCCCCTCCGGACCCGTGCGAGCGGTGGAGCGAGGCGGATGGGCGGGTATAGCTATAGATGTATTTGCGACTTGACACCCTTATTTTTTGGTGCTAGCCTCCAGCGAAGCTTTAAGGATAAAGACCTAAGTCTGCGTAAAACCTAGGCTTTCGGGGGAGTTCAAAGGTCTTGCTATTCTCGCGTACAAAGGGCCTCGTCGGCCTCGACATCGGTAGCTCGGCGCTCAAGCTCGTCGAGCTCAAAGCCCGTAAGGGCGGCGAGTTTTCCCTCGTGCGCCTGGGTGTCGAGCCGCTGTCTCCCGAGGCCATCGTCGACGGCACCATCATGGACTCGTCGCTGGTGGTCGACGCGATCCACAAGCTCGGCCAGGAGACGCGGGTCAAGAACACCACCTTCGCGACCTCCCTGTCGGGCCACTCGGTGATCATCAAGAAGATCCAGCTGCCGGCGACGCCGGCCGAAGAGCTCGCCGAGTCCATCCAGTGGGAGGCCGAACAGTACATCCCCTTCGACATCAATGACGTTCGGCTCGACTACGTCGTGCTCTCCGAGGGCGAGATGGGGCGCGACACCATGGAAGTCCTGCTGGTGGCGGTCAAGCGGGACAAGGTCAACGACTACGTCTCGGTGATCAGCCAGGCCGGCAAGACCCCGAGCCTGGTGGACGTCGACGCCTTCGCGGTGCAGAACGCCTACGAGGCCAACTACGACCTGGACCTCACGAAGGTCGTGGCGCTCGTCAACATGGGCGCGGCGGTCACCAACATCAACGTGCTCGCCCGGGGCCAGTCGGTCTTCTGGCGCGACATCTCGTTCGGCGGCAACCAGTTCACCGAGTCTCTCCAGCGCGAGTTCAACCTGTCGTTCGAGGCGGCCGAGGCTCTCAAGCGGGGCGAGGCGGTCGAGGGCGCGTCGCCCGCCGACGCCCGGCCGGTCCTCGATTCGGTCTCCGAGGAGATGTCGGAGGAGCTGTTCAAGACGTTCGACTTCTTCTCCGCCACGGCCTCGGAGGGCTCGGTCGACGAGCTCGTCCTGTCGGGCGGCTGCGCCCTCACGCCCAACCTGCTCCAGGTGCTGCGCGACCGGTTCGGGGTGAGCGCCGAGGTCATGGACCCCCTGCGCCGGATCCATTACAAGGAGAGTGACTTCGACTCGGCGTGGCTTGCGTCGATCGCGCCCATGCTCGCGGTGGCGGTCGGCCTGGCGATTCGTCAGGTGGGGGACTGAGCCGTGATCCGAATCAACCTCCTCGCCGAAGGCCGGCGTCCTGCGGCGGTCCGCAAGACCCGGACGGCGGCGCTCGCGGAGCGCAACTGGACCAACATCACGCTGACCGCCTGCATCCTCCTCGGCGTGATAGCGGTTGTCGGCTACTGGTTTGTCCTCAACGAGCACCGGGCCGAGAAGCGCCAGGAAGTGGCGACGGCCCAGGCGGAGGTCGAGCGCCTGAAGCCGATCCTGCAGGAGGTCGAGGACTTCAAGAAGAAACAGGCCGATCTGGAGCGCAAGATCGAGGTCATCACCAACCTGAAGAACAACCAGCGTGGGCCGGTGCGGGTGATGGACGCGATCTCGCGAGCCTTGCCCGAGCTTCTCTGGCTCGACCAGATGGAGGTCAAGGCGAGCTCCATCCGCCTGAACGGCAAGGCGTTCAACGTCAACGCCATCTCGAACTTCCTCGAGAACCTCGACAAGGTCCCGGAGTTCATGGAGCCGCACCTCGGCACGGTCAACGAAGCCGGCGAGGTGTACAAGTTCACCATCGACGTGGACTACTCGCTGGCGCCGCCGAAGAAAGACAAGGCCGCTGGCGACGGCGCCGCGGCGAACGGCACCGATTCCGACGGCACTTCCGGCGCCGGAACCGGTACCGACGGGTAACCGGGACCGGGGAGAGGAGAGGCACGTGGCCATCGAAACCGGTCTGGAAGGCAAGCCCTGGTATTACGGCCTGGTCGTCGGGCTGGTGATCGGAGCGCTCCTGTTCTGGCTCGCGCACTATCTCTGGCTGGCGCCCATCAAGCGGGACATCGCCTCGCTCCAGGCCCAGCTCGAAGACCTCCAGACCAAGATCCAGGAGGGCCGCTCCGCCCGCGCGCGGCTCCCCCAGTTCCGGGAGCAGGTGCGGCGCCTCGAGCTCGAGCTCGACAAGCTCCTGCGGATCCTCCCGGCGCGGCTCAACACTCAAGAGATTCTGCGCAACGTGCGGAACCTCGCCGAGCGGGGAGACTTCGACCTCAAGGTGTTCCAGCCCGGCAAGCTCACCGACAAGGATTTCTACAAGGAGTGGCCGATCAGCATCACCCTCGCCGGGCGGTACCACAACCTGGCGATCTTCTTCGACCAAATCCGCCGCTACCCCCGGATCTTCAACATCGAGAACCTGACGATCCGGGCCGAAGGAGACCAGTCCAAGGGCCACACACTGACCACGAGCTTCGTGGCGAAGACCTTCGTCTACTCGCCGCCACCTCCCGACGAGGCGGGGAGCCCGGCTCAGCCGGGCGGAGGAGGCAGCCCATGACGTCGAAGCACTTGATGGCCCTCGGCCTCGCCGCCCTCCTGGGGCTGCCCTGGCTCGGCGCGGCGCCTGCCCGGGCCCAAGGTCAGGCCCAGAGTCAGAAGCCGGCGCAGGGACAGGACCAGGCGCAGGCCCCGGAGGCGGGCGCCTCGGACGCCGGGGCGGGCAAGGTCGAGGCCGGCGGCGCCGCCGACCAGGCCGGCTCCGAGGCCGGCACCAAGGACATCGACGAGCTGCTCGCCGGCCAGGAGCAGGTCCTGGCCGGAGAGGGCTACAGCTACGACCCGGGAACGCGCCGCGACCCTTTCAAGTCGCTGCTCGTGACGACTCAGCTTCCGAACTTCCGGGGACCGCGCCCCGAGGGCATCCCCGGACTGCTGATCGACGAGGTGATCGTGACCGGGATCTTCCGCACCGACGAGGGCTACGTGGCCCAGGTCCAGTCGGCGGAGAACGAGAAGAGCTATCTCGTCAAGAAGGGAGATCAGCTCTATGACGGCGACATCGTCCGGATCACCGGCAACGAGATCGTATTCAAGCAGATCGTGCAAGATCCGACGGCGTTGAAACCGTTCCGCGAAGTCGTCAAAACCCTGAACCCGGACAAAAAAGGATGAGCGGGACGCGGGGGACGGGCTGGAGAAGACCGGCGACGCTGTCGCGGTCGCGCAACATGAGGTGAGCGCCATGGGAGATGCCGTGAAGACTCGTGGAAGGGTGCAAGGAAGTCGGCATGCCGATGCCGGCTCCCGGAGCTATGGCCGGTGCGGGCGCGGGAACGCGCTCGCCGCCTGGCTTCGGAGACCGGTCGGCTGGGCGGCGATGGTGCTCTTGTTGACGCTCGGGGCGACCCTGCCCGGATGTCACTCGTCGGCTCCGGCCGCCCCCACCGCCAAGCCCCCCGCGCAGCCCGTCGCCCCGGCGCCAGCCGATGGCGCCGAAGCCGCGCCGGAGCCGGTCCAGGTGACCGGGGTCGAAGTCCGCGAAGGGGCTCCGGAGACCACCGTCGAGATCACTGCCACCGATCCCCTCGTGTGGACCAGCTTCCGCGACGCCACCGGGAGCGTGGTGGTGGAGCTGCCCAACTCGTCGGTCGGCGCGGGGGTGAAGGATCTGAAGCCCGAGAGCGGCCTGGTCTCGAGCGTCACCGTCTCCGAGGAGCAGGCCGGAACCCGGCCGATGGCCCGGTTGGTGATCGCCACCCGCGAAGACGTGGAGCAGAAGCTCAGCGCCGACGGCAACCTCCTCAAGGTCGAGCTGCGACCGGTCGGTGAGCCGGTCGCGCAGAAGAGCGGCAGCCTGACCTTCGAGCCGATCGCCGAAGAGGAGCCGGCCCCGGCGCCGAAGCCCCAGGAGTCTCCGGTCCTCGAGCCCGCCGAGCCCACGCCTCCGATGCCGGAGCCCGCGCCGCAGCCTGCCCTGGGGACCCCGGACCAGCCCGTCGTCGGCCCGCCGCCCACCGGCGCCACGGCGTCGCGCCTGAGCGCCGTCGAGGTAACCCCCGGCGCCGGCCAGACCGTCGTGCGGATCGAGGGCGACGGACAGTTCTCCTACTCGACTTTCCGGCTGAGCGATCCCGAGCGCTTCGTCGTCGACCTCGCCGGCGTGGTGAACCAGAGCGATCACCCCCTGATCCCGATCTCTTCCGGCCCCGTCGAGCGGGTTCGCGTGGCCCAGTTCAAGCCTTTCCCGCAGCCGGTCTCCCGAGTCGTCTTCGACATGCGGCAGGCGCCGCATCCTTACATCGAACGGACCGGCGACGCCCTGGTGGTGAGCTTCGGCTCCAGCCCGTCGGGCCCCACGCCCCAGTCGTCGCAGTCGCCCCAGTCGGCCCAGTCGGCCCAGTCCGCGCTCGTGCCGACCGTACGCCCGCAGCCGCCGCAGCAACAGCCGCCGCCGCCAGCCACCGCTCCGGCTCCGGAACCCGAGACCCAGGCCTCCGCGCCGGTCCCCGTGCCGGTCCAAGCTCCGGTCCAAGCTCCGGTAGAAGCCCCGCCCGCGGCGCCGTCTCCGTCGAGCGCCAGCCAGGCCACGCCGAGCGAGCCGGCTCCGGCGATGAAGATGAAGATCACGAAGGCGCCGGAGGAGCCCGCCTTCCAAGCCTCGGGCCAGGGCGGTGCGTCGTCTCCTGTTCCGCCCAACGACTCCTCGGTCTTCGGTCCCACCGAGGTCCAGATCCAGCCTCCCGGCGGCGGCTCCGGCAAGGCCAGTGCCTCGGGCCTGCGCTTCGGTGCCCAGCAGGTGTCGGGCCAGAAGAAGTACACCGGTGCGCCCATCGACATGACGCTGCGCGACGCGGACGTCGTGGAGACCCTGCGCTCCTTCTCCAAGATCGCCGGTCTCAACATCGTCATCCAGCCCGACGTCAAGGGGCGGGTCACCGTCGAGCTCGAGAACGTGCCCTGGGACCAGGCCCTGGAGCAGATCCTCAAGATCAACGGCCTCGGCTACGAGGTCGAGGGGAACATCATGCGGATCGCGCCCCTCGATGATCTCCGCAAGGAGGCCCAGGCCCGGCAGCAGCTCGAGGCCGCCAAGGCCCTCTCGGTTCCCCTCGAGACGGTCATGAAGCGGCTCTCCTACACCAGCGCCGCCAACGTCGCGAACATCCTTCGCCGCGGTGGCTCCGGCGGGATCCTTTCGCAGCGCGGGAGCGTGATTGTCGACCAGCGCACCAACACCCTGATCATTTCGGAGCTGCCCGACTACATGGATACGGTGCTGGCGATCATCGACAACCTGGACGAGCCCGAACCCCAGGTCATGATCGAGGCGCGGATCATCGAGACCACCAAGCGCTTCAGCCGGACCCTCGGAATCAACTGGGGGTTCAACGGCACCGCGGGGCCGGCCACGGGTAACTCGACAGGGCTGGAGTTCCCGAACAACATCGACGCCAGCGGCTCGGTGAACCTCCAGACAGGGGGCCAGAACGGCCTGCTCCGGATCGGCTTCGGCAACATCCTCGACACCTTCCGTCTAGACGCCGTGCTCAACGCCGCCGAAGATGACGGCCTGGTCAACATCCTGTCGACCCCCAAGGTCGCGACCCTCAACAACCACACCGCCCAGATCCAGAGCGGTCTGCAGATCCCGATCCAGACCGTCGCCAACAACACGGTCAGCGTGCAGTTCGTCAACGCCACACTGAAGCTCCAGGTGACCCCGCAGATCACCGCTGACGGTACGGTGGTCATGGACATCAACATCCAGAAGCGCGAGGTCCAGACGGCGTTCCTGGTGCCCGGGGCGACCAACGCCCCGATCGCCACCAAGGAGGCGACGACCCAGGTGCTGGTCAAGGACGGCGGCACGGCGGTCATCGGAGGGATCTACGAAGTGTCCACCGACCAGAGTCAGCAGAGGGTGCCCGGCTTGGCAAACATCCCGATCATCGGGCACCTGTTCAAGAACCGGGATCGGTCCGACCAGAACCAAGAGCTCCTGATCTTCATCACCCCCAGGGTGGTACGGCTCTAGCGTGGAGACGATGACTTGGAGACGATGATGAGACACCTGCACACCAGTTTGCTTCTCCTCTGTCTGCCCCTCGTGCTCGCCGGCTGCTCGAACGCCGGCAAGGTGGACAGCGGGGGCGTCTCCCTGGTGATCTCCAACTTCGACGGGCTCCCCTCGACGGTGGCTGTCCAGGACACCGTGGACTCGAGCGGTCTGGTCACCATCGGCAGCCTCACGCTCTCGTCACTCGTGCAGAACCCGAACCTCGGCACGACCGATCTCCAGACCGTCGAGCTCTCGACCTACGAGGTCGTTTACTCGCGCGCGGACGCTGGCACCAAGGTCCCGACACCGCTGGTGGACAGGCTGATCAGCTCGATCAGCCCTGGTGGCACCACCGTGTTCAACAACCTGCCGATCCTCCGCTCCGAGCAGCTCAGGAATCCGCCGCTGTCGGATCTGCTGTTCGTCAACGGCGGAGCCGATCAGGAAACGGGAAGCGACGTCATCAAGCTCAACTGCCGGCTCAGGTTCTTCGGGCGGACCCTCGGGGGGCGAGACGTGGTGACCAACGCCCAGAGCTTCACCGTGGAATTCCGACCGTAGCTTCTCTAGGAGATGGGAACGATGTCCAGACGTCTGCATGCTTCGACCGCCCCACGTCGCGCCGCGCGCCGCGCGGCCCTGCTGCTCGTTGCCTTCCCGCTCCTGCTCGCCGGGTGCAAGGCGAGCTCGCCCAGCGAGCCGAGCCAGCAGCCCGGCACGCCGCCCGGAACCGGGCCCTCGAGCGCGACCTACGGAATCACCGTCTCCCTCTCTCCGAGCCAGATCCCCGCGGGTAGCACTGATCCCGTGACGGTCAGTGTTCGCGTCGTGCGCCTGGACACCGGGGCGCCGCCGCCGAGCGGCACGACGATCGTCCTCTCCGCCAGTAACGGCGCCTTCGGCTCCCAGACCGGCAGCACCTCGGCGGTCGTGGAGACGGCGAGCGGCCGTGCCTCGGTCGCGTACTTCCCGCCGACGCTCCAGGGCAGCGGGTCAGTCATCATCCAGGCGCGGCTCGAGGACAGTATCGGGCAGGCGACCCTCGCTATCGCCGAGCCCTCGACCTTCTTCATCAACGCTCTCGATCCGAATACCGGCAACCCGTCGGGGGGCGAGCAGGTCTCGATCCTGGGCGGCGGCTTCGAGACGCCGGTGCGCGTGACCTTCGGGGGCACGCCGGCCCAGGTGCAGTCGGTCTCGGCCAACCGGATCCGGGTGGTCACGCCGCCCTCGGCGACCGCGGTCCCCGTGGGCTCGACCTCGACCGTCGACGTGGCGGTGACCATCAATCTCAACGAGACGACCCAGGCCAGCGACCTGCTGCCCCGGGGCTTCACCTACACCCGCGGCGGGACCACCCAGCAGCCCGAGGTCTTCTCAGTCTCTCCGGCGTCAGGCCCCAACGAGGGCGGAACGCGGGTGACGATCAACGGTGACGGCTTCGCGGATCCGGTCCAGGTGTTCTTCGGCACCGGCAGTTCGGCGACGAGCTTCACCGGCGTCGAAGCGACCGTGGAGTCGGTGACGTCGACCCGGCTCGTGGTTCTGACCCCTCCGGCCCAGGCCTTCGGGCAGGACAATCAGAACAAGACCGTCAACCTGCTGGTCAAGAACGTCAACAGCGGCTTCTCGACCGTCGCGACCTCCGCGTTCCAGTACGGAACCAAGGTGATCATCACCGCTGCCGGCCCGGGCGCCGGCCCTTACACCGGCGGGACGCTGGTGACGATCCACGGCCAGGGCTTCGAGGCCCCGGTGGCGGTCTCCCTCGGCGGCCTGGGCCAACAGGTCATCTCGGTCACAGGCACCGAGATCGTCATCCGGACCTCCGGCATCCAGGTGACCATGTGCCCGACGACCGGACAGATGGACGGTGGCACCTTCTCGGAGACCAACATCAACACCGGCGACAGCTTCGACTCGAATATCGGGTTCACCTACGTGGTGCCGCTGCCGCTCATCACCTCGGTGTCGCCCACCAGCGGACCGCAGTCGGGCGGAACGACCGTCACCGTCGGCGGCCAGGGCTTCGAGCCGCCGCTCCGGGTGCGCTTCGTCAAGGGTGGCGATAGCTTCGCGGCCTCGCTCCAGAGCTCCTCGGCGACCCAGATCAAGGTCACCAGCCCCGGCGTTCCCAACTCCGTTCTCGACACCGAGCCCTGCGACGACAACCACGACGGCACCACCGGAGAGCGCTACATCCGGACCACCTTCGACGTCCAGGTGGAGAACCTCGGCACGGCCTGCAACAACTCCTTCGAGGGCGTCTTCGCCTACGTTCCGAGCGACCAGTCGTGCCGCAACGACACCGGGACCACCCCGGTGCTGCCCGAGTGCAGTGACGGCATCGACAACGACGGCGACGGGTTGACCGACTACAACGGTGGCGTGAGCCCGCCCGGCGATCCGCAGTGCACCAGCGACGGGGACACTAGCGAGTCGAGCTGAGCTCGTGAATCGATCTCCGCCCTGCTGCGGGTGCCCCAGCATCGCCCCTCGCGGCGTTGCGGCTCCTCGACATAGGCTCGGCGATGCCCTCGTCGCCGCGCGCTGCGATCCCGCTACGGACCCTCGCCGGCCGTTCCTAGACGGTCGGCCTTCCCGCTGCGTATACTGAGCCTGAGATGACGAGAATCCTGCGCCCCGCCGCTGTCCTTGCCGTAATCGTTGCATTCGCCGGTTGGAACCTGTCCTGCGACCAGGTCAGCCCCGTGGCGCCGACCGGGTCGATCCTGACCCTTTCGGCCAACCCCGCCGAGATCGCGCTCAACGGTTCGGCGACGATCACGGTGGTCGGTCGCAAGATGGACGGCAACCCGCTCAACCCGGGCACGCAGGTCCGCCTCTCGACCACGCTGGGCAAACTGGACTCCGAGCTGCTCGATCTGGACAGCTCCGGGGTCGCCACCACCAAGCTCCGGGGCCAGGGGCGGATCGGGATGGCCACGGTGACGGCCATGTCCGGTGCCCTGGACGCGGTCACCGTCGACGTCCAGATCGGGCGGACCGCGGGCGCGGTCTCCCTCCAGGCCACCCCCACGAGTGTGCCCGAGAGCGGCGGCAGCGTGGACCTCCTGGCGCTCGTCCGGGATTCCCAGGGACAGCCTCTGGCCAGCGTGCCGGTGAACTTCTCGACCGACGTCGGAACCCTCGAGTCCGGAGGCGCCTTCATCAACACCGACGCCCAGGGCCAGGCCCGCGACACCCTGGACATCACCGAGGGCGACGTCCAGGGTGTCAGCGGCGACTCCTTCAGCGTCTCTGTGGAGGCGAGCGCGGGCTCGAGCGTCCAGAACGACCAGGTCTCCCTCTCGATCCTGCGACGGCCCATCGCGGCGTTCAGCTTCACCCGCAGCCAGCTCACGGTCGCCTTCATGGACACGTCGACGGGCAACCCGACGAAGTGGGAGTGGGACTTCGGAGACGGCACCGCCCATTCGACTTCCCGCAACCCGGCGCACCAATACTCCCAGGCGGGCACCTATATCGTGACCCTGACGGTGACCAACTCGGTCGGTGAGGGCACGGTGAGCCAGTCCGTCAGCGTCACGACGCAGTAGGCCGGTAGCCCATCCGCTCGGCGGGCGAGCCGCGGAAGGCGGGCGCGCGACTGCTATACTCCGCGGAAACCGTGCACCGTGTGCCGGCCGCCCCCGGGCGCCGGCCGGCGGGCCGCGGGCCCGGCCTCCACGCCCATGCCTGACACCGAACCCACCAGCGCGCGCCTGGAAGCTCTTCGGGCACGCTGGGAGGCCGACAAGGGCTCGCGGGTCTTCCTGCAGCTCGCGGACGAGTACCGGCGACTCGGCCGGAGCGCCGACGCCGCCGGCGTCCTCGAGGAGGGCTTGCGGGCGAACCCGACCCACCCGGCGGCGAGGGTCCTCCTGGGCCGGTGCCACCTCGACCTGGGCCAGGCTGCCGAGGCGATCACCGACCTCGAGAAGGTCCTCGAGACCGATTCGACCCAGATGGTGGCTTATCGGCTGCTGGTCGACGCCTATCTGAGCGAGGGTCGGGCCGAGCTGGCCCGTCAGCGCCTGCGGGTCTACAGCCTTCTGAACGACTCCGATCCCGAAATCGCGGACCTGCGTCGGCGGATCGGCGAGCTGGAACGCCAGGGGCCGGAGGCCCCCGTCCCGCCGCCAGGCCCGCCTCCGCCGCCTGCGCCAGCAGGGACGGCCGAGCCTCCAGAGGAGCCCCCAGGGATGAGTGAGCCTCCCCAGCCGCCGCCTCGCGAAACCGCTCCTCCGCCCCCGCCACCGCGGACCGAGGGCGAGCCGTTCCCCGCGCTCGGCGGGGACGAGGGGGACCGCCGGCGGTACCTGAGCGCCCTCGACTCGGAGGGGCTCTTCGCGGTGCCGTCGCCGGCGGAGGCGCCGGAAGCCGAGGAAGCCGCGAAGGTCCCGGAGGTTCCGGAGACCCCGGAGGTTTTGAAGACAGCTGGGGTTCCGGAACCCCCGTCGACGGACGTTTTCGATCTCAGCGGGCCTGCCGAGTCCCCGCCGTCCGACCTCTCCTCCCTCCTCGAGTCGGGGGGCGCCGCGGAGCCGGTGCCTGCGCCCCCCGAGGAAGAGGTGGCTCCCGAGGTCCCCGAGGCCGTCCAGGCCGAGGCCGAGCCCCCCGCCGAGGTCGCGGCCCAGCTCGGAGACGGGCCCGAGCCCGAGCCCGAGCCCGAGACAACCCCCGAGCCTCCGGCTGCGCCGCCACCGGCGGACGAGGAGGCCCGCCCAGCCCCTGCCGCGGGCCCGGGACGGGCCACCGTCACCCTCGGTCGCCTCTACCTGCGCCAGGGTCACCTGGCGGAGGCCGAGGAGATCTTCCGGCAGGTTCTCGAGGCCGATCCCGACAATGCCGAAGCGAGGTTGGGGCTCGAGGAGCTCGCCGCTCATGGGCGCCCCGAGCTACGCGCCGCGGAGCTCCTCGCCGGCTTCCCCGGCGAGGTCCGGGGCGAAGGCCTGACCGATCGCAAGCGCTACGTTCTCGAGCGCTACCTCCAGCGCCTTCGGGGGAGAGAGCCCGGCGATGTTCATTGAGCGTCTCAACGAGCTCAGCAACCGGATCGAGGGGGCCCTCGCCCTCTCGCTGGTCGCCGAGGACGGGATCACCGTCGAGTCGGTCAGCTCCGCTCCCGAGATCGATCTGGACCTGCTGGTGGCCGAGCTGATCACCCAGGTCAAGGCGATCGCGGAAGACCACCGCGACCTGGCGGCGGGTGGCGTCCAGCAGCTCACGGTCGGCACCGACCGGATGACGGTGATGGTAAGCTCCGTCAGCGACAGCTATTATCTGGTCCTGGTGCTCGCGGCGGACGGCAACCGCGGTCGCGCCCGCTTCGAGCTGCGCCGGGCTCGTCTGCAGTTGGAGAGCGAGCTAGCTTAGAGGACCCACCGGCTTTCGAGGGAGGGAGCGCGTTTCCGGCCGGCCGCGGCAGGGTTGCGACCGACGGGGCCGGGCTCGTCCCCTTCCCCCCCGGGGCTGGGAAGGGGATCGAGGGGTTGCGAGAGGGATCCGATGCTTAGAGGGAGTCGAAATCCGTGTTGACCTTCGAACAGATCAAGGAGCTCATCGATCTCGTCTCGACCCGTAGGCTCCAGGGCCTCGAGGTCGAGCGCTCGGGGTTCCGGCTCAAGATCGACGGCTACTCGACGGCCCCGGTGGCTGCCGCCACGGCGCCGGCGGAAGCGCCGGTTTCCGCGGCCGCGGCCCTCCTGGCTCCGGCCGCTCCGGCCGCTCCGGCCGCGGAAGGGCCCGAGGGCGACGGGCTCGACGTCCCGGCCGGCAGCCACGTCCTCGACTCGCCCATCGTCGGAACCTTCTACCGCTCTCCGGCTCCCGACGCGGGCCCCTTCGTCGAAGTAGGGCAGCGGGTCTCGAAGGGCCAGGTGCTGTGCATCGTCGAAGCGATGAAGCTGATGAACGAGATCGAGTCGGACATCGACGGCACCGTCGTCCAGGTCTTCCCGGAGAACGCCCAGCCCGTCGAGTTCGGGGAGCCGCTCTTCGCCATCAAGCCGGCGTAAAGACTCGGACTCGAGCACCAAGGCATGTTCAAGAAGGTCCTGATCGCCAACCGCGGGGAGATCGCCCTGCGAGTCATGCAGGCCTGCCGCGAGCTGGGGGTCAAGACCGTCGCGGTCTACAGCACCGCCGACCGGGAGAGCCTCCACGCCCTCTACGCCGACGAGGCCGTGTGCATCGGTCCTCCCGCCTCGAGCGACAGCTACCTGAAGCTCTCGAGCCTGATCCCGGCGGCCGAGATCACCGGTGCGGACGCAGTCCACCCCGGGTACGGCTTCCTGGCCGAGAACGCCCACTTCGCCGAGGTCCTCGGCGAGTGCAGCATCGGGTGGATCGGCCCCCGCCCTGAGACCATCCGCCTCATGGGGGACAAGGCGGCAGCCCGGCGCACGGCCCTCAAGGCCAAGGTGCCGGTGCTGCCGGGCAGCGAGGACCCCCTGCCCGACGCCCGGACCGCTGAGAAGCTGGCGGCCAAGATCGGCTACCCGGTGATCCTCAAGGCAGCGGCGGGGGGCGGGGGGCGCGGCATGAGGGTGGTTCACCACGCCGAGGAGCTGGCGGGCCAGCTCGCCACCGCCGGCGAAGAGGCCCAGAAGGCCTTCGGCGACGGTTCGATCTACCTCGAAAAGTACCTCACCCAGCCCCGGCACATCGAGTTCCAGGTCTTCGGCGACAGCCACGGCAACGTCATCCACCTCGGCGAGCGCGAGTGCTCGATCCAGCGCCGCCACCAGAAGCTCCTCGAGGAGTCTCCCTCGCCGGCCCTCGACGACGAGCTGCGCCGCCGCATGGGCAAGTCCGCCGTGCGGCTGTGCGAAGAAGTGGGCTACCAGAACGCCGGCACCATCGAGTTTCTGCTCGACGAGGACGGGAAGTTCTACTTCATGGAGATGAACACCCGCATCCAGGTGGAGCACCCGGTGACCGAGCTGGTCAGCGGCGTGGACCTGGTGCGATTGCAGATCGAGGTCGCCGCCGGTGCGCGCCTCGACATCCCGAGCGGCTTGCCGGCCCGGGGGCATGCCATCGAGTGCCGGATCAACGCCGAGGACTCGGAGCGCTTCCGGCCGTCCCCCGGCCGGATCACCACCTTCCACGCCCCCGGTGGCCCCGGCGTGCGCCTGGACACCCACGCCTACGAGGACTACGTCATCCCGCCGTACTACGACTCCCTGGTCGCCAAGCTGATCGTCCACGACAAGGACCGCACCGCGGCCATCGCCCGCATGGCCCGGGCCCTCGAGTTCTTCGTCATCGAGGGCATCAAGACCACCATCCCGCTGCACCAGGAGATCCTTCAGGACGCGGCGTTCTGCGCCGGAGACGTGTCGACCCGCTTCATGGAACGGTTCCTCGAGGAGCGTGCCCAGCGGCGAGAGCGGGAAGCCGCCGAGGAGCGTGGGGCCGAATGAGCCCCGTCTACGCGATCCTCGACGTGGCCGCCCTCGGGGAGCGTTCACCGGCGCGAGCCGCGGCCTTCCTGGCCGCGTCCGGGGTCGGGTCGATCCAGCTCCGGGCGAAGTCGCTCCCCGACCGCCGTCTCCATGACCTGGCCGAGGAGTGCCGGCGGGCGGTGGAGGGGAGCGGTGCCGCGCTCTGGATCGACGACCGTCCGGACGTGGCCGCGGCGGTGGGGGCGGCCGGGGTCCACCTCGGGCAGCGCGACCTGCCTCCGGCGGCGGCCCGCAGGGTCGTGGGCCCGGACTGCCGGATCGGCCTCTCCACCCACGACGACGAGCAGCTCGCCGCCGCCGCCGCCGATCCGGACGTCGACCTGGTGGCCGTCGGTCCGGTCTTCCCCACCGCCAGCAAGGCCTCGCCCGATCCGGTCGTCGGCCTGGGCTTTGTCCGCCGTGCCCGGGCCGCCACCTCCAAGCCGCTGGTGGCGATAGGGGGCATCGACGCCGGCAACCTCGCCCAGGTGCTGGCCGCCGGGGCCGACGAGGTGGCCGTCCTCTCGGCCCTGTGCCGAGGTGACCTGGAAGACAACCTGGGGCGGCTGTTGGCCGCCGCCCGCGACGCGGCGTGACCGGAGGGCCGACCGTGAGCGAATCCGAACATTTCGGCAGCCGCTGGGGCCTGGTCCT
This sequence comes from uncultured Acidobacteriota bacterium, assembly GCA_963739795.1. Classification (GTDB taxonomy): domain Bacteria; phylum Acidobacteriota; class Thermoanaerobaculia; order Multivoradales; family DATKCC01; genus CAVUBL01. The sequence continues at coordinate 423,356 of CAVUBL010000015.1, read as the reverse complement.
CGCCACGCTGGGCATGGCGGTGGGCACCGGCAACATCTGGCGCTTCCCGCGCATCGCCGCGACCAACGGCGGAGGCAGCTTCCTGGTGGCTTGGGTGGTCTTCCTGCTCCTCTGGTCGGTGCCCTTGATGATGGTGGAGTTCTCGTTCGGCAAGCGCTCGCGCAAGGGCCCAGTGGGCGCCTTCGCGACCCTCGCCGGGCGCGGGACCTCCTGGCTGGGAGGTTGGGTCGCGGCTTGCGCGATCCTCATCATGTTCTACTATTCGGTGGTCACCGGCTGGTGCTTCCGATACCTGTTCGCGTCGCTGACCGGCGAGCTCGAAGCGGGGTCCTCCCAGGCGTTCTGGACCGCGTACACCGGCTCCTGGCAGCCGGTGTTGACCCACGTCCTGGCCCTCTCGGCGGGGGTGGCGGTAGTCTGGTTCGGGGTCCGCGGGATCGAGCGCGTGGCCAAGGTGCTGATCCCGACCCTCTTCGTGCTCGTGGTCGTGCTCGCCGTGCGAGCGGTGACGCTGCCCGGCGCCACGGCGGGGCTCGAGTTCTTGTTCCATCCGCGGTGGGCGGACCTGGCCGAGCCGGGCATCTGGATTCAGGCCCTGACCCAGAACGCGTGGGACACCGGAGCGGGCTGGGGATTGATCGTGGCCTACGCGGTCTACATGAAGGCGCGCGAAGACGTGCCCCTGAACGCCTTCCTGATCGGATTCGGCAACAACAGCGTGTCGCTCCTGGCCGGCGTGATGGTCCTGTGCACCGTCTTCGCCGTCGATCCGGCGGCCGCGAGCAAGATCGTGGGAGCCACGAACGAGGGGCTCACCTTCACCTGGATTCCCCAGCTCTGCAGCCAGATGCCCGGTGGGCACCTTTTCGAGGTGCTTTTCTTCCTGGCCCTCTCCTTCGCCGCCCTGACCAGCCTCATCTCCATGCTCGAGCTGGGCACGCGGGTGCTCATGGACCGGGGCTTCAACCGGCGCCGGAGCCTGCTCTGGCTCGGCGGCGCCGCGCTGGTGCTGGGCAGCCCGTCGGCGCTCTCGACCGCGTTCCTCCTCAACCAGGACTGGGTCTGGGGAGTGGGCCTCATGCTCTCGGGCCTGTTCTTCGCCGTCGGTGCGCGCCGGTTCGGCATCGACCGGCTCCGGCGCGAGGTGATCAACGCCCCGGGCGCGGACCTGCGGATCGGCCGCTGGTGGAGCTTCGTGATCGGCGTCCTGGTGCCGGTCGAAGGGGTCGTGCTGATCCTCTGGTGGCTGATCCACGAGGCGGCCGGGGAGTCGCTCTCCGCCACCCTCGATCCGCTGTCCCAATTCAGCGCCGGGACGGTCCTGGTGCAATGGGGGGTCGTCCTGGTGGCTCTCCTGGCAGCCAACCGCTGGCTCGCCGGCTCGGCGGGTAAGGAGTCTCGATGAGCACCTCCGCCGTGGTGATGATGGTCGCAGTATGCTGTCTGATCTGGGGAGGCTTCGCGTTTCTGTTGGTGCGCGCCGTGCGCCGGGAGGGAGCGAAGTCGGCCGAGCGGATCGACGAGCATCCGCCGCACCCCTCCCCTTGAGCAATGCGCGTGTTTCTGACCGGCTTCATGGGCTCTGGCAAGACCACGGTCGGTCGTCTCCTGGCCGAGCGCCTGGGCGTGCCTTTCTTCGACCTCGACCATGAGATCGAAGCAGGCGCCGGCCGGTCGGTGCGCGAGATCTTCGCCGAAGGCGGCGAGGCTCTGTTCCGGCGGATCGAGCACGAGGCGCTGGTCGCCGCCCTCGAGGCCCCCGACGCGGTCCTCGCCACCGGCGGCGGCACCCTCACCCAGGAGTCCAACCGGCGGTTGCTCGCCGGCCGGGGCGTCTCGGTGTGGCTCAATCCGCCCTTCTCGGTGATCGCCGAGCGCATCGGCGCCCTGGGCAAGGAGGATCGGCCCCTGTTTCAGACCGAGGAGCAGGCCCTGGAGCTTTACCGCAGCCGTCTGCCGTTCTACCGCGGGGCCGAGATGGAGCTGTCGATCGAGCCCCGGGAGACGCCGGAGGAGGTGGCGGCCCGGGCGGCCCTCCTGCTGAGGAGGGCGATGTGAGGTACCTGATCCTCTCGGACATGCACGGCAACTGGTCGGCCTTCGACACCGTGCTGCGACGGGTCCGCCGGAAGCGCTTCGACGCCACACTGGTGCTCGGCGATCTGGTGGGCTACGGCGGGGCGCCGAACCAGGTCGTCGAGGCCGTCCGCTCCCTTTCCGGCCGGGTCGTGGTGGTGCGGGGCAACCACGACAAGGTGGTCGCCGGGATCGACAGCGGCGCCAATTTCAATCACGCGGCCCTGGCCGCCGCCCGGTGGACCACCTCCCGACTGACGCCACAGAACCTCCGCTACGTCCGCCGGCTACCCACCGGCCCCCTCGAGGTCGAGGAGGGTCTCGCCGTCTGCCACGGCTCGCCGGTTGACGAGGATCGCTACCTGTTCACCGACCGCGACGCCCTCGAGGCCTTCGCGGGTTCCTCCGCCGGCGTCACCTTCTTCGGCCATACCCACGTGACCTCCCTGTTCGGCCTGGGGGCGCACTCGATCGACGTGCGCCAGCTCGCCGGCCAGCAGGGGGCCGTCGAGCTCGCGGCCGACCGCCGCTACCTGGTCAACCCGGGCTCCATCGGCCAGCCCCGGGACGGCGACCCCCGGGCCTCGTACATGATCTACGACAGCGAGCGGCGCCTGGTCCGCTGGTACCGGGCGGAGTACCCCGTCGCCGCCGCCCAGGAGCGGATCCGCCAGGCCGGCTTGCCACCTCTTCTCGCCGAGCGTCTCGCGGTGGGGATGTAGGGAGTCCACGTTCCAGAGATCCGCCGGCGCTCTCGGTGCGGCGCCGGATTTCCGGAGCGGGGTCCTCAAGGGCTTCGAGACGACGACTGGGCCGAAGCTCCCGGGTCCATACGCGGGGCCTGGCGGAACCTCTGGACGGCCGCCAGGAGGCCGCCCGCGAGGATCGCCGAGAACCCGAGCCAGACCAGCAGGATCAGCGGCTTGTCGATCACCTCGACCGCCAGGGCCGGCGGCCGCTGCTCCGGCGAGTAGCCCTGGGGCGAGACGTAGAGATCCGCGAGGAGACCCGAAACGACGTCCGGGCGCCAGGTGATGCGGCCGGTCCTCGGAGCCCGGGACCTCTCCGGACGGACCTCGAAGCGAGCGCCGTCCGGGCGCTCGACCCGGACCGCCATCGCCTCCTTCCCCGGGGCGGCCCCCTCCTTCGGCCCGAGGAAGGTGAGCTCCAGGCCGTCCACGAGCTGCGGCCGGCCCAGCTCCAGCGTCGCCCGGGTGGTCCGCTGGTATGCCGAGGAAGCCAGCAGGCCGATCAACAGGATCCCGAAGCCGACGTGGGAGAGGTAGCCGCCGGCGCCGAGCAGGCCCTGAAGCGAGGCCCGCACGCCCTCCGCCGACGCCCGGGTCCTCGGGATCACGTCGAGGGCCAGCTTGTGGAGATTCGCCCCCAGGCCGAGGAGCGCCAGGAAGATATAGGCGAGGTAGAGCGGGTCGCGCACGGCGACGACCGCCGCCACGATCGTGATCCCCAGCGCGGCCCCGGCCGACGGCAGGAGCCTGCGCCCGAGCTCCCGCGGCGGCGTGCCTCGCCAGCCGAGAAACGGCACCACGGCCAGGAGCAGCGCCAGCAGGAGGGCGATCGGCAGGTTCATCCGGTTGTAGAACTCCGCGGCCACCTGGGCCGGGTTGCCCAACCAGCCCGTGACCATGGGTGCCGAGGTCCCCACGGTGATGCCGAGGGTCGAGACCAGGAGGGCGAGGAGGGCCAGCCCGAGAACGGGGCCGCGCGATGCCAGCGGACCCGTGTCGGAACGGGTGGGAACGCCGGGCAGGCGAAGCGCGAGCAGGACGAGAGCGCCTCCCCCGAACACGGCCATGAGAGCGAGCAGCCATCCCGAGGTCCCCAGGTCGACGAAGCTGTGGACCGAGAAGTGGGCCAGCACTCCGGAGCGTGTCAGGAAGGTCCCGTAGACCACCGACAAGTACACGAGAGTGGCGAGAACGAAGCTCGAGCGCCGGAAGAGCCCTCGCGCGCGCTCCAGGTAGAGGCCGTGAAGCAGCACGGTCCCGAGCAGGAAGGGGATGAGCGAGGCGTTCTCCACCGGGTCCCAGCCCCAGTAGCCGCCCCAGCCGAGGGTCTCGTAGGCCCAGCGGCCGCCCAGCAAGATCGCCAGGCCGAGCACCAGGAACCCGCTCAGGGCCCAAGGGAAGGCGCGCGCCGCCCAGCCGTCGTAGTCCCGGCGCCACAGGGCGGCCATGGCGAAGGAGAACGGGATCGCCGAGGCGGCGTAGCCGATGAACATGATGGGCGGATGGATCACCATCCAGCTGTTCTCGAGCAGGGGATTGAGTCCCCGGCCGTCGGCCGGCGTCTCGCCGAGCATACGGAAGGGGTTCTCACCGACCAAAATGAAGAGCAGGGCGACCAGGGTCAGGGTGTAGACGATCATCACCGCCGGCTCCCGCCTTCCCGCGGTCCGTGCCAGCGGCAGGCCGAGGAGCGATCCCCAGAGGAGCCAGATCAGGAAGCTCCCCTTCTGGCCGGCCCAGAAGGCGGCGAGCTGGTAGCGCGCGGGCAGGTCGAGGCTCGAGTACTGGTACACGTATTCGAGCCGGAAGTCGCGGGTGACCAGGGCGAAGCCCAGGGCCAGGGCGGCGAGGACGATAGACAGCGCGAAGCCGCCGTAGGCGCTTCGGGCGAAGCGCAAGCCGCCCTCTTCGCCCCGGAGCACCCGGGAGTAGCCCCACAGCGACACGACGGACAGGAGCAGAGCGCTCCAGAGGGCGAGGGCGCCCGGCAGGTAGAGGCGGGAGAGGTCGAACATCGAATCGAGTCTGCTGGACTCTACCGGGATGGGCGCCCGCTGCGACGGGGGTGCCCGGCCGGGCTCGGGCCCGGGCTCGGCTCGGGGGCAGCCCGGGCTCAGCCGGGCCTTCGGGTCGCCCCCCCCTGCGCGGCACCGAGGTCGTTTCCGCGCGGCATCGGCTCAACCCGCCCGGAGCGCGTGCCCTCCAGGCGCCGGACCCGCCTGGCGAGGTGCAGGAGGTAGAGGAAGAGCCCGGTCCAGACCAGGACGTTGGCCGCCGCGAAGGCGATCTCGACCGCAAAGGGAATCGGTGTCGGGCCGTTCATCGGTTCGCAGCGTCTCCGTCAGGTGGGCGGCTCGTCCTCTTCGAGAACGGTCAGCCGCGTCGCGAGGTCGTGGAGCCAGAAGAACATTGCCGTGAACCCGAGCACTCCTGCACCCAGGACCACCATCCCCGCCGGCTCCATCGCCGGTCCCGCCCGCCCGGTGAGTGTCTGCGCGCTGATCAAGGGTTGGGGATGGAAGGAGAAGATCGCCATGCGGGGGGCGCCGATGAACAGAAAGGGCGCAACCACCAGGCCGAGGACGGCGTGGGCGGCGCTCACCCGGGCGCGCACCTCCAGGTCGTCCACGTAGCGGCGTAGCGCCAGGTAGGTGGCGTAGTAGGCCAGGGCCACGACGATGGACACCTGGCGCGCGTCCCAGCTCCAGAGGGATGGCCACTGGAGGTAGGCCCAAATCGTGCCGGTGAGGGTGGCCAGCAGGCAGAAGACCAGCCCCAGCCCGACCGCGGCCGCGGCCGCCCGGTCGTGGCGCGGCCGGCGGGTCTTCAGGTACAGGGCGCTCCAGATCCCCGCGGCGAGAAAGGCCACGAAGGCCGTCCAGGCCATGGGTACGTGGAAGAAGAGCAGGCGGCTCGACTCGCCTTCGCCCACGCCGCCCACCATGGGGGGCGCGAGCAGGTAGGCGCCGACGATGGTCAGGGCGATCCAGAGCCAGAGGAGCCAGAGAAAAAGGGTCTTCACGGGAGTGGTCTTAGCGTGCATACAGGCTCGACATCGCGGGAGCGAGCACGAGGCCGACGGCGAACTGAAGGCCATCATATAAGAGCCGCAGTACCGGCTCCATCGCGCGCGCGCGCCCGCCCGCCGCCGCTCCGCGACCTCCGACCCCCCGCCGCCGGCTTGTGCGGCAGCAAGGCAGGGTCCAAAATGTTCCGTCATGCGCTGTGTCCCCTGCCTCCACTTCGACCTCCTCCCCTGGGACCGCATTCGCCGCGCCCCCCTCGTCGTGTCCCTCGCCGCGCTCCTCCTCGCTTCCGCCGCCTGCTCGACGGCTCGCCGCGGCGCCCCCGGCTCCGCTCCCGGCGCCTCCGCCGGGGACGAATCGGCCGCCGGCGGCGGAGGAGGCCTGCCCGAGCTCATTCCGTTCGCCGAAGCCCGCAGCCTCCTGCTCCTCCTGGTCGACCGCCAGCTCTTCGAGCCGGTGATCGTGCGCCGCTCCCTCGCCGGCTCGGTAGAGCTGCGCCGGGAGCTCGCCGTGGCGCTCGGGCGGGTGGATGACGCCCGGGGCGCCGATCCCCTCCTCGGCCTGCTGATCGACGACCAGCCCGCGGTGCGCCGCGCCGCCGCCTTCGCCCTCGGCGAGCTGGGCGAGAGCCTCGCCGCCAGCCAGGAGGAGGTGCGCCGGAGGATCGCGGCCCGGCTCCTCGAGGCGGCCCACGAGCCCGACCGGGAGACCGGCACGCTGGCGGTGGAGGCCCTGGGCAAGATCGGTGTCTCCGTCGGCGAGGTCGGCGACGCCCTGGGCAAGCTCTCCGACCAGGAGTCCTGGGCGCGGCTCCTGCCCTCCCTCTACCGCTTCCAGCAGCCGGAGGCCGTCTCCCTCGCCGTGGACGGCCTGGAGGTCAAGGACCCGGACCTCCACGCCTGGGCCGCCTTCGCCCTGGCCAGGAGGCCCGTGGCCGACGCCCTTCCTCAGCTCCGCATCCTGGTGGGCGACCCCCAGGCGAAGGTGCGCGCCTGGGCCGCCCGGGCGCTGGGGCTCGTCGGCACGGGCGACGACCTGGCGCGCCTCCGGCCGCTCCTCGACGACCCGCGGGAGGGACCGGTCATCGAAGCCCTCAAGGCGGCGCACACCCTGATCTCCAAGGGACGAGCCTCGGCGCCCGCGGACTGGCGGGCGCGCCTGCTCGAGCTCATGGCCGACCCGCGCCCCGGCGTGCGGGTCACCGCCCTCGACGCGTCCTCGGCCTGGCTCCTCGATCCGGAGCTCTCCAAGGTCCTCCTCGACCGCTTCCACGCCGGCGAGGGGCCGTCCGCCGCAGGGGCCTGGGAGCGGGGTACCGCGCTCCTCGCCCTCGCCACCGGCGGCGACCCGCGGGCCGGCGGCGCGCTGGGCGAGGGGGCCCTCTCGGGCGAGCCGGTCCTCCGGGCGCGAGCCGCCGAGGCGGCGGGGGTGCTCGCGAGCTGGAAGGTGCTCACCTCCCTCGCCGGCGACATCGATCCGCGGGTGCGGGAGGCCGTGGTCTCCGCGGAGCTGGCCCTGGCGATCGAAAGCGCGGGCAAGGCGGGAGGCGACCCGCCGGCCACCATCGCCCGCCGCGCCCTCGCCGATCCCGATTCCGGCGTGCGCACCACCGCCCTCGACTGGCTGGCGGGCGAGCCCGTGCTGGCGGAGCCGGAGATCGAGGCGGCGCTCACCAGGGCGCTGCGCTCAGAGGTCATCGAGGAGCGGCTGGGGGCGGTCGACGCCCTGGTCGCCCGCGGCCGGTCGACGCCCGCCGAGAAGGACGCGGCGGTGGCCATGCTCGAGAAGCTGGCCGGGGAGGTCGACTTCGCCACCCGGGAGCACGCCGCCCGCGCCCTCACCAAGCTGGGCCGGCCGCAGCCCGCGCCCGGCGCCGTCGACACGGGCAAGACCGCGGCCGTCTACCAGGAGATCCTGCAGCGCTCCGCGGTGCCCCGGGAGGTGGAGATCCGCACGACCCGCGGCGCCCTGAGGGTCCGCCTCGACTGCCCGCTGGCGCCCCTGACCTGCATCTCCTTCCTCGACCTGGCAAACCAGGGCTTCTACGACGGCCTCACCTTCCACCGGGTGGTCCCGGACTTCGTGGTCCAGGCGGGCGACCCGCGGGCCGACGGCTACGGCGGCCCCGGCTACAACCTGCGCGACGAGATCAACCGTCTGCGCTACAAGCGGGGCGTGCTGGGCATGGCCCTGGCCGGTCCCGACACCGGCGGCAGCCAGTTCTTCATCACCCTCGCCCCGGCGCCCCACCTGGACGGCGGCTACACGGCGTTCGGCGAGGTGGTGGCCGGCGACGAGGTGCTGGATCGCATCGAGCAGGGCGACCGCATCGAGTCGATCCGCGAGGTGGCGGCGAGGGGCCGAGAGGCCCGGGCGCGGGCCGATGGTAGACTTCCCGGGTCATGATCCACCGCCAGCGATTCGCTGCGGTGACGGTCTTCGTCGCCGTCACCACCCTATTCCTGATCTTTCCCGGGCCCGCCGCCTCTTCCGACGAGGCGCCGGTTTTGACCGGTCGCGCGAGCCGGGAGCAGATCGAGAAGGCGGTGCCCGAGTGGGTCGGCCAGACGGTGCGCTCCGAGATCGACGAGGAGGCGGCGAAGGCCCTGACGACGGTGCCGCCGGGGGCCCGGGTCACCATCTTTCTGGGCACGTGGTGCTCGGACAGCCGGCGCGAGGTGTCCCGCTTCTGGCGGGCTCTCGACCAGGTCGGCGGGATGGTTCCCTTCGACGTCACCTACGTTGCCGTCAACCGAGAGAAGACCGAGCCCGCCGACCTGTTGGCCGGCCGGAAGATCGAGTACGTCCCGACCTTCATCGTCGAGCGCGGGGGCCAGGAGGTGGGCCGGGTCGTCGAGGAGGCGCCGGATGGGATCGAGGCCGACCTTCTGGCTCTGCTGACCGGCAAGAAGAGCGGCGTCCTGGGCACCGGCGCCTGAGTCGGCTCTGGAGGCTCGGCGGCCGGGTCCCGGCGCCGCGCACGCCCTGCAACCTTCCCGTTCACCCTCCGTACTCACCCCTGACGCCATGAGCCCCGAGGCGGTGCAGCCCACCGACGAGGAGCTGGTCGAAGCCGTCCTCCACGGGGAGCGCGATCGCTTCGGAGAGCTCGTGGAGCGCTACCAGGGGCGGCTCGTCAACTACCTGTTCCGCCTCCTGCGCAGCCTCGACGACGCCCATGAGCTGACCCAGGAGGTCTTCATCAAGGTGTACCAGGCCCTCGATCGCTACGACCCGCGGTACCGCTTCTCGACCTGGATCTTCCGGGTGGCTCAGAACGCCGCCATCGACCAGATCCGCAAGCGGCGGGTCAAGCTCGTGTCCCTCGACGGGCGCCAGGACCGCGACGGCGAGGCCATGGACTGGGAGCTGCCGAGCGGTGACCGGGGACCGTACGGAGAGCTGCGCAACCAGGAGCGGGGCGGCGCGATCCAGCGGGCCATCGAGAGCCTGCCGTGGGAGTATCGCGAGCTGATCGTCCTGCGCCACTTCGGCGAGCTGTCCTACGACGAGATCGCCCAGCTCAAGGCGATGCCCCTGGGCACCGTGAAGAACAAGCTCTTCCGCGGGCGCCAGATGCTCAAAGAAGAGCTAGCCGAGTACTTGCACGATTGACTCGAGCAGGAGCGAACCCTCATGCAGCGACCGCCCAACCGATCCGAGCCCGCCGGTCACGACCAGCTCCGGGAGTGGCTCAGCCTCGAGCGTGAGCCCGAGGAGCTGCTGAGCCGCCAGGAGCGCCGCCTGCTCGACGAGCATCTGGGGGAGTGCGGCGAGTGCCGCGCCGAGCGGCGCGAGCTCGCCCGCCTCGACCACCTCCTGGCCAACGGCGCGGTGCCGGTGCGCGTCGGTTTCCGAGACGAGGTTCTCGCCGCCCTGCCGGCGGCCGGCTGGGAGGCCCGGAGCCCGCGCGCGTGGCGGGTGCCGGTGGCCGTGATGTTGGTCCTCGCGGCGGCGGCCGTGATCCTGGGCAGTGTCCAGTCGGCGGGCTCGCTGGGAGCGGGGGCCGGCGGCTTCGGAGGGGTGGTGGCCGCTCTCGGCCAGATGGTGCTCACCGGTGTCCTCGCCGCCACCGGCCTGCTCTGGGCCTCGTGGCGGGGGCTCGGGCTGGCCCTCGGCGCCTCGCTCTCACCGGCCTCGGCGATCGCGCTGATCGCGCTGGTGGTCAGCCTCGACGTGCTGGTCCTGGCGCTCGTCTCCCGGCGCCGACGGCCGGCGGCGGAACGCGCCGGAACGCCTCGCCGGGCCGGCGAGCTCCGAAGGCGCTGAGCTCCCAGCGCGCTCCGCGCATCCCCATGCGACGCCTTCCCCTCTTCGCGCTGGTCCTCCTCGCCGCCGCCGCCCCGGCCGCGGCCGCGGCGGTGCCCGGGCACGACGCGAACGAGCCGGCCCTGGTCATCCGCGAGGGGAGTGTCGCCCGCCGCCAGGTCGTGGCCCTGGGCCGCGACGTGGTGGTCGCGGGCGAGGCGCTCTCGGACGTGGCGGCCCTCAACGGCTCGGTGCGGGTGAGCGGCTCGGTGCGGGGCGACGTGATCGTCCTCGGCGGGGACGTGGAGCTCGAGTCCCGGGCGCGGGTCGGGGGCGACGTCTTCGCCCTGGGCGGCACGGTGGAGGCCGACCCCGGGGCCCGGGTGGAGGGTCGCACCGTGGCCCACCCGACGGCGTCCGCCGCCTGGCTTACCCTCCTCGAAGGGCCGAGCCTGGGGCTGGGGCCGGGGGCGCCGCTGGTCCTGGGAACCAAGCTCGCCCTGATGGCGGCGTGGATGGCACTCGCCCTCCTGCTCTTCGTTACCGCGGGCCGCGAGATGCTCGCCACCTCCGAGGCGGTGCGCCGGGAGCCCATCCGGTGTTTCGTGGTGGGCTTGACCGGCGTGCTCGCCCTGGTGCTCACGGCTGTGGCCTGCAGCGCCTTCGCCCCGTCGGTGGCCGGGGCTCCGCTGCTCATCCTGGTCGCGCTGTTCGCCCTCCTCCTGAAGCTCTGGGGGATGGTCGCCATCTTCCACGCCCTGGGTGCCCGCCTGCTGCGCGCCGCGGGTCGGCCACAGGCCCTGGCCCTCAACGCCGCCACCGCGGGGCTTCTGGTGCTGGGGGCGGTCAAGTTCATACCCGCTGTGGGAGCCTGGGTGTGGACCCTCGCCACCCTGATCGGCGTGGGGGCCAGCCTGACCTCGAAGTTCGGTCGCCAGGAGGCGTGGTTCCAGGTCGCGGAGCTCGACCGGCCGGTCACCTCGGCGAGGTGACGAGGCGGAATCGCGCCGCCGGATCCGGGCCGTCTTCCTTGACCTTCCCGGCTCCGTACCGTAGCCTGAACGGTTGAGGAGGTGGGCTTTCCTGCGCCTCCGAAGGGCCGCCGGCGCCGGATGTTCATCCAGGAATTGACGAAAGGATCGAGAGGCATGGGAGAGATCGAGCGCATCGGTGTGGTGGGGGCGGGGACCATGGGACACGGCATCGCCCAGGTCGCCGCGGGCAGCGGATTCCAGGTGTCGCTCGTGGACGTTTCCGAGGAGGCCCTGGCGAAGGGACTGGGCCAGATCCGGAAGGGCTACGGCCGGCTGGTGGAGAAGGGCCGGATGAGCGACGCCGAGCGCGAGGCCGCCCTGGCGCGGATCGCGACGGCGAGCGAGCTCGGTGCCCTCGAGGGCGCGGACCTGGCGGTGGAAGCGGTGGTCGAGCGGCTCGAGGTCAAGCAGAAGGTCCTCGCCGAGCTCGATCGCGTCCTGGCGCCGGAGGCGATCCTCGCCACCAACACCAGCTCCATCTCCATCACCAAGCTGGCGGCGGTCACCGGGCGGAGCGACCGGGTCATCGGCATGCACTTCATGAACCCGGTGCCGGTGATGAAGCTGGTCGAGGTGATCCGCGGCCTGGCGACCTCCCAAGAGACGTACGACGCCGTCGAGGCGGCGTCACGGGCCATGGGCAAGACGCCCGTGGAGGTCCAGGACGCCCCCGGCTTCGTCTCCAACCGGGTGCTCATGCCCATGATCAACGAGGCGATCTTCTGCCTCTACGAGGGGGTCGGGGAGGCCGAGGCGATCGACGAGGTGATGAAGCTGGGCATGAACCACCCCATGGGGCCGCTGGCGCTGGCCGACCTGATCGGCCTCGACGTCTGTCTCGATATCCTGGAAGTGCTGTACCAGGGTTTCAGAGACCCCAAATACCGCCCCTGTCCACTGCTGGTCAAGATGGTCGACGCCGGCCGCCTGGGTAGAAAGTCCGGCCGCGGGTTTTACGAATATTGATCGAAGCAGCTTCGCCATGAACGCTCGGATCCGGAGGCAACCGCCATCGAGACCCTAGGGGGGACCATGTTCTGCCAGGCCTGCGGGGCCCCGAACCCGGACGAGCAGGAGTTCTGCAGCCGTTGTCATCAGAAGCTCCTCGTCCTCTCGGGTGCCCTCGGCTCCGACGAGGCGCCGGCGGAGGAGAGCGTCGAGGAGCAGTTCTCCTTCGACGAGCACCTCCTCGAGCGCATCTCGATCCTCGAGGAGGCGGTCAAGCGCACGGCCGAGATGATGCGCCAGGTGCTCGAGGCCCTGCGGCGGCAGGAGAAGAACATCCTGATCAACCAGGCGGGCCTGGCGAGCCTCCAGGAGCTCCTGGAGCAGAAGCGCCTCCTCGCCCGGGAGGAGTGGAGCGACCTCTGGCAGGACCGCATGGAGGAGGAGCTCCTGGCCCTGGAGCGGCGCGACCGCTTCGTGGGCATCCGGGACCGCATCGCCGCCCTCTTCCAGGGGGAGCGGCGGGAGGCCTTCCTCCAGCACCTGGAGGACGCCGAGTACGCCTTCTACGCCCTCGACACCCCCCGCGCCCTGGAGGCCCTCGAAGCCTCCTACCGCCTCGACCGGGACAACTCGGAGCTGGTCTGGTTCCTGGGTGAGACCTACTTCAACGAGGGGGCCTCCGAGCGCGCCCAGCCCTTCTTCGTGCGCATCCTCGAGACCGACCCGGACCACTACGAGGGCCTGGTCTACAGCGGGGTGATCCACCACGAGCGGGGCGACGCGGTGACCGCCCGCCGCCACCTCGAACGGGCGGTGGAGCTCTACCCCACGGCCTTCCTTCCGCACTTCACGTTGGGTGGGATCTACGCCGACCAGGGGGATCTCGCGCGGGCGGTGGCGAGCCTGGAGCGGGCGGTGGAGATCGACCCGGTGCCCCAGGCCCTGTACCTCCTGGGCAGCGCGCTCTACGAGATGACCAAGCCGACGGCCGCCATCCGGCGTCTGCGAGAGGCGGTGCGCCGGGACCCGGCCTTCGAGGAGGCCCATCACCTGTTGGGCCTCGCGTATCTCGACCGCCGCTGGAATCGCAAGGCTCTCGAGGCCTTCCGCCAGGCTCAGCGCCTGAACCCGCGCAAGATGCGCTACCAGGATGTGGTGCGCTACCTGTCGGGGCACGGCGGGATGCCCCTGCCCGAGGTGGCCGGCGAGGCCGGGGACTGGTTCTCCCGGGGCGAGGAGAAGCTCCACGGAGGGGACCTGCGCGGTGCCCTCGCCTGTTACCGGCGTGCACTGTCGGTCGAGCCCAAGAACCTGACCCTGCTCATGTCCTACGCCCTGCTCTGCCTGGAGCTCGACCGGGTCCAGGAGCTCGAGACGGTGAGCAAGAAGGTGCTGGAGCTCGACCCCGGGGAGATGCTCAAGGCCACGGCGTGCGCCGCCCTCATGGAGGCGCTGCGCAGCCAGGGGCGCTTCTCCGAGGGCAACCGGATCGGCCAGGGCCTGCTCGAGGAGGGGACTTCGAGCTACTCGAAGACCATCGCCTACTACGAGATGGCCTGCAACCTGGCCGAGATGGAGGACGACCTGGACCGGGCCCTGGACTTCGCCCGCCGCTCCCTCGACCACGCGCCGGAGGAGCTGGTGCAGTTCCCGCTGGCGGCCCTCGGCTGGATCCACTACAAGCGCAACGAGCTCAGCGAGGCCATCGACTTCCTGGCCAAGTCGAGCGAGATCGGCCCGTCCTCGACCACCCTGACCCACCTGGGCATGGCTCTGCTCGCCTCGGGCGAGGAGGATCGGGCCCGGGACGTCCTGGCCCACGCCCGCTCACTGACCGGCCGCGACGAGGCCCTGGGCTCGAAGATGATGGAGTTCATGAAGGACTCCGCCCGCCTGCTGGCCCGGGTGAGGTGAGAGCTTGTGAATGCATCGCCGACCTACTCCGGGCGCCCCCAAATCACCTCTCGCGACGGCCGGAAATTCATTCACAAGCTCTGATTCCTCCCATCTGACACAATCGGCGGCCCCGACCGGAGCCGCTTCGATTTCGATCCACCGTCCCAGGAGCCATCCCATGCGCTGGAGCCGCTACTACCTCTTCACCACCCGCGAGGTCCCCAACGACGCCGAGGTGGTGAGCCACCAGCTCATGATCCGCGCCGGCATGCTCAAGAAGGCGGCGGCCGGGGTCTACACTTACCTGCCCTTCGGCTGGCGGAGCATCCGCAAGCTCGAGGCCATCGTCCGGCGCGAGCTCGAAGCCGCCGACGCGGTGGAGCTCTCCATGCCGGCGGTCCAGCCCGCCGAGCTGTGGCAGGAAACCCGCCGCTGGGAGAAGTACGGCCACCTGCTGCTGCGCATGCAGGACCGCCACGAGCGCGACTTCTGCTTCGCCCCCACGGCCGAGGAGGTGGTCACCGACGTGGTGCGCAGGGACGTGGCCTCGTACCGCCAGCTCCCCATCACCCTCTACCAGATCGGCGAGAAGTTCCGCGACGAGATCCGGCCCCGCTTCGGCCTCATGCGCGGCCGGGAGTTCATCATGAAGGACGCCTACTCCTTCCACGCCGACGCCGAGAGCCTGGACGAGACCTACCGGGCCATCGAGGGCGCCTACCGGCGGATCTTCGAGGCTTGCCAGCTCGAGTACACCGTGGTCGAGGCCGAGACCGGCGAGATCGGCGGCTCGGACTCCCACGAGTTCATGGTCCTGGCCGACACCGGCGAGGACGCCGTGGTGCGCGACCCGGCGACCGGCTACGCCGCCAACGTGGAGAAGGCCGTGTCTGGACCCCTCCCGGCGGCGCCGGCCCTGGAGGCGGGCGAGCTGCGGGAGGTCTCGACCCCGGGCCAGCACACCGTGGCCGAGGTCGCCGCGTTCCTCGGCGTCGAGCCGCGCCAGATCGTCAAGACCCTCCTCTACGAGAGCGACCTGGGATCGGTGGCGGTGCTCATCCGGGGCGACCGGGAAGTCAACGAGGCGAAGCTCAAGAACGTCCTGGGCGCCGACTGGATCGAGCTCGCCGGCGAGGAGACGGTCCGCCGGCTGAGCGGCGCGCCGGTGGGCTTCGCCGGCCCGGTGGGCCTGGCCGGGGAGGTGCGCCTCTTGGCCGACCGCTCCCTCGAGGGGGTGGAGAGCTTCGTCTGCGGCGCCAACAAGGCGGACGCCCACTTCGTCGGCGCCCGGGTCGGCCGGGATGTGGATCTGGCCGAGTACCACGACCTCCTCCTGGTCGGTGGCGGGGACCCGAGCCCCCGGGGCGAGGGCACCCTCGAGCTCTACCGGGGCATCGAGGTGGGGCACATCTTCAAGCTCGGCACCAAGTACTCCGAGCCCATGGGCTGCACCTTCGCCGACGAGACCGGCGCCGACCACCCGATGATCATGGGCTGCTACGGCCTGGGGATCGGCCGCACGGTGGCCGCGGCCATCGAGCAGAACCACGACGAGGGCGGGATCGTGTGGCCGCTGCCCCTGGCCCCCTTCGAGGTCCTCCTGATCGCCCTCAACGCCAACGACGAGGCGGTCCAGCAGGAGGCAGAGCGGATCTACGGCGGGCTTCGCGAGCGGGGCGCCGACGTGCTCTACGACGACCGCGACGAGCGGCCGGGCGTGAAGTTCAAGGATGCGGACCTCCTGGGCATCCCCGTGCGCATCGTCGTCGGCGCCCGTTCCCTCGAGAAGG
Organism: uncultured Acidobacteriota bacterium; assembly: GCA_963739795.1. Lineage (GTDB taxonomy): Bacteria > Acidobacteriota > Thermoanaerobaculia > Multivoradales > DATKCC01 > CAVUBL01. The sequence goes on along the minus strand of CAVUBL010000015.1, from coordinate 407,589 downwards.
GCGAGATCGAGCTCTCCCGCCGCCAGGACCGGGAAAAGGTCATGGTTCCCAAGGCCGACGCCATCGCCAAGGCGCTGGAACTGCTCCAGGGCTAGGAGCCTGCGCAGCAGAAATCCAGGACCGCGTTGCGAGCGCCGCGGGGCCAGATACGAGGCGCCGCGACACAGGCGATGCCAAAGCATCGTCGAGGAGCGGGAACGAGATGGATGGCGCCTGCGCCGTCGCAACCCTTTGGGCGCAGGGAGGTTGCGGGCCGTCTCCGGCGTTGCTCGTCGTCGACGATGGCACCGCATCGCCTCCTCCTCGCGCCTTGGATCCGGCCCGCAAGACCCCTGCGCGCGGCCCTGGATTTCTGCCGCGCAGACTCCTAGGCGCCGTTGCGGTGGCCGTTGCCGCTGGCCGTCGGGGCGGGCTCGCGGACCGTCGCCCGGAGCGTGCGGATCCGGTTCCTCTGGACCTCGTCCACCTCCAGGAGGAGCGGGCCCAGCTCCACCTGATCCCCCACCACCGCCTTGCGCCCCAGCTCCGAGAGCACCACCCCGCCGATCGTGTCCTCGTCCCGGTCCGAAAGCTCCATCTCCAGCGCCTCCTCCACCTCCTCGACCAGCATCGCCCCCGAGATCGAGTAGACCCCGTCACCCAGCTCGGCGAGCTCCGGCTTCTCGGCGTCGAACTCGTCCTGGATCTGGCCCACGATCTCCTCGATCACGTTCTCCAGGGTCACGATGCCGCTCACCCCGCCGTACTCGTCGAGCACCGCCGCCATGTGCACCTTCTCGGTGAGCATCCGGTTGAGCAGCCGGTCCAGGGCCAGGGTCTCCGGAACGAAGGCGATCTCCCGAGCCACCGGCTCCAGAGAGCGCAGTGGCTTGACCGAACGGAAGAGATCCTTGATGTGGATCATCCCCACGACCTTGTCCAGGCTCCCCTCGCACAGGGGAAAGCGGGTGTGGCCGCTCCGCCTCGCCACCGACAGGTTCTTCTCCAGCGGCTCGGTGGTCGAGAGGTAGATCACGTCTGCCCGGGGCACCATGATCTGCCGGGACATGCGGTGGGAGAGCTCGAAGATGTTGTCCAGCAGCTCGCGCTTGTTCTCCGACAGGCTGGTGGCGTGCCGCGACGCGAGGAACAGCCGCACCTCCTCCTCGTCCTGGGCCAGCTCGCTTTCCGTCACCGGGTGGATCCCGATCAGCTTCAGGATGCTGTTGGCCGCGTGGTTCAACATCCAGATGACCGGGTAGGTCAGCTTGTAGAAGGCGAACAGCGGCATGGCCACAAAGAGCGAGGCCCGCTCGGCCTTACGGATGGCGATCGACTTTGGGGTGAGCTCCCCGAGGACGATGTGGAGGATCGTGATGGTCAGGAAGGCGGCCGACAGCGCCACCGAGTGGACCAGGGCCGGGCTCGCCTCGGGCATCCACCGGAAGATCGGTTCCAGGAGCCACACGAAGGCCGGCTCCCCGATCCAGCCCAGGCCCAGGCTCGCCAGGGTGATGCCGAGCTGGGTGGTGGAGAGGTAGGCGTCCAGGTGGCGCACCATGTGGCGGGCCAGCCGCCCCCGGCGCAACCCGGCGTGGGGATCGAGCTGGGTCGGGCGCACCTTGACCAGCGCGAACTCGGCGGCGACGAAGAAGCCGTTCAGGAAGACCAGCAGGAGCGCCAGCACGAAGCCGAGCCACGGGGCGAGCTCGGGCGGCGTGACCGGGGGTCCCGCCGCCACGGCGAGGATCGGCACCCAGGGGGTCACGGCGCGAAGAGCCGGGCGCTCATCTCACACCGAGAGCGTCGCGCGACCGGAGGGGCAGGTCCGCGAGGCGGCTCCAGATCAGGTGGGGAGGAGGCCTGGAGAATGGGTAGCGGAGGGTCTTCGCTCACGAGCGTCGCGCATTCTAACACGCCGGGTCTGAAGGGAATTTCGCCCGCGGGCACCCCCTTGTAGCCTGCGATGAACCGCCGGAGGCTCCGGGCGGCCACGGTCGCCCTCGTCGCCCTCTCCGGGCTGACCGGGTCGACCGGGCTGGCCGCCGGCGCCGGGCAGGTTCTGCCCGCCCCCGGCTGGCAGCGGGTGGACCTGCCGGGCGCGGGCACCTACGCCTGGCGGTACCTCCCGGCCTCGGCGTCGGCCTCGGACCCCCTGCCGGTGGTGGTCTTCCTGCACGGCTCCGGCGCCACGCCCGAGCAGTGGCGGCCGTTCCTCTCCGGGCCAGCCGAGGCCACCGGCGCGGTGGTGATCGCTCCGGCGCCCGCCGACCTGGACTGGGGGCTCGGCGACGACCAGACGACGATCTCCGAGGCCCTCTCCCGGGTCGGGCGCGAGCTACCCCTGGACCTGGCGAGGATCGGCCTCGCCGGGCACTCGGCCGGCGGCGCCTACGCCTACTTCCTGGCCTACGAGACCGCGGGGCGGTTCAGCGCCGTGTTCGCCTTCTCGGCACCTTTCCGCTTCATCCTGGGGGTGGCCGATCCCCGCTACACGGCGCCCCTGCGCCTGTGGTACGGCGCCCTCGACCCCAACTACCTGGGCGGCCAGTACGCGGCGATCGCGGTGATGATGGCGAACCGGGGCGTGCCGGTGGACTCGCAGATCGTCCCCGGCCTGGGGCACGACGACATTCGCCAGGAAGACCTCACCTCCGGCTTCTCCTTCCTCGTCGCCCACCGCTATCCGGTGGTGAACCGCCTGGCCCCCAAGCGACTCGGGCTGCCGCCTCAGGCCGGGTCGTCGTCGGGCTCCCAGCGGTAGCGGCCCAGGTCGATCCGCCCCCGGGCGTCGACCTCCACGCCCTCGTCCTCGAGCATCAGGAGCTGGATGTGCTCCACCGGGGGCGCGTCGCGGGGGCTGATCCGGCCCTGGGCGTTGATCACCCGGTGCCAGGGCAGGTCCGACTCGCCGCCCAAGGAGGCGAGGGCCCGGCCCACCAGGCGGGCGCGGCGGGGCAGGCCGGCGAGGAGAGCCACCTGGCCGTAGGTCGCCACCCGGCCCCTCGGGATGGCGGCGACCACTCGGTAGATGCGCGCGAACGCCTCGTCGCGGGGGATGGGGTGGGTGCAGGATGGGTTTCGGGTGCTCACCGCGACCTACAAGACGCCTGGCGACGGCGAAGTCGCGACGAATCCGCCGAGCGTCCAGGAAGCAGAGAGGGTGGGAGGGGGCGTCTCCTTCCCCCCCGTGGGGTGGGAAGGGGAGCGAGGGGTTGCGGGGGGCATCCGATGAATCCAGCGGCCTGGAGTAGCCGTTCCGCTGAACGTTGGCTTGATCGCTCGACGTGGGTGGGGGAGCAGCGACTCGCTATGCCGGAGATCTCTCAGACACCTCGCCGGTTTGAGGCGGAGTTCCACCAGTGAGAGATACTATCTGCCCTTCGATGACCAACTCCGGGAAGGGTGGGGCGGGCGATCTCGTCCGGGGCGTCGGTCCCTTCGACGCCACCATGCTCGTCATGGGCGGCATCGTCGGCGCCGGCATCTTCATCAACCCCTACGTGGTCGCCCGGGAGGTCCACACGCCGGCCCTGATCCTCGGGGCCTGGGCGGTGGGCGGGCTGATCGCCCTGGCGGGCGCCTTCGTCTACGCCGAGCTGGCGGCCCTGCTGCCGGCGGCGGGCGGGCAGTACGCGTACCTCCGGGAGGCCTACCACCCCCTGGTTGCCTTCCTGTACGGTTGGGTCCTCCTGCTGGTGATCCAGACCGGAGGCATGGCCGCGGTGGCCGTGACCTTCGCAGCCTACGCCCTCGAGCTCACCGGTCTGCCGCTCTCGCCCCCGACGCTGGCGATCGCCGCCCTCGTCGGCCTGGCGGCGATCAACTGCGTCGGGGTGCGGGCCGGCAGCTCGGTCCAGAGCGGCCTGATGGTGCTTAAGATCCTCGCCCTCCTGGTCCTGATCGGCGGCGGCGCCTGGTTCCTGCTGCGCGGCGCCGTTCCGCCTCCGGACGCCTCCGTCTCCGCGTCGGCTCCGGCCTCCCACCGAGGCCCCCTGACGGCCTTCGGCGCCGCCATGGTGCCGGTGCTCTTCGCTTACGGCGGCTGGCAGACGGCCAACTTCGTCGCGGAGGAGGTCCGGGAGCCGCGCCGCAACCTGCCGCGGGCCTTGGTCGCGGGCGTGATCGGCGTGGTCCTCCTCTATCTGGGGGTCAACGCCGTCTGCGTCGCGGTCCTCGGTCCCGCCGGCCTCGCCGCCACGACCACGCCGGCCTCGGCGGTCATGGAGCGCGCCTTCGGCGCCTCGGGAGGCCGCTGGATCGCCGCCGGCATCGCCCTCTCGACCCTGGGCTTTCTCAGCCAGTCGGTCCTCACCGCTCCCCGCGTCTACTTCGCCATGGCCCGCGACGGGGTGTTCTTCCGCTCCGTCGGCTGGCTCGATCCCCGGCGCGGGGTTCCCACCGTGGCGATCCTCCTCCAGGCGGCCACGGCGGTGGTCATCGCCCTGTCGGGACGCTACGATCAGATCCTCGGCTACGTGGTCGCCATGGACTTCCTTTTCTTCGGCCTCACCGCCACCTGCCTGTTCGCCCTGCGGCGGCGGCCGGCTCCGGAAGCCGGCTCCGGCGTCCTCGCCCGGGTGCCCGGCCATCCGGTGACCACCCTCCTCTTCGTTGCCGCCTGCTGGCTGGTGGTGGGCAGTACCCTGGTGCGCTACCCGGAGAACTCCGGCATCGGGATGGGCATCCTGGCGGCGGGCGTCCCCGTTTACTTCCTCTGGCGGCGCTCGGGCCCCGCCCGGCGGGCGGGCGGCCGATGAGCGCGCCGGGACGAGGCGGCCCGCCGGACCCTCGCCAATCGGCCTATATGGAGTGGGCGAAGCTCCACGCCCATGCGCGCTTCGACCTGGCCTCGAGCGGCATGGCGAGCCTGTCCCTGGCGAGCCTGCCGGCGACCCTCGACGACGTGGAGCTCAACCGGGCGGCCGGCTACGGCCACCGGCCGCTCTGCGAGCGCCTGGCGGCCCGGTACGGTGTGGCGCCCGAGTGCGTGGTCACCGCCACCGGCACCTCCATGGCCAATCATCTGGCCATGGCCACCCTCCTCGATCCCGGCGACGAGGTGCTCGTGGAGCGCCCCACCTACGGCCTCCTCCTCGACGTCGCCCGCTACCTGGGGGCGACCGTCCGGCGCTTCGACCGGCGGCCCGAGGAGGAGTTCCGGATCGACCCCGCGGCGGTGGAGGAGGCCATGACCCCGGCGACCCGGCTGGTGGTGCTGACCAGCCTCCACAACCCGAGCGGCGTGCGGGCCCCGGACGCGACCCTCCGGCAGGTGGCCGAGATCGCTCGGGAGCGCGGCGCCAGGGTCCTGGTGGACGAGGTCTACCTGGAGGCCTGCTTCGACCCCGAAGCCCGCTCGGCGGTGCATTCGGGCCAGGAGGTGGTCGCCACCGCCAGCCTGACCAAGGCTTACGGGCTCTCGGGGTTGCGCTGCGGCTGGATCCTCGCGCCGTCGCCGCTCGCCCACCGCATGTGGCGCCTGGACGACCTCTTCGGTGCCAACGCCGCCCACCCGGCCGAGAGCCTCTCGGTGCTCGCCTTCGACCACCTGGAGGAGATCGCCGCCGCGGCGCGCGAGCGTCTCGACCGCAACCGGGCCCACCTGGCCCGCTTTCTGGCCTCGCGGCCGGAGCTCGAGACGGTCTGGCCCGAGGCGGGCACGATCGTCTTCCCCCGCCTCCGGAGCGGCCGGGTCGACGAGCTGTGCCGGGTGCTGCGAGAGCGCTACGAGACCAGCGTCACCCCCGGGAGCTTTTTCGAGGCGCCGGAGCACTTCCGGATCGGTGTTGGGGGCGACACGGCGGAGGTGGAGGAGGGGCTCGCTCGTCTCGGGCTGGCGTTGGACCACCTCGGCTGAGGCTGAGGGCTGGAGACGATTTCGCGACCCCACAGCCGACGAGGGAATTGCCCTCTTGGGCTGCGATAGGCTCGGTGGGTCGTGATGGAGTCGTCCTTGCCCCTGGCCGTCGCCTTCCTCGTCGGGTTCCTGCTGAGCGTTGCGGCGAGCGCCCAACCGGCCGCCACCCCCTCCACCGCGGAGCTGGCCGCCGGCGTCGAGCGCGCCCTGGCCGCCGGGGACACGGACCGCGCGGTGGAGCTTGCCACCCGGGCGGTCGCCGCCGAGCCCGACTCGGCGCGGGTCCAGGCCCTCGCCGGGCGGTCCCTGGCCCTGGCCAAGCGATTCGACGACGCCTCCGAGCACCTGAAGCGTGCGGTGGAGCTGGGCGCCACCGACGTCCGGACCCTCCTCTTCTATGGCTCGGCGCTCTGGGAGAGCGGCGACGTCGCGGCGGCGGAAGCGCCCTTCCGGCAGGCTGCCCAGGCCGCCCGCGGCACGCCGGCCGAGTTCCTGGCCGCGCACCAGCTCGGACGCCTCCTCCTGTTCGCCGGCAAGGCCGAGGACGCGATCGCGCCCCTCCGGCGCGCCGCCGAGCTCGATCCCCGGGCCCCCGACGCCAACCTCGACCTGGGGCGCGCCCTGGCCGGGGCCGGGCGAGCCCAAGAGGCGATCCCGGTCTTCCGGAAGGCGGTGGAGCTCGCCCCCGGCAGCCAGTACGCCTGCTGGGGCCTCGCCCGGGCCCTCGCCGGCGCGGGGCAGAAGGACGAGGCGGCGAAGGAGCTCGAGGTCTACCGGAAGCTCTACGCCGCGGACCAGGAGCGTACGGCTCGGGTCCTCCGGCAGCAGACCGAGCTCGACCGCGGCTGGCACCTCCTGACCTCCGGCGACCCCCAGGCCGCCGAGAAGGTCTTCGCCGCCCTCGATCCGGGCATCGAGCCCCTCCTCGGCCTGGCTCGCGCGCGGGCCGTCCAGGGCCACCACGCCGGCGCCGTCGAGGCCCTCGAACGCGCCGTCTCCCTCGCTCCCGACCGCCAGGACCTGCGCCGGATCCTCGCCCAGGAGCGCCTCGCGGCGCAGGGCTCGTCTCGGCCGCCCGGGCCGTCCGGCCCGGACGGAGGGGGCGGTTGAGCGGCGGGGGGCGCCCCGGCGCGCCCGCTACGATCCGGGCCCGCGCGGCCGGGATCGCCCTCTCGGCCGCCCTCTGGGCGGCAGCCGCTCTCGCCGCCGCGGGCCCGGCGCCCGATCCGGCCACCTCCCCGGCCTGCCGCCTGCGGGACGTCGCCCACAGCGTGGGCCTCGACTTCGTCCACGACCGGGGCACCTCCCCGGAGCGGCACCTGGCCGAGACCATGGGAGCCGGGGTCGCCTGGCTCGACTACGACGGCGACGGCTGGGAGGACCTCTACGTGGTCCAGTCCGGCCACTTCCCCCCCGACGGCGGCGAGCGCTCCGCCAACCACCTGTACCGAAATCTCGGGCCTGATCCCCGTCAGGGCGCCGAAGGCGCGATCCGCTTCGAGGACGTGACCGAAACGGCCGGCGTCGGCGACCGGGGCTACGGTCAGGGGGTGACCGCGGCCGACGTCGACGGCGACGGGTACCCGGACCTCTACGTCACCAACTACGGTCCGGACGTCTTCTACCGCAACCGGGGGGACGGGACTTTCGAGAACGCGACCTCCGCCGCCGGGCTGGGCCTCGACGGCTGGAGCTCGTCGGCCGCCTTCGCCGACGCCGACGGGGACGGCGACCTGGACCTCTACGTGAGCCGCTACGTGGTCTATCCGCCGGGCCAGAATCTCTTCTGCCGCGACCAGGCGACCGGAGCGGCGCGCTACTGCGACCCGGCCATGTTCGACGGCGCCACCGACCGTTTCTACAAGAACCGGGGGGACGGGACCTTCGAGGACGCGACCGCCGCCGCCGGCCTCGCGGGCGCCGCCGGGCGGGGCCTCGGCGTGCTGTTCACCGACCTCGACGGCGACGGCGACCCGGACCTCTACGTGGCCAACGACGAGACCCTGAACTTTCTGTTCGAGAACCGGGGCGACGGCACGTTCGAGGACCTCTCGCTGCTCTCGGGCACCGCCGTCAACATGAACGGCAAGCCCGAGGCGGGGATGGGAGTGGTGGCGGCCGACTTCGACGGGGACGGCGATCCCGACCTCGCGGTGACCAACTTCGACGTCGAGACCAACAGCTACTACGAGAACCTCGGCGGCCTCCAGTTCGCCGACCGCTCTGCCCCGAGCGGCTTCGGCGTGCCGTCGTTCAACCTCCTGGGATTCGGCATGATCACCGCCGACCTCGACGGCGACGGCGACCTGGACGTCTACACCACCAACGGACACATCTACGAGCGACCGCGCCGGCCCGATACCGCCTTCGCCCAGCGGGACCTGATCCTCCTGGGCGACGGCCACGGGCACTTCCGCGAGCTGCGCTGCCCGGTCCTCGAGCGCAGCCCCCACGTGGGCCGCGGGCTGGCCCAGGCCGACTTCGACCGGGACGGTGACCCGGACCTGGCGCTGCTCAACAACGACGGGCCGCTCCAGCTCCTGAAGAGCGACCTGCCGGGGCTGGCAGGCGGTGGGCTCACCGTGAGGCTGCACGGGGTGGGCGCCGACCGGGAGGCGATCGGCGCCCGCGTGACCCTGGTCACCTCGAAGGGCGCGAAGGGCGTGGGAGCCGGCGCCGAGATCCGGCGGACCCGGTGGATCACCGCCGGCGACAGCTACCAGTCCTCGAGCGACAAAGAGGTGGTCTTCGCCGTGCCGCCGGACGAGCGGGTGCGAGCGGTGGAGGTGGCCTGGCCGCGGGGGAGCAAGGGTGGAACCGAGAGGATCGAATCACCGCCTCCCGGCAGGGAGCTCGAGATCTACCCCTGAGCCCTATGGCGTCTCCCGGCCAGCGGCCGGCTCGTCCGGGCTGGTAGACTCATCGCTTCGTGGGGACGGTCCGTTCAGCATGAAGCACTCCTCCCGACAGCCGGCCGGTCTCCTCCTCGCCCTCCTGGTCCTCGCGGCGGCCGGATCGTGCGGCCCGCGGTCCGGGGCGCCACTTCCCGCCGGGATCACCTTCGCGGGCGACGCCCAGCGCCTCGTCCCCCTCCTGCAGCGCCTCGAGCAGCTCACCGACACCCGGCTCGCGCGCCAGGCCGGCCGCCTCGAGAAACGCCTGGACGGCTGCCGGCGCTTCGTCGCCCACTGCCCGGCCGGCGCGCCTTGTGACCTGCCCGCCGCGGTGCGCTGCGACGGCTCGCCCCTGGCAGGGGAGGCGGAGGCCGCCGCCGGCGACGCCGACTGGGTCCTCGCCCAGGTCGCCTCGGACGAGGACTGGTTCCTGGTGCGGGGCCGGCAGGGCGCCGACGGCTCGGTGGCCTTCGACGGGGAGCTCTCCGATCCCGAAGAGTCGAGCGCCCTGAGCCTGCTCCTGCCGTCGGCCGATCCGGCGGGCCCGAACCAGCTCGCCACCGGCGACGCCCTGGTCCACGTGCGCCTGCGTCCGGACGGGGGGCTCGACCTCGCCCGTTTCATCCAGGGCAAGGGTTGGGGCGCCCGCCTCTACCGGCTCCAGAGCGACCTGTTCGAGGGCACCACCCTGGCGGGGGTCTGGGAGCTCGCCGTCTATACGCCGGACGAGGGCGACGTGATCCCGCCCATGGCCCTGGCCGTCGACATCCGGGACCGCCGCCAGGCGGTGAGCGTGATGGAGAAGTTCCTGAAGGACCTCCAGTCGTCCTGGCCGCTGCGCCGGAGCCCCTTCCACCTCGGCGGCTGGGACGGGGCCTGCCTGACCAATCTGAACGTCATGCCGGACCTGGCGCCGTGCTACGTGGCCACGGACAAGGCCCTGCTCATCGGCTGGAACCCCAAGAGCCTGGAGCGGGCCACGGCGGCCGTGGTCGGCGATGGCGGGCCGGTGGCGAGCCGAGCGGGCAGCCGGGTGGCGGCGAACCCGGCTCCGGCGAACCCGGCCGCCGGCGGGCAGGACGCCGCGGCGCCGGGCGAGGGCGACAGCCGGCTGAGCGTGTTCTTCGATCGGCTGCCCAACGCCGACTCGATCCTCGCCCGCTCGTCGGGCTCCAAGGTTTCCCTGGGGCCGAAGTACTACCCCTGGCGCCGCCTCGTGATCCACGGCCGGCGAGGCCAGGAGCGGTTCCAGTTCACGGCGGAGCTCGAGTCCCGATGAGCCCGCGGCGCAAGCTGGCCCTCCGCCTGGGCCTCCTCGTCGTCCTGCTGGCGGTGGCCGGCGTCGTGGGCCTGCGGGCCGTGCGCCGGGTCGAGAGGTTGCGGGCGGCCCAGCGCACCTGCGACGCCATGGCGCGCCAGGACTGGCCGGCGACGCTGGCGGCCAGCAAGGGCCTGGTGGGGCCCGACTCCGCCGGCCTCCAGGCGGCCTCGTGCCGCTGCGTGGCCCTGGTGGAAAGCCATCGCCGCGAAGAGTGCGCCAACCTCGTGGAAGGTCTCCTGGCGAACCCCGAGACCGGGAACTGGCTGCCGCCTGCGCTCCTCACCGCCATGGTGGCCGACGCGCGCGAGAAGCGGGGCGACCTGCCCGGCGCTGTCGAGCTCGCCCACCGGGGCGCCGAGGCCTACCCCGACAGCTACACCCTCCTGGTCCAGGAACTGGTCTTGCGCAGCCGGACCGAGGACGAAGGGGCCGTGCTCGAGGAGATGACCCACCGCCTCGACACGGCCGGCGCCGCGGCGCCGGCCCTTCGCCTGCGGATCGCCGAGCGCTACTCGGCGCGGGAGCAGTGGCCGGAGGCGCTGAACCTCTTGGGCTCTACTCCGGACGCCTTTCCGCCGGCTTTGCGGGAGGACTGGTTCCACACCGATGTCAGCGTCCTGGCCGGCGCAGGAAAGGTCCAGGCCCTCGATGCCGCGTTCGACGCCTGGCGCAAGGCGGGGGGCGACCCCTACAAGCTCCGGGCGTTTCACGCCCTGCTGATGAGCAGCCGCGAGCTCGAGGACCCCAAGCACCCGGTCCTCGAGATGCTCGAGCAGGTGGTGGCCGACCAGAGCCAATTGCGCGAGCGCAGCCTCCTCAAGGGGGCCTACGCTCGGCTGGTCGGCACTCTGGCGGTGATGGGCGAGCACCGGAAGGCCCTGGAGTACTACGACCAGGGCGTCAAGAAGCTCGGCGACCTTTACCCCCTGACCCGGGAGGAGCTCCTGCGGTCGGCGACCTTCGAGGCCCTGGGAGAGCACAAGCTCGAGAACCTGCGGGGGCGCCTCGATCTCCACGTCGCCGACCGGCGCAAGGGCGACACCCTGTGGATCTCGCCGGACTCGGACCAGCCGGAGGACGCGCCCTACCAGCGGCTGCCGGTGCCGCCGGCGGGGACCGTCCGGGTGTCGCGGGCGGTCGGCTCCTGGCCCCACCACTGGGTGCTCCGGAACGGTGACGACCGCGTGGTGGGCTCCGGCACCATCTGGGCGACCCCGGGCCGCACGGTGAAGGTGGATGTGGAGCGCCGGCCCCCCGAGATGCCCCAGCCGCCCTTCGACGGCGTGCGGCGCCCGGCCGACGGCCACCCGCGGGTCTTCGAGGTGATCCTCGACTGCGGCGACTGGCGCTTCGTCCAGTACGGCCGCGCGCGCCGGGAGATGCCCTTCTTCGACTCGGCCGTCGCCCGCGGGCGGCGCACCATCCTGGAGAGCGTCCCCGCCTTCACCGCCGTCGCCATGGACAAGCTGCTCCATCCCACGAAGCACGGAGTGCGCTCCCTCTCCGAGCTGCTCTACCAGCTCGGCGGCGAGATCCAGGGCCTGAACTTCGTCGGCCGCAACCCGTTCGGCGGCCTCTCCTGGATCGTCCCGCCCCAGGAGAACCTGTTCGAGACCCTGGCCCGCTCGGGCCACGAGACGGTCAACATGCTGCGCTCGTTCGGCGCGATGCAGCTCGGCCGCCAGGCGGAGGTGGTGGGCCCGGGCGACCACCGGTCGATGGTCAGTGGCTACCGCGCCTCCCGGGAGCTCACTCCGGAGGAGGACGCGCTCATCGGCGAGGTCGACGACGTCCACCGCGGTCTGCTCGAGGAAATGGCCGCGGACTTCGACGCTCTGGTGAAGATCTCCACCGGCTCGAAGGCCGATTTCGTGGCGGCGCGGGTGGCCTCCCTCGACCTGATGACCCACGGCCTGTTCCGGGAGGTCGGCCGCTCGGGCCAGGACGACGGCGGGGCGACCCTCTACCGCGTCTACCGCTACATGGACCGGCGGCTCGAGGAGCTCGACCACTCCCTCGACGGCGACGACCTGCTGGTGGTCATGTCGGACCACGGCATCCGGACCGCCATGGAGCATGACCCCCGGGCCATGTTCATCGCCATCGGTGCCGGCGTACCCGTCGGCCGGATCCCGGGGATGCCCAAGATCCGCGGCGTCAGCCGGATGGTGGCCGACTACCTGGGGGTCAAGACGGACTGGCCGGCGACCGGCCTCGGCCCGTGGACGCCCACCCCGACCGCGGGCGAGGCGGAGGCGCCCGCCGCCGCTCCCGCCGCCGGCTCGGGGCCGTAGCCATTCCTGCCCGATCCGATCTCGCCCGCGCTCCGGCAGCACCCCCGATACGGTAGAATTGCCGCAGGGCGGCAAGATGCCGCATCCCGGCGGCATCCGTTGACTCGCCCCGGGGGGAGGTCAAGGGACCATGGCCACGATCTTTTTCACCGGTTTTCCGGGTTTTCTCGGCTCGGAGCTGCTGCCGCGGGTCCTGGGCCGCACGCCGGACGCCGAGGCGGCCTGCCTGGTCCAGCCCAAGTTCGCCGACCTGGCCCGCGCGCGGGCCGACGATCTGGCGGCGGAGCACCCGGCCCTCGCGGGCCGCATCCGGCTGGTCGAGGGAGACATCACGCGCCCCGACCTGGGCCTGGGGAGCGAGGCGGCCGGCCTGCGCGGCGACACCACCGAGGTCTATCACCTGGCGGCGATCTACGACCTCGCCGTGGAGCGCGACCTGGCGATGCGGGTGAACGTGGACGGCACCCGCCACGTCCTGCGCTTCGCCGCCGAGTGCCCGACCCTCGAGCGCTTCCAGTACGTGAGCACCTGTTACGTCAGTGGGCGCTACGCGGGTCCGTTCGCCGAGACCGACCTGGTCAAGGGCCAGGAGTTCAACAACTATTACGAGGAGACCAAGTTCCTGGCCGAGGTCAAGGTCCAGGAATGGATGGAGAAGGGGCTGCCGGCCACCATCTACCGCCCCTCCATCGTGGTGGGCGACAGCCGCACCGGGGCGACGCAGAAGTTCGACGGCCCCTACTACGTGATCCGCTGGATACTGCGCCAACCCGTGGCCGCAGTGCTCCCGGTGGTCGGCAACCCGCGGCGCGCCCGCCTCAACGTGGTGCCGCAGGACTTCGTGATCGCCGCCATCGCGCACCTCTCGGGAGTGGAAGCCTCCCGGGGCAAGGTCTACCAGCTCGCCGATCCGGACCCGCTGACCATCGACGAGATGCTCGACGCCATCGCCCGCGCCGCGGACAAGACGGTCTTCCGAGTGCCCACTCTGCTCGGCGTGGCGAAGGCCTCCCTCGACCACGTGCCTTTCCTGGAGCGCATCATGGGCATTCCTCCGGAGGCCATCGACTACTTCGTTCACCCCACCTACTACCTGACCGACGCTACGCGAGCGGACCTGGCGGGCACCGGCATCGAGGTGCCTCCGTTCACCGCCTACGTGGACCGGCTGGTGGAGTTCGTCCGCAGCCATCCGGGGGTCCCCTCCGCGGCCATGGCGTGAGTGACTCCGGCGGGCTCAGAGCTTGTGAATGAATCTCCGGCCGTCGCGAGGGCGTACCCGGGCGCCCCTCGCAAGGCGCGCCGACGCAGGCGTAGCGGGGCCTACGTCGAGGAGGCGTAACTCAGCGAGGGGTGATTCGGGGGCGCCCGTAGCAGGCCGGCGATTCATTCACAAGCTCAGGAGGTGCGCAGCAGGGGCGCGTGGGCCGGGCCCCGGCGGTGGATCCAGACGGCGAGAAGCGCCGCCACCGCGGTGAGCCCCGAGGCGAGGCCCCACCAGATGCCGGCGAGACCCAGGCCGGCCCGAAAGGCGAGGAACCAGGCGAGGGGCAGGGCCACCAGGTAGAAGCCCAGGAGGTTGAACAACGCTGCCGGCACCGTGCGCCCCATGCCGCGGAGCACGGCGCTGCCCACGACCTGGAGGCCGTCGGAAAGCTGAAAGGCTCCCGCGATCGGCAGGATCGCCGCACAGAGGGCGATCACCGCGCGGTCGTCGCTGTAGGCCAGCGGCACCACTCGGCGTCCCAGGAACAGAGCGACGCCACTCACCGCCATCACTCCGCCGCCGAGGCCCATGGCGACCCAGGCCGCGCGCTGGGCCCCGCTTCGGTCTCCGGCCCCGAGGAGGTTGCCCACGCGAGTCACCGCGGCGAACGACACCCCCATGGGCACCATGAAGGTGAGCGAGGCGACCGAAATCGCCACCGTGTGGGCGGCCAGCGGTATAGCGCCGAGCCAGCCGGCCCAGAGCGTGGCGACGCTGAACGCCCAGTACTCGAGGCCGATCTGGAGCCCGACCGGCGTGCCCAGGGCGAGGATGCGGCCGATTGCCCGCGGAGCGAGCACCTCGCGGGGCCACCGCCGCCACTCGCCGCGCCCCTGCCCCGAGGAGTGGATCGCGAAGGCCAGGGAGCCGAACAGGTAGAGGAAGGTCAGGCCGGTCGCCGCGCCGGCTCCCACGACCCCAAGAGCCGGGAAGCCCAGATGGCCGAAGATCAGCACCCAGTCGGCCAGGGCGTTGAGCCCGTTGGCGGTGATCGTGGCCCACACGATCGGGCGCAGGATTCCCTGGGCCTGGAGCCAGTGGCGCAGGACCACGTAGCCGAAGAAGAACGGCAGCCCGGGAAGCTGAGCGAGGACGTAGCGCTGCGCGAGGCCCGCCAGCTCGGCGCTCTGGCCCATGGCTTCGAGCCCACGGCCCGTCGCCAGTAGCACGGCGGCCCACAGGGGCGTGAGGAGGACCACCACCACCAGGCCGCGTTGCCCGGCCAGGACCAGCCCGCGACGATCGCCGGCGCCGTGGGCCTGGGCGGCGATCGGGTCGATCCCCAGGAGCAGCCCCATGGTGGGGATCGTCGTGCCCACCAGCCAGAGACGGCCGAGGGAGGCGGCGTCTAGGGCTTCGACCCCGACCCGCCCGAGCATCACGATGTCGACGATCCACAGCGTCATGGCCGCCACCAGTGCGAGGACCAGGGGCGCGGCGAGCCGCGTCATGCGGCGGACCTCGAGGGCGACGGGGGACACGGGGGACATGGGTGGGGAGACTACACCGAGGCCCCCGGGTTCCCGGCGTGTGGGGGGAAAGGAACCGGCGGGGGCGCCGAAGCGCCCCCGCCGGAGGTCAGGTTACTGGATGAAAGCTACTGAATGAACGTCACCGTGCACGTCTTGTCGGAGTCCAGGGTGACCGAGGTGGAGAACGACGCACCGCTGCAGTCTCCGCCCCAGCCCGTTAACGAGCCCAGAGAGGGCCGCGTGAACAGGGTGACGTTGGTGCCCTGGGTGAAGGAGGCGGTGCAATCGCCGGAGCAGTTGATCCCCAGCGGCGAGCTGGCGACCGTTCCGGCCCCGTTGCCGAGGAAGATGACCGTCAGGTTGTAGGTGGCCGGCGGCGGTGGCAGCGCGTTGAAGATCGCCGTACAGCTCGTGACTGCGGTCAGATCGACGATGCCGTCGCTGCAATCGGCGTCGCCGGCCCAGCCCACGAACTCGGAGTTGGCGTCCGGGAACGCGTCGAGGTAGACCCGCGTCGGCACTGGGAATCCGGCCGAGCAGGTGCCGGGGCAGGAGATCCCGGAGGGGGTGCTCTCCACGGTGCCCGAGCCGGTGCCCGACAGGGTGATGGTGAGCGTGGCCGGGGGCACGGCCTCGAGGTCGAACCGCGCCTGGCAGACCACGTCGACGCCTTCGGTCAGCACGCCGTCGGCGCAATCCGGTGCTCCGACCCACCCGCCGAAGGTCGAGCCGGCGTCGGGCACCGCCGACAGGGTGATCGGCCCGGTGCCGGGCGGGAAGTCGTGGCTGCAGCTCGAGCCGCAGTTGATCCCGGCCGGGCTGCTGGTCACCGAGCCGGTGCCCAGGCCGAACTTGAACACGGTCACCGTGACGTTGAGCTGCACGGTGATCGAGACCGTGGCGGTGTCGCACAGGGCCGGCGAGCCGTCGTCACAGACCTCGTAGACGAAGCTGTCGCTGGTCACCTCGTCGCCGTTGTTGGTGTAGGTGAAGGTGCCGTCGCTGTTCAGGGTGACGGACCCGTGGCTCGGCCCGGAGACCGGCGTGGTGGTCACGGTGAGGACCGTCGAGTCCGGATCCGTGTCGTTGGCCAGCAGCGAGGTCTCGCCGGAGTCGAGCACTGAGACGCTACTACCCTGGACCACCGTCGCGCTGTCGTCGGCGGCGACCGGCGGATCGTTGACCGGGATCACCGTGATCGAGACCGTGGCCGTGCTGCACAGGACCGGCGAGCCGTCGTCGCAGACCTCGTAAACGAAGCTGTCCGAGGTCGTCTCGCTGCCGTCGTGGGTGTAGCTGAAGGTGCCGTCGGCGTTCAAGGTCAGCGTGCCATGGGAGGGCCCGGAGACCGGCGTCGTGGTCACCGTCAGGTTGTCGAGGTTGGGGTCGGAGTCGTTGGCGAGGAGCGAGGTCTCACCCGAATCGAGCACCGAGACCGTGCCGCCCTCGTCGACCGTGGCGCTGTCGTCGACCGCCACCGGTGGCCGGTTGAAGAAGTAGCTGTCGAGGGTGACCTGGGCCTGGACGTCGACCAGCACGTCCCGGCCGAGGAAGGCGCCGGTGGCGTCGCTGCCGTGGCCGATCATCAGGGTGCCGTTGGGCGCGTAGAAGTTGGCGGAGACGGCGTTGGTGTGGCCGATCACGGCCGCCAGCGGCGTCGAGTCGATGGCGCCGTCCGAGCCGTTGATCCCCTCCACGTAGAAGACCACGTCGTGGGCGGTCACGCCCGAGCCGGAGTCCGGACCGATGGCGTCGCCCTGGCCGCTCAGGAAGCGGCCGTCGACCCGCACCTCGGAGGCGGCCTCGAAGAGGAGGCTCGCGCCGTCGCCGGCGGTGATCGAGGCGACGTTGTAGGTGCCGCCGTCGAACGCCAGGGTCGCGTCCTCGCCCACGGTCACGGCGCCGTAGTCGCCAGCAGGCAGGGTGGCGTAGCCGCCGTCGGGCACGCTGACCGGGGTCGCGCCCGGAGTGCCGGAGAAGAAGGGAGGCAGCTCGGCGAAGACCGGTAGGGACAGCGGGGTGATCTCGGTGCCGCCGATGGTGCCCTTGTTGTTCAGGTCGTTGTAGGCCACGTCGCCGCCCGCGACGGCCTTGTTCTTGATCCTCACGCTGTCGGCTTTGACCGTGTAGCCGGCCGGCGTCGAGGACTTGGGATCCATGCCCATCTCGTAGCCGCTGACCAGGGTCGGCCCGGGGCTCGCGTCGTTGGCGACCACGTCACCGCTGACGACCTTGGAGGAGTTCTTCATGTAGACGCTGTTGGAGCCGAAGACCACGACGTCCGGGAAGCCCGGCTCGATCGCCGCGCCGGCCACCGGCCAGAGGACGACTGTCTGGCCCGCGCGGAAGGGCTTCGCGCCGAGGTGCGTCCCGGTCTGGGGCACCTGGGCGGCGAGCCAGGCCGAGAAGAGCTTCGCGTCCAGGGTCGGGATCGAGCCCGGCCCCATCCCGGCCGCCGCCATGTGGGCCGCGAGCTCCCGGGCCGTGGGCAGACGCCAGTCGCTCCGGCCGAAGTTCTCCACCTCGCCGGCGTTCATGCGGGCGAGGATGCGCAGCGCCTGGGCGCGGCTCACGAGCATGCCGTGGCTCAGCCCCGAGGTCACCACGTAGGCCGGGTCCGGGGTCCACTGGAGCGTGTGCCGCGAGGCGTTCGCCAGCGCCGCCGAGCCCGGCGCAGCCGCCCCTGCCCACGCCGCCGGCGCGGCGAGCAGAAGCGCCAAGCACGCGAAGCATAAGATGCTTGAATTGACACGGTTATTATATCGCATTTTATCTCCCCCTTCCGTCGGGCGTCCCTCATTGGAATTGCGACTTGGAAAACCGTTCGATTCTAGTGTGGAACGGCTCTCGAGTCAACAGTCTTCTCCGCAAACGTGACGCGCCGGCGGCAGCGGTGTGAGGAATCGACGCCGGTGCGGACCTTGTTTCTTCGATCGACCATGCCCGTTTCTCCGCGCCCGTCGGCCTGTCGATCCTCGAGCTCCAGCGCTCGCTACTCGCGAGGCCGAACGGGGCGGATCCGGACGAGCCTGATCCTGATGGGCTTCCTCCTGGTGGGCTTCTCCGCTGGCCTCCGGGCCGCGCCCGAGCCCCCGGCCGTCGCATCGGATCCCCTCGTCTGGCGGACCGGCAACCGCGCGTGGCTGGGGCCCATGGTCCTGCGTGGCGTCGAAGGCCGGGAGCTGGGGGTCTCCCCGGGCTTCTTCTCCGAGAACCTGGCCCGGGGAGCGGGCATGACCCCGAACCACGAGGGGCAGTGGCGCGCGCTCCGTTATCTGGCGGCGGCGCGCGGCGAGGGGGGCGACCTGGCCGCCGAGCGCCGGCAGCTCGGAGCGTGGTTCGAGCGCCAGCGCCGGGAGGGGCTGCAGCTCGATGAGCCCGGCGGCTATCTCCAGGAGTGGGCGGCGGGGGCGGCGGTCGCCGCCCTGGCAGCCCGGGCGGACGCGACGGCTCATCCCTGCGACCCGGAGGCCCTGGGGGTGTACCAGGGCGTTCTCGGCTGGTGGCGTGACTTCGGCGCCTACTACGGCCGGCTCCGGACCGCCGACGGGCGGCTCCTCCGGGTCGGCGCGCGCCAGATCCACCGTCCCCGGGATGACGGCTTCGACGAGGTGCTCCTCGACCTTCTCCTGGGCCCGCCCGCGGGGGGCGAGAGCCCGGCCGTGGCGAGGTGGGCGCGCAAGCCGGAGCGGGAGTGGCAGCGCCGGGGGATGGGCGCCTGGGCGGCCCGGGAGGCGATGGCCCAGGGGGTGCCGCTGGCGCGGGTGGCGCGGGAGGGGCTCGCGGGCCCGCTGCCCCGGATCTGGAACCGGGTGTACCTCGAGCCGGGCCGCTGGGTGTCGATGCCGCGGATCGATGGCAGGAGCCCTGTGCGGTGGGCGAGCTGGGTGGAAGGCGGGGAGATCCGGGTGGAGGGCCAGCCCATCGGCCACGGCGTCCGGAGCGGGGTCTGGGAGGAGGAGGGCCCAACCCGCTGGAGCCCGAAGAGCGCCCAGGCCACCGGCCCCGACGCCCCCCTGCCTCCGCTGCCGGAGCTGCCCGAGATCCCTCACGACTGAGGTCGCAGGACGAAGGGCGAGGCAAGCGTCGGTGTACAGGGCAAGTGTAAGTGTCTGTATACTTGTGTTGGAGGTGGACGGGATGGCACAGGTGACGATCTACCTGGATGAGGAGACAGAAGAGCGGATGGACAAGGCGGTTCGCGACTCTGGGCTGTCGCGAAGCCGCTGGGTGGCGGGCTTGATCCGCGAGAGGACTCGTACCGAATGGCCCGAATCGTTCAAGCGGTTGATCGGCGCCTCCGGTGAGGACTTTCCCTCCGTCGGCGAGATTCGGGAGGGTCTCGGCGAGGACGTTCCCCGGAAGCCGCTTTGATGTATTGCCTGGACACCAATACGGTGATCGAGCTGTTCAGGCACCATGGGAAGGTCGCCGAGCATCTGCTCGCGCGATCCACCGCAGAGATTGCTGTCCCTTCGGTAGTGCTCTACGAGCTCGAGGTCGGTGTCCGGAAATCGAAGCGCCCGAAGCTCGGTCGACGCCAGATCGACGAGCTCATGGCAGTACTTGCGCTGTTGCCTTTCGGGGCCGAGGAGGCCCGAGCCGCGGCGGCGATTCGGGCCGACCTCGAACGCCGGGGCTTGAAGATTGGGTCTTACGATGTACTGATCGCTGCCACCGCCCTCGCGCGGGGTGCCGTCCTGGTGACCCACAGCACCGGTGAGTTTGGCCTCATCGAGGGACTGCGGATCGAGGACTGGAGCTGACCTGGGCGCGCGGAGCAAGACCCGCAGCGGAGGTACGCTCGGCGGGTCGCCTCCGCCACGCCCCGGGCGAGCTCGGCGAGGAGGTCTGCCGAGAAGGCGTTGGGGGTAGGAATGGGGTCTCCGCCGTCGGCGGAGCCGGCAGAAGCGGACGAGGGGTTGCTACACTTCGGATCAAGCTGACGCATTGGGTGATCTCCTTTGCGTTGGCCAGGGCGCGGCAGTGGCTCCAACCCCTGCCGTGCCCGCCTGGGGTTCATTTGGTAGTCCGCGGCGGCCTCCAACCAGCCGCCCGGAGCTTCAGGCGAAGCCATCGTGTCGAGTACAGTTCCGTTCGCTTCGGCGCCCTGTCTTCGTCCTCCTCTCTCCCGTACCTTGGTAGAATCTACGCTACAGTACCGCCACGGCATTGTCAAGGGTGCTCTGAAAGGCTGTAGCCTCCGCCGGGGGGCGGGCCGGGGGTCGCTCGCCGGGGAACGGTGCGCGCTTCTCGAACGATGTGGCGTAGGCGCGCGCCTCGGCTTCACCCCGGCCCGGCGCGTTCTCGGACTCCCACGGCCATCGAGCCGCCGAAGAGCCTCGTTTACGATGAGGAAGAGCCGAAGACTCTGTTCGAGCTTCAGAAGCTGCCGAAGTGCCTGGACGAAGTTGCCAGAGAAATTGCGCTACTCCGGGAACGCCTCGAATCGGCTAGTGATGATGAGCACAAAGGACCTTGATCCCGGCGATGGACCTTGTAGGAGAACGACGGCCAAGCCCTTGCACCGGTCAGCCGGCTTCGCCGGCCGCCGGTGAAGGGCAACTACGGTATGCGGCCCACATTGCGGTGAAATCTAGTCAGAAGAGAAACGATGGTCTTCTCAGAGTGCACACCGACAATGGATTGCTGATGAAGCATTCGTGGCAAAGGAGCATTTAGCGTGGCTGTCTCAAGGTCACTCTCCGCCTTGGCTGCCGCGGCGACCCAGAAGGCTTTTCTGCAGACTACAGAAGACTTGCTGAAACGGTCTGGAGCAGAACTCATCGCGATGAGTACGTCTGTTGCCGCCGAAATATTAACAGGCGCGTCAACGAGCTTCGCAGCCAACTTTATAATGGCTTGTCTTAAGTCATTACTTTCTGCCGAGG
The DNA here is from genome assembly GCA_963739795.1 of uncultured Acidobacteriota bacterium. Taxonomy (GTDB): domain Bacteria; phylum Acidobacteriota; class Thermoanaerobaculia; order Multivoradales; family DATKCC01; genus CAVUBL01. The sequence goes on along the minus strand of CAVUBL010000015.1, from coordinate 386,611 downwards.
AGTCGGCCCACGAGATCGCGAGGAGCGTCTCGAAACTGGTAGAAGAACCTCTGAACACCGGCATGGAGCAGCTCCGGGTGGCCGATTCTTTGGAGGGAGCTTCAGCCGCCGAGTTGAGACACAATACATTAAGGTATCAGCAAGCGCTGTCAAGCCTTGATCGAGCCTTGAGTATGGCAGACCCAGACGAGCGACCGATTGTTCAGCTATTGCGCGGACGCGCTTCCGCAAGGATACCAGGGGCCGCACGCGAAGCAATTGTTCATCTGCGGGAATATCGGGATTATTGCACGGGGGTGGCAGAGAGATCGGACGCCGCGGTCTTAGAACTTGAGAAAAGTGCGATCGAGAGTGCACCAGAAGCCGAAGCTATTCAGGCTGATCCGATCTCTGGCCTAGGAGCAGGAGGACTCGTAAGCATGACCGTGAGCGAGCGACGAATACGAAAGGCTGCTCTCAAGTCGCGGGCTAGGCAAGCAGTCCAGGAGGCTGGCTTACTTCGCTCGTCAACTCAGGAACTTTGGAGTACAGCGAAATCGATCGAAATCCTGTGTGAGGTCTTGGCAACGAGTGAATCCAGGAGAAAAGAACCATCAGACAAGTCCGCCTATCCGCCCGAAGGAGGCGCCGGGAACGGTGCCGGGCACTTCTGGAACCTCGGTATTGTTGAGACGGCGCCCCAAACCCGCGGTAGAGACGGGCCCGGCCGATGGCCGGGCCGCTCACCCGCAGCAACGTTGAGTGGCCGGATGGCGGGCGCGCCCGACACCACGCTCTAGCGACACCAGTGAAGGAGGGAGCTACTTGATCGAGGGATCTGAAGCGTTGCTCGCCACAGCGGAGATCGCGATTGGCCTCGCGGCCGGAAGGGGTGCCGGCCACTTCGAGAGGAGGCTTGGGCGCCTTGGGCTCCTCCTTCTCGGCCCAGGCGTCTCGCGAGCTGCGTCTGCGTCAGGCGTTTCTCCTTGCGGGGACGCCTGGCGGCGCCAGCCAGCTTCAGTGTGACCTCACCGATCCTTGGTATCATCGCTTCATGAGCAGAGTCCATCTCGCCGAGATCCTCGAGCTGCCGGTGGCGGAGCGCGTCAAGCTGGCGCAGGCGATCTGGGACAGCGTCTCGGAGTTGCCCGAGCCCTTCCCGCTGTCCGAGGCGGAGCGGGAGAAGATCGACCGCCGACTCGACGCCTATCGCCGGAACCCCGACGCCACCTCACCGTGGCCTGAAGTCAAAGAACGGATTCTTCGGCGCGTGTGAGACGGTACGCCGAGCTCACCCCGGAGGCCGAATCCGACCTCGCGGAGGCCTACGACTACTACGAGGGTCCGATCCCCGGGCTCGGTGATGAGTTCGTCGCTACGCTGGAGCAGCAGCTCGAGCGGGTCGTAGAGAACCCGGCGCAATACCAGGAGATTCACCGTGGCGTGCGCCGCGCCGTCATGCGGCGCTTCCCTTACGCAGTCTTCTACATCGGGGAACAGAACGCGGTCGTCGTCTTGGCTGTCGAGCACCAGGCCCGCGATCCGAAGCACTGGAAGCAGCGGCTGTGAGGCATGGTCGCGAGAAGGTGCCGGCCACTTTGCAGATAACCACCGAACGGTAGGGGTGGGGCCGGGGCGTCCGCCCGGAGGTGTCAGCGCCCGCGCATTCGGCACTTGCGGTGGGAGGGCACGGGCGGCGCCGCGCGGTAGCGCTGTCAGGCGAGGGCTGCGCCGGGAGTCCTAACTACCCGAGCCGAGCCGGAGGGCGGATGCCCCGGCCCCGCCCCGGCGGTCTCGGCATCGAGCTCTGGAACACCCTCGGCTCTCAGCGTGCCCGGGCCGGCGCCGGGTTGCCGATGACCCTTGCAAGATCATCGGTGGTCGCGCCCAGGGCGAGGTAGGAGCGGATGAGGAGGTCGAGGGAGACCGAGTCTTCGGCGGCTTCCACCTTCGCGACTCGGCTCTGGCTCGAGCCCAGGCGCTTCGCGAGCTGCGTCTGGGTCAGGTGCTCGTCCTTGCGGAGACGCCTGACGGCATCGGCGAGCCTCAGCCGGAGCTCGACCAGGGCGGTCTCCTCGGGCGTGAGCTCGAGGAATTCCTCGGCCGAGCCGATCCTCCAGCCCTTCCGTTCGAGTTGTTGCCTCTTCTCGGGCCTCATGATTCGGGCTCCTCCCAGTCCCGGTCGTACTGCGCGAGGCATCGCTTGCACGCGTCGAGGACGGCTTTCGGCGTCTTCTGCGTCTTCTTCTGCGCGACACCGGCGATCACCACAGCGTCAGGGTCCAGTCGGTAGAAGATCCTCCACGTCTTGCCACGATCCTCGCCGCCGCGGGAAATGGCGGGGTCTTCACCTCGCCATGCAACCAGGCCAGCGGCTTGTCCCCCTCTCTCACGAGGCGACTATACCGGATCCGACATAATTCAGTTAGAGGTTCCGAGGGTGGCGCCATGCCGGCCCCGCCCCAGCGGTCTCGGTACCAGGCTCTCCTGCTCTGAGCCTGGGCGAGAGGAGCGAGAGCTTCAGGCGGTCAGGACATCGAGGCTGTATGATCGACGGAGGAGAGAGCCATGCCGACGATCTCCATGTTCTACGGCCTCATCATCCGGATGTACTATGCGCCCGCTGAACATCCGCCGCCGCACTTCCATGCCTACTATGGAGAGCACAAGGCAACGGTGGACATCCGGACATGCGAAGTGCTCCACGGTGACCTTCCAGGAAAGCAGGAGAAGCTCGCCTTGGCGTGGGCCGCGCTTCATCAGGACGAGCTCTTAGCGGACTGAGAGCTCGTCATGAACGGAGAAGAGCCGTTCAAGATTCAACCGCTCCGGTAGGAGGTTGAACCATGTATCCCTCAGTAACCAAGGTCGTCGCAAGAAAGGACTTCATGCTCGCTCTCACCTTCGACAACGGCGAGCAAGGTACCTTGGATATGAAGCCTTACCTGGACTTCGGTGTGTTCCGGAAGCTCAGGGAACCCGGGGAGTTCCGGCAGGTACGCGTCGCCTTCGACACGGTCGAGTGGAACGCTGGCATCGATCTCGACCCCGAGTTCATCCATGCCAAGTGCCAGCGGTTGCAGCGCGAGCCGCAGCCTATGCCAGCGGAGGTGGCAGAGCCCGAGGGCTGAGAGCGTGACCTGAGGAGGAGTGGAGTTGAAAAGGGTGACAACGTTCCTGCCACCTTGAAGCCTGCCGCCTCCGGCCCCGCCCCGGCGGCCCCGCCACGACATCCGTTGGATGGCTCGGTACTCGGCTCGAGCTGCGCGGTCCTTCCTTTCGGCTCTCTACGTGCTGAAGCGTGGCTGGCGTCTTGCCGGCTCCTTCGCTTGACGTGAGTTGCCACTGCATACAGAATTACATGTATGAGCACCAAGACCATCGCCGTCGATTCGCAGGTGTACGCCCGGCTTGCCGGCGTGAAGCGTGAGGGCGAGTCCTTCTCGAAGGCAATCGACCGCCTGCTGCGCGAGGCGAGTACCGCGCATACCGGAGCGGACGTCCTCCGGGCCTTGGAGGACGTCGTCCCGTTGACAGATGAGGATGCGGACGTGATGCTCGCGGTCATCGAGGAGAACCGGACGAGCGAGGACTGGGAGCGGCGTGATCTGCGTTGACACCACGTTCCTGATCGACTTGTGGCGCGGCAAGGACGACGAAAGCTCGCCGGCCAGAGATCTGCTCAAGGCGCACCCGGGCGATGAGCTCGTCGTGCCGGCCCATGCCGCCGGAGAATTCCTCGAGGGTGGGGCGGCGGTTTCGGCGCCGAGAAGGTGCCGGCCACTTTGCAGACGCTGATCAACGCCGCCCTCCGCGAGTACGTCGAGAAGCGGAGCGAGCCCTTGGAAAAGACGCTCCGGAGAGTGATCCGAGAAGAGCTGCGGACGGCCTGAAGGGCGCCCCCCTCCGGCGGTCTCGGCGCGAAGCAGAGCGTGCCACCGAGCTTGCGGGGAGCTCCCCTCGGTCGCCTCGACCCCTGCCTTCGAAGCCGGTTGCCCTCGGCTCCCGAGATACGTATACTTCGCGAAGAGGTACGTATAGACAATGAAGACGAAGCTCACAGTGACAATCGAGAAGGAGTTGGTGCCGGAGGCGAAACGCTTCGCCCGGACCCGCGGGATCTCGCTCTCCCAACTCATCGAAGAGGCCCTGCGCGAAGAGATGACGCCCGCCGCCGAGCCGGGCTTCGCGGCCCGCTGGCGTGGTCGCCTCCGCCCGGCGGAGCGCGACGACCCACGCTACCGACATCTCGCTGCGAAGTACCTGTGAGCCTCCTTCTCGACACCGACGTCCTTATCGACCTGGCTCTCGACCGCGAGCCCTTCGCCGAGCCCGCGGCGGCGCTCTTCGAGATTCTCGAGCGGCGGCCCGGCTTCGCGTGGATCGCCTGGCACACGGCCTCGAGCTTCTACTACCTCGTAGCTCCGGAACGGGGACCCGCGGGAGCTCGCCGCTTTCTGGCGGAGCTCACGGAGTTCGTCGGCGTCGCCGAAACCACCACCGAGAGCCTGCGGACGGCCACCGGGCTCGCCCTGCGCGACTTCGAGGACGCCATGCAGGTGGCGGCGGCTCTCGCGTGCGGCGCGGAGCTCATCGTCACTCGGGACCTCAAGGAGTACAGCGCCTCCCCGGTGCCGGCGATGAGCCCCGAGCGGGCTGTAGCGAGGCTGGCCGAGTGAGAGCTTGTGAATGAATCTCCGACCTACTACGGGCGCCCCCGCATCACCCCTCGCGGCGTTGCGCCTCCTCGACGTAGGCTCTGCTACGCCTGCGTCGGCGCGCCTTGCGAGGGGCGCGCGGGAACGCCCTCGCGACGGCCGGAGATTGATTCACAAGCTCTGAGGGTGAACCGCCGCGGGAAGGAGGGAAGAACGTGCCGGCCACCTTGCGGCTGGTCCCACTCATGAAGGCCGCCGTCTACACGAGATACGGGCCACCGGAGGTTCTCGAGGTCAAGGACGTCGAACGGCCGGTTCCGGGGGATGACGAGGTCCTGGTGCGCGTCCGTGCGGCGACGGTCTCGGCGGCGGACTGGAGGCTGAGGAAGGCCGATCCGTTCCTCGTCAGGTTCATGAACGGCCTCTGGCGGCCCCGCAAGGTCACCGTCCTGGGGTTGGAGCTCGCCGGCGAGGTCGAGTCCGTCGGCAAGGCCGTGACCCGCTTCGCCGAGGGCGACGCGGTCTTTGGATCCACTGGGTTCAGGTTCGGCGCCCACGCCGAGTTCGTCTGCGTGCCGGAGGGGGGCTCGCTGCAGCCGAAGCCCGTCAACATGCCCTATGAAGAGGCCGCGGCGGTCCTGTTCGGTGGTGTGTCGGCGTTGCACTTCCTGAGGAAAGCCGAGATCCGGCCCGGCCAGAAGGTGCTCGTGTACGGAGCGTCCGGGAGCGTCGGAGTGTTCGCGGTCCAGCTCGCCAAGCACTTCGGGGCCGAGGTCACTGCGGTGTGCAGCACCGGCAACCTGGGCCTGGTGAGGTCCCTCGGTGCTGACGAGGTGGTGGACTACACCCGGGAGGATTTCTCGAAGGCGGGCCGCGTGTACGACGTGGTGTTCGACGCGGTCGGCATGAGCGGCTTCAGCCGCAGCATGAGATCCCTCAAGCGAGGCGGTCGTTACGTCCGAGTCGGGGGTTCCGGGCGATTGCTCTCGATGCTCGGAGACGTGCTTCGAGAAGCGTGGATCTCCATCACGGGCACCGCGAAAGTCATCGGCGGGATGGCGCGTGCGGCCCCCGGGGACTCGTCGTTTCTCAAGGGCCTCATCGAAGCCGGCGAGCTGAGGACGGTGATCGACAGGCGCTATTTGCTGGACGAGATCGCCGAGGCGCACCGGTACGCGGAGGCGGGGCACAAGAGAGGGCATGTCGTCATACTCTTCGAACGGGCAAGCCCATGAGCCCGCCCGAGCCCACCCTGCGCGAAGAGATGGCGCCTGGCGCCGAGCGGGGGTTCGCCGCCTCGGTGCCGGAGGTGAGCCCGGAGCGGGCTGTGGAAAGGCTGAGCGGCAGAGGGTGAAGAGCGCGACCGATCCCGCCGTTTCCATCCGCCCACTCGAGCCCGGCGACTGGTGCCCCGGCGGCCGCTCGCCTGCCGGGAGCCGTGGGCTTCCGGATCGGCCAGCCGCCGGAGCTGCGCCTCACAAGCCGCCCCGGTAGAGGGTCGCGGCCGGGTGTGGGTACTTTCGGAGCACCGTCATCACGCTCGACGTCGGGTCATAGCGGTAAATGAACTTGCCGTACTTTCCGTGATCCTCGTCCTTGAGGCGCTCGAGCTGGGTGATCCGTCTCTTGGCCTTCTGATAACGGATGATCGTGACCTCCTCCCGGGACGCCATGCTCCAGTCCGTGCGGCCCTTCTCGATTTCCTGGAGGATCTTGTCCTCCGTCGTCAGGAACCGGCGGATGTTCCCGAATTTCTGGAACTCGACCTCCTTCAGGCCTTCGTAGAGCTCCTTGAGCCGCTCCAGCTCCTCGGACTCCTGGATCGCCTGGAGCTCCACCTCGTAGCGCACCGCGGCCTCGGACTGCACCAGGGACCGCCCGTCGTGCTCCGAGAAGGAGACCGAGCCGGTGCGGGCGGTCATGAGCACGTTGCGCTGCGTGCAGATCTCCTTGTAGAAACGGTAGGCGAAGCTCGACTTGACGTCCCTCGTGGTCAGGCCGCCCCGGTGGTCCTTCAGGTAGTTCTCCGAGCGGGCGGCGTGACACGTGATCAGCGCCAGGTGGTAGCGCTCCGACTGGTTGGCCAGGAACAGGAGAAGGAACTGGGCGAGCTCCCGGTAGTTGACCCTCTTCGAGGTCATGCCGAAGCGCTCGATGTAGCCACAGGTCGTGTCGTCCGCGTGACCGTGGATGGAGAGCATGATCTTGTCGGCGATGCTGCACAGCAGGTTCACGCGGAGGACCTCGGCCCAGAAGTGCCAGTCCTGTCGGTCGGCGCTCCAGAGATCGATCAGGTTCACCTCGTCGACCGAGTTGTTGTCCGTCATCCAGCGCCAGGGGTTCCAGCCCGTGTAGGCGGGGTACTTCTTGCGCAGCGCGGTGATCGACTTGGTCGACGCCCCGGCGCGGTCGGAGAGGTTGAGGAAGACGATGTGCAAGGGGACTCCCGATGGTTGCGGAGCCTGCCCGGGGTCCAGGATTCCGCGGCTCCATGGCGGTGATCCATAAGGAGGAGCTTCGCATGGAATTCTACCCCGATGTCCGGCGAGGTAAGCTCCCCGCCCGCGCCGATGGCCGCCTCCCGCCCGAGCCACCGCGCCCGGACCTTCCTTCTCGGCCTCCTCCTCGCCGCCTGCGCCGGGCCGGAGGGCGGACGCCCTTTCGATGTACAACTCCGCCCCGGCGGTCTCGCCGCCCTACGCCTCGCCGGTGCGTACCGGATATGATCGCCGCCGGAATCCCCTCTGCCGCTGCTCGGCGCCCGGGGTGCCGGGGTTCTGCCGGGCGCCGCCGCGCCAGGAGATGACGCATGGTCACCCTTCCCAGCGACGAATCACAACGCAAGGCCGCGAGGCTCGTGGGCCTGGTCTACCTTCTCGCCATTCCGCCCGCGGTCTTCGGCGAGGCGTCCGCCTCGGTAGCCAACCTCGTGGCGAACCAGCGGCTCTTCCGGCTGGGCACGGCCACCAACCTGGCCACCTTCATGCTCGACGTCGTCCTGATCACGGCGCTCTTCGTGGTGCTGAGGCCGGTCAACCGGAACCTCGCCTTGTTCGCGACCTTCTGCGGGCTGATCGAGACCACGGTCCTCATCGTTGCGACGGTCGGCGACCTCGAGGCGCTACGAATCTTGAGCGGCCCCGCGTACCTGCAAATCTTCGAGCCCGATCGGCTCCAGGCTCTGGCCAAGCTCGGCCTCGTCGCGCACGGCGCGGCGTACCACGTGGGCCTGGTGCTCGCCGGGCTGCGGAGCGCCGTGTTCGCCTACATCTGGCTCAAGTCCGGCTTCGTCCCGAAGACCCTGGCCGCCTGGGGCATCGTCTCGTCCCTGTTGCTCGGGGGGTTCGCCTACGCCTTCATCGTCTTCCCCGAGTTGGGGAGGGTGATCACGATCGTCGTCTACGGTGGGCCGATCTTCCTCTTCGAGCTCATGATGGGCCTCTGGCTCCTGATCAAGGGCCTGCGGCAACCCGCACCGCCGCTTCCCCGGCCGGTCGCGGCCCGGTAGGACTCGACGTCCCGCTCGGGCCGGGCCGGAGCCCGCCATTCCAGCCGCCTCCGAGTTAACCTCGGTCCTCCTCCCATGAGCGCGCCTGAGCCCACCCTCGTCGTTCGCCCCCTGGAGCCCGTCGACTGGCCCGCGGTGCGGCGGATCTACGAGGAAGGCATCGCCACCGGCAACGCCACTTTCGAGGTCGCGGCGCCGTCCTGGGAGTCCTGGGACGCCGGCCACCTCGCGACGTGCCGCCTGGTGGCCGTCGACGGCCACCGTCTCCTCGGCTGGACCGCCCTGAGCCCGACCTCCCGCCGCAGCGTCTACGCCGGCGTCGTCGAAGAAGCCGTCTACGTCGCCGCCGAGGCCCGCGGCCGGGGCGTCGGCCGCGCCCTCCTCGAGGCCGTCATCGCCTACTCCGAGCGCGCAGGCATCTGGACCCTCCGAGCCGGCATCTTCCCCGAGAACGCCGCCAGCCGCGCCCTCCACGAGCGCTGCGGCTTCCGCCTCGTCGGCTGCCAGGAGCGCATCGGGCGGATGCCGGACGGCCGCTGGCGCGACGACCTCCTCTACGAGCGCAGGAGCCGGGTGGTCGGGCTCTGACGGGGTGGTCTTCCGCCGCGCCCCCCCCCAAAGAAAGAAAAGAGAGCATTCCAGCAAGCAGAGCCCTGGGGTAAAGTCCTCAGCACTGAAGCACGACAATTCTCGAGGTTCCCCAGGCTCCACCCAGCAAGGAGGCTTGCATGACCGCCGGTCGTCCGCCGGAGCTCAAGTCCGACCTCACCGTCACCCAGAGCTCGAACGCCACCGTCCCCCTGGTCGCCGTCGCCAGCGTCCGGACCTCCGGCGATTTCCGCCGCGTGCTCATCCGCGCCGTCGCCGACGATCACACCCGCGAGCAGACCGTCGAGACCTCCGGCCACCATCTCGAAGTCCCCTTCTGGGGCCTCCGGGCCGGCCGCACCTACTCCGTCCGCCTCGGCCTCGAGGGCGAGGGCGAGGGCGAGGTCGTCTGGTCCGACCCCGTCGACTACACCACCCCGGAGCTCTCGGCCGACCTGCCGCCGCTCACCCTGCTCGCCTCCGAGCCCGCCGCCATGGAGCCGGGCGTCATCCTCTTCTCGGCCACGCGCTACAACGACGACGAGTCCCAGACCGACGACGAGCTCACCCTCCTCGTCGTGGTCGACGCCGAGGGCGAGATCGTTTGGTACTACCTGGACTCTGCGGGCTCCGTCGACGACGCCCGCCAGCTCGCAAACGGCAACTTCCTGTTCAACCGCAGCGTCCTCGAGATCGTCGAGATGAGCCCCGCCGGCGACATCGTCACCACCTGGAAGGCCACCGGCAAGATCCCCGCCGTGGGGCACGGCCTCGTCCGCCTGGACGTCGACTCCTTCCACCACGAGGTCTTCGCCATCGACGACGACCACTTCATCACCCTGGCGACGAGCCTGGTGGAGGCTCCCGACTTCCCGACCAGCGAGACCGACCCCGACGCGCCCACCGAGACCGCCGACATCATCGCCGACGTCATCGTCGAGTTCGACCGCGAGGGCACGATCCGGAGCCAGATCCACTTGGCGGACCTCCTGGACACCTCCCGGATCGGTTACGACTCCCTGACCCAGTTCTGGAACGCCCTGTACCCGGAGGCCGAGAACGGCACCCGGGACTGGAGCCACGCCAACGCCGTCGTCTACGACTCGCGCGACGACACGATCCTGGTCTCGCTCAGGCACCAGGACGCCATGCTCAAGCTCCGGCGCGACTCGGGCGAGATCCTCTGGATCCTCGGCGTGAACGAGGACTGGGGCGATCTCGCCGACCGGGTGCTCCGGCCGGTGGGCGACACCTCGCCACAGTTCCACCAGCACGCGCCCGAGATCACCGACGCGGGCACGATCTTCGTCCACGACAATGGCAACTACCGGGCGCGGCCGTACGAGGACCAGCTCCCGCCGTCCGAAAACTCCTCGCGCGCCCTCGAGCTCCGGGTCGACGAGGCGGCCGGGACCTACGAGCAAGTCTGGGTCTTCGAGGGCGACTCGTCGGACTCGTTTCTGGCCGCCTTCGTCGGAGACGTCGACCGGATGCCCACCACCGGCAACGTCCTCGTGACCCAGGGCGGGATCTCCGAGAACGACGGCGAGGCTTGGTACGACGCCCTCTCCGGGCACCACCGGGCGGCGATCTGGGAGGTGACGCACGAGAGAGACCCCCGCGTGCTCTTCCACCTCCAGGTCGGGAGCAAGGACGCGAGCGCGACGGGCTGGTACGTCTACCGGAGCGAGAAGCTGACCGCGTGGTGAACGAGGGCGGCGGCGGGGTAAGCTGCCCGTCGCCTCGATGCTCGTTCCCCGGATCAGACGGTGGGCGGCCGGGCCCCTCGCCGGCCTGGCCCTCACGCTCGTGGCCGGCTGCGCTGGCCCTCCCGGCTCGCCGACGGTGTGGACCGACCCCACCACCGGCATGGCCTTCGTCCTCGTCCCGGCGGGCGCCTTCACCATGGGCACTCCGGAGAGCGAGCCCGGACACCAGGCCGACGAGGTCCTTCACCGGGTGCGCATCTCCCGTGCCTTCTACCTGGGCAGGTACGAGGTCACCCAGGGCGAGTGGCAGCGCGTCACCGGTGGCAACCCCAGCCACTTCCTGGAGTGCGGCCCCCGCTGCCCCGTCGAGCGCGTGAGCTGGTACGAGGTCCAGGGCTTTCTGGCCCGCCTCGGGCGGCTCTCCGGCGAGCGCTTCCGCCTGCCCACCGAGGCCGAGTGGGAGTACGCCTGCCGCGCCGGCACCTCGACGCCCTTCTCGACTGGCTCCGAGCTCGGCGCCGAGCGCGCCAACTACGACGCCCGCTACCCGCTGGCAGGGCATTCGAAGGGCGCCTACCGCGAGCGCCCGACGCCGGTGGGCACCTTCGCGCCCAACCCCTGGGGCCTTTTCGACCTCCACGGCAACGTCTGGGAGTGGACCGCGGACGAGCACTGCCCGTACGAAGTGGCTCCCGGCTCTGGCGGGGACTCCGGCGGCGAGGTCGTCGACCCGGTGGGCCGCTGCGGCGCGGAGCTGAAGGTGATCCGGGGAGGGAGCTGGACCTTCGACGAGGACAGCGCCCGCTGCGGCCTGCGCTACACCCACAACCCCCGCGACCGCGGCTTCAGCCTCGGCTTCCGGGTGGTGCGGGAGATCCCGCGAGGCTGAGCTCAGCCCGCCCCGAGCGACGCCAGCTCGCCTTCGATCGCCTCCCACTCGCCCATCAGCGTCTCGATCGTCTCGTTGAGCGTCTTCTGCTCGGTCTCGAGCTTGCGGACCTCCTTGGGCGGGGTCCGCTCGAAGTAGGTCGGGTCGCAGAACGTCTCGTTGATCTCGCCCACCCGCGCCTCGGCGCGCTCGACGTCGCCGGTCACCTGGTCGCGCCGCCGGCCGAGCTCGCGCACCCGCTTCTCGGTCTCCCGGGCGTCGGCCGACTTGCCGTTGCCTTGGGCTTTCCCCTTGGTCTTCTCCCGCTTGACCCGGAGCAGCACGGCCTCGGCGTCCAGGTGGTCGTCGCCGCAGCGCTCGATGTACTCGCCGTAGGTCCCCTGGAAGTCCTCGATGCCCCCCTCCTTGTCCTGGCGCGAGAGCTCGATGATCCGGTCCGCCAGCTCCGAGACGAACCAGCGGTCGTGAGAGACGAAGAGCAGCGTGCCGTCGTAGTCCTGGAGGGCCTCGACCAGGGCCTCGATCGCCTCCAGGTCCAGGTGGTTGGTGGGCTCGTCGAGCACCAGCACGTTGGGCTGCTCGACGGCCAGGCGGGAGAAGACGAGGCGCGCGCCCTCGCCGCCCGAAAGGCTCCCTACGGCTTTCTGCACGTCGTCGCCGGAGAAGAGCACGGCCCCCAGGTGGCTGCGCACGAAGCCGATGGGCTCGGCGGGGCAGGTCTCCCAGAGCCACGCCTCCACGCTCTGCTTCGAGCCCTTGAAGACCTCCTTGTGGTCCTGGGCGAAGTAGCCGGGGTAGGTCTCGTAGCCCCACTCGACCTTGCCGCCGTCGGCCGCCACCTCGCCCATGGCGATCTTGAGCAGCGTCGACTTGCCGATCCCGTTGGGCCCGATGATCGCTACCCGCTCGCCCCGGCGCACGGTGAGGGAGACGCCGGTGAGCACCTTCTTCTCGCCGTAGGACTTCGAGACGTCCTCGAGCACCAGCACGTCCTTGCCCGTCGGCCGGCGCTGGCGGAAGCGGAAGGTGGGGTAGGCGCGGGAGCTGGCCGGCAGGGGCTCCAGATCCTCGGCCATCTTCTCGATGAGCTTGACCTTGCTCTGGGCCTGGCGGGCCTTGGTGGCCTTGGCGCGGAAGCGATCGACGAACGCCTGGTGGTCGGCGATCTTCTTCTCCATCCGCTCGTTCTCGGCCTTGCGCCGGGTTCGCTCCTCGCGCTTCGCGCGCTCGAAGGCGGTGTAGCTGCCCGGGTACAGGGTGGCAGTCTCGTAGTCCACGTCCAGGATCTGGTTGCAGACGTTGTCGAGGAAGCGGTGATCGTGGGAGACCACCACTGCCACGCCGTCGTAGCCGGCGAGGAACTTCTCGAGCCAGCGGATGGAGACGATGTCCAGGTGGTTGGTGGGCTCGTCGAGGAGCAGGGCGTCGGGCTTGGCGGCCAGCACCTTGGCCAGCAGCACCCGGAGCTTGAAACCGCCCGAGAGGGTCGAAAGCGGCTGGTGGTGGGCGTCCGCCGGGATCCCCAGCCCTTCGAGCACCTCCGCCGCCCGGGCCTCGAGGGAGTAGCCGTCCCGGGCCAGCACCACGTCCTCGAGCTCGGCGTAGCGCTCGGCGTCGAAGTGGTCCTCGGCGCGCTCGAGGAGCTTCTCCTTCTCGACCATGGCCCGCCAGGTCTCCTCGTCCCCCATCATGGCCACGTGGAGGATGGGCGTCGTCTCGTAGCGGAAGTGGTCCTGCTCGAGGTAGCCCAGAGTCAGGCGCTTGGGGATGGCCAGGACGCCCTCCGAGGCCAGCTCCCGGCCGGAGAGGATGCGCAGCAGGGTCGATTTGCCCGAGCCGTTCGCTCCCACCAGCCCGTAGCGGTTGCCCGGGGTGAGCTGGAACGAGACGTTCTCGAAGAGGGTCTTGGGTCCGTAGTGCTTCGCGAGGCCGGAGACGGCGATCATAGGAGCTTCGGGTTCGGTTGTGGAAGTCGTGGTCCAGGGGTGGGCGGCGGGTCGCGGCCCGCACGCACGCGTAGTGAAACGTCGGGGCCATTCGGTACTATTTCGTCGTGCTCCGCGCTCTGCTCTCGGTCCCTCTCCTGATGCTGCTGTGCGGCGCCGCGTGCCTACCCGCGACGGCCCAGGGTCCGCTCGCCGAGCCGCCGGCCCCGCCGGCCGCGCCAGCCGCTGCGGGGGCGCCCCTGCGGCTCTCCCTCCAGGATGCCATCGACCGGGCGGTCCAGCGCAACGAGACGGTGCTCATGGCCCAGGCCGACCAGGCCCAGGCCGCCGGGTTCGTGCGCGAGAAGACCGCCGGCCTCTTCCCGAAAATCTCCGCCGGAGCCGACTACACCCGGAACTTCCAGCGCCCGGTCTTCTTCTTCAACGGGCCGGATGGCCTCCAGAAGATCGAGGTCGGCTCGGACAACGAGCTCGACCTCTCGGCGGGCCTCACCCAGAGCCTCTACGACCCGGCCCTGGCGCCGGCGGTGCGCGCCGCCCGGCTGGCTCGCGAGGCGGCGGCGGTGAAGGTGGCCGACGCCCGGACCGCCGTCGCCCTGGCCACGCGCCAGGCGTACTACGACGCGCTCCTCGCCCGCGACCTGGTCTCGGTGCAGGAGAAAGCCCTCGAACAGGCCCAGGCGCGCCTCGACCAGGTGCAGGCGTTTGCCAAGGCCGGCACGGCTTCGGAGTTCGACCTGCTCACCGCCCAGGTGGAGGTGGAGAACCTGCGCCCGCCGCTCATCGAGGCCAGGAACCGGCGCCAGGTCACCCTCAACCAGCTCAAGCGGATCGTCGCCCTGCCCCTCGACCGACCGGTGGAGCTCACCGACGGCTTCCGCGAGCCGGCTCCGGGCGAGCCCTCGCGCGACGGCGCTCTCGGCGAGGCCGTGGCCACCGCCCAGGCCCACCGCCCGGACCTCCGGGCCCTGGCCCTCCAGGTGCAGCTCCAGGAGCAGCAGGTGGTGGCCGACAAGCGCCAGTTCCTCCCCACCTTGGGCCTGTCGGCCCTCTACGAGAAGCGCTCGTCCACCGACAGTTTCCCGCCGGCGGCGAGGGACTACGCCAACTCCCTGGCCGCCGGCCTCGCCCTCGACGTGGAGCTCTTCGACGGCGGGGCGAGGAGCGCGCGCCTGGCCCAGGCCCGGGCCCGCCTGGACCGGGCGCGCTACGAGCTCTCCCGGCTCACCGAGCAGGTGCGCCTCGACGTCGAGCAGGTGCTCCTCGCCCTGGGCGCCGCGCGGCAGCAGATCGAGGCCTCCCGCTCCACGGTCGCGCGGGCGGCGAAGGCCCTCTCCATCGCCCAGCTCCGTTTCCGGAAGGGGCTCTCGACCCAGGTGGAGCTCAACGACGCGGAGCTCGCCGTGACCCAGGCCCGGAGCAACCACACCCGGGCCCTCCACGCCTACTCGACCGCCTACGCCCGGTACCTCGCCGACATCGGCGAGCGCTGAGGGCGGGCGCCGAGGTTGCAATAGATTTGCGCCCGCCGCCTCGGGATGGGATGCTCTGGAGGCCGCCCGGGCTCTGCGGGCGGCCCCATCACCCCGGAGGAGGACGTCCCATGACGAAGACAGGCTCTTCGAGACTCGCCCTGGCGTTTGTGATCCCGGCCCTCGCGGCCCTCTCGACTCTGGCGGCCCTTCCGGTCCAGGCGGCCGGCAAGCGGGCCTTCGAGATCTCCGACTACTACCGCATGGCCACGGTCGGCTCGCCGGCCGTGGCTCCGGACGGTGGCCTGGTCGCGTTCGCCGTGCGTCACTACGACCTGCCCAAGGGCGAGAACTGGCGCGAGATCTGGACCCTGCGCCCCGATGGCTCGCACCTGCGCCAGATGACCACCGGCCACCACCACGACGGCTCGCCGGTCTTCTCGCCCGACGGCAAGAGCCTCCTCTTCACCTCGGACCGCGACGGCGACACGAGCCAGCTCTACCTGATGCCGGTCGACGGCGGCGAGGCGCGCAAGCTCACCGACTTTGCCGTCGACCTCTCCGATCCCCGCTGGTCGCCCGACGGCAAGTGGATCGCGGTCTCCGCGAAGGTCTTCCCCGAGTGCGGCGCCGACAGCGAGTGCAACGCCAAGCTGCGCAAGGGGATCGACGACGGCAAGCTCCAGGTCCACGTGGCCGACCACCTGCTCTACCGCCACTGGACCTCCTGGCGCGACGGCACCTACACCCACGTGCTCCTGGTGGATGCCGCCACCGGCAAGGTCACCAAGGACCTGACGCCGGGCGAGTGGGACAGCCCGACCTTCTCCCTGGGGGGCGACCGGGGCTACGATTTCTCGCCGGACTCGAAGTCGCTGGTCTACGTCTCGAACCACGAGGCCGACCCCGAGTCCTCCACCAACTCCGACCTTTGGCTGGTCCCCCTCGAGGGCGACGTCACCGAGACCACGGCGACGGATCTGACCGCCGCGAACACCGGCTGGGACGGCTCGCCGCTCTTCTCACCGGACGGCACGAAGATCGCCTACCGCAGCCAGGCCCGGAACGGTTACGAGTCCGACCTCTTCCGGATCGCCGTCTACGACCTGGGCTCGAAGTCGATCCGCTATCTCACCGACCGGAAAGTGTTCGACGACTGGGTGGACGAGATCGCCTGGTCGGCCGACGGCACGTCGATCGTCTTCCAGGGCGAGTACCACGCCCACAACCCGCTCTACCGGATCTCCGCGGCCGGCGGCGCCGTCCAGGAGCTCCTCACCGACGGCACCATCGACGGCTGGAGGCTCCTGCCCGGCACGGGCGGCGTGATCTACACCCGGCGCACCATCGACCACCCGACGGAGGTCTTCCGGGCCGATCTCGCCACCGGCGCGGCGCCGACCCAGCTCACCCACTTCAACCAGAAGGTCGAGGACGAGGTCGACATCCGCCCGGCCGAGGAGATGTGGGTCCAGGGGGCCGGCGACTACAAGGTCCAGGTCTTCGTCATCAAGCCCCACGACTTCGACCCGTCGAAGAAGTACCCGCTCATCTTCAACGTCCACGGCGGTCCCCAGAGCCAGTTCATGGACTCCTTCCGGGGCGACTGGCAGGTCTACCCGGGCAAGGGCTACGTGGTGGTCTTCGCCAACCCCACCGGTTCGACGGGCTACGGCCAGGAGTTCACCGAGGCGATCAGCCGCGACTGGGGCGGCCGGGTGTTCGACGACCTGATGAAGGTCGCCGACGCCGTGGAGAAGCTCCCCTACGTGGACAGCTCGCGCATGGGCTCCATGGGGTGGTCCTACGGCGGCTACATGATGATGTGGTTCGAAGGGCACACCCACCGCTTCGCGGCCAGCGCCTCGATGATGGGCGTCTACGACCTCGAGGCGATGTACGGCGCCACGGAAGAGCTCTGGTTCCCGGAGTGGGATCTGGGCGGCACGCCCTGGACCTCGGACCTCTACACGCGCTGGTCGCCGTCCGAGTACGTCAAGCAGTTCAAGACGCCCTGCCTGGTGATCACCGGCGAGCACGACTACCGGGTGCCCTACACCCTCTCCCTCGAGTACTTCACCGACCTCCAGAAGCAGGGCGTGCCCTCGAAGCTCATCGTCTACAAGAAGTCCGGCCACTGGCCGAGCTGGTACGAGATGGCCTTCTACTACGACGTCCACCTGGACTGGTTCCACAAGTACCTGGGCGGCGGCGCGGCCCCGTGGGACGTCCAGGCCTTCGCCCGGAACCAGGTGTTCAAGGACGAGGCGAAGGCGGGGGAGGGGAAGTAGCGGCGCGGCGGCCGGGATTGGTGTGCTAGCATCTGATGCATGCGCACCACCTTGAATCTGGCCGACGACGTGCTCTTCGCCGTGAAGGAGCGGGCGCGGAGAGAGAAGCGTAGCGCCGGGGAAGTGCTGTCGGACCTGGCGCGCGAGGCGCTCACGGGCCGCGCCCGGGGGGCCGGGCGCGGCGCGCCGGACGAGGTCGCGGAGCCCGCGGGCTTTTACGGCTTCGAGCCGCTGCCGCACCGGGGCCCCGCGGTCTCGAACGAGCTCATCGACCGGTTGCGCGAGGACGAGCCGGAGTGATGGGGTGATGCGCTCACTCCTCGACGTCAACATGCTCCTGGCGCTCCTCGACAGCGACCACGTCGACCACCGGCGGGCGCGGGCCTGGCTGGGAGCGGAGATCGCCGGCGGCTGGGCCTCCTGCGCGATCACCCAGAACGGCTTCGTCCGGATCCTCAGCCAACCGCAGTACCCGAGCCCGGTGCCGGTGGCCGAGGCGGCGGAGCGGCTGGCGCGGGCGACGGGCAGCGAGCACCACGCCTTCTGGCCCTGCGACCTGAGCCTCCTCGATCTTGAGAGCATCGATCGCTCCCGGGTCCACGGCCCCCGCCAGGTCACCGACGTCTATCTCCTCGCCCTGGCGGTCCGCCACGGAGGACGCTTCGTCACCTTCGACGGCCGCATCCCGCTGGATGCCGTCCCCGGCGCCACGCCGGAGCACCTCATGGTCCTCTGATCGTGTGAGCGCGGCCCGGCGTCGAAGAAACGAGACTGCAGGCGGCCGGCTCGGACCGCCGGGCAGGTGCGGTTTCTGGTTGCTGGTACTAGTGTCAAGAACTGTGTTCTTGAAGAGTTCCACAGCACGGACACAGGAGGAGAGTGCGGACGAGGGGTCGAGCGTGGAGCCAGTGCTGGGTGGCGATGGAGGCGGGGTTATGGCGCTCAGAACGCCCCGGCGTTCGCCATGCTCTCCTGGGGCGACCTTCGCCTCCTGCTCTCCGCCCCGAGCGCGGCGGCGGGCGGCGGACAGCTCCTGCCCGACGGCACCCGGCCGGAGCCGGGCGGCTGGAACCGGATCTCGCTCCGGGTGGACGACCTCGCCGCGATGGTGGAGCAACTGGGCGCGGCGGGGATGCGCTTTCGCAACGAGATCGTCACCGGCGTCGGTGGCAAGCAGGTCCTGGTAGAAGACCTCTCCGGCAACCCGGTGGAGCTCTTCGAGCCGACGCTGCCGGAAGCGCGCGAGTCGGCGGAACCGCGACCATGACGATCCAGGTGGACCATCCATTGATCCTACGGGGAGAGTTGCCGTACCATCGAGGAGTTCCAGAACCGCGACAGAATGTGAGGCCAGAGAGAAACCGGAGGGCTCCAGAGGAGGCTATGGCAGGATCTCGGAAACCCGCCCGGCTCGGCGCGGATCAATTCGCCCGGAGCGACACTCCGACCGCGTCGGAGGTTTCAGGCGCCGAGAAGGCCCCGGTCTCGATCCTCGATGAGCGGGACCGGCTGGCCGTCGAGACCTTGTACAAGGAGTTTCAGCGAATCCAGGCGAAGTCGAGCGCAACCGATGACTGGTTCTTCCGTTTCCTGTCCATCGCGGTCGTCCCCTTCTTGGTGTTCCTCGCTGCGAGCCTCAATCCGCAGTACCGGATCTTCATTGCGGCACTCCCGGTCCTGTCGATGATCGGGGCGCTGGTCGTCGTCGTCCTCACCTCGCACTACCTGTATGTCGGCAGCTACGGAGAGTACCTGCAGCGCCAGATAAACGAGCGCCTCGGGTCGGAGGTCATAAGAGACACTAGGTACGCCCGTGCGGCCTATGCCGGGCTCTCCCCGGTCGTGGTCTCATAAGGGGTGGGCCTTACCCTGCTGCTCGCGCTCAATGTCGCGGCAGCCCCTGCGATCGATCGCGTCGTCGACGTCTTCTACGCACAACACGTCTCCCAGCTCGGCCTCAGCGGCCTGGCTTTTCGGTGGTACTGGCCGCTGGTCGTGACGGCGATTCCCGGTGTCCTCCTTGTCGCTGCGCTGGCTTTCTGGAAAGTGAGCCGGCGCTTGCGCAAGATCGCGGCCGCCCCATCGACACGAAGGACTTGACCTCTCTTGTCCCGGAGGCCCGCCGGCTGTGCCGGGAGGCGAAGGCGCGGGACACCTGGGAGAGCGCCCTGGGTGAGCCCCAGGAGAGCGTAGACCGGGAGTGGCGGCGCTGGCTCCGGGCGCCCGAGGGAGTCGGAAGCCGAGTCGAACCGCGGTCGACCCCGGGCCCGGCCTGCCCCGCTCTCCTCGCCGGAAGGGGTAGGTGCCGCCCCCCCGACGGGGCGTGGCGGGCTGCTCTGGAAGCTGTTCTCCTCGTCTCGACAGACCCGCCGTTCGGACGCCGGGAGGATGCTGGCTGCGCAGGCGCCCGCTGGCCGGGATCGAGGACAACCGGAGGAGGGCACCCTCATGAACTACCCCTTCTGGGACGTGGGGCTGGGCTACGGCCTGCTGATGGCCGCGATCGCCATCGTCCACGTCTTCATCTCCCACTTCGCCATCGGTGGCGGGTTGTTCCTGGTGGTCACAGAGGCGCGCGCCCGCCGCCGCGGCGAGACCGGGTGGCTCGGCTACCTGGAGGGCCTGAGCCGCTTCTTCGCGCTCACCACCCTGGTGCTCGGCGCCCTGACCGGGGTCGGCATCTGGTTCGTCATCGGCCTGCTCAACCCCGCGGCGACGGAGCTGCTGATCCACAACTTCGTCTGGGGCTGGGCCACGGAGTGGACCTTCTTCGTAGTGGAGATCGCGGCGGCGATCGTCTACTTCTACGGCTGGCGCAAGATGAGCGCCAAGAGCCACCTCGCCGTCGGCTGGCTCTACTTCGCCGCCGCCTGGCTGTCGCTGGCGGTGATCAACGGCATCCTCACCTTCATGCTGACGCCGGGAGAATGGCTCACCACCGGCTCGTTCTGGGACGGCTTCTTCACGCGCTCGTACTGGCCGTCGCTGGTGATGCGCACGGGGGTGTGCATCCTCCTCGCCGGCGTGTACGCCCTGGCCGTCGCCAGCCGCCGGCCGCGCTCGGCCGAGACGACCGCCATCGTGCGCTACGACACGGCCTGGGCCCTGGGCGGCCTGGTTCTGGCCGTGCCGGCCTTCTACTGGTACTTCGCCACCCTGCCGCAGGCAATCACCTCGGCGGCGCGCGAGAAGATGCCCTGGCCCATGGAGTGGCACTCGGCGGTGCTCTGGCTGGTGGTGGTGCTGGCGCTCGCCCTCGTGCTCTTCGGCTTCGCCCTGGGACGGCGCTTCACGTTGCCCATGGCCGTGGCGCTCATGGTCCTCGCCTTCGCCTGGTTCGGCAGCTTCGAGTTCCTGCGCGAGTCGATCCGTAAGCCCTGGATCGTCACCGGCTCCATGTACGGCAACGGCATCGAGGCCGACCGGGTGCCCGAGCTCCAGAAGACCGGGCTTCTGCCGGCGCTCGCCTACCGCACGGGCGACGACGGCCGCGACCTGTTCAACCGCGCCTGCCGGAGCTGCCACACGATCGCCGGCTACAAGGCGATGCGGGCCTACTACGACGGCACCGACGCCGCCTACATCGCCGGCACCATCCGGGGCGCCCAGCTCATGCGGGGCAACATGCCGCCCTTCGCGGGCACGCCGGCCGAGGCGGACACCCTGGCCGCCTACATCGCGGCCCACGTCGACACCCGGCCCCTGGCCGAGGTCTACGGCCTCACGGGGCCCGACCTGGGGCGCAAGTCCTACGAGGTGCGCTGCGCCAAGTGCCACGTGATCGGCGGCTACAACGACAAGGCTCCGGCGCTGGAAGGCATGGGCCTGGCCGACGTCCAGGACCTTCTCGACAACGCCGGGGCGCTGAGCGACGAGATGCCGCCCTTCACCGGCGACAGCGCCGAGCGGGACGCCCTCGCCGGCTACCTCGTGACCGCCGCCTCGGGAGGTGCGAAATGACTCCGAGCTACGAGTTTCTGTCGGCGCCGGTGTGGCTGATCACCGGCCTCCACGTCCTCACGCTGGCTCTCCACTTCGCGGCCATGGGCCTGCTCTTCGGTGGTGTGGGCCTGATCCTGCTGGCCCGTCTCGACGACAAGTGGAACCGGCCGGCGGTGCGCAACCTCTTGCGTGCGCTTCCCAGCGCCATGGCGGCCACCGTCACCCTGGGCGTGGCGCCGCTGCTCTTCGTGCAGCTCGTCTACCATCGCGAGGTCTACTCCGCGGCCATCGTCTCGGGCTGGTACTGGATCGCCATCCTGGCCGCGGCCATCCTCGCCTACTTCATCCTCTACCGAGTGGCCCTCGTGCCGCGCCTGGCACCCGGGAGGGTGGCGCTCTGGATGGGGCTGGCCCTGGCCGCCCTCGCCTATGTCTCCCTCGCCTACGCCGGGATCTTCTCCATGGCCGAGGTCCCGAAGACGATCCACTCGGCCTACGCGGCCGACCCCAGCGGGCCGGAGCTTCAACCCCGACGTCGGCCTCTGGCTCTTCCGCTGGCTCCACATGGTGGCCGGGGCCTTCACCCTGGGGGCCTTCGGGCTCGGGGTCTTCGGGCGCCGCGACGAGAAGCTCTTCGCTTACGCCAAGCGCGCCCTGGTGGTGGCCATGAGCGCGGCCGTGCTGGCCGGCCTGGTCTACTTGGGAACCCTCGGGCCGATCCTTCCGCGTTTCCTCCAGTCGCCGGCCCTGGTCTTCATCGGCCTCACCCTGGTTCTGTCGCTCGCAGCGCTGGCCCTGTTCTTCCGGGGCCGCCTGGTGACCTCCGGCGTCCTGCTCCTCGTGTCGCTGCTGTCGATGGTCTCCAACCGCCAGCTCCTGCGCTCGATTCGCCTCGACGGGATCGTCGACAGCGCCGCCATGCCGTTCAAGCCCCAGTGGAGCGTCCTGGTGATGTTCGTTCTCTGCTTCGTCGCGGCGCTCGGGACGGTGGCCTACATGCTCTGGCTCTACTTCGGGGACCCGATGAGGACGGCCGGGGAGGTCTCGAAGGCGGGGTAGGCGGTGGCGCACAGTACGCCGTCGACGAGGGCGTCGGCCGCCCCGCCGGAGGGCTTCCTACTCCGCCCCGAGATCGGCTCGGAGCTGCCGGAGTTGGTCCGAGAGGGCGGCCACTGTCTCCCGGAGCTCGGCGACCTCGGCTTCCAGGTTCGCGAGGCGCTCTGCCGCTGCCGGGCGCGCCCCGGCGGCGGGCTCGTGCGGTAGGCCCGCCGGCCGCGGCGCCGCTTCGGGAAGCGCCGCCTCCGGCTCCTCGGTTCCCACCAGATGGGCCCAGCGCGTCTCGCGTTGCCCCGGGCGGCGGGGCAGCTCCCGGACCAGGGGATCGAAGCCGCCGGCCAGCCGGCCCAGGGTCTCCTCGACCTCGCCCACCGACGCGAACGAGTGCAGGCGCTCGGCGCGCGTGCGGAGCTCTCCCGGGGTCTGGGGTCCGCGCAGCAGGAGCAGGGTCATCACCGCCTTGCTCGCGGCGTCGAGCTCCCAGCGGCGGTCCAGGCGTTGCTCCCAGCGCTCGGAGCGCGAGGTCTGGGTGCGCCAGACCAGGACGTCCTCGCGCAGCCGGTCCAGGGCCTCGGTGACCTCGGTCTCGCCGAGCTCGGTCACCGGCTCGCGGTTGGTCTTCTGGTTGGCGCCCGCCATCACCGCGTGGGTGGTCAGTGGGTACTGGTCGGGGGTGGCCTGCTCTTTCTCGAGCAGCACACCGAGGACGCGGATCTCGACGGGGTCGAGCTGGCGGATTCGTGACACGGGTGGCGGCCTCCGGAGCCGGAGCCTACCGCGATCCGGCGCCTGCGCGGCTCTCTCGCCGGCCCGCCTCGGCGCGCTGGGGGCCGCGTGAGTAGTATCGAGAACGGAGACCGAGTCGCTCTCGCCGGGCGGCCCCGCGTCTCCGCAGGAGGCTCGACATGACCGCGACGACATTGCCACGACGCATCCTGGGTACGAGCGAGCTCGAGATCACCCCCGTCGGCTTTGGCGCCTGGGCCATCGGCGGCGGCGGCTGGTCCTACGGCTGGGGGCCCCAGGACGACGCCGATTCCCTGGCCGCCATGCGCCACGCCCTCGAGGTGGGGATCAACTGGATCGACACCGCGGCCGTCTACGGCCTCGGCCACTCGGAGGAGGTGGTCGGGCGCTTGCTCCGCGACCTGCCCGCCGCGGACCGGCCGTACGTCTTCACCAAGTGCGGCCTCGTCTGGGACGAGAGCGACCCCATGGCGGAGCCGGAGCAGGTGCTCCGCCCGGAGTCGATTCGCCGGGAGGTCGAAGCCTCGCTCCGGCGCCTCGGGGTGGAGCGAGTCGACCTCTACCAGTTCCACTGGCCGGACGAGACGGGTACCGCCGTCGAGGACTCCTGGGGCGAGATGCTCCGGCTCGTGGCGGAGGGGAAGGTCCGGGTGCCCGGCGTCTCGAACTTCGACGTGGGCCTGCTCGAGGGCTGCGAGGCCCTGGGCCACGTCGGCTCGCTCCAGCCGCCCTTCTCCCTGATCCGCCGCGACGCCGGCGGCGCGGAGATCCCGTGGTGCGCCGAGCACGGAACCGGAGTGATCGTCTACAGCCCCATGCAGTCGGGGCTCCTCACCGAGGGCTTCTCGAGCGACCGGGTTGCGCGCCTCGCCCTCGACGACTGGCGTCGGCGCTCCGAGCAGTTCCAGGAGCCCGCCCTGTCGCGGAACCTGGCGCTCCGCGACGCCCTCCGGCCCGTCGCCCGTCGGCACGGCGCGACCGTGCCTGCCGTGGCGGTGGCCTGGGCCGCCGGCTGGCCCGGGGTGACCGGAGCGATCGTCGGCGCCCGTTCGCCCGAGCAGGTGGACGGTTGGATCGGCGCCGTGACCCTCGAGCTCGGTGAGGCGGACCTCCGGGAGATCGCGGCCGCCATCGAGCGGACCGGCGCCGGCGGCGGTCCCCCGCGGCCCTGACCACCGGCCGATAAGAACCCGCCCCGTCGCCGAGGAGGCCGGCGACGGAGGGCGGGTCCGCGGCCTCCTACGCCGGTTTCCTGGCGCGCACGAAGGCGCTCATGAACCGGCCGTCGACCTCGGAAGCGACCGTCTCTGGATCGAGACCCTCCGCCTCCAGGAAGGCGCGCGCGTCCTCGGCGGAGTAGATCCGCGTCGGCTCGACCTCGACCTCCTCGAAACCCACCTCGGAGAGGAGCCGCCGGTAGTCCCCCTCCTCGAGAGCGCCGGCCACGCAGCCGATCCACAGCTCCACGCTCCGGCGCACGCCGGCCGGCACCTCGCCGCGCACCACCACGTCGGAGACCGCGAAGCGGCCGCCCGGCCGGAGCACCCGGAACGCCTCGGCCAGCGCCCGCCGCTTGTCGGCCGCGAGGTTGATGACGCAGTTCGAGATCACCACGTCCACCGAGTCGTCCGGCAGCGGGACGGACTCGATGTCCCCCTTCAGGAACTCGACGTTGTCGAGGCCGGCCCGGCGCTGGTTCTCGTGCGCGAGCTCGAGCATGTCGTCGGTCATGTCGACGCCGTAGGCCTTGCCGGAGGGACCCACCCGCCGGGCGGACAGGAGGACGTCGATGCCTCCGCCGGAGCCGAGGTCGAGCACCACCTCGCCGGGGTGCAGCTCGGCGAGCATCGTCGGGTTGCCGCAGCCGAGGGAGGCCTGGAGGGCCTCGGCCGGAAGCCCCTCGAGCTCGGCGGTGTCGTAGAGATCGCGGGTGATGGGATCGGGCTCGGCCGCGGCGGCCGAGCAGCCGCACCCGCAGGAGGAGCGGCCGCCATCGCGGGCGCGGCGGGCCGCCTCGCCGTACTTCGCCTGCACGGCTTCGCGCAGGGACGCGGCGTCGGTGGGGGTGTCGGGGGTGGAGGGCTCGGTATCGGGTGTCGTCATGGCTTGGTCCTTTCGTTTGGTTGTCGTTTGCAACTATCGGCGACTCGTCAGCTCGAGGTGAGCTCGTGAAGACGTCTACGGATCCACAGAGCGACGACGAGGCTCGGGAGGTGGCGTCCCCTTTCCCCCCTGGGGGTGGGAAGGGGATCGAGGGGATGCGGGGGGGGTGCGTTCCGGCAGGCGGCAGCAGGTGCCGCCGGCGGTGCCGACGCGGGCCGCCGCCGCGCGGGCCAACCTCCGGAGGAGGCTCGGCAGCGCCCGGCGGACCGCCGGCTCGAGGTCCGCGATCAGGTCCTTCTCCTCGTCGAGGATCGAGCGCCGGATGCTCGCCAGCAGGCCCTCTCCGTCCGGCGTGGGACGGAGGCACACCGCCCGGCCGTCCTCGGGATGGGGCGTCCGCACGGCGTAGCCCTTCCGCTCGAGGCCGTCGACCACCCGGCTGGTGGTGCTCTTGTCCAAGTAGAGGTGGGCCGCGAGCTGGTTGAGGGTCGGGCCGCCGTGGCGGACGATCTCCTCGAGCGCATAGCACTGGGAGACCGAGACGTCGAAGCAGCAGATCCGGTCCCGGTCGCGGAAGGCGTAGACCCGGGTGAGCTCGGAGAGGGCGTCGTACAGCGCCTCCGTGTCCCGGTCGAGGTCCGGGTCCTGTCCTGGGTGCGGGGGTGCTTCCACGATCGGGAGGGGGCGGTTCGCGTCCACGGCGTGAGTGTACGACAGTTAGTTGCTAGGTGCAACTAGTATCGAATCGCCGGGCAAGGAGTCTGCGCGGCAGAAACACGTAGCCGCGCGCAAGGGTCTTACGGGGTGGATCCAAGGCGCGAGGAGGAGTCGATGCGGGGACATCGTAGACGACGAGCAACGCCAGAGACACCCCGTAACCCCCTTGCGCCCTACGAGTTGCGGCGGCGTGCAGCCGTCTACTTCGTTCCCGCTCCTCGACGATGGCTCGGCATCGCCTGCGTTGCGGTGCCCCGTATCCGGCCCCACGGCGCTCGCAACGCGACTGCGCGTTTCTGCCGCGCAGACTCCTAGACCGGCCGGCGGGGCGGTCACGACCGACTCGTCGCCCGATCGAGGGCGGCCTGGCGCCAGAGGTGGATGACGGCGTAAGCGCGCCACGGGCGCCAGGCCTCGGCTGCGGCGCTCAGCTCGCGGGCGGAGAGGGCACCGCCCGGCTCGTGGGCCAGGGCGCGGCGCAGGACCAGGTCGGCGGCCGGGAAGGCGTCGGGGTGGCCGACGGCCCTCAGGGCGACGTAGTGGGCGGTCCAGGGGCCGATGCCCGGGATCGCGCACCAGCGCCCGACGAAGTCGTCCAGGGTGTGCTCGGGGCGGAAGTCCACCCGCCCGTCGAGCAGGGCGCGGGCCACCGCGCGCACGGTCTCGGCGCGGGCGCGGGTCAGGCCGATCGCTCCCAGGTCGGCGTCGGCCAGGGCTTCGGGGGTGGGAAAGAGTAGCTCCAGGCCGGGCGCCAGGGGCGCCTCGAGGCGTGGGCCGAAGCGCCGGACGAGGCGGCCCACGAAACGGCACGCGGCCGCCACGCTCACCTGCTGGCCCAGGACAGCGCGCACCGCCACCTCGAAGCCGTCCCAGCCTCCCGGCAGGCGCAGGCCCGGCCGCTTTCGGACCAGCGGCCGGAGCTCGGCGCTCGCCGACAGCACCTCCGAGATACCCCGTGGATCGGCATCCAGGTCGAAGGTGCGCCGCACGCGCTCGACGACCTCCGGCAGGCCCCCGGGCGCGACACGCTCGAGCTCGGGCTGGATTTCGAGATCGAGCGCCGGCTCGCCCCCCGGCGCCGCCGCGACCCGCAGCCAGCCGGGCCCGGAGCCCTCGGCCGCCGGGTCGGGGGCGATCCCCCGCGCGTAGCTCGCCCCGTCCACGACCTCGAGCCCCGGCACCGCGCGGACGCGCAGAAAGTCGAGGCTCGCCGCCAGGTCGAAGGGGGCCCGGTACCGCAGGCCGACTCTCCTCACCTCACGGTCCGTTCGGCAACCCGGAGAGGTCGATCGAGAACATCCCGCGGCCGTGGGTCGCGCAGACCAGCACCTCATCCATCCAGATCAGGTCGCTCACCGCGCAGTTCGTGGGCCCCTCGTTGGTTGGCGACCAGGTGGCGCCGAAGTCCTCGCTGGTGAAGATTCCCATCTCCGTCCCCAGGTAGAGGTGGGAGGCGCGCCGCGGATGGATCGCCAGGCAGCGGATCGGTGCTTCCGGCAAGCTCGCCGCGAGGGACCGCCAGGTCGCGCCGTCGTCCTCGGTGGCCCAGACGTTGTCGGGGCTGTAGCCGGCGAAGGTCACGTAGACGCGGTCGTGATCGTGGGGGTCGACGACGATCCGCGTGCACATGCGGTTGGGAGCCTCGCCGGCCGCCGACCCCGGGCGCACCAGATCCCAGGCCGGGGTGTCGGCGGTGGCGTCCCGCGCGCGGTAGACCTCGCCGTTCACGTGTCCTACCCAGACCCGGTCGGAGTCTCCCTGGGCCACTGTGACGGCGCTGATCGGGGACCCCACGCTCCCTTTGATGGACTGCCAGCTGGGCCCCGAGGCGTCGGTGTTCGGGGTCTTGGCGTCGTCGGTGCGCCAGAGCGAGAGGCCGCCGGCGAGCAGCCGGTCCGGTGCGTTCGGATCGAGGGTGAACGGCGCGATGAAGAGGGCGCGGCCCTCCCGGGCGTCGGGGATCTGGAACGGCACCGGCTTCATGTCCCACTGGTTGGACGCGGGGTTGAAGAAGCGGCCGCTGATGTAGTTCTCCCACCAGTTGCCGAGCCCGGAGGCGCCGTTGGTGTTGCGGTGGAGGTCGAGGAAGACGTACTCGCTGTAGAACACGTCCGGGTCGCCGGGGTCGGCGGCACAGTAACCGCCGTCGCCGCCCAGGATCTCGATCCAGGCCGAGACCCCGCTCGTCGGCCGGAAGCTCAAAGTGCCGTTGTCCTGGGCGCCCCCGATCAGCGTGCCGGTTGCCGGGTTTCCCGCGGCGCCGTAGAACTGCGTCACGGCGTAGCCGTTGACCAGATTCGCCCAGCCTACGGTCCGGTCTGCGTCGCTCCCCACCGTGGTCACGTCGTCGGCGCGGTAGATGCCCCCGTCGTTGCCGAAGAAGACCGTTCGGTTGACCGCGCCGTCGTAGCCCGGGTGGGAGACGATCGCATGGTGGTCGGAGTGCGCCGAGGCGTCCTGCCGCCAGTCGCTGATCCTGGTGAGGCTGCCTCCGCCGTCGGTGCTCCGCCACAGGTCGATGCCGCCGAGCACCAGCAGGTTGGGGTCGATCGGGTCGCCGGCCCAGAGGGCGTTGTCGTACCAGCCCTGCTGCCCGAGGTACTGGGCGGCGGAGCCGGTGGGCCCCGCCCCTGCCCGCTGGACGTAGGTCCGGCCCCCGTCGCTCGAGCGCAGGATCCGGCCGCCCGCGACGTCGACGGAGGCGTAGACGATCCCGGGGTCCGCCAGCGCGTAGGTGAGCTCCACACGCCCGCTGCCGGCGGGCATCCCCGCGGCGTCCTGCCAGCTCGCCCCGCCGTCTTCGGAGAACAGCGCCGTGCCGTCGCGGAGCCCGCCGGCCACCGCGAGTTCCGGGTCGGTGGGATGGAACGCGACGTCCGCGACGTCTCCGGAGGCGACCTTCTGCCAGTCGTCGCGGTTCGGGCTCTCGCTCCGGAAGATACCGGTCCGGGTGGCGGCGAGGAGGACCACGCCGTCAGCCGACACCGCGAGCCGGTTGACGTAATGAAAGTCGGAGTTGACGGTCGTGTCGAGCTGGCTCCAGGTGGTGCCGTCGACGGTCCGGAAGATGCCTGCCCCGCGCAGGGCGTCGACGTTGAGGAAGCCCTCCCCGGTGCCGGCGTAGAGGACCTGCGGATTCGCCGGGTCGATGGCCATGCAGGCGACCGCCAGGTTGGCCATGCGGTCGTCCACCGGGAACCAGTTCGCCCCGCCGTTGGCGGTGAGCCAGACCCCGCCGCCCACGCTCGCGGCCCAGATGCGGTCCGGGTTCCCGGGGTCGACGATGATCGCTCGGGTCCGGCCGCCCACCCCTCCCGGACCGAGCGACACCCAGCCCGCGCCGGTCGGGCTCAGGCCGGCGCCGAGGGGGAGCGGCGGCGGCGACAGGCTCGCCGCCACCACTCCGGCGCCGCTCGGCACACCGGCCATGGACACGCCGGCCGCCATGCGCGCCCGGGCCTCCGAGAGCTGCCGCAGGGCGCGGGTCTTGTCTACGGCCAGGGGGGCCCCCAGGTCTCCCATCTCGAACAACATCTGGTAGCGGGCCCGCGCGCGCGGTTGATCGGGGAGGTCGATCTTCCGCAGGAGCTGGGCGAGGCGCCCCTCCGGAAGCTCCGCGATCTCGGCGTTCGCCAGGCCGAATCGCTCCTGGAGAGACCGGATCTGGGTCGGGTTGAGCCCGCGCTCGCGGGCCATTGCCTCATCGGTGCGGTCATAGGGCACGGAGAGCTCCTTTCGTCACGGACCGGGCGGTCAGCGGGGCAGGGGGGGCGGCCGTCGGGCTGCGGGCTCGGACAGGCTGTAGTCCCAGAGTCTCCGGCCCGACGCGAGATCGACGGCGTGGATCACCGCCTCGCCGCCCCGGGAGCCGGAGGGCCAGACGAGGTAGAGCACGCGATCGCCCAGGAGGACGGGCAGCCGGCTTCCCTCGTCGTACGGCAACGAGGCGATCCGCCGCCCGCTCGCCACCTCGTAGACCAGCCAGCGATCGCCCGGGGGGGAGGTGCGGCGGAGGAAGAGGTGATCGCCAGCGGGGGTGACCGTCGGCTCCAGCGCCCGCCCCTCGAGGAGATCCGCCGCGCGCAGCCGTTGCGCGCCCCGGGAGTTCCAGAGCTCGAGGCGCAGGACCGGCGGGTTGCGCGATTCGTCGAGGTCGAGGCGGGCCAGCCCGCGGCCGGCCGGCCAGGCGTCGTAACGCCACGTCTCGTCCCTCCGGTACGGCGCGGAGGGCAGGCGCGGAGACTCGTCGGCGCCGTTCGGCGTCGGGCGGGCCGAGAGTGCCCTCGAGGCGAGGTGGTACTCGAAGACACCGGAGGTCGGGGTCGCGAAGCGCTCCCGAACGTGCTGCGGCGCCGGCGCGCCGCCCGCGTAGGTATCGGGCCGGCGCCAGCGCAGGCGGAAGACGTCGCCGGCGAGCGTCGCAGAGAGATCGAGGTCCGGTGTTCCGGTCGCACCCGGCGAGGCGACGGAGAGGTCGAGGGCCCGCTCCCCCTCGAGCCGGCCGCTCCTGGCGTCGATCAGTTCGAGCCACAGGACGCTCGGCGCGTCCGGGCCCGCCGGCCGGACGGCGAACACCCGTCCCCCCGCCGCGAGGACCGGCCGGGCGAGGACTCTGGAGCGCCAGATCCCGGCGCCGTCCGCGAGCGCCAGCGCGACCACGTGGCCGGCTGCGTCGCTCACGTAGCCCTTCGCTGTCGCGGCGTCGCCGATCCCGCGGGGCAAGAAGAGAGGGCGGATCGAGTCTCCGGTTTCGGGCATGGGTCCCTGGGAAGAGCATAGCGTTCACCCGGTCCTGGCCCGCTCGGCGGGCTCCTTGAACGCTATGTTGCCGCTGAGGCGGGAATCAGGACCGGCGGCGGCGTGCTTCACCCCGGCCGCAGCACCTCGATAGACTAGCCGCATCTTGAACGCGACGAAGCTGTCGATCAGCCTGGAGGGGTTCCTCCGGGAGCTGGGCCTGGCCTGGCAGAGGTTGTCTCTCTATCAGGAAGGCCATCCCGCGCGCCACGAGGTCGTCCTCCGCGTGCACACCATCCTCTCCGCCCTCACGGCGGCCCGGGGAGGGCTCGCCGTGGGGGTGGCGCAGGATGGCTTCATCGGCAAGGACCAGAAGGTGGGCGGTGGCCCGACCCTGCGCCTGGCGGAGAGCCTCTACCGGCGCCGCGTCGCCGTCCTCCGCTTCGCCGAGGAGACGTCCGTCGACGACCTGAAGGCCTTCCTCCAGGCCGTGCCGCGAGGACGGCCCTCGGACGATGAGCCGGCTCTCTGGGAGCTTCTGGCCGATCGCGGCGTCTCGAACGTGCGCCTGGAGCCTCTCGACCTGAAGTACGTCGAGGCGGGCGCCGACGAGAGCTCCGGAGCCGGAGGCGGGTCCGAGCCGCTGTGGGACGGTCTGCTGAGGGCGGTCCTCGACGAGCTCGATCCGGGTGAGGCGGCGGGCGCTCCGGAGGACGGGTCCGAGCCGCCGGGCGGCGGGCGCTCGCTCCACGGGGTGACGGATCTGATCGAGCGCCTGCTGGCCCGCCGTGGGCTCAGCCTCGCACGACTCGGCGGGCGGCCCGCCGCGGGGGCGCCCCCCGGGCCCGCTTCGGTAGCGGGTTCGGAGTCGAGCGCGGCCCAGGGGGCTGTCCTCGGTCCAGGCTCGGAGCCGGGCTCGGAGCTGGGCTCGGGGCCGGCGTCGGGGGCAGGTACCGGATCGGGTGGATCGGGCGGAACGGCTCCCGCCGCCCTCACCGCGCGCCTCGGAACCTCCCTGGGGATCGCCGTCGCCTCGAACCTCGGGACCGGCGGACGCCGGACCGGTCACGACGTGGCCGAGCTCCTGAAGGCGCTGCCCGACGCCTTGAGCGAGGTCGTCCTGGACCGGGCCCTCACCGAGCTGGTGGGGTCGTCGGAAGGGGCGGGCGCCCTCGCCGCCCCGGAGCGCACCGCCGGGTTCGCCGCCCTGACCGAGGGCCTGCCGAGCGTCCAGGCGATCGCCGCTCTGCGCCGCATCCGGTCCGCCGGGATCTCTTTCTCGCCCGCGGTGGTGGCGCTGGTCGACGGCCTCATCGCCCACGCGGGGCGGGCCGCCCCGACCCCGATGAGCCCGGCCGAGCTGGCCGGCGAGCTGGCGGCCCTGTTCCGCGACGACGACCCGGATCGCCTGCTGCCGACGGACCAGGAGCTCGATCGCCTCGCCCTCGACATGGCCCGCTTGCCGCCGGCGACGCCGCCCGATCCGGGCGCCGTCGCTCTGCGGGTGGCCACCCTCACCGAGCACCGCCAGCTCGCCCAGCTCTCCCTGACCCTGCTCGACCTGCTGGCCCTCCCTTTCTTGAAGCGACCTGCCCAGGAGGCCGTGGTCCGGCGCCTGGGCGAGGTCTTCCGGAGCCTCCTGGCCGAGGGGGCGCTGGCTCTGGCCATGCGCATCCCCGAGCGCCTCCAGGAGCTTGGCGGGACCGAGACCGGAGCCGCCGCCGCCCAGATCGGTTTCGCCGAGCTGCGCAGGCCGGAGAGCGCGGCCGCGTTCCTCGAGCGGCCGGACGAGCTGCCCACGAGCGCCGCCGCCACCGCCCTTCGGCTGGCCGAGCTCCTCGGTGACCAGGTGCTCGACGACCTGCTCGAGGCCATGTGCGAGGAGGAGGACCTGTCCCGGCGGCGTCAAATCTTCGACCTGATGGTCTCCCTCGGTCCGCCCGTCGTTCTCCGGGCCCGGGCCCTGCTCGAGGACGAGCGCTGGTACGTGCAGCGCAACATGATCTCCCTGCTTCGCCGGGTCGAAGGCGGGCTCTCCGCGGAGACGGTCGGCCGCGGGCTCGGGCACGACGACCCGCGGGTCCGCCTGGAAACGCTTCGGGGGTTCGGGCAGGGACGGGTGACGGCCGGGATGATCGAGCAGGCGGTGAGCGACCCCGACTCGAAGGTCGCCCTGGCGGCGGTGGGCGCCATCGGCACCTATGGACTGGACGAAGGGGTCGGGCCGCTGGTCGCGCTCCTCAGGCGGCGCGACCCGTTCGGCAGGAACCGTGAGCTGCGGCTCCTGGCCCTGGAGACCCTCGGCAAGCTGGGGAACCCTGAAGCCCTCGACGGGATCGCCCACTTCCTGCGCCCTTGGTTCTCGCCCATCGGCGCCGAGGAGCGGAGCGCTGCGTACGCCTCCCTCGCCGGGTACCCGCCGGAGAGCCGCCGGCCGTGGCTCGAGAAGGGGCGGTGGTCGTCCGATCCGGCCGTCCGGCGGATCTGCCGCGAGATGCTCGGGGCGAAGGGGGGCGGGGCGTGAAGCGGGCCTCGAGCGAAGAGCTCGGCGTGCTGATCGGGCTCTGCCGGGCGATCGGCGTGCGGGCGCTCTACCCCGGCGACCATCCCGCCGTAGAGGAGGCGGTCGGACGGGCTCTCGCAACCCTGGCGAGCTGCGTGGAGGCCCGGGGCGCCGAGGAGGTGACCTTCCTGGTCCTGGACGGGGAGGTGTTCGTCGACGACCAGCCGGTGCGCAGCGAGACCCTCCACCTGTCGCCGTTTGTGCGCACCATGGACCGGCTGGGCCTCCAGCGGCTGACCCTCGGCGCCGGCCTGACGACGGACGAGGCGAAGCGGCTGGTGGGAGCGCTGAGCAGCGCCGAGGAGCTGCCGGAGCTGCCCCACGTCGACGTGGGGCAGGTGCGGGTCACCGGCACGGTGGCGGGGCGCTCGGTCGGCCCGGCTCGCCCGGGTGGGGCTCCGCCGGGACCCCGGCGCACGGGGACCACGGGCGGAGCGGGCTTCGGCGAGTGGACCCTCGACCGCGCCGAAGAGGCGTTCGGAGGGCTCTCCGTGGGCCGAAGCGACGCCGTCGGGCATCTGGACGCCCTGGTCTGGCAGCTCATCGACGGGCTGGCCTCCACCACCCGGTCGTTCTTGCTCCTGGCGCCGATCCGATCCGCCGAGCGCGCCTTCTTCAACCACTCGCTCCACGTGGCCCTCCTGGCCCTCGCCCAGGCCCGGAGCCTGGGCCTCGAGGGGGTGACCCTCCACGAGATCGGCCTGGCGGCCATGCTCCACGACATCGGCAAGCTGAGCCTGCCGCGGGAGCTGCGCGAGCGGCGCGGGCGCCTGTCCGACCGGGAGTGGGAGCAGATGAAGCTCCACCCCGAGCTGGGCGCCGCCTGGCTCGCCGCCACCGAGGGGGTGCCGCCGCTGGCGATCCTGGTGGCCTACGAGCACCACCTGCGGTGGGACGGCAAGCCGAGCTTTCCCCTACCGACGACGCCGCGGACGCCGAACCTGGCGAGCCAGATCACCGCCGTCGCCGACACTTGGGACGTGGTGGTCTCCCAGCGCTTCCCGACCCCCGGGGCCGGGAGGCGGGCGGCGATCGAGGTCTGGCACCAGCGCGCCGGCGGCGCCCTCGACCCCTTCCTGGCCGGTAACCTCGTGCTTCTGATGAACGAGGCGGACGGGGCCGGCGAAGGGGTGTGACGGCGCGCCTAGGAGTCTGCGCGGCAGAAACACGTAGCCGCGCGCAAGGGTCTTACGGGGTGGATCCAAGGCGCGAGGAGGAGGCGATGCAGGGACATCGTGGACGACGAGCAACGCCGGAGACAGCCCGTAACCCCCTTGCGCCCGAAGGGTTGCGGCGGCGTGCGGCCGTCTACTTCGTTCCCGCTCCTCGACGATGGCTCGGCATCGCCTGCGTCGCGGTGCCTCGTATCCGACCCCACGGCGCTCGCAACGCGACTGCGCGTTTCTGCCGCGCAGACTCCTAGCCTGGACTGTTCCCGAGACGGCGTAGCGAGAGCCGCAAGTGTGCGTGAAATCGGGGCAGCGCAGCGATGAGCGACGTAGGCGTACTCGGACGTACGTTGAGGAGCGAAGAGCGAGCACGCCCCGAGATTGCGTTCAATTGCGGCTCGCAGTAGCCGGATCGTGAAGAGTCCAGGCTAGAGGACCTTCGCCAAGAGGCGTCGACGCAGGATCGCCGAAGAGCTGCGGCCGCGCTCTGGCGGATCCGGGCGGGCTGACGTCGCCCCGCCTATTCCCAGCGGGTCGGCCGCCGCCTCTTCCTCTGCAATCCCCGAGTCCTACCCGGGCGGGGGGCGCCTCTGGGGCCCGGGCGTGCGACACTTCCGGTATAGCGCTCGCGTGCTCGGACCGGAGGCTCCTATGCCGACTCTTGCCGCAGGCCTTGCCATCGACCCGACGGCACTGCTGGATGCCTGGCAAGAGCCGGCCGCCTTGATCGGTCTTGACCACCGGGTTCTCGCGGCGAATGCGCCGTACCGGAGGATCTTCGGGGGCGGGGGCGATCCCGTCGGCCGGACCTGCCACGAGGTCTCCCACGGCTTCGCGCTGCCCTGCGATCTCGCGGGCGAGGCCTGCCCGATCTCCCAGGCCCGTCGCACCGGTCAGCCCGCTCGGCTGCTCCACGTGCACCACACCCGGTTCGGCGACGAGCACGAACAGGTGGTGGCCTTCCCAATCCGGGATGCCGCGGGCGATCTCGTCGCCTTTCTCGAGACCATCCATCCGACGCGGGGCGCCTCCGTGACGCCGGAGCCTCAGGGGCTGATCGGGCGCTCGCCGAAGTTCAACCAGATGCTGGAGCTCGTCCAGCGCGTGGCGCCGTGCCGCACGACGGTGCTCCTGCTCGGCGAGTCGGGCACGGGCAAGGAGCTCGTCGCCCGGGCGATCCACGACCTCGGTCCCTGCCCGAACAGCAGCTTCGTGCCGGTCGACTGCTCCGGCCTGGCCGAGACGCTGTTCGAGAGCGAGCTCTTCGGCCACGAGCGCGGAGCGTTCACAGGCGCCACCCACCGCAAGATCGGCCTGGTCGAGGCGGCCGAGGGCGGGACGCTCTTCCTCGACGAGGTCGGCGATATCTCTCTGGGGCAGCAGGTAAAGCTGTTGCGGCTGTTGGAGACGGGGAGCTACCGGCGGGTCGGCAGCGCCGAGCTGCGAGAGGCCGACTTCCGGCTCGTCTGCGCGACCCACCGTGACCTCGAGGCCATGGTCGAGGACGGCTCCTTCCGGGCCGACCTCTATTACCGTATCTCGATCTTCCCGATCGAGCTGCCGCCGCTGCGCGAGCGCCGTGACGACATCGCCCTGCTCGCCGAGGCGATGCTCCGGCGCGTCGACCCGCGCCGGAAGCGGCGGCTGGCCGACGAGGCGGTCTCCCGCCTCGAGGCCTACGACTTTCCCGGCAATGCGCGCGAGCTCCTCAACTTGCTCGAGCGCGCGTCGATCCTCGCCGACGGGGACGTGGTCCTGCCCGACCACCTCCCCGAGCGGGTCGGCGGAGGGCCCGGCGGCCCCTGTCCGGACGAGATCTTGCCGCTCGCCGAGATGGAGCGTCGCTACCTGCGCTGGTGCGCGGCCGTTCACCGCGGCTCGCGCCGCGAGCTCGCCGAACGGCTGGGCTTGAGCGAGCGCTCGCTCTACCGCCGCCTCGAGGGCGCCGAGCTGCGGGCGGATTGAGCCCGCCAGCGCGGGCGCTCCCTGTACCTGCCGACAATGACAGTCGTGGGGAAGGGCGCTGCCGATCGCGGCAGTCGACCGCGTGTCGAGAGCGCTGCTCCTATCGATGCAACTTCCTTATGGACAGGAACTTGGCAGCGTGTCGGGGCGACGTCCTCCGTTGGCATCCGAGTTGCGCTGAGGGTCGTCATCCCGCCGGGAACGGGCTCGGCGTGGGTTCGAAAGAACCGGGAGGATGCGATGAAGAACGTTGCGCTCGTGTTGTTCTGCGGGGTGGTGGTCCTGGGCGTCCCCGTGGTCGCCCAAGGCTCCGGTGGTGGCTCGGGAGGTCACGGGGGAGGCTCGGGCGGCGACGCGGGAGGGATCGGTTGTGGTGATGTCTTCGGCGACCTGATCCACGTCCTGCGGGATGTGGAGACCGGTCAACCGATCCTCGCCAAGCGCTGGATCGAGCTGCCGAGGGAGACACAGGGGTATGGCTGGGGCTACTGCCCGATCGCCGTCGACCCCTACGGCGACGAGATCCCCTTCCTGCCCTACACCTGTGACCCCGCCGATCCGACGGCGGTCGTGGCCGTCGACTACTTCGGGCGGCTCAACGGCGGCCGGACCAAGGAGAAGAACAGCCGGATGCACTTCAACGAGGTGATCTCCACCATCAAGGAGGCCGGCTACATCAAGCAAGACCCGGCGGGACGGCTCCTGCTCGGCTTCGACTGTGCCGTCAACGGCGGTGGGCAGATCAAGTGCGC
The DNA here is from genome assembly GCA_963739795.1 of uncultured Acidobacteriota bacterium. Lineage (GTDB taxonomy): Bacteria > Acidobacteriota > Thermoanaerobaculia > Multivoradales > DATKCC01 > CAVUBL01. The sequence continues at coordinate 349,820 of CAVUBL010000015.1, read as the reverse complement.
AGAGTGGGCGGCGATCGACTCGCCGATGGAGAGTCTGGGTCTCTACACGCGCTTGATGAAGTACGGCCACCTCCAGACCGACCCGAACGAGGTCGACATCTGGTCGCATGGCGACCCCGCCCAGGGCGCGCAGTACAACCCGGCCCTGGGACCCGAGGACTGGCCGAAGTTCCACAGCTCGGTGCGCCACCTGCTGCCGGCCGGTGGAAATGTCGGTTCCTGCTTCCTCGCCGGCGGCACCTTCGTCACGACCTGCGCGCAGCCGGAGTCTCTCGACCACAGGGACTTCGTCCGCGCCGCCTCGTTCCTCGCCGGTGCCGCGAACAAGACCGGCGACATCACCGTCGACCTGGTGCAGTACATGAACCGCATCCTGAAGATCGCGCAGGACACCGAGGCCACGGCGGCGACGCCGGACACGCTGCCGGCGCTCGTGCGTGACTGCTGGGACTCGATCGAGGACCCGCCGAGCCCGAGCGAGGACGATCCGGTGCTCGAGGACCCGCCATACCTGCCGGTCGAGGAGTGCACCCTCACCGAGGCCGACTCGACCGTTCCCAACTGGGACCTGTTCGCGGACGTGCGGGAACAGTTCGTCGACTTCTCGGCGACCGAGTACGAGCGCCCCGACTGGCGGAACGAGCAGTTGCTCATCATCGTACCGATCTCGGCGACCGGCTTCGAGATCCAGGACGGCGTCCCGCTGCTCGGCTACCTGGACTTCCGGAACCCGCTGCTCGGCTTCGGAGTGGACATCGACGGCTTCGTCAAGGCCGCTAGCGACGGGGTGCGGACCATCGAGCTCATCCACAACTACGAGGTCCCGGTGGATCTCGGCTACTTCCCCTACTGATGCGGCAGAGCGGCCCCGGAGGGCCACGAGCACGGGCCCGCCGGGGTCGCGCTCCCCGTTTCGACAGGAGGCTCCATGACTTCGCTCATTCGGCCCCAGCTCCTTCTCATTCCGCTCCTGCTCGCCACGGGGGGCCTACAGGCCATGACGGTCACCCGTTCGGCGACTCCGCCCCAGGGCGGAATGCTGCTCGCGCGCGACGTCGCCAACGACGTGGGCAGCTATGAATGCTCCCGCGGCCTCGGTGCCGAGGTGCAGGCGGGGCAGACCTTTCGGCTGGCGACGGCGGTGGATCTCGCGCGCATCACGGTGCGCGTGCGGCCGATGACCGACGTCGCCGGCAAGCAGCTCGTGCTCTTCTTCGGCACCTTCAGTGGTCCCGGCGACGAGACCATGGACGAGCTGCTGGCGACAGAGCTCGGCAAGCTGCCGGCGACCTTGCCCGTCGGCGAGATCACCTACCTCACCTTCGACATCGCCGACCGGCAGCTCGCGGCGGGGCAGCAGTACGGCTTCGTCTTCGGCTTCAGCGGGGGCGATCACCCCGGTGAGGCGGACCTCGATGTGCTGCACCTGGGCGCCAACGGCTACGCCGACGGGACCGCCGTCGAGTGGTCGGGCCTGCAGGAGACCGCCCTGGCCAACGACCTCGTCGTCTTCCTCCAAGGTACGGCCGAGAGCGAGGATCCGCCGGATTCCGCCGGATCCGCCGTCGGTCCCGTACGACACCTGGATCGACTCGGTCGGCATGCCGGGCTTCGAGGCCCAGGTGCGGATCACGCCGGCCGGCGGCGTCGCGACGGAGGGCGCCGCGGAGATCGACTGCATCGACGAGACGATCTGCGCCAGCGGCGCGCTGCCCGGCCGACCGGAGATCTTCGTGAAGGTGATCGGTCCGCGCCCGAACGGCTACTTCTGGGTGCAACTGATCCGCTTCACGCCGTCGCAGGTGGAGGTCTGGCTGCGTCAGCAGAGCACCGGCAAGGTGAATGAGTACGTTCTGCCCGCCGTCCCGGGCGACGGCACCCTGCCGGGGCTGGAAGACCGGGTCGCCTTCGAGCCGTAGGGCGCGAGGAGAGTCGGGGCGGGTCGGGGGCCACCCCGGGCCGCCCCGAGAAGCTCTCTCGCGCCGGTGAGCCTCGGCGCGGGGGCCTACGGGTCCCCGCTCTGCAGGATCTCGTCGTCCACCACCCAGTGCCCTCCCTCGCGCAGCAGATGGACCTCGGTGTGGACCTTGCCGAGGGGGCTCTTCTCACCGGCGACGAGGAGCAGGGCGTGGTCCCCCGAGACGAAGCCGCGGGTGAGCTTGTACGAATCGGGGTGGGAGTCCTGAAGGAAGGAGATGAACGCCGCCGCACGCTCCTGGAGGAAGCCCTGCCGCTGTTTGCCGAGTAGCGGTTTGAGCGCGGTCGCGTCGCCGGCCGCCACGGCCTCGTGGAAGGCGCGGTAGACCTGCCCCGGCTCGCCGCCGTCCGCCGGCAGCGCCGTGCCGTAGTCGGCGGAGGCGACCGGCACGTCGAACGTCACGTCGAAGGTGGCACCCTTCGGATCCTTGTGGTGGACCCGCCCCGCGATTCGGCCCCCCGGAGACCTTGACCGTGGAGCCGGCCGAGGAATCGAAGCAGAAGCCACAGCCGTCACCGGAGCCGAAGTAGTAGCTCATCCCCCGGTACTTGCCCTTCGGGTCGAACTGGAGCCAGACGACCGCCGTCTCGTCGTCCGCGAAGTTCGTGTTGATGAAGTGCTCGCGGTCCCAGTAGTGGTCCAGGATCTCGGTCACGAAACCCGCGTTGGAGATGGCGACGAGGATCCCCGGCTGGTCGTCGCTGCCGGTCTTGCCGGGAAAGGCGTAGGCGCCGACGACGTCGAACTCGCCGGTCTTGGACGAAAAGGACCCCGAGGCCTGCGGCTTGCCGGAGGCGGACTTCGCCTGCGCGGCCGGAAGGATTGCCAGGGCCGCGCACAGCAGGCCCGACAGCACCAGACTCCGCTTCATGGAAGCTCCTTGTGGAGGTGGCTCGGCCGGTCGCTCCCGGCCGATCGCGCGCAGCCTATCCCAACTCGAACACCTGTTCGAGATCGGTACCAGCGGGGAGGTCCGCAACCCGAAAGTCGATCCCGAGGTTGCGTCGCCATGGTCCCGAGTGTAGGTTTCTAAGATCTAAGGAACTGATCATCGTCCCGCGAGGGGTCCGCGCCGCAGGTTGCCGGATGCACGGGCGGGTCTGGGGCGGTTTCACGAGAGGAGAGCCAAGATGGGCCCACGGCGTTGGCAGCGTTCCGAAATCCAGCTCTTTCCATTGCTTCTGGTTCTGTCGCTCTGCGCATCGGGAGCTGTTTCAGCGGCCACTCTTCATGTCGTTCCCGTGGGGGGCGCGCCGAGCGGGCCTTGCGACACCTGGGCGAACGCCTGCACGTTGCAGGTTGCATTGGGCCTGGCGGGCAGCGGCGACGAGGTCTGGGTGAAGGCGGGCGTGTATCTCCCCACGACGGATCCCGTGCCCGCCCCGTCGGGCACGGATCAAGCGAAGACCTTTGAGATTTTCCCCGGCGTGGCGGTCTACGGCGGCTTCGCGGGGACGGAGTCGGCGCGCTCCGAGCGAGATCCGCAAGCGAACGTGACCATCCTGTCCGGCGACATCGACGGCAACGACGACAGCAACAACCTCGACGGGAACTCCATCGACGAGAGCTCCACGGCGATCACCGGAAGCAATAGCTGTCACGTCGTGTCGCTGGACGGTAGCGGGGGCACGCCGATCACCGCGGCCACCGTCCTCGACGGGTTTGTCATCACCGGCGGCGACGCGGAGAGCGCGACCCCGGGTTGCGAGCCATTGGGTGGTGGTCTCCGCTGTACCGGCGCCGGCGCGGGCTCTCGGTGCAGCCCGCGGCTTTCCGGCCTCGTTTTCCAGGGGAACCGGGCTCAGTTCGGTGGCGCCATGTTCGACGACGGCTATTCCGGGGAGAGCAGCCCGAGCCTGACCGACGTGACCTTCCGCGGCAACAGGGCCTCGGACTACGGCGGCGCGATGTACAACTACGGCGAAACCGGTGTGAGCAGCCCGGTCTTGGAGCAGGTCACCTTCAGCGGCAACAGCGCACTCGATGGAGGTGCGATGTACAACGAGGGCCTCCGCGGCGAGAGCAGCCCGAGCCTCGTCAACGTCACGCTGAGCGGGAACAGCGCCGACTTGGGCGGCGCACTTTACAACGACGGCACCTCCGGGGTGAGCAGTCCGAGCCTGAACCAGGTGACCTTCAACGGCAACAGCGCCTCCTTCTACGGTGGCGCACTGTACAACGATGGCAGAACGGGCGGCACGAGCAGCCCGACTCTGAGCGGCGTGATCCTCTGGGGCGACAGTGCCGGCGCAGGCGCCGAGGTGTACAACGACCAGGCGACCCCGACCCTCGCCTACAGCGTGGTGGAGGGTTCGGGGGGGAGCGGAGTCGCGAGCTGGGACTCGAGCCTCGGAACGGACGGCGGCGGCAATCGCGACGCCGATCCCGTGCTCGGTCCGCTCCAGAACAACGGCGGCTTCACCGAGACGATGGCCCTCGGGCCGGGCAGCTCGGCCATCGACACGGGAGACGACGGGCTCTGCACCGCGACCGACCAGAGGAGCGTCGCGAGGCCCCAGGACGGGGACGGCGACGGGGTGGCCCACTGCGACGTCGGAGCCTACGAGCTGGAGTTCTCCGTGCTCTCGGTCCCGGCCCTGGGCCGAGCCGGCCTGGCCCTCCTCGCCCTGCTCCTTGCGGCGGGCGCCCTGGCGCTCCTGCGGCGCTAGCCGGCGACGGGCTCCCCCCCCGCCGACCTCGACGACCGGCTCCCCCCTCCTCTCCATCGAGCCGCCACCGGTCCGCGAGCACAGCGCCTTCGGCTGCCGAGCCTGGCATGCCCGTGACAGAGCTCTGCCGATTCCGTCAGTAGAAGCCCCCTGCGAATACCTACTTCAGTCACCACAACCCTTCTCCATTCACGAGGTTGCGGAAGATCGCAGCGGCGGCCCCCGCTGGCACTCTGATTGCCGTGGCCACCGTCGACCCGCCGAGAAGGGGCTCGGCGTGGCTTTGAAAGAGTCGGGAGGATGCGATGAAAGACTTTGCGCTCGTTTTGTTCTGCGGGGTGCTGGTCCTGGGCGTTCCCGTTCTGGCCCAAGGCTCCGGTGGTGGCTCGGGAGGTCACGGGGGAGGCTCGGGCGGCGACGCGGGAGGGATCGGTTGTGGTGATGTCTTCGGCGACCTGATCCACGTCCTGCGGGATGTGGAGACCGGTCAACCGATCCTCGCCAAGCGCTGGATCGAGCTGCCGAGGGAGACACAGGGGTATGGCTGGGGCTACTGCCCGATCGCCGTCGACCCCTACGGCGACGAGATCCCCTTCCTGCCCTACACCTGTGACCCCGCCGATCCGACGGCGGTCGTGGCCGTCGACTACTTCGGGCGGCTCAACGGCGGCCGGACCAAGGAGAAGAACAGCCGGATGCACTTCAACGAGGTGATCTCCACCATCAAGGAGGCCGGCTACATCAAGCAAGACCCGGCGGGACGGCTCCTGCTCGGCTTCGACTGTGCCGTCAACGGCGGTGGGCAGATCAAGTGCGCAGAGTGGGCGGCGATCGACTCGCCGATGGAGAGTCTGGGTCTCTACACGCGCTTGATGAAGTACGGCCACCTCCAGACCGACCCGAACGAGGTCGACATCTGGTCGCATGGCGACCCCGCCCAGGGCGCGCAGTACAACCCGGCCCTGGGACCCGAGGACTGGCCGAAGTTCCACAGCTCGGTGCGCCACCTGCTGCCGGCCGGTGGAAATGTCGGTTCCTGCTTCCTCGCCGGCGGCACCTTCGTCACGACCTGCGCGCAGCCGGAGTCTCTCGACCACAGGGACTTCGTCCGCGCCGCCTCGTTCCTCGCCGGTGCCGCGAACAAGACCGGCGACATCACCGTCGACCTGGTGCAGTACATGAACCGCATCCTGAAGATCGCGCAGGACACCGAGGCCACGGCGGCGACGCCGGACACGCTGCCGGCGCTCGTGCGTGACTGCTGGGACTCGATCGAGGACCCGCCGAGCCCGAGCGAGGACGATCCGGTGCTCGAGGACCCGCCATACCTGCCGGTCGAGGAGTGCACCCTCACCGGGGCCGACTCGACCGTTCCCAACTGGGACCTGTTCGCGGACGTGCGGGAACAGTTCGTCGACTTCTCGGCGACCGAGTACGAGCGCCCCGACTGGCGGAACGAGCAGTTGCTCATCATCGTACCGATCTCGGCGACCGGCTTCGAGATCCAGGACGGCGTCCCGCTGCTCGGCTACCTGGACTTCCGGAACCCGCTGCTCGGCTTCGGAGTGGACATCGACGGCTTCGTCAAGGCCGCTAGCGACGGGGTGCGGACCATCGAGCTCATCCACAACTACGAGGTCCCGGTGGATCTCGGCTACTTCCCCTACTGATGCGGCAGAGCGGCCCCGGAGGGCCACGAGCACGGGCCCGCCGGGGTCGCGCTCCCCGTTTCGACAGGAGGCTCCATGACTTCGCTCATTCGGCCCCAGCTCCTTCTCATTCCGCTCCTGCTCGCCACGGGGGGCCTACAGGCCATGACGGTCACCCGTTCGGCGACTCCGCCCCAGGGCGGAATGCTGCTCGCGCGCGACGTCGCCAACGACGTGGGCAGCTATGAATGCTCCCGCGGCCTCGGTGCCGAGGTGCAGGCGGGGCAGACCTTTCGGCTGGCGACGGCGGTGGATCTCGCGCGCATCACGGTGCGCGTGCGGCCGATGACCGACGTCGCCGGCAAGCAGCTCGTGCTCTTCTTCGGCACCTTCAGTGGTCCCGGCGACGAGACCATGGACGAGCTGCTGGCGACAGAGCTCGGCAAGCTGCCGGCGACCTTGCCCGTCGGCGAGATCACCTACCTCACCTTCGACATCGCCGACCGGCAGCTCGCGGCGGGGCAGCAGTACGGCTTCGTCTTCGGCTTCAGCGGGGGCGATCACCCCGGTGAGGCGGACCTCGATGTGCTGCACCTGGGCGCCAACGGCTACGCCGACGGGACCGCCGTCGAGTGGTCGGGCCTGCAGGAGACCGCCCTGGCCAACGACCTCGTCGTCTTCCTCCAGGGGACGGCCGAGAGCGAGGATCCGCCGGATTCCGCCGGATCCGCCGTCGGTCCCGTACGACACCTGGGTCGACTCGGTCGGCATGCCGGGCTTCGAGGCCCAGGTGCGGATCACGCCGGCCGGCGGCGTACCCGTGGAAGGCGCCGCAGAGAACGAGTGCATCGCCGAGACGCTCTGCGCCAGCGGCGCGCTGACCGGACGGCCTGAGATCTTCGTCAAGGTGATCGGTCCGCGCCCGAACGGCTATCTGTGGGTGCAGCTCATCCGTTTCACGCCGTCGGAGGTGGAGGTCTGGCTGCGCCAACAGAGCACCGGCAAGGTGAACGAGTACGTCCTGCCCGCCGTCCCGGGCGACGGCACTCTGATGGGGCTGGAGGACCGCGTCGCCTTCGAGCCGTAGGGGCGAGGTGGGGTCCGCGCCGGCCTCACCCTCCTCGCCCTGCTCGTGGCGGTCGGCGCCCTGGCGTTCCTCCGGCGCTAGCCTCCGCCCGGTCCGGGCCGCCCACCGCGGCGGTGGGACGGTAGGAGCCCGGCTCGCACCTCCTGGAGGGTGTTTGGCAGCAGCTCCCCGGAGAAGCATCCCAGGGTGTACGGGTACTCGCGGGTCAGGTGGTAGGCGTAGTGGTAGGTCCGGCCGTCGACGGTGACGTCCTCGCGCCGGCCGTGGCAGGCGTCGAGGTCGTCGTTGGTCACGTAGTCGCCGTCGGCGTCTCTCAGCCCGAGGATGGGGAAGCCGTCGAGGGCCCAGCCCACCACCTGGTCGGTGTCGACGCCGGGGATGCACGGGGAGGCGTTGTGGTAGTGGTACTGGGAGCTCGCCTGCGGGTGCCCGTCGCAGGTGTCCTGGATCTCGTGGGCGGCGGCGTCCCGGCCGGCGTCGTCGAGGGCGCTGTAGAAGGCGACGCCGCTCACCGTGAAGCCGATCATCCCCATGGGCAGGCAGGTCGCCTCGGTGGCCAGGACCGGATCGGCCGGGATCTCGAAGCGCAGGTTCTGGGCCGCGATGCGGTTGGGGTTGGTGTCGTAGACGTAGACCGGATCGGTCAGGGAGATGGGGAAGATGCCGGTCGGCTCCTCGATGGGCAGACCGTTGCCGCGGAAGAGCAGGTTCGGCCCCTCGGGGGCCAGGGTGTAGGCCGCCTCCGGCCAGTAGACGCTCCCCTGGACGTGGGGCTTTGCGGTGGGGTCCCAGGTGTCGCCGTGGAACCACGGCCCGTCGTGGCGAGCCCCGCCGCCGCGGAAGTGGGTGCGGCAGGAGAAGACGTTCCCCACCTCCGAGTGGTCGGAGACGTGGCCGTCTCCCACCGGCAGCTCGTGCGCCCGGGCGGCCCCCGAAGCCCATCCCGGAGCCAGGAGCAGGGCCAGCGCCGAGGCCAGGGCGAAGCCCGGTGCGGACGCTCGGCGCGAACGGGTGGACGGGATCGGCTTCGGGTTCCTCGTGGCTCGTCTCATCTGCGGCTCTCCTCTTGGCGACTGCGTGGTCCGGCTGGACCGAGCTTCGGGTGCGGCGACGTCCCGCCGGTCCTTCCCGGCGGAGGCGCCCTGCCCGTTCAACCCCCGGGGGGAGGGTTTATTGCGCCGCGTGCCGCGCGAGCGATTCCTGCGGGAAGGTCTCGAGGATCTCGCCTACCAGGACACCCCGCTCCCCATCGAGTCGGGCCAGACGATCTCCCAGCCCTTCGTCGTCGCGTACATGACGCAGCTGCTCGGGCTCCAGGGCGGCGAGCGGGTGCTCGAGGTCGGCACCGGCTCGGGCTGCGCCGCGGCGGTCCTCGTCGAGATCGCCGGCGAGGTCTACACGGTGGAGCGCTACGGCAACCTCGCAGAGACCGCCCGGGAACGCCTCGGGCGGCTGGGCTACCGCAATGTCCACGTGCTCCACGGGGACGGCACCCGGGGCTGGCCTTCACCCGTTTCCCCACCTGGATGTGGCGCAACCGCGAGGTGCGCGCGCTGGTCGACTGGCTGCGCGAGCGCAATCGGCGGCTTCCCCCCGACTGGCGCTCGGGGCTTCGCCCGGCCGAGGCGCCGATGGAGGCGTTCGGCCACGACACCGGGGAGCGGGTTCGCCGCGGGGCTCCGGGCGGCGTTCCCGGGTCCGGTGAGCCAACCGAGCCTTGCCTTCCCACCCGGTCGTGCCAGAGAATATGCCGCGATAGCATATGCGGACTCCCGCTGATCGCCCGAAAACCTGCTCTGCCCGGGGCACGGGGATCACTGCGCGGGCCCGCAAGCCAGACCGGAGGAGACGATGACCAGATCGCGCGGACCGTGGAGGTTCTCGACAGGAGGATTGGCACTGGCGGCGGCGCTACTCGTCGCACCGATGGCTCGAGGAGCGACGATCCATGTCGACGAGGCGTCGCCGGGCGTGGGGGCGGTGGTCGTCGACGGGGCGGACGGGCTCTGCTCGCTCCGCGAAGCCCTCGACAACGCCAACGACGACGCGGCGACCCACGACGACTGCCCGGCTGGGGCGGGAGCGGACACGATCGTCCTGCCGGCGGGGGCCGTCTTCACCCTGTATGTTCCGTCGGTGGTGGACGGCACGTACGGCGGGACCGGTCTGCCGTACGTCACGTCGGTCCTCACCATCGAGGGCAACGGATCGGCGATCGAGCGCTGGGCGTCGCTCGGCTGCACCCTCGATCAAGGGCCGGTGCCCTCGGAGCTCAGGCTTCTCCTGGTGATGGACGGAGCCTCGCTGACCGTAGATCGGGTCACTCTGCGCAACGGCTGTGCCGACGGTGCCGGCCTGCAGGCCGAAGGAGGTGGGATCCTCGCCCCGGGCTCGGTCACGCTGCGCCGGACCACCATGAGCGGGAACCGGGCGGCAGGAAGCGGGGCGCTATCAATCGGCTCGAGCGGGTTGATCGAGGACTCGGCGTTCGTGGCCAACCACGCTTCATTCAGTGGCGGTGGCATCGGCTTGGCTTCGGGTTCGACCGGGACGGTGCGGAGCTCGACCTTCACCGGAAATAGCGCCGAGTACGCCGGGGGGATCATCGTGGGGGGCTCTGTCACTCTCGAGAACGTAACCCTCGCCGACAACACGGCGACCTACGGCGGAGGAATTGTGACCATCGGCGGAATCGTCTTCGTACCGGGAAACGGGGAGGTGTACGCCAAGAACGTTCTTCTCAGTGCCTCCTCCTGTTTCGACGTGGAGGGGGGAATCTGGAAGGCCTCGGGCACCAACCTCGACAGCGGGACGAGCTGCGCCTTCGAGTTCGGCACGGGCGTCACCCCCAATGCGGCGATCGACCTCGGACCCCTCGCCGACAACGGCGGGCCCACTCCTACGCGCGCCCTGCTCCCGGACAGCGACGGCATCGACGCCGCCGCCGACTGCACGACGTTCGACGGTAGCGCGTCGATCGCCACCGATCAGAGGGGCGTGCCGCGACCGATCGACGGCGACGGCGATTCGATCGCCCGCTGCGACGTCGGCGCCTACGAGTATGCGCCCGGCGGCGCGCCGGGCCTCTCGATCCCGACGCTCGGGACCGGTGCCTTGGCGCTCCTCGCCTTAACCCTCGCCATGGCTGGCTTCGTGGCCAGCCGGCCGCGGGGCTGACGAGGAGTCCTGGCAGGGGCTACGACCGGAACGAGTCGGGGCGGGCTTCGCTCGGGCCGGCGGTCACAGGATCTTGAAATCGACCGCCTCGACCAGCGCCGCCGCGCGGGCCCGCTCCGCCGCCGGCACCACGAGGGCCATCTTGTAGAGCGGTCCGAAGAAGTACAGCAGGCGGCGGAAGTGGTAAGCGCGGATCGCCAGGGGAATCCCCTCGCGCTCGAAGCGCGCCCGGAAGTACTCGGCGAGGTGGACGTTGTCCAGGGTCAGCACGCTCTCGAGCAGCCCCTTCCGGGCGAGCCGTCCCTCCTCGATCAGGTCGAGGACCACCGCGACCCCCAGGACGGCTCCGAAGAAGTCGATCCACGGGTTCGCGCCATTGATCAGGGGTCCCTCGCCCCACCGCTGGGCAACCAAGGTTGCCAGCATTAGCAGCGTGGTCAGGGCGAGCTGCCAGGCCCAGGGCTTCCGGTAGGTCCCCTCGATCGGCGTTGCCACGCCCTCGAGGTTCTCGGCCACCTGCTTGGGCGAGCTGAACAGCCAGCCGAACAGGGCGCCGGCCGCCAGGGTGGCGAACACCAACCAGACGGGCGCTTCGGTGACCGGGTACCCGCCGGCCCTGGCCAATCGCATCGAGTGGTACGCCAGGTCTCCAGCCCGGAGAAGCGCCGTGACGGAGCCGGCGGCCAGCGCCGCCCGGTTGAGCTTCTCCCGCCCCGCCACCCCACCCTTCCGGAGCCGCCGGCCCGCAGGCACCACGAGCGAGAACAGCTCCACCACCAGAAAGCCCCAGCTGAACCAGATGACACCGACGCCGAAGAACGAGGTGCCGTTGTTTCCCAGGTTTTCGAACGAGCCAAGAGAGGCGAGAGAGCGCCCGAGATGGAAGTACGGCAGCGTCACCGTACCCCCCACCATGTACAGGGCGACACCCAGGGCCGTGATCCAGATCTTCTTCGCCAAAGCCATCCCTTCCGAATCGTGAAGAGATTTCGAGAACTTTAGAAAATCTGTTCGGCGAGAGCAAGGGCGCCCCGAGGACTCCGCTGCCTCGGGACACGGAGGCCTGGAGAGTCTTCGGGCAGCCTTACCGCCGGCCTACGGACGGTGGGCAGGCGGGCCGCTACCGATCAGCTCCGGTCCTCGCGGGCCAGGATCTCCTGGGGCTTGAGAGCCGCGTAGAGGAAGTCGTGGGTGGGCGTCGGGACGCCGAGGTCGCGGCCCAGGCGCACCACGGCGCCGTTCTGGGCTTCGAGCTCCGAGGGAAGGCCCGCCACGATGTCGCGCTGCATGGAGGCCGTGGCGCCGTCGGGCAGGCTGTCGATGAAGCGGAGGGTCGCGTCGACGATGTCCGCGCCGAGGGCCACGCCGCGGGCCCGGGCCACGGCCTCGACCTCCTGGAGGGCGGAGACCAGGAGGGCGCGCGTCTCGGGAACGCTCCGGGAGCGGTCGGCGCTCACGCGGGTCACGGCGCCGATCCCGCTCACCGAGGCGATGAAGGCGAACTTGCTCCAGATGTCGCGCTGGATGTCGCCGGAGAGGGTCGGATCGACGCCCTGGCAGCGCTGGAAGGCCGCGAAGATCCCCTCGGCGCGCTCGCTCCGGGAACTGTCTAGCTCGCCCACGGCGACGGTGGGGTCCACGGCGGCGTGGGTCACTCTTCCGGGGCCCGCGAGGAAGGCCACCAGGCGGCAGGTGCCGCCCAGCATGTGCTCCATGCCGACGACGGCGCCGATCTCCTCGGCCGCCGTCGCGCCGTTCTGGAGGGAGACGACGGTGGTCCGCGGGCCGACGGCCGGGCCGAGCGCCCGGGCGGCGGCCTCCGTCTGCCACGACTTGACGGCTACCAACACGGCGTCGGCCTCGCCCGCCTCGGCGGGGTCCTCCACCGCCCGGCACGGCTCGACGGCGAAGTCCCCGGCGACGCTCTCCACCCGCAGGCCGCCGTCCCGCAGCGCCGCCAGGTGCTCGCCCCGCGCCACGAACCACACCTCCTCGCCCGCCTCGGCCAGTCGCCCGCCGAAGTAGCCGCCCACCCCGCCCGCTCCCATGACGATCCATTTCATCGTCTGCTCTCCTCTCTGGACATCCTATCCACACCTCGCCCGACAGTCCCTCCCTCCGGCCGAGTGATCAAGCCCATGGTATAAAGTCGACTGACTTCATCTTCTTGATCGCTTTAGGTCGCGGGAGGGCCGATGTCCCTGAGTCAGGTCGCTTACATCCGCGTTCACCCGGGTATCGGCATCGCCCGCCTGGGGAACAGCCAGGAGTTCTTCATCGGTCCGGAAGCGCCCGGGACCACGCCCGACCCCGGCGGCAGCGGCGGCCCCGGCCCCGGTGGGGGCACCTACAAGGACGCCCAGCAGCGCATGAAGCGCCAGGCGCAGCGCTTCCGGATCTACGGCTACGACGGCTCGGGCAGCGTGGTCGCAGAGATCGACGGCGCCACGGCGGGGGTCGAGTCAATCGAGTGGCGGGTCCACGTGCGCAACATGAAAGCGGCGAACTACGCCTTCGAGGGCGCCTACCTGTACGACCCGGCGAAGCTGCGCAACCCGGCGATCCAGGCCGGGCTCGACCCCATCGACCGCGACCGCCTCATCATCGATCCCGGGCCCCAAACCATCGCGGGCGCCGCGGCCCAACCGGTGGAGCTCGCCGGCTCGATCTTCGAGGGCGTCGGCCCGACCGAGCTGCCCGGCTACCTGAAGTTCAACCCGCCCCAGGCCACGCCGCCGGACCAGCCGGTGACGGTGACCTACGCGGCGGCCCGGGTGACCCTCGGCGAGCTCCGCCTCGATGAGCGCCAGCGCCTGCTCTTCGTCCCCGGGTTCGGCGACTCGAAGAGCGTCACCACGCCGGCAGTGGAGATCACCAACCCGAGCGAGACCTACGATCCGCCCAACGGCCCGGACCCCGAAGATCCGCTGACCAACCAGTTTTCCTATTTCAACGTCCCGGGTTGGTACGACGACACCTGCGGGGGCGAGATCGACGCCACCGTCACCCTGAGCGACGGCACGGTGCTCTCCACTCGCGACGGCGTGGGGACGCCGGGTGAGGCGAGGAACCCGACGCGCGGCGGCTGGGTCGTAGTCGGGCCGCCCAAGTACTCACCGTACATGTACCACGTGGTCTCGATCCTCGATCGCGTGCTCCAGGTCTTTCCCGAGGCCGACCCCACCCGGGGGCTGCCCACGGAGTTCTACCGCGACGTCTTCCCGATCCTGCGGGACGCCACGAACTACGCCTGGGTCAGCGCCGAGGCCTACGGGCCGCAAGGCACCGCGCACGGGCCGGGTCAGCCCGGCGACCTGCTCTCCGCCGACAACATGAAGGCGTTCACCGATCCGGGGCCCGGTGGCAAGGCGGCGCGCGCCCAGATCTACAACATCATGCGCCACGCCGAGGACAACCTGCCGCCGGCTCCGCCGACCCCGGCGCCGCCGCCGCGCAAGGCGGGGGTCGGCCCGCCGTCCCAGGGCAACTTCATGCCCAAGCTGTGGGGCACGGGCGGCAAGCCGCTCCAGAACCAGCAGCTCGGCTACAACCTGCCGAACCAGTACCTCAGCCTCACGCCGCCGCAGCTCGCGCGCATGAAGGACTGGGCCGACGGTAACTTCACGGTGGGCCAGATGATCGTCCCCGAGCCCCTCGATGCGCTGCCCCTGGCCGAGCAACCGACCGCGATGGACTTCGCCGCCCTGCAGCCGACCATCGGCGGCGGCTTCCACCCCGGGATCGAGTTTCCCTATCTGAGCCTCTACCGGGAGCTCTTCGCCGCGGCCTTCCGGGTCGCCGCGGACGTAGAGCCCGGCTCGGTCGCCGCCTACATGTCGAGCCCGTGGCAGGGCGACTTCTGGTCCTGCAACACGGCCTGGTGGCCGGTGCAGAGGCCCGACATCGTCGTCGAGACGAAGGGGGGCGAGCTGTCGACGAAGGACTGGTTCCGCGGCTTCGACCCGGCTACCGGCCAGCCCCTTTCGCAGACCGACGGCTACGACCAGATGGTCACCGTGTGGTGGCAGCTCGGAATGGTCCTGCCGACCGGTGCCACCGACGAAGGCGAGACGGTGTTCGAAGAGTTCGAACGCGACCCGTCCCTCGACCGGCCGAAGAAGTGAGCCGAGGCGTGGATTCGTCCGGGCAGCGACCTGCCGTTGGCTCCGAGCCGTGGGACGCCGTGATCGTCGGAGGCGGGCCGGCGGGCTCGGCCGCCGCCGTCGCCCTCGCCGAGGCCGGGCGTCGGGCGCTCGTCGTCGAGCGCCGGACGGCGGTCCGTTTCAAGCTCGGGGAGTCGCTGCCGCCGCAGGCCCTGCCGATGGTCGAGCACCTTCTCGGGCCCCTCGACCCGGCCGCCGAGGAGCGGATCGGCGCCTCCCGCACCCACGGCCACCTCTCCTGCTGGGCGAGCGACGAGCCGGCCTTCGCGAGCTTCCTGTTCAGTCCTCACGGCCATGGCCTGCGCCTCGACCGCCCGCGCTTCGACCGGGCCTTGAGAGACCGCGCACGGGAGGTCGGGGCGGTGGTTCTCGAGGGGATGGCGCTCGCCGGGGTCCGGCGCGCCGAAGACTGGGAGCTGGATCTGTCGGGCGCTGTCCGCGCCCGGGGTGAGGCCCGCCGGCGCGCGCGCTTCTTGATCGACGCCAGCGGCCGCGGCGCGGCCGTCGCGACCCGCCTGGGGGCCCGGCGGCGAGGGAGCGACCGCCTCTTCGCCTTCGCCCAGGTCTACGCGCTGCCGCCGGGCGCCCGGGACGACGACACCCTCGTTCGCCTGGAGGCCGGCCCTCGAGGTTGGTGGTACACGGCTCGGCTCACTGCCGGCCGGAGGCTCGTCGTCTTCCACACCGACTCCGGCTCGGACCCGGCGGGCCGGGCGGCGCGCGCCGGTGGGTTCGCGGCCTTGCTTGCCGAGAGCCGGCACGTCGCGCCCTTGCTGACGCGGCTCGGCTACCGGCCCACCGGCCGGCCGCGCGGCGCCGCGGCCGGGGGCGGCCGGCTCGATCGCTTCGCCGGCCCGGGCTGGCTGGCGGCGGGAGACGCGGCCCAGGCCTTCGACCCCCTCTCTTCCCAGGGCATCGCCACGGCCCTGCGCTCGGGGTACGCGGCCGGCGCCGCCGTCGCCCGGGCGCTGGCGGGCGACGCTCGGCGCCGTGGCGCGCTACGAGCGCGAGCAGGAGGCCGTCTGGAGCGACTACGTCCGCCACCACCGCCACTTCTACGACGCTCAGCCGCGCTGGCCGGAGCAACCGTTCTGGAGCCGCCGACGCACTCCCGCCGCCGCGGCGACCGGAGGCCTTGGCGAGCCGCTTCAGGTCCCTTTCCTCAAGGAGACGTCATGCGACGCATCGCCCTCGGCAAGTTCCTGATCCTCGGTCCCTGCCTGCTGGTTCTGGCCTGCCGGCCGCAGACCCCGCCCACCACCCCGGCGGCCGGAGCGCCCGACGTCACGCCGCCGGCGAAGCTCGGGACTCTCCCCGTCGAGGGTCGGACCGTGCCGCGGCCGGTCTTCGAGCGCGGCGACCGCCTGTCCAAGCCGCTGCCCGACCCCTCGAAGGCGGCTCAGGACTTCGTCTCCTTCTACAACGCCACCTATTTCGGCAGCGGACCGCAGGTCCCGCTGCTCAATTCCCAGAGCGTCGTCTGGTTTCCGCCCCAAACCGTCGGCGACACGTCACTTCAGGCCGTCCATCGGGGGCCGGTCGCCCAATCCAAGCAGTGCAACGATCCCTCGGGCTACCCGATCGTCTGCGCGAAGGATTTCTCCACCGGCGAGTACTGCCAGGCCTGCCACGACAGCGCGCTGTTCGTCACCGGCGGCGGCCTGCCCGAGATGTCCTACACCACGAAGGACCGGTCCTGGCTCGCCAACTGGTCGCAGTTCGGGGACTGGAGCGCCTCGATCATGGCGCTCGCCACCCGCGACCCGATCTGGCAGTCGCAGATCGAGACCGAAACGAACGTCCACAGCGGTGCCGACCCGACCGTGATCCAGGACGTCTGCTTCCGCTGCCACGGCGCCATGGGTGAGCGCCAGCTCCAGACCGACCACGACCGCGACTTCTGCTTCGACGTCTTCTACGCCACCATTCCGGGTCTCCTTCCTACCACCGGCCGCGGCAAGGCGTATCCGTTCTCCTCCGGCTGCGCGCCGATCCAGGACAAGCCCGTGGGGACGAACCAGGACGCCTACGCCAAGTACGGCTCGCTGGCCCGCGACGGCGTTTCGTGCGAGGTCTGCCACCGCCTCGGGCCGCCGGGCAAGGACTCGGGAAAGTGGAACGGCGTCGACTACGACGTCTTCTACGGCCCGCGCGTTCCCGGTCTCGAAGGCAAGCAGGACAACCCGGTGCCGCTGCGCCATGGCTTCACCGCCACCTTCGAGTACGACAAGAAGTCGGTCCTGACGCCGGATCCGGTCCACGCCCTCGACCCGGAGCCGATGAAGGACAAGGACTACCTGGCCATCGCCCAGGCCGTCGACCGCAAGAACCGGGTCTCCTACCTGCGCCAGTCGGTGCTCTGCGGCTCGTGCCACGTGCTGATCGTGCCCACCATCCCGACCGGCTACGCGCCGGGGGCGCCGCTGCCCGACCCGGCCCAGGCTCCGTACTACCGCAAGCCCACCGGCTGCACCTCGACGACCTTCGCCGCCGACGGCAACCCGGTGACCGACCCGTGCGTCGGCGTGTCCTACGAGCAGGCCACCTACCTCGAGTGGATCAACAGCTCGTTCGCCAGCGAGCAGGACAACGACCACACCTGCCAGGGCTGCCACATGCCCTTCGTCACCGATCCCGCGAACGGCATGAACCACGGCGCGATCCTCGCCCAGGCCATTCCGGGCCTGACGCCGAAGCAGTACCGACGCCACCGCATGATGGGCATCAACCTCTTCGTCATGGAGATGTTCGCCCAGTTCCCCGACGTCCTGGGCGTCGACGTCACCGATTCGCGCATCCCGGAGACGGCGACCGCCAAGGACGGCACGACGACGCCCTTCATCCAGCACAACCTGCTCAATGGCGAGTCGAGCATCGTCGCGCAGGCCACCAGCCAGGCCAACGGCAACGGCCTCGAGCCCGGCACCACGAAGCCGGCGCCCCAGGCCGCGGCCGAGATCGCCATCCAGTCGGTCGCCGCCGACGGCGCGAACCTCACCGCCGACCTGCTGATCACCAACAACACCGGCCACAAGTTCCCGTCCGGGGCCGGCTTCCGGCGCGCCTTCATCAAGCTCGAGGTCCTCGACGCGGCTGGCAACGTGCTCTGGGTCTCCGGCGCCACCAACCCGTTCGGCGCCATCTGCGACGGACCGTGCCGCCAGACCGGGCCGGGCACCTTCAACCTCATCCCCGCGGAGGTCAACGGCGGTGACCCGCGCAAGCTCGAGCCGCACTTCGCGACCATCACGCGCCAGGACGAGGTCCAGATCTACGAGATCCAGGACGTGGACGACACCGGCGTGCTGACCTCCTCGACCCTGGCGCTGTTCCACGACGCCAAGGACAACCGCATCCTGCCGCGCGGCTGGACGCCGCCCGACACCGTCGGTTGCTCGAAGAACCCGGATGCCGGCACGAGGATCTTCGGCATCCGCCAGTGCTCCGCCGCCTACGCCACGGAGCCGCAAACCCATCCCCTGACGGTCGGCAGCGCCATCGCCAGCGATCCCCACTACTCGGATCCGTCGTTGACCGGCTCGGACGCCATCACCTACCGGATTCCGCTGGCCGACCTCGCCGGCGAGCCCGCCTCGGTGCGGGCGACCCTCGAGTACCAGACGATCCCGCCCGGCTACCTCGCCGCCCGCTTCCGGGACGGCTACCAGGCGAGCACGTCGTCGCTCCTGCCCGCCACGGAGCGCTCGATCTACCTCAACAGCCACCTCGACACCGACCTCGATCTCACCAGTACCCACCCGGACAACCCCGGCCTGCGCCTGGTCGACCGCTGGACCATGAACCTCTACCAGGCGGAGGCGGCGGTGCAGTGAGGGCTCCGGAGAGCCGCTCCCACCCCGGGGGGCGGCGGGCCAACCGCCTCCCCGGACGTCGCGTCGGCGGGCGCGCGCGGTTAGCCTGAGCTCCGGGCGCGAGTCTACGCGCCCGGAGCTCACCGGAGGTGCACCGTCCACCCCTCCGCAATGGGCGCGACCAAATCCCTGGTGGGCCGGGAGGCCCCACGCGTGGCCTCCGTGCGCCCGGTCGAGCCGAGGCTGGCGTCATGGGCGAAGCAGTGCGCTTCCGGGAAAGGAACGGCGCCATGAAGAACTTCTCTCTCGCCGTAGCGTCCATCGTCCTCCTGGCCGCGGGCGCTCGTGCCCAAGAGCCTCCAGCCGGCAACCCGGACCTCCTCGCCAAGTGGGTTCACCCCGGCAACGAGTTCATCGAGCAAGAGGGCTACGACGGGGCCGAGACCTGCGTTCAATGCCATCCGGAAGCACTGACCGAGATCGTCGACACCGTGCACTGGAACCTGGCCTCGCCGGTGCGCAACGTCCAGGGCCTCCCGGACGGGTCGTGGTGGGGCATGGTCAACCGGCAGTGCGCGCTCGCCGGGACGACGAGCGCCTCGAACTGGGTCGCCGCCACGGAGGGCAAGGCGAGCGTCCAGGCGTCGGGGTGCGGCGTCTGCCACATCGGCTCCCTGCCCTCGCCCCCTATGCCTGGCAGGCCCGTCACGCAGGCGGAGATCGGCACCGTGGACTGTCTGGTCTGTCACGCCGAGGACTATGACTGGACGAAGCGGGCCACGCTCGTCCACGACGCGCGGGGGACGCACTGGGGCGAGGACACCTCGGTGACCGCGGCCTTGAGCGTCACCCGGACCTCCACCAACGAGGCGTGCTTGCGGTGCCACGAGCACTCCCTGTCGCAGGACTACAAGCGGGGCGACCCCTACACGCCGGACAACGACGTCCACGCGAAGGCGGGCCTGTCGTGCGTGACCTGCCACACCGTCGAGCACCACAAGATCGCCAAGGGTCTCTACGAGTCGGACATGGTGGCCAATGACCTGCCCGATGTCGCCGTCTCCTGCTCGAGCTGTCACGGCGGCACTCCCCACCGGGGCGGCCAGGGCGAGGCGCTCAACCTGCACGCCTCCAGGATCGCCTGCCAGACCTGCCACGTTCCCGAGGTGAGCGGCATCGTCCTCGAGGACTGGAGCAAGCCGGTGAAAGACGACGTCCACGGGGCGTACAGCGAGCTCTCGAGGTACGACCGGATCCCGGCGATCCCCGGCCTCTATGTTCCGATGAACGTCATCGCCAAGGGCCACCCGTCGTACATCTGGCGGGTGCCGAACGTCGAGGCCGCCAAGGATGCCCAGAGCTGGATGGCCTTCGCGACCGTCACCCGCGCGCGGCCGGGGGCGAGGATCTTCCCGGTCCGGGGCTTGACCCAGATCATGCTCTTCGACCAGAAGCTCAAGATGGCCGACGCGCCCGGGATGGGATTCCTGAAGGACGACCCGCAGATGGCCCAGTTCCCGCTCCTGCTCGCGCCGAACCGGGAGGTCTACAACCAGACCGGGGACGTCAAGGCCTCGATCGACGCCGGGATGCGCCCATTCGAGGCCATGGGGCTCCAGTGGAGCGGGCAGTGGATGGGCATGCAGGTGCCCGGGACCTCGTACATCTCGGTGAACCACGGGATCAAGGCCACCGGCCTCTCGTGCGACGCCTGCCACTCCGGGCACGGCGTCATGGACTTCGGGGCCCTGGGCTACAGCCCGGAGCAGGTCGAGCGCCTCGAGACGCCGCGGCCCTGAGCCTCGACCGTGATGCCGCGCCAGGCGACCGGCCCGGCGCCGGGTCAGTCGCCGGCCGGCACCGCGTCGGCCGCGCCCCAGTAGCGGGCGCGCAGGCGTAGCGCGACCTGGACCAGGGCGATCAGCACCGGGACCTCCACCAGGGGGCCGATCACGGCTGCGAACGCGACCCCGGAGCTGATGCCGAAGACGGCCACCGCCACGGCGATGGCGAGCTCGAAGTTGTTGCTCGCGGCGGTGAACGAGAGGGTGGCGGTCTTCGCGTAGCCGGCCCCCGCCCGCCGCCCCATGGCGAAGCTCACCAGGAACATGATCACGAAGTAGACGAGGAGCGGGGCCGCGATGCGGAGCACATCTCCCGGTGAGGCCAGGATGCGCCGCCCCTGGAGGCTGAACATGGCGACGATGGTGAAGAGGAGCGCCACCAGGGTGAGCGGAGCGATCGCCGGAACGAAACGGCGCTCGTACCACTCCCGGCCGCGGGCGCGGACCAGCGCGAAGCGGGTTGCCATGCCGGCGAGGAAGGGGATGCCCAGGTAGACGAAGACGCTCTCGGCGATCTGCCCCATGGTCACGTGCACCACGGCGCCGCGGAGCCCCAGGAGCGGCGGGAGCACGGTCAGGAAGAACCAGGCGTAGACGCTGTAGGTGAGCACCTGGAAGATGCTGTTGAACGCCACCAGGCCCGCGGCGTACTCGGCGTCGCCGCCTGCGAGGTCGTTCCAGACGATCACCATGGCGATGCAGCGGGCGAGGCCGATCAGGATCAGGCCGGTCATGTACTCCGGCCGATCGCGCAGGAAGAGGACCGCCAGGCCGAACATGAGCACCGGGCCGACCAGCCAGTTCTGGACCAGCGACAGGCCGAGCACCCGCCAGTTGCGGAAGACGTCGGGCAGCTCCTCGTAGCGCACCTTGGCGAGCGGCGGGTACATCATGAGGATCAGCCCGAGGGCGATGGGCACGTTGGTGGTGCCGATCTGGAAGCGCCCCCAGAAGGCCTCGACGCCGGGGACCAGGGCGCTCAGGCCGACGCCGGCGGCCATGGCCAGGCCGATCCAGAGGGTGAGGTAGCGGTCGAGGAAGGACAGGCGATGGGCGATTCCGGGGCGCATGGGGTCTCCTGGGAAGGGGCGGGCCGGAGGGGGTCTCCTGCGGGTCCGGGCGGGCCGGGGTCAGCGGGGAGCGGCCGCGGCCTCCTCGAGCGCGCCGGGCAACGCGGCGACGAAGGCGCGGATCTCGTCGCGCACCCGGCGGTACGGGGCCAGGGCCTCCTCCTCGGTGGTGGCGCCGGCGGCGAGGCGGGGCGGGTCCTCGAAGCCGCGATGGACGATCCGGGCCCGGCCCGGGAAGACGGGGCAGCTCTCGCGGGCCGAGTCGCAGACCGTCACCACCCAGTCGAAGGGCTCGCCGGCGAGCTCGTCGACGTGGCGCGAGGCGTGCCCCGAGATGTCGACGCCGGCCTCCGCCATCACCCGGACGGCCAGCGGGTCGAGCCTGTGGGGGGCCACGCCGGCCGAGGCCGCCTCGATCTCCTCGCCCCGGAGCTGGCGCGTCCAGCCCTCGGCCATCTGGCTGCGGCACGAGTTGCCGGTGCACAGGAAGAGGACCCTCAGCTTCGGTAGCACGCGCTCACCTCCTCGAGATCGCACTTGCGGACCGCGGCGACCCGCTCGGCGTCGCGGGCGGCTCCCGGGTCGTCCTTCTGCGCTTCCGTCACCCAGGCGAGGAGCTCCAGCACCCGGGGCGGCGCCCCGGAGCCGGCGAGACGGTAGAAGTGCCAGCGGCCCTCCTTGCGCCGCTCGACCAGGCCCGCCTGGTGGAGGACGCTGAGGTGCTTCGACACCGTCGAGGGCGCGAGGCCCAGGACGTCGATGAGCTGGCACAGGCAGAGCTCGCCCCCGGCGAGGCAGGCGAGGGCCCGGAGCCGGGTCTCGTCGGCCAGGGCTCGGGTCAGGGGAAGGGCGGGGTTCACGGCGGCTGGTTCCAATTCGTCGATTGGCGAAGTGTAGCAGCGGCACGCGGGTGCGGCAAGATGGAGGGAGCGCACCTGAAAGACGATGCGATAGACTTCCTCCGTTCCAGCCCGTCCAGCCCGGAGAAAAAATGAGACTCGCGATGCGGCCAAGTGCCGGGGCATTGACTCGCAGCCTGCTGCTCGTCGCCGCCGCGGCCGCCCTCTCGCTTCCTCTCGCAGCGGCGCCGCCGGTACGCCTGACTTACGTGCCCGGCTCGACGGCCAAGCTCGAGCAGCTCGTCGGCGACTATGACAAGGAGCGCAAGGCCCCGACGGCCACGCGGAGCCTCTCGCGTTACGGCATCGAGGGCACCGACCTCGGCTACTCCTTCGAGCACGACGGCCGGCTCTACTTTCTCTTCGGCGACACGGTGGGCCGGGACGGGGGCGACGTCATCGGCACGAGCGACGCGACCGACCCGGAGCATGGCCTCCACCTTGACTTTCTGACCGAGCACGACGGCCGGTACCTGAGGGTGGCGCCGCCGGGCATCGAGATGAAGGGCTTCGACGTGCCGGTCTCGGGCATCAGCCTCGGCGGCCACCTGTTCGTCGTCGTCAAGACCGGCCACACGCGCGGAGCGGCGACGGACCGGTCGGTCCTGACGGAGCTCGATCTCGGCACGGGCGCGTTCAAAGTGCTTCGCACGATCTCGCGGTTGCCCGCGGGCCGGGTTATCAAGATGTCGATGCACGAGCAAATGGGACCGATTGCGGGGCTGCCGCCGGGCGGGCCCTACGTCCTGATCTGGAGCTCCGGGGTCTACCGCTCGAGTAACGCCTATCTCTCCGTCGTGCCGGCGGCGACATTCGAGAGCGGGGAGGGGACGCGTTACTTCGCCGGCCTCAAAGGCAGCCGGCCCACCTGGAGCGAGCGCGAATCGGAGGCGGCTCCGATCGTCGAGCACCCGACGATCGGCGACCTCTCGGTCACCTGGGCGCCGGCGCTTCACCTCTGGCTCATGACCTACGACAGCCGCGATCCGCGGGGCGTCGTCTTCCGCTACTCGGCGACTCCCTGGGGGCCGTGGAGCGACCTCCAGATCATCTTCAAAGTGGCGCGGGACGGCAGCGGCTTCATCCACCGGAAGGGCCGCGACGACGGGCTGGCGGGGCCGGTGATCGGGCGAGGCAAGGCGAACCCCGAGGGCGTGGCGGGCGGCGCCTACGCCCCGTACGCGATCGAGCGGTTCACGCGCCTCGACGGCGACACTCTTTCCCTCTACTACGTCCTCTCGACGTGGAATCCCTACGTGGTCGTCCTCATGCGCTCCCAGTTTGAAGTCGACACCTCCGGAGGGTGATGCGATGCGAAGTCACGGCGCCGGTACCCCAGCTCTACAGCCCTTCGTGGTTCTCGCCTGTCTGCTGAGCCTCGCTCTCTGCCTGTGCGGCGCTCCGCCGCGGGCGATCGCCTCGATGCAGCGCGGGCGGAGGCGTGGCCATAGACGACGCGAGAGCGCGCGCTCCTCGTCCGACCTCGGCGTCAAGCACGAGGTGCGGGACGCCCGCAAGCGCCAGGCCGTGTGCAACGACGGCTCGCCGGCGATCTTCTACTTCCAGCCGGGCGGGGGTGCTGATCGCCACAAGTGGATCGTGTTCTTCCAGGGCGGCGGTGGGTGCGTGACCGACGCGGCGTGCACGAGCCGGTGGAGCGAGAAGCACAAGCTCATGACCAGCTCCGGGGCTCCGATGCGGCTGGCCCTGCGGGGCTTGCTCTCCGGCGATACGAGTGAGAACCCGGACTTCGCCGGTTTCAATCGCGTCCTGGTGCACTACTGCAGCTCGGACGCCTGGGCGGGCGACGCCGAGCGCACGCTGGGCGGGCGCAAGCTCGAGTTCCGGGGCCACCGCGTCGTCGATGCGGTGATCGAGGACCTCATGGACGACTCGGTCGTCGGATCGCCCACCCTGCGCGAGGCGACCGACGTCCTCGTCGCCGGCAGCTCGGCGGGCGCTCTCGGCGTGCAGAACAACGTCGATCGCATCGCCGCGCGCCTCCCGTGGGCCCAGGTCAAGGCGGTCGCCGACAGCGGCTGGGTGCCGGACGTGGAGCCCTACGGTCCGGGGACGCTCGACGTGCGGCCGGACGCGTCCCAGGGCCTCACCTACTACAACGCCGAGCCCGACGCCTCATGCGTCGCGGCCAACCCGAAGCAGCCCGCCAAGTGCCTCCTCGAGTCGTTCGTCTACCCCTACCTCACCACACCGACCTTCGTCTACGCCGACCAGCGCGATCGGCTGTACCTGGGCACCTTCGGGGTCACGGGCCGGCCCACTTCGGACGCCGAGCGCGCCTGGGTGAGGAACTACGGCCGCCTCGTCCGCGAGGGGCTCGAGCGGGTTCCGGCCGCCTTCAGCCCGTCGGTCGGCGGGCACACGGCCCTCTCGGGGGAGCGCTTCCGCGGCGTCACGATCGACGGCCACACCTTCGCCGAGACGCTGGCGAGCTGGTACTTCGGCCGCCCCGGCCCGGTGAAGCTCATCGAGCCGGCGGGCGCGGGCCGCCCGGGCTCTTGACGGAGCCCTGACCGAGACCTGACCGGGGCATGACCGCGCCGGCGCCCGGCGACGCTAAGCTGCTGACGGACCCCTCTCCGTTCCGCCCCCAGCCCGGGTCGCGGGACGGTCGAGGCCTCTCCCGGAGCGCTCCGCGATGTGCAACGCCCTCCTCGTCTACCCCGAGTTCCCCCCTTCCTATTGGGGATTCCAGTACGCCCTTGAGCTCATCGGCAAGCGCTCGGCGATGCCGCCGCTGGGCCTGCTGACGGTGGCGGCGATGTTCCCCGCCGGGTACGACCTCCGCTTGGTGGACATGAACGTCACCGAGCTGACCGACGAGGACCTGGATTGGGCGGACCTGGTCCTGACCTCGACCATGGTCATCCAGCGCCGGTCCCTGCGCGACGTCATCGGCCGGTGCAACCAGCGGTGCAAGCCGTTGGTGGTCGGCGGGCCGCACCCGACGGCGTTCTCCTCCGAGATCGTGGGCGCCGACCACTACCTGCTGGGTGAGGTCGAGGAGATCTTCCCGCGCTTCCTCGCCGACTGGGAGGCGGGACGGGCCGAGCGCCTCTACGAAGCGGGAGAGCGGCCGCCGGTCACCCTGGCTCCGGTCCCGCGCTTCGAGCTGCTCGACCTCGGCGCCTACTCGTCGATGGCGGTGCAGTTCTCCCGCGGCTGCCCGTTCAACTGCGAGTTCTGCGACATCACCAAGCTCTTCGGCCGGGTTCCGCGGACCAAGTCCAACGAGCAACTGGTCGCCGAGCTCGACCGCCTCTACGAGCTCGGCTGGCGGGGCGCGGTCTTCCTCGTGGACGACAACTTCATCGGCAACAAGCGCGAGGCGCTGCGCCTGCTGCCCGCCGTCGCCGAGTGGCAACGCGAGCGCGGCCATCCCTTCGACCTCTACACCGAGGCGAGCGTCAACCTGGCCAAGCTCGAGCCCCTCATGGACGCCATGGTCGACGCGGGCTTCACCATGGTGTTCCTGGGCATCGAGAGCCCGAACCCCACCGCGCTCGAGCAGACCCACAAGGTCCAGAACACCGAGCGCGGCAACGACAGCTTCCTGCTCCAGGCCGTGCGGGCGATCCAGGAGAAGGGTATCGAGGTGAGCGCCGGCTTCATCCTCGGCCTGGACGGCGACGGGCCGGAGGTGTTCGACGCCCAGGTCGCCTTCATCCAGGAGGCGGCGATCCCCATGGCCATGGTCGGCCTGCTCACCGCCCTGCGCGGTACCGACCTCTACGCCCGCCTCGAGCGCGAGGGACGCCTGCTCGGCGAGTCCAGCGGCAACAACGTGGAGATCACCCTCAACTTCCGCCCCGAGCTGGCCCCGGAGGTCCTGGTCGCCGGCTACCGGAAGGTCCTGGCGGCCCTCTACGATCCCGGGCTGAAGAGCTACTTCGAGCGCTGCTGGGGCTTTCTCTCCCGCTACGGCGCCCCGCCGCGGACGCGGCGCAAGGCCGGCCGGGACGAGCTCGTGGCCTTCGTGCGTTCGCTCCGCTTCCAGCTCTTCTCGCGGCAGGGCCCCGCCTACTTCAAGCTCCTGGCGCGCACTCTCCTGCGCAGGCCGCGGCTCTTCTCCCACGCGGTCCGGTTGGCGATCAAGGGCTTCCACTTCCAGCGCTTCACGATCCAGACCCTGGCCGCCCACGACTTCAAGGAGGCGGCCCTCGCCGGCTACGAGCGGATCGAGGCGCTGGCCGCCGCCAGCGCGGCCTCACCCGGCGGCTCCCGCGAGGCGCTCTCCCGCCACGCCGTGCGGGCCCGGCGAAGCCTCCGCCGTCGGTTCGGGCGCCTGCGGCCGGAGTTCCGGCGCACCCTGCTGCCGGACCGCACCCGGATCGAGGAGGCGATCCAGGCGTGCGTGCACGAGGTGCCGGGGCTCGGGCTCCTCGCGAGCTGGGTGCCCACCTTCCGCCGGCGGTTCTCCGACGGCTCGTGGCGGAGCGCCCTGAGCTTCGCGGGGTATGCCTCGGTCGCGGGTCGGGCCGAGGGAGGCGCCGAGCGGAAGCTGACGGTCGCCCCGGTGCTCGAGAACGGGCGGGTGCGGAGGTCCCTGGAGAGCTTCTTCCGCGAGCTGGGCGTCAAGGTCACGACCACGGCGGAGCAGCTCGCCGAGCTGGGGCACGAGCGGCTGGAGCGGCTGCGACTGGACGCCGAGGGGGACGCCGAGAGCGAGGGAGCCAGGCCCGACGGGCTCCTCGGCTACCTGGGGGAGCTCGCCCACCGGATCAACACGCTGGTCCTGCCGCTGCCCGCAGATCTCGCCGAGCTCGATGATCTCGACGGTCTCGACGGTCTCGACGGTCTCGACGGGCCGGTCCAGGTCCTGGCCGCCGGGCCGGCGAGCCCCGCAGCACAACTCCCCGAGATCCTCTGCTTCCGCCTCGAGGAGGATCGAGGCCGCCTGCGCGAGCGCCTGGTGGAGCTCGGCGTCGCCCTGGTCGGCGACCGCGGCCGTGCCGAGGAGGCGTTCGACCGCTCCTTCGCCCTCGGCTAGGAGTCTGCGCGGCAGCGGGGAGGGGGCGTCACTTCCGGAGGTCGCCCGGCGTGGGGAACCCGGGGGGCAGGTTGGCCCCCGCCACGATGTCCTGAACTGCCTCGACGGTCTCCATCGCTTCCTGGATCGCCTCTTCCTCCTCGAAGGACGCGGGCTCCGGCATGGGCTCCGGCGGCTCGTCGGGGATCACCTCGGGCGTTGAGTCGGTGGGCTCGGTGCGGGGCTCGGACTCGCCGTTCGACATGGCACACCTCCTGGGGTCGGCAGGGGAGGTTGAGCATCCGGGAGCGATTCCGTGCTCTCCAGTGTCGCACCGTGCCGGGACGCCCTGCCACACCCTGGAAGGTAGGTCGCCGGCGCGCCCCGCGGCCGCGCCCCATCTCGCTCAGACTGCTAGCCTCCGTGGCCGTGAGCCCATCGCCCTGCCAGACCGCCCGGCCGCCGAGGCCGAACACGCGCCCGCGGCGCGTTCCGAGGCTCCGGCTCGCCGCCCTGGCGATCCTCGCCATCGCGTGCGCCGCGGGCTCGCCGCCGGTTCCGGCCCCGCGGGAGGCCACGGTCCCGGCCCGCTCCGGGGACCCAGCTCTCCAGTGGCTCGGCGTGGCGACCCTGCCCCGCGGGACGACCTTCGGGGGGACCCTCGTCGGGGGCCTCTCGGGCCTCGTGTGGGACGGTGACGACGGCAGCTTCTACGCCCTGTCGGACGACCGCGCCGAGCACGCCCCGGCCCGGTTCTACCGGCTGCGGATCGACCTCTCGGACGGTCGCCTCTCCGACGGCGACGTCACCGTCTCCGGGGTGACCTTCCTGAGCGACCGGGACCGCCGCCCCTACCTGCGCCGGACGATCGATCCGGAGGGCTTCGCCCGCGACGCCCGGGGGACCTTCTACTTCGCCTCCGAAGGCGTCGCCGACGACGGCGTCGCCCCCTTCGTCGCGGCGCTCCGGGCCGACGGCAGCGAGGCGCGGCGCTTCCCCTTGCCCCCGCGCTACACGCCGGACGGCGACGGCCGCCACGGCGTGCGCGACAACCTCGCCTTCGAGAGCCTCGCCGTCACTCCGGACCAGCGCTACCTGGTCGGTGCCCTCGAGAACGCCCTCACCACCGACGGCCCGGCGGCCGACGTGGGCGTGCCGAGCCTGTCGCGAATCCTCCTCTGGCCCCTCGCCGGGGGTGGTCCGCGGGAGTACGCCTACCGGGTCGAGCCGGTGTCGACGACCTCGCCCTCGATCCATCGGCTTCGGATGAACGGCCTCTCCGACCTGCTGGCCCTCTCCGACCGCACCTTCCTCGCCCTCGAGCGCCAGTACGTGCTCGGGGCCGGGCCGAGCGTGCGCCTCTACCGGTTCTCCCTCGACGGGGCCACCGACGTCTCGTACCTGGACCATCTCTCCCACCGGAAGATCCGGACCGCCTCGAAGGAGCTCGTCGCCGACTTCGCGGACTTGGCAGATGGGGGCGTGCCCCCCGCGAACTACGAGGGCATGGCCCTCGGACCCCGCCTTCCGGACGGCCGGCGGATCCTCGTCGTGGTCTCGGACGACAACTTCGACCCCCTCCTCCAGCGCACCCGCTTCCTCGCCTTCGCCGTCTCCCGGGGGCTCGAGCCCCGCGGCCCGTAGCGGGGCGCGCAGACCTCCTCGATCCCCGGGCTGCCGGTTTGGCAGGGCGCGGGCCGCTCGGGTAGTCTGTGGCCGGTGCGGGGCCGTGGAGCGGTTCTTGCGGTCCGCGGACCCCGCTCGGCGAGTCGATGACCTCCACTCCCCCACCCCCCAAGCGAGTCGTGGTCCGCATCCGGCGTCGCGCCCGGGCGGTGTGGCGCCTGCCCGTGACCCGTAACCGCGTGCTCGCCGGCGGCGCCGTCCTCGCGGTCGTCCTCCTCGCCGTCGTCCTGTGGGCGGTCTGGCCCTACTGGCGCCTCTCCGGCCAGTTCGAAGACGTCCCGACCCTCCAGCCGTCACGCCTCTACGGCCGCTCGCGCATCGTCGCCACCGGGCAGCTCGTGGACGTGGGGGACCTGGTCGGCCTCCTCGCCGCCGAGGGCTACCGCCCCGTCGCCGACGGCGAGCGCCCCACGACCGGCCACTACCGCCGCACCGGGAGCACCCTCGCCATCTACCAGCGCACGTTCCCGACCCCCCGCGGGCCGGGGGGCGGCGCCGCCCTTGTGCTCCACTTCCAGGGCCGGCGGATCGACTCCGTCGAGCTCGCCGGCCGCTCGGTTCCCGCCGCCTACCTCGACCCGCCGCTGATCGCCACCTACTACGGCCCCGACCTCAAGGAGCGCCGGCCCGTGCGGGTCGACGACGTGCCCGAGGAGCTCGTCGAGGCGGTCCTGGCGGCCGAGGACGACTCCTTCTTCAGCCACGCCGGTCTCTCGCTCAGCGGCATCGCGCGGGCCGCCTGGGTGGACCTGACCGGTGGCGAGGTGAGCCAGGGTGGGAGCACCCTGACCCAGCAGCTCGTCAAGAACCTCTACCTGACCCAGGAGCGCACCCTGTCGCGGAAGATCCGCGAGGCCGTGCTGGCGGTCTTCGTCGAGCTCCGCCACTCCAAGCGGGCGATCCTCCAGGCCTACCTGAACGAGATCTACCTGGGCAGCTCGAACGGCGTGAACCTGATCGGCGTGGGCGCGGCGTCGCGGGCCTTCTTCGGCAAAGACCCCCGGCAGCTCGACCTGCCCGAGTCCGCCCTCCTCGCCGGGATGATCCGCTCGCCGGCCAACTACTCACCGATCCGCCACCCGGACGCGGCGAAGCGGCGGCGCGACCAGGTGCTCGACCGGATGGTGAAGACCGGCGCCATCGACGCCGCCCGCGCCGAGAAGGCCAAGGCCCAGCCGGTGCGCGTGGCGCCCGAGCCCGTGGTCCACCGGCGCGCGCCCTACTTCGCCGAATTCGCCCTCGACGAGGCGGAGCGCCGATTCGGGATCAAGGACCTCGAGGACGGCGGCTACTCCCTGCTCTCCACCCTCGACTGGCCCGACCAGCAGCAGGCCCAGAAGGCGGTCTCCTGGGGCCTGGGCGCCTTGGAGAGGGGCTGGGAGAAGGGGCACAAGGTCAAGGGGCCCCTCCAGGCGGCCCTCGTCTCCGTCGATCCCCGGGACGGCGCCATCCGGGCCTACGTCGGCGGCCGGGACTTCGCAAAGAGCCAGTTCGACCGCGTGAGCCAGGCCCACCGGCAGGCCGGGAGCGCTTTCAAGCCGGTGGTCTACGCCGCCGCCTTCGAGTCGCGCGAGGCGACCCCCGCCACCCTCATCGAGGACGCGCCCCTCACCGTGCGCCTGGCCAACCAGACCTGGTCGCCGGACAACTACGATCGGGAGTACCACGGCTGGGTCTCGGTGCGGACGGCGCTCGAGCACAGCTACAACGTGGCCACCGCCCGCCTGGCCCTCCAGACCGGCCTGGGCAAGATCATCGAAACCGCCCGGGCCCTGGGGATCACCACGCGCCTCCAGCCCGTGCCGGCCCTCGCCCTCGGTGCCTTCGAGGTCACCCCTTTCGAGATGTCCACCGTCTACTCGACCCTCGCCAACGGCGGGCTGCGCCCCACGGTCCACTCCCTGATCACCGTCTTCGACCGCCAGGGCCGCGAGGTCCAGGGCCTCCCGGTGCCGAAGCCGGAGCGCGCTCTCTCGCCCCAGACGGTCTACCTGCTGACCTCGATCCTCCAGGGGGTGATCGACCGGGGCACCGGCTCCTCGGCCCGGGCCCAGGGGCTCGAGGGCCCTCTGGCGGGCAAGACCGGCACCAGCAACGGCCGTCGGGACAACTGGTTCTGCGGCTACTCGCCCGAGCGCACCACCGTTGTCTGGGTGGGCTACGACGACAACGAGAAGACCCGCATGTCCGGAGCCCGCGCGGCCCTGCCCCTGTGGACCCGCTTCACCGTCCACGTGCGCCCGCCGGGCGGCTACTCGACCTTCCAGATGCCCCCCGGCCTGACCACCGCGGTGATCGATCCCGAGACCGGCGAGCTCGCCACCGACGACTGCCCCGAGACGATCACCGAGGTGTTCCGGGACGGGGACGTGCCCCAGGAGGTCTGCCACCTCCACCGCGGCTTCTGGCACTGGGGCGACGAGGGCGACGAGGGGGGGCGCGGCGCCCACCGGGGGCGCATCCGCCGCTGGCTGGACCGGGTGTTCGGCGGCGGCGACGACCCGGGCGGGGACTCGCAGGGCCAGCCGCCTCCGGACGCGCCGCCGCCGCGCTGAGCGTCCTCGCTCCGCGCCCAGGCGGTACGATTCGTCCATGCGCCGCGGATTCCGCCGCCTGGCCGGCTTGTCGGCTCTCCTCGCCCTCGCTGTGTCGCTGGCGGCGTGCGACCCGGCCCGGAGCCCGAAGGACGGCAAGCCGTGGAACGTCGTCGTGCTCCTGGTCGACACCCTCCGGGCCGACCACTTGAGCCTCTACGGATACCCGCGGCCGACGAGCCCGTTCCTCGAGAGCCTCGCCGGCGAGTCGGTGGTCTTCGACCACGCCCGCAGCCAGGCGGGGTGCACCTTCCCGTCGGTCGCCTCGATCCTCACCTCCCGGCACGCCAACCGCTTCATGGCGCGCCTGGACGAGTACGGCATGGCGGTCCCCGGCGACCTGCCCTACCTGCCCGACGTTCTCCACCGCCACGGCTACGCCACGGCGGCGGTCTCGGCGAGCCTGATCGTCCGCGCCACGCCCTCGGAGATCAACCACCAGGGCGGCTACGGGCGCGGGTTCGACACCTTCGACGAGAGCTGCCTGGAGAAGTCGGCGGCCTGCGTCCAGAAGCGGGCGGACGAGATCCTCGGGACGCTACCCGAGCCGTTCTTCCTCTACCTCCACTACCTGGACCCCCACGCCCCGTACCGGCCGCCCCGCTGGTACCCGCACCACTTCGCCACCGGGCACCCGGAGCGGAGCTGGGTGCGCCTGGGCCAGCCGGAGCGCATCTTCCGCAAGCTCTACGAGGGGGACACGAGCGTGGTGCTCGGGCCGGAGGACCTGGCCTACTTCCGGGACCTCTACGACGACGAGATCCGGTTCCTCGACGGGCAGCTCGCCGCCTTCGTGGGCGGTCTGCGCGAGCGCGGGCTGCTCTCCCGGACGATCCTGGTCCTCCTGGCCGATCACGGCGAGGAGCTCATGGACCACGGCCACTTCGGCCACTGCCGGAACCTGGCTTACGAGACCCTGCTCCACACTCCGCTGCTGATCCGGCTGCCGGGCGGAGCCCCGGCCGGGCACCGGGAGGCGGAGGTCGACAACCTGGACGTGATGCCGACCCTCCTCGACTACCTGGGGATCGCTCTCCCGCCGGGAGAGCCGGGGCGACCGGGGCGACCGGCCTTGGCCGGCCGGAGCCTCCGCCCCATCATCGAAGGGACCGACCGGCCGGTCCAGCGGCTCCACTTCGCCCTCCAGGGGACGGTGCGGACGGTGACCGACGGCCGGTTCAAGCTGCTGGTCGATCTGGCGGGAAGTGGGGCGGGAAGTGGGGCTGGAAGTGGGGCTGGAAGTGGGGCCGGAGGTGGGGAGAGCCTCTACGATCTTGCGGCCGACCCCGGCGAGACCCGGGACGTGGCCGAGGCGCACCCGCGGGTGGCCTCAGAGCTCCGCCGCGCCCTGGTGAACTGGGTCGAGGCGATCGAGGGCGCCGACACGGCGGAGTCGGTGCGCCGCGCCCGGGAGCACCAGAGGCGGCTCAAGGCCCTGGGCTACCTCTGAGGCCCTACGGGGTCCCGCGAGCGAGGCCCTGCCCGAACCGCCTCAGCCGGCGGTGCGGGCCTCGCCCCCCGCCGTCGGCAGGTCGTGGTACTCGAAGGAGTGGCCGACGCCGTCCCACGCCTTGCCGTCCACCTCGGCGTACGGGTACACGAAGTAGTTGAGCGGCTGGCCCTTCTGCGGGGGCACGAGCTCGAGGTCGCGGCCCATGGAGAGCTGGACCCGGTTCTCGTCGTGGGCGCCGAAGAAGTACTCCCTCTTGTCCGGGTGCTTCTTCGCCTCCGAGGCGTCGATGGGAACCCAGCCGTAGCCGTCCAGATAGAACTCGACCCAGCAGTGGTAGCCGGCGATCTTCCCGGAGCCGCGGTCGGCCGGGATGGGCAGGCCGATCTCGAAACGGGCCGGGATGCCGGCGGCGCGGGCGAGGCCGGTGAACAGGGCGTGGAAATCGGTGCAGTTGCCCCGCTTCTTGTCGCAGGCCCAGTAGATGTCGCCGTGCCCCCAGCCGGTGCCGCTCTTGTCGTAGCTCATGGTGGAGACCACGTAGTCGTAGATCTTCCGGGCCTTCTCGACGTCGGTGGTGGCGCCCTCGGTGACGTCGGCCGACAGCTTGCGGATCCGCTCGTCCAGGGGTACGAGCCGGCCGGGCTCGAGCCAGCGGGCGACGTCGGGCGGGAGCTCACCGTGGTGGGGCATGGCCTCGGCGAAGTCCTTGCGGATCTTCTCCGTGCGGGTCACCCGGAAGGTCTGAGTGACGTCGAAGGCGCTCTTGTCCGGGTGGTCGACCACCAGGTGGATCATCTCGTTGCCCAGGGAGGGGTCGGTCTCGATGCTCGTCGGATACGGGGAGTCGACCTTCTCGACCTCGATCTGTTGGGCGACGTCGCTGTGGGGGTACGGGATCCACACCTCGAGCCGATCGGCGCCGGCCGGCAGATCCTTGATCGAGGTCGTGTAGGTCACCTCGAAGGTGCGGCTCACCGGGCTCGCGGAGGTCGCGGCCGCGGGCGAGCTCGTCTCGGCCGGCGTGGCGGGCGCCGGCGAGCCCGCCGCGGACCCGGCGTCGGGCGCCTGCCGGCAGGCTGCACCGGCGAGGAGCGTCATGGCGAGGGCGGTGAGCGCGGACGATCTCTTCAGCATGTACACGTCTCCTCGGGTCGGTTGGTCGTGCATCTTACTTCGGCACGCCCTGGCCCGGGGTCCACGGGGCCCCGGCGGCGGTCAGGTCGGCTTCGAGCTTCGCCAGGTCGGTGTCGACCAGGGTCCGAAGCTCGCCGTCCACCTGCTGGAACTCCGTCTCGGCCACCTCCAGGCTCCGGCGCTGGGTCTGGGTGGGGGCGCTGGTCGTGTGCCAGTGGCCCTCGATGATCTGCTGGACCCGCTGGGCGATGGAGGGCACCTGGGGCTCGTCGAGACCGCCGCGCACCGGATCTCCTTCGAGGCGCAGGGCGAGGTCGGCCCGGCGCAGCTCCAGGGCCCGCGTCCGCGCCAGGAGCTCCGGCGGGGCGCCGGGGGTGGCGAGGAGCGCCTTCTCCACGAGCTGCAGGCGGTGGTCCGTGTCGTCGAGCACCTGGCCGGCGCCGAAGACCCGGCGCTGGAGGTCCGCCGTCTTCTGCTCGAACGCCAGGATGGCCTGGGGGTCGGCGTTTCCGAGGCCGGTCCTGCCCTCGAGGGGTTGGACCTGGAAGCTCTGGGCCTCGCCCAGGGGCTGGAGCTCGCCGTCCACCAGGCGGGCGAGCCGGGCCGTGTAGGTCCCGGGGGTCACCAGCGGGCCGCCCGGCGGCGGGCCCCAGATCGGTGGCGGCTCGTCCTCGAGCTTCGTCACCGGGCGGCTCGAGGGGTAGCGCAGGTCCCAGGCCACCCGGTGGAAGCCCTCGCTCGTGGGGCCGGTCAGGCGGCGCACCACGCGGCCCTCCGAGTCGCGGATGGTGAGGACGAGCTTCGGCTCGCCGGATCGCGACTCCCGGCGCAGTGCCGGCCAGCCGGGGAAGGGTGCGTCCTTGCCCTCCTCGCGGAGCTTCGCCTCCTCGGCCGAGCGCTCCTCGCGCGGGCTCTTCCAGCCATCCCGCAGGTAGTAGGTGAGGAGGGCGCCGAACGGCGGGTTCGGGGCCATGAAGACCTGCTCCCCCTCGTAGGCCTGGCCGGGAACGCCCAGGTCGACCGAGGGCACGTAGAGCTTGGCGGTGCGCACCGGGAAGAGGTGTGCCTCCTCGCCGAGCACCTTCACGTTCGCCTGGCGCAGCGGCGTGTAGTCGTCGAGGACGAAGAAGCCCCGCCCGAAGGAGGCGGCCACCAGGTCGCCCTCGCGGCGCTGGATCTCGAGGTCGCGGAAGGCCACGTGGGGCACTCCGCCGGTGAGCGCGATCCAGTGCGCCCCGCCGTCCATGGTGAAGTCGAGGCCGAGCTCGGTGGCGGCGAACAGCAGGTCGGGCTTCTCCGAGTCCTGGGCGAGGGCCCAGACCAGGTCCCGCTCCGGCAGGTCGCCGGCCATGGAGGTCCAGGTGCGGCCCCGGTCGGTGCTCTTCACCAAGTAGGGGTGGTAGTCCCCCTGCTTGTGGTTGTCGAGGGCTGCGAAGACCGTGTCGGGGTCGTGGACGGAGGCGCGCACCTGGTTGACGAAGGAGCCCTCGGGCACGCCGGGTACCTTCTCGACCTTGCGCCAGCTCTCTCCGCCGTCCTCGCTCACCTGGATCAGCCCGTCGTCGGTGCCGACGTAGAGCAGGCCCTCGACCAGGGGCGACTCGGAGATCGAGGTCAGGTTGCCGTACCAGGACATGGCGCCGTTGTCGTAGAGCGCCGTGGTGCCGGGCGCGGTCTGCCTCATGGGCAGCTCATAGCGGTTCTGCCCGCGGGAGAGGTCGGGGGAGATGGCGGTCCAGGAGTCGCCCCGGTCGTCGCTCCGCCAGAGGCGCTGGGAGCCGAAGTAGATGCGGGTGTGGGAGTGGGGGCTGACGAGCACCGGCGAGTCCCAGTTCCAGCGCTCCGGCGGGTCGCCCGGCGCCGGCAGGGGCTGGACGTCGAGCGTCTCGCGGGTGCGCCGGTCGTAACGCAGCAGGTGGCCGTTCTGCCAGGTGACGTAGAGGGTGTCCGGGTCCTGGGGATCGATGGCGCAGGCGTAGCCGTCGGCCCCGAACGGCACGATCCAGTCCCGGTTCCGGATGCCGTTGGACGAGGCGGTGGCGGTCGGGCCGTAGATGGTGCCGTTGTCCTGGGTGCCGCCCACGACGTGGTAGAAGGGCCGGTCGTCGTCCAGGGCCATCTTGTAGATCTGGGTCACCGGCAGGTTGGTGATGTGGCGCCAGCTCGCGCCGTCGTTCCAGCTCTCGTAGAGGCCGCCGTCGCAGCCCGCCAGGAGGTGGCCGGGGTGGGCCGGGTCGAAGGCCAGGGCGTGGTTGTCGCTGTGTTTGCCCGGCTCGCCCAGCTCGGTGAAGGTCTTGCCGCCGTCGTCGGTCACGTGGATCCACACGTCCATCTGGTAGACGCGGTCGAAGCGGTAGGGCGAGGCGTAGATCTCCTGGTAGTAGTGGGGGCCGGTGCCGCCGCTGGTGTACGAGCTCCGCTTCTCCCAGCTCTCGCCGCCGTCGGCGGAACGGTAGAAGCCGCGGTCTTTCTCGCCGGCCTCGATGGTGGCGTAGACCACCTCCGGGTGCTGGGGCGAGACGGCGAGGCCGATCTTGCCCAGGTCGCCCTTCGGCAGGCCGGTGGCGAGCTTGCGCCAGTGCTCGCCGCCGTCGGTCGACTTGTAGATGCCGGACTCGGGCCCGCCGGCCAGGAGCGCCCAGGTCTTCCGGCGCCGCTCGTAGGTGGCGGCGTAGAGGGTGTCGGGATCGGCGGGGTCGGCCTCGAGGTCGGTGGCGCCCGTGTCCGCGCTCACCCCCAGCACCTGGCGCCAGGTCTTGCCGCCGTCGGTGGTCTTGTAGACGCCCCGCTCGCCGCCGGAGCTCCAGAGCGGCCCTTCGGAGGCCACCCAGACGGTGTCCGAGCTCCGCGGGTCGACGAGGATCTTGGCGATGTGCTCCGAGTGCGGGAGCCCGAGGTTCTCCCAGGTCGTGCCGCCGTCGCGGCTGCGGTAGACGCCGTCGCCGTAGCCCACGTGGCGGCCGGAGACGTTCTCGCCGGTGCCCACCCAGACGGTGCTGGGGTCATTGGGGTCCACGGTGACGCAGCCGATGGAGTAGGAGCCCTCGTGGTCGAAGACGGGCGTCCAGGTGGTGCCGTTGTCGGTGGTCTTCCACACCCCGCCCGAGCCGGCGGCCACGTACCAGGTGGCCCGGTCGGTCGGGTCGATGGCGACGTCGGCGATCCGCCCCGACATGAGGCCGGGGCCGATGCCGCGCAGGGCGAGGCCGGAGAAGGTCTCGGCCGTCATGGGGCCGGCGCTCTCCGGGCCGGCTGCGGGCTTGGCCGCGGGCTGGGCCCTCCGGGGGGTCGCCGAGGCGGGGCCGGCCGAGCCGGCCAGACCGATCAGGGTCGTCAGAAGGAAGATCGCGCACGCGAACGTCGACGCTCTCGACACCGTGGTCTTCATGTCCTCTCCAGGTTGGGCGTGGGTGGTGATCGCAGGGCTTCTCTCGGGGCCCGGGCCGATGCTAGCAGCCTCGCCGGCGGCGAAGCCTCGTAGCATTTTCAAACCCTCGGCAGCGGCGTCGCACCCGGTCGCGGTCCGTCCCGATCTTCGAAGGGTGTCGACGATACGTCCCCGCAGGACCTCCTGGCCTTCGCCCTCGCTCTCGCCAGCCCTCCGGCCCTGGGCGGCACTTCGAGTAGGCATTGGCTCTAGACTTCGCCGATTCGACCGGAGAGGGAATTTTCAAAGTTACAGACGCTTTGTAAGCGGCACATGAACCGAGCTGTAGCCCTGTCGACCGCCTCGGCCGCCTTGACGATCGCGACGCTGGTGATCCCGGTCTTCGCCGCGCCCGCGCCCGTCTCCCGAACCGCCCCGGCCGTTTCCCAAGGCTTCGCGCCCGGCCTGCGGCCCAAGGTGCTCCGCCTCGCCCTCGAGGCCCGGGAGTGCGCCGTCGCCCGTGGCCTGGTGAGCAAGCCGAACCTGCTCACCGTCATCGACTACTCCTTGCCGTCGACCCAGCGCCGTCTCTGGGTGCTCGACCTCGCCCATCACAAGGTGCTCTTCCACGAGCTCGTGGCCCACGGCAGAGGCTCGGGTGAGAACCGGGCCACCCGTTTCTCCAACGCCTCCATGAGCCTCGAGTCGAGCCTCGGCCTGATGATCACGGCTGAGACTTACTACGGGAAGAACGGTTACTCGCTACGCCTCGACGGCCAGACGCCCGGCTTCAACGACCAGGCCCGGGACCGGACCATCGTGGTGCATGGCGCCGACTACGTGAGCGAGGGCTTCATCCACCGCATCGGCCGCCTGGGGCGGAGCTGGGGCTGTCCCGCCCTGCCGCGCGGCGTGGCCCGTCCGGTGATCGACACGATCAAGGGCGGCACCGTGCTGTTCGGCTACTACCCGGACCGGAGATGGATCGACTCGTCGCCCTTCCTCTCCTGCCAAGGTGCGGGCGAGCGGATCGCTGCGGGGGGTGGCGCCGCGACCGGAGCTCCCTGATCCGGCGCGGTCTCAGCTCCGGCCGGTGACGGCCGCGACCAGCTCCTCCACCGGCGCGTTGTCCGAAAAGCTCCGGCTCAGGTGGGCGTAGAGGTCCACGTCGCCCGGCGCGAAGACGAAGCTCCCGCCGAGCTGGAAAGGGTCCTTGCCGAGGCGGCGCTGGGCGTGGCCCGCCTCCCGGGCGCGGGACCGGCCCTGCCAGTCTTCCCGGCGCAGCAGGTTGAAGATCGAGCCGGAGCCGAGCTGGGCGGCGCGGTAGGCGCGGCGCTCCTCGTCGACCAGCAGGGGAAACTCGATCCCCGTCTCCTCGCGGAACAAGCGGGCGTAGTGGAAGTCCCCCAGGCCGATGGCGGCGACGGACGCTCCCGCGCTCCGCAGCGATTCCTCGTGCTCGCGCAACTGCGCGACGTGCTCGCGGCAGAAGATTCAGCCGTAGTGGCGCAGGAAGACGAGCACCGCCGGGCCCGCCTCCCAGAGCGAGCCGAGGCGGACCTCCCGGCCGTCCGGGTCGGGAAGGGTGATCGGGGAGAGCGCCGCGCTGAAGGTCTCGGACATGGCCCCGGAAGTGTAGTACGCGCGGCGTCTCGCGACGGAGGCCGGTGAGAAGTAAGGTCTCAGTGCTCCGGCGCCGGGCGGGCCTCGGCGGGAGCGATATGCTCCGGGATCGACCGCGCTTCGACATGCTCCACGCCCTCTCGCTCCCGCTCCCGGCCTTCGCGGCGACTCCCTGGGCCCAGCTTCCGGCCTGGGCGCTGGTGGCCCTGGGCGGAGCGGCGCTGGGGGCCGGCGTCGTGCGGGGCTTCTCCGGCTTCGGGGCGGGCCTGGTGATGGCCCCGGCCTTCGCGGTGCTCGTCGGGCCGGCCGACGGTGTGCCCCTCATGGTGTTCCTGGAGCTCCTGGCCCTCGCCCGGCTGCTTCCGGAGGCCCTGCCCCGGGTGGATGCCCGCACCGTCCTCGTCCCCGGGATCGCCGCCTGCCTGTTGATCCCGGTGGGCTCGATGGCCCTGGTGGCGCTGGACCCGGACCTCCTGACCCGACTGATGAGCCTGTTGGTGCTCGCCTTCGTCGCGCTCCTGGCCAGCGGCTGGCGCACCCGGCGCCGGCCGGGGACGGCGGCCCTGCTCGGGGTGGGGGCTCTGTCCGGCACCCTCACCGGCGCCGCCGGCATCGGCGGGCCGCCGGTGGTCGTGACCCTCATGGCCGGCCCCGACGAGGCGGCGGGCAACCGAGCGAACCTGATTGGCTACTTCGGCCTCACCCAGACCGCGGCCCTCGCCATCTTCGCCTGGCGCGGGCTCTTCGGCCTCTCTCACCTGGCCTTCGGCCTGGCCCTCGGAGTGCCCTTCTTCGCCGGCCTCCACCTGGGCGCCCGCCTGTTCAAGCCCGGAGCCGAGCGCGCCTATCGCGGCGTGGTCCTGGCGCTGCTCGCGGCCATCGCCCTCGCCGGCCTGGTGGCGGCGTCGTGAGCAGGGCGAAGGGTTCACAGACCCGCGCCGCGGCCATCGAAGTGAGCGCCGCGGCCATCGAAGTAGAAGGCGCGCGCACCCACAACCTCAAGGGCGTCACCTGCCGCATCCCCCACGGGGCGGTCACCGTGGTCACCGGGCCCTCGGGGGCGGGCAAGTCGTCTCTCGCCTTCGACACGGTCTACGCCGAGGGCCAGCGGCGCTTCGTGGAGTCGATGTCCACCTACGCCCGGCAGTTCCTCGACCAGATGGAGCGGCCGCCGGTCGACGACATCCGGGGTGTCTTGCCGGGCGTGGCGATCGAGGCCAAGAACTCCATCAAGAACGCCCGCTCGACGGTGGGCACGACCACCGAGGCCCACGACGTGCTGCGGTTGCTCTTCACCCACCTGGGCGAAGTGCGCTGCCCCAACGGCCACGGCCCCCTGGCGCGCTACGGGCCGGACCAGGCGGCCGAGGCCCTGGCCGCCGGCGCCGCGGGCGAGGCCTTCCTGCTGGTCGTCTCCTTGCCGCGGCCCAAGAAGCGGGCCAGCGACGCCCTCCACGAGCTCGTCCGCCAGGGATTCGCCCGGCGCCTGGGGGTGCGCGAGGGCGAGGACCCGGGGGAGGTGGTGCGGATGGAGCCGGGCGCCTCCTGGAGCCGGGACCTCGATCCCCTGCCCCTGGTCCTGGGGCGGTTTCGCGCCCAATCCGGCACATCGGGCCAGGCGGGCGCCCCGCCGGCACGCCTCGCCGAAACCGTCGAGGAGGCCTACCGCCTGGGCGGCGGCCGGGTCGAGGCCCGGGAGGTGGGCGATGAGGTGCGGGTCCGCACCTTCAGCCGCGGCCTGGTCTGCACCGTCTGCGGCGCCACCTCCCGGACGCCGACGCCGGCCCTCTTCTCCTTCAACTCGCCCCTGGGTGCCTGCCCCGAGTGCGAGGGGTTCGGCCGGGTGGTGGGCATCGACCGTGAGCGGGTGATCCCTGACCCCACGCGCACCCTGGAGGAGCGGCCCATCGCGCCGTGGAACACCCCGGCCTACAAGGGGCTCTACTCGAAGCTCTTCCGGGCGGCGCGCGAGCGTGGGGTGCCTTTCGACCTGCCCTGGGAGGAGCTCTCGGAGGAGGACCGGGAGTGGATCTGGAGCGGGAGCGAGGCGGGCGGGGTGAAGTTCACCAGCCTCGAGCGCTTCTGGAAGTGGCTCGAGCGGAAGACCTACAGAGTCCACATCCGCGTGCTCCTCGCCCGCTACCGCGCCTACAACCCCTGCCCCTCGTGCGGCGGCACTCGCTTGCGGCCCGGCGCCCTGGCGGTGCTTCTCGAAGGGGCTTCGATCGCGGACCTCACCGCCCTGCCCATCGAGGACCTTCGGCGCTGGCTCGCCGAGCGGCGCTGGAGCGATCGCCAGCGCGAGGTGGCCGGCCACCTGCTCGAAGAGCTGGCCGAACGGGTGGAGGTGCTCCACCGGGTGGGGCTCGACTACCTGACCCTGGACCGCCAGGCGCGCACCCTCTCGGGCGGCGAGGCCCAGCGCATCCACCTGGCGGCGGCCCTGGGGAGCGGTCTCACCAGCACCCTCTACGCCCTCGACGAGCCCACCATCGGCCTCCATCCCCAGGACTCGGAGAAGCTCCTCGACCTGCTCCGCGACCTGGCGCGCAGGGGCAACACCGTGCTGGTGGTGGAGCACGACCGCACCCTCATCCGGGGCGCCGATCACCTGATCGACCTGGGGCCGCGGGCCGGCGAGGGAGGCGGGCGCCTCATGGCCGAGGGGACAGTGGAGGAGGTGCTGGCCCACGAGGAGTCCCTCACCGCCCGCTACCTGACGGCCCCGCCGCCTTCCCGGGTGCGGGAGTACCTGGCGCGGGGCGGCAGCGTGGAGGGCCGCCCCCGCCTGCGGATCGCCGGCGCCCGCGCCCACAACCTGCGAAACGTCACCGTCGAGCTGCCCCTGGCCTCGCTGGTGGCGGTGACCGGCCTCTCGGGCTCGGGCAAGTCGACCCTGATCGAGAACGTCCTCCACGGCACCTACCAGCGCTCCCGCGGCGTGGTGGACGTCGAGCCCGGGGAGGTGGACGCCATCGAGGGGCTCGAGGGCCTGGCCGACGTCACCCTGGTGGACCAGAGCCCGCTGGGCCGCTCCAGCCGCTCCAACCCGGTGACCTACGTCAAGGCCTACGACGAGATCCGCAAAATCTTCGCCGCCACGGGGGCCGCCAAGACGCGGGGCATCACCGCGGGGCACTTCTCGTTCAACGTCGACAAGGGGCGCTGCCCGGTGTGCAAGGGCACCGGCGCCATCGAGGTCGACATGCAGTTCATGGCGGCGGTGACGGTGCCGTGCGAGGAGTGCCAGGGGCGGCGCTTCCGGCCCGAAGTGCTGCGGATCGCCTTCCGCGGCCGCTCCATCGACCAGGTGCTCGACCTCACGGTGGACCAGGCGATCGAGCACTTCCACGGCCACCGGAAGCTCGAGAAGCGCCTGGCGGTCCTGGCCGAGGCGGGCCTCGGCTACCTCCGCCTCGGGCAGCCGACCTCGACGCTCTCGGGTGGCGAGGCCCAGCGCCTGAAGCTCGCCGCCTTCCTCGATCGGCCGAAGAAGGAGAAGCCGAGGCTCTTCCTCTTCGACGAGCCCACCACCGGCCTCCATCTCTCGGACATCGATCTGCTCTACGGCACCCTCCGGCGCCTGGTCGAGCGCGGCGACGGGGTGATCGTGGTGGAGCACGCCGTCGACCTCATCGCCCGCGCCGAGTGGATCGTGGACCTGGGGCCGGGAGGCGGCGTCCACGGCGGCGAGCTCCTCTACTCGGGGCCGCTCGCGCCCTTCCTCGACGAGATCGAGAGCCCCACGGCCGAGGAGCTCCGGAAGCACCTCAGGTGGAAGCGGGCGAAGAGGAGGAAGACGGCTGCCGCTCACTCGGAGCGGGTGTGAGCCTCGCACAAGCGCGCGCCTTCGCGCTGGATCGCCGGGCGGCGGCTCTCCTCACGGGTTGCCGAAGATCCAGTGGCCACCGATCCGGCGCCAACGGACGACCGGAACCGGCTCGCCGTCGATGTCTCGAGTCACCCATTCCCAGGTGGCGCGACCGTCGGGACCCGAGAAGCTCCAGGTCATCTCCCAGATTCCTGGGGCGCCCTCCACGTCCTTGACGCGGAGGGCCTTGGGCCACCGGGGCCGGCCTCCTCGCGTCAGGGCCGCGTCACACGCCTCGTTGAACTTCCGGATGGCCTCCC
The DNA here is from genome assembly GCA_963739795.1 of uncultured Acidobacteriota bacterium. GTDB lineage: Bacteria > Acidobacteriota > Thermoanaerobaculia > Multivoradales > DATKCC01 > CAVUBL01. The sequence goes on along the minus strand of CAVUBL010000015.1, from coordinate 306,494 downwards.
GAAACAGGCGTTTCTCCCCGTCGGTCAGCTTCCGGTAGTCCGACTCGAAGCTGTGCGCGGTCTCGAACCTCACCGGGGCTTTCCGTCGAGGGCGTCGAGCATCTGGTCGATGTCCTCGTAGGAGCGAATGCGCTCCGCCGCCACGTCGTCGTCCGCCTCGCGCTCCATGCGCTGCCAGCGCTCGGTCCAGAACCAGCGCTGGTCCACGGGCACGGAGGCCAGCGGGTAGAGCTCGATGACGCCGTCCTCGCGCTCGACAACGCGAACCTGTGCCCCGGGATCGTCCAGGTGGTGGCGCTTCCTCAGATCCGCAGGCAAGGCCAGAGTCCCGCGTGCTTGCAGGGCCAGGTGATATTCACGTCGGCTCATCGGTCACCTCCCATTCACAGCAGTCTACCGCTTCGCCGCAATACGGCAAAGTTGCTCTGCAACCGAGAGAGCGCCGGAATCGACCAAGCTGGCGCTGAGGGGTGCCTGCCACTTCTCCGGCCTCGCCCAAGCGGGCGCGTCCGCCGAGCGCCGGCTCGGAGCCCCCGACGCCTACCCTCCCGCCTCGGACTCGGGCGGACCTGAAAAGTGGCACCTTCCCGCCTTCCCGCCGCGACCCTCAGATCTTCATGGGAGCTCTTGATTCTCGAGCGTCTCGAGATCGAGAAGGTCCTTGTCCCGGCCGCTGGCCCGCTTGTTCTGGATCAGCTCGTCCCGCCCGAGGCAAGGGACCTCGAGGCCTTCCACTGTGACGAGCTTACGGCTGGGCCACGCGTCCTCGAAGAAGACGCCGTCGATCTCCGTGATGATGTCGACCCGGCGCGGCGGCTGGCCCATCTGGAAGACCATGGAAGGAGCCATCAGATCATCGACCGTCATGCCGGCGGCCTCGACGGGCGCTCCGAAGCGCAGAAGCGCTCGCCACACACGGTTCGCATTCTCGGGAGTCGGATCGATCCAGAGGTCCAGATCGCCGGTGGCTCGAGGGAGTCCATGAGCGGCCATGGCGAACGCACCGACGACCAGGAACTCGGCGCCTTCGTCCTGGAGCGCGGAGACGATGTCGAAGAAGTCAGGATTGAGGTCCATCGGCCGGAGGGTCGTGGAGGCGCCTCTTGACGATGGGCATCTGCGCGCGGGAGTAGTCCGGGATCGGACGGCCCGCCATGGCCCAGGCGTCCTGCGCCAGGCGCCACATCATCCCCAGCCGCTCGGCTGCGGTCGTCGTTGCGCTGAGATCGTCGGAAGGCTCTTCGCCGAGCCGGCTCTTCCGAACCTGCCAGGTACGCCGGGCCTCGGCACGCTTCTGTGCGTCCGAATCCACGGCAGGCTCGCCCATGGCCCGAGTATAGCGGCCAGGGGCAAGGAGGCGAACAGGTTCCAGCCGCTTGGCAGGCACTGCCGCCATCGACCTCATGGCATCGGCCATCGAGCGTGAGCGCCCGAGCGTGAGTGCCGCCTACTTCTCCGGCCCCTCGGCGCTCGCAACGCGACTGCGCGTTTCTGCCGCGCAGACTCCTACCTCGTTGTTCCTCGTCACCCCGATGAAGCTGTGGTCGCCTTGTCGAGCGATCGAAGACGGGTTGCGATCCGGGAAGTTGCCAGCCGTCTTTCCGGCTTCCTAGGAGCAGCTGGCCGTTGGCTGCGCTGATGAGCGGCGCCTAGACATCTACTAAGCTGCAGCGAAGACGAGTGCCAGCCACGTTCTAGCCAGAGTCGGAGCGGTGGTCGTCGGAAGGCCCCAAGTCGAGACCGGGTCGGGTAAGCGCCGGCTACTTTTCATGCGCTTCCAGCGAACGACGGATCAGATCGGCTCCCTCCGGGCCCAGTTCTCCCGCTGGAGATCGTCGATCTCCTCCATGTGGCCGTCAGCACTGACCAGCGTGCGGCCGGTCGCGATCGCCGTGGCGGCGATGGCGACGTCGAAGTCCGGGATCGGTCGGCCTCTCGAGAAGAGCTCGGCTTTCAACCGCCCGAAGTGCTCTCCGCAGAGGCGGTCGAAGGGCAGGATCGTGAGCTCCCGGAAGAAGGTGCCGAGGCGCTCCCGGTTCGCTTCCGGCCTGGAGGAACGGGCGGCTCCGAAACGGAGCTCCGCCACGGTGAGGGCGCTGATCGCGAGCTGATCCGGCCCGGCGGCGAGGATGCTGCGGGTCAGCTCCAGGTGGCTGCCGTTGAGGTAGTAGATGCAGGTGTTGGTGTCGAGAAGGAACACGGCGCGAGCGGCTACCGGAGCGCGGGCCGCCGAACGCTCAGCCGGCTCTCCTCGATATCCCGTACGATCTCCTCGGCCGAGCGGCTGTCCTCCCAGCTTCCGGCCAGCGCGGCGAAGCGGTCCGAGAAGGCCCGGCCTCCCCGCGCGAGCCGCGCGTGGACGAGCGACTGGACAAACCTCGATGGCGACTCCCCCCGCTTCGCGGCCTCCGCCTCCAGGGCCTCTTCGAGATCCTTGGGTATGTAGACCGAGAGCTTCACGATCGCCTCCAGCGACTATCCTACACCATGTCCTACACCAGGGCCGAGCTTGAGGCAGAAAGGCAGAGAGACAGGTGCCGGCCACTTCTCATGGCCAGCTCCTGAGCCCGCATTCGGCGCCGTGCACTCCGGCCGGTAGTGGGGGACCGGGCCGCCGGGTGCCCTGCCACCGCCGAGAGCCTGTCCGAGGCTCTGAGGCTTGCGAGTGGGCCCGGTGGCCTCCGACCGTCCCGCCTCGCGGTCACCGTCGCCACGACCGGCCTCGGCCAGGCGGGCGCATCCGCCGAGCGCCGGCTCGAAGCCCCCGGCCCCTACCCTCCCGTCTCGGACTCGGGAGGGCTTGAAGGGGGGGCGCTTTCCGCCGCAGGTAGGCCCGAAGAGGTAGACTGGGAAAGCTATGGCCGAGCCACTGAACGAGCAGGATCTTCTGTCCAAGCTCCGCTCCCTCCCCCGCGAGCGCTTGGCTGAGGTGGAAGATTTCGTCGATTTTCTCCGGGAGCGCGAGGTGGATCGCCAGGTGAGCCGGGCGATGACGGCAGCTTCGGAAGATGCCTTCCAGCGAGGTTTGGGACAATCCCGAGGATGCCGCCTACGACGCGCTATAAGTTCGGTGACGTCGTCCTTGTCCGCTTCCCGTTTACGGACCAGAGCACGACCAAGAAGCGGCCTGCCATCGTCGTCAGCTCTGCAAGCTACCACCGGGAGCGCTCCGACGTCATTCTCATGGCCGTGACGAGCCAGATCGGTGCCACGCGCAGGAGCGGCGATGTCCTGGTCGAGGAGTGGAAAGAAGCAGGACTCCTCAAGCCCTCCGTCGTCAAGCCGGTCCTCGCCACCGTCCAGAGGGATCGGGTGCTCCGCCGGCTCGGCCGCCTCGGCAAAGACGATCGCTCCAGCCTCCGAGAGTCCTTCTCGACGATCTTCGGATAAACGGTCAGACAGACCGCTGCCGCTGAGGGGTATCACCTCTCGGGCAGCCGCCTTCTCCGGCGGGCAGGGGCCGGGGGCTCCGCCCGGCGTCGGCTTCTGAGCCCGCATTCGGCGGGGAGCACTCCCGCCGGCGGCGGGGGACCGGGCCGCCGGGTGCCCAGCCACCGCCGAGAGCCTGTCCGAGGCTCTGAGCCTTGCGGGTGGGGGCGGTAGCCTCCAACCGCCCCGCCTCGCGGTCACCGTCGCCACGACCGGCCTCGGCCAGGCGGGCGCATCCGCCGAGCGCCGGCTCGGAGCCCCCGGTCCCTGCCCTTTCGTCTCGGACTCGGGAGAGTCTGAAAAGTGGGCGGCACCTTCTCTCTTCGACCCCGTGCTTCCAATGTGGGCCGAAGACCATCGTAGCGAGATCACCAAGAGCGACGCTCCTGTACGGCGCACTATCGCAGGTAACCACACACGCCTGTGGACCGACAGGAACGAGAAGCTGGAGCACACAGATAGCGTGCAGATCGTCCTTCCACATGAGGACGGGCAGAGTCGGGTTATCGCCCACTACTGGGTCGCAGCAGCTCCCGAGGGCGGCGCCGCCAAGAGCAAGCCGATTGAGGCCTACGTGGATCCGTATCGGCCAATCACCTACACTTTGTTTGGACAGAGCCATGGATGGGAGGATCAGCGTTTTGTTCGCGACCGTCTCCAGCTGCCGTACCTTGACAGGTACCTGATTGTTCAAATCGAATTGGACCACATGGCGGCTCAGGCGCGGCGAAACATCCTCTCGACAACGCGGGACCGCCTGAAGGAGTCGAGGATCTACGACGAACTCCGGGAGCGCTTAGCTCATGCGCTTGCCGAAGACCCACAGTTGATCCAGCTCAACGAAGGGCGAAAGGAAGCTCTACTCTCTGCGTACTCGGAGGCTGAGAGAAAGCAGATGAGAGAGCGCTTTGCGCGGCTACTCGCGAACCTAGCGGCGGGGCGCGACGCTGAAGTGCCAAGCAAGGGGAAGTCCGAGAGGGGTAGGGAGCCTTCGGGATCTCGCTCGAGAGACCCGCTGCCACCCTTGCCGACCAGCGAGTCGCCCACCTTTCTTCGGCTAGCGAACGCTCAGCACCCTGTCCAAGTGAGGATCGATCGGGCCGCAGTGCTCCGCTTAGAAAGTGATGCGCCTGATGGCTACCTTGCGGCACACGACCCTCACGCGCGACTGCTTGTCGTAGTCGACCCGGCTGACAACCTTGTAATGGAGAGTCGGTCCGACTTTCGTGGCGGCCGGGCAAGGATTCTCATCCGCCCCGGCTCAGACGCGAAGGTGGGCGATGACGGGGTCGTCGATGTATTCCTTCTGACTCCAGATGGCGAGAGCTTTCGCGACCGGATAACGTACCGGATCACTCCTCACGGAGAATCTGCGACCTCGGGAGATACGAGACGAGGCCAAGTTAAGGCGCCAGAGCCGGTACCGATCTACAAGGAGCGCTGGACCGCACTCGGATGGAATGAAGACACTGTGGCCCAGGTGAAAGAGGATACCACTGGAAGTCGTATTCTCGTGAATATGGACAACCGACACATCGTTCGCCTTCTTCGGCTCGGCGGCTACAAGGAGACTGGGCTAGCGAGGATGAAGAACAACTATCTGTTGTACTGCGCGTATTATGCTTGGCTCCAGCACAATGCGCTGGAGCACGATGATCACGGCTTAAGCGGCGAAGCGTTTGAGCGTTACAAGGACGATGAACTGGATCGGGCTGCGCAGACTGTTGTCAGCGCAATTGCTGCGGAGGGAAGGCTAGGGTGAGTACTGTTTTCTCTGAGCCAAAGCGGCACCCGCTTCATTCCATGTGCAGCTACTTGGGCTCATATCCACCGCATGTACCGAGGAGAATCCTAAAGCGCTGGTACCGCCGCAGGAGGATAATCGTGGACCCCTTTTGCGGAGGTGGCACGACGCTCCTGGAGGCCGGGCTTCTTGGGTACTCAACGATTGGGATAGATCTCAATCCTCTTGCTGTCGCGCTCTCACGAGCAAAGACGCAGTGCCCGCACCTACCTGACTTGCTGTGGAGGTTGACAGAGCTTGCGCGCGGTTTTGCGCCCGACATTGAAGTCGTCGACGTGCCCCCTTCAGTGTCGCAGCTCTTCCACAGCACGACGCTTCAGCAGCTGGTCTTTCTCCGGGAGAACCTCGACCCATCTCGTCCGGAGGACGCATTTCTCGTCGGCACTCTCTTGGGGATCCTTCACGGCAAATTCAGACGGGATGGCACGAGTGCGTACCTCTCCATTGACATGCCGAACACCTTTAGCATGTCCCCAGCCTACGTCCGACGCTTCGTGGAGGAGAATGGCCTAAGGAAGCCACCCGCAGATGTATTCGGGAAGCTCCGCGCCAGGGTACGGTGGCTCCTTCGGTATGGGGCCGCTATCCGAGGAAATCACCTTGTCGTTCGGGGTGACGGGGCACGCTTGCGGGAAGTCTTGGCGGAGAACGGGATTCGCTATGTCGGCGGAATTGTCACATCCCCCCCGTACCTAGGGATCCTCCGATACGGTACTTTCAACTGGATTCGGCTCTGGCTCCTGAAGGAGGACGCAGCAGAGGTTGATCGTCTCCTCGACAGTACGGACTCACTAGATCGGTACCTCGCTTTCATGGCTAGCTTCCTGCGAGCTGCCTCCCAGGTAGTCCGAAAGGGGACGCCTGTCACTCTGGTGATTGGCGATGTCCAGGAGGAGGGCCAGCATCTAACCTTAGCAGAGCGCGTTTGGGAAGAACTCGCGGGTGTTGTGCCATTTCAGCTAGAGACGCTCATCGTGGACGACTTCGACTCAAACGGAAAGACGACTCGGATCTGGGGCGAAGAAAAGAAGGGGCGCGCAACGAACCTAGACAGAATCCTAGTTCTAAGTCGAAGTTGATGGGGCTAGCTTAGGGACAGGGGGCAGAGTGACATAGGCGACCTAGTGGCGGGATCGCAAGCGTTGGCCGGATTTCAGCGAGGGTAGGTGGGGGGCAGCCGCCTTTCGGACGGGGCCGAGAACCTTTGATAGAACCGTTGTAGCCCCACAGCCCGGGAGTTCCCGCGCCCGGGCACCAGGCGCCGCGCAGTTCGAGCGGTTCGGGGCCTCCCCTCCGGGCGGCGTTGGAGGCGCGCGTCGGGCTTGGGCGGTACGTGAAGCGAGAGCTTCCCGGGAGCGCGCCGGAACCGAGGCACGAGCCTGCGGTCCATCCTGCTCACAAGCGAGGGCCGGTCGCCAGGTGGGGAGGCCCCGAACCGCCCCTCGGCCCTTGCTCTCCCGCTTGCCGGCGTTCGGTCCGAACGGCCCCACGCCCACCCTCTCCTCCGCGGCGTTCGGGGACAGGTCCCGAAGGGAGGGCGGAGGCTAGCTCGTCGCTCCAACAGCCCCGAACCCCCACCTGTATACTTGGGTGAGCGAGGAGCCCATGAGCCTGGCCGCGATCACCGATCCCAACCCCGTCCGGATGGACTCCGGTGGCACCGCGCGCATCGGCGACACGCGAGTGCGCCTAGCGAGCGTCCTGTACCAGCATCGGCAGGGCGCCACGCCGGAGGAGATCCGCGAGAGGTTCCCGAGCGTCTCGCTAGCCGACGTCTACGCTGCCATCGCCTACTATCTGCACCACCGGGCCGAGGTCGACGCCTATCTCGCTGCCTCTGAGGCCGAGGCCGAGCGAATTCGTCGAGAGGTCGAGTCCCGGCCCGAGACGAAGGCGCTTCGTAAAAAGCTCCGCGCTCGCCGGCAGTAGACGTGGTCCGCTTCCTCACGGACGAGGACTTCGACGCCAAGATCGTCCAAGGTCTCCAGCGACGCCTCGGAGATCTCGACGTGCTGAGCGTTAGAGACGTCGGCCTGGCGAGCGTCGATGATCCGCTCATCCTGGAGTGGGCCGCTCGCAACCGGCGCCCCCTCTTGACCCATGACATCAACACGCTGGTTGGCTTTGCGAACGAACGCATCCGGCGAGGGGCTCATCATGCCGGAGTCATCAGGGTGCCGCAGACGCTGGCCATCGGAAGGGCGATCGAAGACCTCGTCTACGTCGCGGAGGTGGCGAGCCTCGACGACTTGAAGGACCTGGTTCTCCACTTGCCACTGTAGTGCCAGCAGAGAGGCCCCAGCTCCCTCGCAATGCCGGGTCCTACCGCCTCACTTTGGGCGAGAAGGCCAGGCGCCTGGGCACGCCGGTCCACGACGGGCGGCTCTGCGTCGCCCACCTGGCGCGGCCTGAGCCGCGGATCGTCGAGCACCTCCACGTCGCGCGGGCGCTCCTCGCCGCGCCGGAGTCCTTCGCCCTGGCGGTCGAGGCCCTCGGGCGCGAGGAGATCCCGGTCCTCGGCCGGGCCCTCGCACGCCGGCTGGTCCGGGCGTAGTGGTATGCCGGCCTGGAGGGGCGGGCCTTCTGCCCCTCCGGGCCGCCTTCTCGTACTACCTGAGTGGCACCTCTCTTGGCAGCTAATGCGAGGGTGGGATCACTGGGTCGTCTGTGCGGCGCGCACCTTCCCGTTCCCACAGGGCGGCGAGATCCCGAGCCCCGTGGATCAGGCCAAGGATGTAGACCGTCTCTCCTCGGATCTCATAGAGGAGTCGGTAGCTTGCGAGGATGAGCTCCCGGACGTCCGGGTCTCCCAGCTCGGGCACGACTCGGCCCCGGTAGGAGAGCTCGTCGAGCGACTGCGCCCGTTCCCAGACCCGCCGGGCGAAGCCGGCGGCGTAAGTGGGCGAGTCCTGAGCGATGGTGTCAACGGCGCGCTCGAGGTCTTGCCAGGCGAGCTCGGTCCAGGCTACCGGTCGAGCCATCGGGCCATCCGTCGCTCGACCTCCTCGGCGCTCAGCACTCGGCCCTCCTCGATGTCGCGGCGACCGCGCTCGATGTGCTGGAGCACGTAGAGGTGGTACTGGACGTCTTCCAAGGAGGCGTCGTCGGGCAGCTTGGCGAGGACGCGCTCGACCTCTTGCTTCGCGGTGGGCTTGGCGGCAGGCATCGATGGAAGTCTATCGCGTCGAACCGGTGGAAAGGACCGGGCGCCGAGGCTGAGGCGGTGCGCATGGCATCTCGCGCGGCCCGAGTCGCGGATCGTCGAGCACCTCCACGTCGCCCGGGCGATGGAGGCGGCCCGTCGTGCGGCGGGCCTCCTGGCCGAGCGCTACGGCGTGCGGAAAGTGATCCTCTTCGGCTCCCTCGCCTGGCGGCGGCCGAGACTCGCTTCGGACATCGACCTCGCCGTCGAGGGTCTTGCGCCGGAGCGCTTCTTCCGCGCGGACGCCGAGCTGGCTCGCGAGATTCCGATTCCCGTCGACCTCAAGCTCCTCGGCGAGTGCCCGCCGATGCTCCGCCGCCGGATCGAGACGGAGGGAGTCGTTCTCCATGCAGAGTGAGCGGGAGTTCCTGACCCTCGCGGCCGAGATTCGGCAGGAGCTCTCGAGCCTCGCGCGCCTCGCCGAGGACATCCCGGTCACCTGGGAGAAGGGGCGCACCCTGCCGGATGGGGACCGCCGAGCCTACGTCGAGAGCACAGCGCTCCGCCTTCACAACTTCTACACGGCTTGAGAAAAGATCTTCGAGAAGATCGCCGGCGAGCTCAACGGCGGCCTTCCGCAGACGCCGGACTGGCGCCTGCGCCTCCTCCGGACGATGACGGTGGAGGTCCCAGGCGTCCGGCCGAAAGATGCCTCGCAGGGCCAGGTCCGACCCTCCACGAGCGAGCCGTCTTCGTCACCGGGTCATGAGCGGGAGGACCGGAGCACCGGAGACTGAGGTTGCGGCAGCCGGGAGGTGCCACTGAGGAGGCCGAACGGGACGCCGGATCGCTGATCCGCCGGGAAGTCACGCCGAGGGCCGTGGCAAGCTGAGTGTGAGGACCGGCGCGGCGCGTCGCTGGTGGCCGCCGCCGGAGGAGCCGACCGGCATCTGCCTCTGGTCGGTCTATCGCGTGTCCTCGGGAGCCGGAGCGGCATCCGGCGCGCCTCGCAGGAAACTCAGCAAGTCCTCCGGCTTCGCGTCGGCGGCGCGGCGCCGCAGAAATTCCTTGGCGGTCTCCAGGGTGCCGACTTTCTCCGCGACGGCGGCTGCGAGGAACTGGTTGAGGGAAACCCCGTCCTCCTTGGCCAGACGTGTAGCCGCGGCCTTGACCGAGCTCGGCAGCTTCAACGGATAGGTACTCTTGCTCATGGCTTGATCTCCTGCAGGCACTGCTGCGGTGTCAGCACCCGCAACTGGAATCGTCTCGCCGCAGTCTCGAAGTGGCGAAGGTTGTGAGTCACGAGCGCCTCCGCCCGCCCGTTGACGGCGGCCTCCAAGACCAGCTCGTCCGCAGGGTCTCGGAGTTGCGGGCGCCACCGGAAATGAACCTCAACCGGATCGGCGGCGCTGGCGAGCGCCGCCAACGCGTGCTCTGCGTCCTTTTCGCTCATCCCCGTCACCAGCCGATGCTCGGGCCGGAGCCGGACCTCCTCGTACTCCAGGAAGAGGGCCGTTGTCAGAAGGGGACGGAGGACACGATGGGCCACATGCTCGAGCAGGAGATTGCTTGCGCCGTGGCGACTGCGAAATCCGGCCACCACGATGGACGTGTCCAGAACGACCCTCAACACATCCCATAGGATATCACCTGCGTGAGGATGCGTGGAGAATCTCGTCCTACTCCGCTGCGCCCGGGGGCCGGTCCCCGGGCGCCCGGGCGCTCCTCGCTGCGCCGGAGCTCTTCGCTCTGGCGGTCGAGGCCCTGGGGCGCAAAGAGATCCCGCTCATCGGCCGGGCCCTCGCCCGCCGGCTCGTGTAGGCGTGATCAGATGCCGGCCCGGAGGGGAGGGGGCCTGCTGCCCCTCCGGCAACGCCCTCCGCTCCTCGATGACCTCCGCCACGTCTCGGGCCCTGGAGCCGTAGACGACCTCGAGATCGATCAGGCCGCAGGTCCATAGGCGACCCGTCTTGGCCAGCTCCTCGAGCCGGTCTCCGACCCTTTCCTGGTGGGCGCGGCCGAGCACCGAGGTATCTACGAGATAGCGCATGGCGCTCAGCGCTCGAGGCGCGGTCGCCGCGCCTCCTCGATCTTCGCCAGGTCGAGGGCTCCCGGCCGGCGGAGCCGCCGCACGTGCCGCAAGGCGGTCTCGTCGTCGATGTCCACGAGTCGCTTGGTCACGACCTACCGCCCTTACTCCGCCCGGAGGGCCTCGGTAGGCGGGACCGACGCGGCACGCCAGGCGGGAAAGAGGCAGGCGCCGAGGGCGACGACGAGGAGCACGACCGGGGCGGCCGCGAACGCCACGGCGTCGAAGGGCGTCACCCCGAAGAGGAGGCTCGCCAGGAGCTGCGCCAGCGCCGCCGCACCGGCGAGCCCGAGGAGCAGGCCCGCTCCGGTCACCAGCAGGCCCTGGCGCAGGACGAGGCCGATGATCGCGCCCCGGTCGGCGCCGAGAGCGCCGCGCACCCCCATCTCCCGCCGCCGCCGGGCGACGTTGTAGGAGAGCACGCCGAAGAGGCCGGTGGCCGCCAGGGCGAGAGCCAGGAACGCGAGGCTCGCGAGGGTGGCGGCGGCGAAGCGGGGCTGGCTGACCGAGGCCGACACGCGGCTCGACAGCGTGGCGACCTCCAGGCCCGCCGTGGGCGCCCGCGCGGCCGCCACCGAGCGCAGCGCCGGGATGAGCGGTTGGGAGTCTCCCGCGGTCCGCACGACCAGGTAGAAAAACGGCGGCATCTTGGACTTGGGCAGGGAGTAGATCGCGCTTTGGGGCTCGGCGTCGAGGCCATCGTGAAGGACGTTGCCGACGACCCCGACGATCTCCGTGGGCCGCGCGTCGTCCTGGTTGTCGCCCAGCTCGAACCGGCGCCCGACGACCGGACGGCCGTCGGTGAGATAGGAGCGGACGAACTCCTCGTTTACCAGCATCGGCCGCACCCCCGCACCGAGATCCCCCGGGACGAAGAACCGCCCCGCCACGAGCCGGAGCGAGAGCGCCTCCGCGTACCCGGGCGTTACGGCGTAGGAGACCGCGTGGACGGTGACGGGCTCGGAGCCGGTCACGGAAGCCGGCAACTCGAACTGCCGGACCGCGGTGGAGTGGCCCAGCGGCGCCATGTTGGCGACCCCGGCGGCCTCGACACCCGGCAGGGCACCGATCCGGTCCGCCAGGTCGAGGGCGAGCTGCCGGTTGCCCTCGGTGTCGGAGGTTCCACCCAGGTCGACCTGCACCACCAGTGCGTGGCCGGGGTCATATCCCGGGTCCACCGCCACCAGCTCGGCGTAGCTCCGGATCAGCAGGCCGGCTCCCACCAGGAGCATCACGGCGAGCGCCGCCTCGGCCACGAGGAGACTCCCGCCGAGGCGCATCGAGCGCGCCCCCGTCGCACCGCCGGTACCGTCGCGCAGCGCCGGCAGGGTGTCCCGGCGCGCGGCGCGCAGGGCGGGAAGCAGCCCGGCCAGGAGCGCGATGGCGAGGGTGGCCAGGGCCGCGAAAGCGAGCACGCGGCCGTCGAGCCGTACGTCGTCCAGGCGCGGGAAGTCCGCCGGCGCCAGCCGCGGCAGCGCCTCGAGGATCCCTCCGCAGAGCCCCAGACCGAGAAGGCCGCCCAGGCCCGTGAGCACGAGGCTTTCCGTCATCACCTGGCGGATCACCCGGTAGCGGGCGGCGCCGAGGGCGGTGCGCACGGCGAGCTCGCGGGCGCGGGCGACGCCGCGGGAGAGCAGGAGGTTGGCCACGTTGGCGCAGCAGATCAGCAGCACGAAGCCGACGCCGACGCAAAGGACCAGGAGCGCCGGCCGGACGCGCCCCGTCATCTCATCGAGCAACGTGTGGACCTGCACCTCCACCGGCCCGCCGTGGCCGAAAATCGCGTCGACGATGGGCGGCCGCTTCACGCTGCGTGCGGCGGCGGTCGCCTCGGCCGCGGCCTGGGCGGGGCTCGCGCCCGGGCGCAGGCGTGCGATCGCCGCGAACAGGCTGATGGAGTTGCCCCCGCCGGGCGTCGGCGTGGCATAGGGGGTCCAGAGCCGCACCTCCCGGTCCGGGAAGTAGAAGCCGGGGGCCGCGACCCCGACGACCGTGTGGGCCACGCCGTCGAGGACCAGGGTGCTGCCCAGGGCGGCAGACGGATCGCCTCCGAAGCGCTCCCGGAAGAAGCCGTCGGAGATCACCGCCACGGGCGGCGCCCCTTTGACGGCGTCGTCCGCCACCAGCAGGCGCCCGGCGGACGGCCGGGCTCGCAGCAGACGGAACAGGGAGGGCGAGACGCGAGGCGCTCGGAACGCGCTCCGCCCGGTCGCCGCTCGTCTCGACAACCTTGTCGCGGCTGAAGGCGGCGATCCCCTCCACGGTCGTGGGGTTTCGGCTCCAGGCGTGGAAGGTGCGGTCGGTCAGGAGCGACCCCCGGAACGCCGCCGTGGCGCCGGGGTGCACCTCCGCCAGGCGCACGAGGCGGTCCGCCCCGGGGTACGGCAGGGGGCGCATCAGGACCCCGTAGGCGACCGAGAAGAGCGCCGTGTTCGCGCCCAGCCCGAGGGCCAGCGACAGGAGGGCCGCGATGGAGAGCCCCTTCTGCTTCCGCAGCGTGCGCAGCGCGAGACGAACGTCGTGCCAGAGACCGTGCATGATCTAGAGGATAAAACAGCGTGGACCGGCTTCCGGTTCCCACGAGCCCAATCGGTGGATCCCGGGCTCCCGCCGGGATGCCTCACCCGAGCCGGGCGGCCCGGGCGATCAGGAACAACCCTGCCCCGACGACGACGGCCCCGGTGGCTCGCGCGACTCGATCGCCCCTCGGCGCCAGGCGCTCGGCGGTGAGGGCCGCGGTCACCAGGACCATGGCGCGGAGGTCCATGACCCCGACGGCCAGGAGGATCGCCATCAGGTTGCCGCAGCAGCGGCCGCACCGGAGGCCCAGGCTCACCCCATACCGCCAGGCCGTACCGGCGGACGGTGACCGCGTTGGGTCACACTTCGCGGCCTCGTGGCAGCAGCCGAGCTGACGCACCTTCCACGGGCTGAGCTGGACGAGGCCGGCGACGAGGACGACCCCGCCGGCCGCGAGAGGAACGGCGCGCGCCAGCGGCGGCCAGTGCACCTCGACCGCCGCCAGCGCCACGCCCAGCGGGAAAACGACCGCGCCGATCGCGGTCCAGATGGCGAAATACCCCAGGCCCATGACCGCGGTCAGGCGGCGCAGGGGCGCTGTGCCGGTCCCGACTCGACTCTGGAGGTCGCGGCGGTAGCTCCCCAGCATCGGGACCAGGCACGGCAGCATCATCGCCACCATCATCACGATCCACATCCCGAGGAACGCAGCTGCGGCGCCGGGCCAGGTCTCACCCGGCATCCGCATCCAGGCCATGGACAGGGTCCAGCCGCCGGGCATCACCATTCCGCCCATCGCCGACATGGACCCGCACCAGGCGATCGTCACGGACGCGCTGGCGGCGAAGAGGAGCGCCGAGACGCCGAGAAACGCTCGGCGGGGGGCTGGCCGGGAAGACATGGGCCGTGAGGTCTCCGCGCGGGACCGGATCAGCCCGCCTGACCGTACTCGTCGTGGCGGCGCCACCAGATGCCGGTCTCGTTGCGCCCCCTGGGGGCGCGGTCGAGCCACTGGTACATGCCCCAGAGACCATCCAGGCCGCGCGCGTAGGTGGAGTAGGCGTGGTAGACGACGCCGTCCTCGAGCACGAAGGCGCTCATGCCCGGCCGCTCTCGCGTGTACGAGGCCGCGTCGGTTCCGCTCGCTGCCGCCAGCTGGACGACGACCTCCGGGACCTCCGCTGCGTCCATCGCGTGGCGGCTGCGCCGGTAGTTGTATGCGACGGTCCCCTCGCGCTGCTCCTCCTCGGTGGGCGCGACGTCGAAGTCCGAGTTGAAGTCACTGCCGAGCGAGGAGGCCCACGGGAACGTCCACCCCATCCGACGCTTGTAGGCCTGGAGCTTGGCGAGCGGCGCGCGCGACACCGCCGAGAGCGTGACATCGTGGTGGGCCAGGTGGACGACGAAGCCGTTGAAGCCGTCGGCGATCGCCGAGCAGGACGGACAGCCCGCCGTGTAGTCGGGCCCGAACATGAAGTGGTAGACGAGGAGCTGCGAGCGCCCGCGGAAGAGATCGGCGAGCGAGCCGCTCCCCTCGTCGGTCTCGAACCGGTACTCCTTGTCGACCCGGACCCAGGGTAGAGCCTGCCGCCTCCTGGCGAGCTCGTCGCTCTGCCGGGTCAGCTCCTTTTCCGCCTCGAGCAGGTCGAGGCGGGCTGCCAGCCATTCGTCGAGTGTTCCGGTCGTGTGCTTGGTCATCGCGGGTGTCTCCTGTCGGTCGTTGGCGATGACCTAGACTAGGCACCGGGCTCGACGCGGCGTGAGTGACAAGTCTGACGGGATTGGGATGGACCCTCTGATCCGGGCCGCCGCGCGGGCCCTGGCGGCGGGCGATCCTCTCGGCGCCTTGCAGCGGGTCGCCCTGAGCGACGACGCGCCGGCCCTGGCGCTTCGCGGCATCGCCATCGCCCGGCTCGGCGATCTCGCCCAGGCCAAGGCGCTCCTGCGCAGGGCGGCGCGCGCCTTCGGCCCCAGGGAGCCCGTATCCCGCGCCAGGTGCGTCGTGGCCGCGGCCGAGATCGCCCTCGTCTCGCGCGAGCTCGGCGGGACGGAGAAGGCCCTCGCCGCGGCCCGGGCGACGCTCGAGGCGCACGGCGACCGAACCAACGCTGCGCACGCGCGGGTTCTGGAGGCACGGCGCCTCCTCCTGATCGGGCGCATCGACGAGGCCGAGCGGGCGCTCGCCGAGCTCGATCCCGCGTTGCTGCCTCCCGCGTCGAGATCCGCCCTCGAGCTGGTCGCCGCGGCGATCGCGATCCGGCGCGTCCGGACGGAGGCGGCGCGCGCCGCCCTCGCCCGGGCCAGGCGCGCGGCCCGCGACGCCGGCATTCCCGCGCTGACGGCGGAGGTGGAGAGCGCCTACCTCGTCCTGAGCAAGCCCGCCGCGCGGCGGATCGCCGAGGGCGGGGAGCGATTCCTCCTGCTCGAGGAGGTCGAGGCGTTGCTCGGGTCGGAGGCCTTCGTGGTGGACGCTTGCCACAATGTCGTGCGGCAGGGAGGGCGGGTGGCCTCCCTCGCCACGCGCCCCGTGTTGTTCGCCCTCGCCCGCGCCCTCGCCGAAGCCTGGCCGGACGACGCGCCGAGGGAGGCGCTCGTCGCGCGGGCGTTCGACGCCAAGCACACCGACGATTCCCATCGCGCCCGCTTGCGGGTCGAGATCGGTCGGCTCCGCTCGGCGCTGCGGGCTCTGGCCGACGTGAGCGCGACGAAGCGCGGTTTCGTACTGACGCCGCGCCGCGCTCGGGAGGTCGTGGTGCTGGCCTGGCCCGTCGAGGAGGAGGGCTCGCGGGTGCTCGCGCTCCTGGCCGACGGGGAGTCGTGGTCGAGCTCGGCCCTGGCCCTCGCCCTGGGGACGAGCCAGCGCACCGTCCAGCGGGCGCTCGCGTCATTGGCGGCGGAAGGCAAGGCGCAGTCCCTGGGCCGCGGGCGGGCCCGCCGCTGGATGACTCCGCCGGTGGCGGGATTCACGACGACTTTGTTACTCCCCGCTGTACTGCCGATGGAATAGGGTGCCGCCTGCGCAGGCGTTCACTACGGGTTGCCAGGGATCACGGAGGAAGCATGGAGCGATCAGCGGCCGACATCGAGCGCGAATATGGACCCTTTCCCGAGACCGAGGCCGTCCATGGCGTCACCTACGACGGTCGCAACATCTGGTTCGCGGCCGGCACAGCGTTGCACGCCCTCGACCCGGTGAGCGGGGAGACGGTGCAGACGCTGGAGGTCGCCGCGCAGGCGGGAACGGCCTTCGATGGCGAGCACTTCTTCCAGATCGCCGACGATCGCATCCAGAGGATCGATCCGAAGAGCGGCCGGGTGCTGGCCACGATCCCGGCTCCCGGCGGCGGCGGTGACTCGGGGCTCGCCTGGGCCGAGGGGACGCTCTGGGTGGGGCAGTATCCGAACCGGAAGATCTACCAGGTCGATCCCGAGACCGGGGCGATCCTCCGCACGCTCGAGTCCGATCGCTTCGTCACCGGTGTCACGTGGGTCGAAGGTGAGCTCTGGCACGGTACCTGGGAAGAGGACCAGAGCGACCTGAGGCGGCTCGACCCGCGGACGGGAGAGGTCCTGGAGAAGGTCGAGATGCCTCCCGGTGTGGGCGTTTCGGGCCTCGAGTCCGACGGGGCCGACCGGTTCTTCTGCGGCGGCGGAGGGAGCGGGAAGCTGAGGACCGTCCGTCGGCCCAGGTGAGGCCCCGAGTCCGAGATCCCCGGCCGGCCCCCGACGGGATGATCGGCGCGGCTCCGTCGTCGGCCTCCGCCTTGCCCCTCGGTCGGTCTCGCCATACCATCGGGCTTCTGTCATGGCCGAAACCGCCGAAGCAGCTCTCGAGGGACGCCACGCCAGGGCCGGTTCCACGCCCGCCCGCTGGCTCCAGGCGCTCGGCATCCTGGCCGGCGTGGTGCTGGGGGGCGTGTTCCTGTTCGCGGCGTGGGCCAAGGCGATCGATCCGGTGGCCTTCGTGGCCGACGTCCAGTCGCGCGGCCTCGGGCTGCTGGGCGGTGCGACCCTCGTCGCCTACGTGGCCCTGGCCCTCGAGGCCGGGCTCGGGACGCTCCTGCTCCTCGGCGTGCGCCGGCTCTGGGTGCTGGTGCCGGCGGCCCTGCTGGTCGCTTTCTTCGTTTTCCTCACCGCCCAGGACTACTACCGGGCGGCCCACGGCCTCCTGCCCACCTCCGCCTCCTGCGGCTGCTTCGGGAACCTCGTGGTTCGGAGCCCCGCCCAGGCGTTCTGGCAGGACCTGGCGCTCCTGGTGCCGCCCCTGCTCCTGGCCTTCCTCGGCCGCTCGCGGAGCGCCCGCCGGGTGCCGCGGCTACGCACCGCCGCGGGCGTTCTGGCCGCCCTCGGCGCCGTGCTCCTGGCGTGGAAGGCGCCGGAGCTTCCCCTCGACGACTGGGCGACGCGCCTCTCGCCCGGGGTCGAGATGTCGAGCCTGTGCGTCGGCGAGGGAACGAACCGGGCCTGCATGGACTCGGTGGTGCCCGAGCTCGAGCACGGCCGGCACCTGGTGATCCTGGCCGACCTGGACGAGGCTTTCGGGAAGAAGGTCGACCGGATCAACGGTTACCTCGATCGCCAGGCGCTCGCCGCCGGCGCGCCGCCGGTCTTCGTGGTGACTCCGGCCGACCGGGCGGCGCAGCAGGCTTTTTTCTGGCAGTGGGGGCCGGGGTTCGAGATCCGCGAGGCGCCGGAGCCATTGGTCAAACCGCTGGTTCGGCGGCTGCCCCGCTCCTTCCTGGTGGCGGACGGGAAGGTGCTGGAGACCTGGGACGGCCTGCCTCCTTTCGAGCGCTGGGCCGCCGCCGGTGACGCAACCGAGTGACCGCTTCTAACTCCCGGAGAGATCCGATGCCGACTCCTCGACTGATGCGTTCCACCTCCATCCCGAAGGCCCCTCGGGCCTCCCGGGCTTTCCGGCCTGGGGCGACCCTGCCGTGGCTGCTCTGCCTGATCTGCCTGCTGGCCTTCACCGGGATCGCCACCGGGCCGCTCTCGGCCCAGCCGGCGCCGGATCCGTTCCTCCAGGGCTTCCAGGAGATCGGGACCTACGCCCTGTCGGTGGACGGCCAGAAGGCGCCGGGCGCGCAGATCTACAAGTCAGACCGGGCGCGGGCCTTCTTGCTCCTGGGCTCCGGCGTCGACCGGCCGATCCTCATCGACATGCGGAGCCGCCAGGTGGAGACCGTGGGGATCATGAGCCTCGCGAAGCGCCAGGACGGCACCATCGACATCCTGGCCGACGCCTCCGTCACGCCGCAGGGGCCCTTCCAGATCGACGGGTCGGGGACGGGGGTGTCCTTCGCGACCGGCGGGCACAAGTACGCGCTCAGCGAGCGGGCGTCGCTGGTCGGGCCGCAGAAGGCCTCCGACCTGACCGCCTACGACCCCTCCTACGCCCGCCGCGCGGAGGCGTACACGCCGAACCCGAGCCTGGTCGCCCAGCTCGACAAAGAGAGCCAGCCGGTCCGGGTCCAGGTCTTCTTCAACTCGAAGTGCCCCCACTGCGAGCTCATGGTGCCGCGGATCATCAAGGTCCAGGAGACGCTGGACAACCCGAAGATCACCTTCGACTATTACGGCGTGCCCGACAGCTTCAAGGACCCGGTGATGGATGCCAAGGACGTGCACGGCACCCCCACCGGCATCGTCTACGTGAAGGGCAAGGAGGTCGGGCGGATCGTCGGGGAGCAGTGGAACGTGCCGGAGCTGGCGATCCAGAACGTGTTGACGGGCGGGAAGGCGACCGGGTAGCCGGGACGCCCCGCCCGGGGTCATGGGCGCGCTGAGAGGACCTCCAGCGGGTCGATGCCGCCGTTGTGCCAGCGGGCGTCGGGGCTCTGGAGCTCGCCGGGCGGGGCGGTCCTGGAGACTCCCAGGGCCTCGAGGGCGCCCGCCAGGGCGAGGGCTCTCTCTCCGGCCAGCGCCGCCCCCTGGAGCCGGCCGCGCCAGGGCTCGAGGAGCGCCGGGAGCGCGGCAAGGTCGGGCAGCGGGTGCACCCGGACGGTCCTCAGGCCAGGGGTCGGCCGGAAGGTGGGCCGGGGCTCCACCACCACCGTGCCCCGGCGCGGGTCGCCGGCGGCCCCTGCCACCTCCGGCGCGAACAGGCCCCGGAGCTCCGCCTCGGCGCGCACCTGTTGGACGCCCGCCAGCTCGGCCGCCTCCGCCGGGCCTGGCGGCCAGATCTTGGCTCTCTCCTCCAGGGCTTTCGCCAGAGCGTGGGCCAGCTCCCGGCCTCGGGCCTCGTCCCCCTCTGCGTAGACCGCCGCCACCGACAGGCATCCCCGTTGGTCGAAGAGGGCCACGTCGCGGGCGATCCCGGCGGCGGCGCTCTGGATCTCGGCGTCCTTCGCCACCACCGCCAGGCTCGTCCGGGCGCCGTAGCCCACCACCCGGGCGGCTCCCGCGGTCGCCGCTCGGCGGCGCAGGCTCTCTACGGCCTCGTCCCCCCCGTAGGCCAGGATCGTCGCCGCTCGCGCCAGGAGGGGCGCCTCGACGGCCTCGTCGCCGCCGCGCCAGGTGGCGGCGTCCACCGCGTCGGCGAGGGGCGGCAGGCGGCGAACGAGGGCCCGGACGAAGGCGGGGGTGAAGAGGGGCTCCGACGACGGCGACTTGAGGAGCACCGGCCGGCGGGCGGCGAGGGCGGGCAGCAGGGGCTGGACCGCCAGGGCCGGGAGGTTCGAGGCGAGGATCACCAGGACCAGGCCCTCCGGCGGGCGCGCGGCCCCGGTGTCACCCGCCGCGCCCCGGAGCTCCCGGGCCCGGGCGAAGAGGGCCGCGGCGGGTTCGCCCCGCACGCCGCCCAGGACCGCTTCGAGCCCGGCCTGGAGCCCTGCCTCCGAGAGGCGGGTGGCGCGGGCCAGGGGGGCGGTGAGCTCCCGACGCTCCGGGGACCCGGGATCGAGGAAGGCGCCGACCGCGGCCTCCCAGGCCGTGAGGATCTCGCCGTCGCTGAGGCTCCGGAGGGTGGCGCCGCCGTGGGCGGCGAGACGCTCGGCCCGCCTCGCTGGACCGTCCGGCCCAACCTCAGGACTCAGGATCGGCCTCCATCATCTCCTCGGCCGCGAGGGAGCAGCCCCGCAGCTCGGCGCCCGCCGCCCGGCCCAGGAGGCGTAGCCCGCCCGGCTCCAGGGCCCCGAGGTCTTCGGTCAGCAGGTGGACGGCCGAGGAGAGGTTCGCCAGGTCGAAGACGGCTACCAGCCCCGGCGTGGCCGGAGGGGCCTCCTCCAGGGTCGCCGGGTCCAGCACCCGCACCCGCACCCAGTGGGGCGCCGCGAAGAGGTCCGGGTCGCCGCCGTCGAGGGTTCGGGTGTAGAGCTGGCTGGTCAGCTCGGTCATGCCGTACTCCCGGACCACCCGCTCGGGCGCGACGCCCAGGAGGGCCTCGACCCGCTCGAGGAGGGCAGCGCGGGAGAGCTCCCGGCGCCGTCCCTTGAAGCCGCCGGTCTCGAAGATCACCGTGTCGGCGGGCAGCCGGTGGCTCCGGCCCGCGTCCTCCAGCTCGTCGAGCCAGGCGGCGAGGGCCAGGGCCGTGGCCACGATCAGCCCCGGACGGCCGTCCCGGTGCCGGGCCGTGGCCCAGGCGTTCGCCGCCGCCGAGTCGAGGCCGTCCGGGCCGAACGCCCAGGCGCTCCCGGCGGCTCCGTGGCGGTGCATCATGTGGTCGATCATGAACGACAGGCTGGAGTCCGGCAGGTCCGCGAGCGGCGGGACGAGGGACAGGATCGGCAGGTGCTGCGGTCGGCTGGACCGGCCGCCGCCGGGCAGGCAGTGGCGCGGGAAGGAAGCGTCGATGGCCGCCCGGTAGAGGCCCGGGAAGACGAGGCGGTGGACGCTCCTCGGGCCGCTGGTCGTACCGCTCGAGCGAAACACCGGCGCCTCCGACACGTCGAGCCCGCGAGGCGTCAGGTCCAGGCTCTTGAAAGCGAGCGTCGGCACCGCGGGAAGCGCGCGCCAGTCCGCAGCCGGCGGCCGAGTCTGACCGGTCCGGCCGGCCAGGCCGGCCAAGCCCGGCACCCGCTCGAGCTGCCAGGCGAACGCCTGGACGGCGAGGTCGTCGAACGACCCCGCCGCGGGGTCCTCGATGAAGTGCCGGATGCGCCGTGCCAGCTCCTTGGCCATGGCGGAAGGATACGGCAAACGCCGGTTGCCCGCCGTGCTACGATAGCCGCCAGATTTCCTTCAACTGAACGTTTCACCGGCGCCCCGAGCGCCGGAGTGCCGAAGCCGCCCGAGATCCGAAGTGGCCCCTCCCCCGGCCTCCACCGCCCCCAGCCCGACGCCGCGAATCGTCCTCCTGGTCGCCTTGGCCGTGCTCCTAGTGGCCGGTGCCACGGTGGCTTCGGTGGAGTGGCTCGAGCGCGCGCACCGGGGCGAGGGACCGGGCGAGGTGGACCCGGCCGCCCGCTCCCTCGCGGCCTTCGACGATCAGCGCCTGGAGAGCCTGGGCCTGGCCGCCGCCGAGCTCGCCGCCGACCCGGAGGTGGCCGCCGCGGTCACCGTTCCGGCCCAGTCCTCGGCGTCTGCGAGCCCGTCGGTGCCCGCCGGAGCGGGAGCGGCGGCTTCAGAGGCCCTCGAGCCGCCGGCCGGGCCGTCGCCGGTCACCCGTGTGCTCGAGGACCAGCTCGACCGGCGCCAGATCGAGCTCGTGGTGGTGCGGGGTCCCTCGGGAGAGATCGTGGCCTCGGCGGGCGGGCCGGACGCGGCGGTCCATGCCCTCGCCGCCTCGGTGGCCGCCGTGCGCGCGGGCGGCGACGGCTCGGCGCGTGGGGCCCTGCTCCTGGGGGACACCCTCTACCTGGTGGCGGCGCGGCGGATCGAGCACGACTTCGAGCCCCTCGGGGTCGTGGCGGTGGCGGACCTGGTGAACCAGTCCCTGGCCCTCCAAGCGAAGTCCCTGGCCCGCGCCGATACCGCCTACGTGGTCCTCGGCGGTCCGGCGGCCGCTCGGGTCGCGGCTTCGACCTTGGGGCGCGGCGCCGCCGAGGCCCTTCTCCCGGCCTTGACGGAAGCGGGGGCACTGGCCCAGGCCGGGCAGGGGACCGCCCGGGTGGGACCGGTCGATCTCTCCCTCGCCGGCCGGCGGTACGACGCCGAGGTCGAGCCCGTCGCCGACCCGGCGGGCCATCCGGTGGCGGCGCAGGTGACCCTGCTCGAGCGGGGCGGGGGCTCTCCGGCCCTGCGCTGGGTCGAGTGGACCGCCCTGGGCGCGGGTCTGGTGGCCCTGATCTTGGGCCTCGTCGGCGCTCCGCTCATCGGCCGCTCGGCGGTGGGACCGGTGCGGGAGGTGGCCGAGGCGGCGGTGGTGGCACGCGGCGGGGACCTGGCGGCGGCCTCGCGGCACGAGGTGCCGGCGGCGCTGGCGGACCTCTTCCGGGACCTGGCCGAGACCCGGGCGCTTCAGGCCGTGGTGGCGGCGAGCGCCGGCGAGGCGGAGAGCCCGTCGGACGCCCCCGAGCGGCGTTCCGTGGTGGTGCTGGTCGTCGAGTTGCCGCGCTACGGACGCACCCGGGGGAGTGACGAGCCGCGGGAGGTGGCCGAGCGCCTCGGCCGCGATCTGCTGCGGGTACGCCGGGCGGTGGCCGCCCGAGGCGGCCGGGTGGAGGCGGCCCTCGGGCACCGGGTGCTCGCCGGGTTCGACGGGGACGACGGGCCCGCCCGCGCCCTGGGAGGGGCGGCGGAGATCCTGGGTGCCCTCTCCGAGCCGGAGAACGCCTTCGACGAGCCGGTGCCGCCGGCGCTGGCCCTCGCCTCGGGGGCGGTGATCGTCGCCGGCGGCGAAGGGACGCGGACCCTGACCGGGTTGCCGGTGCAGCAGGCGGAGAGCCTGCTCCGGGAGGCCTCGTCCGGCGACCTGATCTTCTCCAAAGGGATCTTCAAAGAGCTCCGGGAGAGGCTCGAGGCGGCGGGTCTCGAGCTCACGGCTCAGCGCGGCCTCCTGACCCCGCAGCCGGTCTACCTTCTCGACGCGGAGCGCGCCGGCCGGGCGGCCGAGGCGCTGGGCACCGCGGAGCACAGCCCGGCGGGTGCCGAGCTGTCCACCCTCGCGCCGGGCGCCGTGGTCGCCGGGCGCTTCGCTCTCCAAACCCGTCTGGCGGGCACCGACGCCTGGGTCTCCTTCCTGGCCCGGGACCGGGAGACCGACGCCCGGGTCGTGCTCAAGGCGGTGCGGCGCACCCTCCTCGCCAACCCGGGCGCCCTCGAAGAGCTGGGCAACCCGATCCGGAGCGTGCTCCACGTCGCCGATCCCGCCGTCGCGCGGGTGGTGGAGCTGGGCATCGACGGGGCGGTGCCGTTCCTCGCCTCGGAGCGCACGGAGGGCCCGCGCTTGGGCGACGTCCTGGCGCGAGCCGGTGCCCTGCCGACGCCGGCGGCCCTACGGGTGGCTCGGTACCTGGCGGCGGGGCTCGCCGCGGTGCACCGTGCCAGCCTGGCCCACGGCGCCGTGCGCCCGGCGGCGATCGTCCTCGACCCTCGAGGCCACGCGCGCCTGACCGAGCTGGGGCTCGCCGCGCTTCTGCCGCCTCCGGGCACCGACCCGGAGGCGGACGAGCTCCTGGGATCGCCTCGCTACCTCGCGCCCGAGCGCCTCGCGGGGGGCGAGCCCACCGCCGCGGCGGACGTCTACGCCGCCGGTGCGGTGCTGGTCGAGGCCTTCACCGGCCGGCCGATCTACGACCTCGGCGCCGGCGATGAGTCCGGTGAGGCGCTGCGCGAACGGATCGCCGCCGGTCCGCCGGACCCCCTGGACCCGACGGTCCTCCCCGAGGGCCTCGCCGACGTCCTCACCCGTTGCCTGGCCCGGGACCCGTCCGGCCGGTACGCGGACGCCGATCAGCTCGCCCAGGCGCTGGACGCGATTCGGAGCTAGCTCCGTTCCCCGAGAGCCGCAAGATTCCGGCCCGCCGGGTGTTTCACCCCCCGACGTGGACTGCGCCGCGCACTGCCCGCCCCGGCCCGACACCGACGCGGACATCCTGGCCCGGATCGCCGCCGGCGACACCCGGGACTTCGAGACCCTCGTCCGCCGCCACCAGGACCGGCTGTTGGCGCTCTGCGAGCGGCTCCTGGGAAACAAGGAAGACGCCCGCGACGCGGTCCAGGAGGTTTTCCTCAAGGCGTACCGCAAGGCCGCGAGCTACCGCCCCGAGGCCCAGGTCTACACCTGGCTCTACAGGATCGCCGTCAACTACTGCCTGAACCGTCTGCGCCGGCGCAAAGTGGTGCGCTTCCTCTCCTTCGGCGCCTTCGAGCGCGGCGGCGACGGCCCGGATCGGCACCGGGGGCTCGAGGCCCTCGATCCCCCCGACGATGCGCCCGATCCCGAGAGCGCTCTCGCCGCCCGGCGGCGCTGGCGGGCGACCCGGCGCCTGATCGGCGAGCTGCCCGAGGGCCAGCGGGCGGTGCTGGTGCTGGCCAAGCTCGAGGGACTGTCGTACAAGGAGATCGCCGAGGTGTTGGGGATCACCGTCGGGGCGGTGGAGAGCCGCCTCTTCCGGGCGATGCGCAACGTCGAGCGGGCGCAAGAGTCCGCGAGCCCGGGGGTTTCATAGACTGGAGACACGAGATGTCCGATCGCACGCCAATCAAGACCAGCGGCCCAGATCCGCGAACACCCGATCCAGGGTGGGAAGGGGTTGCGGGGGCGATCCAATGATCGAGCGAGACCTGATGCGGTTGCTCCACGGCGAGCTGCCCGCCGAGCGCGCGGCGCGCCTCGAGGCGCGGCTCGCCCGGGAGCCGGAGCTCGCCCGGCGCTACCGTCGGATGGCCGAGGCGTGGGGCTCCCTCGAGCTTCCGCCTCCGGCGCCGGCCCCCCCGGGCTTTGCCGCCCGCGTGGCGGCCCGGGCCGAAGAGGTCGGGGTGCGGGCCGAGGCCGAGGCGTTCTCCCCGGCCTGGGTGCGGGCGGTGGGCGCCCTGTTGGTAGCTGTCGGCGTGACGGCGGGCGCCGCGCTCTCGTGGCTCGCAATGCCTCCGGCGATCACCGTCGAGACGCCGAGCACCCAGGCGGCGACTTCCGCGAGCTCGACCGGCTCCTTCGAGACCGAGGAGAGCCTGCCGAGCCTCGCCGAGGCCTACTGGACGGCGCTCGGCTCCGAGCAGACCGGCGCCGCCGACACGGGGAGCGTGAGGTGAGCCGCCGCTGGCTCGGTCTTGCCCTGCTCCTCTCGCTGGGGGTCAACGGCGGGATCCTGGCGACCTTGGCGGTGGAGCACCTGCGAACCAAGCCGCGCGGGCCCGCGCGGGAGGTGGCAGGTCCTCCTCCCGCGCCGACTTCGGGGCCTGGGAGCGAGGCGTCCGCGGGGCCCGGCCCCGAGGAGCTTCCCCCGCCGGAAGACGGCGCCGGACCTCCCGGTCGCCCGGCCGCCGAGGGCGACCTGCCCCAGGGAATGGAGCGGCGCCTGGGCGAGCTGGCGAGGGACATGGGTCTCGAAGGGGACCGGCGGACCCGGTTCCTGGGCATCCAGCGCCGGTTCTTCCGCGCCGCCCGCCCCGCCCACGACCGGGGGATGGATCTCCAACGGGATCTGCGCCGTGAGCTCTCGTCGCCACAGCCGTCACGGGAGCGGCTGACGGAGATCCTGGACCGGCTCGAGGACACGCGCAAAGAGCTCGACAGCGCCTTCGTGGAGACGGTGCTCGCCACCCGCGAGATCCTGGGACCGGAGCAGGAGCGGCAGTACGTCCAGTTCTTGGGCCGCCTGCGCAGCGTCAGCGAGGGTAGGCCGGGAGGTCCTCCGCCCCGCAACGGCCCGCCGCCGCGCGGCCTCCGGCGCCGCCTGCCACCGCGCTGAAGATGGAGGAGTCTTCATGCTGCATAAACATTTCGGCGGGTCCGTGCGTAGACACTAGTGAGAGACGAGGCAAACGCACTCGAGAGACACTCTCCTTCCTCCTCCTTCCGATGCCCCGCCGACCTCCGGCGGGGCAAATTTTTTGTTTGTCTGGAGAAGCTCCGCCTCGGAAGGACCCGGCGTCCGGAGCGTCACGGCTTCGTGAATCGCAGGTCCCCCGCCCCCGCCCGTCTTGCCCTAGAGCCCGCGCCGTAACGACGCGAAGAACTCGGCGGCCACCTCGCCCGGATGGGCCGAGAGCCCCTCGGGCCCCTCCTCGGGTAGCCAGTCGGCGGGCAGGTGCTTGTTGTACGGGCCCTGGAGGAAGCGCCGGTCGAGGAGGGCGATCACCCCCACGTCCCGGTCCGAGCGGATCAGCCGGCCGGCGGCCTGGACCACCCGGGTCATCCCGGGAACCACGAAAGC
Source organism: uncultured Acidobacteriota bacterium (assembly GCA_963739795.1). Taxonomy (GTDB): domain Bacteria; phylum Acidobacteriota; class Thermoanaerobaculia; order Multivoradales; family DATKCC01; genus CAVUBL01. Next base: position 280,251 of record CAVUBL010000015.1, on the reverse strand, counting down.
GTACTCGAAGCCCTTCTCGAAACGCTCGTCGTAGTAGCTCGAGAGGAGCTTCTGCTCCAGGGTCAGGGCGGGCAGGCAGGGGCCCACCACCGCGACGCCGCGCAGCATGTCCCCCGGGTAGTCGACCCCCTCGGCGAACACCCCGCCGGCCACCGCCAGCAGCAACACGTCACCCAGCATGGCCGACCGCAGGGTGTCGAGGATCTCCTCGCGCTCCCGGTCGCCCGAGGCCCGGCGCTGCACCAGCACCCGCTTGGCCTCCGGCTCCAGGTGGCCGGCGACCTGGGCCAGGAACTGGTAGCTGGGGAAGAGGGCCAGGCAGTTGCCCTCCACCGAGTCGGCGAAGGCGGCCAGGCGCTCGGCGATCCGCGGGTAGTAGGTCGGGCGCTCGCGGTAGGTGGTGGCCACCGAGGCGTCGATCACCACCCGCCGGTTCTCGGGGGGGAACGGGTTGGGCACCGAGCGCGACGCCGTGCGCTCCGGATCGAAGCCCAGCAGATCCCGGTAGAACTCGGGCGGCGACAGGGTGGCCGAGAGGCCGATCGTCGAGTGAGTGCGGTTGATCGTCCGGCCGAGGAAGCGGCTCGGGTCCTTGCACAGGACCTTGAGCAGGGCGTCGCCGTCGCGACGCTCGACCAGGTGGCTGAACGCCTCGTCCGAGACCACCAACGCGTTGAGGAAGCGGAGCAGCCCGAAGTACAGGTCCACGAACTCGTCGTCGGGCCGGAAGGTCTTGGTCTCGCGCTGGTGCTCCAGGTAGTCGATGAAGGCGCCGTCGAGCTTCGGACGCAGGCGCCAGAGGGAGTCCTCCGGCAGGGTGGCCTCCACCGCCCGGTCCCCTCCCGGGCCCTCCTCCAGGGCGTCGCCCACGGCGCCCTCGACCAGGGCCGCGAGCTCCAGGCAGAGGGCCTGGATCCGCCGGTGGATGGCCTCGCCGCCCCCCCGGATCGATCCGGCGGCGGCGGCCGCCTCGGCCGCGCGGTGGATGGCGCGGGCGGAGAGCTCGGGGCTGTAGTAGCCGCGCCCCCGGTCCACCAGGTTGTGGATCTCGTCGACCACCAGGATCGCGTCCGAGAGGTCCGCCTCGGCGCCGAAGTCCTGGAGCGAGACGTAGGGGTCGAAGGCGTAGTTGTAATCGCACACCGTGACCTGCACCCGGCCGGCGAGCTCCAGGCTTACCTCGAACGGGCAGACCTCGGCCTCGCGGGCGGCGTCGTAGATGGAGTCCGGGTCCAGGTAGGTGTGGGCGCCCAGCAGCCGGCCGAGCAGGCCGGTCCCCTGGAGCTTGGCCTGGTAGTCCTTGGCGTACGGGCAGTACTCCTCGTGGCAGAGCACCTGGCCGTTGGCGCACATCTTGGCCTTGGCCCTGAGGCGCAGCGACCGGAACGCCCCCTCGCCGTTGAGGAGCTCGAGCACCCGGGTGGCCATGTCCTGCTGCAGGGTCTTGGCGGTCAGCACGTAGAGGCGCTTGTCGTGCTCCAGGCAGTAGCGCAGGGTCGGGAAGAGGGTCGCCACCGTCTTGCCGATGCCGGTGGGGGCCTCGAGGAGCAGGTGCTCGCGTTGCTCGAGGGCCAGGGCCACCGCGTCCTGGATCTCCCCCTGGCCGGCCCGGACCTCGGGGTAGGGGAAGGCCAGGCGCCCGGCCGCCTCCCGGCGGCGCTCGGTCTCCAGGCGCTGGCGCACGTAGACCGCGATCAGGGCGTTCAGGCGTTTGGCTACCGCCTTGCCGATCGCCTCGAGGTCGACCGGCACCGGCTCGCGTACCACCACGTCGCTGCCGATCTCGATGAGCACCAGCTCGGCCCGCACCTCGGGCGGGCCCTCGGCGACCTCGTCGGGGTGGCGCTCGAAGACCTCGGTGTGGCCTTCCCGGCAGGCGAGCATCCAGGCGTAGAGCTGGGCCTGCTGGCAGTAGAGGTCGTGGATCGCCTGGCCGAGCTGGCCGCCCCGGCGTACGGACTTGATCTCCTCCACCACCAGGGAGCCGTCGGGGTCGCGGCGGAGGCCGTCGAGGCGCCCCGCCACCGTGACCTGCCAGCCGCGGTGGCCGAGGGTGTGGCGCACCCAGACCTCGCGGCGGTAGGCGGCGTCCTCTTCGAGGGCCTGCTCCTGGTACCGGCTGTGGATCGCCTGGCCGAGCCAGAGGCGCTCGTAGCCCCCGCGGTTGGCGAACCCCAGGCTGCCGGCGAGCTGCCGATCCAGGAGGTCCGCCACCGACAGCTCGAGGGTCAGCCGGTCGGAGTCGAAGCGGGGCGGCATGGGGAGAGACTATATGGAACGACCGGATTCCCGCCGCGTCGGGCGGCGCAGCGGGTAAGCTCGCGGGTGATGAGGCCGACCGTCGCCAGCCTGACTCCGGTGCAGGCTCCGGCGCTGGCCCTCCTCGCGGTCCTGTCGCTCGTCGGGGCCCTCGGGGGGTGCGGCACCTCCCGGGAACCGGGCCCGGCGCCGTCCGAGCCCCCGCCGCCCGCCGACCTGCGGAGCGCCGCGGGCGAGGTCGTGGCGGCCCTCTCCGAGCGCGACTTCGCCCGCCTGGCCGGCCTCGTCCACCCGGGGAAGGGGGTGCGCTTCTCCCCCTACGCCCACGTCGATCCGGACCACCAGGTGGTGCTCACCCCCGACGACCTCCGGGCGGCGGCCCGGGGCGAGCGGCTGGAGCGGGTCTGGGGGCGCAACGACGGCACCGGCCGGCCGATCCACCTCTCCTTCCGAGAGTACGTCGACCGCTTCGTCGACGACGCTCCCTACGCCGCCGGCGGCCAGGTGGCGGTCGACACGCGCCAGGGCGCCGGCACGGCCCTCGACGACGCCGAGGAGGCCTACCCCGGCGGCCGGATCGTCGAGTACCACGTGCCGGGCACCGACCCGCGCTCGGGCGGCCTGGACTGGGAGAGCCTGCGGCTGGTGTTCGAGAAGGGAAGCGGCGAGGAGGGCGGCGGCAAGGCGGGCCGCTGGTACCTGGTGGGCGTCATCCACGACCAGTGGACGATTTAGCGGGCCCCCCCCGCAACCCCTCGGTCCCCTTCCCACCCCCGAGGGGGGAAGGGGATGCCGCTCGACCGGATCACCCCCCTCACCCTCGGTCCCTCTCCCACCCTCAAGGTGGGCGAGGGACGCCGCTCGACCGGATCACCCCCCTCACCCTCGGTCCCTCTCCCACCCTCAAGGTGGGCGAGGGACGCCGCTCGACCGGATCACCCCCCTCACCCTCGGTCCCTCTCCCACCCTCAAGGTGGGCGAGGGACGCCGCTCGACCGGATCACCCCCCTCACCCTCGGTCCCTCTCCCACCCTCAAGGTGGGCGAGGGACGCCGCTCGACCGGATCACCCCCCTCACCCTCGGTCCCTCTCCCACCCTCAAGGTGGGCGAGGGACGCCCCCGCCCCGGGAGTCCTGGTTTCGGTCCGGGGGCGTTGGTTGAGGCCCAGAGCGGGGTGACGTACAATTGCTGAGAGGTTGTACGCCTCGCCGTGCATCTCGAGGGCTCCGATGAATACCAAGCTCACGTTGCGGCTGGATGACGAGCTGATTCGCAAGGCCAAGTCCCACGCCAGGCGAATCGGCAAGCCGGTCTCCAAGATCGTGGAGGAGTACTTCGCGGTGCTCACGGCGGAGCCCGGCCGGGAAAGGCCCGAGCTGACCGCGCGGGTGCGAAGGCTGAAGGGGATCCTGCGTGGCGCCGACGTGGATGAGGAAACCTACCGCCGTCACCTCGAGGACAAGTACCTTTGAGGGTACTGCTCGATACCAACGTGGTCCTCGACCTCCTGTTGGAGCGGCAGCCCTTTGCCGAGGTGGCCGCTCAGCTCACCGCGCGGATCGAACGGGGGGAGCTCGAAGGGTACCTCGCTGCCGGCACGATCACCACCATCCAGTACCTGGCGCGCAAGGTCCTCGGTGAGCGGGGAGCGCGCAAGGCCATCGCGGATCTTCTCGCACTGTTCGAGATCGTTCCCGTGACCCGCGCGGTGCTTCAAGAGGCCCTCGTCTTGCCGCTTGCGGACTTCGAGGACGCGGTCCTCTACGAAGCAGCCCGGTGTGGAGGTGCCGAAGCCGTGGTGACCCGAAACCTGGACGACTTTCGGCCAGCCAGGCTTCCCGTGTACTCGCCCGTCGATCTGTTGAGAGCTCTCGACGCCGCCGAGAGATCATAGGGACCACCCCCCTCACCCTCGGTCCCTCTCCCATCCTCGAGGTGGGCGAGGGACGCCACCTCCCGCCAGATTCGGGTCGTCAGGCCTGCTCGGCCCCGTGCTCGGCCCAGTAGGCGACGAGGTGCTTGGTGTAGGCGAGGGCGGTCTCCAGGTTCTGGGCCGTGTTCCACTCGAAGCGGCTGTGGAAGTCGAAGCCGCCGGTGAAGACGTTGGGCGTGGGCAGCCCCATCTCCGACATGCGGGCGCCGTCGGTGCCGCCGCGCACCCGGTGGGCCTCGACCGGCAGGCCCATGGCCTCGGCCGCCGCGAAAGCGAAGGCGACGGCCCGGGGTTCGGTGTCTTCGATGTAGTCCAGCATGTTGCGGTAGCTGTCCTCGATCTCGAGCTCGATCGTGGCCCGCGGGTGGGCGAGGCGGGCGGCGTCCACGAGGTGGCCCAGGAGGCGCTTGCGCCGCTCGAAACCGGCCGACTCGAAGTCGCGGATCAGGATCTGGGCCTCGGCCAGGGTCGGATTGCCGCCGGGGGTGATGCGGTGGGGGAAGAAGTACCCCTGGCGACCATCGCTCGCCTCCGGCGACTCCTCGCCGGGGAGGGCGGCGAGGATCTCGGCCAGGATGCGCACCGCGTTGGCCATCACCCCCTTGGCGTAGCCGGGGTGGACGTTGACCCCGTGCACCCGGACGACGGCGGTGGCGGCGTTGAAGGTCTCGGTGTCGATCTGCCCCACGGCGCCGCCGTCGAGGGTGTAGGCGACCCGGGCGCCGAGGCGCTCGAGGTCCAGGGCGTCGACCCCGCGGCCCACCTCCTCGTCGACGGTGAAGCAGATTCGAAGCGGCGGCCGCGGCAGCGAAGGGTCGCGCGCCAGGTCCTCGGCGAGCTGCATGATGACCGCCACCCCCGCCTTGTCGTCGCTCCCCAGCAGGGTCGTGCCGTCGCTGGTGATCAGGTCGTGGCCCAGGTGGTCGAGGAGCGCCGGCGAGCGCGCCGGGTCGAGCTTCACCGAGGGATCACCCGGGAGCGCGATCACCGAGCCGTCATAGCCGCGGTGGACATGGGGATGGACCGGGCCGCCCGGCTCGTCGGGAGAGGTGTCGACGTGGGCCACCAGGGCGAGGACCGGGGCGTCGCTCGCGGCGGCCTCGGCCGGAGGCACCGTGGCGTAGACGTAGCCGTGCTCGTCCATCTCGGCGTCGGCCGCGCCCAGGGCCCGGAGCTCCTCGGCGAGCAAGCGGGAGAGGTCCTTTTGCTTCTCCGTCGTGGGCGTGGTCTTGGACTCCGGGTCGCTCCGGGTGTCGATCTGGACGTAGCGCAGAAAGCGCCGGACGACGGCGGGCAGGTCGGAGTCTGGTCTCATGGGGGGGCTCATGGCGGAGATGTTCTCATGGAGTCGGCGCCCGGGAGCCGGACCGCCGAGCCTCGTCGTGGTTGTAAGCTAAAGCAACCACCGTGGACAATCTTTGGCTCGATTTGAGGTTCGCCCTCCGGAGGCTCGCCCGGAGCCCCGGGTTCACCCTGGCCGCCGTCCTGTCCCTCGCCCTGGCGATCGGTGCCAACAGCGCGGTGTTCGGCTTGGTCGACCGAGTGCTCCTCACCCGCCTGCCGGTCCGCGACCCGGACGGCCTCGTGCTGCTGGGTTGGGTGGGTGAGGGAAACCCGGCGGTCCGGAACCTCATGGGGTGGTTCGAGGGGACGCCCCAGGGCTATCGCTCCACCTCCTTCTCCGTGCCCGCCTTCCGCGCGCTCCGCGATCACAACCACACCCTCTCGAGCCTCTTCGCCTTCTCCGAGGACCCGCGCCTCGACGTCGTGGTCGATGGGCGGGGCGAGCTGGCGAGCGGCCAGGTGGTCTCGGGCGGCTACTTCGCGGGCCTGGGCGTGGGCGCGCGCCTCGGGCGGGTGCTGACGTCGGAGGACGACCGGCCCGGCGCCGTGCCGGTGGTGGTCCTCAGCCACGAGTACTGGCAGCGGCGCTTCGGAGCGGATGCGCGGGTCGTGGGGCGCCGGGTCTTCCTCGACACGCATCCGTTCACGGTGGTGGGGGTCACTCCGCCGGGCTTCGCCGGCAGCCTCCAGGTGGACAGCGCGCCCGACCTCTTCCTGACCCTGGCCGCGGACGCGGCGGTGAGCCCCGGCGCCGCGGGGCTCGACTCGCCGGGCGACTGGTGGCTCCAGCTCATGGGACGGGTCGCGCCGGGCGTGAGCCGGGAGGTGGCCCGTGCCGAGCTCGACACGATTCTGGGCCGGGTCATCGCCGATGCGGCGGCCCGGCGGAGCGGAGCGGAGACCGCCGCGGGGCTCGGCTCGCCGGGCGAGCCGCCGCCTCCGCTGCCTCACCTGGTCCTCTCCTCCGGTGCCCGGGGGCTCCAGCAGGTCCGCCACACCCTGGTCGAGCCCCTGGCCGTGGCCCAGTCGGTCTGTCTCGGGCTTCTGGCCATCGCCTGCGTCAACCTGGCGAACCTGCTCCTGGCCCGGGCCGGCGCGCGGCGCCGCGAGGTGGCGATCTACCTCTCCCTGGGGGCCGGACGCCGGCGCCTGGTGCGCCAGCTCCTCACCGAGGCGGCGGTCCTGGCCGCCGCCGGCGGGGCCCTGGGCCTGGTCCTCGCCCGCGCGGGTGGCGGCGCCCTCGCCGCGGTGCTCGCGAGCCAGGCCGGGAGCGGGCGGCTTCCGGCGCCGGCCTTCGACGGCCGGGTGGTGGCGTTCACCGCGGCCCTGACTCTGGGAGCCGGCCTGGTCTTCGGCCTCGTGCCGGCGCTCCGCGCCACCCGCGCCGACCTCTCCTCGGCGCTCGGCGAAGGGAGCGCGGGCGGAGGCGGCCGTCACCGCCAGCGCCTTGGCCGCACGCTCCTGGGGGTCCAGGTGGCCCTCTCGGTGGCCTTGCTGGCGGTCACCGGGATGTTCGGGGCGACGCTCCGGAACCTCGAGCAGGTCGACCTGGGCTTCCAGCCCCGGGGGGTCGCTGTCTTCCGGATCGATCCCTCGCTCAGCGGCTACCGAGGAGCCCGCCTGGCGGAGCTCTACGGGCGGCTCCTCGAAGGGCTCCGGGCCCTGCCCGGCGTCCGCTCGGCGGCGCTCACTCAGGTTCCGCCCCTCTCCGGCGTCGGCTGGTACGCGAAGGCCGGCGTGGCGTCGCCGCGGGAAGGGGAGCCGGAGCGGGTGGGCGCCTACGTGTCCCCTTCCGACCCGGACCTCCTGAAGACCCTGGGCATTCCCGTCGTGCTGGGGCGCGGCCTCGGCCCCGCGGACGGCCCGGACGCGCCGCGGGTGGCGGTGGTGAGCGAGGCCCTGGCGCGCAAGGCCTTCGGTGCCGCGAGCCCCCTCGGCCGGCGCCTCGTCCTCCACGGCGACACCCCGTTCGAGATCGTCGGCGTGGCCGGGGACGCTCGCATTCGGAGCCTGCGGGAGGAGCCCGCCCCGGCCCTGTACCTGCCCTACACTCAGAGCCTGGACGTCATGGACTCGGCGACCTTCCTGGTGCGCTCGGACGGCGACCCCACGACGGTTCTGGCCGCCGCCCGCCGGCTCGTGCACCGGACCGATCCGGGGCTCGCCCTGTTCGACGCCCGGAGCCTCGCCGACCAAGTGGCCCGGGGGCTGTCCCGGGAGCGCCAGCTCTCCCGGCTCGCCGAGCTCTCGAGCTTCCTGGCCCTGGTGCTGGCGTCGCTGGGCGTCTACGGCCTCCTCTCGTATGCCGTCGCCGGACGGCGGCGGGAGATCGGGATCCGCATGGCGCTGGGGGCCGACCGCGCCCGGGTGGTCCGCCTGGTGCTCCGGGAGCTGCTGCGGGTGGCGGCCGGCGCCCTGGTGGGCGTGGCGCTGGCGGTGGCTGCGGGTCGGGGGCTCGAGGGCCTCCTCTACGGCCTGGCTCCGGGGAGCCCCCAGGCGGTGGTGGCGCTGGCCACGGCGGTGGCGGTGATGATGGTGGTGGCCGTGGCGGCGGCCTGGGTGCCCGCCCGACGTGCCGCCCGCCTCGACCCGGCCGAGGTGCTCCGGGCGGAGTAGGCCGGATCTCCCCTCCTCACCCCGACCCTCTCCTCACCCGGTCTTCTACCCCTCCCGCAGGGTCTCGATCGGGTCGATGCGCACCGCCCGGCGCGCCGGTATCCAGGCCGCGGCCAGGGCCACGGCGCCGAGCAGCCCGGCCACCGCGGCCAGGGTCACCGGGTCGGTGGGCGCCACGCCGTAGAGCAGGCTCCGGAGGAGGCGGGTCAGGGCCAGGGAGGCGGCGAGCCCGGCGCCGATCCCCACCAGGACCGTCCCCATCGAGCCGCCCAGGACGAGGTTGCGCACCCCCACCGGCCGCGCCCCCAGGGCCAGGCGGATTCCCAGCTCGCGCCGGCGCTGGGCGACGGTGTAGGAGACCACGCTGCCGATGCCCAGGGCCGCCAGCAGCAGGCCCGTGGCGCCGAAGGCCGCCAGCAGGACGAGGGTGAAGCGGCGCCGGGCGAGCGAGCTCCAGACCACGTCGTCCATGCTCTCGAGCTCGAAGGGCACGTTCGGGTCGAGGGCGTGGACCCGGGTCCGCACCTCGCTCTCTAGGTCCCGAGCGGAGCCCGGAGCGCGTACCACCACCGCGGCCTGGGACAGGCGGAAGGGCCGCTGCTCGGCGGCGAAGTAGGCCGCCGGCGGGTCGGCCTTCGTCAGCTCGTGGCTGCGGGCGTCGCCCACCACGCCCACCACCGTCGCCCACTTGTCCTGGTTCCAGAAGTTGTCCATGCCGCCGCCGGTGATCCGCCGGCCGACGGGGTCGAGCCCCGGCCAGGCGGCGCGGGCGAAGGCCTGGTTGACCACCGCCGCGTGGGGCGCCTCGGCGTCGTCCCGGGAGTCGAAGAGGCGCCCCTCGAGCAGCGGGATGCCCAGGGTCCGGAAGTAACCGCCGTCGGCCACCCGGTAGTCGGCGGTGATCCCCGCCGACGCGCCTCCCTCGACGTCCAGGAGGCCGCTCGAGTCGGAGTCCGTCAGGGGGAGGGACGAGGTCACCCCGGCCGCGCGGACGCCGTGGAGCGAGCGCAGCCCGGCGACCAGCCGGTCGTAGTAGGCGCGCCGCTCCGGGTCGCCGGGGTAGAGGGAGTCCGGAAGGTTCACCGAGACCGCCAGGACGTGCTCCGGGTCGAACCCCGGCTTCTCCTGGAGCACCCGCCAGAAGCTGTGGAGCAGCAGCCCGCTCCCCACCAGCAGCAGCACCGCCAGGGCGACCTCCGCCGCCACCAGGACGCGCCAGGCGCGGTGGTGGCCGCGATCGGCCGTGCCGCCCCGGGCCGATCCGGCGGCACCGCCCGCCCCGCCCGCTCCGGAGCGGACGAGGCGCAGGCCGGGGAGCACCCCGAAGGCCAGGGCCGTCGCTACCGATAGGGCGAGGGCGAAGAGGAGCACCGGCAGGTGGAGCCCCACGGCGTCGAGGCGGGGCAGGGGCGTGGCGGCGCTCGCCAGCAAGGCGCGCTGGGTCGCGTACGCCACCACCAGCCCTGCGGAGCCGCCGGCCAGGGCGACCAGCAGGTTCTCGACGAAGAGCTGCCGGAGCAGGCGCCCCCGGCTCGCGCCGAGGGAGGTCCGCACGGCCATCTCCTGGCGGCGCTCGAGCCCCCGGGCCAGGGAGGCGCTGGCCAGGTTCGAGCAGGCGACCAGAAGGAGCAGCCCGGCGGCCCCCAGGAGGAGCAGGAGCGGGCGCCGGACCGGCCCGGCGATGGTCTCGAGCAGCGGCGTGACCCGGGCGCCGACCGGCAGGTAGTCCTTGGAGCCCGCCTCGTCGCCCAGGTTGCCAGCGAGGATGCGCTGGGTGATGGCGTCGAGCTCCGCCTGGGCCTGCACAGGGGAGACGCCGTCGCGCAGGCGGCCGACGAGCCTCCAGTTGTGGGCCGTGCGGTGCTCGTTGAAGGGGACGATCTCCTTCGGGAACCAGACCTCGGTGTGGTCGGGGAAGGCGAAGCTCGCCGGGAGCACCCCCACCACTCGCAGGTCGTAGCCCCAGGCCTGGAGGGTGCGGCCCGCGATCGGTCCGCCCCCCAGCACGTCGCGCCAGAAGGCCTGGCTCACCACTGCCACCGGAGCGGCTCCCGGCTGGTGCTCCTCGGGCTCGGGCAATCGGCCCAGGATCGGGCTCACCCCGAAGGTGCGGAAGAAGCCCTCCGAGACCGCCGCGGTCCCGGCGAGGACCGGGCGGTCGCCGCCGAGGACCGTCGAGGAATAGCCGGAGTAGGCGGCCAGGGTCTCGAAGCCGTGGGACAGGTCGTGCCAGTCCCGGAACGTGGGGTCCGAGGAGCTCATGGTGCCGCCCGAGGTGTTCACCTCCTGGGCGCGCACCAGGCGCTCGGGCTCGGGGTAGGGCAGGCGCGAGAGGACCACGCCGTAGACCACGCTGAAGGTGGCGGTGTTGGCGCCCACGCCCAGGGCCAGGGTAAGGATCGCCAGGATTGCGAAGCCGGGCCGCTGGACGAGGGAGCGCGCAGCGGCCTTCACGTCGTGCCGGAGGGAGTCGAAGAGCATGCCCTCCAGTACGGACCGACCGCCGCGAGTGTTACCGAGCCGGCAGGCTCAGCCCGTCGGTTCCACCGGGAGAGGAATCGAGATGGTGAGGAGAGGGACGAGGTGAGGAAAGGAGATCCGGTCGGGCGCGGGGGGATCGGACCGCCGCAGGCGATCCCGCTCAGGACTCTCCGCTTCCAGGAAGCGAAGCGTCTTCCAGACAAAACGAGGGCGGGACCCGGATGAAGGTTTCCTTCTGCAGATCCGGAGCCCCGCCCCGTCGACTTGGTCTCGCCATGAAGCCGTCGATCGGCGCGGCGAGCAGTCCACTCACTTCCCCTTACGGCCGGAGCGACGAGTTGGATGTACGCGGGCCGAAAGATTTCAATCATCCGCCTATGTGTATGAGTCCAGGCTACTCCTGCCTCGACGCCGGCGCGCCGGTCGACCCGGTCACGTCAGGTGGCGGAGGATCGCCAGGCAGTCGTCGCGATAGCCGCGGCCGAAGAGGTTGAGGTGGTTCAGGAGGTGGTAGAGCTTGTAGATCTCGCGTCGCTCGGGGCTGCCGGGGGGTAGGGGCCAGGTCTCCTCGTAGGCGTCATAGAAGGCGGGGGCGAAGCCGCCGAAGAGCTCGGTCATGGCCAGGTCCGCCTCGCGGTGGCCGTAGTAGGCCGCCGGGTCGACGAGCACGGGTGCGCCCTCGGCGTCGGCGAGGAAGTTGCCGCTCCACAGGTCGCCGTGGAGCAGGCACCCGGGCTCGTCGGGCAGGTCGAGCCAGTCGCCGAGGCGGTCGAGGAGGCGTTCGCCCAGGCGATCGAGGTCGGCGTCGGAGCGGCCTTGCCGGCGGGCGAGCTCGAGCTGGTGGCCCAGCCGCCGGGTGCGGAAGAGCTCTACCCAGTCGCCGCTCCAATCGTTGGGCTGCGGCGTGGCGCCCAGGTAGTTGTCGTGGGGGAACCCGAAGCGCTCCTCCGGGCGCCGCCGGAGGTCTCCGGCTCCCTCGGCCGAGCGGCGGTGGAGCGTGGCGAAGCACCGGCCGAAGTCTTCGAAGAAGCCCGCCTTCGGCCGCCCCGTGGCGATCGCCTCCATGGCCAGGAAGCGGACGCCGCCGGCGCGCCCCGTCACCGGGTCCCGGGGCACCCGGATCGCCTCGACTCCGGCCAGGGCGCGGAGGCCCTCGGCCTCGGCCGGAAAGAGGTCGTCGGGCACCGAGGCGTTGGACTTGAGGAACAGCCTCCCGCCCCCTTCGAGCTCCAGGAGCCGGGCGTCGTGGATGCAGCCGCCGCCGACGGGGCTCGATCCGGCGATTCGGATCTTCCGTCCGGTCGCCGCGAGGACCGCCTGCTCCACGGCCCGGAGGAGGCGTCCGTCCACGCTCCTACCCCTCGTCTTCCGGCAACTCGTCGAGGATTCCGGGGACCGCCTCCTCGATCAGGTCGATCACCCGGTCGAAGCCGCGCGGCCCGCCCCAGTACGGGTCGGGCACGTCCACCGGCGCGCCGTCGGGCAGGAAGTCCGAGAACAGGCGGAGCTTGCCCCGGGCGCCGGGACCGGCGTCGCGGGCGATCTCCTGGAGGTCTTCGAGATTCGAGCGGTCCATGGCGACGACCAGGTCCGAGCGCTCGAAGTCCTCGGGGACGACCTGCCGGGCGACGGAGGTGAGCTCGTAGCCGCGGGCGGCGGCGGCCTCGCGCATCCGCGGGTCGGCGCGGTCCCCCGCGTGGTAGCCGATGGTGCCCGCCGAGTCCACCTCGATGCGCCCCGCGAGGCCCCGGGCGGCGACCTCGCGGGCGAGGACGGCCTCGGCGGTGGGCGAGCGGCAGATGTTGCCCAGGCAGACGAACAGCACCCGCACCGTCAGGAGGGCTCCGGCGTGGCGCCAGCGGCCGCCGCTTGACCGGTGGCCGCGGAGCCGAGGCCGCGGAGCACCGCCAGCGCCTCCTCGAACTGCTCGCGGGAGCGGGTGAGGTACTCGTGCGCCTCGTCGATGTAGCCGTCGGTCGAGGTCGACCAGACGCGGTTGAGATACCGCTCGCCGGCCGAGAAGGGGTTCATCACGTCGGCGTAGGCCTGGAGGCCGAAGCGGTGGACGATCGCCTGGCGGGCCTCGACGAAACGGGCGAGCTCGACCGGGAAGAGCTCGTCGATCCGGTGGCGCAGGTCGTAGACGTCGATTGCGTCGCGCCCGGCCTCGAGCTCGCCGGCGCGCTCGGCGATCCGCCCCAGGCTCTCCTCCAGGCTCGCCACGTCGGCGCTCAGGCGCTCGGCGTGGGTGGCCGTGCGGGCCATGGCGGTGCGCACCATGACGATCCCCGCCACGCCCACCACCAGGGCCGCCAGGAAGGGGACGAGGGGCAGGGTGTGGGGGTCGCGCACCGCGAAGTACGCGCCGGCCAGGAAGCCGAGGGTGATGAGGCTGTATCCGAGGGCTCGCATGATGGTCGTCTCAGGCGGAGAGCACCGTCCAGATCGAGAAGCCCACGCCGACCAGCGCCTCGCCGACGATCAGGCCGGCGGCCAGGGGCACGCCGGTGTGCTCGGTGAACTCGGCGCCGGCGAATTTGTCCGAGGCGAGGCGCAGGAGCGAGCCGAGGGTGTAGGTGAGGACGATGTTGAACGGCAGGTAGAAGCCCAGGCCCACCAGCACCCCGAGACCCCCGATGCCGCTCGACGACAGGAGCGCGCCGAGGCCCGCGCCGGCGGTGTACTTGGCCAGGGGGATGTCGCCACCCAGGATGCCCTGGATGACCGTGGCCAGGGCCTTGCCCTGGGGCGCCGGAATCTCGTCGCCGCCGATGCCGTGGGCCTTCCACAGGACGAGCAGCACCGCCATGACGATGATCGGCCCGAGCCAGGTCCCCAGGAACTGGGCGATCTGCTGTCGCCGGGGGATCGCTCCCACGAGGTAGCCGGTCTTGAGATCCAGCATCAGGTCGGTGGCCTGGGCCATGGCCACGCACATGGCGGAGCCTACGACCACCGCCGCCACCACCGTCGCGCGGTCGCTCATGCCGCTGGCGACGAAGATGAGGATGGTCACGCCGATCAGGGTCATGCCGGAGAGCGGCGACCAGTTGGTGCGGCCGATGCACTCGGAGAGCACCACTCCCGCCACCCAGATCCAGAGCGTCCCCAGGACCGCCATGGTCACGCCCCGGCCGATGGTCATCTCGGGGACCGAGAAGACGGCGATCACCGAGAGCAGGACGAGGGCGCCGGCGATCGCCAGGTAGAGGAGCTTGATGGGCATCTCGTCGCGGGAGACCGCCGAGCGGGTCTTGGCGGCGTTCTGCATGCTCCGGATCGCCGAGGCGACCAGCGGCAGGGCGAGGACGATGCCGGTGAGGGCGCCGCCCACCAGCATGCCGATCCCCACCGGACGGAAGAGGGTGACCCTCAGCCAGGTGGCGATCCCGGTGCTGCCCAGAACCTCGGGCGACGGCAGCAGGCCCTGGCTGGCCAGGAGCGGCGCCAGCACCCAGTAGCAGACGAAGCCGCCGACCACGAAGAAGAAGCCTCCGCGGCCCGCCAGGTAGGCGACGCCCACGGTGAGGAGCGACAGATACCAGATGCCGTTCATGTAGGCCGGCATGCCGAGCGTTGCGCCCAGGTTCCAGTTCTCGACCCCTGTGGACAGGCTCCAGAACTGGGCCGCCCCGGAGACCAGGGCGGCGCCCAGGAGCAGCCAGGCCTTGCGGATGCCGGCGCCGGGCGCCTTGAGCACCGCCGCGGTGGCGATGCCGCCGGGGTAGGCGAGGCGGTCGAAGTCGATCATCTGCTTGCGCAGCGGGATGATGAACGCCACCCCCAGGATGCCGCCCGCGATGCAACCGAGTACCACCAGGGCGCGGTTGAAGTCGGTGTAGCCCAGGATGAACAGGGCGGGCAGGGAGAACATCATCCCGGGCGAGGCGCCGTTGACCCCGGAGGCCAGGGTCTGGACGATGTTGTTCTCGATGATCGAGTTCCGGCGCAGGGCGCCGCGCAGGACGCCGAAGCCCAGGATCGCCGCCAGCTCGGAGCCCTCGATGGAGAAGCCCAGCTTGAGCGCCAGGTAGCCGATGGAGACGGCGATCAACGCCCCGATGGCGTAGCCGGTGAGGATCGCAGGCAGGGTGATCTCGGGGTAGGGCCCGTGCCGGACCTTGCGCGCTGACTCCTTCGCCACCTCCCGACCTCCTCGCCCGTCGACCTTCGCGGTTTGGCGGGCATTCTACAGGAGGTCGGCGAGGCCGCCCCCGGGTTGTGCGCCGGTCGGCCTTCGGCTACGCTGCCGGTCCCATGTTCGAAGAGCTTGTGAGTCAGTCTCCGGCCGCACCGAGGTGGCCGGGGCGGCGAGGGATTCACAGGCTCCCGCTGCTCTCCGGGAGGCCGTCGTGAGGCGTCGACGTGCCGGGCCGGCGCGCGGAACCCAGATCCTCCTCAGCCTCCTGGTGCTCGTCGGCGGCGCTGTCCGGGCGGCCTCGCCGCCGGCGGTCGACCTCGACCTCCTCAACCAGGCCGTCAACACCCAGGTGCGCCGGGCGCTGCGGGTGGCCCCGCGGCTGGGAGTGATGGTCGCCGACCTGGCCACCGGCGCCCAGATCTACGCCTACGACGCCCGGGAGCCGCGCATCCCGGCCTCGAACACCAAGCTGTTCACCACCTCGGCCGTGCTCGACGGCCTGGGCCCGGGCTACGTTTTCGAAACGCCCCTCCTCGACCGGGGACGGGTCGAGGGCGGCGTGCTCCACGGCGACCTGGCCGTGGTCGGCGCCGGAGACCCGACGATCTCCGAGCGCTTCACGGGCGACGGCTACTCGGCCTTCCGCCCCTGGGCGGCGACGCTGCGCGACCGGGGGATCCAGCGGGTCGAGGGAGACCTGTTCCTGGTGGACGGCTTCTTCGAGAGGCGGGAGATCCACCCCGACTGGCCCACCGACCAGCTCTCGAACTGGTACGAGGCGCCGATCGCCGCCCTGTCGTTCAACGACAACTGCGTCTGGGTGCGGGTCTCGCCCAGCGCCACCGGTAGCGCCCGGGTCGACCTGCTGCCCCACCTGGGCCTGCTCTCGGTCCAGAACCTGACCCGGGTCAGCGGCTCGCGCCGCCGCCACTACATGGTCGTCACCCGCACGCCCGGCTCCTCCCGGATCGAGGTGCGCGGCTCCATTTACCGTGGCTCCGACCCGCTGGACGCTTGGGTTACGGTTCCCGACCCGGTGGCCTACTTCGGGGCCGCCCTGGCCGATGCACTGGGCCAGGAGGGCGTCGAGCTCGAGGGCCGGCCCCGCGCCGTCGAGCACCTCCCCGCCGGCGCCTGGGAGCGCGTCGCGTCCCACCGCACCTCGCTGCTGACGGCGATCGAGGTGGCCAACAAGCGCAGCCAGAACTTCTACGCCGAGAGCTTGCTCAAGACGTTGGGCGCCGAGCGGTGCGGCGACGGCTCCTGGCAGGGGGGGCTCGAGGCGGTGGCCGACTTCCTCGAGGGCGTGGGGATCGAGCGCGGGAGCTACCGGATGGTCGACGGCTCGGGAATGAGCCGCGCCAACCACTTCTCGGCCGCCCAGGTCGTCCGCCTGCTCCGGCACATGTACTATCACCGCTGGGGTGGAGAGCTCGTGCACTCTCTGCCGGCCTCGGGCGAGGAGGGGGCCTCCCTGGAAAAACGCCTGACCGAGGATCCGTACCGCGGCAACGTGTTCGCGAAGACCGGCACCTTGACCGGCGTCTCGGCCCTGTCCGGTTACGCTCGCGGGCGCTCCGGCCGTTTCTACGTGTTCTCCATCCTCGCCAACCGGACGCACAGCACCTGGGAAGCCCGGAAGGCCCAGGACTCTATTGTTCGTGCCATCGTCGACAATGGCTAGAACTAACGCTCGAGGGGACGCCCCCTCCCGGGTTCGTGGCCAGTGGCCTGACACATCTGCCCGGGCCCTCCGCACGGGAACATTTCTCCATGCAGTCCTGGACGCATGAGGAGCGCCAGCCCATGAACGTCACCGTCGAGAGCTCGCCGATCAACTACCGGGAGCTGATGAAGAAGGTGGAGCAGGCGGTCGAGGCCATCGACCGGGCCGACGACGTGGGCGACACGATCCACAGCGCCGTGTCGCTCATCATCAGCCAGTTCCGGGAGGAGCTCGGCCTCTTCGCCGGCCGCCTCTACCGGCGCCAGGGCAAGTACATCGTGCTCGAGAAGGTGTTCGGCGACACCAAGGTGGCGCCCACCGGCATCCGGGTGCCCGTCACCTACGAGCCGGTCCAGATCCTCCTGGACAAGGGGCTGGTCTACATGGACGAGGCCGACCCCCGCTTCGACCGCTCCCTGGAGAAGGAGCTGGGGGTCCAGCAGTTCGCCGCCATCGAGGTGGCGGACGACTACATCCTGGCGTTCAACGTGGCGCCGGGCCACCATCGCGAGGACATCCTTTTCTCCCTCGGCATCCTGCGCCACAGCCTGAACCAGAAGATCCGCCAGGAGCGCCTGGAGGGGATCTTCCGCGAGGCGCGCAAGATCCAGGCCTCGATCCTGCCCAAGCACCCACCGGTCTTCGGTTCCTTCGACATCTTCGGCCGCAACGTTCCGGTGGAGAGTGTCGGCGGCGACTTCTTCGGCTTCGTGTCCCTGTCGGACAAGATCATGGGCCTGGCCATCGCCGACGTCTCGGGCCACGGCCTGCCGGCGGCCCTCCAGACCCGGGACATCCATATGGGGCTGCGGATGGGCCTGGGGCGCGACTTCAAGATCGTGCGCACGGTCGAGCGTCTGAACCGGATCATCCACGAGTCGACCCTGACCAGCCGGTTCGTGTCGATGTTCTACGGCGAGCTCGAGGTCCACGGCACCTTCATCTACGTCAACGCCGGGCATCCGCCGCCGTACTACCTGGCGGCCGCCGGCGAGGAGCGGCCCCTCGAGGAGGGGGGAACGGTGCTCGGGCCGATCGCCGACGCCACGTACGAGCGGGGGTTCGTGACGATGGTGCCGGGCGACCTGCTGGTGCTGTACACGGACGGGTTGACGGAAACGCGGGGCCGGAGCGACGACCACTGGGAGGAGTACGGGGTGGAGCGGCTGCTGGCGGTGGTGAAGGAGCGACGGGAGCGGCCGGCGGAGGAGATCGTGCAGGCGGTGTTCGACGACCTGGACAAGTTCAGCCGCGGCCGGCCGCCGCACGACGACCGGACGCTGGTCGTGGTGCGGTACCCAGGCTGAGGGCCGGGCCGGGGGCTCCCGCCGGGAGGAACGGCGGGCGCTCCTCGGAAGGTGGGGCGCAAGGCGCCCGCCTCGGCTCGGACCGCGCTTGGCCGCCTCGGACTCTGAAGAGCTTCGTAGTGCGCGGCCCTCGACGTCCTCCGGTCGGGAGCCCCCGGCCCTCCGGGGTCGGACTCCCCGGCGTCGGACTCCGTGGCGACGGCCGCCGACCTCGTTGGGAAATGCAATCCCCCATGAAGCGGCCGAGCTCTGCCTCGGCCGGGCGAACGTCGCGGCCCGCACCCTACGATTCCGTCGCCGCTACGAGCGCTTCTCCAAGACCTGCAGGTTCTGCCTCAGCTTGACGATGCTCTCCGCCGGATAAATCCCGGAGCGGAGCATCACTCCCGGGTAGGTCATCGAGTCGCGGCCGACGATGACGCCCGGGTGGAGGACCGAGTTGCAGCCGGTGGCGACGCCGTCGCCGAGGACGGCGCCGAGCTTCCGACGTCCGGTCCGGAGGGGCTCTGCGCCGGAGACCGGGATCACCACCTCGCCGCCGTCGTGGCGGAAATTGGAGAGGATGGTGCCGGCGCCCAGGTTGACCCGGGCGCCCAGGATCGAGTCGCCCACGTAGGCCAGGTGCGGGGCCCTGGCGCCGGACAGGAGGATCGCGCGCTTGACCTCGGTGTTGGCTCCGATCACGGCGCCGTCGCCGATCCAGACACCGCCGCGCAGGTACGCGCCGGTTCGGATCTCCACCTCCTCGCCGATCCAGGCCGGCCCGTCGATCACCACGCCCGGCGCCACCGACGTGCCCCGGCCGATGACGATTCCCCTGCCGCGCAGGTAGACGCCGGGCCCGGGCTCGATGGCAAGCTCTTGCCTGGGGTGGTCGCCGAGGAAGCGGTCGAGGGGCTCTCCCAGGAGCGCCCACGGCGCCTCCGGATCGAAGGTGTCGCGGAAGGGCTCGGGGATCTCTTGGAAGAGCGGAGGCAGGGCGGTCATCGCCGGCGAGTATAGCCGCCGGGCCGGACCGGCCGGTGGTAGGGTCTCGGCCCCGTGGACCCCCTCTCGCCCTTACCACCGGCGTTCTACCGGCGCCCGGCCGAGGTGGTGGCCCGGGACCTCCTGGGGCGCTACCTGGTGCGCCGGACCGCGGGCGGCGAGCGGCTGGTCCTGCGCCTGGTGGAGACCGAGGCGTACCAGGGCGAGGGCGACCGGGCGAGCCACGCCCACGCCGGCCCGGTGACCGCCCGGAGCCGCAGGCTTTACCGGGGCGGCGGCCATGCCTACGTCTATCTGATCTACGGCATGCACTGGTGCCTGAACGCGGTCTGCGGCACGGAGGACGACGGGCACGCGGTGCTGCTGAGGGCCGGTGAGGCGGTGGAGGGGGCCGAGGCGATGCGGGCGTTGCGGGGGTTCGGTGCGGAGCGAAAGCTGCGGCCGGGGGACCTCGCCGGCGGGCCGGGGAAGCTGTGCCGGGCGCTGGAGGTGGACCGCAGGTTCGACGGGGCGCGGCTCTGGGAGGGGGAGCTGGTGCTCGCTCACGGGGAGCCGGTGGGGGACGTGGAGGTGGTGCGGGGGGCGCGGGTCGGGGTGGGATATGCGGGGGAGGCGGCCGCGTGGCCTTTGCGGTTTGCGATTCGGGGGAATCGGGAGGTGTCGCGGCCGAAGTTGTGACGGGGCCGGGGCCGGGCCGAGGGGGCCCGCCGGGGTCGGACTCTGGCGCGCCTCCCGGCCGGTAGGGGGAGAGGGGGATCGGGGCTCGGTGCCCGTTGGAGCGCGCGTGGTCCTCGACGTTCCGCGGTCGGGAGCCCTCGGTCCTCCGGGGTCGGACGTTTTGGCCTCGGCCTCTGGAGCGGCGACGAGGATCTTGGCTGGGCCGGCCGCCTCGCCCGCGAGGGTGGATGAGGAGGGGGAAAGGCTTCCTGCACCTGCTCTTTGGGGAAGACGAAGGAAGGAAGCTTCGCCTCAGCTCAACTCAATATGCCCAGCTTCCAGTAATCTATAGAATACCATCAAGGCGTCGATCTGGGGCATGGGGCTGATCTTGACGATCGAGCGGATGTCGTAGCTGCCGTTGACCCGGGTGAGGATGAAGCCTTCCTGGGGGCTGAGCTGGAGCTTGGTGAGCTCTTGCATCGTGCGGGTGAGGGTGGGCACCGAGTCCAGGCTGATGCCGGCGAGCTCCATCTGGGCGGCCACGATCTCCTCGCCCTTCTCCATGGCCTGGAGGACCGATTTGGAATCCGGCTCCAGGCTGCGGGCGGCGCGCAGGTGGCGCAGCCCCTTCTCGAACTCCTTGTGGCTGATCAGCTTCTTGGCCTGGATCACCAACTCGTCGGCGCCCACGCTCGACCTGGCGGCCGCACTCGCCACCAGGCTGGCCGGGGTCTCGCCGGTGCTCCGCCGGCGGGGCCGGACGATCTTGAGGCGCTTCTTGCGCGTCTGCTCGTAGAGCACCTTCGAGACCAGGAACTCGCTCGAGTGGGTCTGGATCTGGATCTCTTCGACGGTGCGGTCGTCGTTGACCTGCTCGAGGATGAGCCGATGGGCCGGGGAGAGCTTGGGGTCGTCGAGCAGGTCGGCGACCGACACGGGGATCGCCTGGGCGTTGGGGATCACCTCCCGGACGCGGAGCCACTCGTCGATCCGGTGGACGCCCTCGAGGACGATGGAGGTGACGTCCAGGTCCATGGGGATCATGGTGTTGTTAGGGAGCTCCTCCTCCATGAACCGGAACTCCCCCTCCTTCCAGGCGAAGAGGTCGTAGATCGACTCCTCGGCCTTGAGGCGCAGGAGCCGGTGGAGGTCCTGCTCCGAGATCGCCCTGGCGGTGGTCAGGATCTTGCCCAGGAGCATCTTCGAGGTCTCCTGGTTCGCCATCGCCTTGGCCAGCTCGTCCTCGGTGATGAAGCCGTGGCTGACCAGGAAGTGCCCCAGGTGCTCGTGGGGGTCGGTCGACGCCGAAGAGATGATCCGGCCGTGGCGGAAGAAGATCCGCTTGGTGACCTCGCCGTTGTCGATCACCAACGTTCCCGTCTTGCTGCCCTGGGAGAGCCACTGCAGGAGCTCGGCGAGCTCCATGGTCTGAATGTTGCCGGCGATGCTCATGCTCAGCTACGAGCCGTCGTCGTGCCGCGCTGGCCCTGGTAGTGGCTGGAGGAGCCGGGCTCCCCGTACGCGACGTCCGGCTCGCTCTCCATCTGGATGAAGATGAGCTGGGCGATGCGCCGGCCCGCCTCCAGGACGAACGGCTCCGGCCCCAGGTTCTGGAGCTCGAGGGTGATGTTGCCCTGGAACCCGGGATCGCACCAGCCCGCCAGGGAGTGGTTGATCCACAGGCGCCCGAGGGTCGACTTGAGCTTCAGGTCGCACGCCACGTCCCGGGGGATGCGCACGTGCTCCAGGGTGGAGGCGAGCACCACCTCGCCGGAGAAGAGCTTCACGTGGGTCGAACGGAACTCCTCCGGATCCCGGGTGGGGCAGATCCAGTGGTCCGAGACCCGGACGTCGTAGCTCGCGGCGTTGACCTGGTCGGGAGCGAAGGGCTCCACGCCTCCCCCCTCACCCCACGCGCGAATCCAGCGGTCCGGCTTGATCATCGGCGACCGATTCTACCCGGAACCGCGGAGCGGCCGGAGCCCGTCGCGGCGGCTCCGTCCGGCGCGCGGGGGTGCGGCTCACGCGAACCGCACGGGCACATTCTCGTCCTCCCGGTGGATCATGTCGACGAATCGGATGATCTTGTGCGGCCAGGACATGACCAGGGTCGAGGTCCGGTGCCCGCCGCCGAAGAACCGCACTCCCTTGAGCAGCTCGCCGTCGGTCACTCCCGTCGCGCTGAACAGGATCTCTTTGCCCGGGGCGAGGTCCTCGGTGGAGTAGGTGACCGACAGGTCGTTGAAGCCCAGGGCCTCGAGGCGCGCCTTCTGAGCGTCGTTGACCGCCACCAGACGGGCCTGGATCTCGCCGCCCAGGCAACGCATGGCGGCGGCGGTCAGCACCCCTTCCGGCGCTCCGCCGATGCCGAACACGGCGTGGATTCCCGTGCCGCGGACTGCGGCCGAGATGCCCGCCGACAGGTCGCCGTCGCCGATCAGGCGGATGCGGGCCCCGGCCGCGCGAATATCGCGGATCAGGTCGACGTGGCGCTCGCGCTCCAGGACCACCACGGTCAGATCGGCCACCTCGCGGTCGAAGGCGTCGGCGATGTTGCGCAGGTTCTCGGCCACCGGCGCGTCGAGATGCACTCGCCCGCGCGCCGTGGGCCCGACGACGATCTTCTGCATGTAGGTGTCGGGGGCGTGGAGCAGCCCTCCGCGCTCGGAGGCCGAGAGCACGGCGATCGCCCCCCCGGTGCCGGTGGCGCAGAGGTTGGTCCCCTCGAGGGGGTCGACGGCGATGTCCACCGCCATGGCGCCCGCGGTTGCGTCGGCGACCTCGGGCCGGCCCTTGAAATGACCCACCTCCTCGCCCACGTAGAGCATGGGCGCCTCGTCCCGCTCGCCTTCCCCGATCACCACCCGGCCGGCGATCTCCAGGGTGTCGAGCTCGGCGCGCATGGCCTCGACCGCCACCTGGTCCGAGTACTTGCGCTGGCCCAGGCCCATGGTGTGGGAGGCCGCTACGGCCGCCCGCTCGGTGACCCGGATGAAGTCCTGCTCGAACAGGTGGTCGAGGCTCATCCCACGACCTCCTGGGCGACCCGGGTGGGCTCTGCCCCGGGTTGGGGCGCCGGACTCCTCTCGGGCTTGGGCGCCGGACGCTCGGGGGCGTTGAAGGCCGGGATGCCGGTGATCGCCTCGCCGATGATCAGGCCGTGGACGTCGTGGGTCCCCTCGTAGGTGAAGACCGACTCGATGTTCATCATGTGGCGGATCACCGGGTAGTCGTCCACGATGCCGTTGGCGCCCAGGATCTCCCGGGCGAGCTTGGCGGACTCGCGGGCCACCCAGACGTTGTTGCGCTTGCCCATCGACACCTGCTGATGCTTGAGCCGCTTCCGGTCCTTGAGCCGTCCGAGCTGGAGCACCAGGAGCTGGCCCTTGGTGATCTCCGAGATCATCCAGACCAGCTTCTCCTGGATGAGCTGGTGACAGGCGATGGGCTGGCCCGAGAACTGGACGCGCTCCTTGGCATACTCGAGGGCCGTCACGTAGCAGTCCATGGCCGCGCCGAGGCCGCCCCAGGCGATGCCGTAGCGGGCCTGGTTGAGGCACATGAGGGCGTTCTTGAGGCCGGTGGTGCCCGGCAGGATGTTCTCGGCCGGAATGCGGCAGTCGGCGAAGCCGAGCTCGGAGGTCACCGACGCCCGGAGCGAGAACTTGCCGTGCTGGTCCGCCGAGGTGTAGCCCGGCGTCCCTTTCTCCACCAGGAACCCGCGCACGCCCTCGGAGGTCTTGGCCCACACCACCGCCACGTCGGCCAGAGTGCCGTTGGTGATCCACTGCTTCGAGCCGTTGAGCACCCAGGAGTCGCCGTCCTTGACCGCCGTGGTGAGCATGCCGCCCGGGTTGGAGCCGAAGCCGGGCTCGGTCAGGCCGAAGCAGCCGATCGCCTGGGCCGAGCCCAGGGCGGGGATCCAGCGGTCCTTCTGCGCCTTCGAGCCGAAGGTGTAGATCGGGTACATGACCAGGGCGCTCTGGACCGAGACGAAGCTCCGGACCCCCGAGTCGCCGCGCTCGAGCTCCTGCATGATCAGCCCGTAGGCGACGTTGTTCAGGCCGGGCAGGCCGTACTCGTCGATGGTCGAGCCGAACAGGCCCAGCTCGGCCATCTCGGGGACCAGCTCCATGGGGAAGCGGGCTTCCCGATGGCACTCCTCGATGATGGGTGAGACTTTGTCCTCGACGAAGGCGCGCACCGTGTCACGCACCAGGCGCTCTTCCTCGGAGATCAGGGAGTCGAAGTCGATGAAGTCGACGCCGGGGAAACGGCTCATGGATCTCTCCTTGACGGTGACGATCGGCAGTCCCTTCGCGCTCCGTGGCTGCCGTCGTGCAGGCGGTGGTCGTGTCCTGGAGGGTTCGGGATGGTGGGATGGAACCGGCTCGCCGAAGGATGATGTTACCACGAGGAGCCCGCTGGGACAGCGCGTTGCGCGGGCCGCGCCGATCCTTTAGCATCCCCGGGCGAGGTGTCCCGGTGGGCGAGCCATGAGCCAACACTACCCCTATCGCAAGATCCTGATCCCGGTCGACTTCTCCGAGGTCTCCGTACGCTCTCTGCGCCATGGCCTGGGCCTGGCCCACGCCGTCGGCGCCTCGGTGGTGGTCCTGACCGTGATCGACACGAGCTTCCCGTACCCGGACCTCTACTCCCTCGACGATCCGAATCACGACTACTTCCAGGTCATGCGCGAGCGGGCGTTCAAGCGCATCGACGAGTGGCTCGGCGCGCAGCCCGACGCGGCGTCGGTCGAGGTCGAGAGGGTGGTTCTGCGCGGCCGGCCGGCGGTGGTGATCCCGTCATTCGCCGAGGAGGTCGTCGCGGACCTGATGATCGTCGCACGCCACGGCTCGCGCGGCCTGCGCCACGCCCTCATGGGGCACACGACCGAGAACCTGGTGCGCTCGGCGCCCTGCCCGGTGCTGGTGCTCCCCCCCGAAAGCGCCGAGGGCGGGTGAGGCCCGGCCCATGATCGGCGAGGCGAGCCTCGTCCGCCTGCTGCTGACCGTGCTCCTCGCCGGGGGCACCGCCGCCCTGGTCGATCGCTGGACCGAGCTGCGCGGCTTTCTGCCACCGGGCTTCGACAATCCGTGGCGGCGGGCGGCGGCCTTCCTGGTGGTCGCCTCGATCCTCTTCCTCGGGGTGTTCCTGCCCCTGGCCGTTCTCGGCCACGCCCAGCCCGTCCAGGCTTCGGACCTTTCCGGACCCCGGGTCTTCCTGCTCCAGGGACTTCTCGTCCTCTCCCTGCTCACCTGGTTCGTCCTCGGCTACGCCGGCCGGGGCGGCCGGCCGTTGCTCGGCGAGCTGGCCCGCCAGCTCGGCCTGCGAGCCGAGCGCCCCGGCTTCGAGCTCGGCCTGGGGCTGGCGGCGGGCGCCGCCGGCTGGGTGGCGGTCATCGCCCTGGTGGTGGCGGTGGCCGCGGTGATCTGGCTGCTCGGCGGCGAGGAGCTCCTGCCCAAGGCGCCGCCGGACGTGATCCCCCTGATCGCGGCCCTGCCCCTGGGGATGCGCATCGCCCTCGGCCTGAGCGCCGGGGTGGTGGAGGAGACCTTCTTCCGCGGCTTTCTCCAGCCGCGGGTGGGGATCCCCCTTTCGACCGCCCTCTTCGTCCTCGCCCACCTCTCCTACGAGCAGCCGTTCATGCTCGTGGGGATC
Organism: uncultured Acidobacteriota bacterium; assembly: GCA_963739795.1. Lineage (GTDB taxonomy): Bacteria > Acidobacteriota > Thermoanaerobaculia > Multivoradales > DATKCC01 > CAVUBL01. Next base: position 255,132 of record CAVUBL010000015.1, on the reverse strand, counting down.
ACCGCCCTTTCGCTTCTGTTCGCCTTCCTGGTGCGCTGGCGGCGCACGGTGCTTCCGGCGATCGCAGCCCATGCGGCCTTCGATCTGGTGCAGCTCCTGTTCATCATCCCGTGGGTGCTCCAGAGGCTCCCGGCGGGGGGGCTGGAATCGGTCCGGGCGTGGCTTCACTGAGCACGCTCCTGGGGCGAGCCCCGAAGGCGAGGGGTGGCGTCCCCTTCCCCCCCGCGGGGAGGGAGAGTTTCTCGCTTGACGGATGGTAGACTCGGCCTCCGAGCGTAGCGATGCCGGCCGATTCTCTCCCGTTCCACCTCACCATCGGCAGCCGCTTCGAGAACATCGAGTTGGTCCAGGCGGTCCTCGCCGACGCCCTGGGCGCCTACGACCTCGACGCGGAGAGCCGTCATTGGATCGATCTGGCGGTGCGCGAGGCGATCGCCAACGCCATCAAGCACGGCAATCGCCTCGAGCCGGACAAGCGGGTGGAGATCGACCTGGAGCTCGGCTCGGAGGAGCTGGTGGTCCGGGTTCGCGACCAGGGCGAGGGGTTCGATCCTACCGACCTGAACGACCCCCTGGCCCCGGAGAACCGGCTCCGGCCCAACGGCCGGGGAATCTTTTACATGCAGAAGTTCATGGATCAGATCGACTACGATTTTCGGCCCGGCCGGGGCACTCAGGTGACCCTCCGAAAGCACCTGATCGGCGGTGCGGAGGAGGGTGCGGCGGTAGGGGACGCCGCCGAGAGCCCGGAGCCTGACGAGAGCTAGCGAGCCACAGGAGGAAGCGATGCGAGTCAACGTGCGGCAGCGAGAAGGTGTGACCATCCTGGATCTCAAGGGCAAGATCACGATCGGCGTGGGCGACGTGGCGCTGCGCGATGCGATCCACGAGGCGCTCAGCGCCGGGGCCATGAAAATCCTGGTCAACCTCGGGGACGTCTCGACCATCGACTCCTCGGGGGTTGGAGAGCTGGTGAGCGCCTACACCACCGTCACCAACCGGGGCGGCAAGCTCAAGCTCCTCGACTTGCCGCCGAAGGTCGCCGACATCCTTCAGATCACCCAGCTCATCACGGTCTTCGACGTGTACGAAGGGGAAGACGAAGCCTTGAAGAGCTTCTGAGGACGGAGGAGTCGCCAACGGGCGGGGGGGGCGGCGGCGCCTCCGCGCGCTGTTCGGCCCCTCCCGCGGGAGGCGTCTCGCCGAGACCGCTGCGGCCCGGGCCTGCTGGGCCGCAGGGACTCATCGGATCGCCCCCACAACCCCTCTGATCCCCTTCCCACCCTCGCGGGGGGAAGGGGACGCGGATTGATCGGATCGCCCCCACAACCCCTCTGATCCCCTTCCCACCCTCGCGGGGGGAAGGGGACGCCCCCTGCCCGTCGGTTCTCCACAGCCTGATGGACCTGCCTGAGGGACCTCGGGCCACAAGAGACACGGGTAACATCGGCAGCGGATGTCCCGCCGCCTCCTTCTTCCGGTCGTCTCGGCCCTCCTGGCCGCGGCGCTCTTCTCTCTCCTGCCCGGCGGGTTGCCGGCCGAGGCGCCGGCGCTTTCTCCGGCCGGCTCCTCCCGGGAGCGGGACCTCACGGCGATCCGCCGGGAGGTGGCCCGACTCGAGGGGGAGCTGCGCCGCGCCCGCTCTCGGGAACACACCCTCGAGGAGCGCCTGGCCACCGCCGAGCTCGATCTGCGGCTCCAGGAGGAGCGCGTCGCCGAGGCCATGGCGGCCCGGGCCGATGCCGAGCAGCGGGTCACGGAGACCGAGGCGGCGGTTACCCGCCTCTCGGAGACCCTGGACGAGGCGCGCCGGCTGCTCCAGAGGCGCCTCGCCGGGCTCTACCGCCTGGGCCGCAACGGTCACCTGCGCCTTCTCCTGGCGGTGCGTCCGGGGCCCGACCTGCCGGCCGCGATCCGGTTGCTGCGCTTCCTGGTGCGGCGCGACGCCGGCGCCGTAGACCGCTACGTGGCGGCGAAGACCCGACTCGAGACCGAGCGCGACCACCTGGTCGCCCAGCAGCACGAGGTGGAGCGCTGGGTGGCCGAGGCCCAGGCCCGCCGCCAGGAGCTGGCCGGCGCCCGCAGCCGCCAGGCGCACCTGCTCGCCCAGGCGCGAGCCGAGAGCCGGCGCCTGGCGACGCAGGCCCAGGGCCTCGCGGACAAGGAGCACAAGCTCGCCAAGCTGCTCGACTCCCTCTACGGCCGCTCCACCACCCCCCTCTCCGGCCAGCCGATCCAGGCGTTCCGAGGCGTCCTCGACTGGCCCCTCGAGGGCCGGGTCACCGTCGGCTTCGGCCCGCGCCGGGACCCGCGCTACCAGACCGAGGTCCCGCACAACGGAATCGAGATCGCGCCCGAAACCGAGGGCGAGAAGGTGCGGACCATCTTCCCCGGGAAGGTGCTGTACGCCGCGCCGTTCGAGGGCTACGGGGAGACGGTCGTGGTGCACCACGCGGGGCGCGTCTTCACGCTCTACGCCGGTCTCGAAAAGCTCCTGGTGCACCCGGGCGACGTGTTACAGTTGGGGGATGCCGTGGGCTCGGCATCCCGCCGTGTGTACTTCGAGATCCGGCGAGAGAACCGTCCGGAAGACCCGATCGAGTGGTTGCGCTGAACGGTCGGATCGCGGCCGGATCGAGCTTTCGAATCCATCGCGCCGATGATCTGCGTTCCCTGGAAGACCCCATGAGCCGAAGTCGCTTCCTCTTCTTTATCGCCTCGACCGCCCTGGTGCTGCCCATCCTCGCCGGCTCCCTCCTGGGGGCGGCGTCCCAGGACCAGGCGGCGGCCGGCGGTGACTCCCTGTACAAGTACCTCTCGGTCTTCACGGAGTCCCTCGGGCTGGTGCAGCAGACCTACGTCGAGGAGACCGACCCGAACACCCTCATGAACGCGGCCCTCGACGGCATCACGGACGCCCTCGACCCGCTGGCGGTCTACGTGCCCCACGACTCGGTGACGAGCTATCTCGAGGCGCGCCGGGTGGGCACCGCCCGGAGCGGCATCTTCCCCCTCCGGGAGCGGGGGATGATCTACGTGCTGGCGGTGACCCCGGGGAGCCCGGCCGACGAGGCCGGCGTCCAGTCGGGCGACCTGATCTCCGAGATCCAGGGGCGGGAGACCCGGGTCATGCCGGTGTGGCAGCTCGAGAAGATCCTGGCCGGCCCGCCCGGGACCGAGGTGAAGCTCAAGCTCGTGCGCTTCGCCGAGAACGTGGAGACCTCCCTGAAGCTCGAGGACTTCCCGGCGCCCCGTCCGAAGCTCGAAGAGCGCGACGGCGTTCCGGTGCTCACCATCCCGGTCTTCGACGACCAGACGCTCGGGGAGGTTTCGGCCGTCCTCGGAGGGCTCGGCGGCCGGGACAAGCTTCTCGTCGACCTGCGCGACACCGCCGGCGGTGATCCGGCGGTGGCCTACCAGGTGGGCGGCCTGTTCGCCTCCGGCGACCTCGGGCGGCTCCAGGAGCACGACAAGCCCCTGGAGACCTACACCGGCCAGGGCGGTGCCTGGGCGGGCCGGATCGTGGTGCTCACCGACCGGTCGACCCTCGGGCCGGCGGAGCTGCTGGCCGCGATTCTGCGCCAGAAGGCCGGGGCGGAGCTGCTGGGCGAGCACACCTTCGGCTACGCCGGCCGCCAGTCGAAGGTCGACCTCTCGGACGGCGGCGTGCTGTTCTTGGCCGACGCCTTCTACACCGGCCCGGACTTCAAGTCCCTCGACAAGCCGCTCCAGCCCGACCAGCGGGTCGACGGGCGGGACCGCACCTTCAGCGAGACGGAGAAGGGGATCGAGAACAAGGGGGCCGAGCCGCCCGACCTGATCCTCGAGAAGGGGATCGAGCGGCTCCAGAAGCCACCCGAGCCCGCCGCCAAGAAGGCGGCGTAGCCGCTTGCCCGCCACTCTCCCCGAGCCCGAAACTCGCTGGATGCCGGATCTGACCGGATTCGCACAACGGGGCCACCACGCCCGCGATCGGGTGGGGGCGTCCCTCTCCCCCCGTGAGGGAGGGGGAGGGATCGAGGGTGAGGGGGGCGATCCAGCGGATTCTGCGGTCCGGAGAAGCCACGCAGGAGCTCCTGGCCTCGAGCGATCGGCGTGTGCGGGGGAGCCGCGACTCACGAAGTCCGCGAATCTTCAGTTACCTCCTGTGCTTCAGGTGGAGAGTCTCTAATTGGTGAAACGTCGCCCGGGCAGGCGGCGCCCCCCCCAGCGGCGGTCAAGCGGCTCGCCGGCGAAGCGTTGGGTCCTGCTGGTGCTGGCCGGCGCCGCGCTCTTCGCCGCCGGCCTGTACCTGGGTTCCGGCGACCGCTCGAGCTGGCCCTTCTCCTGGCTCTCCCCGTCGCCCGGAGAGCCCGGGCCCCGTCCGTCCGCGTCCGCCGCCACCGCTCCCGGACCCCGGAAGGAGCGTCCCCGGCCTTCGACTCCGGCGGCCGGCGGCGCGGAGACGCCGCCGGTCGTCCCCACCGAGCCCGAGAAGCCGACGGTCACTCCGGGTGAGTTGCCGGAGATCGAGGGCCCGCCGCCGCCCGGCGACGGTGCCACGGTGGCCCTGGTGATCGACGACCTAGGGCGGAGCGTCGCCGACGTCCAGCGGATCGAGGCCCTGGGCGTGCCCATCACCTACGCCGTGCTGCCCTACGAGAGCCACACCCGCCAGGTGGTCGCGGCCCTGCGCCGCAAGGGGGAGGAGATGATCCTCCACCTCCCCATGCAGCCGGAGAACGGCGCCAACCCGGGGCCGGGCGCCCTGACCGTGACCATGAGCCGGGCCGAGCTGGCCGCCGACACCCGCCGCGCCCTGGCCGCGGTCCCCGGAGCGATCGGGATGAACAACCACATGGGCTCCAGGCTGACCGCCGACCGCGCGTCGATGGACGCGGTCCTGCGCGTGGTGGGCAAGCGGGGCCTCTACTTCCTCGACTCGCGTACCACGCCCGCGAGCGTCGCCTTCCGGACCGCCCGGGCCCTCGACATCCCGGCCGCCGAGCGGCAGGTGTTCCTCGATCCCGACCCGCGGCGCGAAGCGGTGCGCTACCAGTTCCGGCGTCTCCTGGCCCTGGCCCGCAAGGAGGGGAGCGGCATCGCCATCGGCCATCCCCACCCGGAGACCCTGCTCGTCCTCGAGCAGGAGGTTCCGCAGGCGGTCCGGCGCGGCTACCGGTTCGTGCCGGTGAGCTACCTGCTGGACCGCTCGGCCGTCGCCGCCAAGTAGCCCCCCGCGGCCTCCCCTCCGGAGGCGACCGGTTGTAAGCTCTGGCGGAGGATCTAAATCAGCCATGGACCTCCTCGTCTTCGTTGCAGGCGCCCTCCTCATCGCCCTGGCGGTCCGCTGGTGGCGGAGCGAGCCGCCGCCGGTGTGGATGGCCGTCTACGGCCTCCTGGTCGTGGCCTTCTTCGCCGTTCCCCTGGCCACCTCCCGGGTCCAGGTTCCCACCGACCTTCCATACCGGGTGCTCCCCTGGTCCGACACCCTCACGGCGCCCCTGGAGGTGCAGAACCCCCTGCTTCCGGACCTCCCCCTCCAGATGTTGCCCTTCCACACCCTGGTGCGCCGTCGCCTGCTGGCGCTGGAAGCCCCGCTGTGGGCCAACGAGCTGGGGACGGGCCAGGCGCTCCTGGGCAACGCCCAGTCCTCCCCCTTCGCGCCCCTCCACCTCATGGCGCTGCCCCTGCCACCCTTGCGAGGGATGACCCTGGCGGCCGCCTGGCAGCTCTACCTGGCCCTACTTCTCATGCACGCCCTGGCCCTGACCCTGATGCCGGCCCCGATGCTCGGGCCCTCTCCCCGAGCCGGGATCGCCCAGCTCGGCGCGGCCCTCGCCGCGGTCTCCTTCGCTTTCTCCACGTTCTCGGTGGTCTGGCTCTACTTCCCGCTCGGAATGACCGCCGTCTGGCTCCCCGGCGTGGTCCTGGGGATCGTGGCGCTGGCGCGGGGCGAGCGGCGGGCGTTTCCCGGTCTGGTGGTGGCGGCGGTGGGCATGGCCCTCTCGGGGCACCCGGAGACCCTGGCGCACTCGGCGGTGCTGGCGGCCGGCCTCGCGGCGGTCCTCCTCATCCGCGGGCCGCGGGTGGGACGGTGGCGGTTCGCCCTGCGCGCCGTGGGGGCGGGGCTCCTGGCCGCCTGCCTGGCGGCCCCGGCGCTGCTGCCGGTGCTCGAGGTGTTGCCCTCGAGCCTGCGCATGGCCCGAGTCCCGCAGGGGGGAAAGGGCCTCGAGCCGCGGGCGCCCGAGGTCCGCCTCGCGGTGCCGCTGGTCGAGCCCCTGATCTTCGGCAGCCCGCGGGACGGGGACTGGTCGGGGCCGACCAACTTCAACAACGACTGCTCGGAGTACGCCGGGGCCGCGGTCGTGGCGCTGGCGGTGGCCGGCGCCCTGGTCCTGGGCGGCCGGGTCCTGGCCCTCGTCCTCGCCGGCGCCGCGGCGTTCCTCGCGGCCCTGGGGGTCTCTCCCTTCCTCGACCTGTTCGTCGCCCTGCCGGGGATGGGCTTCGCCGCCAACTCCCGGCTCCGCCTCTTCTGGGTGCTGGCGGTCGCCCTGGCCGCCGGTCTTTCGGTGCCGGCCCTGGTCCGGCGGCGGGCGGGGCCGTGGGTCGCCGCGGGGAGCCTGATCGTCGTCCTCGGCCTTGTGGCCTGGTTGCGCCCGCCCCTCGACACCGCGTCGCAGCACCTCTGGTGGGGCGTGACCCTCGCCGGACTGGCGGCGGTGCTGGTCACCGTGGCGGTGCCGCGGTGGCGGCCGGCCCTGGCGGCGGTCGCGCTGCTGGCGACGGCCGCGGACCTGCTGAGCCTGGGGATTCGCTACAACCCGATCCTCCCCCCGGGCCGCCAGCTCGAGGCCCCGGCCGCCGTCAGCCGGCTGGAGGACCTCGCCCGCGTCCCCGCGGAGGACCTCGCCGGCGTTCCTGCGGAGGACCTCGCCGGTCCTGGGGCCGCGGGGCTGCCGAGCCCGGTCCGGGTGATCGGCGAGGGCTGGAGCCTGAGCCCCAACCTGGGGGTGCTCTACGGCCTGTGGGACCCGCGGGGCCACGACCCGATGCGCACCTTCAGCACCCATTGGCTCCTGAGCCGGCGCCTGAGCCGCGGCCAGCCCGGAGACCAAGGCCAGGTGCGCTTGGTCGCTCCGTTCGATCTGCCTGCCCTGCGCATGCTCGGCGTGCGCTACGTGCTGGTCGGGCGCCGGCGGCGCTTGCCACCTCCCTGGGAGCGGGTCTTCAAAGACGTCGGAGGGGCCGTCTGGCGGCTGCCCGACCCCCTCGACCTCTTCTTCGTGCCCCGGAGGGTCGAGGCGGCGGACGAGGCGGCGACGGCGCGCACCGTCGCCCGGAACGAGGAGGACTTCGCGGACCTGGCCGTCTTCGAGACCCACCCGCCCGATCCCGCCCGAGACGTGGCCCGGATCCGCGCGCGGAAACGGGCGCAGGCTCGAGGAAAGCCCTGGCCCCTGGTGCCGCCGGGGCCGGCGGCCCGGCAGGAGGGCCGCGTCTGGCTGCGAGCCCTCCAACCCAACGGCTTCGAGCTGGTCACCCGGAGCCGGGAGGGGGCCCTGGTGGCCTCGAGCGTCAGCGCCGTTCCCGGCTGGCGGGTGCGCATCGACGGCGAGCCGGCACCCCCGCCGCTGCGCGTGAATTCGGCGTTTCTCGGTTTCCGGGTGCCGGCGGGGATGCACCGCGTCGAGCTGGACTACCGCCCGTGGGGATGGACCTGGGGATGGGCGGCCTTCTGGCTGGCCCTGGCGGTGACGGCGGCCCTGTCCCTGAGGTCGGCCGGGTGGCGCCGGTGGCTCAGCCGGAAGTCCGCAGCGCCTCGACCGGTCGCACCCTGAGCGCCCGGGCGCTGGCTGCCAGCCCGGCGACCACGGCCAGAGCCGCCGAGCCCAGGGCTCCCACCACCAGGGGCATGGGGTCGAGGGCCCACGGGATCTCCATCCCTCGGACCACCACCGCCCAGGAGAGGACCCCGCCGCCCACCGCGCCGATGACTCCGGCTACCAGGCCGACCAGGGCGTACTCGATGGAGTAGGCGGCCACGACTCCTGCCCGCGTGGCCCCCAGGGTCTTGAGCAGAGCCACCTCCCGGCTCCGCCGGGCGGCGCCGGCCGCCACCGCTCCGGCGAGGATCGCGGTTCCGGCGAGCACCGTGAAGGCGCCGACGAAGCGCACGCCCTCGGCCAGGGCGCGGATCACCGCCACCACCTTGTCGAGGATCTCCCGGACCCGGAGCACGGTGACGTTGGGAAAGGACGCCGCCACCCGGTCCTGGAACGGGCCCTCGCCGCCGGTCGGAAGATGGGCCGCGGCGATCCGGAACTGCGGCGCCTTGTCCAGCACTCCGGGCTCGACGACCAGGAAGAAGTTGATGCCGAAGGTGGACCAGTCGACCGTGCGCAGGCTGGTCACCTCGAGCTTCAGCGGCACGCCCTGGACGTCGAAGGTGAGGGTCGAGCCCAGGTGGACCCCGAGGTCGTGGGCGAAGTCCTGCTCCACGCTCACCTCGGGCACCCCGGGCTTGGACCAGAGCGTACCCGCCACGATCTTGTTGTCCTCGGGGAGGGTCTCGAGATAGGTCAGGCGCTGCTCGCGGGTGAGGGCCCAGCGGCTGCTTCCCCCTTCCCTCCGGCCGCCCTGCTCGTCTCCTCGGTCCCGCTCCTCCGAGCGCCGCCGGGCCAGCGTCTCCACGCTCCGGCCGTCGATGGCCGAGAGGCGCGCCATGACCACCGGAACCGAATCGATCTTGGTCGCGCCCGCGCCCTCCAGGAGCCGGTGCACCCCGGACCACTGGTCGGGCTGGATGTCGATCAGGAAGACGCTGGGCGCCTCGGCGGGCAGGCCGTGGAGGAGCTCGGAGGTCAGCCGCCGCTCGACCCGCCACTGGCCCACCACCACCAGCACCCCGAGGCCCAGAGCGACGATCGCCGCCAGGGTCCCGGCGCCCGGCCGGCCGAGGGCCGCGAGACCGTGACGGAGCCAGAAGCGGCCGGCGAGGCGGCGATCCTCCCTCCGGAACCGGGCGACCGCCCAGACCACGCCGCGGGCCGCCAGCGCCAGGGCGGCGGTCGCCGCCAGGGTGCCGAAGGTGAACTGGGTGCCCATCCAGGCGGAGCGGGACTGGACGGTGGCCGTGGCCCACACCCCGGCGACCACGGCGCAGGCCGTCACCACCCGGAGCCAGAGGGCGACGGGCAGGGGCTCGGCCGAGCGCCGGAGCACCCGCGCCGGGGGCACCCGGAGGGCGACGCCCAGGGAGGGCAGCCCGAAGAGGAGCGCCACCCCGATCCCCAGGGTGAGGCCGCGCACCATGGCCCATGGCTGCCAGGGGTCGATCAGCTCCGGGGGCAGGAGCGAGCTCGCCAGGTGGGGCAGGCCGAGCTCCAGGGCGACTCCGGCGACGGTTCCGACCAGGCTCCCGACCAGGCCGAGGAGGGCCGTCTGGCCGGCGTAGAGGGCGAGCACCTCCCGCGGGCGCATCCCAAGGCACTCGAGCACCGCGATGGCGTCGAGCCGGCCGGCCAGCCAGGCGCGCACCGTCTGGCCCACGCCGATGCCACCGACCAGGAGCGAGAGCAGGGCCACCAGGCCGAGGTAGCGCTGCGCCCGGTCGACGCCTCGGCGCAGGGACGGCTGAGCCTGGGCCCAGGTCTCCACCCGGTAGCCCTGGCTCGCCGGCAGGGCGGCGCGGATCGCCTGGGCGGCGCGATCGGCCACCGGCCGGCCGGCGTCGGTGGGGAGCCGGATCAAGGCCCGGTAGCGGATCCGGCTGCCCGTCGTCTCGAGACCGGTCCGGTCGAAGGTCCGCGGTCCGAGGAAGACGCGGGGCCCGGCGGAGAAGCCGAAGGCTCCGCCCAGCCGGTCGGGCTCGGCGTTGACCACGCCGGTGATGGGGACCGCGACGCCGCCGACGCGGATCCGGTCCCCCACCCGGAGCCCGAGGTGGGTGAGCAGGTCGGGGGCCACCACCGCGCCGCCCCCATCCGGGCGCGAGAGGAGATCCTGGAGGGGCCGGTCCGGCGCCAGCTCCAGCTTTCCGTAGAAGGGATAGGTGCCGTCGATCACCTTCAGCTCGACGAGCTGGCTCTTTCCCGGAGGGCCCGGCGAGGCGGGAGGGCCCGGCGCTCCCGACGACTGCGTGCCGCCGCTCTCCCCGGGGGCGTCCGCCGCCACCAGGGTCACCAGCTCCTTGACGTCGGTCCGCCGCCACGGGCCGACGCCGGCGAGGGTCTTGCCCAGGAGGTCGTCGAGGTCGGCGGGCAGCGGCGCGGTCCCCGACACCGCCAGGTCGGCGGCGAGGAGCCGCCGGGCCTGCTGCCGGAGACCGGTCTCGATGCCGCCCCCGATCCCGGCCACGGCCACCACCGCGGCGACGCCCACCGCCAGGCAGGCGGTGAAGAAGGTGAGGCGCGCCCTGCCTCCGCGCATCTCGCGCAGGGCCAGGGGCAGCAGCCGGGGGCGCGGAGGAGGGTCGCTCACTCGATCCTCGCCACCCGCCCGTCGCGCAGGTGGATGCGCCGGTCGGCGAGGCCGGCCACCACCGGGTCGTGGGTCACCAGGACCAGGGTCGTGCCTTCGCGCCGCCGCAGCTCGGCGAGGATCTCCAGGACCTTCTGTCCGGTGGCGCTGTCGAGGTTTCCGGTGGGCTCGTCGGCCAGGAGCAGAGCGGGCTCGGCGGCGAAGGCCCGCGCCAGGGCCACACGCTGCTGCTCGCCGCCCGAGAGCTGGGAAGGGTAGTGGTGGGCGCGCTCGGCCAGGCCCACGGTGTCCAAGAGGCGGCCGGCCCGCTCCCGCGCGTCGGTGGCGCCCAGGAGCTCGAGGGGGAGCATGACGTTCTCCCGGGCACTCAGGTTGTCGAGGAGCTCGAAGGACTGAAAGACGAACCCCACCTGCCGGCGGCGGATCAGGGCCAGCTCGTCCTCCGAGAGGTCGTGGATCGGCCTCCCGTCGAGCAGGACCTCACCGGAGGTCGGCCGGTCGAGGCCGGCGAGGAGCCCGAGGAGCGTCGATTTGCCGCTCCCGGACGGCCCCAGGACGGCCACGAACTCGCCCGCCGCCACGGAAAGGTCGACCTCGTCGAGGATGGTCAGGAGCTTGCCGCCGGAGGGCAGGCGCTTGGTCAGGGCTCGGGTCTGGAGGCGGGGCGGGACGCTGGGGGGCTCGGACATCGGGGAGAGGAGCTTAACAGTTGCCGACCGGTGGTCAGGGGCGTCCCCTTCCCCCCCCCCGCCGTGGCGAGGGAAGAGGATCGCGGGGTTGTGGGGGGATCCGGTAGGGAATGGCCGAGGGCGGTGGGCCGATTGGAAGGGAAGCATGCGAACCGCCGCCGCCCTCGCCACTGTCGCGACCCTGACCGCCGTTCTCCTCGTCGTCGGTTGCGGCTCGCCCGGAGGCGGCGCCCCGCCGCAGGCGCCGGCCCCCGGGGCCCAGACTCCGGCGCCGGCCGCGACTCCGGCGAGGGAAGCCGACCGCCGGCCCCTGGTCGTCTTCCTGGGCGACAGCCTGACCGCCGGCCTGGGGGTCGCCGAGGACCAGGCCTACCCGGCCCTGGTCGGAGAGCGGCTGGCCGCCGAGGGGCATCCGGCCCGGGTGGTCAACGCCGGCGTCAGCGGTGACACCTCCGCAGGCGGCGTCTCCCGCCTCGATTGGATCCTCTCCCAGCACCCGGACGTGGTGGTGGTCGGCCTGGGGGCGAACGACGGCCTGCGCGGCCTGCCCCTCGACTCGACGGAGGCGAACCTGCGGGAGATCGTCCGGCGGGTCCAGGCGTCCGGGGCGAGGGCGATCTTGCTGGGGATGAAGATCCCGCCCAGCTACGGGCCGGACTACTTCGAGGGCTTCGAGGCCATGTACCCGAAGATCGCCCACGATCTCCACGTGCCCCTCGTACCGTTCCTCCTCGCGGGCGTGGCCGCCCGCCCGGCGCTCAATCAGGCCGACCGCATCCACCCCAACGCCAAAGGACACGAGATCGTCGCGAAGACCGTCTTCCCGTACGTCGAGAAGGCAGTGGAGGCGGTGGAGGAGGGGAAGGGCTAGCTCGAACGCTTGCCGGCCTTCGCCTCGTCCCACAGGCGGTCGAGCTCTTCGAGGCCGACGTCGGCGAGGTTGCGGCCGTCGGCGGCCAGGCGCTCCTCGATGTGGGCGAAGCGCCTCCGGAACTTGGCGTTGGTGCCGGCGAGGGCGGCGTCGGGGTCGATGCCCAGCTTGCGGCCCAGGTTGACCGCCGTGAACAGCAGGTCGCCGAGCTCTTCGGTCAGGGCGGCCCGATCGGGGGCGGGCCGCGCCAGCGCCTCGCGCAACTCACCGGCCTCCTCGGCGAGCTTGTCGAGCACCGCCGCCGGCTCGGGCCAGTCGAAGCCCACTCCGGCCGCCTTCTGGGTCATGCGGTAGGCGGCGACCAGCGGCGGCAGGGAGTCGGGCACCCCGCCGAGGAGCGAACGGTCGGCACCGGCGGCGAGCTTGCGGCGCTCCCAGGCGGCCAAGACCTCCTCGGCGGTCTCGGCGGCCTCGTCGCCGAAGACGTGGGGGTGGCGGGCCACCATCTTCTCCTCGATCCGGTCGATGAGCGTCTCCGGGTCGAGGGCGCCGCCCTCGGCACCCAGGCGGGCGACGAAGGCGACCTGGAAGAGCAGGTCCCCGAGCTCGGCCGCGATCTCGTCCCAGTCGCCCGCCGCTGCCGCTGCCGCCGCCTCGTGGGCTTCCTCGATCAGGTAGCCGCGGGCGTCGGCGAGGGTCTGCTCGCGGTCCCAGGGGCACCCGTCGGGGGCGCGCAGACGCTCGACCAGGTCGAGGAGCCGGGCGAGGTCGGTGGGGGAGCGGCGCGGGTCGCTCGGTTGCCGGTCCGTTGAGGCCTTGCTACGATCGTGCATCAGCCTCGAGTCGGCTCCATCGTGGGGAAGCGAAGCGGCACACCGGGGTGCGGAATCGAGTTGAGGACGAGGATGACCGCGCTGTGAGCGAAGACGGGATCAAGGTCACTGACAAACGGATCTTCACCCCCGAGGGTGATCTCAAGGAAGAGTATCGCTTTCTCGAGGACGAGGCCAAGGAAGGCCGTTCCGAGCCTGCCGAGCCCGTCGAGCCTTCTGAGCCCGCCGAGCCCGCCGCGTACCCGGAGCCCGCCGAGCCGGCGCCCGCCGGCGGACCGGGGGTGCGGGAGGCCGCCCGGGAGGCCTCCCCGGAGGTCGCCTCCGAGGACCAGGCCGAGCGCCCGCCGCTGGAGATCCCGTCCTCCGGCCCGGAAGGCGAAGCGCCGGGGTTCTACGACTTGTTGGCGATCCTCAGCGAGCCGATCCCGTTTTACCTCGGCGACGCCGCTCTGCCCACCGGGGAGACGGGCGAGGACCTCTACCTGGCCCGCCTCTACATCGATCTGCTCGACGTCCTCCGGCAGAAGACCGAGGGCAACCTCACCGTGCAGGAGGCGAACGCCCTGGAGGACCTCCTCTACCGTCTGCGCCTCCGCTATGTCCAGAAGCGGGGATGAGCGGGGCGGGCGGCTCACCGCCCCCGCGTCCGGCCGGACCGGCAGGCCCGGCCCTCCTCGACGAAGTGTGTCGCTCGGTGTCCGCCATGCGCTCGCGGCCGTCGCCCTCTCGGTGTCCCTGGGGCTCTTTCCGGCGCCCGCTCTCGGCCAGGCCACGGTCGCCCCGGGCAGCTCCGCCCCGACCCTGACCCCGGAGGTGCAGCGCTCCCTCCTGCGCCTCCAGGAGGAGTGGCTCCAGTGGACCTCCGCCTTCTACGTCGACGACGAGAAGCGGGCGAACGCGGTCGTCGACGACCTCCTCGCCACCACGGAGCGCCTGGGGATGCGCGGCCTGCCGGACCTGGCCGCGGGGGCGCTGGTCCAGGCGGTGGAGGCGGCGCGCAAGGGCGACGCGGACAGCGCGGCGCTGGCCCTCGCCACCGCCGGCCGCCTGGACCCGGGCCGGCCGGAGACCGCCTTCGCCGCCGCTGAGGTCGCCGGCCTGGAGAAGCGCTACGCAGCCATGCTGGTCGAGTACGCCAAGGGCTACGCGCGCCTGCCGGACCTGCTCCTCGCCCGGCGCCTCGTCCTCCACGACCTCCTTCTGTGGACCCTGGCGAGCCTCCTGCTCTCGGGCGGGCTGTTTCTCGCCCTCGAGATGGTGGTGCGCGGCCCGACTCTCCTGCGGGCGCTCTCCGGGTGGATCGGCGAGCACCTGTTCTCCGGTCCCGCGCCGCTGGTGGTGGCAGTGGCCATGGTCGTGCTGCTCTGGCCTCTGGTCTTGCCCTTCGGGCTTCTCTGGGTGGTCCTCTACTGGTCCGTCCTCCTGTGGAGCTACGCCTCCGGGGGCGAGCGGGTGGTCCTCGCCCTGCTCTGGCTGCTCACCGGCCTGGCGCCGATCACGGTCTCCGCGGTCCGCGAGCAGGTCGCCCTCAGCCTCTCGCCGCCGGTGCGGGCCATGGAGAGCGTCGCCGAGGGCCGGCTGTACGGTGGTCTGTTCACGGATCTGGGGGTCCTGGCCGCCGTCCTCCCCGGCGAGCCGGCGGTGCGCCACTTCATGGCGGACCTGCACGCGCGCCTGGGCCAGGGCAACGAGGCCCGGCGCTTGTACGAGGAGGTCCTCGAAGCCGAGCCGCACAACTCGGCGGCGATGGTCGACCTGGGCGCCTACTATTTCAACCGGGGCGATTACGGCAACGCCGTGTCCCTATTCCAGCAGGCTGCCGCCCTCATGCCCCAGAGCGCGGTGCCCCAGTTCGATCTCTCCCTGGCCTACGCCGAGTCCTATCTCTACGACGAGCAACACCAGGCTCTCCAGGAAGCGCGCCGGATCGACGACCTGCGGGTGACCCGCTGGCTGAGCCGTCCCGAGCGCCAGCGCGTCGTCACCGTGAACGGGGGCATCGCCCGGATCGGAGAGATCCGCAACCTTCTGCGCGCCGAGTGGAGCGGTACGCGCGGAGAGGCCACGGAAGCGCCGGCGCTGGCGTTGCTGCGCCGGATCCGGCCGTTGATCCTGGTGCTGCTCCTGGCCGTGGCGGCCATAGTCCTCCAGCTCACGGTCGGTCGGGCCGCGGGCCGCCGCTCAGATCCGGCCGACGAGGCCTCGCGGGCGCCGGGCTCCGGTGGGACCCTGGGGATCCTCTCCGCGATCCTCCTGCCCGGCCTGCCCTCGGCCCGGCGGGGCCGGCCGTTGCGGGCGTACCTCGCGCTGTTGCTGCCCACCGCCCTGGCGCTGGGCCTCCTCGGCGCCTTCGGCCACGTGGGGTACTCGCTGCCCTGGCGGTACGATCCGGGGGGTCGGTTCCTGGGGCTCGCCGTCCTCTCGGCCTTCGCCGTGCTCCTCGTGGTCAGGGTGGCCAACGCTCTGAAGGGGCGGGCCTGAGCCCGACCGAACCGACCGGAGAGAACCGAGACCGATGTCCGTAGAAGGCAGCCTCGACCTCTTCCGGCTCCCGGAGATCCTCCAGGTGATCGCCCAGCAGCGGAAGACCGGGATCCTGACGGTCCAGGGGGCTGAGGACATCATCGCGGTCTCCTTCCTGGGCGGCCGGATCGTGGCGGCGGACGCCCTCAACGAGACCACCGAGGAAGGGCTCGGCGCGGTCCTGGTCGCAGAGCACCAGGTCTCGGCCGAGGACCTCCGGCGCCTGGCCGCCCGCTCGGAGGCGAAGGGCACGCGCCTCGCCGACCTGCTGGTGAGCGAGGGGGTGGTCGACCGGGCCGGCCTGCTGACGGCGCTCCGCCTCCAGACCCAGGCGCTCCTGATGTCGCTCCTCGACTGGCGGCAGGGGGAGTTCAAGTTCTACGGCGGCGACGAGGTCTCGTTCGAGGAGGGCTTCCAGCCGATCGGGGTCGACGAGCTCCTGCTGCGAGCGATCGAGTCCCGGGAGAGCGGCGACGGCGGACCGCCGGCCCTCGACAGCCGGTTGCGCCGCCTCGACCCGCCGCGGCCGGTGCGCACCCGCGACCTGGCCTCGATTCAGGAGGGAAAGCTCCCGCCCCCACCGGAGGACGGCGAGGCGATCTGGCTCACTCCGGAGGAGGAGCGGCTTCTCGACGCGATCGGTCCCGGCCGCACGCTGGCGGAGGCGGCGATGGAGGCCCGGGTGGTGGGCGACCGGGCGCGTTACCTGGCGTTCCGTCTCTTCCAGGAGGGGCTGGCGGCCCTGGCGGAGACCCGTCCGGCCCGGCCCGTCGGGGCGTCGGCGCGAGTCGCGCTCGGGGACCGCACGGAAGCCCGCGCTCGCCCGGACGGCACGGCGGCTCTGCGCCCACCGCCGGCCGGCGCACCGCGCCCCGCGGCGCCCGCGCCGGAGGAGGAGGTCGAGGTCCTCTCCCCCAAGGTTCCGGTGTCCGTCCACCGGCCCCTGGCGAGCCTCCTGGCCCTCGCCGGCGCGGTCCTGCTGGTGGCCGGCATGGTGACGTCGACCGGCGCCTTCCTGCTGCCTTTCCCTTGGGAGACTGCCGATCGCCAGGCCTTCCTCGCGGAGGAGGACTCGGCCACCCTGCTCGAGCTCGACCAAGCCGCCAAGACCTACTTCCTCCTCCAGGGCCACTTCCCCGACGACCTCGCCGAGCTCGTCGATCTCGGCCTCCTGCGTGACGAGGATCTGCGCGATGCCCGCGGCCGGCCCTGGGTCTACACGCCGGAGGAGCGTCGCTACTCGGTGCGGCCGTTGCTCCCGGAGGAGGCCGGCGGCCAGAGAGCGAAGGCCGAGGGCGGCCAGGTCGAGGCGACACTGGAGGGCATCACGGGCAACTTCCTCCTCGATCCCGAGTTCCTCCGCGCCGCCCAGCACAGCACCAGCAAGGAACCACCTCTCGTCCTTCTGGACTGAGAGCTTGTGAATGAATCGCCGACCTACTACGGGCGCCCCCGAATCACCCCTCGCGACGTTGCGCCTCCTCGACATAGGCCCCGCTATGCCTGCGTCGGCGCGCCTTGCGAGGGGCGCCCGGACGCGCCCTCGCGACGGCCGGAGATTCATTCACAAGCTCTGAGCCACCCCCGGCTCGTGGGGCGGGAGCGCTCCGCCGGAATAAATTTGAGTCAATATTTGTCAGATCTAGTGTGGCTGGAACTTGCCAGCGACACACTAAGGTCTGTAGCATGGCAGCCGAGGTTCCGATACGTACGCCCATCGACGGATTTCGAAGCACCGAGCGATCTACGGATAGAGACCGAAACGACGACACCCGCCCCCCGGGGCGCGCAAGGAGGAGAGAGTGAGCAAGATCATCGGCATCGACCTGGGCACGACCAACAGCGTCGTCGCTGTCATGGAAGGCGGCGAGGCCAAGGTCATCCCCAACTCCGAGGGCAACCGGACCACGCCGTCCGTGGTCGCCTTCACCAAGAGCGGAGAGCGGCTGGTCGGGCAGGTCGCCAAGCGCCAGTCGGTCACCAACCCCGAGAACACCGTCTTCTCGATCAAGCGGTTCATGGGCCGCAAGTTCGGCGAGGTCTCCGAGGAGATGAAGATGGTGCCCTACAAGGTCGAGGGGGCGGACAACGGCGACTGCCGCGTCGCCGTGCAGGACAAGAAGTACTCGCCGCCCGAGATCTCGGCCATGGTGCTCCAGAAGCTCAAGCAGGCGGCCGAGGATTACCTGGGCGAGAAGGTGGACCGCGCGGTCATCACCGTGCCGGCCTACTTCAACGACTCCCAGCGCCAGGCGACCAAGGACGCCGGCAAGATCGCCGGCCTCGAGGTCGACCGCCTGGTCAACGAGCCGACCGCCGCGGCCCTGGCCTACGGACTGGACAAGAAGAAGGACCAGACCATCGCGGTCTACGACTTCGGCGGCGGCACCTTCGACATCTCCATCCTCGAGGTGGGCGAGGGCGTGGTCGAGGTCAAGGCGACCAACGGCGACACCCACCTGGGCGGTGACAACGTCGACCAGATCGTCATCGACTGGCTGCTCGAGGAGTTCAAGAAGGACCAGGGCATCGACCTGGGCAAGGACCCGATGGCGCTCCAGCGCCTCAAGGAGGCCGCCGAGAAGGCGAAGATCGAGCTCTCGAGCGCTCAGGAGACGGAGCTCAACCTGCCCTTCATCACCGCCGACCAGTCGGGGCCGAAGCACCTGAACATCAAGCTCACCCGCTCGAAGCTCGAGCAACTCGTCGAGCCCACGGTCCGGCGCTCGGTCGAGCCCTGTAAGCGGGCCCTGAAGGACGCGGGGGTCGACGCCCCGGCGATCGACGAGGTCGTCCTGGTGGGCGGCATGACCCGCATGCCGCTGATCCAGAAGATCGTCACCGAGCTGTTCGGCAAGGAGCCCCACAAGGGCGTGAACCCGGACGAGGTGGTGGCCGTCGGTGCCGCGATCCAGGGCGGCGTGCTGGCCGGCGACGTCCACGACGTCCTGCTGCTCGACGTCACGCCGCTGTCGCTGGGCATCGAGACGCTGGGCGGCGTGTTCACCAAGCTGATCGAGCGCAATACGACGATCCCGACGCGGAAGAGCGAGATCTTCTCCACCGCCGCCGACAACCAGACCTCGGTCGAGGTCCACGTGCTCCAGGGTGAGCGCGAGATGGCGCGGGACAACCGCACCCTCGGACGCTTCCACCTGGTGGGGATTCCGGCGGCGCCACGCGGCGTGCCACAGGTCGAGGTGACCTTCGACATCGACGCCAACGGAATCGTCCACGTCTCGGCCAAGGACCTGGGGACCGGCAAGGAGCAGAAGATCACCATCACAGCGTCGTCCGGTCTCGACGACAAGGACATCGAGCGCATGGTCCAGGACGCCGAGTCCCACAGCGCCGAGGACAAGGAGCGGCGCCAGCGGGTCGAGGCGCGCAACCACCTCGACAGCCTGGTCTACTCCACCGAGAAGACCTTCGACGAGCACAAGGAGAAGCTCACGCCCGACGCCATCGGCGAGCTCGAGGGCGCTCTCTCCGAGGCCAAGAAGGCTCTGGAGAGCGAAGACCTCGACGTCCTCAAGACGGCGACCGAGCGGTTGACCAAGGCGTCGCACAAGCTCGCCGAGGTCATGTACCAGAAGGAGGCGGCGGGGCAGCAGGCCGCCTCGGGCGATGCCGGCTCCGGCGGCTCCGGCCCTGCAGGCCAGGCCGCCGGCGGCGGCCCGGAGGAGGAGGTCATCGACGCGGAGTACGTGGACGTGGACGAGAAGTGAGGGCGGCACGGCCATGACCACCGTGCGCAGGAGCTACCTCGAAGAGCTCGCCCGCATCCGGGAACGCGTCAACTCGCTGTTCGAAGAGGTGCTCCTGCGCTCGGGGTTTCCCGGCGGCGAATCGGGTCCGCCGGGAACGTGGGCGCCGACCCTCGACGTGGTGGAGACCGATGGCGCGATCATCATTCACGCCGAGCTGCCCGGAGTCGGGCGCGACGACGTCGACGTCTCCGTTCAAGGGCGGCGGCTGGAGCTCTCTGGCCGCCGCCGTCCGCTACCCGCGGATCGCAACTTCTTTCAGATGGAACGTAGCTACGGGCCCTTCCGGAGGACCCTCGAGCTGCCGTCGGCGATCGACGCCGACCGCGTGTCCGCCGCCTTCGAGGCCGGCGTGCTGACCATCACGTTGCCCAAGAAGGCGGCGGGGCGCACGGTGCCGATCGAGACCGAATAGCAGACCCGTGCGGACTTTCACCGCGGGCTGCCGAGGAGGTGGACGCCATGACGCGCCGCAAGCGCGAGCAAGAACAGAAGTACGTCATGATCAGCGCGGTCGCCGAGCGCTTCGCCATCCACCCGCAGACGCTGCGGCTGTATGAGCGCGAGGGGCTGCTCAACCCAGCCCGGAGCGCCGGCAACACCCGCCTCTACGACGAGCCGACCCTCGAGCGCCTCGAGACGATCCTCACACTGACGCGCGATCTGGGCGTGAACCTGGCGGGCGTCGAAGTGATCCTCAACCTCCAGGAGCAGATGGACCAGATGCAGGCCGAGGTGGACCGCCTCCTCGAGTTCGTCAAAAAACAGGTTCTCGACCAACGAGCCGGCGTCGACCGCCGCCACGCCCTGGTCCGGGTGACCTCCGGCCCCCCGGCGCGGAGGAACCGGTAGGCGGACGTCCCCCGAACCGGCTGACGTCGGCGCCGAGCCTTCGGTTGCGTTACGAGCTTCTGGCGCGTCCCAAGACTCTAAGCGTTGCCTCGGGCTTCGAAGGACTCTTGACAAGAGCGTTCGGTCGGGTTATCTTAATTTCGGTAATTAGCACGATCAATCTTCAACGAGTGGAGATCCCGGATGAACAACGAAGGGCGAGGAAAAATCGTGGCGCTCTGGAGCGCCGCTGCCATGCTCACACTAGCGGTCACACTCTTTACTCCTGTGCCTGCCAGTGCGGGGGGATGTCAGGCCTGCGCCATGAGACTGGAGTGCCCCACCGGCCAGGACTGCTACATCAACGAGTACTGTACCTCGGATGTGGAGAGGTTCGCTGTATGTGGAGTGAATGCGTGGGGCGAATGTCACGAGGACAACCTCTGCCTCCTGGCGTTTTTGGCACCCATGCGGGTGCCCCCGAGCCCCTTGGCGCCCGGTGACCACTTTCAAGAGAGTTCCTGCGTTGTAGCAAGCGTGCTAGGGCCGTTGGCGGGTAGGGTCGCGTCCTAGCCGTCAACTCCGTGTATTTCGAAGCTTCTCTTTACGGAGGAGTTCTCAACCGAGCCCCGGGGTGTAGCCGCATGGGAGGTACGCAGGAGGCAGCACAAGAGGTTCGGGGAAGGGTCTAGATGAGACTCTATGTGGCCCTGGCTTGCGCCTGTGTCTTCGGCGCTATTCCGACCTTTGGGGCCCAGGTGACTGTGCAACCGCAGCTCGAAGGCGCTACCCCACCGGCGGGCCTTCGGTTGCAGGTCGAAGCACGTCCTGTGGGCGGTGCCGAAAGCGCACAAGAGTTACCGCAGGGATTTACGAAAGATCTGAAGTCGGGGCAAGCAACCACCTTCGACCTCCAGGGCGACTTACTCTGGAAACTCGTCGCCAGGGCGCCAGGGCACTGGAGCCCTCCTGAGCTGGTCCGTCCGGCCGAGCACGAGGGGCCAGTATTCCTTTCGCTCTTTCCAACCGGGACCGTGCAGGCCAAGGTGGAGCCCGACCGATTTGAGCACCTTCCGGATCACTTCGAGGTCCGATTTCAGTCGTCGCCAGGCGTGGAACGCTCCGCCGCGAAGCTGAATGGGAGCATGAGGTGCCCTGTAGAGAATGGGAGCCTCCGATGCGCCCTCCCGATCGGACGCCTCGACCTCCGCATCTCGGCATCCCCATGGTCGCCGGCCTATAGGCTAGGTGTCGAGGTCGTTTCGGCGACACCGCGGATGCTCGATCCGATTTCCCTCGTTCGCGGAGCGTCGATCTCGGGATGGGTGGTCCTGGATAACGGCGATCCAGCTCCCCCCGGGACGAGAGTCGAGCTCACAGTGGGTGGTGCGGAAGCCGCCGGGGCCGAGGCCCGTCTTGGACTGGTTACGCAGAAAGCTCAGACCCGGGATCGGGGCTTCTTCCAGTTCCTGGGAGTGAGGACGGGTTTCTATCGCCTTGTCGCTCGCGCCAAGGGGTTCGCCCCGGCTCGGGTCGGGCCGATCGAAGCCCGCCCCGACCTCGAGAGCGCTCTCGAGGAGCCGGTGCGTCTCGCGCGGCCGGTCTCCTTTCGCGTCGAGCTCACGCCACCTCTCGACCCCTGGGGCCAGCCTTGGACGATTCGTCTCAGTCAGCTCGAGCGCGACTCTGACAAGAGTCTGAACTCGATCAAGGGATCGGCTTCTCGGGATGGCACGTTCCAGCACGGAGAGCTCGCACCTGGCACCTACCGGCTCGCGCTACTGGGCTCGAACGACACGCGGTGGCTCGATCAGGAGGTTGAGGTCGGGAATGGCGCAGATCCACTCCTCCTTCAGATCCCGCTTATTGAAGTGACGGGGTCGATCGAGAAGGGAGACGAGGCCGTCTCGGGGCGTCTGTGGTTTGGCACTCGGCAAGGCGTCCGCAGGATTGTCTTCGATGTGGACGAGGAGGGGCGATTCAAAGGCTATCTGCCCTCCCCTGGAAAATGGCCGATCGAGTGGACTCCCAGTGCCGAGAAGGACGAGGACGAGGGGGTGACTCTCCAGCCGGCGCTGGTACCCGACCGCGGACACGTGAGGCTCGCTCTTGAGGTGCCCGATACCGAGATCGCCGGTGAGGTGGTCGACACAAGAGACCAGCCAGTGGCCGGAGCCTCGATCCGCTGGTTCGGCGGCGCTCCCGAGAAGCCAGGCGGCCGAGCCAAGTCCGACGACGAAGGCAAGTTTCAGATAATCGGCCTAGAGCCCGGAGACTACGGTGTCGAAGCCAGCCACGGCACCCAAACCAGCGAGACGGCCCATCTCACTCTGTCCAAAGGGCTCGAGCCACCGGACCTCCACCTCGTCCTCCGGGACGAGCTGCGCATCTCGGGCCGGGTTCTCTCGTCCGGTGTGGGTGTTGCCGGGGCCCGGGTCAGCGCGTGGTCGGACTTGGGGACGAGCGCCGGGGTGAGCGTTCTCGAGGCGATTACGGGTCCGGAGGGTACTTTCGAGCTTCAGGCCTCCGGGGAACCCAGGGGCTTCAATTTCATGGTAGCCGCGCCGAACCGGGCTCTCCACATGGAGCGGGTCGAGGTCTCGGGGAACAGCCTCGTCGAGCTGAATCTCGATCCGTACTCTGGGACGCTGGAGATCGGCGGCTTGGCCGGAGGGAGAGAGATGTCCTTCTTGGTCCACGGGGGGAGCTTCCTCCCGGTCCTGGGCTTTGCTCGCCTCGCTTTCCTCGGGCGGACTCCGCCGAGCGCCGCCGCGGAGCTGGTCCTCCCGGGCCTGGAACCCGGGCGCTACAGCGTGTGTAGCGGCCCGGGAGTGCTGGATGCGCTTCGCCTCGGTGCCGAAGCTGCCAAGGGCTGTAGCACCGGAGTCCTCTCCCCGCTGGGAGAGCTCCGCCTGGTGGTGCCGGGCAGCTCTGGCTCCGGCGCCGACTCGCCCTGAGCGCTCTCCGCCGGGGCCCGACCCCTGCGTGCTAGCATCGCTTCACGATGCCCGAGCCGGAGCGGACCGACGAGCCCTGCCCGGAGTGCGAGGGCCGCGGCTGGGTGCTCGAGCCGGACGGCGGGGCGGGCACGGCGCGGCCCTGTGAGTGCCGCCGCCGTCGTCTCGGCGCGCGCCTGCGGGCGGCGGCGGACATCCCCGAGCGCTACACGGATTGCTCTCTCGACAGCTTTCGCGACTCGGGCTTCAGGGCGGCGAACGGTCTCGCCTCCAGCCAGCTCGTCAAGGCCAAGTCCCGGGCCCGGCGGTACGTCGACGACTTTCTCGGGCCCGACGGACGGTTTCGAGAGCTCGGCCTGCTCTTCACCGGTCCGCCGGGGACCGGCAAGACCCACCTCGCGGTCGCCGTGCTTCGGGAGCTGGTCCGGCGGTACCACATCCACGGCCGGTTCGTTGACTTCACCTCCCTGGTCCACCAGATCCAGGCGACGTTCGACCCGGGAAACCCCGAGTCCAAGCGGGCGATCCTCGATCCGGTGATCGGCGCCGACCTTCTGGTCCTCGACGAGCTGGGCGC
The DNA here is from genome assembly GCA_963739795.1 of uncultured Acidobacteriota bacterium. GTDB lineage: Bacteria > Acidobacteriota > Thermoanaerobaculia > Multivoradales > DATKCC01 > CAVUBL01. Next base: position 231,623 of record CAVUBL010000015.1, on the reverse strand, counting down.
CCAGAAGCCCACCGCGTGGGTCCGCGACATCCTCTACCTGATCATCAACACCCGCTACACCCGCCGCCGCCCGACGCTCTTCACCACCAACTACAGGCTGGCCACCGAGCGCCCACCGACGCCGGCGCACCATGCGCAGCCCCGCGAGGTGCTCGACCGGGGAGCCGATCCGGCTCACGAGGATTTCAGCCAGCTCGAGCTCCGCATCTCGCCGCAGCTCGTGTCCCGCCTGTACGAGATGACCGAAGTGGTCCGCCTCGACGAGGTGGAGGACTTCCGGCGGGTCGTCAAGACCCGCGAGCGCCACTTTGTCGGGTGAGCCCGTGGTGTCGCCCGCCCCCACCGAGCGCTCCACGGAGGGCCCGCGCCCGCGGCGCTCGGCCCTCGACTGCCTCCGGCGCGGGGCTCTCTCGACGCGCGCCAACTGGGGCCTGGTCTTCCTGGCCCTGCTTCAGAACCTGCTCCTCCTCGCGTTGCTCGTCGCCTCGTTTCTACCGTTCCTCGTCGTGCTGGGTGGCTTCGGCGTGCTCCGCGGTAACTTCGAGAACCCCGAGGCTTTCGAGGGGTGGCTCGAGGGTCTCGGAAGGCTCGCCGGCCAACGGCTGCCGGCCCTCGGGCTCGGCCTGCTGGCCTCGATGGTGATCGGCGTGGCGGCCGTGGCGCTCTGGGGCTGGTTCCAGGGCGGCATCATGGGCACCCTGGTGGCGGCCGAGCGCCAGGCGCACCCGCGGGCCCAGGACCGCGCGGGTGCCTGGAGGTGGTTCAAGACCCTCTCGGGGAAGGATTTCGCCGGCTGGGGCGGGCGCTACATGTGGCGGTACTTCTGGTTCTTCCACCTCTACGTGACCTGCGCGCTGCTTCTGCTCCTGGTCTTCGTGCTCCTGGCCCTGGGTGTCGGCTTCGGGTACGAGAGCTGGGGCGTCGGTGCGGCGTTCGGGATCGGCTGTGGCGGCGCGTTGCCGTTGGTCTTCCTGCTCCTGGTCTTCGCGCTCTGGTACCTGGCCGCCCTGCCCTCGGTGGTGGTCGCCGATGGCCGGGTGATCGGCGGCGCCTCGCTCGGGCTGCAGGTCATCGGGCGCCGGCTCGGGGGTTCGCTCGTACTGGCCGCGGTCCTCTTCGTGGCGAGCCTCGTGCTCACCCTTGGACTGTGGGTGTTCCAGACCGCGGTGAACCTGCTCTTGCAGGACCGGGTGGTGCTCTGGGTGACGTTCTACGCCGTCGTGATGCTCTTCCAGTGGTGCGTGAACAGCCTGCTCAACGTGTTCGGGCTCGCCTCGTTCACCTCACTGGTGGTCGCCGCCGACCAGGAGGCCCGGGGGTGAAGGGGTGGTGGGGAGCGGCGGCGCTGGCCGGCGCTCTCACTCTGTTGGCGACGGGCCTCTCGTGCGTCTCGGTGGCCCGGCACCCCGCCGCCCGGGCGCCCGCAGCGGCGCCCGAGCCCACCGCCGCCCCGGCGCCGTCCGGGGCGCAGCGGGAGGAGGCGCCCGACCTCTCCGTCCCCGAGCCTCCTCTGCCCCGGGAGCAGCAGTCGGCGACGGAGGCGGCGCCTCCCGAGCCTCCGGAGCCCCCCGGAAGGCCGGGCGCGGAGCGCCGGGCCAACGTGGACGGCGGCCGGGTCCTCATCCGGGTCGGGCTGGCGAGCGACCTCGACCGGGTCTCCCTACCGTGCTGCGATGCCCGGGTCGGCCTCACCGTCGACGGCGGATCGCGGAGCCTGCCGGCTCCCTTCACCATCGAGCCCGCCGCCGGAGCGGTCAAATCCTCGGAGCACCGCCTGCAGGTGGCGGCCCTGCGCGACGAGCGCCAGGCGAAAGAGCTAGGGGACGACCTCGCCCGCCGCACCGGCTGGCCCGCCGACGCCCGTTTCGATGCCGCGAGCGGTCTGTACCGGGTGCGACTGGGGCGCTTCGCCGAGCGCGATCAGGCCGAGGCCGCCCAGCGGCGTCTCGCCGGTCTGGGCTATCCGGGCGCGTGGGTGGTCGAGGAGGGGGGCGGCCTGGTGGATCCGTCCCTGCGCGTGCGCACGGCCGAGCGCTCGTTCCGGGTCTTCGGCCGTTGGGTCGCCCTCGAGAGCGCCTCCGGAGAGCCCCTCGGCGTGTCCGTCGACGGCGTGTCGGGCCGATACCGGGGCCGTCTCCTCGTCTTTCTCAACGATCGGGGGAGCCTGAACCTGATCGACGAGCTGCCGGTGGAGGAGTACCTGCGCGGGGTGGTTCCCGAGGAGCTCGGCCCGGAGCTCTATCCCCGGATCGAGGCCCTCAAAGCCCAGGCGGTGGCGGCTCGCACCTATGCCCTGCGCCACCTCGGCGAGTTCGCGGCCGAGGGCTACGACATCTGCGCCGGTCCCCGGTGCCAGGTCTACGGCGGGGTCGCAGTGGAGCACCCGCTCTCGGACCGGGCCGTGGCCGAGACCGCGGGCCAGGTGCTGCTCTACGGCGGGCAGCTCATCGAGGCGCTCTACACCGCCACCTGTGGGGGCCACACCGAGGACGCCGCGGTCGTCTTCCCCTGGCTCCATGCGCCGTACCTCAAGGGGGTGCCGTGTCTCGAGGGAGGGCACGACAGCCTGGGCGGCTCGCTGGCCGCCGGCGCGGGTTTCCCCGGTGGCCTCACCCGCCGGCTGGTGCCCGCGAGGGACGGCCTCACGGGGCGCGAGGCCCTGGAGGCCCGCTTGCGCTCCCTGGCCCAGCAGGCGGGGCTGCCGGACACCGGGGATCGGTTGCGCTCGCTTCAGCGGAGCGAGGTCCGGCGCTACGTGCGCTCGCTCTTCGATCTGAAGCTAGATCCCAGCCTCCTCGGCGGCGACGGCCGCCCGGACGCGCCGGCCCCGGGTCTGCGGCCCGCCAGCCTGCCGGCCGTCTCGGCCGGGAAAGACACGTGGATCGGCGGCACCGAGGCCGAGTGGATGATCCTCTCGCTCTCCCGGCTGCTCGGCTTTCTGGGCGAGGACGACGTGCGCTTCCGGAGCCTCGACGGCCGCCAGCTCCACACGGTGACCGCCGACGGCGCGGCACCGCGGATGGCCGAGCTGCCCGAAGACGTGGCCACCTTCACACGGCGCGGCGACCGGTTGGTGGCGGCGCCCCTCGACCTCGCGCCGGGGGATCCCCTGATCCTCTATTCGTGGCGAGGGCGGCCGGCGGCGGTGGTCCAGGAGGCCGAGCCCAACGGCTCGGGGCAGGACCGGCGGGCGCGCCTTCGGACCTGGAAGCGCTTCCGTAGCGACCGGCGCCTCGCCGACCTGGTGCGCGAGCGCTTCCCGGGCTTCGAGCTGCGCAGCTTCGAGGTCGTCTCCCGGGGCCGCTCCGGCCGGGTCGGGGCCCTGCGGCTGTTCGGGGCGGACGGCTCGAGCGAGCTGATCCAGGGGCTCGCCGTGCGCTGGACGCTGGATCTGCCCGACACCCGGTTCCAGGCCGAGCGGGTGAAGCGGCCCGGGCACGAGCCGGGGTGGCTGTTCACCGGCGGCGGCTGGGGCCACGGGGTGGGCATGTGCCAGATCGGTGCCTACGCCATGGCCGGCCGGGGTCTCGACTACCAGGACATCCTGGAGCACTACTACACCGGCGTGCACCTGGGCCGGGTGGTGGTGCGGCGGACTCGAGTGGATCTCCCCCCTCACCCTCGATCCCTCTCCCACCCCTCCGGGGGAGAGGGAAGCCCCCTCCCGGGTGCCGGTTCTGGAACTTGACTCACCCGCCTCACGAACGTGCTCGTGGAGCTGTTCAGGCCGCCGTCTTCAAGGTCTCGGTAGCTCGCGGAGGACCGCGCGGACCGGCGAGGCGTCGAGCCCCACGAGCCGGAGGGGCAGGGCCACGAGCTCGTAGAGGCCGCTCGGTACTCCGGCGAGGGCCAGGCCCTCCAGGTTCACCACGCCGCCGGCGGACAGGACATGGTGGGCGGCCAGCTCCGTGCTGTCGAAGGGGTCGACCGACGGCGAGTCGAGGCCCACCAGGCGGGCTCCGGCGGCCACGAGGGCCCGGGCGAGCTCGGGCGAGAGGGCCGAGAACCGCTCGGGAAATCCCCCGCCCCCAGCACCTCCGTGATCCCCATCCTGGGAGGTCCCGGCCGTCGTGCGGCCTGTGCGCAGGAGGAGCCGCGGGGGGTCTCCCAGGTCGACCTCCGCCGGCAGGTGCTCGGGCAAGATCAGCGGCTCCGGAGGCACGTCGACCAGCCGGCAGGGACCGAGGAAGGCCTCGATGGGCAGCTCGTCGATGGTGGCCCCGGCCTCCTCCACGTGGAAGGGTGCATCGGCGTGGGCGCCCAGGTGCGGCGTCGTGGTGAGCGCCGAGACGTTCACCGAGTCGCCCCGGGAGATCGCCCACGAGCGCGAGACCTGGTACGGCGTGTCTCCGGGCCAGACGGGGAAGCCGGGTCGCACCGGCGGCGTGATGTCGTAGAGCCTCATGCCGGCGAATCTACACGACCGGGGCGGGCGGCACTCCGCCGGCACCTGTAGACATAGAAGGCCGCACTCTGTGGCAGGTGAGCCGAGCGTTCAGGCGGAGTCGAAACTCGGCAAGGGGACCGAGGGGATGTGGGGGGCGTCCAGTTAGTACACTCGCGCGGTCATGGCCTCCGACCGGGACATCCTCCGCGAGCTCACCCTCCTCGTTCTGTCCCGCTACCCCTTGGTCGTTCTCGAGAGCCCGGAGGAGGCGCGGATCGACGAGCTCGCCGGACGGCTGGCCGGCGATCTCTCCATGCCGCTCCTGGTCTGGAGCTCGTCGACCGGTCTCGTCCGGCCGGGCGGCGGCCGGATCGAGGAGACCGAGGCCCCGGAGCGGGCCCTCGAACGCCTGGCCGGCATGGGTACCGAGGTCCTCGCCCTGTGTCACGACCTCCACCCCTACCTCGACCACCCGGAGGTGGTGCGCCGGGTGCGGGACCTCGAGCGCGCCTTCGCCGGCAGCCGCTCGACCGCCATCCTCTCGGGGGTCGCGGTCGAGCTGCCCACGAGCCTCTCCCCCGATGCCGCACGCCTCGAGCTCGCCCTGCCGGATCAGGACGAGCTCGAGCGGCTCGTCCGCTCCACGGTCGCCGAGCTCTCCGCACAGCGGCGCTCGCCGGTGGCGCTCGCCACCGAGCAGGTGCCGGCCCTCGCCCGGGCGCTCCGCGGCCTGCGCCGCGACGAAGCCCGGCGACTTCTCTACCAGGCGGCCCTCGCGGACGGCAAGCTGGCGGCGGCCGACCTCGGCCGTCTGCTGGAGGGGAAGCGCCACCGCGTGGAAGCCGAGGGCCTGCTCCAGTGGGTGGAGCCGGAGACGGGGCTCGAGGCCGTAGGCGGCGCGACCGACCTGAAGGTCTGGGCCCGCCGGCGCTGTGACGCCTTTGGCGAGTCGGCCCGGCGCTTCGGCCTCGACCCGCCCCGCGGGGTGCTCTTGACGGGTGTGCCCGGCACCGGCAAGAGCCTGGCCTGCCGTGCCCTGGCGGGGGAGTGGGGCCTGCCGCTCCTGGCCCTCGAGCCCGGTCGCCTGTTTGACAAGTTCATCGGCGAGACCGAGGCGCGGCTGCGGCGGGCCCTCGCCACGGCCACGGCCCTCGCCCCGGCGATCCTGTGGATCGACGAGGTGGAGAAGGCCCTCGCCGCTGGCGGCACCGAGGCGGACGGCGGCCTCTCCCAGCGGATCTCGGGGGCGCTTCTGACCTGGATGCAGGAGCGCGAGGCGCCGGTCTTCCTGGCGGCGACGGCCAACGACGTGGAGAGCCTGCCGGTGGAGCTGCTGCGCCGCGGGCGCTTCGACGAGGTCTTCTTCTTCGACCTGCCCGGCCCCGAGGACCGTTCCCGGATCTTCGCTCTCCACCTGGAGCGCCGGGAGCGGAAGCCGGACAGCTTCGACCTGCCGGCGCTGGCCGCCGCCAGCGAGGGCTTCACCGGAGCCGAGATCGAGGGCGTCGTGGTGGCCGCCCTCTACCACGCGTTCAGCGACCGTCACCCGCTCTCGACCGACATCCTGCTCGAGGAGACGCGAGCCACCCGCCCCCTCACCGAGCTCCGCCCCGAGGCGATCGCGGCGATCCGCGCGTGGGGTCGCACCCACGCCCGCTCTGCGTGAGCCGCCGCCCTCCCCCTCCCCGGTGACGGCCTCAGCCCGGCTTGGGCGTGCCGTTCTCCGGGGCCGCGGCGACTCCGCGCGCGGCGAGCCAATCCGCCAGCTCTTCCTCGGTCAGGGGATGGGCGAAGAGATAGCCCTGGAGGTAGTGGCAGCCCTGGCGGCGGAGCAGGTCGGCCTGGGCACGGCTCTCGACCCCTTCCGCCACCACTTCAAGGTGCAGCGCCTCGGCGAGGGCGAGAATCGCCTGGACGATCGCCGAGCTCTCGGTGTTGCCCGGAAGCTCGCGGACGAAGGAGTGGTCGATCTTCAGGGCGTGGATCGGGAACCGTTGCAGATACTCGAGGGACGAGTAGCCGGTCCCGAAATCGTCGATGGAGATCGACACACCGAGGCGCCTCAGCGCGCGCAGGGTGGTGAGAGTCGCTTCCACGTCGACCATCGCAGCGCTCTCGGTGACCTCGAGCTCGAGCGCTTCGGGCGGTAGGCCGGTCGCTTCGAGGGTCTGGGCCACCGAGCGCACGAATCCCTTTTCCCGGAGCTGGATCGCCGAGACGTTGACCGCCAGCGTCAGCTCGCCGCACGCGCGCCGCAGGTCTGCCACGGCGGTGCACGCCCGGCGCAGCACCCAGTCGCCGATGGGCACGATCATGCCGATCCGCTCGGCCAGGCCGATGAAGCTGCCCGGAGGGATTCGACCGCGGACCGGGTGGTGCCAGTAGACCAGGGCCTCGACACCCCGCACCTGGTCGCTCCCGGCATGGACCTGGGGCTGCAACAGGACCTCGAGCTGGTCGTCCTCCACCGCGTGGCGGAGCGCTGTCTTGAGCTCCATCGTGCCGAAGTCGGCCGTCCCCAGGGTGGCGGCGTAGAGCTGGGCCCGGCTCCGGCCCAGCCGCTTGGCGGCGTCCACCGCGGTCTCGGCGTTGCGCAGCAGGGTCGCCGCGTCCTCGCCGTCCCACGGGTAGAGGCTGGCCCCGACGCTCGCCGTCACCAACAGCTCGTGGCCGCTGAAGTCGAGGGGACGGCCGACGATGCCCACGATCTCCCGGGCCAGGCGCTCCACCTCGGTGTCGCGGGCGAAGTCGCTGAGCAGGAACGCGAAGTCGTCGTCGCCGAAGCGGGCCAGGAGGTCCGCCCGTCCGCGCAGCTCGAGAAGGCGCTCGGCGATGGCCCGCAGCACCGCGTCGCCGGCCGCGAAGCCGACGGTCTCGTTGAGCTCCTTGAAGTGGTCGAGGTCGACGATCATGACCGCGAAGCGGCTGTGGCGCGGGCTGGCGTGGCCGATGCCCCGCTCGAGCTCGAGGGCGAACAGGCGCCGGTTCGGCAGGCCGGTCAGGCTGTCGAAGCTGCGCTGCTGGTGGCTGCGCTGCCGCGCCGTGATCGCCTGGATCACGCTGGCGGCGTAGGCGGCCGCGAGCTCCTGGATCTCCAGATCGTCCTCGCCGGGCTGCCGGCCCCCCGAAAAGTAGAGCGCCAGGGTACCGAGGACCCGGGGCTCCGTGGAGTCGCTGGAGCCCTCCCGGTCGGCGTGCCCGAAGTCCATGCCCAGGACCGGGACCGAGCTCGCGGCGGTGATCCCCGCACCGGCGGCGACCGCTTGGAGAGCGGACCACGCCGGGTCGTCGGCGATCCGCCGGGAGATCACCGGCTCCCCCCGGGCCGCGGCCAGGGCGCACGAGCCGTCGCCGCCCTCGCCATGGACGGTCTGGAGGGCGGCGCGCAGCTCGCCGGGCAGCGTCGGGGCGGCGATGAGGCGTAGCGACAGGTCCCGGGGTTGCACCAGCATGGCCGCACAGCTCACGCCGGGAAGCCACTCCTCAACGGCGACGCACAGCCGGTCGAGGATCGGCTCCGGGCGGTTGCCCGCTGCCACCATGCCGAAGAGCTCGCGCTGAAGCGCACTGAACCGCCGGGCGGAGCGGTTCGACCCCTCGGTCGCACCGTCCGTTGAGGGTGATCGGGCCATCGTTCTCCAGATAAGCGTGGAGTATACGCTCGAGAACGGTGGCCGCGTGCGGGCGGTGGCCGCCCCGCCGAGGTCAGCCGCCGGCCGGGGACGCCGCGGGCCGGGTCCCCTCCGGCTCGCTCTTACCGGTGCGCTCCGACTCGCCCGAGTCCTCGAGGACCTTGTCGGCCGCCTCGTGCGGCCGCTGGGCCAGCGCCTTGGCGAACGCCTCGTCGAACCGGCCCTCGAGGCGCACGACCGAGAGCTCCTCGGAGTCGAGGGAGACCACGTACAGGCCGTCGATGGCGCGCTCGTCCTGGTGGGCCAGGACCCAGGCGCGCTGGCCGTCGTCGTGGCTGTCGAGCATGACCTGCCAGCCCTCCTCGGCGAGCATGCGAGACAGGGAGCGGGGCATGGCGACCGCCTCCAGGGCCCCCTCGGGAGCCTGCCCGCGGTTCTCGTAGACCCCCACCTCCACGCGGTGGACGGCGTTGACGATGGCCTTCGCCTGCCGGTCTTCGGGGTCGTTCTCGTCGAGGGCGAGGTTGACGACCCAACGGGCGAAGCCGGTCGAGAGGCGACCGAGGCGCACGTGGGTCTCGCGATCGAAGGCGGCGCCGGGAATCTGGCTCTGGACCGCCCAGGCCACCCGTTCGACCCCGGGGCTGTGCCAGCAACCGCCGGCCACGAGGGCGACGGCGGCGCCGGCGAGTAGCAGGAGGGCGCGGTGGCGCGGACAGGGAGCGGCGGGCTTGTGCGGCAGGGTGGTCACGGTTTCTTCTCCTTCTTCCCGGCGGTCTCGCCGGTGTCGAGGTGCTCCAGGGCCGGGATCTTGAAGGTGCGGCCCAGGCGGCCGATCTCCTCGGGCGAGACGTCGCCCACCACGTTGATGAAGCCCGCCGTGCCGTCGTCGGGCTCGAAGAACATCACCGCCAGGCCGAAGATCCGCTCGCCGTCGGTCCGCACCTGGATGTAGCTGGTCTCACCCTGGTCGGTGTGGATCTCGACCACGGTCTGCCAGCCCCGCGCGGCGAGGCGGCCGGCGGTCTCGCGTGCCAGGCGGAAGACCTGCTCCTGGTCGGCCACGGGGACCTTGTAGATCGAGGCGAAGATGCCCTGGAGCTTCGAGACGACGTCGGCGAAGTCCGGCTCCTGGCTCTGGGAGAACTCGGCGACCATCCGCAGCATGGCGCCGTAGAGAGAGACGCGGATGGTGAGCTTGCCCTCCTTGCCGAGCTGGCTGTCGGCCCCGAGCTTGCCGAAGTCGACGAACCCGGGCGCCTTCTGGAGCGACGGCGGCGGAGGGGGGGTCGCCGGACGGGCCGCGGAGGCCGACGAGGCCTGTGCCTCCGCCGGAGATGCGGCGAGCCCGATGCCGAGGACGCCTCCGAGGAGGGCGAGCAAGGCGAGCGCGGAAGTTGTCGCGGGGCGGTGGCTCATGGCTTCCTCCTCGGCGCGGGGACGACGCCCAGGCTCTCGACGGCATGGCGCGTGGGCCGCACGATTCCGTCGGCGAACACGTCGTCCTGCACGGCACGGCCGGCGTTGCGGCCGACCTGGGCGACGTAGGCGAGGACCAGACGGGCCTGGGCGCGGGCGACGGCGACCTCTTCGGGAGAGTAGCCCGCCTGCCCAGTGGTTCCGGTGGCTCCGCCGGTTGCGCCGGTCTCGGCTCCGGGCGCGGCGGTCCCGGACGGGGGCAGGGTGGCGACGGCCGGGGTGCCGGGCCGGGCGGGGGCCAGGAGACTCCGGTAGACGAAGGGAGCGGCCAGGAGCAGGGCGAGGGCCGCGGCGGCGAGGGCCGGACGCAAGAACCCCGATCCGCCCAGCAGGTCCGCGAGCCTGCCGGCGAGGCCGCCCGGGCTCCGGGCCTCGGGGCGGGGTCGGGCGCGGTCGGCCGACGCGGCCCGGAGATCGCGCTCCGCCTCCTCGCGGCGGGCGATCTCCATCACCCGGGCGGTGACCTCCGGCGGGCAGGTGAGGGGCGGCAGCCCGTCGCGCACGGCTCCCTGGAGGCTGCGGGCGAGGGCCACCTCCGAGCGGCAGGCGGGGCAGGCGGAGAGGTGTCCTTGGAGCCTCGCCTCGTCGCCGGCGCCCAGCTCGCCGTCGAGCAGCGGATCGATGCGCTCGCGCACCCAGGCGCAGGCGACGGCGGCGAAGCCGGTCGAGCCGTCAGCAGGCCGCGGCATGACCGATCACCCCCTTCAGGCGGTCCCGGAGCATCTTGCGCCCCCGGTGGATGTTGACCTTGACGGTGTTGAGAGGCATCTCCAGCGCCTCGCTGATCTCGACGTACTTCATCTCCTGGACCTCCCGGAGGATCAAGATGCTCCTGTACGGCTCCGCGAGCTCGTCGACGGCGCGGCGCAGGTGCCGCCCCAGGTCGGAGCTCTCGGCCAGCCGCTCGGGGCTCGGCTGGCCGGTGTCGGGAAGCTGGACCTCCTCGGGCTCCTCCGGGTTGCCGAGGGCGGTCCGCTGGCTCCGCCTCTTCCGCATCAGGTCGAAGCAGTAGTTGCGGGTGACCCGCAGGAGCCACGCTGCGACGTTGCCATCCAGCGCCTCCAAGTTTCGCCACAAGCGCAACAGCACCTCCTGGGTCACGTCGGCCGCCTCCTCCCGATCGCCGAGGAGGTAGCTGGCTAGCGTGTAGACCCGGTGCTGGTGCTCCTCGACGAGCGACTGGAACCGATCCAGCATCGACTGAGAAGACGGCCTCCCGGGAGAATTGTTTCACCCCCTCGGAAACGGCGGACGCGGTTCGGGGCGGAAGGTCGAGAAACCGACCGCCGGTCCGTCTCTTTCTCGGGGTCCCCCGTCCTTCGCCGGGTGGTGTCTGTCCCTACGGACCATGTCGACCTTCGCTGCTCAGCCGTTTCGTCGTCTCGCGGGGGCGCAACTCGCGGTCTTCGTCGCCGTCGCGGCGCTCGCCCTGCCCGCCGCCGGGCGGACCGCGACCGGGGAGGGGCGTGGCGAGGCCGGGATCTCCATGGCCGGCGGCTCGGCCGAGGGCTTCTACCAGGAGGTAGCCGAGGGCGTGGCGGCACGCGTGACGGGGGTCCGGGCCGTGGCCACCGCGGGCTCCGTCGAGAACCTCGAGCTCCTCGCCCGGGGTCGCGTCCGCTTCGCCCTGGCTCAGCAGGACGTGGTCTCGGAGCTCTTTCGCCGGGCGAAGGCCACGGGGCGGGACGCCGGGGTGCGGGTCGTGGGCCGGGTGTTCTTCGACGACCTCCATATCCTGGTGCGCTCGCCCCTCCACGTGGAACGGGCGAGCGAGTTTCGCTGGCTGCGGGTGTGGCCCGGCGAGGAGGGGAGCGGCACGCGCCACACCGCCGTCGACTTCCTCGAAAGCGTCGGGATCTCGCGTTCGGTCCTCGAACGGTCGGCCGTCGATCCGTCCACCTTGACCTCTCCCCTCTCCGAGCTCTTCGCGGAGGGCCGCCTGGACGCCGCCATGATCGTCACCATGCCCGGCTCGGACAGGCCCTGCCGGGTGATGGCGAGCGGGCGAGCCACCCTCTTTCCCCTCGACTACGCCACGATCCGGACCCTCACCGCCGAGGCCGAAGACTCGCCGTTCCAGGGCCAGGTCACCACCGCCAACATCCCGGCGGACACCTACCCGAACCAGCCGCGCGCCGTCCCCACCGTGGCCGTGCCGGTGCTTCTCCTGAGCCGGGTGGGGGAGAGCTCGGAGCTCGCCGGGCGATTGCTCGAAGCCGCGCGCGCGACCTGGAGGGCGCTGGTGGGCACTCCCGGGCGGGCCGGTTGCCGGCGCCTCGAGGAGGCTCCGAGCGGCGCGCGGCTGGGCGCGGCGAACCTCGAGATGCTCCCGGGTCTCGAAGAGCGGGAGCCCTGGTGGGTGCGCTGGCGGCTCGCGGGCCTCCTCGCCTTGGGGGCGCTGGCCGTGGCGGCTGGGGGCTTCTGGCTCCGGCGCTCGGGGCTGCTCTCCGAGGCGCTCCTCCTCTACCGGCAAGAGAAGCTCGGCCGCCGGCTGCTCTGGGGCCTCACCCTCGGGGTGGTCGTCATCACCCTCCTCACCTACCTCCTGGAGCACCGGATCAACGAGAACTTCTCGACCCCGTGGGAGTCGGCGTGGTCGATCACCATCTATCTGTTCAGCGGCCTCGAGGACCGGACTCCCTACACCCCGGCCGGCCGGGTGGTGGCCGCGCTCGGCCTCATCCTGGGACCGCTCTTCTTCGCCTTCCTGACCGGCTGGCTCGCCCGAGTCTTCATCCACTGGGAGAAGCGCATGCCTCAGAACCTCACAGGCCACTTCCTGATCCTCAACTGGAGCGAGCGCGCCGTCGGGATCGTCCGCGAGCTCCATCACCCGATCCTGCGCAAGAAGGACTGCGTCTCGGTGATCGTGGTGCTCACCGACGACGAGAAGCTCGACTTGCGCCAGATCCGTGCCCGCGGAACCGGCGAGGATGAGCTGTTCGAGGACTTCTTTCTGAGCCTCGGCGACCCGACGGCGGAGCGGGCTCTGCGCAACGCCAACGCGCAGGACGCCCGGACGGTCGTCGTGCTCGCCGACGACCGCCTCGGGCCCCACGCCGACGAGCGCGCGATCCGCTCGGTCTTCATGCTCCGGCGCATCGCTCTCGCCGAAGAGCGCAAGCTCCACGTCGTCGTCGAGCTGGTGGACGACGCCAACGTGCCGGTGCTCGAGGAGATCGCCCGGGAGTTCCCCGGTCTCGTCGAGTGGGTGGCGGGGATCGAGGTGCGCACTCGGCTCTTGGCCCAGGCCGCTCAGAGCCAGGGGGTGGTCGGCTTTTACAGCGACCTTCTCCGCGTCTCTCAGGACACCAACGAGGTCTACCTGCTGGCCGCGCCGCGTTCGGCGGTGGGACAGACCTTCCGCGCCTACGCCTCGCGTCTCCTGGCCGCCGAGCCTCTGCGGCCGGGCCCGAACGGCGAGACCAATCCGGTGATCCCGGTGGCCGTGGGGCGGGAGGTCGACGGCAGGCAGGTGATCTTCAGCAACCCGCGCCCGGGCTCTCCAGGATGGACTCTCCAGGAAGGGGATCAGCTCGTCGTCGTCGCCTACCAGCCGCCGGGTCCCGACGATCTCCCGGCGTGACGGGGCCGGTCGCCGCTAACCTGTCGTGCCGTCGGCCTTTGAGAGCTTGTGAATGAATCGCCGACCCGCTCCGGGCGCCCCCGAATCACCCCTCGCGGCGTTGCCCGCGCCCTCGCGACGGGCGGAGATGGATTCACAAGCTCTGAGCCCTACTGCGAACCGTACGGAGTCGCCAGCAGGCGGGCGAGCTCGGCCGGGTGGGTGAGCATGGGGCCGTGGCCGGCGTCGATCTCCACCACGGAGCCGCCGAGCTTCGCGCCCAGCCGGCGGCAGAGCTCGGGTGAGAAGGTGACGTCCCGGAGGCAGACCACGTAGCGCTTCGGGAGGTCGAGGTCCCGGGCGGAGACCTTCGCCGGCTCCAGGTAGACGCCCAACGGCTGCGGGGTGAGGCGCGAGTAGCAGGCGCGGGCCTCGGCCTCGGGAAGCCCGGTGAAGAAGCGCCGCCAGGCGTCCTCGAAGCCGACGGAGAGGGTGTTGTCGCCGGTCGCCGCCGCCTTCTCGAAATAGCTCGGCCGCCGCGCCTCGGGGATGAAGTCGATCGCCCGCTCGCCGCAGTCGAGCACCAGCGCTGCCAGAAAGACGACCTCCCGCACTCGCCCTGGGTGTCGGAGCGCGATCCCCGGGATCAGCATGCCGTGGATCGAGTGACCCACGAGGACGAAGTCCCCGAGCCCCCGAGTCTCCACGAGCTCGGCGACGAAACGATCCACCGCGTCGAGGCAGGCCTCGACGGTCACCTGGTCCCGAGGCGTGGGGTCGTCCCCGGCTCCCGGGAGATCCAGGGCGAACCCCCGGTGCCCGAGGGCCGCCAGCGCCAGGATCAGCCGCTCCCAGCACCAGGCACCGTGGCAGCCGCCGTGGATCAGCAGAAAGTCGGTCATCGGCCCTACACTACCTTGGTCTCTCGACTCGGCGCACTTGCCTCGCCGCGCCCGTCTATTTAAAATTCAGCCACGAAGTTTTAATAGGGCCGTCCGCTATTCAAACTTCCTCCAGCCGGTCCACGACACGAGCTCGACCATGAAACGCGGCGTCACCGGTCACTACGAGCCCACCACCGTAGGCGGGGAGCGGGTGAAGGCCTTCGTGCCGGCGCCCTTGCCTCCTGCCCCGCCCCTCGTCCTCGACGGCCCCCTCCAGGAGACCCTGGAGGCGGCCCTGCTCGCCCTCGGTCGCCTCGACGGCGTGGCCGCCCTCCTCCCGGACACCTCGCTCTTGCTCTACACCTACGTTCGCAAGGAGGCGGTTCTCTCCTCCCAGATCGAGGGCACCCAGTCCTCGCTCTCGGACCTGCTCCTCTTCGAGATCGACGGGGCGCCCGGAGTTCCCCTCGACGACGTGATCGAGGTCTCCAACTACGTCGCCGCCCTCGACCATGGACTGGCGCGCCTGAGGGGCGGATTTCCCCTCTCGAACCGGCTGATCCGTGAGGTCCACGCCGTGCTGCTTTCGCGAGGCCGAGGGAGCACCAAGGAACCCGGAGAGTTCCGCCGCACCCAGAACTGGCTAGGCGGCACCCGGCCCGGCAACGCGGCCTTCGTTCCGCCTCCTCATACTCGGGTACCTGACTGCATGGCCGCTGTCGAGCGCTTCCTCCACGAGGACCGGCCCGGTCTGCCGGTGCTCGTGCGCGCCGGCCTCGCCCACGTCCAGTTCGAGACGATCCACCCCTTCCTCGATGGCAACGGTCGAGTGGGAAGACTCCTCGTCACCCTGCTCCTGTGCCATTCCGCCGTTCTGCGCGAGCCGCTCCTCTACCTGAGCCTCTACCTCAAGCAGCACCGCGCCGAGTACTATCGCCTGCTCGGTGGGGTGCGAAGTCACGGGGATTGGGAGGCCTGGCTCGCCTTCTTCCTCGAGGGCGTGCGACAGACGGCCGAAGGCGCCGTGACCACGGCCCGGCGGCTCGAAGCGACCTTCGCCCGGGATCACGAGAGGATCGTCGATCTGGGCCGCCGCGCCGGTTCGGCGCTCCGCGTCCACGACGCCTTGAAGGCCCGCCCACTGGCCTCGATCCAGGACGTGTCCCAGAGGACGGGGCTCTCCTTTCCGACCGTCTCCGCCGCCATCGATCTTCTCGTGGACCTCGGCGTCGCCCGCGAGCTCACCGGCAAGCGCCGAGGCCGCGTCTTCGCTTACGACCAGTACCTGTCGATCCTCAACGAGGGCACCGAGCCGCTGTGAGTGGCGGTGGGGGCCTGACCCGCAAAGGAGGCTTCAGCTCCAATGCAGATCGAAACGAAGCGTTGCATCCCGTCCCGGCAGGATCCCATTCACGACCGTTCGGCCGAGTCCGCCGAGCCCCGCCCCACGATTCGGTAGCCCAGGCGTTCGAGCCCCCGCCCGAGGTGAACGTGAACGCCTTCTCGGCGCTCTTCCCAGAGCGCGCCCGCCGACTCGAGGCACGGCCCTTCGAGCGCCAGGCCCTCTTCGCCGGCGCCCAAGACGACGTGGAGGAGGTCTCCGCCGGCAGCGGCCGGCTCTGGGCGGTCGTCCACCGCGGCGACCCGCTGGCCGAGGGCGGCCAGGCCCTGGCCTTCTTCACCCGTCGCCCGGACGCCCACCTCGCGGCCGCCACCTTCACCGCCCTGGCGACCCCGAGCCGGCTCACCCTCAATCCCCACATGAGGAAGCCCGAGAACCGCCGTCACCTCGGCTACCCGATTCACGACGGCGCCCATCACCTCGGCCACCTTGCCCGCTATGAGGAGGGGTGCCTAGTTCAGGTGCTGGACGCGATCGGCTGGCCATGACGGAGCCGCTCTTCTCTACAGCTACCAGATCCGCCGGATCGGGCAGGCGTCGCAGGAGGGGTCGCGGCCGAGGAGGGGGAGGTCTTCGAACTGGGCCTGGGCGACCAGGAGGCGGTCGAAGGGGTCGCGGTGGTGCTAGGAGTCTGCGCGGCAGAAACACGTAGCCGCGCGCGAGGGTCTTACGGGGTGGATCCAAGGCGCGAGGAGGAGTCGATGCGGGGACATCGTAGACGACGAGCAACGCCGGAGACACCCCGTAACCCCCTTGCGCCCTACGAGTTGCGGCGGCGTGTGGCCGTCTACTTCGTTCCCGCTCCTCGACGATGGCTCGGCATCGCCTGCGTCGCGGTGCCTCGTGTCCGGCCCCACGGCGCTCGCAACGCGACTGCGCGTTTCTGCCGCGCAGACTCCTAGAGGAAAGTCTCGACGCAGCCCTTCGGTCGCGCCGGAGGGCTCATCTGCTGGGAGAACGACATACCCCTCGCCCGCTACGCCTTCTACGCCTGGGGCGTGGAGCTCTACGCCGCGCCCACCTGGGACCGCGGAGAGCCGTGGCTCTCGACCCTGCGCCACGTCGCCAAGGAGGGGCGCTGTGTGGTGATCGGGTGTTGCAGCGCGATGCGGCGGTGAGGTGCCGGACCGGCTGGCCTTCAAGGAGGAGCTCCTGGTGGCGGAGGTCGACCCCGCGAGCCTCCGCGGCCCGAGGTTCCAGCTCGACGTCCCCGGGCACTACGCCCGCCCCGACGTCTTCGAGCTCACGGTCCACCGGGGGGGAGGGGGGCGCCGCGGCCGATGCTCAGGGTGGTGGAGGAGGGCGAGCCGGAGGCAGGCTGACAGGGCGGGTGCGGCGGAAGAGTGCTCAGGCCGCGGTCAGCCGCTTTACCTTGAGGCTGTCGCGCTTCTGCTCGGCTCGCCAGAGGTCGTATTGGAGCTGCTGGGCGAGCCAGCTCTCGGCGGTCGTGTCGAAGGCGATCGACAGTCGCACGGCCATCTCGGGGCTGATGCCCGCGTGGCCGTCGAGGATCTCGGAGACCGTCTTGCGGCTTACCCCGAGCGCTTTGGCGGCGTCGGTCACCGTCAATCCGAGCGGCTCCAGGCAGAGCGCGCGGAGCACTTCGCCCGGGTGGGGAGGGTTGTGCATCTTCATGGGTTGAACCTCAGTGGTAGTCCTCGTAGTCGACGTCATTGGCGTCCTGCCCGACGAACGTGAACGTCACCCGCCAGTTGCCGTTCACCCGAACCGCCCAGGTGCCCTGGCGGCTTTCCCTGAGTCCATAGAGCCGGAGGCCGGGTAGATTCATGTCTCGCGGTTCGCCGGCGACATTCAGACGGCCCGGGATCAGCCGCAGCCTCTCCGCGTGCTGGGCCTGGATCTTGGCGGTAGTGCCTTCTGCGAAGAAGGCCTCCAGCCCCGTGTGCCGGAACCGGAGGATCGCCATGGCCGAAGTGTACCCGTGGCCTCAGGGGTTACAAGGTACGTCCTCGCCTCCTGTGGTCGCCTCCATCGCAAGCCGGCACTCCCTTGGATGCGAGAGAATCCGGGGATGGCTCGCTCTGTACCCGATCTCCTCGCCATCACCCGGGGCCTCAGCTCCGCCTTCGCGCGTTGCGAGCTGACGCATCTGGCCCGAGCGCCCATCGACCTGGGGCGGGCGCAGGCGGAGCACGCGGGGTATTGCACGCTGCTCGCGGAGCTGGGGTGCGCGGTGGAGGAGATTGCGGCGGAGCCGGAGCTGCCGGACTGCGTGTTCGTCGAGGACACGGCCGTGGTGGTGGGCGAGGTGGCGGTGATGACGCGGCCCGGGGCCGTCTCACGGCGGGAGGAGCTGCCGGCGGTAGAGGCGGCCCTCGCCCGGCACCGGCCCCTTGGCCGGGTCGAGGCCCGCATCGAGGCGCCGGGGACGCTCGACGGCGGCGACGTCCTGGTCGCCGGCCGCCAAGTGTTCGTGGGCCGGTCGGCGCGGACCAACGCCTCCGGTCTCGAGCAGCTCCGCGCGCACCTGGCGCCGCACGGCTACGCGGTCGAGGGCGTGGCCGTCCGCGGCTGCCTGCATCTCAAGTCCGCGGTGACCCGGGTCGGTCCGGACCGGCTCCTCGTCCACCGCGACTGGATCGACGCCGCGGCCCTCACCGGCTTCGAGCTCCTCGAGGTCGATCCGGAGGAGCCGTTCGCTGCCAACGCGCTCTTGGTGGGCGATGTGGTCGTGCTGCCGGACGCCTTCCCCAAGACCCGCCGGCGCCTCGAGGCCCGCGGTCTTACTGTCGCCCCGGTGGCCGTCTCGGAGATCGCCAAGGCCGAGGGTGGCGTCACCTGCTGCAGCATCCTGCTGCGCGATCTCTGACCTCCGGCGTCCATCGGGTGGCCCGCTGTGGCAACATTGTTCATGAGGGCTTCCAGTTCCGGGAGCCCTCGGGACGGGGGCGAGGCTCGATCTATCGACCGCTCCCGGTGACCGCGACGGCTCCCTGAACGGGGGTCGCGGTACCCAAGCCGGCGATCCTGCTACCAGGTTTCGATCGTCAGGCGCCACCGCCCGCCCGCGGGTCGATGGCAGGAGGTTCGAGATGTGGAGACTGCCTTCCGGCGTCCTTCTTCTCCACTTGCTCCTCTCCGTCGCCGGTCAGGCGCAGGGGCCCTGCGAGCTGATCTTTCCGCCGGCCGCGGGGTGGGCGATCGACCTGTGCCGCTCTGACCCGTCGGTCTCCGGCTCGATGGAAGTGCTCCTGGACGGGGCGGATTACGGTCGGGCGGCCCTGGTCCGCGTCTACCACGAGACCGGCGACGGCATGCGGTTGCCGCAGGTGGCGGTGTTCTACGCCAGCGGGTTCGTCCGCTTGAAGCAGAACGCGGATCCCGACCCCCCGATCCCCTTCGGCAGCTCCTTCGTGCTTGGTCCGGGCTACTGGTCGGGCCCCGCGACCTATCACCACGCCCCGGTCCTCTCGCGCCTGGCCATCGACACGAGTCGCTCCGATTCCGGGCCGCTTCTCCTCTCCGCGGAAGGGACCAACGGAGACTTCGCGCTCTCCTACGGGATGACCCTGCCGGTGCCCACCGATCGGCGGACGCTCCTCCACGTGCGCCAGCAAATGTCCGCGGCCGCCGACGTGGCGATCGACCCGTCCCGCCGGGGCCTGGGGGAGGGGTTCAAGCTGGTCCAGGTCTCGTCCATGTTCATCACCGAGGAGGGGCCGTGCGCCGGTGGGTACCAGGCCTGCCACGACAGCGACTCGGTGCGCCTCGTCGGCGCGGATCTCGAGCGCCACGACCGGGCGCTGCGCGACGTGGCGCCCTCCGGGTCGCTCTTCGCCGCACCCCGATCCCTGGGTGACACCTGGGTCGACGTCCTCCACCGGGACGATACGAGCTGGCAAGGCAACACGCCGAGCGTGCGCGTCGCCCTCGACGAGCTCCCCAACGAGGGCACCGCCGGCGCCGGGGTGAGCGTCCAGGGCTACCTCGCCGCCACGAACGACCCCAACCAGGACAATCTCGGTGTCTGGATCCACGACGACGGCCCGGCTTCGGGCGCCTGGAAGAGGGGTCAGCGGCGCGAGGTGGCCTACTGGCTCTCCGCCCAGGACGACGTGCCCGATCCGTGGTCCGAGGCCGGCCTGCGCCCGGGCCCGACGTTCCTGGACTTCGAGGGCGCCTACGACTGCCACACCGTCACCTCGGCGCCACCTCCGACGGTGACGGCGGAGCTCCGGGAGATCGCCGGCTACGGCGACACGGCCCTCGAGCTCGACTACGACCTGGGCGCTCTCGACAACCAGTGGGCCCAGGTCCGGTGCGACTTCTCGCCGGCTCTCGATCTCTCCGCCTACGACCACCTCCGGCTCGAGTGGCGGGGCGACCCCGGCGCGGTCAACTCTCTCGAGGTGGGCGTCGTCGACCGCAGCGGCGCCAGCGACCGGATCTGGATCCGAGGGTGGCCCTCGGTCACTCACAGGAGCTGGTGGGGGCGGCTCGTGGTGCCGTTCGACTTCCTCGATCCGTCGTTCGACCCCTCGGCGGTGGCGGCCGTCTTCGTCTCGGTCAAGAAGGGCGCGCCGGGGGACGAGGGCGGGAAGGGGCGCCTCGCGATCGACAACCTGGGAGCCTTCAGCGCCCGGGACCGCGCGGTGCCCGGCCTCTACGAGACGGCCGCCCCGAGCCCGTCCGCCGCATCGGCGGCCGTCGCCTGGCTGGCGAGCGTCCAGCGCCCCACCGGATTGCTCAAGTCCTGGGAGCAGGACCCGACCTGCTTCGCCAGCACCTACACCCAGGCCCTCGCCCTGATGGCCTTCCTCCAGGAGGGCAGGACGGCCGAGGCGGACGCACTGGCCGGCGCCCTGGTGCGGCTACAGAACCCGGACGGATCGTGGTTCCAGAGCTACGACTGCGACTCCTACGCCCCTCTCACGAGCGACCGTTGGGCGGGAGACATCGCCTGGGCGGTCATGGCCATCAGCCGGTACCTGGACGCGGGCCGCGACGTGCCGGGCGCGCTCCTCGCCCGGGATCGCGGCGCGATCTGGCTCGCGGGCCTCGTCGCGCCGGGAGACGGTTGCCTGACCTTCGACCACACGGAGGGCACCCTCGACGTCTGGTGGGCGCTCCACGCGGCGGGCGCCGCCTTCGCCGACACCGCGGCGCGAATCGAGGGCTGTCTCGCAGGCGAGTACTGGGACGATTCCACGGGGCGGTTCAAGGGCGGGCGCCGGTGGTGGCAGCCGTACCTCGACAACCAGACCTGGGGTGCCGCGTTCCTCGACGCCGTCGCGCGCCCGGACGACGCCCGGCGGGCCCTGAGCTACGCCCGGGAGAGCCTGCTGGTGCCCGACCGCGGCGGAGCGCTGTTGGGCCTCGACGGCCAGGGCGGCCCCTGGGCCGTCTGGAACGAAGGGACGGCCCAGTACGTGGCCGCCGGCGGACCGGGCGCACGCGACCTCATGCGGGACCTGCTCGCCCAGCAGCGGGCCGACGGCGCCGTGCCCGGAGCTCCGAGCTTCTTCGAGGGCGGCGGGGTCTGGGATTCCGCACGGGGTCGGCGTCGCCCCCACGGCGTGGCTCTACTTCGCCGTCGACGGGGGGCCCTTCCCGCCCTTCGACCGCGAGCCCCTCCAGTCGGCGGCCCTCCCCGGCTTCGCCTTCTGGGTGTCCATCGATGGCGGGGGCGCCCCGATCCCGGGGGCGATGGAAGCGGGCTGCATTCCCGAGACGATCTGCGTGAGCGGCGCCGTGCCCGGCCGCTCGGAGGCCTTCCTGCGGGTGGTGGGGCCCAAGCCCAACGGGCGGCTATGGCCGACACTGGTCAAGTTCTCGACCTCCACGGTCGACGTCTGGGTGAAGCAGCTCCCCACGGGGCTGGTCCAACGATACCGGCTCGAGGGCGCGAGTCCGGGGAGCGATCGCCTGCCGGGCCTCTTCGATCGCTCCGGCTTCCCGCAGGGTGCGCGAAGCCCTCCGGCGCGAGCACCGGCCGATCTCCGCGGCGAGGTCGCGGCGGAGGCGGCCCCTGAGCCTCCCGCCGGCGACTGGCTCGTCTCGCAGCGGGTGCCCGGATTCCGGTTCAAGCTGCGGATCTCGTCGGGCGGCGAGGGCCAGGCGCCTCACGCCGAGAGCTCGTGCATTCCAGAGACGCTTTGCGCAAGCGGCGCGGTTCCGGGGCGTTCGGAGGTCTTCCTGCGGGTCGTCGGCCCCAAGCCCAACGGGCGCCTGTGGCCGACCCTGGTGCGTTTCACGACCTCGACGGTCGAGGTCTGGATCCAGCAGGTGAGCTCCGGCGAGGTGCTTCACTACCGCCTCGAGGGCGCCGCGCCGGGCAGCGACGCGCTCGATGGGCTGTTCGACCGGAGCGGTTTCGCCCCCGATTGAGACCACGGTCCCTTGGCGCGCGGGCTCTCAGCGGCCGGCGCAGCGGTCGTAGAGCTCGAGGAGGGCCTCGCGGAGATTGCCCCGGTGGCGGGCGTAGACGCTCGCGGCGGTGGGGAGTTGGGGCGACGGTCCATCCGTGAGCTCGGCCACCAAGGTCGCCAGCAGCTCGGGGCTGGTGGCGCTCTCGAACAGGGTGGGGAGCGGCCCCGGGAGGTGGACGGTCACCAAGAGGCCGCCGGCCCCGCGGGCCGCCCGTAAGAGGCGCCGCCAGCCGCGGTAAGCCAGTCGCTCCTCGCCGTCGACCAGGAGGAAGGTCTTCGGGCTGGCGGGCTCGGCCGCCCGCGGCCCGGCCAGCGACCACCTCACCCGCCAGCCGCGCAGGGCCAGCCGCGCCGCCAGGGCCTCGAGAAGCGCCGTCTTGCCCGACCCCTCGGGTCCCACGATCGCCGCCCGCCGGCCGAGCTCCTCCAGCCGGTCGAGGAGCCGGTCGAGCTCCTCCGGCCCGATCGGCTCGCCGGTGGCCGGGTCCCGGTAGGCGAGCCGGTCCAGCCGCTCGGTGGCGAAGGGGTTGTGGCGGGCCGGGAGGGCGTTCACCTCGTCTCCTTCTCCGCCAGCTCCGGGTGGAGGAGGATCTCCCTGCCGGTGGGCGAGACCACCAGGTCTACGCGCCCCGCCCGGCTCCCGGGCTCGAGCACCGCCTCCACCGTCCAGACCAGGGAGATCAGCTTGCCGGAGAAGCTGTACGGCCCGTCGGGCAGGCGGAAGCGGAAGCTCCGCCGGTCGGAGACGCCCGGCGCCTCGAGGGTCTGGGAAGCCACGATCTCGGTGTCCCGGTCGCCGCGTCCCAGGGTGTACCAAGCGAGGCGCACCTCGACGCGAGTGGGGGCTCGGGTGGGGGCGTGCTCCGGGGGCTTGTCGGCCGGGAGCTCCCAGGAGACGGTGCCCGCCACCTCCTCGCCGGGCTCGTAGGCCGTGCGCCCTTCCTCCAGCTCCACGCGCACCGACCCCAGTCCCGGCTCAGCCCCCGGTGCCCAATCCTCGCCGAGCCCGCTCATGACCAGATCCCTTCGCCCACCGGCGCGCTCCAGGCCGATCCCGCCGCCGGCGGTGCCACGATCACCTTCAGGTCCTCGGACACGTCGGGCCAGGAGCGGATGTCGCCCCGGACCTTCAGCGTCCAGAGGATGCGGTTGTGGGACGCCTGGAAGGAGTGCATGGTGTCGGCCGGCAACTCGATCCGCGCCGAGCCGGTGGCGATCTCCATGGCCCCGGACACCTCCGCCACCGTTAGCGTGGCGAAGGTCTCCTTCGCCGTGACGGTGTCCGTTCCCCGGCGATAGACGGCCTCCTCGCGCCCCTCGAGGGTGATGGTGAGGTGCCGGATCCTGCCGGCTCGCCCCGAGAAGCGCCACGCGAGCTTCGCTCCCTGGCCGAGGGTGAGGCCTCCCGGCGTCAGGGTGAGGTGGGGCCGCGGATTGAAGAGGGCCAGGAACTGGTATGGCACGCCCACGATCAGGGCGAGGCCGATCAGCACGAAGGGCACCAGGAAGATGGTCAGGCAGCCGTCCGGCGAGCCCTGCTTCCAGCTCTGCCAGACCTGGTAGAGGAAGACGCTGACGATCCCGTTCCAGAACAGGGCGATGAAGGTGATGCCCACGAGCTTGCCCACCGGGCCGGCCGACGGCTCCAGCACCAGGGGATCCCGGGTCGGGGCGGCCGCTGCGGTCGGGGCGGCCTCGACCACTTCCCGGAACCCGCTGCTCCCGGCCGGAGCCCCGGTCGCCGGGCCCACCCCGTTCGGCTCGGGCAGCCAGTCCGCCTTCCCGGCCGCCGCCCCTCGGCGCTTGTTGCGCAGCCCCGCGAGGCCGAAGACCATGCCACCCAGCCCCACGGCCACGAAGACCAGAGGCAGGAGGCCGAACAGGTAGGCGAGGGTGAAACCGCGCTCCAGGACCGCTTGTGAGGGGTCTTCGGGATCGACCCAACAAGTCGTCCGGGCGCCCGCCGGCAGACGGTCGACGACCCGCTTCTTGCCCTCGAAGCCGCTCGAGGAGCCGCCGAGGAAGGTGTAGCGGTCGGAGGTGTAGCTGCGCCCGCCCACCTCGTAGCGGTATCGGACTTCGATGCTGTAGGTGTCGTTGTCCTTCCCGGGGTGGGTCTCGACGCGGCTCGCCAGGATCTCGCACGGCACCGGCGTCCAGGAGCGCGCCTGGACGACGTGCCAGGCGGGTACCGCGAAGAAGGCGCTGAAGCCCAGGCCGGCGAGGAGGAAGACGGCGAAGAAGCCGATCAGGCAGCCGGCATTTTGCAGAGGGTTCGGCCGGCCGGTGACCGGTTTGCCGGTGACGGGCTGCCGGGACGACGAGCCGCCGCCTCTAGTCGAGGTGAAGGAGAAGCGGGCCATGGCGAAGGTCGAGAGGCGAGAGCCTACCATCGGAGGCCCACCTCGAGAGGCGGCGCGGGGAATACCGGCCCGGCGCGCCGCGGTTGTCGCCCTTAGTCGCGGAAGCTCTGAAGAGACTACCCGATTAGATAGTGCAAGGGTCACAAATCCTCGATACCCTGAAGCCGAGATGAGGAACACCACACATCCCGCCACCCGGCTGGTCGCCCTCGTCGCGAGCCTCGCGGCGGTGGTGGTGCTCGTCTCGCTCCCGTGTCCCATGGGCGCGGAAGCCTGCGCCCTGGCACCCGCCGGGGTGACCGGCGCCGTGGCCCACTGCCCGATGGCGGCGGCGAACGGCGGCCGGACGATGGAGTGCTGTGCCAAGGGCGAGAGCCCACGCCCGTCCAATCCGGCCACTCCGGCGAGCCCCGATTCCGGGTCCCGGCTCCAGCTCAAGGTGTTGCCGCTAGGGGCCGATTCGGCGCCCGCCACGCCTGCGGCCCTGGCGGTGACAGAGCGCCCGGCGACATCCTGCACCGCAACCCTCGCGGCCCCGGCCACCCCCCTCTACACCCTCCTCTCCACCCTGCTGTCCTGAGCGCCTTCCAGACGTAGTGCGTTCGGCCGCAGTGCGCCCCCCCTCCATGTGAGGTGGGGGACCACGGCGGTTCTCAAAGAACCACTCGACCTGACTAGGTCTGGAGGAGCTCGATGCCCTCGAGAGTCTTCGTCGTCGCCTTCGCGTTTGCGGCCCTGGCGGCGAGCCCCGCAACACTGAACGCAGCAAGTCCACCGGAGGCGGCGCCCGCCGGCTCCCCGGCCCAAACTCCGGCCGGCTCGATCCTCGCCGCCCTGCCCGACCCGGCGCTCCGCGACCTCGCCTCCGAGGTTCTGGCTCGCAACCCGGACCTGGCGGCGGCGCGGGCCCGTGCCCGGGCGGCCGAGGAGGAGGCGCCTCAGGTGCGCTCCCTGCCCGACCCCATGGCGGGCCTCACCGCCTTCTTGCTCACCCCCGAGACCCGGGTCGGACCGCAGCAGGCGATGGTGGCCCTGTCCCAGAGGTTCCCCTGGTTCGGCAAGCTCGGCCTGCGGGAGCAGGGGGTCCTCTACGCCGCCGCCGCCGCCCGGGCCGACGTCGCCGCCCGCGAGCTGACCCTGGTGACCGAAACCCGGCGCCTGGCCTACGAGCTCGGGTTCCTGGACACATGGGACGGGATCCTCGACACCGACCGCTCCATCCTCGATCGCTACGAGGAGCTCGCCCGCACCCGCTACGCCGCCGGCGTCGGCCTGGAGCAGGCCGTCATCAAGCTCCAGGCGGAGATCACCAAGGTGGACTCGCGCAAGCTCCAGCTCGCCGACCGGCGGGCCGAGACCGCCTCGGCGCTGAACGCGCTGCGCGACCGCTCGCCGGTGGCCGAGCTGCCGGCGATCGCCCTGCCGGAGGCGGTGGCGCCGGCCTCCGGTTTCGAGGACCGGCTCACGAGTCTCGAAGCCCGGGCCGCGGCCCTGCGGCCCGAGATCGCGGGCGCCGAGGCGGAGATCTCCCGCGCCGGCGCTCAGGTGGAGCTGGCGAAGAAGGACTACCGGCCGGACGTTACCCTGGGCTTCTCCTACACCCTGGTGGGGCAGCGCCGGGACGCTCCGGGCCGGGCCGTGCCGCCGCCGGACAACGGCCAGGACGTCTTCGGCCTGACCGCCTCGATCAACCTGCCCATCCACCGCGACCGCCTGGACGCGGCGGTGGAGCAGGCCGCCCGGCGCGAGACTGCGGCCCGCGAGGGCCGGCGCGCCGTGGCCACTTCCATCGACCGCTCGTTGGGCGCGCTCACCCAACGCCTCGAGCTCACCTACCGGCAGCTCCGCCTGTTCGAGGACGTGCTGGGCATCCAGGCCGAGGAGTCCCTCTCCTCGGCCGAGGCCGCCTACACGGCGGGCAACGCGGGCGCCCTCGATCTGCTCGACGCCGAACGGGTGCTCCTCGACGTGCGCACCGCCACGGCTCGCGCCCGTGCCGACTACGCCATCACCCTCGCCCGTTTGGAAGGCGCGGTTGGGGAGCCGGTGAACCCCGCCAAGGCCCCCTCCGCCGGCTCTCCCGCGACCCAAACCGAAGCACCGAGAGGTACAACTCGATGAACGAATACAACGCCAAGAAGACCGGCTGGCTCGGCCGTATCCTGTGGCTCGTGGCCGGCTTCGCCCTGGCCACCCTCCTCCTCGTCGACCCCTTCGGCATCTCTCCCGTCGACGACTGGCTCCGGGGCGGCGATGCCGCTCACGACGCGACCGCGCATGAGCCGCAAGGAGCGCTCTGGACCTGCGGCATGCACCCCCAGGTGATCGAGGACCACCCCGGCAACTGCCCGATCTGCGGCATGAAGCTGGTGCCGCTGCGCGGCGACACCGCCGGCACGCAGGGAGGCGGCCACGCTGCGGCTGCTCCGGCCTCCCAGCCGGCGAGTACCGGAGCCTCCGGCGAGCGCAAGCTCCTCTTCTACCGCAACCCCATGGACCCGTCGATCACCTCGCCGGTCCCGCGCCAGGACGACATGGGCATGGACTACGTGCCGGTCTACGCCGACGAGGTGGGCTCCTCCGGGCGGGAGGCCGGAGCGGACGGGCCGGTGGTCTCCATCGATCCGGTGGTCGTCCAGAACATGAACGTCCAGACGGCTCCGGTCATCAGGCGCACGGTTTCGCGCGAGATCCGCACGGTCGGCTACCTCGAGTACGACCAGCAGAAGATGGTCTCGGTCACCACCAAGTACTCGGGCTTCATCGAGAAGGTCTACGTGAACTACGTGGGCGAGCCGGTCAAGCGCGGCCAGCCGCTCTTCGACATCTACTCGCCCGAGCTGGTCCAGACCGAGCAGGAGCTCCTCTCCGCCCAGGAGTTCGCGCAGCGCATGGAGAGAGGCACCGACGACGCCCGGCGCCGCGCCGCCTCCCTGGTCGAAGCTGCCCGCCAGCGCCTCGCCTACTGGGACATCACCCCGGCCCAGGTCGAGCACCTGATCAAGAGCGGGACGGTTCACCGGGCCCTCACCGTCACGGCCCCGGCCTCCGGGGTCGTGATGATGCGCATGGAGGGGCTCGAGGGCATGGGCGTCAAGCCCGGCATGGAGCTCTTCCACATCGCCGACCTCTCCTCGCTCTGGCTCTCGGTGGAGGTCTTCGAGGACCAGCTCGCCTGGGTGCGGGAGGGCGCGACCGCTGACGTGATCCTCTCCTACTTCCCGGGCGAGCAGTTCACCGGCCGCGTGCGCTACGTCGAGCCCGAGGTCTCGGAGCAGACCCGCACCGTGGCCTTGAAGCTCGAGGTGCCCAACCCGACCGGCAAGCTCAAGAGCGGCATGTACGCCACGGTCGTTTTCCGGCCGGAGGTCGCCAAGGACGCCGTCGCAATCCCCAGCCAGGCAGTGCTCCGGACCGGCGAGCGCAACGTAGTGATCGTCGCTCTGGGCGACGGCCGCTTCGCCCCGCGCGACGTGAAGCTCGGAGCCTCGGGCGAGGACTGGGTCCAGGTGCTCTCCGGGCTCTCGGCCGGCGAGCGGATCGTGACCTCGGCGCAGTTCCTGATCGACTCCGAGTCGAACTTGAAGGCCGCCATCCAGAAGATGGTGGAGGAGCGGCGCGCCAAGCCCCGGAGCCAGACTCGAGTCAAAGCTGCCGCCGCGGGAAAGGGGGCCTGAGATGCTCGAGCGAATCATCGAGTGGTCCCTCAAGAACCGCGTGTTCGTCCTCATCGGCGTGGGCTTCGCCGTCCTCGGCGGTGTCTGGGCGGTCGAGCACATGCGCCTGGACGCGATCCCCGACCTCTCCGACGTGCAGGTGATCGTCTACACCGAGTACCCGGGCCAGGCGCCCCAGGTGGTGGAGGACCAGATCACCTACCCGATCACCACCAAGATGCTCGCCGTCCCCTACGCCAAGGTGGTGCGGGGGTACTCCTTCTTCGGCTACTCCTTCGTCTACGTGATCTTCGAAGACGGCACCGACCTCTACTGGGCCCGCTCCCGGGTCCTCGAGTACCTCTCGGGCCTGGCCGATCAGCTTCCCCCCGGCGTCGCCCCGCAGCTCGGGCCGGACGCCACCGGCGTGGGCTGGGCCTTCATGTATGTCCTCAACTCCGACAAGCGCTCGCTCGCCGATCTGCGGAGCTACCAGGACTGGTACCTCAAGTACGGCCTGACCGCGGTCGACGGTGTCTCCGAGGTCGCCTCGATCGGCGGGTTCGTCCGCCAGTACCAGGTCGAGGTCGACCCGGTGAAGCTCCGGGCCTACGACATCCCGCTCCAGCGGATAGGCATGGCAATCCGGCGCTCGAACAACGACGTGGGCGGCCGCGTGGTGGAGATGGGGGAGCGCGAGTACATGGTGCGCGGCCTGGGCTACGTCAAGGATGTCCAAGACCTCGAGCAGGTGGTCCTGGGCCACGGGCCCGGCGGGACGCCGATCCTGCTGCGCGACGTGGCGAACGTCACGATCGGCCCGGAGATCCGCCGCGGCCTCGCCGACTGGAACGGCCAGGGCGAGACGGTGGGGGGGATCGTCGTGGTGCGGGCCGGGGCCGACACCCGGACCACCGTCGAGAAGGTCAAGGCGAAGCTCGCCGAGCTCAAGGCGGGTCTGCCCGACGACGTGAAGATCTCGGTGGCCTACGACCGAACGGCGCTCATCGACCGGGCGATCCACACCTTGACCCACACCCTGCTCGAGGAGTCGATCATCGTCGCCCTGGTGTGCATGCTCTTCCTCTTCCACTTCCGCTCGGCTCTGGTGGCGATCGTCTCGATCCCGGTCTCCATTCTCATCGCGTTCATCGTCATGAAGTTCCAGGGGTTGGGGGCGAACATCATGTCGCTGGGGGGCATCGCCATCTCCATCGGCGTGCTGGTGGACGCGGCGATCATCATGGTGGAGAACGCCCACAAGCACTACGACAAGTGGCGCGGCGAGCGCTCCCACTTCGAGATCATCCTGCGCTCGGCCCAGGAGGTGGGCCCGACGCTCTTCTTCACCCTGCTGGTGATCACCGTCAGCTTCATGCCGGTCTTCACCCTCCAGGCTCAGGAAGGGCGGCTGTTCAAGCCCCTCGCCTTCACCAAGACGTACGCCATCGCAGCCTCGTCGCTGCTCGCCGTGACCGTGATCCCGGTGCTCATGTACTGGTTCGTGCGGGGCAAGATCCGGAGCGAAGAGCGCCACCCGGTGTCGCGCTTCCTGCAGCGGGCCTATACGCCGCTGCTCAATATGTCGCTGCGCTGGCGCTGGCCGGTGGTGATCGGCGCCGTGGTGGTGATGGCGCTGACCGTGTTGCCGCTCCGGCACATCGGGTCGGAGTTCATGCCGCCCCTGTGGGAGGGCGACCTGCTCTACATGCCCACCACCTTCCCGGGCCTCTCGATCACCAAGGCGAAGGAGATCCTCCAGCAGACCGACAAGATCATCAAGAGCTTTCCCGAGGTCAAGTCGGTCTTCGGCAAGGCCGGGCGGGCCAAGACGGCCACCGATCCGGCGCCGCTCTCGATGATCGAAACCACGATCCTGCTCAAGGACCCGTCCGAGTGGCGGCCCGGCATGACCAAGGACAAGCTGGTCGCCGAGATGAACCAGGCGATCCAGTTCCCGGGCGTGACCAACGCCTGGACCATGCCGATCAAGACCCGCATCGACATGCTCTCGACCGGCATCAAGACGCCGGTGGGGATCAAGATTGCCGGGCCCGACCTGCAAAAGCTCGAGGACCTGGGCAAGGAGGTCGAGGCCGCGGTCAAGGGGCTTCCCGGCACCCTCTCGGCCTACGCCGAGCGGGTGATGGGCGGCAACTACCTGGACTTCCAGATCAACCGCGAGGCCGCCGCCCGTTACGGCCTGGCCGTGGGCGACGTGCAGGACATCATCCAGTCGGCCATCGGCGGGATGAACGTCTCCTACACGGTCGAAGGGCTAGAGCGCTACCCGATCAACGTGCGCTACCCGCGCGAGCTCCGGGACAGCCTCGACGCTCTGCGGGCGACGACGGTGCCCACCCCGGCCGGCCCCCAGGTGCCCCTGGGCCAGCTCGCCACCCTCGAGATCCACCAGGGTCCGCCCGCCATCAAGAGCGAGAACGCGCGGCCCAACGCCTGGGTGTTCGTGGACCTGACGACCTCCGACGTGGGCGGCTGGGTGGAGCGCGCGAAGAAGGTGGTCGCGGACCAGGTGAGCCTGCCCTCCGGCTACTCGATCTTCTGGTCCGGCCAGTACGAGTACATGCAGCGCGCCAAGGCGCGCCTCCGGGTCATCGTGCCCATCACCCTGTTCCTGATCGTCTTCATCCTCTACATCCACACCCGCTCGTTCGTCAAGACCGGCATCGTGCTCGCCGCGGTGCCCTTCTCGATCGTCGGCTCGGTCTGGCTGCTCTACGCCCTCGGCTACAACTGGTCGATCGCCGTCTGGGTGGGCCTCATCGCCCTGGCCGGCCTGGCCGCCGAGACCGGCGTGGTCATGCTCCTCTACCTCGACCTGGCCTACGAGACCTGGAAGCGGGAGGGGCGCATGGCGACCTACCGGGACCTGGCCGAGGCCGTGGACCACGGCGCGGTCCAGCGGATCCGCCCCAAGATGATGACTGTCATGGCGATCCTGCTGGGCCTGGTGCCCATCCTCTGGTCGACCGGTGCCGGGGCGGACGTCATGCGCCGCATCGCCGCGCCCATGGTGGGCGGCATCGTCACCTCGTTCGTGGGCGAGCTCATCGTCTTCCCGGCGATCTACTTCCTGTGGCGCGAGATCGGCTTGCGCAAGACCCGCCTGTTCAGGCACGAGCCCGAGGAGCTCTCCGAGGCGGCCGAGTGAGGTCCGCACCCCGGTCGAGCGCGCCATCAAGATCCGCACCGGGATCGAAGGGGACGAGGCCCTGACGATCCACTGACGACTGCGAGGAGAACCACGCTATGTTCAAGCCCATCACCCTCTCTGCCGTGCTCGCTCTCGCCCTGCTCGCCGCTCCGGCGGCCCGGGCCGCCGCCCGGCCGGAGAGCCCCGACGCCTTCGCCGCCATCACCACCCACTACGAGGCGATCCACCACGCCCTGCTCCGAGACACCCTGGACGGCGTGGCGCCGAACGCCCGGGCGATCCGCGACCAGGCCGTGAAGCTCTACGAGCACTTCTCCGCCGAGGCCGCCGGCGATGCCGCCACCACCGTCGCCTACTGCCCGATGGCCAAGAAGGCATGGCTCCAGAAAGAGGGCGAGGCGATCGGCAATCCGTACTACGGCCAGGAGATGCCCCGTTGCGGCAGCTTCGTGGCGAAGCGAAGAGGAGTGGAGAACTGAAGGAGCACAGCGGCCTGGTACGAGCGATGCATCCACGAACACCGGGGTCCGCGAGTGGACCCCCGAACCCATCTTCAAGGAGAGAACTGATTATGAGCACATTCCGCAAGAACCTCCGGTGGGCCCTGCCCGCCACCCTCGTGGCCGGGGTGCTGGCCCTGGCGATCGTGGCCGTTCCGGCCCTGTGGGCGCAGAACGCGCAACAAGCCATGCCCATGCAAGGTCAGCAGATGCAGCGCGGCATGATGGCCGGCGGACAGGCGCAGACCTCGGACCAGATGAAGGCCCGCCACGATCAGATGATGCAGCAAATGAAGGATCACATGGCCCGCATGGACGAGCTCATGGCCAAGATGAACGAGGCGACGGGCCAGGCCAAGGTGGACGCCGTGGCCGCCGTCCTCAACGAGATGTGGTCCCAGCGCAAGGAGATGATGGAGTCCATGGGCGAGATGGGGAGCATGGGCGGCCCCGGCATGATGGGCGGTCACGGTTCCATGATGAACCCGCCCAACGACAACGACAAAGGCAACCCGCCGCAGAACAGGTAGGCGCAGCCGCCGGAAGCCGGCCGGGCCGCGCGCGGTCCTAACCGCGTCCGACGGCCCGGCGCAGGTGCCACCAGGCGTCGCGGAGCTTCCAGAAGCGGCTGGCCTTCATCGCTTCGAGTTCCCGGCGGCTCGCCTCGATCGCCTGGTGCTCGGACTCGAGGGCGCCGGTGAGCTCGGCGATCCGAAGCTCGTCCCGGGCCGCCCGGCCGTACTGCTCCCGGGCCTCCCGGGCGAGCCCAGCGGCCAGGGGGCTCACGAAGCCGTGGCAGCCCCGCATCTCGTGGGTGCGGTCCGAGTGGTAGACGCGCACAGGTGGAGCCTCTTCGCCGGGCTCGGGCTGGACGAAGGGATCGATGTAGGTGTTCTTCGTCGCCGCCATGTGGGCGCGGCTCGTGTAGTGGACGACGAAGCTCTTGCGGGTGAGGCCGGCCTCGGTGGGGTAGGAGCCGCCGTGGAGCAGAGAGTGGTGCCAGACCAGGCAGTCGCCGCGGCGGCAGCGCAAGGGCACCGCCTCGAGGCCCGCCTCGGCGCACCGGTCGAGATCCCACTGCTGGCCCGCCAGGATCTGCTCCTGGGTATCCGTCTTGTGGTCGAAGGTGAAGCGGCCGGGCGCGAGCTCGTAGTAGGGCAGCCGGTGGGAGCCCGGCACGTAGCGCAGCTCCCCGCACCCGGGCTGGATGTCCTCGAGGGCGATCCAGGCCGCCACCAGGTGGGTCGGCGGCGTCATGCGGACGTGGATCGGGTCGCGGTGGAGGGCCTGTTGGCTCCCCCACTGGAAGTAGAGAGACTGGGTCGCCAGGGCCGGCTCGCCGAGGATCAGCTCGACGTAGCGGAAGAGTCGCGGCTGGAGGTACAGCTCGAGGGCCGGGCTGGAGAACTCGTGGAGGTCGGCGATGCGCGAGGCCGGAAGCCGCTTCTCGCCGTCTCCGCCCGAGAAGCGGGTGAGGAGGCTCCCGTAGGCGTAGGCCACCCAGGGCGGCTGCTCCTCCCAGAGCCGGTCGACGTCGCGGTCGAGGGCGTCGAAGAGACCGTCGTCGACGTCCAGCGGGAAGACGAAGTAGCCGTCGCGCCAGAAGGCTTCGAGGTGGGCCGCCTCCCCCTCGTCGATCTCTCCGCGCTCGAGTCGCCGGGCGATCTCGTCCGGCGCGTCCTCCCGGTCGAGCCAGAGATCGCTCACTAGCAGGCCGTCCGGCCCCAGCTCCCGCGGGGCCGGCGTGGTCGGGGCGGTGTCGGTCGTCGCGTCCATCGGCGTGTCTCCCTTCCTCCGGTCTCGCCGAGGCCGGTCTCGGTCCTTCGGCTCCGGCGTGTATTCTAGAAGCTCCGGACGTACGCCCGGAAGGGCTTCTCGAGCTCCTTGGGCGTCTCGCCGTAGGCCGCCTCCTTGAACGCCTGGGGGCTCCAGCCCGCGTTCGTCGTCTCGCCCTGGACGCCGTTGTAGAGCTGGTCGAGGACCTACTTGCCGGTCAGTGCTTTGTCTGGGGCCAGCCGGCCGTTCTTGACCTCGGAGCTCGAGAAGTACTCGGCGAGGCCCGCCAGTCGATCCAGCGCCGCGAGGCGGGCAGGGCTCGAACGGTCATCGAAGGAAGGCTACCGCAGGCCTGCGGTGGGTGGGAGGAGGAACGAGGGGGCCGCCCCCGACTCCGGGGGTGGCCCGAAACGGCGTTTTCGGCGGGGCGCGCGGGTTACTTCTGGAAGTGGCCTCCGCGGTTCGCCCCGTCGGCGAGATCGCGGGCGACGTCCGTCGTGAAGGTCACGAAGGTGATCACCTTATGGCCGTGACCGAAGTCGAGCTCGAAGACCCCCTGGCCTCTGTCGTGGGACAGGGCGATGAGCTTGCCCCACTGAGCCGGGCCGTTGAGCTCGGCGTCGTTCATCGCCGGCGGGACGCCGGTCGCCTGCCCGAGGACCAGCGGCCCGACCGCCGGCGGCTGGAAGACCTGGCGAGGTGGGTCACTCGAGCGCCGATCCCTCGGGGCGCCGCCGGGTCACGACCGCGGCGGATAGGACCTCAGGTAGAGGTAGGCCGCCGTCACCTCCTCTTGGCTGAGATAGGGGAAGACCGGCATCTTCTCGCCGCGAGGCATCATTCCCATCCTGCCCATCCTGCCCATCCTGCCCATCCTGCCGGAAGAGCCTCGCTCGACCTTGTCGAGCACCGAGTCCAGGGAGTAGTCCTGGGGGAGGCTCGCGAGGGAGGGAATGACACCGCCCCTCATGCCCTCGTGGTGACCACCCGGCCCGGTGGCGTCGTGGCAAACGTGGCAGGTGCCCTTGACGAGGTGCTCACCCACCCGAGCCGCGGACTGCGTCACCAGGAGACCTCGCCGCTCGCCGGCGTCCACGCCGGCGAGCTCTTGGAGGTAGCCGAGCAGGGCCTCGACCTCGTCGCCTCGCAGGTGATCGAAGGCCGGCATTTTCTTGCCCCCTTGCTGGAGCCGCTTTCGCACGTCGGCTTCGGCCTGCGAGGCCAGGTCTTTCGCCATCTCTTCGTCGATGGGAGTGCCTCGGGCCTCCATGCGCTTGAGGGTTGCCGCTGCCGAGGTGGCCCGGACCGGCCCCAGGAGGGACGCGATCTCGGGTGACGCGCCTTCGCCGGTGGGACCATGGCAGGAGCGGCAGTCGAGGCGATAGAGGTCTGCCCCCGTGAGGCGGAACCGCTCGTCCAGGAGATCGGCCCGGTCGCCGCTTCGGCCAAAGGCCGAGAGAGCTCGGTGCAAGGCCGACCGCATGCCCCGCTCCTGCGCTCCGACGCGGGCCGCGAGCTTTGGCTCCTCGCCCCGAGCGCCGGGCTGGGGGGCGGTGCCGCCCATTTGACCCAGCCGGGTCTCCGACACGGCGAGGCCCAGGTGGGCGAGCCAGCTCGGCCCCGTCACCGGCGTGACCGGAGAGCCCGCCTCGCCGGCCGGGTGCGGAGCGGTCCCGGTCGCCGCCTCGCCCCGCCGGTTCAAGTGGCCGGCATCGCGGCAGGCGGGAAAGAGGACCACCAGGAGGAGGGCGAAGCCCAAACGTGGAATTCTCATGCTACTCCTTCCGTAGAGGGACGACCTCCAGAGTGGCGCCCAGCAGCTCCACGGCCTCCACCCGCTCTCCCGGCTCGAAGCTCTGCGGATCACGTGCCCGGGCGTGCCAGCTCTCGCCGCGGCAGCGCACCCGGCCCTCGGAGTGGTCCCAGGAGAGCACCTCGGCCTCCTGACCGATCAAGCTGCTCCGGCCCATGCGGACCGGCAGCTTCATACTCCGGGCCATCGCCCGGTGGAGGAAGACCGAGACCACGACGCCCCCCAGGTAGAGGGGCAGGGCGCTCGGCCACGGCAGGAGGAAGAACAGGGCGATCCCGAGGAACGGGAAGGCCATCATGATCATCATGCCGAGCATGGCTATTAGCTTGCGCGGACAAGCTCCGTTGCGAGGAGAGAGCTCCCCGTGCCGTCACAGCTCCACCCTGCGCAGGCGCAGGGCGTTGGCGATCACCGAGACGGAGCTGAAGCTCATGGCGGCGGCGGCGATCATGGGGGAGAGCAGGAGGCCGAAAACGGGGTAGAGGACGCCGGCGGCGAGGGGGATGCCCAGGCTGTTGTAGACGAAAGCGAAGAAGAGGTTCTGCCGGATGTTGCGCAGCGTCGCCCGGGAGAGCTTGCGGGCGCGGACGATGCCCCGGAGGTCCCCCTTGACCAGCGTGACCCCGGCGCTCTCCATGGCGACGTCGGTGCCGGTGCCCATGGCGATGCCCACCTGCGCCCGAGCCAGGGCCGGAGCGTCGTTGATCCCGTCGCCGGCCATGGCGACGAAGCGGCCCTCGTCCTGGAGGCGACGGATCACGTCCGCCTTCTGGTCCGGCTGGACCTCGGCCTCCACCTCGTCGATCCCGAGACGCTCGGCCACCGCCCGGGCGGTGGTCTCGCTGTCGCCGGTGAGCATGACGATCCGCAGCCCCTCGCGGTGGAGCTCGCGGATGGCCTCGGCCGTCGTCTCCTTGACCGGGTCCTCCACCCCCAGGAGGCCCGCTGCCTCGCCGTCGACGGCCACGAACATCACCGTCTGGCCTTCGTGGCGCAGGGTCTCCGCCCGCTCGGCGAGGGGCCCGGGATCGATCTCGAGGGAGGCGAGGAGCGCCCGGTTACCCAGGGCGACCCGGTGGCCTCCGAGGGTGCCGGTCACGCCCTGACCGGTCACCGAGGCGAAGTCCGCCGCGCTCTCGAGGTGGAGCCCCCGCTCCTCGGCGCCTTGGACGATGGCGCTGGCCAGGGGATGCTCGCTGCCGCGCTCGAGGCCGGCCGCGAGGGTCAGGAGGTCGTCGGCGCTCGGGCCCGAAGCTCCGGCCGCGGGCTCGATGGTGACCAGCCGCGGCTTGCCCTCGGTCAAGGTGCCGGTCTTGTCGGTGACCAGGGTGTCGACCTGCCGCAGGGTCTCGATGGCCTCCGCGTTCTTGAACAGGACGCCCGACGTGGCCCCCTTGCCGGTGGCGACCATGATCGACATGGGCGTCGCGAGCCCCAGGGCGCAGGGGCAGGCGATGATCAGGACCGCCACGGCGTTAATCAAGGCGAAAGCCATGGCGGGCGGAGGCCCCCAGATGGCCCAGACGATGAAGGTCACGACTGCGGCGGCGACCACGGTGGGAACGAAGTACGCAGCCACCCGGTCAGCGAGGTTCTGGATCGGGGCGCGGCTCCTCTGGGCGTCGGCCACCATCTGCACGATGCGGGCGAGGAGGGTGTCGGAGCCCACCTTCCGGGCCTCCATGACCAGCGAGCCGGTGCCGTTGACCGTCGCGCCCACCACCGGGTCGCCGGCGGTCTTCTCGACCGGGATCGGCTCGCCGGAGACCATGGACTCGTCGACCGAGCTCGTGCCCTCGACCACAACGCCGTCCACCGGCACCTTCTCGCCCGGGCGCACCCGCAGGCGGTCGCCGGGCTCGACGGTTTCGAGGGGCACGTCGCGCTCGGAGCCGTCGTCGAAGATCTTCCGCGCCGTCTTGGGCGCGAGGCCCAGGAGGGCGCGGATCGCCGCCCCCGTGCGGCTCCGGGCCCGGAGCTCCAGCACCTGCCCCAGGAGAACCAGGACGGTGATGACGGCCGCGGCCTCGAAGTAGACCCCCACCTCGCCCCCTTCGCCGCGGAACGAGTCGGGGAAGATGCCCGGGGCGAGCTGGGCGACCAGGCTGTAGCCGTAGGCCACGGCGACGCCCAGGCCGATCAGGGTGAACATGTTGAGGCTCCAGTGGACGATGGACTGCCAGCCGCGGACGAAGAACGGCCAGGCGCCCCACAGGACCACCGGGGTGGCGAGCACGAGCTCGATCCACCCGAGGGTCTGGGCGGGGAGCCAGTGCTCCCAGAACGGCCGGGCCATGGAGATCGCCAGGACGGGGGCCGCGAGGGCGGCACTCACCCAGAGGCGCCGGGTCATGTCCCGGAGCTCGGGGTTCTCCTCCTCCTCGGCGGTGACGGTCCGGGGCTCGAGGGCCATGCCGCAGATCGGGCAGCTTCCGGGCTCGTCGCGCACGATCTCCGGGTGCATGGGACAGGTGTACTCGACCTTGGAGGCCGGGGCAGCCGGCACCTCCGGCTCCAGGGCCATGCCGCACTCGGGGCAGCTCCCGGGGCGATCCTCGCGGATCTCCGGGTGCATGGGGCAGGTGTGGGCGGCGCCGGGGGCCGCGGCCCGGGCCGAGGATTCGGCCTTCGAAGCGGTCGTGGCACCTTGCTGACCTTGGTCTGCGTGTCGGTGGGCCATCTCTGGACCTCGTTGTTCGGGCTGGGAGTTGGAGCTTCTCGGATTCGCGCCGCTCAAAACGGGGGGGAGGCGCTGTCGCGTCGGAGTGTCGCCTCCCGTCCGTCGGGTAGATGCAGCAATGGTGCCGCCGCGTGGACCGGGGCCGGGTCCCGGTGAGCCGGTTGCCGGCTAGGCTGGTGGTAGCATCGGCGCAATCGTGAAGGATCCGGAGATCGCCCGGCTCGACGCGGAGTACGGGGGCGTGGGTGCTGCGCCGCGGCGAGGCGGCCCCCGCCCCTGGCTCGCCGTCGTCATCGGGCTCCTGGACCGGTTCTGGGGGCTGGCCACGGTGCTGAGCTTAGCCCTCGCCCTCCACGTCTACATCCTCTACGACGCGTGGTCGCTGACCCGCGCCTCCGAGATGCAGGAGCCCTCGGGAGGCCCGGCGGCGAAGCCCGGTTCTCGATGGCTGCTCTACGCGGGTTTCATCGTCGTCTCCGTCACGATCGTCGGGCCCGGTTCGCGGTGGCTCCTTCCCGTCCGCACGTTCGCTTATGCCGGCGCGAACATGGCACCCGCGCTTCGCCTCGGCGACCACTTCATGGTCCGCAAGGGCACGTTCGGTCCGGGTGACCTGCGGCGGGGCGACGTCGTGGCCTTCCAATCTGTGGAGGATCGCTCCGCCCTGCAGGTCGATCGGATTGTGGGGCTCCCCGGCGAGACGATCGACATCGTCGACAAGGCGGTCTCGGTGAACGGCCAGCGCCTGGACGAAGAGCGCTACGCCCACTTCGACGACTTGCGCACCTACCCGGATTCGCCGGCCCTCCCGCAGCTCTTCCGGGCTCGTGACCAGTTCGGTCCCGCGCGTGTCCCGGACGGGCAGGTCCTGCTCCTGGGCGACAACCGGGACAACTCCTACGACAGCCGGTTCTTCGGGCCCGTTCCGATCGCGAATGTCCGCGGCAGGCTCCTCTACGTCTATTGAAGCCGGGATTCGGAGCGCATCGGCAGCCCGATCCGGTAGCGGTGGCGCTCTCCGGTCAGTGACGGAAGACGAGGACGCGGTCCACCGGCGCGTTTTCGACCAACAGATCCGCGCCTCCAGGGCGAACGAGGCGGACGCGGACCGGGCCGGTGACAGCTCCCAGGCCGAAATGGAAGCGCGAGTCGCTCACCGAGAGGTAGGAGCCGCCCACCACCCGAGGATCGTCCCAGCGGCGCGCCGTGCTTCCTTTTCCCTCCCCCGCGGAGGATGAGACCTCGGCCCGGAGCGCCCCCGGGGCGTCGACCAGGAGCCAGCTCCCGGCCCGCGGGCTGTCGTTGCGCAGGAGCGTGGGCGGGGCGTCGACGTTGGAGACCGCCAGGTCCAGGTCGCCGTCGCCGTCAACGTCGCCCACCGCCACGCCCCGGCTCGACTCGCGCTCCTGGAGCCCGGGTCCGGCCTCCGCCGTGACGTCGATGAAACGCCCGCCCTCCCGGGCGAGGAGGAGATTGCGCTGCCCGTAGCTGGCGCCGGCGGAGGCCGGCGCCTCGTCGGCCTGGGGATAGATGTGGCCGTTGGCGATGAACAGGTCGAGGTCGCCGTCGAGGTCGAGGTCGGCGAGGGCGGCGCCCCACGAGAGGGGCTGGAAGGTGGGGTCGCGGACGCCCATCGGGCGCGAGAGGTCCTCGAACACCATGCCGCCGAGGTTGTGGTAGACGGTGGTCGAGTCCCTGGCGAAGTTGGTGACCACCAGGTCCGGCAGGCTGTCGGCGTCGAGGTCGCCCACCGCCACTCCCATGCCCGCCTGCGCGGCGCCGTTCTGGTTGAGGGCCGCGCCGCTCCAGAGCCCCACGTCCTGGAAGTGCCCGTGGCCGTCGTTCTGGTAGACGTAGTTCGGGTTCGAGTCGTTGGCGACGTAGAGGTCCAGATCCCCGTCGCCGTCAAGGTCGAGGGCGGCGACGGTGAAGCTGTAGAAGAGGCCTACGTCGCGGAGGCCGGCCGCCTCGGTGGCGTCGTGGAAGTGCCCATGGCCGTCGTTGACGAAGTAGTGGTTGGCGAGCCCCTCGAGGCCGAAGGGCCCCACCATGACCTTCATCCCCTCCCACTCGAGGGTCGGCTTGGCGTGGAGCACCTCGTCCAGGGTGCAGTCCAC
This sequence comes from uncultured Acidobacteriota bacterium, assembly GCA_963739795.1. Classification (GTDB taxonomy): domain Bacteria; phylum Acidobacteriota; class Thermoanaerobaculia; order Multivoradales; family DATKCC01; genus CAVUBL01. The sequence goes on along the minus strand of CAVUBL010000015.1, from coordinate 191,805 downwards.
GTAGCCGGCGATGAAGAGGTCCTGGTCGCCGTCGCCGTCGGCGTCGAAGAAGACGGCGCCGGTCGACCAGCCGTCGATCCCGGGGCCTCCCGCAACCTGCTGGAAGGTGCCGTCGCCCCGGTTGCGGTAGAGCAGGTCGTGGCCGAACTGGGTGACCAGGAGGTCGGGGAGGCCGTCACCGTCGATGTCTCCTACGGCGACCCCGGTGCCCCAGCCGTCGGAGCCGAGGCCAGCGGCCTCCGTCACGTCGTCGAAGGTGCCGTCGCCCCGGTTGCGGTAGAGGTGGTCCCGGCCCCGCTCGATCACCTCGGGGCCGTCGAGCTTCCAGCCGTTCACCAGGTAGAGGTCCAGGTCGCCGTCCCCGTCATAGTCGAAGAGAGCGAGCCCGGTGCCCCCCGACTCGAGCAGGTGCGGCTTCTCCTTGCCGCCGCACCAGGTCGGCCGGTTCAGGCCGGCGGCGGCCGCGACGTCGACAAAGCGAAAGCCCCCGGCCGGCGGGCCGGGGGACGGGGTGGTGGGTGGGGCGGCCGCGGCGAGCGCCCCGAAAAGCAGGGCGCCGCCTGCGGCAACGGCCGTCGCGAACCCGGTGGTCACTCGGCGAGGAGCTTCGTGGCCACTGTCTCGAACTTTTCCCAGGCCGCCTCGCGGCCGGCGTCGTCACTGGCCGTGCGCAGGGCGGCGGCCGCGGCGAGGATCTCCTTCTTGGCGTCCCGGGTCACCACCACGTACCCGGGCTCGAACTGGCCCGAGGTCTCCTCGTCGGCGTGGTGGTGGTGATGGCCCCCGGCCAGCAGGCGCTTGCGGATCCCGGCGATGGCGTTGTCCCCCTCGTTGGCGAAGAGGGCCATCTGGGCCGAGGTCTCGTCGTAGTTGCCGGCCTTCATCGCGGCGGCGGCGGCGTCGTGGTGCACGGTGAGGATGGACTTCACCAGCGCCGTCTCCGCCCCCTCGACGCCGAGGATCGCGCCGGCGAGCTGGTCGTAGGTGGTGACCAGGGTTTTCGGGGTCTCCTGGGCGCGGGCCGGCACGGCGGCGGCCAAGAGCGCTAGAGCAACGAGCACGATCGTCTGCTTCATGATTCCCTCCTTGGCGAGAGCCTACCTCATGGGCCCCGCACGGTCGGACTCGGGGGCCCGGTGAGCTGTTCGGCGACGGTGGGCGCGCCCCTACGCCGGCCGCGGTGTCGAGCCCCTCGGCTGGTGGTAGATGCCGGCCCAGAAGTCGCCCTCGGGCTGGTGGATCGTGCCGTCGGCGTGGTAGATGGCGGTGCCGGGAACGCACAGCACCTCCTCGCCGTCGTCGGTGGTGTCGGCCAGGGCACCGGCCAGGGTGATCACGAGCTCACCGTAGAGGCCGCCGGCGTTGTGCTCGTGGCGCGGCGAGCCCCAGTTCTCGACCGTGGCCACCGCGCAGACTCCTAGGGCCCGCTTCTTCCCGGGCTCCTCCTCCATCTGGCACAGGAGCCCGAGATGGGCGAGCTGATCGATCACCTCTTCGACGCTGCGGGTGCCCTCCCGCAGCTCGAACCACGCCATCGGAAAGTCCGTCACTCGGCCGTTCCCTTCTCCCTGATGTTTGAGTTGCTGCGAACCTGCGGAGCCTACCACCGGTGGATTCGCTCGACTCCGCGGAGCCGCCCGAGGACGAGCCGACAGACGCCGAGCCGGCGACGTGAAGGCATCTCCGAGCCGCGCGGCCGGGGTCGGGGCGCGGCCGCAGCGCGTAAGATGCGCTCGGGGGGTAGACAGGATGCCTTGGATGCCAACGTCATGAGTCGAGAGCTCGACCGCAACGCCGCCGAGGCCATGCTGCGGGTCGCTATCGAGGAGGCCCGCGTCGGCCTCGCCGAGGGCGGGATCCCCATCGGCGCGGCGCTCTTCCGGCGGGACGGAACGCTCGTCGGCCGGGGCCACAACCGGCGCGTCCAGGAGGACGACCCGTCGGTCCACGGCGAGACGGACGCCTTCCGCAAGGCGGGTCGGCAGCGGGGCTACGGGGACACGGTGATGGTCACCACCCTGGCGCCGTGCTGGTACTGCAGCGGCCTGGTGGTGCAGTTCGGGATCGGGGCGGTGGTGGTGGGGGAGTCGCGGACTTTCCAGGGCGGCGTCGAGTGGCTCCGCGAGCGGGGCGTCGAGGTGATCGATTTGGGCTCCGACGAGTGCGCGCAGATGCTCGGCGAGTTCATCGAAGGGCACCCGGACCTCTGGAACGAGGACATCGGGGTAGAGTGAGGCCGGGTCCCTAACCTGGACGATTCATGAGGCGCCGTAGCGAGAGGCGCAAGTGTGTGTGAGATCAGGGCGCACGTAGCGATGAGAGACGCAGGCGTACTGGACAGTACGTCGAGGAGCGAAGAGCGAGTACGCCCTGAGATCGCGTGCAATTGCGGTTCGTAGTAGGTGGCTCATGAATAGTCCAGGCTAATCACCGTGGTACAGGCGATCGAGGTCCACGAGCTCGATGTCGCCCCGGTTGGCGGCCATCGCCCGGAGCTCCGTGGAGAACGACGGCGCGAAGAGAAAGAGCCGAGCGTGAGCGGCCCTGACCCCGAGGGCCGAGCGGGCCTGCTCCAGGTGGCGCAGGCGGGTGGCTCCAGCGGTCTCGCCGGCCTTGGCCTCCCCGATCGCCAGGACGAACCGATCCGCCGGACGCCTGGCCGGCTCGTCCGCGCTCGTCACGACGAGGTCTAGCTCGTACTGGCTCCCTTCGATGGACACGCTGGACGGACCCGCCTCTCCGAAGGAGCCTCCGAGCGTTGGCGCCGCCGCGTGGCGACGAATCCAGGTGCGAGCCAGCTCCTCGTAGACCGGTCCACGCACGCGGGAGTCGAAGATGGCGGAGAGGCGGCCCTCCCAGGTCTTCCGCGGTTCCCGTTCCCTGAGAAGGGAGCCGTGAGGCTCGAGAATCGCGTAGTGGAATTGCAGAAATGGATCGGCGAGCGCATAGGTGGGTCGCTGCGCCCGGATGGGATCCTCGCGGCGCAGGATGAATCCCGCCTCGATCAGTCGCTTCAAGGCGGGATCGAGGTTCGACACGGAGCGGCGCAGCCGGTTGGCGATTCTTCCCGCGGTGACGGACCCGTTGGCGATGGCGCCGAGAATACTGTGATGCAAGGTCGGGCTGGCAGCGGAGAGGGTGGGGTCCTCGGCGAGGAGAGTCGTCGCCTCGTGGTGCAGAGTCGAGGCCGGGGAGAGTACCCGAGCGACGATCCAGCGATCGAAATCCGCGAGATCCCGCGGCAGGTCGTGATCCACCATGTCGGTGTAGTAGCCGATCACGCCACCAATCACGGAGTAGAGGCGCGCTGCGAGCTCGAGGGGAGCACCGTTTCCGAGCTGTCTGGCGGCGGCCCTGTAGCCGAAAGGCTGCATCACGATCTCCGTTCCGGCGCGACCGCGCAGGGGTGCCTCTCCGGCGCTGAGGGCGCGCATCACGGCGATCGCCGAGCCGCACAGGACCAGGCGGGCCTGCCCAGGGGTGCGGCGGCGCCCCGCGGGCCCGAGAGCCGCCGCGAAGACGGAGTCCAACGACGGCTCGGACTCGAGGAGGTAGCCGACCTCGTCGAGCACGACGGGCACCGACCCGCTCTCGCCGAGGCGAAGGAGCTGGGCCACCGCGGTCTCCCAGGTGTCGAACGACAGCCTAGCGGTTCCGAGGTGCTGGCCGAGGGCCTCGCCGAGTCGTGTCAAGTGGACGGCGGACTCGCCGCGCGTCGCCTCCCAGTAGAACCCTCCGCGACTCGCTGTCAGCTCGTCGAGAAGCGTCGACTTGCCGATCCGCCGCCGGCCATACAGCAGCCCGAGGGTGTGGTGGCTCACTTTCGAGTCGAGGAACCTTTCGAGGTGCTGGCGGGCGACGTCCTGGTCCATCTCTGTTTCCTTTGCGGATGCTCAATCCGAAGATAGTATATCCGAACTGAGTATCCACGGCGCCAAGCCGTCAACTGTGCGGACGCCAGCGATACGTCGGAAGTGCTCCAGGTTTGCGGTCACTATCGGGAGTCCGAATCGCAAGCTGGATGCTCCGATCCGGAGATCGTTGCTGCCGATCAACAGCCCTCGGCTGCGCAAGTCCCGGGCGCCGCCCGCGTAGAGGAGCGCCGTCTCCTGGTCCACGGGAAGCAGGGAGTGCTGCTCGTGCATCATGCGGACCGCGGGATGCTCAGCGCTGGTGAAGCCTCCCGTGAGCTCACCGAGGGCCACGGTCGACAGGAACGGCTCGGCTTTCGGCGCCGTTTCGAGAAACCGATGAGCCAGGCCAGTGGACTCCGCTCCCAACCACAACCGATGAAGGTCGATGAGGAACGTGGTGTCCAGGCTCAGCCGGAGTGCCAGGGGTCCTGCCAGAGGACCTGGCGACGGCCGCCGTACCCGACCTGGTCAACCGAGTGACTACGACTCGACACCGAGCTACGTGCTCGAGAAGAACCGGGCGCTAGGAGTCTGCGCGGCAGAAACACGTAGCCGCGCGCAAGGGTCTTACGGGGTGGATCCAAGGCGCGAGGAGGAGGCGATGCAGGGACATCGTGGACGACGAGCAACGCCGGAGACAGCCCGTAACCCCCTTGCGCCCGAAGGGTTGCGGCGGCGTGCGGCCGTCTACTTCGTTCCCGCTCCTCGACGATGGCTCGGCATCGCCTGCGTCGCGGTGCCTCGTATCCGACCCCACGGCGCTCGCAACGCGACTGCGCGTTTCTGCCGCGCAGACTCCTAGATCGACCCGGGAGCGCGCCGCCGCGGGAAACTCTTCCCGCCTCTTCAGCGTAGTGGTCTGTCAAGCTTCAAGCGACAGCGTAGCTGGCGAGGATTTCGCGTCGCTGGCAAGGCGCGCCGACGCAGGCGTAGCGGGGCCTACGTCGAGGAGGCGCAACGCCGCCCGCGGCGTGAAGGACCGTCAGGACGCGTCACTTGACGCTTGACAGACCAGTAGGTTGGGGTCCAACTTCGCTCGGAAAAGGAGAGCTCATGAGCTCGATCAAGAGCACGGCCCGAGTCGCGGGGCTTCTGTACCTGCTGAACGGCTTCCTCGGTTACTTCTGTCTCATGTACGTTCCCGGCAAGCTCATCGTGCACGGCGACGCCGCGGCGACGGCGGCGAACCTCGCGGCGTCGCCGGGGCTCTTCCGCGCGGGCATCGTCGTCGGCCTCGGCTCGGTGGTCATCTACATGGTCCTCGCCTACGTGCTCTACCGCCTGTTCGAGGGGGTGAGCCGGTTCGGCGCCGCGACCCTCCTGACCCTGGTCTTGCTCCAGGTCCCGCTCGCCTTCGCCAACCAGGTGGCCTCGCTCGGCGCCCTGGTCGTGGCCCGTGGCCCCGACTTCCTTGCGGTCTTCGACAAGCCGCAGCGCGACGCCCTGGTGATGCTGCTCCTCAACCTCGACACCCAGGGGATTTTCGTGTCCGAGATCTTCTGGGGTCTGTGGCTCTTCCCCTTCGGCTTGCTGGTGTACCGGTCGGGTTTCCTGCCCCGCGTGCTGGGCGTCTGGCTCGTCGTCAACGGCGCCGCCTACGTGGCGCTCAGCCTGTTCGGCCTGCTGGCCCCGGAGCTCTATCCCACGGCGTTCCAGTGGTCGTTCCCCTTCCTCCTCGGCGAGCCGGCGATCATGCTCTGGCTCACCATCGTCGGGGCCAGGCCACGAGCGACCGGGGCCGCGCCGCTACCCGTGGCGAGCGGTTGACATCCAGAGGCTTCACTTCAAGCAGCAAGGCATGATGCGGACGACGCTGACCCCGGACGATGACGTGGCGGCGAAGCTACGCGAGGAAGCTCGCGACTCCGGCCCGCCGTTTCGCGCGGTGGTCAACGAAGCGATCCGACGGGGCTTCGCGTGGCACGAGATCGCGGAGGCGGCCGAGCCGTTTTCTCCTGGCTCGGCCGGCCACACGTGGTGGTGCTCGAGCCGGGCAGGCGCCACTGGGAGATTCTTGGCCGCCTGCTGGAGGAGGGGCAGGTCGCAGGCCCCTGAGCGGGACGCCCCATCCTGCCTTCTGGCGAGAGTGGCCTGGCGGCGGATCGCCGCTCTCGCCGGCTCAACGTCAGCGGCAAAGGCCACGGTCAGCTTACTTGTTCTCCTTACCGTCATGCATTACGATCTGGGTATGAAGGCTACGCTTACTTCCAAGGGCCAGATCACGATTCCCAAGGCGATCCGGCGGCGCCTCGGTCTCGAGGCCGGCCAGGTCCTCGAGTTCGACGAGGAAGCTCCGTATCTGAAGGCGACTCCGGTGTTCGACGAAGAGGCGATGCGCTCTCTCGTGGGCCGAACCCGCGGGAGGATGGCGGTGACCTCCGACGAGTGGCTCGACGAGACCCGGGGCCGTGCCGACGAGCCGGGCGGCGGGGAGGAAGAGTGAGGGTCGCGCTGGACTCTTCGGTGCTCCTGACGATCTTCAACCGGGAGCCCGGCGCCGAGGAGTGGATGGAGGCGCTGATCGAGGCGCGGCGGGAGGGAAGGCTCGTGCTCTGCGAGATCGTCTACGCCGAGCTGGCTCCCGCCTTCGAAACCAGGTCCGAGCTCGATGGCGTGCTGGCCGACCTGGGGGCTCGCCCCGAGCCGATCGAGCAAGGGGCGGCCTGGCTCGCCGGCCGGACCTTCAAGCGCTACCGTGAGCGCGGCGGGCCGCGGCGTCACCTGATTCCCGACTTCCTCATCGCCGCCCACGCCCAGCTCCAGGCCGATTGTCTCGCAGCCAAAGACCGCGGCTACCTGCGAGGCTATTTCCCCGATCTCAGCCTGCTCTCACCGCCCCCGGGCAGCCCATAGTCCTCCGCGAGTCGGAGCCGCCGCGCCGAGCGCCGTCGGCAGGCCCTCCGCTTCGGCATGCTCGGTCCTGGGAAGGATGGTGGAGTTAAGTCTCGGCTCTCCTGCGAGCTCCTTACCTCACCGCCCTTGGGAAGCCACCCATGAACGTGAAGATCGTCGAGTTCCCGGAGACCCGGGTCGCCGTCGTGGAACATCTGGGACCTCCGGAGACGGAACACGAATCGGTTCGGCGCCTCGTGGCGTGGCGTATCGAGAACCGCATGTCTCCAGACAAGCACGCCACCTACGGCATCCACTACAACGACCCCCGGACCACGCCGGCTGCGGAGTATCGCGTGGACCTGTGCGTGGCCGTGGAGCACGAGGTCTCTCAGAATCCGCAGGGCCTGGTGAACAGGGTCATCCCCGGCGGTCGCTACGCCGTCGCCCGCCACCATGGGTCGCGGAAGAACGTCGAGGCCGCGGCCTACCTGTACGAGAGCTGGCTCCCTCTGAGCGGCGAGACCGTGAGGGACTTCCCGATCTTCTTCCACCGGCTGATGGGGCGGCGGGTGCGGCGCACGCTGGAAGGAATCCCGCGGCTGGCCGAGGCGGAGTAACTGCTTCGGCCCCTCCCCCCTACTCCGCCACCCCCTTTTCCTTGAGCAGGGTCCACACCTTCTCCGGGGTCATGGGGATGTCGATGTGCTGGACCCCCAGGTGGGAGAGGGCGTCGACCACGGCGTTGACGATCGCCGGCGGGGCACCGACCGTGGCCGACTCGCCGACGCCCTTGGCGCCCAGGGGGTGGTGGGGCGACGGAGTGGTCGTCTTGTCGGTCTCCCAGCTCGGCACCTCCATGGCGGTGGGGAGCAGGTAGTCCATGAAGCTCCCGCCCTGGATGTTGCCGCTCTCGTCGTAGCTGATCTCCTCGAGGAGTGCGGGCGCCATTCCCATGGTCAGGCCGCCGTGGATCTGGCCGTCCACGATCATCGGGTTGATGATGTTGCCGCAGTCGTCGACCGCCACGAAGCGGCGGATCTTGACCTCGCCGGTGCCCCGGTCGATGTCCACCACGCAGATGTAGCTGCCGAAGGGGAAGGTGAGGTTCGGCGGGTCGTAGTAGTCCACCGCCTCGAGCCCTGCCTCCATGCCCTGGGGGTGGTTGGTGTAGGCGGCGAAGGCGATGTCCTGGATGGTCTTGAATTTCTGGGGCGCGCCCTTGACGAAGAACTTGCCCGGCTCCCATTCCAGATCCTCCTCGCTGACCTCGAGCAGGTAGGCGGCGATCTTCTTCGCCTTGGCGCGGATCTTCCGCGCCGCCACCGCGCCGGCGGCGCCGGCCGTGGGCGTCGAGCGGCTGGCGTAGGTGCCCAGGCCGTAGGGCGCCGTGTCGGTGTCGCCCTCCTCGACCTGCACGTGCTCGGCCGGGATGCCCAGCTCCTCGGCGACGATCTGGGCGTAGGTCGTCTCGTGCCCCTGGCCCTGGCTCTTGGTGCCGAAGCGGGCGATCGCCTTGCCGGTGGGGTGGATGCGAATCTCGGCGGAGTCGAACATCTTGATCCCCAGGATGTCGAAGGTCTTCGACGGACCGGCGCCCACGATCTCGGTGAAGCTCGAGATGCCGATCCCCATGAGCTCGCCGCGCTCGCGCTTCTCGGCCTGCTCGCGGCGGAGCTCGTCGTAGCCGATGATGTCCATGGCCTTCTTGAGCGCGCCCTCGTAGTTGCCGCTGTCGTAGTCCCAGCCCATGGGCGAGTGGTAGGGGAACTTGTCGGGCGGGATGAAGTTCTTCAGCCGCACCTCGGCCGCGTCCATACCGATCTCCTGGGCGAACCGGTCGGTCATGCGCTCGATGGCGTGCACCGCCTCGGTAACCCGGAACGAGCAGCGGTAGGCCACGCCGCCCGGCGGCTTGTTGGTGTAGGCGCCGTCGACCTCGCAGAAGGCGGTCTCCAGGTCGTAGGAGCCGGTGCAGATGGAGAACAGGCCCGCCGGGAACTTCGACGGGTTGGCCGCCGCGTCGGCGTAGCCGTGGTCTGCCAGCGTCTTGATGCGCAGCGCCTTCATCTTGCCGTCCTTGGTGCCGGCGAGCTCCGCGGTCATGTGGTAGTCGCGGGCGAAGGAGTCCGCCTGGAGGTTCTCCATCCGGTTCTCGATCCACTTGACCGGCTTGCCGATCACCACCGAGGCCGCCACCGCGATCACGTAGCCGGGGTAGACCGGCACCTTGCCGCCGAAGCCGCCGCCGATGTCGGGCGAGATGATGCGGATCTTCTCCTCCGACAGGCCCACGTGGCCGGCGACCAGGGCGAAGACGGTGCGGATGGCGTGGGGCGCCTGGGTGGTCATGTAGACCGTCAGGTGCCCGTCGGACTTGTGGAAGTCCGCCACGCAGCCGCAGGTCTCGATGGAGGCCACGTGGATGCGGGGGATGTAGAGGTCCTGCTTCACGACGACCTCGGCCTCGGAGAAGGCCTTGTCGGTGGCCGCCCGGTCCCCCGCCTCCCAGTGGAAGATGTGGTTGTCGGTCTTGCCCTCCTTGTCGGTGCGCAGGACCGGCGCGCCGGGCTCCAGGGCCTTGAACGGGTCCACCACCACCGGCAGGGGCTCGTAATCGACCTCCACGGCCTCCACGCCGTCGGCCGCGGCGTAGCGGTCGGTGGCGATGACCGCCGCCACCTCCTGGGCCTGGTACATGACCTTCTCGGTGGGCAGCACCATCTGGGTGTCCGACATGAGGGTGGGCATCCAGTGGAGCTTGTACTGCTCGAGGGTCTTGCCGGTGATCACGGCCAGCACGCCCGGCACCTCCATGGCTTTCTCGGTGCGGATCTCCTTGATCTTGGCGTGGGCGTAGGGGCTCCGGGCGATGGCCATGTGGAGCATGCCGGGGAGCTTGACGTCGTCGATGTAGTTGCCGAGGCCGCGGATGAAGCGCGCGTCCTCCTTGCGCTTCATGGAGTGGCCCATGCCGCAGATGGCGGCGGAAGTCTTCGGTTCCATGCTTTTCTCCTGGCTTGGGGCCGGTTCAGGGGGTGCGCAGCTTCTCGGCGGCGTGTTGCACCGACTTGACGATGTTGACGTAGCCGGTGCAGCGGCAGAGGTTTCCCGAGATGGCGTGGCGGATCTCGGCCTCGCTGGGGTCGGGGTTGTCCTGGAGCAGGGCGTAGCTGGTGAGCATCATGCCCGGCGTGCAATAGCCGCACTGGAGGCCGTGCTCCTGGTGGAAGCCCTCTTGGATCGGGTGGAGCTGGTCGTTCTGCTCGAGCCCCTCGACGGTCATCACCTCGCGGCCGTCGGCCTGGACGGCGAGCACCGTGCAGGACTTGACCGGCTGGCCGTCGAGCAGCACCGTGCAGGCGCCGCAGTGGGTGGTGTCGCAGCCGATGTGGGTACCGGTCATCCCCAGGACTTCGCGCAGGAAGTGGACGAGGAGCAGGCGCGAGTCGACCTCGCCCTTCTGCTCCGCGCCGTTGACGGTGACGGTGATCGTGTGTCGCGCCATGGCTTCAGGCCCCCTGGGCTCGCTGGACGGCCTTCTTCAGGGCGCGCGCGGTGAGCACCCGGGCCATCTCTCGTTTGTATTCGACCGAACCGCGCCGGTCGGCGCTGGGCGAGGCCGACTCGGAGGCCAGGCGAGCCGCCTCGGCGATCACGTCGTCCGTCGGCGTCTTGCCCGTGAGGTACTCCTCGGCCCGGGCCGCCCGGATCGGGGTGGAGCCGGCGTTGGTGAGGCCGATTCCGGCGCTCGCCACCTCGCCGCCCGCGCCCAGCGTCACCTGGACGGCGCTGGCCGCGGCCGCGAAGTCGCCCACCTTGCGCTCGAGCTTCACGTAGGCGCCGCCGCTCCCGGCCGGCGGCACCGGGATGCGGATCTCGGTGAGGATCTCGTCGGGCCGGAGCGCGGTGTAGAAGAGGCCGCGGAAGAACTCGTCGATCTGGATCACCCGGGTCGCCCCGCCGGCGCCGGTGGCGACCACCTCGGCGCGGTAGGCCAGCATGGTCGCCGGGTGGTCGTTGGCCGGGTCGCCGTGGGCCAGGTTGCCGCCGACGGTGGCGAGGTTGCGCACCAGCGGGTCGGCGATGACCGCCGCGGTGTCGGCGAGGAGTGGATACTTGCGCTGCACGAGCTCGGAGCGCTCGAGCTCGGCCTCCCGGGTGCGCCCACCGATCAGGAGGCGGTCGCCCTCCTCCCGGAGGTATTCGAGGTTCGGGATGCGGCCGATGTCGACCAGGTGGCCGGCCGAGCCGAGGCGCAGCTTCAGGAGCGGCAGCAGGCTCTGGCCGCCGGAGAGCACCTTGGCGTCGTCGGGCCATTGCCGGAGCAGGCCGATGGCCTCTTCCAGCGTCGACGGCGCGTGGTAGTCGAAGGATGCGGGGATCATCGGGCGGCTGCCTTTCTGTTGAGACCTACCGTAGGAAGAACCAGTAGACGAGGAGGGCGAGGAGGACGACGACGACCCAGAAGCCCGGGCGCCGGAGCGTGCGCAGGGCGGCGCGCCCGGCGGCGGCCCGCCCCAGCTCCAGGACGTCCAAGGCCGGTTGGGCCGGCTGGGCCGGCTCGGCGGGCTGGCCGGGCGCCGGAGCGGGAGCTCCGGGGGCGGCCTCGGGAGCGGCGGCTCGGGCTGCGGGAGCGGCGGCTTCGGCTCCGGCCTGGGTGGTCTCTTCGGCCGCCGGTGCCGGGCCCTCGAGCTTGCGGTGGACGCAGTCGGTGAAGCGGCCGAAAAGCTGGTCGGAGACGTCTTGGATCATCCCCCGGCCGAACTGCGCCAGCACGCCGACCACGTTGACGTCGGAGCTGATGATCACCTCGGTCTCGTCGGGCGAGCGCTCGACGACGCGGCTGGTCATGCGCATGTCGGCGCCGCCCTTGCCCTTGGTCTCCTGGCCGGAGGCGGAGAGCTCGGCCTCGCGCGCCTCGGCGTCCAGGCGGTCGAAGTGGAGCGTGCCCTTGTAGTTGGCTGTCACCGGGCCGACCCTGACGGTGATGGTGCCGGAGTAGGTGGTGTCGTCCACCTGCTCGGTGATGGCGGCCCCGGGCAGGCAGCCGGCCACCTCGTGGGGATTGGTGAGGAAGTCCCAGACGGCGTCAGGGGTCGCCCGGACGGTGAAGGTCTTTTCGATCGGAATTCCCATGACTAGATCGCCCCCGCAACCCCTCGATCCCCTTCCCACCTTGCGAGGGGGGAAGAGGACGCCCCCTCCCGGTCGAGGCTCGATCGTGAAAGTTCTTCGTAGTTCATGTCAGGCCGCCAGTAGGGGGAGGAGCCGCTCCAGGGACTCCAGGTTGTGGGCCGGGAGGAGCTGGTCCACGTACGGCAGCGCCGCCGCCATGGCGCGGGCGGTGGGCTCGTAGCGGGGGTCGCCGGCCAGGGGGTTGAGCCAGAGCACTCGTCGCGCCCGGCGCCGGATCGCGCGCATGGCGTCGGGAAGCTCGGAGAGGTCGCCGCGGTCGAGGCCGTCGCTGGCGATGATCACCACCGTCCGGGGGTCGACGAGCTCGGTCAGGTGGCGGGTGGCGAACCGCGAGAGGCACTCGGCGATCCGCGTGCCTCCGGACCAGTCGGGCACGGCGGCCATGAGGCGCTCGAGGCCGCTTCCGCCGCCGGCTCGCCGGCCCAGGTCCCGGTCCCGAGTCGATCCGAGCCAGGGCGTGAGCCGCGCCAGGGCGGTGTTGAAGGCGAAGACCTCCGTGCGCTGCGCCACCCGGCGCAGGGCACGGACGAAGGTGATCAGGAAGCGAAGGTGAGGTTCCATCGAGCCGCTGGTGTCACAGAGTACCACCAGGCGGGGCGCCTCGATGGGACGGTGGCGACGGGCCAGGCGCAGCATCTCGCCGCCGGTGGCGAGGGCGGCCCGGAAGCTCCGGCGCAGGTCCGCCTCGCCGCGCCCGCGGGTGGGCACCCGGCGCCGGCTGGGACGGGTGGCGAGGCGCAGGGCCAGTCGGGCGACCAGGCGCTCCATGGCGTCGACCTCGGCCGCGGAGCACTCGTCGAAGGGCTTCTTGCGGAGCATGGCGTGGGGGCTGAAGCTGGGCTCGCGTCCGCCCTCCGGGACCTCCCGGACGCCTTCCCGGCCGAGCTCGTCGGGGGCGGGAACGGGGTGCGGGTGGGCGCCCCGGGGCAGGGCCGGGGAACGCCGGGGCTCGCGGGGTGCCTCGGGGGCCGGCATGGCGTGCGCCGACCGGCTCCACCAGGCGGCGAAGAGCTCGTCGAACAGGGCCCGGTGTCCGGGGCGGATCTTGAGGGCGCTGCGCAGGGCGCGGGCCACCTCGCCGCGGTCGCCCAGGTCGACCAGGGCCAGGGCGGTCAGGGCGTCGGCCTCGTCGCTCAGGGTGATCGCCACGCCGCGCTCGCGGAGCGCCCGGCCGAAGCGCGCGACATGGTGGACGAGATCGCTCACCCTGCGGCGGCCTCCGCCTCCTCGCCTTCGCGGGCGTCGGCCAGCAGGCCGGCGAGCTCGGCACCGCGGATCTCGTGGGCGTCGTGGGGGTCCTTGAGCACGCAGCCGAGGGTCTGCTCCACGGTCTCGAGGTCGAGCCGGTCGTGGTGGAGGGTGAGGAGGGCCTGCGCCCAGTCGATGGTCTCCGAGACCCCCGGCGTCCGGCTGAGGCGGAGATCCCGCAGGCTCCGCATGAAGCGGGCGATCTCGGTGGCGAGGCGCTCGCCGACGCCGGGCACCCGCGCGCGGAGCACCCGCACCTCCTTCTCCACGCTCGGATGCTCGACGTAGAGGTAGAGGCAGCGCCGGCGCAGGGCGTCGCCGATCTCCCGCGTCCGGTTGGAGGTGAGGACCACGTAGGGCACGTGCTCGGCCCGGATCGTGCCGAGCTCCGGGATGGTCACCTGGAAGTCCGAGAGCACCTCCAGCAGGAAGGCCTCGAACCCCTCGTCGGCGCGGTCGATCTCGTCGATGAGGAGCACCGGCGGGCCCTCGCGGCGGGTGATGGCGCGCAGGAGCGGGCGCTCCAGGAGGTAGTCGCGGCCGAAGATCACGGCCTCGGTCTCCTCGGAGCTGCGCCCTTCGGACTCGGCCAGGCGCAGGCGGAGCATCTGGCGCGGGTAGTTCCACTCGTAGAGGGCGGTCGAGACGTCGAGGCCCTCGTAGCACTGGAGGCGGATGAGCTCGGTTCCGAGGAGCCGGGCCAGGACCTTGGCGATCTCGGTCTTGCCGACGCCGGCGTCGCCCTCGATCAGAAGGGGCCGGCGCATCTCCCGGGCCAGGTAGACGGCGGTGGCGATCTCGGCGTCGGCGACGTAGCCCTCGGCCTCCATGCTCTCGAGCAGGTGGGTGATCTCCGGCTTCACGCCTCGCCCCCTCCCGCTGCGGCGCCTTTCGAGGTCTCATCCTTGGCCGGGGCGTAGCGGCCGGGGTCGGCCAGGAAGCGCTCGCGGCAGCCGCCGCAGCAGAAGTACCAGGTCGTCCCCTCGTGCTCGGCGGTGTGGCGGGCGCCGGCGACCTCGACGCTCATGCCGCAGATCGGGTCGGTGGCGTGGGTGGCGGCCTCGGCCGTGGCCGTCGCCGCTTCCTTCTCCGCCCGCCCCTCCTCGGCGCCCGCCGCGGGCCGGAGCTGGACGATCTCGGCGAGGATGGAGAGGGCGATCTCCTCCGGGGTGCGGGCGCCGAGATCGAGGCCGGCGGGGCTCCTCACGCGATCGAGGGCCGCGGCGGCCACGCCGCCGGCGATCAGGGTCTCGCGGACCTGGGCGAAGCGCCGCGAGCTCGCCACCAGGCCCACGTACGCCGGCGCCGGATCGAGGGCGAGGGCGGCGCGCAGCGAGGCCTCGTCGTCCTCGCCCATGGTGGCGACGACGGCGAAGAGGTCGCGGCCCGAGCCGGCGGGCTTCGCGGCCAGCTCGGCGAGGGGGATGCCGTCCTCGCCGCCCACCGCCGTCACGCGGTACCCGAGGACCTCGCCCAGGGCGCCCAGGGTGCGGGCGACGGGGGAGGGGCCGAAGATGACGAGTCGCGACGCCGGAAGGACCGGCTCGAGGTAGATCTCCACGGTGCCTCCGCTGTGGCAGGTCATGGGGAAGACGTCGACGCCCGGCCCGGCCGACTCGGCCACCCGGCGCTCGGCCTCCGGGTCGGGGGAGAGGGTCACGCGGTGCGGACGGCCGTCGGCCAGGGCCCGGCGGGCCTCCCGGATCACGGTCGGCCGGGTGCAGCTCCCACCCAGCCAGCCGTGGAAGACGCCGTCGGCGGTGATCACGGCCCGGTCGCCGACCTGGGCCGAGCTCGGGGGCCGGCGGCCCACGACCACCGCGGTCACGAAGGGCTCGCCGCGACGGGCCAGCTCGGCGGTCAGTTGCAGTAGCTCGTCTCGCATCGGATCTCAGTGGGCGTTCTGCGCGGCGGCCCGTGCCAGCACTCGCTCGTAGTCCTCGGGCACGTCCAGGTCGGTGAGGGCCTCCCGGGGGCGCTCCACGACCTCGGCCTCGTGCCGGTGGCGCTTGACCACCCGCTTGCCGCAGCGCCCGTCCGACATCTCGACCAGCTCGGCGAAGAGGCTTCGGTCGTAGATCATGGGCGGGGCGTCGACCCCGTCGTAGCACGAGACCACGAGGGGCGCCTCGCTCTTCCGGTAGCGGCCGACGAGCCCTGAGATCATCTCGGCGGTGACGTAGGGCATGTCGGCGAGGAGGACGGCGAGGGCCGCCACGTCGCCGGGCAGGGTCTCGATGCCGGCGTGGAGGGAGCTGGTGATGCCCCGCTCGAAGCCCGGGTTGACCACAGCGCGGCAGTCGAGGCCCTCGAGCTCGGCCCGCGCCCGCTCCGCCTCGTGCCCCAGCACCACGACCAGCGGCGAGAGGCCGCCCGCGAGAGCCCGCCGCGCCGCGCGCCGGAGGACCGACTCGCCGCCCAGCTCGAAGAGCATCTTGTTGCGCCCCATGCGGCTCGAGGTGCCGGCGGCGAGGAGGATGCCGGCCACCGGACCGGTTCTCTGATCCGGGCTCTGATCCGGGCTGGGGGCCGCCGCCTCAGCCGGCATGGATCGCCTCCCTGCGCTCGGCCAGGTGGCGCGGCGTGCGGCCGCCCAGGACGGCGAGGAGCTCGGCCACGACGGCGAAGGCCACCTGGTGCGGGCCGTCGGCGCCCAGGTCGAGGCCCACCGGGGCGAAGACCCGCGGATCGTCCTCGGCGTCCAGCTCCGCAAGGAGCGCACCGGTCCGGGCGCGGGGCCCGAGGACGCCCACGTAGGGCAGGCCGGCCGCGAGGAGGCCGCGGACCCACTCCCGGTCGTGGGCCAGCGAGTGGGTCATGACCACGGCCATCGCCGGCAGCCCGCGGCGGGCTCCAGGATGGGTCAGGGGCCCGGTGAGGGGCCCGACCAGGAGGTGGGCGAGCTCGGGCGGTGGCCCCTCCTCCGGCCGGGCGCGCACGACGGCCAGGGCCTTCGGGAAGCGATCGGGGGCGAGGAGCGCCGGGCGGTGGTCGGCCACGGTGACCCGGAAGCCGGCGTCGGCGGCGTAGGCGGCGAGCGGCCGGGCGTCGTCGCCGGCGCCCAGGATCAGTAGGTGGCGCGGCGCCTGGAGGACATCGAAGAAGACCTGTCGGCCGCCCACGGTCTCGACGCCCGAGCGGCCGGAGGCGATCCGCGCACGGGCGGTCTCGGCGGCCAGGCGGTCGAGCCCGGCGGCTCCCAGCGACCCCTCCGCCTCAGCCCCGGCGGGGAGCAGCAGGATCGGATGCGCGCGCGGTCGTGGCGATGCGCTCGGACCGTCCTCGGAGCCGGCCCCTCCGAGCGCCGTCGCCACCACGAGAGCTTCCTCTCCGTCCAGAAGCTCGGAGAGCCGGGGCGCCACCTCGGCCAGCGGGCCCTCGGTGGCCGGCTGGACGAAGACGTCCACCTGTCCCTCGCACCCGAGCCCCAGACCCCACACCGTGTCGTCGCCCGAGCCGGTGTCGTAGTGCAGCAGGCGAGGCGCGCCGCCGGCAACCACGCCGCGGGCGACCTCTCGGACGTCGGCCTCGAGGCAGCCGCCACTCACGCTGCCCAGGGTCTCGCCGCCCTCCTCGACCAGGAACTTGGCGCCCGGGCGGCGATAGGCCGACCCGGCGATCCGGACGACGGTGGCGAGCGCCGCCCGCCGGCCTGCCGCCCCGAGCTCGGCGAGGCGCCCGAGGACCTCTGCCGTCTCTTTGCGATGGATCAATAGAACCCCCACAGAAGACTATACCGTGGGCTCGGCCACCCGGCGAGGGGGTTCACCGGGGCCCTGCCGAGGCGACGCGGGAAGCCGGCCCCCCGGCGCGGGAGCTCTGAGCCGCCCGCGCCGCCTCGGATGAGCTACGAGCTCACGGCAGGAAGCCGGTGCGGTCGAACAGTCCGGGCAGCTCATCGCTTCCCGGCGACGCTGCCTCGAGCATGTAGTGCCGCATCACACCGCTCGCCGTCTGCTCCATCCAGATGTCGAGCTGCGAGGTGCTGAACTTCACCATCGTGGGCCACATGTAGCCGTTGGGCTTGGGCCCCACGATGCGTAGGAAAAGCTCCGAGCGCCCCGGGAGCGAGCCGCTCACGCAGACTGTCTCCGGGATGCACTGCGCTTCCTTGGTGCCGAAGATGGTGTCGCCCGGGCCTCGGGTGACGATCACCCGGAAGCGGTACCCGGGGAACTCGCTGCTGGTGAACCAGCCGGTCCCGGAGGAGGTCGTGGTGGTCGCCACGTTGGAGTAGGCCGAGTCCCCGGCGCCGTTGCGCGCCCGCACCCGGAACGAGTAGGCCGTGCCCGGCGAGAGGCCGACCACGTTGACCGCGGTCACGTTGGCGCCCACCGAGCCGATCTCCTGGAAGCTGCCGCCACCGGTCTTCGCCTCGACCCGGAACGACGCCTCGTTGCCCGAGTTGTCGTTCCAGGTGAGGTGAGCCTCGGTGTCCGAGGTGGCGTTGGCCGCCAGGTTGGTCGGGGCCGCGGGTACCTGGGGCGGCGACGTGCCCGAGCACAGTAGCCGCAGCGTGTAGTTGCCGGTGTCGAAGACCAGGCTGTTGGCACCGATCGTCCAGGTGCCAGTGCGATTCAGCGTGTAGACGATCCGCGAGTTGGTGCCGCTACCGCCGTCGTCGTCCATGGCGACCACGTCGGGCGTCGGGTTAAGCAGGAAAAGCACGGTGTCGAAGGCGCTCGACGTCAGGTCGATGGTGACCGTGGTCCCGGGCGTGCCGGGGAACTCCCAGAGGTCGATGTAGGTGCCATCGGAGAGGGCGCAGTCTCCGGACTCGAGCCTGCCCTGCACCGTCTCGCCACAATGGATGTCCTCCATGGTGCAGCTGCGCGGCGCGAGGATCGCCCCTTCGACCCCTCCCTTGGCCTGGCTCGCCTGCTGGGCGAGGGCGAGGGGTGGAGCGGGTGTCGGGGCTTCGAGCCGCTGGGCCGAGAGCGGGTTGGGCACCGCGGCGGCGAGCACCCAACCGACGAGCGTGAGAAGCACGACCTGGACCTGACGCATAACGACCTCCCGGGGCAAGGCAGCGGCGGACCGCCGGGCCAGGGGAGGTTTGGGGCCACGTTATGCGGGCCACGGACGAGCCGCAATATCCCCGGGGGTGGCGCGCTCTCCCACCCGCCGGGAGGGTGGGGCGGGCCCCCTCCGCCGGGTGGGGCGCGGCCCCCTCCGCCGGCACGTTGCGCACCGGCGGCAGGTGTGAGAAATGTGAAGTTGGAGGTGAACGATGGACGCCGAAATCCGCACCATTCTCTGCCCCTTGGACCTGTCCCCGATCTCGAGCCGCGAGCTGGATCTGGCGGTGGAGCTCGCCCGCGCCTTCGGAGCCGGGCTGGTTCTGCAACACAACCTGGCCACCACGGGCCTCGGCATGGCCAAGGCGTGGGAGTGGCGCCAGGCCCACCCGCGGGCCGACGTCCGCCGCACCGCCGACGAGAAGCTCCGCGAGCTCGCCGCGCGGGTGCCGAAGGAGGTACCCGTCGAGACGCTCATGACCAGCGGCCCCCTCTCCATCGGAGTCGCACAGCTCGCGGCCGAGCTGCCGGCGGATCTTGTGCTTCTCGGCTGCCACGGCTCGCCTACGGAGGACCACTCCTCGCTCACCGAGCTGCTCCTGGGCCGCTGCGGCTGCCCGATCCTCACCCTCCACGAGGGTGGCGAGCACGCCTGCACGCTCCACCTGAACGGGGCTCGGGAGCGGCCGCTCCGCGTGCTGGTGCCCACCGACTTCTCGCCCGCCGGAGCGGCGGCGGCCCACTACGCCGGCGCCCTGGCCGAGCGCCTGGGAGGTGAGGTCCACCTGCTCCACGTCATGGAGGAGAGTGGCCCGCCGATCAAGAACCTCTTCTCCATGGCCCCGGTGGGGCCGTCGGACTTCTCCCGGGAGCCGGAGACGGGCGGAAGGGATCAAGCTTTGGTCGCGGCGCACGAGCGCCTCGCCGAGCTGATTCCCCAGGGCATGGCCGACCGGACGTACCGCCACGTCGAGCCCGGCCGGGCCGAGGACGCCATCCTGGACCTCGCCCGGGAGATCGTGCCGGACCTGATCGTCATGGGCGAGCACACCCGCGAGCCCCTGCGCCGGTTCTTCACCCATGACACGGCGCGGGGCATCCTGCACCAGGCGGCGTGCCCGGTCTGGTTTGTGCCGCCGCCGCGGATCGCGGCGTAGGGCCTCCGGAGCCGGCCGGCCGGGCCGGCTCCCTCCTTCGTCCGGGCGCCAGGGGCCGGTCGCGGCGCGGGGTAGACTCCCCGCCGTACGCCCGATCCGAAACGTCGAAGGAGGCCCCGATGACCGTCCGCCCGCGCGCCCGTCGTCCCCTGTTCCTCGTCACCCTGGCGGTGGCGGTGCTGGCCGCCCTCTTCGGCCTGGCCGCGGCGACGCCCCCGGATCCGGCCCCGGCGGCCCGGGCGGCCCGGGCCGAGGCCCTGCCCGCGGCGGGCGAGGGTGCCGAAATCCTGTGGGACGCCTGGGGCATCCCCCACGTGCGGGCGGCGGACGCCGAGTCGCTCTTCTACGCCTACGGCTGGGCCCAGGCCCACAACCATCCCGACCTTCTTCTGCGCAACTTCGGAGAGGCCCGGGCCCGCGGGGCCGAGTACTGGGGGGAGGGCCACCTGGCCGACGACCTCTGGTACCGGCAGGTGGAGCTGCCGGAGTGGACCGACAAGGCCTACGCCGGCCTCGATCCCGAGATGCGGGGGTGGATCGACGCCTTCGCCGCCGGCGTCCAGGCCTACTACCGGCGACACCCTGACGAGGTCTCGCCCGAGGCGGCCCGGGTGCTCCCCGTCTCCGGCCGGGACGTGGTGGCCAACGCCGGGGCCGTGGGGCTGCGCTTCTCGTCGGCCCGGCAGGCCGCGAAGCGCTGGCTCGACGCGCAGGGGGGCGGGACGGCCGGCGGCAAGGGCGCCGTGGCGGGCCTCGAGGGCCGGTGGCCCACCCTCGGCAGCGAGGCCTTGCCGCGGCCCGGCTCGAACGCCTGGGCCGTGGGGCCGCCGAAGTCCGAGGACGGCCACGCCATGTTGCTCGCCAATCCCCACCTGCCGTGGCCCCAACTCGGATCAGGAGTCGGGGCCGACGACCTGACGTGGATGGAAGCGCAGCTCAGCGCCCCCGGGATCGACGTCTACGGCGCGTCGCTGGTGGGCATGCCGGTGATCAACATCGGGTTCACCCGGCGCCTCGGCTGGACCCACACGGTCAACACCCAGGACACGGAGGACCTCTACGAGCTGACCCTCGAGACGGCGCCCGACGGCAGGGCCGGCTACCTCTACGACGGGAAGGTGCGGCCCTTCGAGGAGCGCCGGACGGTCCAGGTGGCCGTGCGCACCGCCGACGGTGGCCAGCGGACCGAGCAGCTCGAGCTCCTGCGCTCGGTCCAGGGTCCGGTCCTCGCCCGCGCCGGCGGCAAGGCGCTGGCGCTGCGGCGGGTCCAGGACGTGACCGGCGGCCTGGGAAAGGCCTTCCGCCAATGGTGGGAGATGGCCCGGGCCGACGACCTGGCCGGCTTCGAAAAGGCCCTCGAGCGCCAGGCCGTGGTGGGCCAGAACGTCACCTACGCCGACGCCGACGGCCACATCGCGTACTTCTACGGCGCCGCGACCCCGAAGCGCTCGTCCGGCGACGTGGCCTTCTGGAGCGGTGTCGTGCCCGGCGACCGCTCCGACCTGGTGTGGACCGAGATGCTCCCCTTCGACCGCACCCCACGGGTGGTCGACCCGCCCTCCGGCTGGGTCCAGAACGCCAACGACCCGCCCTGGGACTCCACCTGGCCGCCGGCGCTCGACCCCAAGAGCTTCCCTCCCTACATGGCGCCCATGGGCCTGCCGCTGCGCCCCCAGCGCTCGATCCAGATGCTCCGGGAGAACGGCACCATCGGCTTCGAGGAGCTGATCCGCCTCAAGCACTCGACGCGGATGGGACTGGCCGACCGGGTGCTCCCCGAGCTCCTGGACGCCGTCCGGACCGAGGGCGGCGGGGACCCGCAAGGGGCGGCGGCCAAGGCCGCCCGGATCCTCTCCGCCTGGAACCGGCGGGCGGACTCGGACAGCCGGGGCGCGGTGCTCTTCGACGCCTGGGCTCGGCGGCTGCACCTCCTGGGTTCCTCGGGGAAGGGCTTCGCCCGGCCGTGGAGCGCCGACGATCCCCTCGCCACCCCCGACGGCCTGGCCGATCCCGCCGGAGCGGTGGCGGCCCTCGCGGCGGCGGCCCGGGAGGTGGAGGCGGCCCACGGGCGCGCCGACGTCTCGTGGGGCGAGGTGCACCGCCTGCGCGTGGGGGGGCTCGACCTGCCGGGCAACGGGGCCTCGGGAGCCCTCGGCGTCTTCCGGGTGGCCTTCTGGTCTCCCCCGGGCAAGGACGGCACCGAGACCGCCCTGGGCGGCGACTCCTTCGTGGCGGCGGTCGACTTCGGCCGGCCGCTCCGCGCCTTCGCCCTGATCGCCTACGGCAACGCCAGCCGGCCGGGCTCGCCCCACCGCGGCGACCAGGCCGGCCTGTTCGCCAGCGAGCAGCTCCGGCCGGTCTGGTTCACGCCCGAGGAGGTCGCGGCCCACACCGTCCGGCGGACCGAGGACCTGCGCGCGGAGAGCGCCCCCGCGTTTCCGTAGGAGTCGGCCGCCCGGCCGCCGGGGGGCCCTTCCCGGTCGGAAGGGCGAAGAGATCCCCTCTTTCCGGGTGGTCCGCTGGGGTACGGCCTTTTCTATAGTTGATCTCAATGGTCTCCCGGACACAGGCTCGCCGTTTGTGGCGTGGCGCCGCCGACTGGTGGAGGAGGTCGCGCCCGACGCGGGCACGCCTGTGGATCGCCCTGTGCATCCACCTGGTCGCCTTCGGCATCCTCTACCTGGCGATGTTCGGGCTGGTGGAGCGCGCGGCCTCGAAAGCCGGCGCGAGGACGGCGCGCTTCGAGCTCGACGAAGCCGTACGGCAGATGCCGGTCCAGTGGATGGGGAGCACGCCCCACAGCCTGAGCCGCGTCCTCGCCGCGCAGGCGGGGAGGGGCATGCGGTTGTATCGGCCCGACGGTACCCCCCTCGGCGCCGCCGGCCGGCCGGCCGATCCCACCGAGGCGGCGCGAGTCCGGGAGTTCCTGGCGGGTACCGAACCCTCCGAGTCCCGGGTGGTGAGCGAGGACGGGCGCCAGTGGGTGCGCGCCACGGTGCGCCTCAGCGCCGGCCCACGCTGTGCGCCGTGCCACGAGCTCGGCACAACCCTCGGGGCGGCGACCCTGCACATCGACTTCACGGCGGCGCTCGCCGCGATCCGGGACCGTCTGCGGGGGCGCATGGCGCTGCTGCTCGGCGTGTGGGTGGTGGCCCTGGGACTGGTGACCCTGGTGGTGCAGCGCAACGTCGCCAAGGCCGGCGTCCGGCTTCGGGCCGACCTCGCCTCGGCCGACTCCGACCCGGAGACGAGCTCGGGGGCGTTGTCCCTCGATCCGGTCACCGACGAGGTGCACCGCAACCTCCGCGAGCTGCTGCGCAGCCAGCGCGAGCGGGAGTCGCTGCTCGTCACCCGCCTGGCCCACGTCGACCAGCTCGCCTGTGTCGGCCAGCTCGCCGCGGGCCTCGCCCACGAGATCAAGAACCCGCTGGCGGGAATCCAGGGCGTGCTCGAGGTCCTGCGCGAGGAGTCCGACTCCGAGCCCACGCGGCACCTCTACGGGGAGATGCTCGAGGAGCTCGGCCGCGTCGACGGCATCCTGCGCCGCCTGCTGGAATCGGCGCGGCCGGCGCCGCCACGCCTGGCTCGCACCGACCTCGCCCACCTGCTCGCAGAGATCGCCGGCCTGCTGCGCCCGGCGCTGCAGCGGCGGCAGGTCGAGCTGCGCATCGAGACCTCGGAGAGGCTACCGGAGGCGAGCCTGGACGCGGCCCAGATGCGCCAGGTACTGGTCAACCTGGTGCACAACGCCGCCGAGGCGATGCCGGAGAGCGGCGGCCACGTGGTCGTGCGCGCCGGTCGTGTCGACGACGAGGGCACTTTGGCGATCACGGTCGAGGACGACGGAAGCGGCATCTCCCCCGAAAACCTGGACCAGGTCTTCGAGCCCTTCTTCACCACGAAGTTCACCGGCACGGGCCTGGGGCTGGCGATCGCCAAGAGCCTCGTCGAGCAGCACGGTGGCCGCCTCGAGGTGAGCTCCGAGGTGGGCCGTGGCACCTCGTTCGTCATCCTCTTGCCGCAGCGCGCCGCGAAGGAGGCCGCGGTCGCTGAGGGCGAGCCCGCCGCCGAGGAGGCTTGCGCTCCCGCGGCCGGCGGGGAGGCGACGGCATGGCACTGATCCTCATCGTCGAGGACGAGAGGCTGCTGAGCTGGGCGCTCGAGCACCAGCTCAAGCGCTCCGGCCACGAGGTCCGGGTGGCCGGCGACCTGGCCACCGCCGCCGAGCACCTGGCGAACGCGCGCCCCGACGTCGTGCTGCTCGACCTCGGCCTGCCCGACGGCCACGGTCTCGACTTCTACGCCGCCAACCAAGAACGTCTCGAGGGCAGCGGCGTCATCATCATGACCGCCATGAGCGAGGTCGACGAGGCGGTGCGGGCGATGAAGCTGGGCGCCCTCGACTTCCTCTCCAAGCCCGTGGACCAGACGGAGCTGGTCCGGCTCATCGATCGCTCGCTGCAGGTGCGGAGCATCGAGCTCGAGGCGCAGGCGGCGCGGCGGCATCGCGAGCACAGTCTGACGCAGGCGGTGGTGGGCGACTCGCCGGCGTTCCGCGAGGTGCTCGAAATGGCCGAGCAGGTGGCGCGCTCGGAGGTGGCGACCATCCTGGTCGATGGCGAGAGCGGCGCCGGCAAGAACGTCCTGGCCCGGCACATCCACGGGGTGTCGGCGCGGAGGTCCCGGCCGCTGCTCGAGGTGAGCTGCGCCACGATTCCCCACAACCTCCTCGAGAGCGAGCTGTTCGGGCACGAGAAGGGCGCCTTCACCGACGCCAAGAGCTTCAAGCGCGGCGTCTGCGAGCTGGCCGAAGGGGGCACCGCGGTCCTCGACGAGATCGGCGAGCTGCCCCTGGATCTGCAAGCCAAGCTCCTGCACTTCCTCGAGGAGCGCCGCTTCCGGAGGGTGGGCGGCACCCGGGAGATCGTCGTCGACGTGCGCATCATCGCTCTCACGAACCGGGATCTCCAGTCGATGGTGCGCGAGCGCACCTTCCGCTCCGACCTGTTCTATCGCCTCAGCGTCTTTCCCCTCACGGTCGTGCCGATGCGCCAGCGCAGGGAGGACATCCTGCCGCTGGCGCAACACTTCCTGGACACCCTGCAACCGAAGCTCGGGCGGCGCTTCGACGGCTTCGAGCGCGACGCCGAGAACCTCCTGCTCGGCTACCCCTGGCCGGGCAACGTGCGCGAGCTGCGCAACGTCATCGAGCGCGCCATGGTGCTCGAGAAGGGCCCGCGGGTGTCGCCGCGCTCCCTGGTGCTCGACCGCGCCGCCGAAGCCCCGCCTGTAGAGACCGACGGGGCTGCCACCGTCCGCGGCATGCCCGCCGGCATCGTGCCGCTGGCCACCCTCGAGCGGGAGATGGTCAGCCGGGCCCTGCGCGCCACGGGGGACAACCAGACGCGCGCCGCCGAGCTGCTGGGCATCAGCCGCGATCAGCTCCGCTACCGGCTGAAGACTTTCGACCTGCGCGGTGGTGGCGCCGCACGGGCCGCGAGCACGGCCGGCGATTGAGCTCCCTCCCGCCGGCGGCGTTCGGCGTGGAACGCGCCTTGCGTTCGGGGGACGGCGGAAGCCGAATGCCGTGCGTCTCCTCATTGTCGATCGGAGTGGAATCCTGCCCTGGCGCGTCGGGCGCGCCGCCCCTCTTGGCACGAGCATTCAGGCGGCGAGCAGCCTGAAGGAGGCGGCGCGCCGCGTATGCGACGATCCTCCGGACGCCGTGGTCGTCAGCGTGCCGAGGGCGCGCCTGCCCTGGGCGCAGTTCCAGTGCCTGTGCGCCGGCCGCCGGCCGCCGGTGCCGGTGCTCTACGAGTCGTGCCTGGAGGAAGGCGCGCTCGAGGCGAGCCTCGCGCCGGCCGGCGGCACGGCCCTCTTCCTCCCCAAGCCAGCCTCGCCGGCCGTCCTCCGGCAAGCCCTCGCCGGCCTCCTGGCCGCGGCCCGCGCCGGCGCCGCCTCGTTCGGCAACCTCGCCTGAGGTGGGGCCTGAGGTGGGGCCTGAGGTGGGGAGCTTGCCCCACTTCTGGGTCCGGGGTGAGGACTGGTACCCACTTGTCTACCGGCGCGTCGCCTCCGAAGCCGTCTCGCCGCCCTGGGGAGGGGGTGGGTCAAATTCTCCAGGCGCTGCGGGAAATCCCCCACAAAGCGGCCCCGTCAGAACGGGTAGGGAGGCCGTAAATGATTGATATACATAGGTTTAGTTTTGGGCGATCCGGTCGTGCAGGGCGGTACGGCTGTTGCATAGGACCCACGGTGCCCGGTGAACCGGCGAGATGCGTCCCTGCCAGGGATGGGGGGCGCGGAGCGGGAACGGGCGGAAACAGAGGAATCGAACTTCAGGACATCAGACAACCCGCCCGGAGGAGACGGAGGACCCCATGAACGATTTCAAAAACAGATTCTCGAGGAACGCGACGAGCGTGCTCCTCGGAGCGCTGGCGCTGCTGTTGATCGTGCCGGCGACGTACGCCGCGCCCAACGTGCTGGTCGACGCCAGCTACCTGGGCACTCCCCAGGCCGGCCACCGAGTGCGTGGTCATGTGGACATCGACATCCAGGACGGCTCGCGACTGCGCTCGGTGACCTGGGAGCAGATCGCCGGACCGACCGCGCGGCTGATCCCGTTGGCCAACAACGAGGTCCGCGTGCGCCTGGCGGACATGAACGCCTATCGCAACTACCTGCTCGACGTCCTCACCGAGCCGCCCATTCCGGCGGAGGCGCCCGTGCCGGTGGGCGACGACGACGACTACAGCGGCGGCCTGCAAGACCGCTGGCAGTTGGTGGCGATCAACCCGCTGGCCCTCGAGGAAGGCGGCAAGGTCACCCTCCAGGTCACCGTGCTGACCACCTCGGGTGAGTACAAGGACACGGTCGACGTCAATGTGGCCGTGCCCTTCGGCATCGCCACCGGCCTCAAGAACGTGCCGATCAATCAGCCGGTCCTGCTCTACGGCAAGGATCAGCCGAGCTACCACTGGACCTTCGCCTCCAAGCCGTTCGCATCCGACGCAGTCTTGATGGCGGCGAACACCCGCTCGCCCTACTTCACCCCCGACGCGGCCGGCATCTACAAGGTGCAGGTGACCGATTCCGTCGCCGGTGCGCCGGTCACGCTCACCATCTACGCCGGCACCTGGCGCGGCGTGATGAAGGGCCAGGCCCCCAACGGCGACGCGATCGCCGACTCCACCTGCACGAACTGCCACAACGGTGCGATCGCCCCCGACAAGTTCACGCCGTGGGCCGCCACCGGGCATGCGCACATCTTCACCGACAACCTCAACACCTCCAACCACTACGGCACCAACTGCTTCAGTTGCCACAACGTCGGATTCGACCCGCTGCACATGAACAACGGCATGGACGAGGCGTCGGACTACGGTGCGTTCCTCGCCTCCGATCTGCTGCACGGCGCGGCGCCCGGCAACTGGACGACGATGCTCCGCGAGTTCCCGGTCGCGGCCCAGAAGGCCAACATCCAGTGTGAGAACTGCCACGGCCCGCAGGTCATCGCCAACGACACCAGCCCGGCCCACGGGCTCAGCGGCGTGGCCGTCGGAGATCCGCGCATGAGCCTCTCGGCCGACCTCTGCGGTAGCTGCCACGGCGAGCCGCTGCGGCACGGCCGGTTCCAGCAGTGGCAGCTCTCGGGCCACGCCAACTACGAGCTCGCCGACAGCGAGGGCATGAGCGGGACCTGCGCCCGCTGCCACACCGTCAACGGCTTCCTCGAGTGGGTGCCGGTGCTCCTCGGCCAGGTCCCGGGCAAGAGCCCCAGCGACAGCGTCGCGATCAACTGGACCCAGGACGAGATCCACCCGCAGACCTGCATCACCTGCCACGATCCTCACGACGTGGGCACCACGACCGGTGTCGGCACCGACGCGAAGATCCGCATCACGGGCAAGACCGCGATGCTCGAGGCGGGCTTCCAGGCCACCGGAGTGGGCTCCGGCGCCATCTGCATGACCTGCCACAACTCGCGCCGCGGCCTGCGTAACGACAAGACGTTCGCCAGTCTCCCCGATCCCGATCACGCGCCCCACCTCGGGCCGCAGTCGGATGTCCTGATGGGCCAGAACGCCTACTTCGTCACCGCCGGCGTGCGCGGGCGGCACTCGTTCATCCACAACACCTGCGTGACCTGCCACATGGAGGAGACCACGCCTCCGGCGTCGCTCTCCTACGAGGGTGGTGGCACCAACCACACCTTCTACGCCGGCAAAGAGGTGTGCGCCAAGTGCCACACCGGGATCGACATCGACAACCTGCAGACCGGCTTCGAGGGCATGATCGAAGATCTGGGCACTGCGGTCGCCGCCAAGTTCAAGTCGGTGATGGCCGCGCAGATCGCGGCCGGGAACACCATCGACCTGGGCGGCACGCCGCTGACCGACGCGTCCACCATCCAGAAGGTGGAGCTCGCCGAGTCCCACGGCCGGCAGGCGATCAACGTCATCCTCAAGAACGGCACGCACATCGACGCCGTGACGATCTCGTCGGTGATGGTGAACCGCCCGTCGCCCATGGAGCCCGTCAACCTCTACGACGTCAGTGGAGCGGGCCTGCCCAAGGCGTACTGGAACTACGAGCTGCTGGAGAACGACGGCAGCAAGGGCGCGCACAATCCGACCTGGATTCTCAACGTGCTCAACCAGTCGCTGGACGCGGTCGGCTCGACGAGCTCGCGCCGGCTGTCGAAGGCCGACCTCGCCGTCGGCATGAACATGAAGTAGACGCCTCTGTGGCTCTCCCCTCCCGGTTCGCCGGGAGGGGAGAGCCGCAGCCTTACTAACCGCGGAAGGTTCCCATGCGTATCAAGCTGCCGCTGATCTGCCTGCTGCTCGCGATCCTCCCCTCGGCCGCCGTGGCCCAGAGCTTCCGCGGCGAGCTCACCACGCGGTATCGAGACCGCTGGGGCTCCTCGGACTGGGCCGACCGGGACATCTACACCTACCTGCGAATGTCGTTCGGTCAGGACTCGTGGGGGTACTACGGCGAGTCCCAGAAGGGCGTCAGCGGCGCCGTCTCGGTGCGCTGGGACGATGACCTGCTCAGCCGCCGCAACGAGATCAACGACGGCCAGAACCAGCTCAGGGTCTACTACGCCTACGTCGACCTCCACAAGATCGATCACCTGAACCTGCGCCTCGGCCGCCAGTACCTCGACGAGGCGGAGGGCTTCAGCCTCACCGGCCTCAAGGGCATCTATTCGCTGCCCTGGAAGCATATGCGCCTCGGCCTGTTCGGCGGGCAGCCGGTGAGCCACTACACGGCCATCACCAGCGACGAGCGCGCCGGCGGCCTGACCTGGTCGATTCACCCCCAGGACCGGACGCTGCTGCGCGGGAGCTGGATCCACCTGGAGGAGAAGGCGGTCAACAACGACGTCGTCACCCTCGCCTACCGCCAGGCCTTCGCCCAGGGCTCCAACCTCTACGTGACCGCCCGCACCCTCGACTTCAACGTCTTCAACGAGGTGGTGGGTGGAAGCTGGCACATCGAAGGGCCGAACCTCCTGCTCACCGGCAACTACCGGCGCCAGGAGGAGATCAACGACTCGAGCTCGAACTACTTCGGTGAGCTCTCCACCGTCATCGGCCCGAGCCGGCCCTACCAGCAACTGACCCTCGACCTCAGCAAGCCTCTGGCAGAGGTCGCCACCGTGGGCGTCGGCTACTCGCGCCGCTCCCTGCTCCAGGGGAACGGCGAGAACCGCGGCAACCAGGAGTTCGACCGCTACTTCGCGGACCTCTTCCTGACCGAGAAGGCGCTCCACGGGTTCACCTCCAGTCTCGACTTCAGCCGGTGGGAGACCGACCGCGACTCGAGCTCGACGCTCGCCGGGTCGCTCGGGCACCGCTTCTTCGACGAGCGTCTGCGCCTCGACGTCGGCAGCTTCTACGCCAAGTACGACCTGCAGCGCACCTTCGACATCCTCGACCAGATACCGAAGGAGCGTTACGACGTGCGCAGCCACTACCTCCGTGCCGAGTGGCGGGTCCGCAGGCGCTACCGCGTGCGCGTCGACCTCGACCGCACCACGGACTCCACCTCCGACACGGCCTACTACGAGGCTGAGCTACGATTCGGTCTCGATCTCGGATTCCTCGGCAAGGGCTCAAAGCGATGAACGGCAGCCGCGGCAACTCCTGGCATCTCTCCGTACTTCTGTCGGCGGCGCTGCTCCTGGCCCTTCCCGCCACCCCGGCTTCGGCCCAGGGCGGCGGAGAGGGCGAGGGCGCGGCCCCGGCGCCGGCCTCTGCCTTCCAGCATTCGATCCACCTGGAAGGCGGGCTCGCGTGCGCCGACTGCCACCTCCCCGAAGGCGCGGAAGAGGTCTCGATTCCGACGCAGAAGACCTGCCTCGACTGCCACGGCGAGGGCGAGGTGACGGCGCCGGCCGCACCGGCCCCCATGAAGCACGAGTGGGTCTTCCCCCACGACGAGCACATCGCCGTCGTCTCCGACTGCACGAAGTGCCACGACGCCAAGAAGGCGGTGCCCGTGGCCAAGCTGTCGATGGCGGACTGCCTCTCCTGTCACAAGGAGAACGGCGTCGACCTGACCTGCAAGGACTGCCACACGAAGATCGACGCCGGCACGCCGCCGGGCCCGGGGACGTCGCCGCTCCTCGATCACTCCCAGAACTGGACCCAGCGCCACGGCGAGCTCAGCAAGATCGAAGGCAACCAGTGTGCGCTCTGCCACCAGGTGCCCAAGGACTGCAACTCCTGCCACCTCGACACGCCGCCGCGCTCCCACACCCGCCTGTTCAAGGAGAAGACCCACGGCCGCGAGGCGGAAGTCGATCGCCAGCGCTGCCAGGCCTGCCACAAGGACCAGAGCTTCTGCATCGAGTGCCACCAGGACACCCAGCCGCTCTCCCACACGCCGATCTGGGGCAAGCTCGGCAACCAGCACTGCCAGAGCTGTCACCTGCCGCTCTCCGACACCGCGTGCTCGACCTGCCACCGCTCCCTCGACCTGCACGAGACCGAGCGACCGGCCTCCCACGTTCCCACCTGGGGCCAACCGACGAACCAACACTGCCAGAGCTGCCACCTGCCTCTGTCGGACAACTCCTGCGTGCTCTGCCACAAGACGCTGGACGCGCACCACACCGAGCAGCCGGCCGACACGCACGTGGGCGGCTGGGGTCAGCCGACGAACCGGCACTGCAACAGTTGCCACCTGCCGCTGGCGGACAACTACTGCGCGGTCTGCCACACGAACGTCGACGCGCACAAGACCCAGGCACCGGCCGACACCCACGTGGGCGGCTGGGGCGAGCCCACCGACCGCCACTGCCAGAGCTGCCACCTGCCGCTCTCCGACACGCCGTGCGCGGTCTGCCATGACGGGACGCCGTCCCACGAGTCGCCTCCGGCCTCCCACCGGGGCGGTTGGGGTCCGCCGGCGAACAACCACTGCCAGAGCTGCCACCTGCCGCTGGCCGACACGTCCTGCGCGGTCTGCCACACCCAGGCCGACCTGCTGAAGCACCTGGACGCGCCGCCGCCGGCGACCCACGACGTGACCTGGGGCGGTCGCCTCAACCGGCACTGCCAGAGCTGCCACCTGCCGCTCTCGGACAACATCTGCGCGGTCTGCCACCAGGACCTGTCGGCGCACGACTCGCCGCCGCCGTCCCACTCCGATCCGTACTGGAACCGGACGCCGACGGTGAACCACTGCAACAACTGCCACTTCCCGGTGGCCGACGAAAGCTGTGGCGTGTGCCACCGCCAGGACAATCACCCGAGCGCTCCGGACATGCCGGAGTTCCACGACCCCAACGCCGACTGCCTCTACTGCCATCCGGCGGCGCGGCCGACCAACCACCCGTTGACCGACCGCGACACCTGCCTGCGCTGCCACAAGCTGCCGTAGGGAGGGCGGAGAGCGAAGGCTCTCCGTCGTGTCGGCGAATTTCCTAGTCCGAGGCGGCCCGTTCCAGGGCCGCCTCGTCGTCGTCGGAGAGCTCGAGGCCGGCGGCGGCGACGTTCTCCTCCAGGTGGGCGACCTGCGAGGTGCCGGGGATGGGAAGCATCACCGGCGAGCGGTGGAGGAGCCAGGCGAGGGCGACCTGCGCCGGCGTGGCCTGGAGGCGGCCGGCGATCTCGCCGAGGGCCTTCGCGTTTGCCAGATCCCCGGTGGCGAGGGGGAACCACGGGATGAACGCGATCCCCTCCTCGGTGCAGTAGTCGACGACCTCGTCCCACTGCCGCTGGCTCAGGTTGTACTGGTTCTGCACCGAGACGACCGGCAGGTGCTCGCGGGCGCGGCGGATCTCCTCGACCCCGACCTCGGAGAGGCCGACGTGGCGGATCTTGCCCTGCTCCTGCAGCTCCTGGAGTACGCCCATCTGCTCCTCGAAGGGAACCTCCGGATCGATACGGTGGAGCTGGTAGAGGTCGATGCGGTCGAGCTTGAGGCGCCGAAGGCTCGCCTCGCAGGCCTCGCGCAGGTGGGCGGGCCGGCCGTCCGGCTCCCAGCGCCCCGGGCCCGGCCGCACCAGGCCTCCCTTGGTGGCGATCACCAGACCCTCCGGGTACGGATGGAGGGCCTCGGCGATGATCTCCTCCGCGACCTCGGGGCCGTAGGCGTCCGCCGTGTCGATGAAGTCCACGCCCAGCTCCACGGCGCGGCGCAAAACACGCCGGGCCTCCTCGCGGTCGCCGGGCGGTCCCCAGATGCCCTCGCCGGTCAACCGCATGGCGCCGTAGCCCATCCGGTGGACCGGGAGGTCGCCGCCGAGCTCGAAGGTGCCTGCGGCGGTCGCGTCGGGTGTCGGGGTCACTGACATGATGTCTCCTCGCGTTGTGGTTCGGGTCGTTTCGGGCTCCCGGAACCGGTCGGTCCGGCGGAACCGGCGCTCTCGGTCCCGGGTCTCCCCGAGACATTCAAGCAGATCATGAGCCGTCCGCCTTCCCTCGCCGGGGGGACGGCGGCGGATTACGGCCGGGTGAACTTCCAGTAGCCGAGGACGTGGCGGGCGGCCGGGTCGGTGGCGCGGGCGTAGTAAGGGCCGGGGGTGAGCTGCTCCCAGAGGCCGGTGCCGATCTCGTAGAGCGGGCGCTCGGGGCGGGCGAGGGCGGCGGGGACGACCTGGGGGTTGAGGCCCACGGAGAGCTCGCTGGGGCCGTCGGCCGTCCAGGAGAGGGTGGGCGGCGCGTCGAGGGTCCCCAGGTCCCGGAGGTCCCAGGCGGCGGCGAAGGGTGCCTCCCCGGGCCACGCCTCTCCCGCCAGGCGGAGCAGGCGGTCGGCCTCGGCCTCGCCGTAGTGGCGCGCCAGGAAGTGGCGGCGGGAGGCGGCCATGTGGTCGGCCACGTCGCTCCGGCGGCTCTGGTTGAACAAGTGCACGATCTCGGCCCCGGGCACGTAGAGCACCGGCAACTCCCGCTCCCGGAGGCGCAGGCACAGGTCGGTGTCGTCGTAGTAGAGGAAGAGCGCCGGGTCGAACAGGCCGCCGGCCGCGTCCACGTGGTCCTTCCTCACCACGAAGCAGGCGCCCGAGAGGATCTCGGCCGGCCGCGGGGCGGCGGCGAAGGTCAGCTCCGACATCTGCCGCTGCCAGGCCAGGGCGTGGGCCGGCCAGGCGCCGCCCCTGGCCGCCGCGGCGTCGGCCTCGATGCGGGCGCGGTCCTCGGGGTAGCCGGGGTTGAGCTTGAGGGTCCGCTCCCGGTCCCACCATGTGGCCGGGCCGGCGAAGGCGACCGCCGGGTCCTCCATCGCTCCGGCAAGGGTGGCGAGGGAGCCGGGCAGGTAGACGACGTCAGGGTTCGAGAGGAGCACGAGGGGCGAGTCGGCCGCCTCGTAGGCCAGGTCGCAGGCCCGGGGGTAGCCCAGGTTCTCCTCCGACCAGAGGACGCGCACCCGCGCTGGCGTCTCCTCCCGGACGCGCGCGCGCGCCGCCGGCTCCGAGGCGTTGTCCACCACCAGGACGTTGACCGCGAGTCCCCGGGCCTCGAGCCCTTCGACCTCGGCGAGGAGGCTCCGCAGGCACTCGGCCAGCAGCTCCGGGACGTTCCAGTGGACGACGGCGCAGGTGAGATCGGTCATGCGGTGAGGCCGGAAAACGTACCATATCCCGGAGCGTTGCGGGTCAGGACTGGTAGCATGGGGGCCTCGCCCGGACGCCCGCCTCTCGACGCCCCCAGACGCCTGCAGACCCCTCCCATGGACCTCTCCGTCGAGCCGACCTTCCTGCCCGGCGCGAAGATCGTGCGCCACGAGATGTTCCGGGACGACCGGGGCTTCTTCCTGGAGGTCTACCGGCGCGACCGCTTCGAGGCCGCCGGGCTGCCCGAAACTTTCGTCCAGTTGAACCACTCCCGCTCGGCGGCCGGCGTCGTCCGGGGGCTCCACTTCCAGTGGGACCCGCCCATGGGCAAGCTCATGCGCGTCGTCTCCGGGCGCGCCTTCCTGGTGGCGGTGGACATCCGGCCCGGCTCGCCCACCCTCGGCCGCTGGCTCGGCCTCGAGCTCGAGGGGGGCGACCCGCGCCAGGTCTGGGCGCCCGCCGGCTTCGCGCGGGGCTTTGCGGTGACCGGCGACCACGCCGAGATCGAGTACCTGTGCACCGGAACCTACAACGCGGCGGCCGAGTCCGGCATCCGCTTCGACGACCCGAGGATCGGCATCGACTGGCCGGTGGCCGAGCCGGTCCTGTCGGAGAAGGACCGGCGGGCCCAGAGCCTCGAGGCCTGGCTCGCCCGGCCGGAGGCGGCGCACTTTGCCTTCCGGGAGGAGGCGTCATGAAGATCGTGGTGGCCGGCGGCGCCGGCTACGTGGGCTCCGTCCTGGTGCCGAAGCTCCTCGAGCGGGGCTACGAGGTGACGGTGGTGGACCTGCTCTGGTTCGGAAACCACCTTCCCGCCGGTGTGCGGGTGCTCCGGAAGGACGTCCTGGAGCTCACGGAGGAGGACCTGGCCGGCTGCCAGCGGGCGGTCTTCCTGGCCGGCGTCTCCAACGACCCCATGGCCGAGTACTCGCCGGTCAAGAACTTCGTGGCCAACGGCGCGGCGCCGGCCTACCTGGCCTACCTGGCCCGGCGCGCCGGCGTCGAGCGCTTCGTCTATGGCAGCTCCTGCTCGGTCTACGGGTACTCGGCCGACACCGTGTTCCGAGAGGACGACCCCACCGTCTGCCACTATCCCTACGGCATCTCCAAGCTCCAGGGCGAGGCGGCGGCTCTCCTGCTCCAGGACCCGTCGTTCTCGGTGGTCTCCCTGCGCAAGGGCACGGTCTGCGGCTACAGCCCTCGCATGCGCCTCGACCTGGTGGTCAACACCATGTTCCGCACGGCCCTCTCCGAGGGGCGGATCGTGGTCCGCAATCCGGCGATCTGGCGCCCGGTCCTGGCGGTCCAGGACGCGGCCGTCGCCTACGTGCGGGCCATCGAGGCGGCGCCGGGCGTGTCGGGGGTGTTCAACGTCGCCTCGGGCAACTACACGGTGGGCGAGCTGGGGGACTCGGTCAAGGAGGCCATGGAGGCGCGTCTCGGTCGCCGGATCGAGCTCGAGATCCGGGACGAGGCGGAGCTGCGCAGCTACAAGGTGTCGATCGAGAAGGCGGGCCGGGAGCTGGGCTTCCACCCCCGCGGCGACGTGGCCTCCATCGTGGCCGACCTCTTCGACCACCTGCCCGAGTTCCAGGACTTCGACAACCCCCTGTACTCCAACATCGCGACCTTCAAGCGCCTGGAGCGGGAGGAGAAGGCGGCTCCTCTCGCCTTCTAGCCTGGTCGCCCCGATCCCGGCGCCGCCGACCCGGCGCGGGGCCAGCAGGTAGACGCCGAACACCCGCAGGACCACGGCCCGGTCTCCCGGACGCGATGCGCTCGCGCCCGGCGCTTGAAAGGGTCCGTAGAACGAACCGACAGAAAAGGGAGTGGGAAGCGGTGCCTCAAGGGGCGCGCTGGAGCCGGGCGCGGACGGCGGTCGCCAGGATGGTTTCCCCCGAGGGAAACTTGTGCGAAATTTTCTAGAAACCGAATGAGAAACGTTGATCTATGGGGAACTCGATCGAGACGAACAACTTGGGAAGGAAACTTCGCGCGAAGAGCTCTTTTCAAGCGATTGGGGGGGCGCGGTGGAAGCTCTGCCTGCCGTGCCCCAGGGCCCATCCCACCTCCCGAGACGGGAGGGCGGTGGTACAGTGATCCCGTCTTTCAGCATCTTCCGACGAGGCTCCGACCGATGTCGACCGCCCGATACCTCCGCGCAGTGGGGCTTGCCCTGGGCTCGTTGCTGCTCCTCGCTCCCCGCCCGGCTCCGGCGGCCGATCCGCCGGGGACGCGGGAAGCGGCGCCGGCCCCGCGGGTCGAGCGCCTCGCCGAGGTGGGCAGGCTCTGGGGCGCGGTCCGCTACCTTCATCCGTACCTCGCCTATCGCGACCTCGACTGGGACGGGGCGCTCCTCGCCGCCCTGCCGCGGGCGGCGGCGGCGGGCTCCCGGGCGGAGTATCGAAGCGCCGTGGCCGACATGCTCGCCGCCCTCGGGGACCCGGTGACCCATCTGCTCGACGACGGCGAGGCCGCGGCTCCGGCGGCCCCGCCGCCGAGCCCCGAGCCTGGGAGCTCCTCGCCCCTCTCCCGGCGCCTGGACGACGGCACCCTGGTGGTGGACCTGTCGGACGTGGTGAGGCGCACGAGCCACGAGCTCTGGGGCGGTCTCTGGCAGCTCGAGAGCCAGGTCGCCGGCGCGTCTGCGGTCATCGTCGACCTGCGGACCGGCGGCTCCGGGGATGGGGACTTCGGGAGAGAGCTCACCGCCCTGGCGATCGACCAGCTCGCCGGCAAGCTGGCCAGCCGGCCGTGCCGGGCGCCCACCCAGCGCTACGTCCTCCGCTCCGGCTTCCGGGCCCAGGACGGCAGCTCCTCGGGCGACTACTCCTCGGGCTTCCTGACCCTCGAGGCCGAGCGATTCTTCCCGCCGCCGGAGACGCCGGCCTCCGGGAGGCGGGTGGTCTTCCTGGTCGACGCCCACTCGCGGATTCCGCGGGTGGCCCTCGCCCTCCAGGCCGCGGGTGACGGGCGGATCGTTTCCGAGGGGCCGCTCCGGGAGGACTCGGTGGTGGCGACGCGCGAGGTGCCGGCCGGCGAGGGTCTGGTGGCGCAGCTCCGGGTGAGCGAGCTCTTGCCCATGCCGGGCTGGCCCGGGGTCCACGCCGACGTGGAGGTGCCGGCCGAAGGCGGCGGAGCCGGCGGCGAGGACCGGGCCCTCGCCGCGGCCCGGACCGCGCTCGCCGGCGGAGGTTGGGGCGCGGCGGGGCGGGGTGGGAGCCCGGCCGAGCCCCTGCCGGAACCGGTCTTCCGGCCCGATCCCACCTACCCGGACATGGTGGCTCCCGACCTCGCCCACCGGCAGCTCGCCGTCATCCGCGCCTGGAATGTGATCCACTGGTTCTACCCCTACCTCGACCTGATCGGCGATTGGGACGCCGTCCTGCCCGAGTACCTGGAGCGCATGGAGACTGCAAACGCGGCGCCGGACTACGCCCTCACTCTGGCGGCCATGATGACCCACGTCCCCGACGGCCACACGGGGGTCGCGAGCCCGGAGCTGAGGCGCTACTTCGGCGAGGCCACCCCCGCCCTCGCCGTGGACTGGGTCGAGGGCCGCCCGGTGGTCACGGCGGTGGGGGAGGAGGCCCGCGCGGCGGGCGTTTCCCCCGGTGACGCTGTCGTGGCGGTGGACGGCGAGGCAGTGGCCGACCGGATCGCGCGCCTCCGCCGCTACGTCACCGCCTCGACCGAGAGCGCGCTCCTGGGCAAGCTCGCCCGCTTGTACCTGCTCCTCGGGCCGAAGGGCTCAACGGACCTCCGGATCGAGGGCGCCGACGGAAGGGTGCGCGCGGTGCGCCTCACCCGCGACGCCGAGGGACGGCTGTTCTCCATGCTGCAGGGGCGGTCCACCAAGCCGCCGAGCCTCGGCGAGGTGGTCCGGATCCTCCCCGGGAACCTGGGCTACGCCAACCTGACTCGGCTGGAGCGCTCCCAGGTGGACGAGATGTTCCAGCGCCTGGCCGGCACCCGGGGGCTGATCTTCGACATGCGCGGCTACCCCCACGGGACCGCCTGGGCCATCACGCCCCGCATCAACACCCGCGGCGCCGAGGTGGGAGCCCGCTTCCGACGCGCCCAGGTCTCGGCCTTCTCCCCGGAGAAGGGGCAGGCCGGTTTCTTCTTCTCCCAGCCACTACCGCCGCTGCCCGCCGGCGCCTCGATCTACACCGGTCCCACGGTGATGCTCATCGACGACCGGACCATCAGCCAGGCCGAGCACACCGGACTGTTCTTCGAGGCCGCGAGCGGCACGAAGTTCGTCGGCACACCGAGCGCGGGAGCCAACGGCGACGTGACGAGCTTCACCTTGCCGGGGGGCATCACGGTCACCTTCACGGGGCACGACGTGCGCCACGCCGACGGCCGCCGGCTCCAGCGCCTGGGGCTCCAGCCCGACGTGACGGTGGCGCCGACTCGGGCCGGTATCCGCCGGGGCGAGGACGAGGTCCTCGGCCGGGCGGTCCAGTACCTGGACGGGCTCCTGACGAAGCCGGCCGTCTCCTCTGGAGACAGGGGCCGGAGCGGCCGGAGCGGCCCGGGCGGCGCCGCCGACCCCGAGAAGGACCGACCTCAGCCGGCCGCGGCGGCGGCCGGTGTCAGGCGCTCGCCCGCCGCCACCAGGGCCCGCAGCCAGCGCCAGTAGCGGAAGATCCCGTTCATCTCCGCTTCGGGGTCGGGGTTGTTGCGGAAGCGCCCCTGGAGGGCGAAGTAGCGCTCGAGATCGGCGCGGTGGAAGGTGGGCTCCACGTCGACCACCCAGCGCTCGCCGTCGAAGACCTGGCAGACCGGATAGAGGCCCGAGGTCACCGCCAGGCGCACCAGCTCGATGCTCTGGGCGGGCTCGGACTTCCAGCCGGTGGGGCAGGGCGACAGGATGTGGAGGAAGCGGAAGCCACCCAGGTCGAGGGCCCGGCGAAGCTTCGCGTGGGCGTCCTCCGGGTGGGCCAGGGAGACGGTGGCGGCGTAGGGCACCCGGTGGGCGGCCAGGATCGCCAGAACGTCCTTCTTGGGCACGTCCTTGCCGGCGGCGGTGGTGGTGGTGGCGGCGCCCCGAGGGGTGGCCGAGGAGCGCTGGCCGCCGGTGTTGCCGTAGATCTCGTTGTCGTAGCAGATGAACAGGATGTCCTCGTTGCGCTCGGCCGCCGCCGAGAGGGTCGCCATGCCGATGTCGTAGGTGCCGCCGTCCCCGGCCCAGCACACCACCCGCGTGGGCTCGCCGTTGAGGCGCGCCACATGGGCGAGGCCGGTGGCCACGGCGGCGGCGGAGGCGAAGGTGGTGGCCACCACCGGGGCGCCGTAGGCCGAGCCCGGGAAGGGGCCGGCGGTCACGATCCCGCAGCAGGCGGGGATGACCATCTGGATCGGGCGGCCGGCGACCGCCCGCGAGAGCATCTGCAGCCCCACCGACATGCCGCAGCCGCCGCAGTTCGTATTGCCCCGGCGCAGGATGGGCTCCGGGCGGTCGGCCACGCTCTGGGCCAGGCCTCCGAGGATCGGCTCGGCGGACATCATCCCACCTCCTGGAAGATCGGCGCTTCGGCCCGTTTGAGCTCCGCCGTCCGGCGCAGGACCTCGAGGAGGTCCTCGGGCCGCACGTCACCGCCGCCCAGGCCCATCAGGTGTCCCTGGACCAACGCCCGGGGCGCCGCCAGGCCGCGCACCTCGCTCCACAGCACGCCCCCCAGGCCGGTCGAGAGGTCGCGGTCGACGATCGCCACCCGCGGCACCGCCGCGAGCAGGCGGGTGAGCTCGGCGGCCGGCAGCGGCCGGAACATCCGCACCCGGACCGCTCCTGCCGCCAGGCCCTCGTGACGGGCGAGGTCGACGGCCGCGCGGGCGGTGCTGCCGGTGGTGCCGAGGGAGACGAGGGCGACCTCGGCGTCGTCCATGCGGTAGGGCACGACGGCGTCGGGTGGCCGGCGCCCGAAGACCTCCTCGAACGCGTCCTGGGCCTCGCGGTACACGCCGGGCACCCGGTTCATGGCCTCCTGGGCCTGGCGCCGGTGGACCTCGGTCTCGTGGGGGAAGTCCAGGCCGCCCACGGTCCGCGCCTCGCCGTCGATCCGGTGGGACAGGTCGAGAGAGGGCAGGAAGCGGTCCACCTGCTCCTGGGTCGCGACCTCGGTCTGCATCATGGTGTGGGAGAGGACGAACGCGTCCTGACACACCAGGGCCGGCAGCAGCACCCGCGGGTCCTCGGCCACCCGGTAGGCGAGGAGCACCGAGTCGAAGACCTCCTGGTTGTCCTCGCAGTAGAGCTGGATCCAGCCGGCGTCGCGCAGCATCAGCGTGTCGCCGTGGTCGACCCAGATGTTCCAAGGAGGCCCCAGGGTGCGGTTGACCGCCATCATCACCACCGGCAGGCGGTAGAAGGCGGTGGCGAACACGTTCTCTGCCATGTAGGCCAGGCCGTTCGAGGAGGACGCCGTGAAGGTGCGCGCCCCGCCCAGGGCGAAGCCCATGCACACCGCCATGGCGCTGTGCTCGCTCTCCACGCGGACCACGTGCCCCTTTTCGATCTCCTGGCGGCAGAGGAGCTCGATGCACTCGGTCTGGGGGGTGATGGGGTAGACGCCGCTGCCGAAGCCCCGGGCCGCGCGGTTGGCCCGCCCGGCCAGGGTGGCTGCCATGCCGGCGGCGTGGTTGGCGGTGATCAGATCGAGGCCCATGGGTCCTCCATCTCCATCCCGTCGCGCGGGCACTCGGTGACGCAGAGCCCGCAGCCCTTACAGGTGTCGTAGTCGATGACGTAGGCCTCGCCGCCCCGGAAGATCGCTCCCTCGGGGCAGTAGACCAGGCAGGTGTCGCAGCCGGTGCAGTCGCCGCAGGCGAAGCAGCGCCGGGCCTCGTAGGGGTTCGCCAGCCCCAGGCTCACCGGGCTCCAGTCCGTGCGCCGCTCGGTGGCCGGGCGGAGCCGGAGACCGGCGGGTGAG
Source organism: uncultured Acidobacteriota bacterium (assembly GCA_963739795.1). Taxonomy (GTDB): domain Bacteria; phylum Acidobacteriota; class Thermoanaerobaculia; order Multivoradales; family DATKCC01; genus CAVUBL01. Next base: position 151,428 of record CAVUBL010000015.1, on the reverse strand, counting down.
GCGTGGGCGAAGTGCTCGAAGCGGATCCGGTCGGCCGGCACGGCGGCGGCGCGCTCGGCCGACGACGGCCGCCGCCAGGCGTCCACCGGCTCGCCCAGGAGGGAGAGCAGCACCCGGGCGGTTCGGTGGCCGTCGCCGATGGCGTGGGCTACGGTACCGTCCTCGGTGACGTAGTCGCCGGCGGCGACCACCGGGAGCGTCGCGCCCTCGTGCCAGGCCACGCCGTCCTCGAGCACCCACCCCCGGGGCAGGAGCTCCTGGTCGGAGGACTGGCCGAGGGCCAGGAGCACCCGGTCGCATGGCAGGAGGGTCGTGTCGCCGGTGGGCTCGGGGCGCCGGCGGCCGCTCGCGTCGGGAGCGCCGAGCCGCATCTCGGCGAGCTCCACGCCGGTCACCCGGCCGTCGCCGCGGAAGGCCGCGGGGGCCCGGAGGAAGAGGATCTCCACCCCCTCCTCGGCCGCCTCCTCGACCTCCTCCGGAATCGCCGGCATCTCGGCGCGGCCTCGGCGGTAGGCGATGGTCACGTGTTCGGCGCCGCTCCGCAGGGCGGTTCGGGCGCAGTCGACGGCGGTGTTGCCGCCTCCCAGGATTACGACGTGACCGGTGAGGGCGGGCCCGCTGTCGGCCGCCAGGTCCCCGACGGCGGCGACCCGGGCCAGGAAGTCGAGCCCTTGCTCGATCCCGTCGAGGCTTCCCTCCGGCGAGGGCTTCGGCAGCCCGAGGCCGCGCCGCACCTGCTGCCCGGCGGCCAGGATCACACCGTCGTACTCGCCGGCGAGGTCCTCGATCTCGGCCGGCCCCAGAGGGCGCCCGGGGATGGCCGAGACGCCCAGCTCGAGCAGGGCGCGGACCTCGGCCTCGAGCACCTCGCGGGGCAGGCGGTAGCGGGGGATGCCGTAGCGCAGGAGGCCGCCGAGCTCGGGCGCGGCGTCGAACAGGCTCACCCGGTGCCCTTGGCGCAGGAGGCTGTAGGCCGCCGAGAGCCCGGCCGGACCGCTTCCGACGACCGCCACCCGGCGCGCTTGGCGGGGCGCGGCGGCGCCCGGGCGGGTGCTCAGGCGGGCGATGGGCACGCGGTCGGCGACCCAGCGCTCGAGGCCGCGCACCTGGACGGCGCCGTCCAGGCCCCGTCGGTTGCAGCCCTGGACGCACGGCGCCGGGCAGACTCGTCCGCACACGCCGGCCAGCGGGGTGGTCCGGGAGAGGACCTCGGCGGCGGCCTCTTCGCCGTCGTTGGCCAACGCCTGGATGAAGCCCTCCACGTCGTTGCCCGCCGGGCAGACCGCGTTGCACGGCGAGAGGTGGCGGACGTAGCGCGGCGTCTGGCTGCGCCAGGTGCCGGTGGCGAGGGTCGGGGCCGGCCCCTGGTGGTGTGCCACGAGGTCCAGGACCGGCGGGCGCTCGGCGGGTGCCGGGGTGGGAGCCCCGGCGCTCTCCGGAGTCGCCGACGCGGCCGGCGCGGCGCCCAGGACGACGGCCTCCCAGGCCTCCCGGGCGGCCGGGAGGTTCCCCTCCAGGCCGAGGTCCCGGTAGGCGTCCTCGAGGGCGGAGAAGGGGAGGTCCAGCGCCCGGGCGTAGGCGCCCGCGACAGTGGTGTTGACGATCACCACGGAGCGGGTGCCGATGCCGTGGCGGCGGGCGATGCCGGTGGCGTCGACGCTCGCCCAGCGGAAAGCCGGTGCGGTCGGGGCGAGGCGGTCGGGGGCCTCGGGCGTGTTGACCAGGAGCCAGCCCCCCGGAGCGAGGCCGGCCAGGGTGCCGGCGCCCAAGAGGGTGGGGTCGAGGACCAGGAGGTGGTCGGGGCGATAGACCTTGTTGCGGTTCGTGATCGCGCCGTCGCTCACCCGCACGTAGGCCCTCACCGGGGCGCCGGAGCGCTCGCCCGCGTAGTCCCCGAAGGCCTGGACGCTCTTGCCGAGCCGACCGTAGACCGCGGCCAGGAGCTTGGCGCACGTCACGCCTCCCTGACCCCCGCGACCGTGGATGCGAATCTCCATCGTTGCCTCCGGAAAGGCCGCCCTTCGTTGTGCGGTGGTACACCGCGTACCTTCCATTGAACGCTACGGACCGGGAATCGTCCAGCCGCTGAGGGGTGGGTGGGGCGCCTACCCCCGCAGGCGGGAGAGGCAAGGGCGGCGATATACTGAGCTTCCCTCGGAGCACAGGCCAGCGATGAGAAGGAGCCTCAAGGTCGGGCAGACGTCCGCGCCCTCTACCGGTCCGGTGGGGCGGGTGGCCTCACCATGATCCGGCGCGCGCCGGTGGGGCGCCTCCGGCGAAGCGCGGCCCGGGCCCTCTCCGAGCCCAGCGGCGACGCCACGTCCTTCGACCTCCTGTGGAGCCTCTCCGGCGACGTGCTCCTCGAGATCGACGAGGGCCGGCGGATCGTCCGCGCGGGCGGCCGTGCGCTCGAGCTCCTCGGCCATGCTCCGGCGTCCCTGGCGGGCCGGGACGGACTCGAGCTGGTCCACCCGAGCGACCGGCCCGTCGCCGAGGCCGCCTTCGAGTGCGCGCGGTCCGGGCGCAGTCCCCGGGCGGTCCGGTATCGCTGGCGCCACGCCGAGGGCAGTTGGGTCTGGATGACGGCGACCGCTGCGGCGATCCCCGCCTCCAGGGACCGTCATCGGGGCGGGCCGCCGCGCGTTCTCGCCTGCCTGACGCCGGCCAAGCCGCCGATCGAAGACTCGAAAGCGCCGGCCGACCGCTCCGAGATGTTCGAGATCCTGGCCCAGAACCTCCCCGGCGTCGTCTACCTCTCGCGCCACGACCACGACTACTCGAAGCTCTACCTGAACGGCGCCGTCGAGGAGCTCACCGGCTACTCGCCCGAGACGCTGCTCTGGGGAAGCCCCCCGTTCGCGGCCCTCTTCCATCCCGACGATGAGGCGGCCATCCGCGAGGGAGTCGCGAGCGCGATCGAACAGGCCCGCCCGTACCGGCTCGAGTACCGCCTGCGCCGCGCCGACGGGAGCTACCGCTGGGTCGAGGACTACGGACAGCCGGTGCGGACCGTCGGCGGGGAGCTCGCGTACCTCGAGGGGGCCCTGTTCGACATCACGGCGCGCCGTCGGGGCGAGGCGGCCCGTCGCGCCGCCGGGCGGCTGCTGGAGGTCTCGGAGGAGCGCTTCGCGAAGGCCTTCTTCGCCAACCCGAATCCGGCGGTGATCACGACCCTGGTCGACGGGACGATCCTGGAGGTGAACGAGGTCCTCTGCGAGCTCTCCGGTCTCCGGCGCGAGGACCTGATCGGAGGCGACGGCTCCAAGCTCGGCCTCTGGGACCGGAACGACGCCCGCCGGATGACCCGGTTGCTCACCGAGCGGGGCTCGGTCCGGGGCGTGGAGATCCACGCCCACTCCCACGACGGTGTCGAGTACGACCTCCTGCTGTCGTCGGTTGTCGTGGAGATGTCCGGCGAGAAGTGCGTGATCAACGTGGGGGTCGACATCACCGAGCACAAGCGGCTGGAGACCCAGCTCCTGCGGGCGCAGCGCCTGGAGAGCATCGGCGTCCTCGCGGGAGGGATCGCCCACGACCTCAACAACGTGCTCACTCCGATCCTCATGGCGATCAAGCTGCTGCGCCGGGGTCGGCCGTCACAGCACGAGCGGGTGCTGTCGATCCTCGAGACCAACTCCCGGCGCGGCGCCGACCTCATCCGCCAGCTCCTGACCTTCGCCCGGGGCGCCGACGGGCAGCGGATCCCGGTCGAGCTGCGCCACCTGGTGCAGGAGGTCGGCGACATCGCCCGCGACACGTTCCCCAAGTCGATGAAGCTCTCCGTACGGTTCGATCGGGACCTCTGGCAGGTGGAGGGGGATCCGACGCAGATCCAGCAGGTGCTGCTCAACCTGGCGGTCAACGCCCGGGACGCCATGGAGGGCGAGGGGAGGCTGCGGATCGCGGCGCACAACCGCGAGCTGACCGCCGAGGACCTGCGAACGCGCCCGGCGGCCCGGACCGGGCGCTACGTCCTCCTGGAGGTGGCCGACACCGGCCCCGGGATTCCCCGCGAGCTCCGCCACCGGGTCTTCGACCCGTTCTTCACCACTAAAGACCCCGAGCACGGGACCGGCCTCGGGCTGTTTACCGTGGAGACCATCGTCGCGGCCCACGGCGGGTTCATCGAGATCGACGGCGGGCCGGCCGGAGGGACGCTCTTCAGCGTCTACCTGCCGGTGGCCCGGGAGAGCGACCCGGAGGGGAGCTGGCGGTCGATCCTGCCGTCTCCGAGAGGCGACGGCGAGCTGGTCCTCCTGGCCGACGACGACGAGGCGGTGCGCGAGATCGCCGCCAGCGTGCTGGAAGCCTCCGGCTACCGGACCGTGCTCGCCGCCGACGGTCGCGCGGCCTTGCGCCGCTTCGAGGAACGCCGCGCGGAGGTGAAGGCCGTGGTCATGGACCTGCGGATGCCGCACCTCGACGGCGGCGCCGCGATCCGCGCCCTGCGCGAGCTCGAGCCGGGGCTCCCGATCGTCGCCATGAGCGGCGACGAGAACGCCGCGCCGCCGCCCGGGGCCGACCTGGTCCTCTCCAAGCCTCTGACCGCGGAGGACCTCCTCGACGCCCTGCGCCGGGTGCTTCGGGCGTCGGCCGAGGGAGGGGAGGGCGCCGCCGAGGAGCCCCTGTGAAGCCGCGCATCCTGTTCGTCGACGACGAGGCGGACATCCGCTGGACGGTGACCCAGCTCCTCGAGGACGAAGGGCTGACGGTCCTCACCGCCGCCTCCGCCGCCGAGGCTCTGGAGATCGTCGCCACCCAGGGAATTCCCCATCTGGCGGTGGTCGACATCATGATGCCGGAGGTCGACGGGATCGAGCTCTGCCGCGAGCTCCGCCGGTTCTCCGATCTGCCGATCGTCCTGCTCACCGCCGTCGACGACCAGAGGACGATCAACGCCGCGATCCGCGAGTTCGCGGACGACTACCTGGTCAAGCCTTTCGACCCGGAAGAGCTCGCCGCGCGCGTCCGGCGGGTGCTCGGGCGCTTCGAGTCCTTCGATCACGCCACCGGACCGTCCATCGCGATCGACGACTGCCTGACCCTGGAGCTCGCCGCCGGCCGCGCCGTCCTCGTCGGCGACGTCGTGGAGCTCACGCCCACCGAGACCCACATCCTCCACATCCTGGTGCGGGCCCGGGGACGGACGGTGTCGACCTCGCACCTGCTCGGGCGCATCTGGCCCCGCGAAGAGGTCTTCGAGGACACCTTGCGGGTCCACGTGCACCGCATCCGCCAGAAGATCGAGGAGGACCCGGCGCGGCCCAGGTACCTGGTCACCGAACGGGGCCTCGGCTATCGGTTGCTGAGGAAGGCCGCCGGAGAGGATCGATGAGCGACCGAACCGGGCGGGAGCGGGCCGAGCCGAAGGAGCCGCCGGCCGGGGGGGCCCCCGGGACCGACGACGACCTCGCGACGCGCCTCATCGAAGCGGCGCCCGGCACTCTCGCCCGGGCGGTCGAGCAGATGAGCCTCGGGCTCACGCTGAGCGACCCGGAGGGCCGGATCGTCTACGCCAACCGGGCGGAGGCCGCGATGCACGACTACCCGCCGGAGGAGCTGATCGGTCGTCCGGCGAGCGAGCTCGGCGCCCCCGGCCAGGCCTCCCCGCCGCCTCCCGCCGCCTTCGACGAAGCGCCCTGGGGCAGGAGCCGGGTGAACCGTCGCCGCGACGGAAGCACGTTTCCCGTGCGGCTCGTGTCCGACGACATCCGAGACGAGACGGGGCGCGTGCTGGGCCGCATCACGGTCAGTGAGGACGTCACCGAGCGCGCGCGGCTGGACCGGATGAAGGAAGAGTTCGTGAGGGTGGTGAGCCACGAGCTGCGCACGCCCCTGACCTCGATCCTCGGCGCCCTGGGGCTGCTGCGGGGCGGCGCGGCCCCGGGCTCGCGTGTCGAGCGGGCGGTGGAGGTCGCCGAGCGCAACGCCAGGCACCTGCTGGCGGTGGTGCGCAACCTCCTCGACCTCGAGCGGGCGGTCTCGGGGTCCCTGGATCTCGAGCTCCGGCCGGTGCCTGTGGCCGAGCTGCTGAACGAGGCGGCCCGGAGGGAGGAGGAGATGTCCGGCCGCGTCGTCGTCGATCTCTCCGGGTTGGGCGGCGGCCCGGCCGCGGTCCGGGCGGACCGCGAGGCCCTGCTCCAGGTCCTCGCCCAGCTCCTCTCGAACGCCCTGAAGTTCTCCCCGGCGCCGGCTCCGGTCCGCCTGGCGGCGCGCCGGCGTGCCCGGTGCACCACGCTGGAGGTCGCCGACCGCGGACCGGGGATCCCCGCGGAGTTCCGCCACCGGCTGTTCGAGCCCTTCCTCCAGGCGGACGCCTCGACGACCCGCCCCGCCGCCGGCGCCGGCCTCGGCCTGGCCCTCGCCCGGGCCCTCACCGAGGGGATGGGCGGCGAGCTGGAGCTGGCCGCCGCCGGGGCCTCCGGAACGACCCTGCGGGTCCACCTACCGAACGCCTGAGCGCCCCCCTGACCGGCGGCCTCCGCCGCCTCCGTAATTCGGCTCGTAACCTTCGCCCTCCAGACTCGGGGCCGACCCGGGAGCGACGCGCTCTCCCCCGAACCGAGACCCGGAGGCGACTGGTGAAGGCGAGCAAGAAAATTCTGCTGGTGGACGACTCGGCCACCACCCTGTTCATGGAGAAGATGCTCCTCGATCGGGGCCCCTTCGAGCTGATCACGGCGAACGACGGCGAGGAAGCCGTCCGCAAGGCCCTCGCCGAGCATCCCGACCTCATCCTTCTCGACGTGGTCATGCCCCGCATGGACGGGTTCCAGGCCTGCCGCGCCCTGCGCTCGGACGAGGGCACGGCGGCGATCCCCATCATCATGGTGACCACCCGCGGGGACGAGACCCACATGGAGACCGGGTTCGCCGCCGGCTGCAACGACTACGTCACCAAGCCGATCGATGCCACCGAGCTGCTGAGCAAGATCCGGAGCTTCCTCGGCTGAGGGCCATGCCATGGATCGAGACTCGAAGCCGCGCGGCCGTTTCGCCCAGAGCGTGTTCGACGACACGCAGCGCTACATCCAGAAGCTCCTCGACGACAACGATCACCTCCGGCGAAAGCTCGCCGCCCTCGAATCGGGCAACGACGCCCTGGAGAAGGAGCACCTGAGCTTGCGCGAGGAGATCATCGAGCTCCGCGAGCGCCTCGCGGCCTGCCGCCAGGACCACGCCGAGCTCCAGGGCCGCCTGCACGAGATCGAGACCGAGACCCGGAGCTACGCCGACGAGTATCTCCAGCTCGAGAAGCGCAACTCCGACCTGGTCAATCTCTACGTCGCGAGCTACGGGCTGCACGAGACGCTGGATCGCCAGGCGGTGCTCCGGAGCATCAAGGAGATCGTCATCAACCTGGTCGGCAGCGAGGAGCTGGCGATCCTGGAGCGCGGCGAGGACGGCCAGCTCCAGGTGGTCGAGACCTTCGGGATCGCCGAGGGCCGATGCCGGGAGCTCGCGGGCGACTCCGGCCTGGTCGGACAGGTCTTCGCCACCGGCAGGGCGTGGGTCGCGGGGCGCTCGGACGCCTCGATGCGCGCCGCGGCCGAGGAGCACCTGACCGCCTGCATCCCCCTGCGCTTGGGCCGGCGCGTGTTCGGTGCCCTCGCCATCTTCCGCCTCCTGCCCCAGAAGTCCTCGGGGCTGGTGGATCTGGACTACGAGATCCTCGATCTCCTGGCGGCGCAGGCGGGCACCGCCCTCTACTGCTCGACCCTCCACGCCGAGCAAACCCCGGGAACGGCGCCGACGCGATGATCCGGAACCCGGCCGAGCGTCGGATCTACCTCTATCCCGGGGAGTTCGTGACTCTGACGGAGGCCTGCACCGTGACCACGATCCTCGGTTCGTGCGTCGCCGTGTGCCTGTGGGACGAGGTCCGGGGCTTCGCCGGGATGACCCACTTCATCCTGCCGCACGAGGTGGGCAACGGGCTCTCCTCGCCGCGCTTCGGCAACGTGGCGATTCGGCTGGTCCTGGAGAGTCTCGAAAGCCTGGGCAGCGGCCGTCGCGGCCTGACGGCGAAGCTCTTCGGCGGCGCCGCGGTCCACGGGCCGCCCCCCGGCGGCGCTTCGACCCTGGGCGAGCGCAACGTGGCCGCCGCGCGGGACGCCCTAGCGCGGGCCGGGATCCCCGTCGTGGCCGAGGACGTGGGCGGCAGCCGGGGGCGCAAGATCTTCTTCGAGACCGGCGAGGGCTCCGTCTGGCTCAAGCTCCTGGGGGGCGCGTGACGCCGGCCGAGCAGGACGCCCTTCTGCGGACCTTCCTGGCCGAAACGGAGGAGGGCCTGGCCCTCTTGGAGGACCGGATCCTCGCCCTCGAGGAGGACCCCGGGACGCCGGAGGCCCCGGCGGAGATCTTCCGCATCGTCCACACCCTGAAGGGCAACGCCGGGATCTTCGGGTTCTCGTCCGTCGCCACCCTGGGGCACGCCCTGGAGGACGTTCTCGAGCGCCTGCGCGACGGCGACGTGGTGGCGGGCCCCGAGCTCGTCGCGCTCCTTCTCCAAGGCCTCGACGCCGCGCGCCGCCTGGTGGCCGAGGCCGTCGCGGGCAGCGATCGTCTGGGCGACGACGACGAGGCCCTGCTCGAGAAGCTGGCGGCGGCCGCCGAGGCCGGGGGGGCTCCGGCCGGTGTAGCCGGACCGGATTCGGGGCCGCGGGCCGCCCTGGATGGCGGCTCGGACGTCGGCCGGGAGGCCGCGCGCCGGCAAGCGCCCCCGCGCCTCCTCGAGACGCGGGACCGGACGCTGCGCGTCGAGGTGGAAAAGCTCGACAGGCTGGTCGACGCGGCCGGCGAGATCGGCGTCGGCCGCGGCCGCGTGGTGCAGCTCCTGGAGGACCCCGCCGTCTCCAAACAGGTGGTCCTCCAGGCCCTGCGCGAGGCCGATTCCCTCCACATGGAGCTCCAGGAGCTCGTCATGAAGCTCCGCACGGTGCCGGTGAGCGCCAGCCTCCAGCGACATCGGCGGACCGTCCACGACATGGCCGCGTCTCTGGGCAAGGAGGCGCGGCTGGTGCTCGAGGGCGAGGAGGTCGAGCTCGATCTCTCGGTGGTCGAGCACCTCCACGATCCCCTCACCCACATGCTGCGCAACGCCGTCGGTCACGGGATCGAGACCCCCGAAGAGCGCCGGGCGGCGGGCAAGGACCCGGTGGGCCGGGTCACCGTCCGCACCCTGGCCGAGTCCGGCTCGATCGTCCTCCAGGTCATCGACGACGGCCGCGGCCTGGACAGGGAGCGGATTCTCCGCCGGGCCCTCGCCACGGGCCGGATCGGAGAGCGCGAGGAGCCGAGCGACGCGCGGCTCGCCGACCTGGTCTTCGAGCCCGGTTTCTCCACCGTCGAAACGGTGAGCGAGCTCTCCGGCCGCGGGGTCGGGATGGACGTGGTGCGGCGCAACGTCGAGGCGTTCCAGGGGAGCGTCCGCGTCGCGAGCCGCCCGGGCGAGGGGACCACGTTCACGCTGCGCATGCCCCTGACCCTGGCGGTGATCGACGGCTTCATGGTGGAGGTGGCGGACGAGATGTACATCCTGCCCCTCGAGTCGGTGGTCGAGACTCTCGGCCTTCCGACCGGCCTCGACCTCGACCGCGACGGAGACCGCAACGGCAGCGGCGTGGCCTCCTTGCGCGGGCACAATCTCGGCTGCGTCCGGCTGCGGCGGATCCTGGGTCTCGACGAGACCCCCGCCGGCCGGGAGAGCGTCGTGGTGATTCGCTATGCCGGTCGCGAGCTCGGTCTCGTGGTCGACGCGCTCCACGGCGAGCAGCAGACCGTTCTCAAACCCGTCCCCAGGCTCCTCCGCGGCCTGCCCGGGATCGCCGGCTCGGCGATCCTCGGAAACGGCCGGGTGACCCTGATTCTCGACGTCGCCGAGCTCCTCGGAAGCCACCAGCGAGAGGCGGAAGCCCTCGGTCCGGTGCCCGCGAGGCACTGGAGGGGGCGCTCCGCGGACGCTCGGCCGTCACCGCGCGAACTCGACAGCCCCTGAGGGAGGACTCGCCATGAACCGCACGCCGTTCCCCGCTCCACCCCGCGCCGCCGCCTTGGCCTTGGCCGCCGTGGCGCTCCTGCTGCTGCCCAGCGCCGGGTCGGCCGCGGGCCCGCTCGACACGGTCGAGATCCACGGCTTCGGCGGCTGGGCCTATGGCAACACCGACCACCTGAGCTACGCGGTGGGCACGCCCGACGGCAAGTACGACAACGCCGAGTTCGCCCTCAATGTCTCCGCCCATCCATCCCCCCGCCTCTCGGTGGTGGCCCAGGTGTTCTCCCGGGCCGACAACTCCACCGCCGACAGTCAGAGCGCCCGGCTGGACTACGCCTTCGCCGAGTGGTTCGTCAGCGACGCCCTCAAGATCCGCATCGGACGGGTCAAGCACCCGTTCGGTCTCTACGGCGAGATCTTCGACGTCGGCACGCTGCGCCCCTTTTACCTCCTGCCCCAGAGCATCTACGGGCCCAACGGCTTCACCGCCAAGGCGTACAACGGAGTGGGCCTGACCGGAAGCCACTCGTTCCGCTCCGGGTGGGGGATCCAGTACGACCTCTACGGCGGGGAGATCGAAGGTGACTTCGAAGTCCCCGGCGTGCTGTCGACGGACCCCTCCCTGTTCCTCGAGCCCAAGGTCAGCCTGGGCTTCACGGTCAAGGACACGATCGGCGGCCGCTTCGTCGTCTCCACTCCCATCGAGGGTCTGAGCATCGGCGCGTCCGCCTACCAGGGGGACGAGACGCTGGGCCTCAGCGTGGCCGTCCCGGAGACCCGCCAGGCCTACATCGGACACGCCGAGTACGTGAACGACCGCTGGACGGCCCGCACCGAGTGGGGGACCCTCGAGAACCGCAACCAGTTCACCGAGAAGGGCGGCTATGGGGAGCTCGCCTACATGATGACCGAGAAATGGCAGCTCGCGGTCCGCGGCGAGGACTGGACCCTCGACTTCCCGGGGACCGACCTCTCGACGCTGCCGTCCATCCTGCCGCAGCTCATGGAGCACCGGGAGGCCGCCGTCGGCGTCAACTACTGGTTCGGTCCGTCGTTCGTGGTCCGCCTCGAGGTCCACCAGGTGAAGGGCAACCGCTTCGCCTTCGTCGACACGCCGGAAGCGGTGGCCGTGGCCCTGACCACCGGCAAGCTCGAAGAGCGCTCCCGTCTTGTCGTCTTCGGCGCCCAGTTCAGCTTCTGAGGAGGATGCGATGAACCGCACGATCCTTCGCTTTTTGGCGGCAGCGGCCCTCGCTGCGGGCCTCGCGGCCGGTCCCGCCGCCGGCGCCGTCAGGGCCGCCTCCTACAAGCTGGTGGCCCACGCCTCCAACCCGGTGGATGCTCTCTCGACCGCCCAGGTCGAGCGGCTGTTCCTCAGGAAGGTGACCCGCTGGGACGACGGCAGAGAGGTCCAGCCGGTCGACCTGGCCGCCGACTCGCCGGTGCGCGAGGCGTTCTCCCGAGACCTCCTCGGCAAGGACGTCTCGGCGATCAAGAGCTACTGGCAGAAGATGATCTTCTCCGGCCGCGCCACGCCCCCGCCGGAGCTCTCCTCCGACGCTCAGGTCCTCGAGTTCGTGCGCTCCAATCCCGGAGCCATCGGCTACGTGAGCGCCGGCGCAGCGGTCGGCGACGGCGTCGAGGTGGTCAAGGTCTCGCCTGGAGGGTGACCGATGCTCCGGAACCTGAAGTTCTCCGTCAAGATCTCGCTGCTTCCGCTCATCGCGGCCCTGGCGCTCGCGCTGATCTTCCTGACCACCTGGCGCGCGGTGAAGGAGAACGGCGAGCTGACCCGGCTGATCGAGACGGGCTACTTCCCCGCCTCGGAGCTCACCCGCGACCTGACGGAGACGCTGGCCGGCATCCAGCGGGGCCTCCAGGACGCGGTCGCGGCCCAGGACGCCGGGATGCTGACCGATGTGGACAACCTGCGGAACCGGTTTCTCGAGAAGGTGGACGAGGGCAAGAACAACCCGACCCTGGGGGCCGAGGAGATGCAGCGTCTCGGCACCGCCTTCGAGGACTACTACGCGCTGGCGCGCAAGACCTCGCTGCGCATGATCTCGGGGGAGACCGGGGTCGACCTCTCCTCGGCCCTCAAGTCCATGCTCGAGAAGTACAAGGCCACCAAGGGTCTGCTCGACGCCTCGACCCAGAGACGCCGGGCGGACATGGGGGGCGCGTTCCGGGCCGTGGCGGCGAACCACGCGGCCTCGATCCGGGCGATGACCGGCATCGGGATCGCCTGCTTCGCCGCCCTGATCCTCCTTTCGGTCCTCCTCATCCGTTCCCTCACCGGGCGGGTGCGGCGGGCGGTCGGGGTCGCGCGCCAGCTCTCCAGCGGCGACCTCACCGTCGACGTCGGGTCTCCCGGGAGCGACGAGATCGGGCAGCTCCTTCAGGCCCTGCGGGAGATGGTCGACAAGCTGGTGGAGACCCTCGGCGAGGCGCGAGCCGGCGTCGAGACCCTCTCCAGCGCTTCGTACCAGGTCTCGTCCTCCGCCCAAGTCGTGGCCCGTGGGACCAGCGAGCAGGGCGCCTCGGTAGAGGAGACTACGGCCAGCCTCGAGCAGATGACGGCCTCGATCACCCAGAACGCCTCCAACAGCCGCCAGATGGAGCAGATGGCACTCCAGGGCGCCGAAAACGCCGAGCGGACCTCCGGGGCGGTCCGGGAGTCGATCGAGGCGATGCGGGCGATCGCCGAGAAGATCTCCATCATCGAGGAGATCGCCTACCAGACGAACCTCCTCGCCCTGAACGCCGCCATCGAGGCGGCTCGGGCCGGCGAGCACGGCCGGGGCTTCGCCGTCGTGGCCACCGAGGTGCGCAAGCTCTCCGAGCGCAGCCAGGAGGCGGCCAAGGAGATCAGCGGTTTCGCCACCACCAGCGTCGAGATCGCCGAGCGGTCCGGCAGCTCCCTCGCCGAGCTGGTGCCCTCGATCCAGAAGACCGTGGAGCTGGTCCAGGAGGTGGCCGCCGCCTCCGACGAGCAGGCGGCGGGGGTGTCCCAGATCAACCGCGCCATGGGGCAGGTGGACCAGGTGACCCAGCAGAACGCCTCGGCGGCCGAGGAGCTCTCGGTGACGGCGCAACAGATGTCGGATCAGGCCTCGTCCCTCCAGGACCTGATGGCGTTCTTCCGCCTGGCCGAGAACGGGGAGGAGGGCGGCAACGGACGGCGAGCCGTCCCGCCGCGCGGTCGACCGCCGGCCGACGGCACCTCGGGGGTGAGGCCGCCTCTTCCGGCTCCGGGCGCCGCTCCGCGCGTGCCGCCGGCCCGGCCCGCCGAGGACGACTCCGAAGACCTGGACTTCAAGCGGTTCTGAGGAGGCGACCATGCCGGTGAGCGCACCCCGCCCCGACGAGCGCCAGCAGTACCTTTCTTTCTTCTTCGCGGGAGAGGAGTACGGGGCCGAGATCCTGAGCGTCCGCGAGGTGGTGGAGTACCAGCGGCTGACCGCCGTGCCCACCGCGCCGGAGTGGGTGCGCGGAGTGATGAACCTGCGCGGTGCCATCGTGCCGGTCCTCGACCTGGCTGCCAAGCTGCACCGGACCGAGACGCCCATCGCGAAGCTGACCTGCGTCGTGATCTTCGAGATCGAGCTGGACGGCGAGGCGATCCCGGTCGGGGTGCTCATCGACGCGGTGGGAAGGGTCCTCGAGCTCGGCGCCGACGAGATCCAGGAGCCGCCCACCCTGGGGAGCCCTGTGCGCCCCGACCTGCTCGTGGGGCTGGGCATCGTCGACGAGACTCCGATCGCGCTCCTGAACGTGCAGAAGGTCCTGACCGAGGATGAGCTTGCGGAGGCCGTGGCGGGAGCCGCGGCGGCGGAGGCGCCCGCGGAGGGACCCGAGGCGGGCGCTTCGAAGGCGAAGCCCCGGTCGAAGGCCAGGAAGCCGGCGAAGCCGAGAACGAAACCGAAGGCGAGACCGGAGGCGGGGCGGAGGGGTCAAACCAAGGACGACCTTGACTGAGCCGAACCGCAGGCCGCCGGCACCGTCGCGGGACGCGCCTTCGGGCCCCGGGGAATCGTGCTTCGCCCGGCCGGGGCGCGCACCGATCTCGGACGCGGAGTTCGGCCTGCTCCAGCAGCTCGTCCTGCGCGAGGCGGGAATCCACCTCGGGCCGCCGAAGCGGGAGCTGCTGGTGGCGCGCCTCGGCCGGCGCCTCCGCGAGCTCGGCCTCGCCAGCTTCGGCGCGTACTACCGGAAGGTCCGGCGCGACCCCACCGAGCTCGCCGAGATGCTCGACCGCATCGCGACCAACGAGACCGGGTTCTTCCGGGAACCGGCCCAGTTCGAGCTCCTGGCGCAACGGATCTTTCCGGCGTGGGAGAGCGAAGCGCAGGCCGGACGGCGTCCCCGGACCCTGAAGGCCTGGAGCGCCGGATGCTCGACCGGCGAGGAGCCGTACTCGCTGGCCATGTGTGCCCTCGCCCACCTGCCCGGCTGGTCGGTGGAGATCCTCGCCACGGACATCTCCCATCGGGTCCTCGCCCGGGCGCGCGAGGCGCTCTTCCCCCTGGCCCGCGCCGACCAGGTCCCCGCCCCCTACCGCGAGCGGTTCATGCTCCGCGGCGTGCGCTCCCGGGAGGGGTGGATGAAGGCCGGCCCCGAGCTGCGCTCGGTGGTGCGCTTCCGCCATCTGAACCTGAGCCGGGAGCTGCCGGCGGGCGGCTCCTACGACCTGATCTTTTGCCGGAACGTCCTCATCTACTTTCATCCCGCCGCCCGCCGCCGGACCCTCCAGGCGCTGGTGGGCAGGCTGACGCCGGGGGGATACCTGCTGCTCGGCCACTCCGAGAGCCTCGGAGAGCTCTGGGACCGGCTCCGTCGGGTCGTGCCCACGGTCTACTCCAGGGCGGCGGCAGGGGAGGCCGGACGTTGAGTCGGGACGCCCGTCTCCGGGTCCTGGTGGTGGACGACTCCGCGGTCGTCCGCCAGGCCCTCGCCCAGATCCTGGGCGACGCCGGCTTCTCCGTCGACACGGCCGCCGATCCCCTGATCGGTCTGGCCAAGATGGAGCGGGCGTGCCCCGACGTCATCCTCCTCGACCTGGAGATGCCGCGCATGGACGGGCTGACCTTCCTGCGCCGGCTCATGACCGAGCACCCCCTGCCGGTGGTCGTCCTCTCCAGCCATGCCGACCGGGGCACGGAGACCGCTCTCGAGGCCCTCGAGTACGGCGCCGTCGACGTGCTGGCGAAGCCGCCCCTCGGAATCCGCAAGTTCGTGGAAGGCGCTGCGGCCCTTCTCGTGGAGGTGGTGCGCGCGGCGTCCAACGCACACCTTCCTCCCCGGATCACCGGCCGTCGCCCGGAGCGACGAGCCGCTTCGACCCGGGAGCGCCGCGCCCTCGAGGCGCGTGGTCCCCGGGCCGCCTGGCTCCCGGAGCACGACTGCCGAATCGTCGCCCTGGCGGCCTCGACCGGAGGCCCGGAGGCTCTGCGCAAGATTTTGACGGCCCTCCCGGCCGAGGTGCCCGGTCTGGTCATCGTGCAGCACATGCCCCGGGCTTTTACCCAAGCCTTCGCCCGTCGCCTGGACGCGGCGTGCCGGCTCGCGGTCTCCGAAGCGGAGGACGGAGAGCCGGTCGAGGTCGGCCGGGCCCTGGTGGCCCCGGGCGGGCGGCACCTCGCGGTGCGGCGCACGGGTGAGACCCTCCGGGTGTGCCTCTCCGACGGGCCGCCGGTCGGGCACCACCGGCCCAGCGCCGACCTGTTCTTCCGCTCCGTGGCGCGGGCCGCCGGACCGGCCGGGTTGGGGGTCCTCCTGACGGGCATGGGTCAGGACGGTGCCGCGGGGCTCCTCGAGATGCGCCGGGCGGGAGCCACCACCCTCGCCCAGGACGAGGCCTCGAGCATCGTGTACGGCATGCCCGGTCGCGCGGCGGCCCTGGGCGCCGCCCGCCATGTCGTCGGCCTCGACGCCATGGCCGTCGCCATCACCGCGTTCACCGGCCTGCGCGAGGTGAGGCGGTGACCCTCACGGAGGCCCTCCACGGGGCCCGCCAGCCCCTGGCTGCTGAAGTCGACCGGACCGCCGACTACGTACGCAACCAGGACGAGCGGACCCTGACCCTCGCGATCTGGATCACCATGGGCACCAGCGCCGGCCTGGCCGTCGTCGGGTTGGTTTTCGACGACCGGCTGGCGGTGATCAGCCTGGTCACCCTGGCCGCGCTCTGTCCGGTCCTCCTCGAGCTCGGCGCGCGCGGTCGGGTGCCGCTGGCGGGTGCTCTCCTGCCCGGCCTGGTCCTGGCGGTGGCGACCCTTCACATGATCGCCGGCGACGGTCTCCGCGACCCGGGTGCGGTGGCCTATCCGATCGTCGTGACGCTCGGCGGCTACCTCCTCGGCAAGAGGGCGCTTCCCTACCTGGTTCTCGGCACCGTGACCGGCCTGTCCTCGGTGCTCTGGCTCGGGCTGCACGCGGGGCCGGCCTCCGCCCTCGCCGATGGCCTCGAGGACTACTGCGCCTCCGTGCTCCTCCTCGGGGCCACCGCTCTGCTGATCTGGATCTACATGGACAACGCCCAGCGCAACCTCCTGCGCATCCGCAGCTCCGAGAGCGAAGTCCTCAGGGCGTACGAGGACACGCTCGAGGCGTGGGCGCGAGCCCTCGAGTACCGGGACCGGGAGACCGAAGGTCACAGCCGCAGGGTCACCGAGCTCGGCGTCCGGCTCGCCAGGGTGCTGGGGCTGGGCGAGGACGAGGTGATGCGAATCCGTTGGGGCGCGCTCCTCCACGACGTGGGCAAGCTGGCGATCCCGGACTCGATCCTGCTCAAGCCCGGCCCCCTCACCGAGATCGAGAAGGCCCTGATGGAGCGCCACACGGACTACGCCCGGGAGATCCTCTCCCGCATCCCCTTCCTCCATCCGGTGATCGCCATCCCCTACCACCACCACGAACGGTGGGACGGGACGGGGTATCCGGAACGGCTCGCAGGGGCAGAGATCCCGCTGGCCGCCCGCATCTTCACCGTGGTCGACCAGTGGGAGGCCCTGACGTCCGACCGGCCCTACCGCCGGGCCTGGCCCCGGGAGCGGGTGGTCTCCTACCTGCGCTCGAACGCGGGCAGGATCTTCGACCCCGAGATCGTGGAGGTCTTCCTGGGCCAGGTCGTCGCGGGCGGCGCAGCGGCTCAGGAACCGTCCGAGAGCAGCCCTCCGCGAGACGGGGCTGCGGCGGATCGGGTCCACCGGAAGGGCTCGCCGCGGGCGAGGTTGATCGCGAGCTCGGGCGAGTAAGTGACCCAGCCCTCGGGCGATCGATAGCGGACCCGCAGCGCCAGGCGGCGGGCCGCCGGAAGCTGGAAGCCGCCCTCTCGCGGCATCTCGAAGAGTTGGCGGCCGTCGCCCAGGACGAAGGCGTACTCGCCCCGGCGGTAGGGGCCGAGGGTCCAGAAGACGCCGTGCCCGATCTTGCGGAAGGTCGCCTCGAGGGGCGCCGTCCAGGCGATGGACGAGCAGAAGCGCCGGCTCCGGGCCTCGACACCGGCCGTCATGTTCCGGACCCGGCGCCGCGCCGGGTCGTACTCCCAGATCGCCCTCGGCGCGCGCTTCCGAGTGCACAAGTAGAGGTCGTCGTAGTACCAACCCGCCCCCGCCGGCAGCCCGAGGTGGACCTCCTTGAACCAGGCCAGCTCCGGCATGGAGGAGGGCGGGCCGGCCGGATGGGCCAGGAGATCGTCCGGGCCGAGCCTCAGGAAGGCCCGGTTCTCGGCGCTCATGCGCCGGTAGCGGGCGAGGTCCTTCGCCCAGACCTGCCGGTTGACCGCCAGGGCCGCCAGGAGGACCCCCGCGACCGCGACGACGACTGCGGTCTCGATCGCCCGCGCCCTCCCGGTGCCGGTGGCGGTGTGCGGCGCCCGCGCCCTGAGGCCCTCGAGGGCGCGCCGGGCTCCGAACGGGAAAGCCGCGGCCAGGAGCAGCCAGGAGGCCACGGCGTAGCGGGGCACGACCTCGGTCGCCACCGGCAGCAGGGGCAGCACCGCCAGGAGCGCCGCCGTCCCCAGGAACAGGGCGTGGCGCCGGCTCGCCGCGGCCGCGTACAGGGCGGCCGCGAGGAGGCCTCCCAGGGCCAGGACGCCGGCCACCGAGGGCTCGCCCAGGAGCTGGCGGCCGAGGCGCAAGGGCAGGGCCGCCGCCAGGCGCGGCCACCCGCCCGGGGGCACCGCCCAGCCGTAACCGCCGCCCGCCGTGCCCAGCATCCAGACGCGGTAGGCGGTGTAGAGGGTGACCGCCGCGGCGTGGGGGAGGGCCAGGCGCAGGCGGCGCCGGAGGCTTCCCTCGGGCAGGAGAGGGAGCACCAGGGCCAGGGGCACCGCCACCTCCTTGGCCAGGGCTGCCGCCAGGTAGAGGCCGGCCGAGGCCGTCGCCAGGCTCCACCGCGCGGCGCCCCCCCGCGCCCGGAGTGCCAGGACGTAGGCGCCGAGCGCCGCGACGCCGAGGACCGCCGCCTCCAGGTAGTGGCGGACGTAGAGCAGGGCGGCCAGGGGCACGATGGGCGGCCCGGCCAGCAGCAGGAAGGCTCCGGTCGCCGCCCAGGGCGAGGACAGCCAGAGGCGCAGGACGGCGTAGAGGGTCAGGGCGGCGAGGACCAGGGCGGCGAGCTGGTGGGCGTGGAAGGGTGCGGCGTGGGCGCCGAAGAGGGCCAGGTCCACGTCGTGGGAGACGAACAGCAGCGGGGTCAGCATCCGAAACGGCAGGCGCCGCCACACCGCCGGGTCGAGGCAGTACTGGCCCGGGTGGTAGGCGAGGACCCACCGCAGGTTGAAGAAGTCGTCGTAGGTGAACCAGAGGCCGAGGACCCGGCGGTAGAGGAGCCAGGTCGCCGCCACCAGGAGGAGCCCGGCGACGAGGTCCGCGACCGGGTGCGGAGCGAGACGGTGGTGGGCGGAAGCGGGTCGCATGGAAGGCTGCGGGAGCAAAGCCGCTCCTCGCGGGGCGGCCCGGGGATCTTACGGCACGGGCTGCTTCGATCCGCGTCGGGGCGCCCGCCCCCGGAGGTGGGCGGCCGTCCCGCCTCCGGACGCCCGCCGGCCCACCCACCGAGACGTGGTGGGGATGCCGCGCCGCGGCTACCCTGTTGCCTGCAGGGAGACCGGACCACACGAACGCAGACACGCTCGTGGCCGTCGGCTCACCCGGTCTCCCTACCCTCATCGTGTGAAGCGGGCCCGGGAGGATGCGAGGGTGCGGAGGCCCGCTTCGGGAGAGAACGGCTTCCGGGTCTCGGCCGGGCTGCAGGACACGGGGAGCCGTGGGAGGGGAAGAGGGCCGTGGCGAGTCGCCGCGGCCCTCTCTGTTCCGGTCGCTCCCGCCGCCACTCCAATCGCCGCCACCGGTCGATCGCCGGGCCAGCTTGTATGCTGGAGAGAGGAGACGAGGCGACGTGAGCCACGACCACGATCATTCCCGAGACCGGACGGCGAGCTTCCGCCGCCTTGGAATCACCCTCGTCCTGGTGGTGGTCTACATGGTCGCGGAGGTGGTGGGGGGAGTCCTCACCGGCTCCCTGGCGCTGATCGCCGACGCCGGCCACATGCTCTCCGACGCCGGTTCTCTCGGCCTGTCCGCCTTCGCACTGTGGATCGCGGGACGCCCGCGGACCCCCGAGCGCACCTTCGGCTACCACCGCACCGAGATCCTGGCCGCCCTGGCCAACGGCGTAGCCCTGGTGGCGATCGCGGTCCTCATCGTGGCGGAGGCCTGGGGGCGCTTCGCGAACCCGCGGCCGGTGGAGGGCGGGGCGATGATGGCGGTCGCCGTCGGCGGCCTGGTGATCAACCTGGTGAGCATGGGGATCCTCCACGGCGGGCGCTCCGAGTCGCTCAACGTGCGGGGCGCCTGGCTCCACGTGCTTTCCGACACCCTGGGCAGCGTCGGGGCCATCGGCGCCGGCGCGCTGATCTGGGCCTTCGGCTGGAACTGGGCGGACCCGGTGGCGTCGGTGGTGATCGCGGTGCTCGTGGTCTGGTCGTCCTGGACCCTGCTGCGCGACTCGGTCCACGTCCTGATGGAGGCGACCCCGGCGCACATCGACGCCTCCGAGGTCCAGTGGGCGATCTCGGCGGTGCCCGGCGTGGAGCAGGTCCACGACCTTCACGTCTGGACCATCACCAGCGGTTTCGAGTCCCTCTCGGTCCACGTCCGGGTCGCCGAGGGAGCGGGTGAGGGCGCCCGCGACGCCATCCTGGCGCAGGTGCGGGACCTGGTCAGCCGGCGCTTCGCCATCGAGCACAGCACGATCCAGATCGAGTGCGGCGACCCGTGCGAGAACGGTCCCTGCGACGAGGGCGTCCGGCGGTACACCCGCACCTCATGATCGAGGTCCGGCCGTGCGGGCTCCTCGGGGCCCGGGGTCTACCGGGCCTCCACCACCTCGATCCGTAGCTTGCCGAACAGGGGCAGCAGGCGGTCCAAGGACCTCCCGGCATCCGGACCGTCGAGGGTCGAGGTGGCGAGGGCGATGTGCGTGGCGTCGAAGCCGCCGGCCCGGGGCGCCGGGATCGTCGGGTCGAGGTCGAGCCAGCGGCCGTCGATCCAGCCCTCGACCCACATGTGGTACCCGAACACCCGCGAAACGCCGACGGCCCGGTCCAGGTAGACGAGACCGGTCACCACGCGCGAGGGGATTCCTTCGGCCCGCAGGAGGGCCGCCAGCAACACGCTGTGCTCGGTGCAGTCACCGCTCCGGGTGGCGACCACCTCCGAGGCGGTGGCGAAGCCGGTGTCGTAGTCCTTGGTCCGGACATAGCCGTGGACGAAGCGGGTCAGGGCGTCGGCGAGGGCCCGGCGGTCCCCGGGTGACCCGTCCGCCCGGCCCGGGCGGTCGCCATCGTCGGGGGTCGCCGTCGTCTCGCTCGTCGCCGCCCGAGCGGCCAGCACCGCCACCGCGGGGTCCCGGAAGTCGAGGTAGAGGGAGGGCTCCAGGTACTCGGCCGGCGGTCGGCCATCCTGATCCGCCGGCGGTGCGGGGGCCCGAGCGCCGCGACCGCCGCGCGGGTCACCCGCCGGTGAGACGACGCGCACCTCCACCGCCGCCCCCCGCCGCTCGGCGCGCTGGGCGCCGCCGGTGGGGAGGTCGGGCACGACGCCGTCCGGCAGGGTGAGCCGATAGAGTCCTCGGCGCACCGAGCGCGAGTCCTCGATCGGCCGGTCGGGGCGCACGAAGGTCGCCGCCAGAAGCTCCGGGCCGGTCCCGGCCGCGGCCAGGGCGCTCTCCCGGTCGGTGAGCTGGAGGGTCAGCTCGAGGCCGAGGAACGGGACCGTGCTGCGGACCAGCTCGCCGTCGTCGTCGAGAGCCACCGTCGAGGCGACGCCCGGGGCATCGCTGTCGTCCTCGCGCCAGCGTCCCGTGGCGCCCGCCGCGCGCGCCGCGGCCGAGGGCGCTCCGAGCCAGGTGCGGGTGACGCTCTTCGGCTCGAGGCCGTCGGACGGGTCGATGGAGCGCACCGTGTAGTCGCGGTCGCCCGCCCGGTGGTGGGCCGCCACCGCCCGGCGGGCCGCCGCCGGGGTCAGCCAGTCGCCCGCCGGCCGGGGCAGGCTCTCCCGCCGCTCGCGGTCGCCCTGGCGGGTCGTCGCCTCCACGCCGTCGGGTCCGAACTCGTAGGTCGCTTCTACCGGGGACCGGCCCAGCAGGCGCCGCGTCCACAGGCGCACCGGTCGGCCGTCGGCGGTCTCGACGAAGCGGCCCTCGATCTCGATCGTCAGCTCCGAGTCGCCCCGGCGCACCCGCATCCGCAGGGTCGAGTCGCTCTCGATCCCGGCGTCCGTCGTGCGCCACCCCTCGCGCGCCCATCCGGCCGGGGCTCCGTCCACCGTGAGGGCGTACCAGTGCTCGGCGGACGCCGGCGCGTCCGCCGCCGCCGCCGCCGCGGACAGTGGGCCGGCTCCCGCCAGGAGGGCCAGGAGGGCGAGGCAGGCCGCCGCAGTCCCTCCGAGACCCGGAGACGGGCGGGGACGTCCCCATCCTCGGGCCGACCGCACTCCGAGCTTCCGGTGCTCCGGGGGCCTCGCCGGCTCGAGGGGGCGCGTTTCTATGGGTCTCATGATTCGCTGGAATGCGGGTGGACCGCCGGGGGTTCTTGGTATCGTAGGCGGGCTCCAAGCGGGCTCTGCAACTCTACAGGATGGGCGGGGAGGGCGGCCTCCAGGCCGCGGTTTGACAGCGGGGGTGCAAGCTCTGGCGAAAGTCCGTATAATAGGAGCTGCTCGTCTTCAGGCGACTCGGTCGCCGGACGAGGAGGGATGCTCCCCTCCAGGTCGTCGGGGCCAAGCTCGATGAGCCGGCACACCACCTGACCGTACACGGGGGTGGGTGACCGAAGCCCAGACGGATGACCTGAAGCGGCTTACATACCGCCAGCCGGTCCACCCGTGGGCCGCGACTCCATGAGGGAGTCGCGGACGCCGGTGAGAGCGAGGCGGTGACACTAGAGGTTCTCTAGAACTGGAGGAAGCTCAATGAAGGCACATGCCGAAGGTGCTGGTGACGTCAGCGACATCCGTTCCATCCTCGAAGGCTCGCCCGATCTCGACACGGCGGCCGAGCTCCTGAACCTGGCGGGCAACTCCACGCGGCTCAAGCTGCTGTACCTGCTCGAGAACGCCAAGGAGATGTGCGTCTGTGACCTGGCCGAGATGCTCGGAGTCTCCGTGTCGGCCGTGTCCCAGCACCTGGCCAAGCTGCGCGCCTACCAGCTCGTGGCGCCGCGCCGGGACGCCCAGACCATCTACTACCGGCTGACCGATCATCAGTTCAACGATAAGCTGCGCCAGAACTTCTTCAACTGAGGCGCAGGCGGTTCCGTCGAACGGCGGTGGGCCCCGAAGGCGGGGTCGCCGCCGTTTTTCTTGCCTCCGCGCGTCCCGTGCCGGCTCCCCGGGGCACCCTTGGGGATGAGCACCGAGGTCGGTTACAATGGCTTTCCTTCTCGCCGCCGAAAGCCGGCGAAGCTCGAGGATCCGTCAGTTGAGCGAATCGCAGGGAGGAGTCGCGACGATGAGCCATCCCCGTCCCAAGTTCACCTACCTGGGCCATGCCACCGTGCGCTGCGACATGCCGGGTGGCGAGGTGCTGCTGATCGACCCCTGGGTCGAGCACAACCCCTCGTGCCCGGAGGCGCTGAAGGATCTGGGGCGGATCGACGCCATGCTCCTCACCCACGCCCACTACGACCACATCGGCGACGCCGTCGACCTTGCCAAGCGCTACGAGCCGGGCGTGGTTGTGGCCAACTTCGAAACCGTCGGGTGGCTCGAGTCGAAGGGCGTAGAGAACTGCTCGGCCATGAATCTCGGCGGCTCGCAGGGAGTTCTCGGTTGCACCGTCAGCATGGTGCGGGCGGACCACTCCTGCGGCATCCTGGACGGCGACGACATCGTCTACGGAGGGACCGCCTCGGGCTACGTGGTGCGCCTCGACGAGGGCTTCACCTTCTACCACGCGGGGGACACGGCGCTGTTCTCCGACATGCAGCTCATCGCCGAGCTGTACCGGCCGGAGCTCGCCTTCCTGCCCATCGGCGACCTGTTCACCATGGACCCGCGCCAGGCGGCCCGCGCCTGCCGGCTGCTCGGCGTTCGCGAGGTCGTGCCCATCCATTGGGGCACCTTCCCGGCCCTGACCGGAACCCCGGAGCAGCTCGCCAGCGAGCTCGACGACCTGGGGATCAACTGCACGATGGTCGCCTTGAACCCCGGCGACAGCCACTGACCACCCGGTCGATGGCCCCCGGAACCGTTCCCGCCCAACTCACGATCCCCGGAGGGCGCTCGCCCTCCGATCCCGAACTGGCCGTTCGTCCGGGGACGGACTAGAATGGCCCGATTTTCCGCTCGCTGCCGCGTGACCTCCCGTTGGAGCCGCACTGCGGGTGAACCCTAGAAAGGAGCCTACGATCGCCGCCGCGAATTACCAGCAGAGGAGGAACGAGCCGCGGATCAACCAGCACATCCGCAAGAGCCCGGTCCGTCTGATCGACGAGGACGGCACACAGCTAGGTATCGTGCCCATCGAGGAGGCCCGGGACAAGGCCCGCGAGCGGGGCTTGGACCTCGTGGAGGTGGGACCCGACGCCGATCCCCCCGTGTGCCGCATCCTCGACTGGGGCAAGCTCCGCTACGAGAAGCAGAAGAAAGAGCGCGAGGCGAAGAGAAAGACCCAGACCATCGAGGTCAAGGAGGTCAAGTATCGCCCCACGATCGACGTCCACGACCGGGATCGCAAGACCGACCGGGCGCGCAAGTTCCTCGAGCAGGGCAACAAGGTCAAGGTCACGATCTTCTTCCGGTACCGCCAGCTCCGTCGGCCCCAGCTCGGCCAGGAGATCCTCGACCACGTCCAGCAGCAGCTTGCGGACGTGGCGGTCGTCGAGCACCGCACCCGGGGGCTCGAAGGTCGCCAGATGACCATGATCCTCGCTCCCCACTCGCAGCCCAAGGTGAAGGAGCGGGAGAAGGACGCCGAGGAGCAGGCGTCCTGAGCTTCTCCCCGGGCCGCGGCAGACCGGTCCGGGGGTGGGGTCGGGAGCGGGAGGCCGCGCGCCGACGGTGGATCGGCCTCCCGCGGGTCCGCGATCCCGGCCACCACATGTAGGGGGCCTCCCCCAGGCCACCACCAGATCTTGACAGCCGCGAGATCCTGGTACAGACTAGACGATGCCCTTCACGGGGAAGTGCTCGTTTTGGAATCCATTTCGTCGGCACCGCGTTGCCGATGACCCGGGCGCCGCCTTCGACGGTTCCCGGGGTCTGAACCGCCAGGAGGAGACGCCATGGCTCCGGGAACCACGCCCCACCCCGCCTCAGCTCCGAGCTCTCCGGCTGCACCGGCCGAGCCCGCCCGCACCGAGACCCGCACCGAGAAAGGAGGGCTGCGCTTCGCCCGCCGCTTCACCACGCCGGGGGTTCACCCCTTCGATCACGTGGACTGGGAGGTGCGCGACGCGGTGATCGGTGACGAGCGGGGCAACGTCGTCTTCGAGCAGAAGGGCGTCGAGGTGCCCAAGGCCTGGTCCCAGACGGCGACCAACGTCGTGGTGTCGAAGTACTTCCGGGGCCAGCTCGGCACACCGGAGCGCGAGACCAGTGTGCGTCAGCTCATCGCCCGGGTGGCCGACACCCTCACCGCGTGGGGGCGCGCCGGCGGCTACTTCGCCAGCCGCGAGGACGGCGACACCTTCCACGCCGAGCTCACCCACATCCTCGTGCACCAGATGGCCTGCTTCAACTCGCCGGTCTGGTTCAACGTGGGCATCGAGGATCAGCCCCAGTGCTCGGCCTGCTTCATCAACTCGGTCGAGGACACCATGGCTTCGATCCTCGATCTGGCCAAGACCGAGGGCATGCTCTTCAAGTACGGGTCGGGCACCGGCTCGAACCTCTCCACCATCCGCTCGTCCCGGGAGAACCTGGCGGGCGGCGGCACCGCCTCGGGGCCAGTCTCCTTCATGAAGGGCTTCGACGCCTTCGCGGGCGTCATCAAGAGCGGCGGCAAGACCCGGCGCGCCGCCAAGATGGTGATCCTCGACGTCAGCCACCCGGACATCGTGGAGTTCATCGAGTCGAAGGAGAAGGAGGAGAAGAAGGCCTGGGCGCTCATCGAAGCGGGCTACGAAGGCGGCTTCAACGTGCCCGGCGGCGCGTACGACTCGGTCTTCTACCAGAACGCCAACCACTCCGTGCGGGTCACCGACGAGTTCATGCGGGCCGCCGAGGAGGATGGCGAGTGGACCACCCGGGCGGTGACCACCGGCGAGCCCATGGACACCTTCCGGGCCCGTGAGCTGATGGACAAGATCGTCGGGTCGACCTGGGTCTGCGGCGATCCCGGCATGCAGTACGACACCACGATCAACGACTGGCACACCTGCGCCGGCACCGCCCGCATCAACTCCTCGAACCCCTGCTCGGAGTACATGTTCCTCGACGACACCGCCTGCAACCTGGCGTCGATCAACCTGATGCGGTACTACGACCCCGACTCGGGCTTCGACGTGGAGGGCTTCCGCCACACCTGCGAGGTGGTGATCTCGGGCATGGAGATCATCGTCGGCAACGCCTCCTACCCGACGCCGGGGATCGGGGCCAACTCCCATGCCTTCCGGCCGCTCGGGATCGGCTACGCCAACCTGGGCGCCCTCCTCATGGCCCGCGGGCTGCCCTACGACTCCGACGCCGGGCGCGACTACGCCGCCGCCATCACCGCACTCATGTCCGGCGCCGCCTATGCCCAGAGCGGGCGGATCGCCCAGACCATGGGCCCGTTCGACGAGTTCGAGGTCAACCGCAAGCCCATGATGCGGGTGATGCGCAAGCACCGGGACGCCCTCAAGGGGGTCGACTCGGCCCACGTGCCGCTCGAGATCCTGCGCGCGGCCAAGCGCTCCTGGGACGAGGTGGTGGAGCTGGGGGACGGGGCCGGCCTGCGCAACAGCCAGATCTCGGTGCTCGCCCCGACCGGCACCATCGCCTTCATGATGGACTGCGACACGACCGGCGTCGAGCCGGACATCGCCCTGGTCAAGTACAAGCGCCTGGTCGGCGGCGGCATGATCAAGATCGTCAACAACACCGTGCCTCTGGCCCTCAAGCGCCTGGGCTACGACAAGGAGCAGGTCCGCGAGATCGTCGAGCATATCGACGAGCACGACACGATCGAGGGCGCGCCCCACCTGGTCGACGAGCACCTGCCGGTGTTCGACTGCGCCTTCAAGCCGGCCCGCGGCAAGCGCTCAATCCACTACCGCGGCCACCTGAAGATGCTCGGGGCGGTTCAGCCCTTTATCTCCGGGGCCATCTCGAAGACCATCAACATGCCCGAGGACTCGACGCCGGAGGACATCCTCCAGGCCTACGTCGAGGGCTGGGAGCTGGGCCTGAAGGCGGTGGCGATCTACCGCGACGGCTGCAAGCGGAGTCAGCCGCTCTCGACCAAGAAGAGCGAGGTGAAGACCACGGCGCTGGCCAAGGGCGAGAAGCTCCAGGCGGTGCGCCGGAAGCTCCCGGACGAGCGGCAGGCCCTGACCCACAAGTTCTCCATCAATGAGCACGAGGGTTACATCACGGTCGGCCTCTACGAGAACGGCCTTCCGGGCGAGATCTTCCTGACCATGGCCAAGGAGGGCTCGACCATCTCGGGCCTGATGGACGCCTTCGCCACCGCGATCTCCATCGCGTTCCAGTACGGCGTGCCGCTGCACACCCTGGTGGACAAGTTCAGCCACACCCGCTTCGAGCCTTCGGGGTTCACCAAGAACCCGGAGATCCCCATTGCGAAGTCGATCATGGACTACATCTTCCGGTACCTGGCCTCGCGCTTCCTGTCGCGGGAGGAAAAGCAGGCCGCCGGGGTGATCCTGCGCGACGAGCCGCCCGCGGCGCTCGCGGGGACGGCGGAGGGGGAGACGGTCCTGGTGGCGCTGGAGCCCATGGACCACTCGAAGGTCACGTTCCTGCTCCAGCAGGACGCTCCGAGCTGCCACGAGTGCGGTGCCATCATGGTGAGGAACGGCTCCTGCTACAAGTGCCTCAACTGCGGCTCGACGTCGGGCTGCTCGTAGGACTGCCTCAAACCATTTCCGAAGTCGAAACGGCCGGGGACCCACCTCCCCGGCCGTTCGTTTCTCCGCTCCGATCGGGTATCCTTTGAGCCCCATGCGCACCCTGATTCCCAACCGAGCCCTCCGCGCCGGCCTCGTCGCCGTCGCGATCCTCTCCGTGACCTTCGTCGCCTGTGGCAACCGCTCGAGCGCCGCCGAGGAGACGAATTTCCGCCTCCAGACCCTCGACGGCAAGACCTTGGGTCCCCGGGATTTCACCGGCCAGGTCGTGATCGTGGACTTCTGGGCCACGTGGTGCATGCCCTGCCGCGCCCAGGCGCAGATCCTCGAGGACCTGCATCCCACCTGGTCGAAGCGCGGGGTCCAGTTCCTCGGCGTCGACGTTGCCGAGGCGCCGGACACGGTGGCGAATTTCGTGCAGAAGAACCCCTTCCCGTACCCCATCCTCCTCGACCCGCAAGACGAGGTCTCCACCAAGCTGGGGCTCAACGCCCTGCCGACCCTGATGGTCATCGACCGCCAGGGACAGGTGATCTACATGGACGCCGGCGTGATGGACCGGCCGCACCTGGAAAAGCTGTTCGAGAAGGCGGGGGCGGCGGCCTGAGACCGGGCCGGGGGCTCCCGCCCTCGCGAACGGCGCGACTTACTCGAACGGTGGACCGGAAGAGTCGCGCCTCAGCACGGTCCGCGCTCTGACAGGGTCGGACTGCGGGAAGCGATCGAGTGCGCGGCCCGTGACGTCGCCGGTCGGGAGCCCCCGGCCCTCCGGGGTTGCTGACCGACGAGACTCCTGGAGTAGACCGCGGTCCTCGACGCCCTTCGGTCGGGAGCCCCCGGCCCTCGGGGTTGCCTACTGCCGAAGCTGTTGAAGCGAAGCGCGGTCCTCGACGCCCGCCGGAAGAGAGCCCCCGGCCCTCCGGGGTCGCCAACCGGCGAGCCAGTTGATCCGGAACGCGGTCCTCGATGTCTTGCTGTCGGGGGGCGTCGGCCCTCCGGGATCGCTTTCCCGGAGGGCCTTTCGACGTCTTGGGGTGGGAGAGCTGCGATGGACGAAGCCGCCGCAGCTCCCAGTGCCTCGTCGGTTCGAGGCGGAGTCTGACTAGGCGAGGACGACGAGGACGACGCGCCGGTTCTGGGCGCGGCCTTCGCGGGTCTTGTTGTCCGCGATCGGTTCCTTCTCGCCGTAGGAGATCACCGACATGCGGTGGAGCGGGATCTTCTGCGCGGAGTTCAGGTAACGCCGGACCGCCTCGGCCCGCGACAGGCCGAGCTCCATGTTGTAGTCATCGCTGCCCGTGGAGTCGGTGTGGCCCTGGATCTCGATGTAGATGTCCCGGTTGTACTGACTCTTGAGCTGCTCGGCGAACTGGTCCAGGGCCGCCTTGGCCTCGTCCGAGAGCTCGGACTTGTCGAACCCGAAGTGGACCTTGTCGTCGGTCAGGACGGTCTCGTAGAGCAGCTTGCCCTCCGCCAGCTTGCCCGCCGCCTCGGCGCGCTGGAGCGCTTCCTGGGCGGTTTTCGAGACCTGTCCGACGTGCTGCTCGGTGTCGTTCACGCGGTCGTTGGTCTTCTGGATGTCCGTCTGGTTCTGCTCGACCTGCTTTTCCACCTGGTCGACGCGAGTGTGGACGGCTCCGGTTTCCTGCTTGACGTACTTCTTGGTGGCGCAGCCGGCACCGAGCACGGCGACCACCGCCAGCAGGACCAAGGGAACTCTGCGCATCGTGTCTCCTCCTGAGTGAGTGGAGTCGTAGGGGAACGTTGTAGCCCGCGGGGTGGCGGCGGACCTGGATATCGATGGGAGTCTATCAAGCCCTCCAACCGACCGTCGCGCCGTCGTCACTTGCCGCCGGACGCCAGGGAGGGTGGAAGGGTTCCGTAGTAGCCGCGGCGAAAGGTCAGGGTGTGGCGGTAGGGAACCGCGACCTCGACCTCCAGCCGGTGGTACCTCCGGGGGCCGTCCCCGGTCGTGCTCAGGGCCAGAATGTACCGGCGTCGGAGGTCGTCGACCAGGGTCTTGACGGCGGCGGTGGCCTCGGCCGGGCTCGAGGCGTCGAGGTAGCGCCCGCCGGTGCCCTCGGCCAGGGTCCTGAGCAGCTCGGCGTAGCGGTAGGTGCCGGCGTCGGTGCCGGCGTCCTCGGAGGGCGAGTGGGCGAGGTCGAGGCCGATCACGTAGACCGGGAGCCGCGCCCGGCGAACGAGGTCCAGCGCCGCCGCCGGGGCGACGGCGCTCGCGTTGTCCTGTCCGTCGGTGACCAGCACCGCTACGCGCCGGCCCTGGCGCCCGTCCGAGGAGATGTCGGGGAGCATGGAGACGGCGTCGTTGAGGGCGGTCGTGCCGTACCCCTCCCACAGCCGCATGGCCTCCCGCACGGTCGCCAGCGATCGGGTGAAGGGCACGTCGACCCGGATCCGCCTTCCGGCGAAGCTCGCCAGGGCCATCTCGTCGCCCGGCCGGGCGAGATCGAGGAGAGCCCCCAGAGCCTGCCGGCTCGCGTCGAGCTTCCCGGAGTTCGCCATGCTCCCCGAGAGGTCCTGGAGGTAGACGATGGAGAGCGGTGCGTCCGACCCCAGGTCGAGGTCGGAGATGGGCGCCGCGCGGCCGTCGATGGTCAGTCGGAAGTCCTTCCGCCGAAGGCCGTCCACGTAGCCCGAGCGCGCCTGGACCACCACCGGGACCAGGACCCAGGAGACAGAGACGCTCTCCTGGAATGTCGGTGGCCCGCTCCCGGAGGGGCCGGCCGGTTGGGCGGCGAGACCGGGTTCAGGGGGAGACGCTGGTGCCGACGGGGGACCGGCGTTCACGGCGGCGGCCGCCAGCGCGCCGACGAGCAGGAGGGCCGGCACGGAGAGGTGCGCCCGGTGCGGGCGGTGGGGTCGGCGCATGTCGAGCTCCAGTCGACCTCCGGTAGACCTCGATAGGGCGGCGCGTCATTTGCTAGCCTAGCAGCCCGGTCGGGAGATACCAGCATGAACCCAGTCAATATTCGAAATATTTCTATCAAATGCGGCCACTGCGGCACGTACCAGACCCTGTGTGGGTTTAGCCACCGGGAGGGCTGGAACGTCTACACCTACCAATGCGAAGACACCGGGTGCGATCCGGAGGTCACCCGCACTCTCGTCGAGGTTCCGGAAGACCTCGACGAGTTCGCCCGGCGGGACCCGGGCTGGAAGGGCGGGCAGAAGCACGCCGGCGGCGATTGACCGCCCGGGAAGGCTCCTCGCGGGAGTGAGGCCGCGCCCTCTCCTGTGGTAGTTTCGGCCCGTCCCTCCGGTTCGCGGTGGTCGCGTTCCAATCCCAAACACCTGAAGCGAGGAAACGATGAAACGGATCGTCCATATCGTGGGGACGGGGACCATCGGTGAGCCCCTGATCGGCCTGTTCACCGACTTCCACGGCAAGATGGGGATCGACGAGGTCACCTTCCACAAGAGGACTCCGCTCCCGTCCGACAAGGCCAAGCTCGACCACCTGATGGCCCGCGGGGCGAAGCTGGCGGTCGACCCGGAGGTGCGGGACGACTTCGAGAAGCTGGGCCACGAGGTGAGCTACGACTCGGAGGAGGCCCTCGAGCGGGCCACCGTGGTCATCGACTGCACCCCGGCCGGCAACGAGAACAAAGAGCTCTATTACTCGAAGCTCTCGAGCCCGCGGGGCTTCCTGGCCCAGGGCAGCGAGTTCGGCTTCGGCAAGCCGTACGCCCGGGGCGTCAACGACGAGGCGCTGGTCCCCGAGGAGGACCGGTTCATCGAGATCGTTTCGTGCAACACCCACAGCATCACCAACATCCTCAAGACCCTGTGCGACGACGGTTGGGAGGGTCCGGAAAACGGCGGAACGAAGCCGGGCTTCAACCTCGACCACGGGCTGTTCGTGTGCATGCGCCGGGCCAACGACATCACCCAGGTGTCGAGCTTCGTGCCCTCGCCGCAGGTGGGCAGCCACAAGGACCGCGACTTCGGGACCCACCACGCCCGCGACGCCCATTCCGTGTTCCAGACGCTGGGCGTGGACCTGGATCTCTTCTCGAGCGCGGTCAAGCTCAACACACAGTACATGCACTCGCTATGGTTCCAGCTCGTCCTCGATCGCGACATCACCCGGGACGAGGTCGTCGCCCGCTTCCGCTCCAACTCCCGGGTGGCCATGACCGCCAAAAAGGAGGCCAACCTGATCTTCAGCTTCGGCCGCGACCACGGGTACTACGGGAGGATCCTTTCCCAGGTGGTGGTGGTCGAACCGACCCTGACGGTGCGCCGCAACCGGGAGATCTTCGGCTTCGCCTTCACGCCCCAGGACGGCAACTCCCTGCTCTCCTCCGTCGCCGCCGCGCTGTGGCGCATCGAGCCGAGCTGGGAGAGCGTCCAAGAGCGGCTGAACGTCCTGCACCGGTTCATCTACAGGGAGATCTGATGAGGCTTCGCCTCGGGCCACCCCGCCTCGCCTCGACCCTCTCCTCTCCCTCGATCCCTCTCCCACCCTTGCGGGGGGAGAGGGACGCCCGACTCATCGGATCGCCCTCCTCTCCCTCGATCCCTCTCCCGCCCTTGCGGGGGGAGAGGGACGCCCGACTCATCGGATCGCCCTCCTCTCCCTCGATCCCTCTCCCACCCTTGCGGGGGGAGAGGGACGCCCCCGCCCGGCCCCGTCGCTGCTAGTGAGCTCGAGGAGCGCGTGGCGGTAGCGACCCTCCATTTCGGCGACCTCAAGCTCCAGGGCCGCTCCCTGGCCGGCGCCGAGACCTGGTTCCGGGTCCACCCGCCGGGCCTCGCCTTCGATGCGGGCCGGGGCGCCGCGCAGCTCGCCGGCGCTCCGGACCTGTTCCTCACCCACGGCCACCTGGACCACGCCCTCGGCGTGCCGTACGTACTCTCCCAGCGCACGCGGCACCAGGGCGCGTCGACACGCGTCTTCTGCCCCGCCGAGACGGTGGAGGACCTCGAAGCCCTGATCCGGGCCGCGGGTCGCCTCGAGGCGACCGACTACGACTACCAGCTCACCGGCCTGGCCGCCGGCGACCGCGTGCCGGTGGGCCGCGACCTGCTGGTCGAAGCGTTCCCCACCGACCACGTCCTGCCGAGCCTGGGCTATCACCTGGTCCGCACCAAGCACCGGCTGCGGCCCGAGCACCGGGGGCGGCCCGGACCGGAGCTGGCCCGGCTGCGCACCGAGGGCGTCGAGACCGAGGATCGAATCGAGGAGCTCGCCCTCACCTTTTGCGGCGACACCGGAGCGGGCGTCTTCGAGCTCGAGCCGCGGGTCTTCCGGTCTGCGATCCTGCTCATCGAGTGCACCTTCGTGGACGAGGACCGGCGCGCCGAGGCGGCTCTCTACAAGCACCTCCACCTGGACGACCTGGTGGCCCACCGGGAGCGGTTCGAGAACCGGCACCTGGTGCTCCATCACCTGTCCCGCCGCTACCGGCCGGCCCGGCTCCGGGCCGAGGTCGACCGGCTCCTGCCGGAGCTCGCCGAGCGGATCCACGTCCTGGGAGAGGCCGAGGAGGGCGGGCGGTGAGTGAGGCGGCCGACGGCGGCGGGGAGCGCCGGAGTCCACCGGGCCTGCGCCTGGCCGGCGTCGACGAGGTCGAGGTGACGGTGGAGAAGCTGGTCGCGGGGGGCGACGGCCTGGCCCGGTTCGAGGGCACGCCGCTCTTCGTGCCGCGCGCGGCTCCCGGGGACCGTCTGCGCGTGCGCTTGACCGAGCGCCGGCCCGACTACGGCCGTGGCGAGATCGTGGAGGTCCTGGAGCCGGGTCCGGGCCGGCGCGAGCCGCCCTGTCCGTTCTTCGAGCGCTGCGGAGGCTGCGACCTGCAACACCTGGAGGACGGCCTGCAGGTGCGCTGGAAGGCCGCGGCAGTGGTCGAGACCCTGGCGCGCATCGCCGGCCTCCAGCCGCCCGAGGACCTGCGGGTGATCTCCGGCGACGCCTGGGCCTGGCGCCTGCGGACCCAGCTCCACGTGGAGCCGGCCGGCGGGCCGGACGGCCGGCCGGCGGTGGGCTACTTCGAGCGCGCCAGCCACGACCTGGTGGCCGTGGACCGCTGCCCGATCCTGGTGCCCGAGCTCGAGGGGTTGATTCCTCGGCTGCCGGCGCTCCTCGCCTGGGCGGCCTCGCCACCGGGCGGTGCAGCCGGTCCGGCGGGCGGAGGGAGCGACGCGCCGACGCCCCGGCGCCTCGACCTGGCGGCGGGCGACGGCGAGCAGGTGACCACGGCCCCCCGGGTCGAGGGCCTGCCCCACGGCGAGGTGGCGGTGGCGGTCGGCCGCTACACGTACCGCTTCGACGCCCGCTGCTTCTTCCAGGGCCACCGGGGCCTCCTGCCGGAGCTGGTCGACGCCGTCCTCGGTCCTGCCGAGGACGCCGGCGAGAGCGCCTTCGACCTCTACTGCGGGGTCGGCCTGTTCACCCTGCCCCTGGCCGCGCGCTACCGGCGGGTGGTCGGGGTCGAGGGCGACCGCCTGGCGGTGCGCTACGCCCGCCGCAACGCCAGGCGCAACGGCTCAGGCGGCGTGGAGATCGAGGGCCGGGCGGTGGAGAGCTGGATCGGTCTCCTGCCCGAGGGTGTCGACCGGGTCGTCGTCGATCCGCCTCGCACCGGTCTCAAGGGCCGCGTCCTGGACGTCCTCACCGACCGAGCCCCGAAGCGCATCACCTACGTCTCCTGTCACCCCGCCGCCCTGGCGCGGGACCTGAAGACCCTCACCCAGACCTACGAAGTGCAGAGCCTCACCCTCGCCGATCTGTTCCCCCAGACGGGCCACATGGAAGCGATCGTCCAGCTCAAGAAGAGTCCGGAATAGCCGCGGTCCCGGCCGGATCCCCCCCGCAGCCCCGTCAGATCCCCCCCGCAACCCCTCGATCCCCTTCCCACCCCCAAGGGGGGAAGGGGACGTCCCCACCCCGTCGGATCACGAGGGTCGTTGCCTTGAGAGGCATCCCTCCGCCGCAACAGGCAACCCCGCCTCTCCCCCCACTTACCCCCCCAGGCGCCGAGCCCACCGCCCCGCCGAAGGGGCCCGACGCCTCAACCGCCGTTCGTACGCAGGCCGCGGGCGACGCGTGGAGCTTCGCCGGCGCAGTTTGCCGCCGAAGCTCCACCGCGCCCACGGCCGTGTAGTCTCCCTCAAGGTTTCACAATCGCCACGCACCGCGTCTAACAAGGCATGGTGACCACGATGCAGGCGACCTCGCCCCCAGGAGCCGCCGCCCCGCCCCGAGGCGCCCCCGCCGCCGACCTCCCCCGCGCCGAAGAGCTCCGCCTCCTGCGCGCGGCCGCCGCCGGCGACCCCGCCGCCGCCGAGCGCCTCGTCGACGGCACCTACCGGACCATCTACGGGGCCCTCCACCGCCTCGCCGGCGGCGATTCCGACCTCGCCGCCGACTTGACCCAGGAGACCTACCGCAAAGCCTGGGCCGCCCTCGGCGGCTTCCGGGGGCGCGCCCGATTCTCCACCTGGCTCTACCGCATCGCCTACACCACTTTCCTCTCCCACGCCCGCAGGCCCCACCGCCTCCTGCCGCTCGAAGAGGAGACGGCCCGCGCCCTGGACGATCCAGCGCCCGGGCCGCACGAGCACGCCGAGAGGTCCCGTACCGGCGAGCGCCTCCGGCGCGCGGTCCTGGCCCTGCCCGAGGACCTTCGCTTCACCATCACGGCGCGCTACTGGCGCGGCCTCGCGGTGCGGGAGATCGCCCGACTCGAGGGAGTGACAAGCGTGGCGATCCGGAAACGCCTGAAGAGGGCGGAAGGACTGCTGGCCGAGAGCTTGAACGACGTGGCGAACGAGGTGGCGACATGAACCGCGCAGCGAAGAAGACGATCCACGACGAGCTCGACCTCCGCGGCGAGCCCATGGCCGCGCCGCCCCTAGGCCTGGCCGAGGCGATCCGGAGCGAGATCCCGGAGCGGCTGAATCTGGCAGGGGAGCTGGCGCCCGAGATTGCCCCGAACGTCGGACACCCCCCGGGGCGCTCATCCGGCCTCCGCCCGCCGACCCGCTGGATGCTGGCCGCCGCCTCGGTGGCCCTGGCGGCGGGCGCCGGCGTGGTCGCTCTGCGCGTGATCCAGCGCACCCCGGCCCCGAACGTCGCCGCGGCTGCCGCTTCCGCACCGGCTCCGTCCGCCGCGCCGCGCCGGCCCGCGCTCCAAGCCCCCATCCAGGCCCCGGTCCGGGATAGGCTCCCGGAGGCGCGGGCCTCTGAGGAAGCCACCGCTGGAGCGCTCAACCGCGTCACCCGGCGGTCCGCGGCCTCTCCCGCCTCCGCACCTGCCGAGTCCGACCTCGCCAGGGCTGCGCCCTTGACCGGGCGCCTAGCCGAGAAGGTCCGGTCGCCGGAGAAGGGGGAAGCCGCGGCCCCGTCGCCTCCTGCCTCTCCGACCTCCGGCAGCATGCGGCTTCACGTCACCGATCTCGAGGGAAGCCCGCTCCCCGGTGCGCAGGTCGAGGTCTCCGGCGGAGAAGAAGCCCGGGTCGCGCTCACTGACGCCCGAGGTGAGGCGAAGATCAAAGACCTGGCCCCCGGGACCTATCGAGTCGACGCCCGGCTCGAAGGTTTCTCGACGGTCGAGTACCCGACCGTAGCGGTGCGCTCGGACCGCGATACGGCGCTGGATGTCTCGATGTCACCGCCCGTGAGAGAGGTCATCACAGTGACATCTGAATCGCCGGTCCTCGACGAGCGCAAGATCAGCCGTCGGACCGTCGGTTCGGCGCCCAAGGCCAAGCGAGCCGAGGCCCCGGCGCGGGTCCAGTCGGTCGTCGGTGGCCCCGCCGGCATTCCTCCCTCGACCGGCGGCACCGCCGAGCCCAACGACCAGCCGTACGGCGACGTCTTCTTCAAGAGCTACGGCACCAACCCGTTCATCGACACCGAGGACGACCCGCTCTCGACCTTCGGCCTCGATGTCGACACCGGCTCCTGGGGCGTCGTGCGGCGCTATCTCGAGGACGGCCACCTCCCGCCTCACGAGGCGGTGCGGGTCGAGGAGATGATCAACGCCTTCGACTACGGCGATCCCGCGCCGCCCGAGAGCTCCGACTTCTCTCTGGTTGCCGAGGGCTCGCGCTCGCCCTTCGCCGAGGGCCCCCGTTACCACCTGATCCGCTTCGGCCTGGCTGCGCGGACGATTGACCCTGCCGAGCGCAAGAGCGCCGTGCTGACCTTCGTGGTGGACGTCTCGGGCTCCATGGCCGCCGGCAACCGCCTCGGCCTGGTGAAGCAGGCCCTGGGCCTGCTCCTCGATCACCTGCGGCCCGACGACCGGGTGGCGTTGGTGGTGTACGGCTCGAACGGCCGCGTGCTTCTCGGCCACACCGCCGACCACGAAGCGATCCGCCGGGCCGTCGACCAGCTCCAGCCCGAAGGCGCGACCAACGCCGAGGAGGGTCTGGAGCTGGGTTACCGGCTGGCGCGGGCGGACTTCCGCCCCGGCGCCATCAACCGGGTCATCCTGTGCTCGGACGGCGTCGCCAACGTGGGCGCTACCGGCCCCGGCTCGATCCTCCAGCGGATCGGCGACGAGGCCCGCCGGGGCATCGAGCTGACCACCGTGGGCTTCGGCATGGGCAACTACAACGACGTGCTCATGGAGCAGCTCGCCGACCGCGGCGACGGCGCCTACGCCTATGTCGACAGCCTGGAGGAGGCGCGCCGGGTGTTCGTCGAGAACCTGACCGGCACTCTCCAGACCATCGCCCGGGACGCCAAGGTGCAGGTGGAGCTCGATCCCAAGGTCGTGGAGCGCTACCGCCTGATCGGCTACGAGAACCGGGACGTGCCGGACGAGCGCTTCCGCGACGACACGGTCGACGCCGGGGAGGTGGGCGCAGGCCACACGGTGACGGCGCTCTACGAGGTCAAGCTGCGGCCGGGGGCGCGTGCCCGGCGGACCGCCGCGACGCTGCACCTGCGCTACCGGAGCGCTGCTTCGGGCCGGGTGGAGGAGGTCGCCAGGTCGATCACCGCCGGCGAGCTCGACGGACGCTGGGAGTCGGCGCCGCGGGCCCTGCGCCTGGCTTCGGTGGTGGCGGAGCTCGGCGAGATCCTGAAGGGGAGCTACTGGGCCCGCGAAGGGGATCTGGACGAGCTCTTCAAGCGGGCGCAGAAGCTGGCCGCCGAGTACCCGGGCGACGTCCGGGTCTCAGAGCTCGCGACCCTGATCGGCAAGGCCGCTGCCATGCGACGGGCAGGCGAGTAGTCATGCTCCGGAGTCCGCGTCTGGATCGGCGCTCTTCCGGTTGGCATCCCAGCTCCGAAGCTCACCGCCGGGTGGGGGCGTCCCTTTCCCCCCTCGGGGTGGGAAGGGGATCGAGGGGTTGCGGGGGGGATGCGGCGGATCCAGCGTCCAGGGAACGGCACGCAGACGAGCGTAGGCGAACACGCTCATCGTGGGCGGGGGTCTACCGCCTGCTGGCACCGCCGGCAACTCGGCCTCTAGGGCTGAGGCGGAGTTGCTCTACTCCAATAGATTCTCGTAAGTCCGCGACACCGCCCGGTACTTCTCGAGCTGGCCGAGGCGGAAGCCGGAGTGGATCGCCACCGCCACCACGCCCAGGGTGAAGATGGTCTCGATGGTGCCGTCCATGGGGAGGAAAGTCGCTCCCCGGTCCCGCAGGAGGAAGAGGGCGGCGAGGGCGATCCAGTCGAGGCCCACCATCAGGAGGGCCCGGCGCTTGGCCTTGTGCAGGGCCTCGACCTCGGCGGCGGCCTCCTGCACCGCCGCCTCGGCCGGGGCCGCCTCACCGTTCGCCGGCTCCTCGGCCTCGGTCTCCCGGGGCAGCAGCCCGGCGACCTGCTCGACGAGGAGCGACCGGATCGCCCGCTTCCTCAACATCGCTCGAGGTCAGCCGCCGCTCTTTCCGGAGCTCTTGGCCGGCATCTTGTGCTGGCTGTCGCTCGGGGGCTGCGCCGCGGGCGTCTTCGGCGCCTCCGCCTTCGTGACGTCGAGCAGCTCCACGTCGAAGATCAGGGTCGAGCCCGGCGGGATCTTGCCGGCCGGCCGGTCACCGTACGCCAGGTCCGGCGGGCAGACGAGCTTCGCCTTACCGCCCACCTTCAGGTGCTGCACGCCCTCGGTCCAGCAGGGGATGACCTGGTTGAGGGGGAAGGTGGCGGGTTGGCCGCGGTCGTAGGAGCTGTCGAAGACGGTGCCGTCGCGCAGCGTGCCCTTGTAGTTCACCTTCACCGTGTCGGTGGCCACCGGGCTCGGGCCGGTGCCCTCCTTCTCGATCTGGTAGACCATGCCGGAGTCGGTCTTCACCGCGCCGGGCTCGGCCGCCGCCTTGGCCAGGAAGTCGGCCCCCTCGGTGCGCTCCACCTTCGAGGCCGCTGCCGCCCGCGCTTGGGCGAGCTCCTGGATGTTCTTCATGTACTCCTTGAGGTCGACCTTGGGCTCGTTGCCCAGGACACCGTCGGCCAGGCCCTTCTGGACCGACTGAAGCTCGTCTTCGGTGAGGTGGAACTGGGCAAGGCCCTGGGAGATAGCGAGCCCGAGGGCGTAGAAGGTCTTGGACTGGTCCTGGGCACCGGCCTCGGCGCCGCTCTGGTCCATGGCCTTGTCCTTGGGCTGGGCCTGGGCCGAATCCGCGTCCTGGCCCGAGGCCTTCGGTGCGGCGCACGCCGGCGCGACGCCCAGCATCAGGACGAGCGCGCCCGCGAAGAGACTGTAAACTGGTTTCATGGGTGTGGTTCCCTTTCCGGAGAAGCTGTCTTTCGAGAGAGGAACGAATGCGGAGGGCGATGACGTTACCATAGGTAAGGGACGCCGCTATGTGTAGCTCCAAGGATTCCAGCGAGGAGGTTCATCCCATGAAGCAACTGTCCCGAGGCGAGCTCGAAGCGTTGATGCAGCGCCGCCAAGGCGCTTGCGTATCGCTGTACGCACCGATGGTCAAGGCCGGTCCGGAGACCCAGCAGAACGCGATCCGGTTCAAGAACCTGGTTCGCAAGGCGGCCGACTCGCTGGAGGCCTACGGCCTCGGCCCGAAGCAGGCCGAAGCCCTCCTCGCGCCGGCTGTCGAGCTGATCGACGACACCCCCTTCTGGCAGCACCAGAGCGACGGCCTGGCGTTGTTCGTCGCCGACGGCTTCTTCCGTTGCTACCGGGTGCCCGTCGAGGTCCGCGAGCTGGCCCTGGTCGAGGAGCGCTTCCACCTCAAACCGCTTCTTCCGCTCTTCTCGGGGGACGGGCGTTTCTACATCCTGGCGCTCTCCCAGAAGCGCGCCCGGCTCCTGGAGGCCACGCGCCACAGCGTGCACGAGCTCGACCTTGGGGATTTGCCCACGAGTCTCGACGAAGCGGTGGGCTACGAGGTGGAGGAGACCCACATCCAGTACCACACCGGCGCCAAGACCGGACGCGCCGGAGATTCCCCCGTCTACCACGGCCAGGGTGGCGGCGAGGACGACGCGAAGGCCGAGATTCGCAAGTTCTTCGGCCTCTTGGACCGGGGCGTCACCGCCCTGATCGGCGACCGGAGCGCCCCGCTGGTGCTCGCGGGCGTGGAGTTCCTGTTCCCCATCTACCGCCAGGCCTCGGGCCACGCGACCCTGGTCGAGGGCGGCGTGCCGGGCAACCCGGACGAGCTCACCGCCGAGGAGCTCCACGAGCGGGCCTGGCCCCTGGTCGAGCCGACCTTCACCCGCTCCCAGGAGAGCGCGGCCGACCGTTACGGGGAGCTGGTGGGCACCGGCCAGGCCTCGAGCCAGCTCGAGGAGGTCATCACGGCGGCCGCCGACGGGCGGGTGGAGACGCTCTTCGTGGCGCTGGGCACCCGGCGCTGGGGGTGGTTCGACCCGGACGGGCGGCGGGTGGAGCTCGCCGAGCAGGACGGCCCAGGCCACGAGGACCTGGTGGACTTCGCTGCGATCCAGACTCTCCTCAAGGGGGGCCGGGTCTTCGCGGTGCAGCCGGAGCAGGTGCCGGAAGGTGCACCGGTCGCGGCGGTGTATCGCTATTGACCGCGGATCCCCCCTGCAACCCCTCGATCCCCTTCCCACCCCCAGGGGGGGAAGGGGACGGTTGACTGCCTCCCCCCTGCAACCCCTCGATCCCCTTCCCACCCCCAGGGGGGGAAGGGGACGGTTGACTGCCTCCCCCCTGCAACCCCTCGATCCCCTTCCCACCCCCAGGGGGGGAAGGGGACGCCACCGCCCACCTCCGCCGTTGCGCTGCTCGGGTTGTGCGGGAGGGGGCGTCCCTCGCCCCTGCCTCGAAGTTGAAGGCGAAGCCCCGTCGATCTACCTGAGCGGCAACTCGATCGTGAACACCGTGCCGTGCGGCCGGTTGTCCTCCACCCGGATCGTGCCGCGGTGGTCCGAGACGATGCGGTGGACGATGGCGAGGCCGAGGCCCGTGCCCCGCCCCTTGGTGGAGAAGTAGGGCAGGAAGAGCTTGTCCTTGGCCGAGTCGGGGATGCCCTCGCCGGTGTCGGAGACGTGGAGCTCCATGTGGCCGTCCGTCGCGTCCGCCGCCACCGTCACCCGTCCCGGAGCCTCCGTCGCTTCGATGGCGTTGTCGAGGAGGTTGATCAGGGCGCGCTTGATCTGCTCGGAATCGGCCATCAGGGCGTCCGTGCCGGGCCCGATCCGGCTCGCCACCTCGACGCCCGGCTTCAGTCCCCGGTAGAGGTGCAAGGTCTCCTCGACCAGGCGTGCCAGGTCCACCCGCGTGGG
This sequence comes from uncultured Acidobacteriota bacterium, assembly GCA_963739795.1. Lineage (GTDB taxonomy): Bacteria > Acidobacteriota > Thermoanaerobaculia > Multivoradales > DATKCC01 > CAVUBL01. The sequence goes on along the minus strand of CAVUBL010000015.1, from coordinate 110,175 downwards.
CTGTGGCCGGGGCATGCGGGCGTAGCGCGAGAACTCGTCGACCATGGCCTGCATGGCGGAGACCTCCTGGAGGAGGATGTCCACCCCCGCCTCCAGGGCCTCGTCCAGATCGGCGTCGCGCCGCCTGTGCTTCTCCCGGATCCGCTCGGCGGCCAGCCGGATCGGGGTCAGGGGGTTCTTGATCTCGTGGGCGATGCGGCGGGCCGCCTCGTTCCAGGCGGCGAGCTGCTGAGCCCTGATCAGCTCGGTCAGGTCTTCGAGCACCAGTACCCGTCCACGGGCCTCCTCGCCCGGTGACGCCATGGGCGTCACTTTCACCTCGAAGCTCTTCCACTCGCCTCCGAGGACCAGGTGGAGCTCCTGAGTGAGCCCCGCCGCCTCGCCTGCCGAGCCCCGCGTCGGATCCTGGTGCGGGTCCAGGAGCTCGGCGAGCTTGGTGCGCTCCGGGTCGCTCCAGGCTTCGGCGGCGCGCCGGCCCACCACCTCGTCCTCGGACTGGCGCAGCATCCGGAGCGCCGCCCCGTTGCAGGTCACGATCCGCCCCTCCCGGTCACTCGCGACGACGCCGGCCGCCACGTTGTCGACCACCGCCGCGATCAGGGCCCGCTCCTCGGCGAGGCGGGCGTTGGCCTCCTTGAGCTCCCGGTTGCTGCGCTCGATCAGCTCCCGGTTGCGCTTCAGCTCGCCGGTCATCCGGTTGAACGAGCGCACGAGCACCCCGAGCTCGTCGTCGGCCGCCACCGCCACCCGGTGATCGAGGTCGCCCTGGCTGATCCGCTCGGTCCCTTCGGCGAGGGCTTGGATCGGGACCGTGACGCGGCGGGCCAGGTACAGGCCGACCCACGAGGAGGCCAGTAGGATGAGGAGAGTCACGAGCAGGAAGAGCAGGAGGTGGCTCGCCTCGAGGGCGTCCTTCTGGACCACGAGCTGGCGGTGGCGCTGGTGGGCCTGGACGAGCTGGTCGGCGACCTCGGCGATGTGGGGATCGAGGAGCACGCCGGCCACCACCACCGTCGCCTGGGGCTCGTCGCCCGCCGCGGCGCCGGCGGTGGCGTCCTTGCCTTCGCCTCCCTTGCCGGCCTTGCCCTTCGGCGGCCGGGACGCAGCGCCCAGGATCAGTCGCCCGGCCGAGTCCTGGGAGAGTCGGCGGACCATGCGCTCGCCGGCGGCGGCGGCGGCGAGGTTGCGGCGCCCCGGCTCCGGAAGATCGGTGATGCCGCTTCGGGGATCGACCACCGCGTGGATGAACTCGGTGCCGTCGTAGACCGCCAGGTAGTCCAGCGAGAGCTCGCCGAGGAGGTTCTGGAGGCGGCGGCCCAGCTCCGGCCGCTGGGCCGGGTCCTGGAGATCGAGGTCGCCGATGGCGTCGAGCACCTGCCCGGCGTCGCGCAGCGCCTGGTCCTCGAGGCGGGTGTAGAGGCCTTCGACCACCGTGGAGGACTCGTCCAGGACCTTGGCCACAGGCGCGTTGATCCAGCGGTCGACGGTGCCCTGGAGCAGCTCGGTGGCGTAGGCGAAGAGGAGCAGCACCGGGATCAGCGCCAGCCCGATGTAGGTCGCCACCAGCTTGATCTTGAACTTCGAACCCAGAATCCGGTGGCGCCTCTCGACCAGCAGCTTGAACAGGTTGCGCAGCAGGACGAAGAGGATGGTCAGGATCAGGACGACGTTGACGTACCACAGGACGAAGAGCAGGAGCTGGTTGTTGAGCAGCGTATCGGGCAGGTCCCGGCCGCGCTGGACCAGGTAGAAGAACGAGATCAGGACGACCAGCACGGCCGCCAGCGCGCCGACGATGAAGCGGCGGTCCTTGCGGTGGCGGCGGAGGCGTTCCTTGAGGGCCATGGGGGGATAAATCTAGAGAAGCTCCGCCTGGAGCCGACGAAGCATCCGGACCTTTGTGAGCTTGGCGGGCCGAAGCTCCCCCGCCCGCGCCGACCGAAGGAGCCTACGCCCACCCGATCGGCTTCTCCAGAACGCTGGACCCAGCGCATCCCCCCCGCAACCCCTCGATCCCCTTCCCACCCCCAGGGGGGGAAGGGGACGCCACCTCCCGACTCTCGTTTCCGCTGGCAGGCTTGACGCGCTCATGATGAGGGCGGGGGCAGGAGGTCTTCGGGCGCCCGGAACTTGTTCGATTCCTTCCAGTCGGTCGTGATCCGGGTGGGGATGAAGGCGAACACGGTGTGGGAGCCGAGGAGGGCCCGCACCTTGACCAGCATCCGGAAGCGCGCGGGCAGCGGCTCCAGGGTGAAGGCCGGGATGCCTTCGAACCGGGTCATCGCCCGGCGCAGCTCGACGAGGTTGTGCACCATGCGGCTCTCCACGAGCTTGCCGTCGAGCTTGTAGTTGACCAGGTACTCGCGGGTGACCGCGTCGAACATGGCGATGACCTGGAGCTCGCTGTGACCCAGGGAGCGGTCGAACCAGCGCTTGCGGTCCTTGGCCAGCTCGATCTCGTAGGTGAAGCTGGTGGGCAGGCCGCTCGAGACCCGTTCGATCACGTCCTGATCGAAGGCATCGGTCATGACGAAGTCGAGCATCACCCGGTGGCCGTCCACCTGGGCCTTCAGGCCGTGGATCTTGGGATCGTCGGCGAGGACCGCCGAGGAGAGAAGGAGGCCAAAGAGGGCGAGCAGGGCCGCGATTCGCATGGACGGTAGGAGATTACCAGCTCCCACCACGCGCGGCGGAAACCCACTGGGAGCGGGGGCGAAGGGTGAGGGGGGGGCGACCCGATCGATCGGCTGTTATGCTCCCCGGTCCCATGGCCGCGAAGAGCGACAGCCCCTCGATGAAGGTCCTGGCGAGAAATCGCAAGGCGCGCCACGACTACACCATCCTCGAGACCTTCGAGGCCGGGATGGTTCTCACCGGCACCGAGGTCAAGTCGGCGCGCCAGGGCAAGGTCCAGCTCAAGGACAGCTACGTGGACGTGCAGGGCGGCCAGGCCTGGCTGGTGGGGGCCCACATCAGCCCGTACACCCACGGCAACCGGGAGAACCACGACCCCGAGCGCCCCCGCAAGCTCCTGCTCGGCCGCCGCGAGATCGACAAGCTCATGGGGCGCTCGATCATCCGCGGGCTGACGATCGTGCCCCTCGAGGTCTACCTGAAGGGGAGCTGGATCAAGGTCCAGATCGCGTTGGCCCAGGGCAAGAAGCTCTACGACAAGCGGCGGGCGGAGAAGCAGAAGGTGGTGGAGCGCGAGATGCGCGAGGCGGTCAAGGGGCGCTGGTAGGCGTCCCGAGCCGGCGTTTCGCCTCGGCCTGAGCCGGGAGGGATCGAGGGAGTGGGGGGCGATCCCTCAAGGCACGATGCTCGCCGTCTGGGCCTCCCGGCGCCGCCGGCCGCCGGTCGACTGGATCCGCTCGAGGGCCGTCTCACCGCCGTACTCGGCGACGATCCGGTCGTCGTAGTCGTCGGCGACGGTCGCTACCGCGGCCACCGTGCCCAGGAAGTTGCGCGGATCGAGGGAGCGGCCGAACAGCGAGTGGGAGAAGAAGACGTCGGCGCCCACCAGGGAAAATGCCCCCACCGGCAGGCTGTGATTCAGCTCGAGCAGCCCCTCGAGGAGGCTGTCGTCGACCTCGGCCCCCTGAACGCAGTAGGCCATCACCGTCACGATCGCCTCCTCCGGACCGTAGGCGTCGACCGAGACCTCGAGCACCGTGGAGCCGTAGCGGCCGTAAAAGTGCCCCGATGCCTGGTCCAGGAACGGCTCGTCGATCAGGTCTTGGACGTAGTCCTCGACCTTCTTGAAGGTCTCGCGGTGGACCTCGCTCTCGAACTTCATCACACGATCTCCTCCCCGCTACTCTAGCAGCTCGCCGAGGGCCTTTGAAACCGCGCGTCGGGATGGCTCGGAGCCACCCTGCGGCGCGTTGACAGGGGGTTGGCGTTACATTAGTGTGGCGGCAACCGTCCGCTGTTCGGGTGAGGTCTAGAACCCGCACCACGGTTCACCTGGCGATCGACTTCGATCGAATCCAAGACCTAAGGAGGAATGGGATGCGCAGCCGCGGAACCGCTCTGACCAGAGCTTCGTTCGCCTGGGTGCTGGTCGCCCTTGCGAGCTCGCCGGCATTCGGTGCCGGCTTCGGGATCTTCGAGCACGGCAGCAAGGCCATGGGCATGGCGTGCGCCTTCACGGCCCAGGCCGACGACCCGTCGGCGCTGTTCTACAACGCCGCCGGGCTCGCCTTCCAGAACCAGCGGGCGTTCGAGCTGGGCACGACCCTGATCAACGCCGACTCCACGTTCGACGGAGCGGGGCCATATCCCGGCGCCGGACAGAACGGCAAGCAGAAGAACGCCGTCTTCTATCCGTCCCACGCCTACTATGTGCAGCCGGTCGCCCCCGGCTGGACCTTCGGGCTCGGCTTCAACAGCCCCTTCGGCCTCACCACCGAATGGGAGAACCCGAGCTCCTGGTCGGGTCGCTTCATCTCCACCAAGACGGTGCTGCGCACCTTCGACCTGAACCCGACCATCGCCTGGCAGGCGACGCCCAACTTCGGCATCGGCGTGGGCATCGTGGGCCGCTGGTCGGACCTCGAGCTCAACCGGGACATCGGCGTCTTCAACCCGATCCTCGGCCAGGTCTCCGACGTCGGCAGGGCCCACCTCAAGAGCGACCTCGATACCGGCTACGGCTTCAACGTGGGTCTGCTGAACAAGGTCAACTCGCGCTTCTCGTGGGGCCTGTCCTACCGCAGCAAGATCAGCATCGACTACAAGGGCGACGGCACCTTCACCCAGACGTCGACCGGCATCCCGCCGTTCGACGCCGCGGTGGCGACCCAGATCCCCTTCGGCCAGAAGCTACCCATCAAGACCAAGATCGATTACCCCGACCTGGCCAGCCTGGGCTTCGCCTTCGGCCTGACCCCCAACGTCACCCTCGAGACCGACGTCAACTGGACGGGCTGGTCGAGCTTCGACAAGGTCGTGCTCGCCTTCCCGGACAACCCCCAGTTCTCCCAGACCATCCCGGAGAAGTACGACGACGCCTTCAACTACCGCGCCGGTGTCAACTGGGTGATCAGCCCGACGACGCAGTGGCGCTTCGGCGCGGTCTACGACGAGACCCCGCAGCCCGAGCCCAGCGTCGGCCCTCTGCTGCCCGACGCCAACCGCACCGGCCTGTGTCTGGGCTACGGCTACACCGGCGCGACGAAGCTCGACGTGGCCTTCATGTACCTGCCGTTCGCCGATCGGACCCGGAACACCGATTTCGCGGGTGAGCCCGTCTTCCGCGGCAAGTTCCAGACGACCGCCTACCTGCTGGGCATCTCGGTCGGCTTCTGAAAGGAGACTGTCCCGTGATCCGTAATCGAGCTCTCGTCGTTCTCGGCCTGGCCCTGGCGCTCGCCGCGCCGGCGGCCTGGACCCCTGCCCACGCCCAGGACACCGGGCAGGCCGACTTCTCCCATTTCGTGGCCCTGGGCGACAGCCTGGGGGCCGGTTTCACCAGCGGCGGCCTGGTCGAGGGCGCCCAGAAGAACAGCGTCCCGGCGCTCCTCGTCCGGCAGGCCACCGGCCAGGAGATCGAGCAGCCCCTGGTGAGCGCGCCGGGCATCCCGGCGCTCTACCAGCTCCAGGGCCTCTCGCCCCTGAAGATCGTCCCGCTCCCCGGCCAGGGCCTCCCCTTGAACGCCATGCTGGCCCGCCCGTACGACAACCTGTCGGTGCCCGGCTTCCGCCTGGGCGACGCTCTGCGCAACCGCGAGCGCGGGCCCAGCGACGCGGCGACCCTGGTGCTGCGCACCCCCAACACTCAGCTCGAGCAGGCGCTGGCGCTCCAGCCCACCTTCGCCATGATCTGGCTGGGCAACAACGACGTGCTCGCCGCGGCCACCAGCGGGCGGGTGATCGAGGGCGTGACCCTGACCCCGGTGGCCCAGTTCGAGGCGGACTACACCGCCCTGGTGGCGGCTCTCCAGGGAGCCGGCGCCAAGCTCGTCCTGGCGAACCTCCCGGACGTCACTTCGGTCCCCTTCGTCACCACCATTCCGCCGGTGCTGGTGGATCCGGCGACCAACGAGCCGGTTCTCGGGCCGGGCGGCTCGCTGATCCCGCTCCTCGGTCCCGGCGACAAGCCGCTTTCGCTCGCCGACCACGTGCTGCTGACCGCCTCGACGCCCCTCTCCCAGGGCATCGGCGTGCCGGCCTTCGCCGGCGGCACCGGCACGGGCCTCGGGGACCAGTACGTCCTCTCGGCCTCCGAGGCCGCGGCCATCCAGGCTCGGGTCGACACCCTCAACGCCTTCATCCGCAGCCTCGCCCAATCGACCGGCTCGGCCATGGCCGACATCAACGGCCTGCTCAAGACCGGATCGACGACCGGCTTCAACATCGGAGGCATCGACATCACGAGCGCCTTCGTCACCGGTGGCGCCATCGGCCTCGACGGGGTCCACCCGCGTCCCCTGGGCTACGCCATCGCGGCCAACGAGTTCATCCGGGCGATCAACCAGACCTACGACGCCCACATCCCGCAGGTCGACCTCTACCCGTTCCTGTTCGACAGCGACGCCACGGCGATCCCGTCGATCCCCAACACCCTGACCTCCAGCGTTCTCTTCAGTCGGGCCGCCGGCCGCCAGCTCCTGGACTCCCTGCGGGTCTGGAAGGGCACGGCCTCCGGACCCTCGGGCCCCGACGGCGGGAACCCCGGTGGGAACGGCGGGTCCCCGCATCACCACAAGCCGGTGGGCCGCACCCACCAGTAGTCGACCCGTTGTCTCGAGCCGTCGTCTCGGAACCCCGCGCCGCTCTCGGCGCGGGGTTCCGTGCGTCAAGCCTTGTGAATGTGCCAAAGCATGGATGCTTGGGCCACGGTACAATGCCACGCCAACATGCCACAGCACATCGTGTTACCTCGGACCGTCATTACCGCCGGTCGGCACACTGCGCGACACCGCTCGGGGAGGGGTCCGCGGGCGGTGCTCGCAACCGCCTTGCTGGCCGGCGTGTTCGCGCTCCTGGCTCCGCCCGCCCGCGCTCAGGGCCGCGCTCAGGGTCAGGACCCGGGTCAGGACGCCCCCAAGGGCCAGGCCGGCGCCGGTGAGCAGGACACGGCCGGCGACCAGCCGGCGCCGACCCTGCTGGTGATCCCACCGGCGACGGGCCACGGCCCCGCCGAGATCCCGACGTTCAAGAAGAGCGACCGGATCTCGCCCGAGGAGCGCTCGTCGGGCCGCCGCCGGCGCTTCGAAGGGGAGCAGCAGCTCCTCGACGGCTACCGGGGCGTGCTCGAGCTCGTCGCCGCCGGCCAGAGCGAGGACGCCCTCACGGCTCTCTACGACTTCGAGACTGCGGCCATGGAGGGGCGCGAGCCCAAGGAGGTCCAGCGGCTCCTCGACGCCGAGGTGGAGGTGGTCAAGTGGGTCGGCGTCAAGGATCTCGAAGCCCTGGTCCCCATGCTCGCCCTGCACCACGACGCCTACCGCATGTACGTGGACCGGGGGCAACCGCTCCTGGCCGGCCACTCCTCGCGGCTGGCGGCGAGCCTGGCGGATCTCTACGCTCGGGAGGGCGGCAGCGAGGGCTCGCGGGTTCTGGGCGCGCGCGCCCTGGCGAGCCTCGGCATCTACAGTCAGCTCGTGGGGGTCAAGCTCCAGGGGCTGGGCCTCATGCTCCACGCCTTGGACTTCGACCCCAACGACGCCGCGGCTCTGCTGGGGATCGCCACCGTCCACGAGCGCAGCAGCGACTACCACCGGGCCGCCGAGCGGCTTCTCGAGCTCCTCAAGGTCGATCCGAACAACCGCGAGGGGCGCCTGCGCATGGCGGTCAACCTCATGCGCCTGGGCTCCACCAAGGACGCCCACCGGCTCCTCCAGGGGCTTCTGGCCGAGGGCCGGGACGACTGGGAGACCGTGGTGGCCTACGAGCAGCTCGCCACCATGGACCGTGACGCGGGCCGGCTGCCGCAGGCCGAATCCGTCCTCCGCAACGGACTCGAGCGCTACCCCCACAGCGAGTGCCTGAGGACCCAGCTCGCCTTCGTCCTCGACGCGCAGAAGGAGCCGAACAAGGCCCTCGAGGTGATCCGCCAGCTTTCGGCCGACGCCGGGCAGCGGGGGCCCTCGGCGCGGCGCCGCTACGGCATGGGGCCGCAGGAGACCTATGACCGGGCCCTGGCGGCCCTCCACGAGAACGCGGCCACGCGGGTCCCGCGCCTCGCCCGTCTGCTGGGCGATACCGGGAGGGATCGGCCGGCGGCCGCGGGGGCGGCACCGTGAGCAACCTCGGCGAACGCCGTCGTCGCGGGCGCCTCTCGGGGAGAGCCCTGGCCGGAAGCCTGATCCCGATCCTGGTCCTGGTTTGGGCGGCGGCCGGGTCCCTGGCCGCGGTCTCGCCCGCCCGGGCCTCGGACGTCGAGGTGGCGATTCTCGACCCCGGGCCGTTCAACGCGGTGAGCGGCAAGGTGCATGTGCGCATACAGGTGCAGAGCAAGGATCCGGTGCAGCGCGTGCGTCTCTACGTCGACGACCGGCTGGTCACGGTGCTCACGCAGCCGCCGTGGGAGGTTACGGTGGACGTGGGCAGTGAGAACGAGGAGCACGTCTTCCGGGCGGTCGCACTCACCAGCACCGGCGAGACTGGAGAGATGGCGATTCAGACGCCCGCCATCGAGGTCGACGAGGTCGTGGAGGTCCCTCTCCAGCAGCTCTACATCACGGTGACCCAGGGTGGCCAGCGGGTCACCGGCCTGCCGCGGGAGGACTTCACGGTGCTCGACGACGGCACTCCCCAGGACCTCGTGACCTTCGAAGGGGGCGACGCGCCGCTGACCGCCGTCCTGCTGGTCGACTCCAGCGAGAGCATGAAAGGAGATCGTCTCGCGGCCGCCATCCGGGGGGCCGAGGCCTTCACCTCGGGCATGAAGCACCTGGACGAGGCCATGTCGGTGCTGTTCTCCGACCGGTTGATTCGGGCGACGCCGTTCACCGACGACCCGGCGGTGCTGCGCAGCTCCCTCGAAGGCACCCGGGCCGCCGGCGGCACGGCCCTGACCGACTACCTGTACTCGGCCTTCAAGATCCTCGACGGCCGCCAGGGCCGGCGGGTGATCGTGATTCTCTCCGACGGCTTCGACGTCTACAGCGCCCTGGACATGAAGGATGCCCTCTGGAAGGCCCAGCGCAGCCAGGCGATCGTCTACTGGCTCCAGCTCCAGGACCGCTCCCATCCCGACGCCGAGCCGGGCCTGTTCTCCTCCGCCTGGCGCGACGCCCAGCAGAACAAGGATCAGTTCGAGACCCTGCGCAAGCTGGTGCTCGACAGCGGCGGCCGGATCGAGCCCATCGACGACGTCTCCCAGGTCGAGAGCGCGTTCCGCGGCATCCTCGCCGAGCTCCGCGAGCAGTACGTGATCGGGTATTACCCGAGCAACCTGAAGAAGGACGGGAGCTGGCACCAGGTCCAGGTCCAGGTCAAGGGCTTCGGCAACCGGGTCCGCGTGCGCGAAGGCTACGTGGACTTCTGAGCCTGTGAAGAAATCTCCGACCCTGCTGCGGGTGTCCCCGAATCACCTCTCGCGGCGTTGCGCCTCCTCGACGTAGGCCCCGCTACCTGCTACGCCTGCGTCGGCGCGCCTTGCGAGGGGCGCCCGGTTGACGCCCTCGCGACAGGCGGAGAGTTCTTCACGGGCTCTGAGCCCCCAAACGAGCGGAGGCGCCGGGTAGACGGGGGAGAGCTCGGCCTCCGAGCGAAGTCGTCGCCCGAACGTTTAGAATCGCATTGAACGTAGAGTCTCCGGATTGATGGTGTCCGGGCTCGGAGGTGGGACGATGCGATGAATCCTCGGCCGGGCACGCTCGCCGCCGACCGGCGAGCCCTTCTGATCCTCGTGGTCGTTTCGACGGTCCTCCGGCTGATCGTGGTCGCGGGCCCCATCGGCTTCTCGACGGGGGATGACGTGGAGGTCCTCGAGACCGGGCTGAGTCCCGTCACCCGGATCGGGTATCAGCCGTGGGCGGTCCGGAACCCGTTGCTCCCACGCCTCCTCGTGACCCCCGTGGCCGCCCTCGGCCAAGCGGTCGGCTTGACGGACCCCTTGGAGCTGGTCCGGCTGGCGACGCTCCCGTTCGTCGTCCTCGCGGCCTTGAACGAGCTCCTCGTCTTCCTTCTCGCCCGGCGACTCCTGCCCGCTCCCGTGCCGGTGATCGCCGCGGGGCTGTACGCCTTCCACTGGATTCCCCTGGCGTACGGCGCGACCGTCTATCCCCGCACCGCCTCGACGTCGTGCGTCCTCCTGGCGGCACTGCTCGTCTGCGGAGGTGAGCGCCTCGTGGCGCGTGGGCTGGCCGCCGGCGGCTTGATGGCCCTCGCCTTCGCCTTCCGGTACAGCGAGGCGATCTTTCTTCTTCCCCTCGCCTCGATGCCCTGGCTGCTGGGCCACTCCCGCTCGGACGTGTTGAGGCGGGCCGTCGGTCTCGGCGCGGGGTTCTTGGTCGGTTCGGCTCTCACGGTGGGCGGGGTCGATCTCCTCGCGTGGGGGCGACCCTTCGCCAGCCTCGTGGCCTTCGCGCGCTACACCCTTCTGGAACGCCGGTCGTCATCGCTCGTACCCCACCAGCCGGTCCTCTGGTATGCCCGAAGACTGCCCTTCTGGCTGCTGCCCCCTCTCCTCCCGTTCTTCTTCCGACGCGACGATCGGCGACAGGCCACGAAGGCACTCTGGCCCTTCGTAGTATTGCCTCTACTGATCCTCTCGGTAGTCCATCACGGGGAGTTGCGCTACCTCCAGGGTCTGCTCCCTTTCCTTTCGATTCTCCTGGCGACCGGGGTCGCGGCCTGGTGGCGAGGGCGCCGCAAGATCGTCGTCATTCTCCTGCTAGGCATCTCGCTTGCCATGTCGACCCACTACGGCTGGGCGATGCTCGCCAAGCGCTCGTATGCTGCGGTCGACGCCGCCCAGGACCTGGCGGTGGGCAGGTGCTCCGGGAGCGTCGTGGTGCGGCAGGCCTGGGCCTACGGAGACCGGCTAGTCCTCGGCGGGAGGGGGAGAATCGTCGACTTCGACTCGCCGCCGTCCGCCGGGGAGCTGGCTGCCGTGCTCCCCGGAGCGGCGTACGCGGCCTTCTACGCGAGTGACCTCGTTCGTCAGCCCGAGCTGCGGGCGGCCCTCGGAGCCGCCGGCTTCGTGCGCACCGAGGTGTACTCCGCCTGGCGCAGCCCGAGGGTCGAGGTGTGGAGCCACCCCGAACGCTGCCCCGGTGCCGCCGGACTCGGGGACCCGAAGGCCCGGCGGCCGCGCTGATGACCGCACGCCGGCCCGCCGGTCGTGGAGGCTTGCAGGGCCATCCCGTCGGATACACTTCTCTGCCCCATGGATTCCATCGTCGTCCGCGGTGCTCGCGAGCACAACCTGAAGAACGTCGACCTGGAGATCCCCCGCAGCCGCCTGGTGGTGTTCACGGGCGTGTCCGGCTCCGGCAAGTCCTCCCTCGCTTTCGACACCCTCTTCGCCGAGGGCCAGCGGCGCTACGTCGAGTCCCTGTCGTCCTACGCCCGGCAGTTCCTCCAGCAGATGGAGAAGCCCGACGTCGATTCCATCGACGGCCTGTCGCCGGCCATCTCCATCGAGCAGAAGTCGGTCTCGAAGAACCCCCGCTCCACCGTGGGCACGGTCACCGAGATCCACGACTACATGCGCCTGCTGTTCGCCTCCGTCGGCACGCCCCACTGCCCCGAGTGCGGAGCCGAGGTGCGGCCCCAGACCGTCCAGCAGATGGTGGACCGGGTGCTCGCCCTGCCGGCGGGTACGCGCCTGGTGCTCTATGCCCCGTACGTCCGCGGCAAGAAGGGCGAGTACAAGCGCCAGCTCGCCCAGATGTCCAAAGAGGGGTTCGTGCGGGCGCGGGTCGACGGCGAGATGATCGACCTGTCCGGTGACCCGCCGGAGCTCGACAAGCAGAAGAAGCACTCCATCGACATCGTGGTCGACCGCCTGGTGGTCAAGGAGGGGATCGAGGGCCGCCTCGCCGACTCCCTGGAGACGGCTCTCGAGGTGGGCGGCGGGCTGGTGATCCTGGGGCGGCCCGACGGCGGGCCCGAGGACGAGGAGACCCTGTCGCGCAACTACGCCTGCGCCGAGTGCAGTACCAGCCTCTCGGAGGTCACGCCGCGGCTGTTCTCGTTCAACAGCCCGTACGGCGCCTGCCCGACCTGCTCGGGCCTGGGCACGATCGCCGGCGTCGACCCGGACAAGGTAGTGCCCGATCCGGAGCGCTCCATCAACGCCGGCGCGGTGGCCCCCTGGCCCGCCGGCTCGCGCTCCTGGCGCATGCAGATGGTCGAGACCCTGGCCGAGAGCCTGGGTTTCGACCTGGACACGCCGTGGAAGAAGCTCCCGGAGAAGGCCCGGCGCGCGGTGCTCCAGGGCGCCGAGCGCGAGATGACCTTCCGGATGAAGGGCAAGCGCTCGAAGTACGAGTGGCAGGGGAGCTTCGAGGGCGTCCTTCCCATGCTCGAGCGCAAGTATCGGGAGTCGAAGTCGGCGTCGGTGCGCTCGGAGATCGAGAAGTACATGTCGGTCCGCTCCTGCCCGGACTGCGGCGGTCGCCGCCTGCGCCCGGAGGCCCTGGCGGTGACCGTGGACGACGTGCCCATCGACCAGCTCGGGGCCATGTCGGTGGCCGAGCTGCGCGGGTGGATGGAGGGGCTCGAGCTCTCCGAGCGGGAGACGGCGATCGCCGGCAAGGTGGTGCGCGAGATCCGGGACCGGCTGACCTTCCTGGACGACGTGGGCGTGGGCTACCTGACCCTCGAGCGCGCCTCGGGGACCCTCTCGGGCGGCGAGAGCCAGCGGATCCGCCTCGCCACCCAGATCGGCTCGAAGCTCATGGGCGTCCTGTACGTCCTCGACGAGCCGTCGATCGGCCTCCACCAGCGGGACAACGCCCGCTTGATCGCGACCCTCCAGGGCATGCGGGACCTGGGCAACTCGGTGCTGGTGGTCGAGCACGACGAGGAGACGATCCGCGCCGCCGACTGGGTGATCGACCTGGGGCCGGGGGCGGGCATCCACGGTGGCGAGGTCGTGGCCCAGGGGACGCCGGGAGAGGTCGAGGCGAAGGGGGAGTCCCTCACCGCCCGCTACCTGCGGGGCGAGCTGGACGTGGGGGTGCCGGCGGAGCGCCGGCCGGGCAACGGGGCCTCCCTCATCGTGCGCGGCGCCCGTCAGAACAACTTGAAAGACGTGGACGCGGAAATCCCCCTCGGCCTCTTCACGGTGGTGACCGGGGTCTCGGGCTCGGGCAAGTCGACCCTCATCGACGACATCCTCTACAGGTCCCTGGCCCGCCACTTCTACCGCGCCCAGGACCGGCCGGGCGAGCACGACCGGATCGAGGGGCTCGAGCACCTGGACAAGGTGATCGCCATCGACCAGAGCCCGATCGGCCGCACCCCGCGGTCGAACCCGGCGACCTACACCAATGTCTTCAACCACATCCGGTCGCTCATGGCGAAGGTCCCGGAGGCCCGGATGCGCGGCTACAAGCCGGGCCGCTTCAGCTTCAACGTGGCGGGTGGGCGCTGCGAAGCGTGCAAGGGGGATGGGCAGATCAAGATCGAGATGCACTTCCTGCCCGACATCTACGTGACCTGCGAGGTGTGCGGCGGCAAGCGCTACGACCGCGAGACGCTCTCGGTGCGCTACAAGGGCCTGAACATCGCCGAGATCCTGGACCTCTCGGTGGAGCAGGCGCGGGAGGTGTTCGCCAACATCCCGCCAGTGGAGCGGATTCTCTCGACGCTGGCCGACGTCGGGCTCGACTACATCCGCCTGGGGCAGCCGGCGACCACGCTGTCGGGCGGCGAGGCGCAGCGGGTGAAGCTCGCCCGCGAGCTGTGCAAGCGCCAGACGGGGCGCACCCTCTACTTCCTCGACGAGCCCACGACGGGCCTCCACTTCGACGACGTGGGCAAGCTCCTCCATCTGCTCCACCGGCTGGTGGACCACGGCAACACGGTGGTGGTGATCGAGCACAACCTCGAGGTGATCAAGACGGCGGACTGGCTGATCGACCTGGGGCCCGAGGGTGGGGAGGCCGGCGGGCGGGTGATCGCTACGGGGACGCCGGAGGAGGTGGCGGAGGTGGAGGGGAGCTTTACGGGGCGGTACTTGAAGCGGGTGCTGGGGCGGGAGCGGGCGGCGGCGACGGCCGGGTAGTTGGAGCTTCTTGCCGAGGACACGGCCCCGGGCGCGGTGAGACTTCGGCGGCAAACTGCGCCGGCGAAGTCTCACGCGTCGCCCGGGGCCTGCGTGAACCGGCTCTTTGGGCGTCGGGCCCGCCGCCGTGAGGGTGGAGAGAAGGGGGGGATTGGCGGGGTCGGACTCCCTGGCTCAGTCCTCTGGCCTCCCCTCGGCGGCCTCTGGCCACTCGCCTTCAAGGAAGGCCTCGATGGCGGGGAGGACTTGGTCGGGCTCTTCGGCCCAGGGCATGTGGGCCGCGCCTTCGATCGTGAGGAGCCTCGCGTTGCCGAGACAGTCCCGCCAGGCGGGGCCGGACTCGTAGGGGGCGTTTCTGTCCTTGGTGCCGTGGACGATGAGGACCGGGGCCTTGACTTCGGCCGCTCGCTCCCGGACGTCGTAGCTCGTGAGGGTGGCAAAGACGCCCTGGATCGTGCGGTTCATGTTGGACGGCCACTCGTTGGGCACGTCGTCGAGATTGGGCATCCGGTAGGCGCGGGCCTTCTTCGGGTCGCCGAACATGTAGGGCAGGAAAATCTCCCAGAAGCGGCGGTTGTGGGTTTTCGGGTCGCGGACGAGAGTGGATCGGTCGGCGAGGAGCGCCTGCCAGGCGGCGAGGTCCAGGGCCTCGGGGTCGCTCCCCGGGCGCGGTGTCCGGTCGAGGAACTCCGCCGCCGGGCCGGCGGGGCCGAGCTGGACGATGCGCCCGACCCGCTCCGGGTGCTCGAGGGCGTAGAGGATCACCATCAGGCCGAGGTAGGAGTGGCCCATGAGGTCCATCTGCTCGAACCCGACGGCCGAACGCACCGCCTCCAGGTCCGCCACGTCGCGCTCGATCCCCAGCCGCGCCGGGTCCGCCACGGCGTCCGAGCGCCCGCGCCCCCGCAGGTCGTAGAACACCACCTCCCGCCCCGCGGCCAACCCGGCGAAGTCGTCCTCCAGGTAGACCGCATTCGGAACCACCAATGGCTGCCCGGAACCCACTCCCCCCGCCGGCCGACACCGCCGAACCCGAAGTAACACCCCATCCGGAGTCTCGAAGGCATGCTCTTCGGTCGCGATCGCACTGTTCTCGTTTGTCATACTTCGATTGTAGCCACCCCACCCAGGAGTCCGGCCCCGCAGGTTGACCGGATCACCCCCACAACCCCTCGATCCCCTTCCCACCCGACCACGCCGCTTTGCGGCGCGGTGCCCGGGGGAAGGGGACGGTTGACCGGATCACCCCCACAACCCCTCGATCCCCTTCCCACCCTGGCGGGGGGAAGGGGACGCCACCGCCCCCCCCGCAGTCCGACCCCGCCGATTCCCCCCCTCCTCCTCCCATCGGCAGCGGGCCAAGCGCCCCGAAGTCCGGTTCACGCAGGCCCGGGGGCTGCGTGAGGTCTCGCCGGTCGCAGTTTGCCGCCGAGACCTCACCGGCTCCCGGGCCGTGTCACCTGCCGCCGAAGTTTCACCGCGCCCGGGGCCGTGTCACCTGCCTCAACCGCGGCAAAATGTCGCACCCATCCCGTACAATGACCCTACCCGCCATGCCGAACCCCGCCGCCGTCACTCCCGACCTGGCTCAGCGCCGCCGCCTCCTCCAGCTCGAGACCCTCTACGATCTCGCGCTTGCCCTCGGTGCCCAGCGCCCCGAGCAGGGCCTCGTCGACGAGCTCCTCCAGCGCGTCTGCGCCGTCCTCGACCCCGCCGCCGCCGTCGCCGTCACCCGCGACACCTACGGCGGCCCCCGGGCGGTCGCCACCGTCGGCTGGAAGGGCGCGTCCCCCCGGGGCGAGACTCTCCTCGCTGCGGACCTCTGGACCGAGCTCCTGCGCGCCGGCCGCTTGATCACCCGCACCGGCGGCACCTTCGCCGGTCGCCCATTCGACGAGCTCCTGGCGGCCCCCATCGCCAGCCGCGGCGTCTTCCTGGGCTACCTGGCCGTCCTCGACAAGGAGGCCCGGGGCGGCGCCAGCTCCAGCTTCTCCGAGGACGACCGGCGCTTTCTCGACTCCGTCGCCTCCCTGGCCGGTGCCTCCCTGGACACCGCCCGCCAGCGCGAGCGCCTGGAGGCCCAGCGCGAGCGCCTCGCCGAGGAGAACCGGGCCCTGAAGGGGCGCTTCTCCGAGGAGGTGGAGGGGCGGCGCATCATCGCCCATGCGCCGCCCATGCGCCGGGCCCTCGAGATCGTCGAGCGGGTGGCGCCCCGCGGGGTCAACGTCGTGGTGCGGGGTGAGAGCGGGACCGGCAAGGAGCTGGTGGCGAAGCTCCTCCACCACCTGTCGGGTCGCTCTGGGCCCCTCATCGCCCTGAACTGCGCGGCCCTGCCCGAGTCCCTCCTCGAGAGCGAGCTCTTCGGCATCGAGGGCGGCGTCGCCACCGGCGTCAACGCACGGGCAGGCAAGTTCGAGCTGGCCGACGGTGGGACCCTGTTCCTCGACGAGATCGGCGACATGCAGGAGAACCTCCAGGTCAAGCTTCTGCGCGCCCTCCAGGAGCGCGAGGTCGTGCGCTTGGGCGGTCACCGTCCGATCCCCGTCGACGCGCGCCTGGTGGCGGCCACTCACCAGGACCTCGAGGGCCTGGTGGAGGCGAACCGCTTCCGCGGGGACCTCTATTACCGCCTCAAGGGAGTGGAGATCGAGCTCCCGCCGCTGCGCGAGCGGCGGGAGGACATCCCCCACCTCACCCGGCACTTTCTCGAGGCCTTCTGTCGGCGCGAGCAGATCGATCCCCCGCCGCTCCGGGCCGAGGCCATGGCGCTGCTCATGGCCCACGACTTCCCGGGCAACGTTCGAGAGCTCCAGAACCTCGTCGAAGGGGCGGCCTCCCTCGCCGACGGCGAGATCGACCGGGAGATCGTCGCCTCGCTCCTCGGCGCCGGAGGGGTGCCGGCTCCCGCGGTCCCGACGGCTCCGTCGGGGGCGCACCCGGATCCCGAGATCCTGGACCTCGAGAGCCTGGAGCACCGCCACATCTCCCGGGTCCTGGTGATGACGGACGGCAACAAGACGGCCGCCGCCCGGATGCTCGGGGTGAGCCGCCGCACGCTCCAGCGCAAGGGCTTCTGAGCTCGTGAGTGAACCGCCGACCGGCTGCGGGCGTCCCCGAATCCCCCCTCGCGGCGTTGCGCCTCCTCGGAGTAGGCCCCGCTACGCCTGCGTCGGCGCGCGCCGTGAAACCTCGCGGCTCCGAATTCGTCGTAAAGGGGAGAACGCTCTTCCCCGGTCTCCGAGTGCGACAAATTGACTCATCGCGACATCCTGTCGCGATCCGTCCAGAAGGCCGTCTCCGGGCCGCTCCTTCGGTTCCGTGGTCCTGACTCGGTACAGGTTGCGACATTCTGTCGCGCAACCGGGTCGGCACCGGCTCGGCGCCCTGTCCGGGTGTCTTGAGAGAAGTCTTTTATTTGCAATGAGTTGTGTTTTTTCTGGGGTGCCTGGAGCCGCCTGGCAACGGGATTGCTCTTCTCCCGGGTGTCATGAGCCCCAAGGAGAAAAGCGCGATGCTCGGATCTCTTCTCAAACAGCGCACTGTCCCGTACCTTCCGACCCGAGGCCTGATCCAGGTCATGGCCTCGGCGGGCGTGATCGGCAGCTTCGTCTGGCTGCTGGCCAACGACCTGATTCACCCGCTGGTCGTCTACCTGCTGGAGCTCTACCTGACGTTCTAGAGCGCTCCGCTCAGGAGCCTGGCCGCACGGAGCCGCCGTGGCGTCCCGCCTTCCACGACGAGAGGCACTTCCACGACGGGCGGCCCTGCTCCGCGGCGGTGCCGTGTCCCGAGCTTCCGCATGGGGCCTCCGGTGCCTGGAGCCGATGACCACCGATCGTCCTCGACCGATGCCATGAACGGTGACGACGTGATCCGTGAGATCTCCCTGACCCTCCAGATGGGTCCCGAGATGGAGATTGCGGCCAGCCGGGCCGCAACCGCGGTCGCCGAGTCGATGAGCATGAGTGCGGATAAGATCGACGAAGTCCGCATGGCGGTGGTCGAGGCGTGCATCAACGCCATCGAGCACAGCCGGGCCCCGGACCAGACCGTCTACCTGAGCTTCGTCGTGCTCGGAGGCCGCGAGCCGAGGCGCCTCGAGGTCACGGTTCGAGACACCGGTGTGGGATTCTCGCCGGAAGATCTGGATGAGCCGCGAATCGAAGATAAGCTCACGTCCGAGCGTAAGAGAGGCTGGGGCCTCAAGATCATGCAGGGCCTGATGGACCATGTCCAGGTGAGCTCGAGCTCGGGCGGAACGACGATCGTCATGTCGAAGGTGCGTTGAGAGAGCCGGCAAACCGACGGGACAAGCGATGACCGAGAGCCTGAAACTCACCGTGGAGCGCCGGGACGGCCTGGCGATCATCTACACCGAGGGCTACATCAACAACCAGGGCGGCGAGCAGATCGCCTCGGCGGCCTACGAGTTGATCGAGGACGGCTACAAGCGAATCCTCCTGAACCTCGTGGGCACCAAGATCGTCAACTCCATCGGCATCTCGATCCTGATCGAGATCATCGAGAAGATGATCGAGATCGACGGGCGGCTCGCCTTCTGCTGCCTGACCCCGACGATCCACAAGACCTTCCACATCATGGGCCTGGCCCAGTACGCGGGGATCTACGACGACGAGGAGACCGCCGCCGAGGCCCTAGCCTCCGCCTGACGATGGTAAGCGCGAGCGAGAGAATCGAAGCCGAATCCTGGCGCCGCCTCCTGCCGCTCACCGCCGGCGAGGGGGAGGAGCACGCCCTCCTGGCGTCGCTCCTGGAGCTCTGGTGCCGGGAGCGGGGCGCCCGGGGCGCGGCCCTCTACCTGGACGACGACGAGGCCGACGGGGCCGAGCTTTCGTGGGGCGATGGGCCCTTTCCGGGGGACCCCGACGCCGCCTCCGGCTTCGAGCGTCTCGTGCTGCCCGGCAGCGTGCTCCTCTGGCGCCCCGGCGAAGGCCCCGACTCCGGCGGCACCTCGGAGGCGGGGCCCCTGGGGGTGGTGCTGGCGCTCGCGGTCTCGAACTGCCGCCTCCTCGGCCGCCTCAAGCGCCAGAGCTTCCAGGCCAAGTACCGGGGCGTCGAGCTCGAGGCCCTCTACGACGTCGGCCTGGCCATCGCCGCGACCCTCGATCTCGACCTGCTGGCCGAGGACATCCTGCTGCGCGCGGTCTCGCTTCTCGACGCCCGGCGCGGAGCCCTCTATCTGCTCTCCGGCGGGGTCTACCGCCTCCAGTCGCAGCTCGGGGGCGAGGCCCTCGAGAGCTTCCCGGCGACCGCCGGGCACGAGACCCCGGACGGCCTGCTCCCGGGTGCCGAGTACCTCCTCGTCGTCCCCATCGCCGTCGAAGCCGACCAGCGCGGCATGCTGGCCGTGGGCGACAAAGAGAGCCGGTCCGGCGTGGGCCCCTTCAGCCCGGAGGACCGCCGCACTCTCTCCCTGTTCGCCAACCAGGCCGCCATCGCCCTCGAGAACGCCCGCCTCCACCGCGACGCGCTGGAGAAGGAGCGCTACGAGCGCGACCTCCAGCTCGCCGCCGAGATCCAGCGCCAGATCCTGCCCAAAGGGGTGCCGTCGGTGCCGGGCTACGAGATCGCCGGCTGGAACCGGCCGGCCCGGGAGGTCGGCGGGGATTTCTACGACTTTCTCCCCGTATCCGCCGACGCGCAGGTGGGCGGTGCCGAGCGTGGACCGATGCTCGGGCTGGCGCTGGCCGACGTCTCGGGCAAGGGTGTGCCGGCGGCGCTCATGGTTTCCACACTCCACTCGGCGATCCGCCTGCTGTTCGGCCGGGTCGGCTTCGGCCCTCGGCTGGTCGAGCGCCTCAACAACCACATCCTGGCCTCGAGCGCCCCCAACAAGTTCATCACCCTGCTGGTGGGCGAGCTCCACACCGACTCGGGCCGATTCAAGTACGTCAACGCCGGCCACAACCCGGGGCTGGTGATCCGGGCGGACTCCCGGGTCGAGAGGCTGCCACCCGGCGGGCTCCCCGTCGGGCTCCTGCCCGGCAGCTCCTACCGCTCCGGAGTGCTCGATCTCGCTCCCGGGGATTTCCTCTGCCTGTACAGCGACGGCATCACCGAGTGCGCCTCTCGCGAGGACGAGGAGTTCGGGGAGGAGAGGCTGATCGCGCTCCTGCGGGGGGCCGCCGGAGGGCCGCTCCAGGAGACCGTGCGCAAGGTGGAGAGGGCGATGGACGACTTCGCCGCCGGCCAGCCTCAGGGCGACGACCAGACGGTGGTGCTGGTGCGTCGAAGCGCTACGCCAGCGGTCTGAGGGTTTCGGCGCCGTCGACCGCCACCATGGGGGCCGACGTGCCTCCCGGGAGCCGGTGGTCGGAGAGGCGTACGGGCTCGCTGCCCAGAGCCCGGACCTGCGAGAACAACCGCAGCAGACTGTCCTCCCAGACCAGCTCGGGGAGCGGCTCGCCGAGGGTGCCTCCGCGCACTCGGCGGGCGCCGCGCACCCGAGCCCGCGCGGCCACCCGCCCCGGATCGAAGCACTCGAGGCCGTGGAGCGAGCCGATCCAGATTCCGCCTTCGGCCGCGGCGAGGACCTCGGTCTCGTCGGTACCGCTTCGGCCGGGTACCGACGGAGGCAGGAGGAAGAGGTTCGTGGGCCGCGCCTCGTCGGGGCCCACGGCGTGGGGCGTCGGGGGCCGCCGCACCCGCGGGGAGAGCTCGTCGGTGACCGCCGGGGTCCGGACCACGCCGCCCTCGACCATCGCCATGCGCCGCTTCCGGCGGCCGAGCAGGTCGAAGGGGAAGGGCAGGCCGGCCGGGTCGAGGCCGTCGTCGATCAGGCTCACGGTCGGGGAGAGGACGTGCTCGTCCAGGAGACCGGCGAGGGGCGAGCCCGGCGCTTCGAAGGCGCGCGACGACAGGGCGGCCTGGGCCAGGAGCTCGACCAGGGCACAGGCCGCCTCCTGGGAGAAAATCACCGGGCCGGCGGCGGGCGCCCCACCGAGACCAGGGCCGGGCAGCGGGCCGAGCCGGCTGCCCGGCGCGCGCCGCCGCGCCCGCTCGACGATCGCCGGCAGGTCCAGGTCGGCCAGGCTCCGGGCCGAGGCGGCCGCCCGTCCGGCCCCGGCCCCGTCAGATCCGCCGCTGTACACGCCAAGCGTCACCGCCGTCGCCTGCGCCCGCCGCAGGGCTCCGGCGCTGGTGGCGACCGCCACGCGGGTCAGGCTCCAGTCCAGGCGGGCCCGCTCGGTTCCGCCGACCCGCTGCGCCAGGAGCTCGCGGGCCAGGGCGGTGTCGAGCCGGGCGACCTCCGGGTCCCACAGGAGCGGCGTCGGGTCTCCGGCGATGGGGGCCTCGCCCTCGTCGGGCTCCGGCTCGGGCTCCGGATCCTGCTCGGGCTCGGGCGCCGGCGCGGCGGCCCGCGACGCCGCCAGCGCCTGCCGGATCCCGGAGGCGATCTCTCCCGGCTCGGCCGTGCCGGTGCGGAACGAGCCCCGCCGCCGCCCCTCGCGGACCCGGACCATCACCGAGCGCCAGGCGCCCTCGATGGTGCCTTCGCCGCCTTCGGAGCGCTCACGCCCGGCCGACGCCGTCCGGGTCGAGGTTTCGATCCAGGCGATCTCGGTCTCGTCCGCCACCGAGGTGGCGAGCGCCTTCGAGAGCCGCTCGGCCATGTCGTCGAGGTCGAGCTCGCCGGGGCGCGGCGAGGGGCCGGCGCTGCGGGTCATCGGGCCTCTCTGGGGCTGAGCGGGGCACTGTGCATGGGTGGGGCCGCAGTCTAGCAGCCCGCCGCGCCTCCCGTGGCTTGTCCTTTGCAGCCGATCCTTGGCACAATGACGCGCCGAAGGCCCCTTTCTGGAAAGATCATGAAGACCTTGCTCCGCGTCACAGCCCTCGTCGCTTTGTCCGCCCCGCTCCTCGCCGCCCGGCCTTCCCGCGGCGAGGACGCCGCCGACCTCATTTTGCGTCATGGCCGTTTCTACCCGGTCTCCACCCCCGGCGCGGTCGAAGGCAGCCTGGCGATCCGGGACGGCCGCATCGTCTACCTGGGCGACGACGCCGGCGCGGCGGCGCTCGTCGGTCCGCATACCGAGACCATCGAGCTCGCCGGCCGCACGGTGACGCCGGGCTTGATCGACGCCCACTCCCACCTGGTCGGCCTGGGAGACGCCCTTGCGCAAGTGGACCTGGTGGGCGCGCCGAGCTACGAGGAGGTCGTGCGGCGGGCGGCGAAGGCTGCCGCCGCTCTGCCGGCGGGGGCCCCCGACGCCTGGGTGCGAGGCCGCGGCTGGGACCAGAACCTCTGGCCTGGGCAGCGCTTTCCGACCCACGAGGCCCTGTCGGAGGCCGTGCCCGATCACCCGGTCTGGTTGACCCGCGTCGACGGCCACGCGGCGCTGCTCAACGCGCGGGCCATGGAGCTCCTGGGGATCGGCCCCGAGACCCCGGACCCGCCGGGCGGCCGCCTGGAGCGCGACGAGCAGGGCCGGCCGACGGGCGTCCTGGTGGATCGGGCGATGCAGCTCGCCGGCGACAAGATCCCGGCGCCCGGGCCCGAGGAGCGCCGTCGCCGGCTCGAGCGCGCGGCGGAGGAGGCCGTCTCGGTCGGTCTGACGACGGTCACCGACATGGGCGTGGGCGCCGACACGATCGGCGACTACAAGGCCCTGCGCGCCGCCGGCCACCTGCCTCTGCGCGCCGCCCTCTTCGTCGCCGACCAGCCGAAGCTCCTGGCGGGCTGGCTCGCCTCCGGCCCGGAGATCGACCCGGACGCGCGGCTCCAGATCCGGGGGATCAAGATGTACGCCGACGGCGCCTTGGGGAGCCGCGGCGCGGCGCTCATCGAGCCCTACGACGACGACCCGGGCAACGTCGGGCTGCTGATCACCAGCGAGGACCACATCCGCGAGGTCGCGGAGAAGGCACTGGACCGCGGCTTCCAGGTGGCGGTCCACGCCATCGGCGACCGGGGCAACCTCGTGGTCCTCGACGCCTACGAGGCGGCTTTCGGCGGCAAGCCCCACCCGGAGGTGCGCTTCCGCCTGGAGCACGCCCAGGTCATGCGCCTCCAGGACATCGAGCGCGCCGCCCGCCTCGGGGTGATCTTCTCGTACCAGCCGACCCACGCCACCTCCGACATGGGCTGGGCCGCCGAGCGCGTCGGCGAGCGCCGCCTCGCCGGGGCCTACGCCTGGCGCAAGGCGATCGACGCCGGCGGGCGCCTCGCCCTGGGGAGTGACTTCCCCGTGGAGTCCCCCGACCCGCGTCTGGGTCTCTACGCCGCGGTCACCCGTCAGGACCTCTCCGGGAAGCCCCCGGGCGGCTGGTACCCGGGCGAGCGTCTGACCCGGGAGGAGGCCCTGCGCGGCTTCACCCTGGATGCGGCCTGGTCGCTCTTCCTGGACCGGGAGGTGGGCTCCCTCGAGGTCGGCAAGCGGGCGGACCTGGTGGTCTTCGCCCAGGACGTGATGACGGTGCCGGCGGCCGAGATCCCCAAGGACCCCATCGACCTGACGCTGGTCGACGGCCGGGTCGTCTACCGGCGCGGGGAGGCCCCTTGAAGGTTCCGCTCGCCACCCTCCTCGCCCCGGCCTCTGTCCTGCTGCTGACCGGGACCCTGGCGGTCGCGGCGTGCGCCGCGGCTCCGCCCCCGCCCGCCGCCGGAGAGCCGGCCCCCGCGCCCACCCCCGAGGCACCGGCCGTCGGACAGGCGCCGGCGGCCGCTCCCGAAGCCGCACCCGCGCCGGAGCCGGCTCCGGCGCGGGGCGATTTCGTCGCCGCCCGCAAGCGAATGGTCGAGGAGCAGATCCGCGCTCGTGGGATCACTCAGCCCCAGGTGCTGGCCGCCATGGAACAGGTCCCCCGGCACCTGTTCGTGCCCGAGGCGGTGCGCGACGAGGCCTACGAAGACCACCCCCTGCCCATCGACTATGGCCAGACCATCTCCCAGCCGTACATCGTCGCCCTCATGACCGAGCTGCTGGACCTCAAGAAGACCGACAAGGTGCTGGAGATCGGCACCGGCTCCGGCTACCACTCGGCAGTCCTCTCCCGGGTGGCGTCCGAGGTCTACTCGATCGAGATCATCGAGCCCCTCGGGCTCCAGGCCCGGCACACCCTCCACTCCCTCGGCTACGACAACGTCCACGTGCGCATCGGCGACGGCTACGGCGGCTGGCCCGAGGAGGCGCCCTTCGACGCCATCATCCTGACCGCCGCGCCGCCGCGGCTCCCCCAGCCCCTGGTCGAGCAGCTCAAGGTGGGCGGCCGGCTGGTCGTGCCGGTGGGGGACTTCCTCCAGGACCTGAGCGTCTTCACCAAGACCAAGGACGGCCTCGTGCGGCGCAAGATCGCGCCTGTGCGCTTCGTGCCCATGACCGGCGAGGTCCAGCAAAAGGACGGCAGACCGTAGCCCACCGACCCGCTGCCCTCCGTGAAAAGGTCCCCCTGGCGCCGCTCTCGACGCTCGGGCTCGGTGGAGCTGCCCGCTACTTCCTCGAGGCCCGCGACGAGGCCTCCCTGGCCGAGGCCCTCGTCTGGGCGCGCGAGGAGGGCCTGCGAAGCGTTCTCCTCGGCGGCGGCTCCAACGTGGTCGTCGCCGACGCGGGGGTCGCCGGCCTGGTCGTGCGCATGGCCCAGCGCGGGGTGACGTCGCGGTCCGGGGAGAGCGGCGGAGTGCTCTGGACCCTCGCCGCCGGCGAGCCCTGGGACCCCGTGGTCGCCCGCGCGGTGGCCGAGGGGCTGGCGGGCCTCGAGTGCCTCTCGGGCATTCCGGGCACCGCCGGCGCGACGCCGATCCAGAACGTCGGCGCGTACGGCCAGGAGATCTCGGAGGCGGTCGAAAGCGTGCGCGTCCTCGACCGGGAGAGCCTCGAGGTGCGGGACCTGACGCCGGAAGAGTGCGAGCTCTCGTACCGCGAAAGCCTGTTCCGGCGCCGTCCCGAGCGCTTCGCCGTCCTCTCCGTCACCCTGCGCCTCGCGCCGGGCGGACCGCCGGCCCTGCGCTACCCCGAGCTGCAACGGGCGGTGGCCGACTCGGGTGCCGGCGTGACCCTGCGCACGGTGCGCCGCGTCGTGCTCGCCCTGCGGCGGTCCAAGTCGATGGTGCTCCGGGCCGGCGACGAGAACCGGAGGAGCGTCGGGTCGTTCTTCGTCAACCCGGTGCTCGGTGAGACCGAGGCGGCGGGCCTGGTCGAGCGGATCCTCGCCGCCGGCCTGGTGGCCGAGCCGTCCGAGGTTCCCCGCTTCGAGGTCGGCGCGGGCCGGGTCAAGCTCCCGGCCGGCTGGCTGATCGAGCGCGCGGGCTTCCCCCGGGGGACCCGGCGAGGACCGGTGGGCCTCTCCTCGCGCCACGCCCTCGCCCTGGTCCATCACGGCGGTGGCACCGCCGCCGACCTCCTGGCCCTGGCCCGGGACGTCCGCGATCGGGTCGCCGAGCTCTTCGGGGTGACCCTCCATCCCGAGCCGGTGTTCCTGGGGTTCGCCGAGCCTCCGCTGTAAACGCTCTCCACCTCCCCGTCCGCCGGCGGAGCAGCCCGATTCGGCCCGATCTGGCCGCGTGGGGGCCGCCGGGAACCTCCGAAATAAACATTTATAATTGCACATGTGTCGTTCCTTAGATGTTTATTCGCCTATTGACGCAGTCGAAGTTATGAGACATCGTAGGAGTTCTTCGCTCGAAGAGATGCTCCGCCGGTGTCAACACGCTGGCCCGGCGGCATCGGATGCTGCTGATGACGCTTGGACTGAAAAGGTTTCGGAACCCCCCCTCCGGTTCCTCGCCGGGAGCGGTTTCCCACGAGAACAACCACGAGCCCCGTGGCGCGGTCGTACGGCGCCTCTCCGCGCTCCTCGCCCTCTCCCTGATCGCCGTCTCGTGCGGTCTCGCGACCCGCACCCGCACGATGTTCGGCGGCACCCTCCCGCTCCACGTCACCGTCGGTCCGGAGGCCAACCAGCGTAGCGCCGTGGCCGTCGCCGTGGTGGTGGTCTACCAGCGCCCGGTCCTGGACAAGCTCGTGGCCCTCTCGGCCCGGGACTGGTTCCAGCACCACCAGCAGCTCCAGCGGGACTACCCCGGCAGCTTCCACGCCTGGTCGTGGGAGTGGGTACCGGGGCAGGCGGTCGCCGATCAGGACCTGCGCTACGAAACCGGGGCCAAGGCCGGCGTGGTCTTCGCCGACTACCTGACCCCGGGAGCGCACCGGGCGGTCATCGATCCCCACAAACCGTTGCGTCTGACCCTCGGGCGGACCGACTTCGCGGTGGCGCCGGAGTCCTGAGCGCGGGAATCCCGGAGGAGATCAGGTGAGCGAACAGCGCGAGACGACGCATGTGGAGGGACCGCCCCCGGAGACGCCGAACCGGCCGGAGGCGGGCGAGCGCCCGGAGCCGCGGCGCCGGGGCCGGATGACGGCGGTGGCGCACGA
Source organism: uncultured Acidobacteriota bacterium (assembly GCA_963739795.1). Taxonomy (GTDB): domain Bacteria; phylum Acidobacteriota; class Thermoanaerobaculia; order Multivoradales; family DATKCC01; genus CAVUBL01. The sequence goes on along the minus strand of CAVUBL010000015.1, from coordinate 83,598 downwards.
CGTCCCGCCGGCGATCCAGTGGCACGAGGGGATGCTCCTGGCGCCCCAGCACTTCCAACAGCTCGCCCTGCGCCAGGAGGCGCTGCTGCGCTACCAGATCGCCATGACCTCCCCGTACCACTGGGGCGTGCGCCACCTGAAGATCGATCCCGTGCTCCTCGTGGACGGCGTCTTCCGGGTGCTCGAGCTCGAGGCGGTACTGCCCGACGGGCTGGTGGTCTCCCACTTTCCCGACGACTCGCCGGACCTCGCCGTGGACCTGGGGCCCTACGACACCCGCCTGCTCGATGGCCCGCTGCCGGTCCACCTGGCGGTGGTGGCGGAGCGGGGGAGCCTGGCGCGCGTCGGCAACGAGGGCTCCCGCTTCGAGTCGGTCGAGGGCGATCCGGTGGTGGACGAGAACACCGGCGAGGGCGAGCTCCGGGTGCCGCGCCTCAAGCCCCTCCTGCGGCTCCTGGTCACCGACTCGCCGCCGCCCAAGTTCGTCACCCTGCCCCTGGCGGAGGTCACCCACAGCCGCGAGAGCTTCTCGCTGACCCCCTTCATCCCTCCGACCCTGCGGGTGACCCCCGTCTCGCCGCTGGCGGACTTCTGCACCGCCCTCTCCGGCCGCCTGCGGGAGAAGGCCGTCTTCCTCTCCGAGCAGGGCGAGCCCTCGAGCGCCGTGCGCGCGGCCCAGCTCATCGAGACCCAGTCGCTGGTCCACGGCCTGGTGGCCGCTCTTCCGCCCTTCGAGGCGCTCGTCTACTCCGGCGTCGCCCACCCGTTCCAGCTCTACCTGGCCCTGTGCGGCCTCGTGGGGCACCTGGCGGCGGTCTCCCGCTCCCTCATGCCGCCGGTTCTCGATCCCTACGACCACAACGACCTGCGGGCGACCTTCGAGCAGGCCCGGGCGTTCATCGAGCAGGCGCTTCGGGAGGGGATCAGCGAGTCCTACGCCGCCCACCCCTTCTACCTGGCCGAGGGCTCCTTCTTCCTCAAGTTCGACCCGCAGTGGATGAACCGTCCCCTGGTGCTCGGCGTGCGCGGCAAGCCGGGCGCAGCCGAACGCGACCTGGCCGCCTGGATTCAGGCGGCGGTCATCGCCTCGAAGTCGAGGATGCCCGAGCTCCAGCAGAAGCGCGTGCTGGGGGTCCGGCGCAAGAAGATCGAAGCCGACACCGACCTGGTCCCGGCCCGGGGGGTCCTCCTCTACTCGATCTCCGCCGAGCCGGAGCTCGTCGTTTCCGAGGAGCTCCTCGAGGTTCGCAATCCCGACGATCCCGACGGCCAGAACCGACCCACGGAGGTCGTCCTCTACGTCCGTAGGTGACCGCCATGCCGAGCCTCTCCGCCCACGAGCTCCAGGACGCCGCCCCCGCCCCGCCGGAGCCGGGCATCGCCTCGCGGGCGCCGGCGGCCGACGCGGACACCTTCCTCGTGGCCAGCTTCCGGGAGTTCTACCGGGAGTTGCTCGCCGCCAAGGAGAGGGCGCTCGGCGGGCACTGGCGCGGCGCCGGGGAGAGCGCCGGCACGCCCCAGGACCTCTGGCGTCATCTCTTGTCGATCCTCGATCGCCAGGCCCTCGAAGCCGGGCGCCTCGGAGGCGACATCGGCGCCGAGCTCTATCGCCAGGCCCAGTACGTCATGGCCGCCCTGGCGGACGACACCTTTCTCCACCTCCGATGGCCGGGACGGGAGGGCTGGACGACCAATCTGCTGGAGGCCCGACTGTTCGGCACCCATCGGGCCGGCGAGGAGGTGTTCGACCGCCTCGAGCGGCTTCTGCGCGAGCGCGACAGCGCCTTCGTGGAGCTCGGCCGGGTCTACCTCATGGCCCTCGCCCTCGGGTTCGAGGGCAAGCTGCGCGGCCGGCCGGAGGCCCCGGCGCTCCTGGGGGCGTTCCGCCGCTCCCTCTACCGCTTCATCCACCACCGCGAGCCGCGGGTGGTGCGGGGGGACGACCCGGTGGTGCCCCAGGCCTACGCCGCCACCCTCGAGGTGGGCGAGCCCCGCCGCCTGCCGTACCTGCGCCGCTGGATCGTGACGGGAGTCGTGGTGGTCGCCTTGTGGGTGGTGGGCGGGCACATCGTCTGGCGCCACCTGGTGGTCGGGCTCGAGCCCCTCGTCCAGCGCATCCTGGTTCAGCCGGAGACACGCCAGTGAGCTTCGGAATCCTCGCCCTCGGCCTCGGCTTCGACACCGCGCGGAACGTCGCGGCCGTCGTGCTGATCATCGCCCTGGTGCTCATCGTGCTCCTGGTGCGCCTCCTGATCCGGGCCGGGGAGAAGAGCACCTTCTACGACGCCGAGCCGCCGCCCCCCGCCCCGGAGCCGGCCGAGACCGCACCGGCCGAAGCGTCCACCGTCTTCACCCGCCACGCCGTGCGCCGAGCCTTCCGCCGGGCCATGCGCCGCCTCGACCGCCACGCCGCGAGGCCGGAGCCCCGCTATCGCCTGCCCTGGATCCTGCTGACCGGGGAGGAGGGCTCGCGGGACGAGGACCTGCTGGGCCGCGCCGGCTTCTCCCTCCCCTTCGGTCCGCCGGAACGCTCGGGCCTGCCGGCCGTGGCGCGCTGCGACTGGTGGTTCCTGGAGCGTGGCCTGGTCCTCGACCTCGGGGGCCGCTACGTGCTGACCGGCGACGGCACGAGCAGCGACGAGACGGCCTTTCGAGCGATCCTCGGCCTGCTCCAGCGCCACCGCCCCGGGCGGCCCCTGGACGGCATGGTGCTCACCGTCGCGGCCTCCGAGCTGCTGCGTGCGGACCGCTCGGGTGAGCAGGGCGCGGCTCAGCTCGAGGAGCACGGCAGCCAGCTCTACCGCCGGCTCTGGCAATCCCAGAAGCGGCTGGGCGTGCGCTTCCCCGTCTACGTCCTGGTCACCGGCTGCGAGGCGGTGGCCGGCTTCGACGCCTTCGTCGCCGCGCTCCCCCAGGAGCGCCAGGGCGAGATGCTCGGCTGGTCGAGCCCGTACTCGACCGACACCGCCTACCGCGGCGAGTGGGTGGGCGAGGCCTTCGCCACCCTCGCCCGCCGCCTGGAGCGCATCCAGAACGAGGTCTTCGCCGACCGGGCCGACAGGGTCGACACCGACCGGCTGTTCGTCTTCCCGGAGGCGTTCGGCGCCCTCGCCCGCCCGCTGCGCCGCTACCTCCATCCGATCTTCCGGCCCAGCTCGTACCACGAGTCCCTGCTCCTTCGGGGTATCTACTTCTCGGGCGGCTCGCAGGCCGCCCGGGGCGACGAGGTCGAGCCGGCGGGCGAGACGCCGGTCGCCTTCGCCCGCGACCTGTTCGATCGCAAGGCCTTCGCCGAGGTGGGCCTGGCGCAGCCCACACCGGCCACCCTGGTGGCCCGCAACCGACGGGTCCGGCTGGTGCAGGCGGCGGTCCTGGCGGTGGCCCTGATCCTCGGGCTGGGGACGTGGTGGGCCGAGGTCCGCCTCGCCCACAGCGAGGGGACCCTCGAGCCGGCGCTGGCCGCGGTGTCCGAGCATGTCCGCCAGGCGCGCCTGGAGCAGCTACGCAATCCCGGCAAGCCTCTGGAGAGGGCTCAGGCCCGGGACTGGGCCGAGCACCTCTTCTCTTCCATGGGCGCCATCGACATCGATCGATTCGGCTCGGTCTTCCTGCCCAGCTCCTGGTTCAGCCCGTTCAACTCGCGGCTCGAGTCGGCGCTGGTGAGGGCCTTCCAGGAGGTGGTCTTCAAGGCCCTCCGGCTCGAGCTCGACCACCGGGCCGAGCTGCTGGCCGCCTCGCTCCCGGCCCCCGCCTGCGAGGCGGTGCCCCAGTGTCTGGGCGCGCCGGTCAAGACCGGCCTGCCGGCGGTCCTCGACGGCCGCACCGGCGTCACCCTGGCGCAGGCGGAGGAGGACAGCGGCCCGGGGCCGTGCGGAAACGTCACCGCCGCGGACCTGACCGCCCCCGCGACGGCGCCCGACCAGTCGGTGGAGTTCCAGGCTCTCCGCGCCTGGGTGACCAAGGTCCTCCAGCTCGAGGACGTCGGCGCGACCTACAACCGGCTGGGGGACTCGAGCGACCTGGGCGACCTGGCGAAGGTGGCCGAGTACGCCTTCGAGATCAAGCTCCCCCAGACCTTCTACGATCACGCCGGCATCTACCGCGAGGCCCAGAGCCGGGCCCGCCGCGCCCGGTTCGACGCCTCGCCCTTCCGCCAGGGCGCCGTCCAGCGGGCGGAGGTCCTGACCGCCGACTTCAACCAGCAGGTGTTCTCCTCGAGCGCGCTCACCGCCACCCTGGGAGAGGTCTCCCAGGGACTCGACGGCCTCGCCGGCGAGCGTTGGGTCGGCGACCAGGGGTCGGATTCCGTGGACACCCTGCTCCAGCGCATCCACCACCTGGAAGACCTCCTCAGCCAGCCCGAGCTCGCCTGGGCGTTCCGGCCGGAGTTCGACCTCGGCCCCTCCTACCGCACCCTCCTCGTCGACACGGCCAAGTCCAACCTGCTGGGCCAGGACGTGGCCGACTGCCTCCGGCGCCACACCGAGGCGGACTGGATCGATCTCCGGCGGCGCCTCTCCAACTCGCGGAGCCGGCTCACCGACACCCTGCTCGAGGTCGACATGGGCAAGGTCGAGCCGCGCCTGTCGCCGGACCTCCTGCTGTTCGAGACCACCCTCTCCCACTCCCTCGGCCAGGAATTCGACCGCCAGGCCGCCGCCGGCGACCGGATCTCTCCCGACATCCCCGCGGGCACCCGCGTGGCCTGGGACGTGGAGCGGCTGCGCCAGGCGGCCGGCCTGGAGGACTCCTACCAGCGGTTCCTGGAGACCACCCTGCCGCGTTTCCCGGCGGAGGTCCGACCCACCCTCGACGGCGTCGCCCGGCGGCGCCTGGGGCGCAACGTGATCTCCCAGGTGGTCCAGGCCGAGAGCGTCGAGGCCGTCCCCGAGAACGCCTCCCCGGTGGTCCTCGAACGCCACCTGCGCGATGACGTGGCGGCCTTCCAGGCGGCGGCCGAGCCCCTCACGCGGCTGATCGGGCTGCTCCACCGCCTCGACCTCTGGCGCGACCGCCAGGACCTCTCCGACCTGGTGGTGGCGCAAGGGGGACGGCTCCTCGCCGAGGTCGACCGCCTGCTCCAGGCCCGCAGCCCCTACACGCCCCGCCAGGGCGGATTCGGCTGGTGGGACGGCTCGGCCCCGGTGGCGCTGCCCGCCTTCGACGTCACCAGCCCGAACGACCTGGAGACCTATCTCCAGGTCCAGCGTCGCCAGGTCGAGGGTCTGGCCAAGCAGTACGCCGCTCCGGTGGTGAGCTGGCTCGGCCAGAACGGGGTCGCGGACGATCCGGTCTACCGCTCCCTCTACCAGAAGTGGGAAGGCATCCTGGGCGCTCTGGCGGACAACGAGGGCAAGAAGCCGGGCAACTCGGTGGGCGAGCTCGAGACCTTCATCGGCAAGGACCTGGTGAGCTTCGGGCTCGACGACTGCTTCCCCGTCCTGACCGCCGGCCAGGTCTCCGGCACTCCCGAGGACTACTTTGCGGGACGGCGCCGGCAGCTCAGCACGGAGCTCCGGAGCCGCTGCTGGGCCCTCACCGCCCAGCGGGCCCGGGAGCACTACGATGCCCTGGCGGACCTGTTCAACCGCCGTCTGGCCGGCCGCTTCCCCTTCGCCGCCAGCCCGGAGGCGGGCTTCGAGTCCGAAGCGGCGCCGGAGGACGTGGCGGCCTTCTTCCAGCTCTTCGACCGCAGCGCCGGCCTGTTCAAGACGGCGGCTTCTGCCGAGGGGCCGTCCGGCGCCCCGGCCCTGCCCAGGGACGTCCTCGACTTCCTCGACCAGGTCCGTCGGGTGCGGGCCTTTTTCGCCCCGTTCCTGGACGCCAAGACCCCGCAGAAGGCGCCCCTCTACGATGTCGAAGCCGATTTCCGGGTCAACCGGGACCACGAGGTGGGCGGCTACCAGATCATCGACTGGGCCCTGCAGGTGGGCAACCAGCGGTTCACCAACCGGGACGAGGCGAAGCGCCTGCGCTGGGGGCCGGACCAGCGGGTCGTCCTGACCGTGCGCTGGGCTTCCGACGCCCCGCGCCGGCCGGTGGCGTCGGCGGACCCCGCCGCGGGGCCCTGGACCTCCGTGGACGGGCGCACGGTCACCTACCGGTTCGCCAACCGCTGGTCGCTCCTCTCGGCCCTCGTGGTCCTCCGCGCCAGGCCTTCGAAGGTGGCGGCCTTCACGGACCTCGAGCCTCAGACCTTGGAGCTGGCGATCACCACGAAACGGGTCGCCCAGGACCTGCCGGACAACGAGCCCACCCAGGTCTTCGTGCGCCTGTCGGTCCTCGCTCCCGACTCGAGCGACACCCTCACGCTGCCGCGCTTCCCCGACCGGGCCCCGGCGGTGGACCGGCCGAAGGGAAGGCTCTCGTGACCTCCACCGCTCCGCCCCCCGCCGCGTCCGAGACTTCCGCCGGCGCGAATCTGCCGGCGCTCGGGCGCCTCCTCGAGCCGCTCTCCGCCGACGACCCGGCGGGCGAGGCCCTGCGCTACGACCCGGTCTACGACCGCATCAAGGAGCTCCGGAGGGAGGACGACCCCACCCTCCCGCAAGGGGTCTGGCAGCGCGAGCTCAAGCGGGCCGACTGGCCCGGCGTCGCCGCCGAGTGCATCGCGGCCCTCTCCGAGCGCAGCAAGGATCTCCAGATCGCCGTCTGGCTCACCGATGCCTGGCTCCACGCCGACGGTCTCCCGGGCCTCGCCCGAGGCCTGGAGGTCGTCGCGGCCCTGGTCGAGCGCTTCGGCGCCGACCTCCACCCCCGGCCGGACGAGGAGGAGGAGGCCCCGCCCTTCGCCGTCCCCGAGCGCCTCGCGCCCGTCGCCTGGCTCGACGCCGCCCTGCCCGAGGGGCTCGCCCGGCTCGCCCTCAGCCGCCCCGGCGCCGAGGACGTCCCGAACCGCACCTGGGCGGACTGGAAGTACGCCCTCTACGTGGAAAACCTCGCCAAGAACCAGCCGGACGCGGCGAGCTCCGAGGGCGGGGTGACCCGGGCCGACTTCCTGGCCGGAGTCGGCCTGACCCCGGCCGCCTTCTACGCCGGCCTGGCCGCCGACACCGTGACCGCCCTGGCGGCCCTGGGCGCCCTGGAGGCGGCCCTCGCTGCCCAGGCCGGAGACGAGGCCCCCGGCTTCACCGCCACCCGCGACACCCTGGAGTCCATCGGGCGCTTCGCCCGCCGAATCGCCGCCGAGCGGGGCGAGCCGGCCGCGGCGGCCAGCGTGGCGCCGGATTCGGCTCCGGCTCCGGAGCCCTCCGGGGCCGAGGGCGACGAGCCCTCCGCCGCTCCCGGCGCGGCGCCGGAGCCGCGCTTCGCCGGCCCGTGCCGGATCACGAGCCGGGACGAGGCTTACCGCGCCCTGAGCCAGGCCGCCGACTTCCTCCTCCGGGTCGAGCCCCACAGCCCGGTGCCGTACGTCGTGCGGCGGGCCGTCTCCTGGGGCGGCCTGAGCCTCGCGGAGCTCTACGACGAGCTGTTCGCCATTGCCGATCCGAAGACCGTGTTCCGCCTCCTGGGAATCCGCGGGGGGGACGAGGCGTGAACGGTTCACCCCCCCACGGAGCCCCGGAAGGGCCGGGCGCTACCAAATTCTCGAGACACCGACTGACAAGGAGGTATTCGTGTCCGAAAGCACGCAGCACAAGCTGAGCCGCATCCGGCCTCCGCGCGTCCAGATCACCTACGACGTGGAGATCGGCGACGCCATCCAGATGAAGGAGCTGCCGCTCGTGGTGGGCATTCTGGCCGACCTGGCCGGCAAGCCCGAGGAGCCGATGCCGGTCCTCAAAGACCGCAAGTTCGTCGAGATCGACCGGGACAACTTCAACCAGGTCCTGGCCTCTCTCACCCCCCGGCTCGCCTTCCAGGTGCCCAACCGCCTCGAGGAGACGGAGGACGAGAGCGAGGGCAGCCAGCTCAACGTCGAGCTCAAATTCAACACCATGGACGACTTCCATCCTGGCAAGCTGGTCCAGCAGATCGAGCCGCTGCGCAAGCTCGCCGACGCCCGCCAGCGCCTCATCGACCTGCTGGCCAAGCTCGACGGCAACGACGACCTGGACGCGCTGCTCCAGCAGGTGGCCGCCAACACCGAGAAGCAGGAAGAGCTCAAGAAGCTGACCGCGAAGGCCGAAGAGGACGGAGGCAAGGACAATGGCTGACGACGCGAAGAAGAAGGCCCCCGCCGCAAAGAAGGAAGCCGAGGCGACCGCCGGCGAGGAGCTGTCGATTCTCGACGCGATCCTGCAGAAGGGCAAGCTCGCCCGCGAGGAGAGCCAGACCGAGCGGGCCAAGGACCTGGTGGGGGAGTTCGTCCACCAGATCATGGACGAAGGCATGGCGGTGAGCAACAACACCGTCGCCATGATCGAGTCCCAGATCGCGCAGATCGACGAGCTGCTCTCCAACCAGCTCAACGAGATCCTCCACCACGAGGACTTCCAGAGCCTGGAGGCGTCGTGGCGGGGCCTCAACTACCTGGTGATGAACACCGAGACCTCGACGCGCCTCAAGCTCCGGCTCCTGTGCGTGAGCAAGAAGGAGCTCCTCAAGGACCTCGAGGGCGCCTCGGAGTTCGACCAGTCGAACCTCTTCAAGAAGGTCTACGAAGAGGAGTACGGCACCTTCGGCGGCAACCCCTACAGCCTGCTCATGGGCGACTTCGAGTTCGGCCGCCATCCCCAGGACATGGCGCTGCTCGAGAAGCTCTCGAACGTCGCCGCCGCCGCCCACGCCCCGTTCATCGCGGCGGCGAGCGCGCGCCTGTTCGACATGGACAGCTACACCGAGCTGGCCAACCCCCGCGACCTGGCCAAGGGCTTCGAGTCGACCGAGCTCATCAAGTGGCGCTCCTTCCGCGACACCGAGGACTCGCGCTACGTCACCCTGGTCTTGCCCCACATCCTCCTGCGCCTGCCCTACGGGCCCGAGACCCTCCCGGTGGAGGAGTTCAATCTGGCCGAGGACACCGACGGCAGGGACCACAGGAGGTACCTGTGGGGCAACGCGGCCTACGCCATGACCCAGCGGATCACCAACGCCTTCGCCCTCTACGGGTGGTGCGCGGCGATCCGGGGCGTCGAAGGCGGCGGCGTGGTCGCCGGCCTGCCGACCCACACCTTCAAGACCGACGAGGGCGACGTGGCGCTCAAGTGCCCCACCGAGATCGCCATCACCGACCGCCGCGAGAAGGAGCTCGACAGCCTGGGGTTCGTCGCCCTGTGCCACTGCAAGGGCACCGACTACGCCGCCTTCTTCGGCGGCCAGACGACCCAGAAGCCGAAGCTCTACGACACCGACCAGGCCAACGCCAACGCGCGCATCTCGGCCCGGCTGCCGTACATCCTCGCGGCCTCGCGCTTCGCTCACTACCTGAAGGTGATCTGCCGCGACAAGGTGGGGAGCTTCCAGACCAAGGAGACGCTGGCGACCTACCTCAACCGGTGGATCAACAACTACGTCCTGGCGACCGACGACGCGGGCCAGGAGCTCAAGGCCCAGTACCCGCTCCGCGAGGCGCGCATCGACGTCACCGACCTGCCCGCGAACCCGGGCGCCTACCGGGCGGTGGCCTTCCTGCGGCCCCACTTCCAGCTCGAGGAGCTGACCACCTCGATCCGCCTCGTGGCGGAGCTGCCGCCGCCGGCGGCGGCCTGAACCGGCGACCTGACGACAACCATCCGAACCCTTTCGGAGATCGAAACGGAGATCGAAGCCTATGGCCACCAACATGTACATCAAGTTCGAGGAGCCGAACCTCGAGGCGGGCACCACCGCCGCCGAGCACGAGAAGGAGATCGAGGTCCTCTCCTGGAACCACGGCTTCTCCCAGCCCACCTCGCCCACCCGCTCGGCCGCTGGCTCGGGCACGGTGGAGCAGGCCAACCACCAGAACCTCAGCTTCTCGAAGTACCTCGACGGGGCCACCGCCGCCATGCTCAAGCAGTGCTGGAGCGGCAAGCAGTTCAAGAAGGTCACCCTCACCTGCTTCCGGGCCGACGGCGCCACCGACAACAAGCCGGTCAAGTACCTGGAGGTGGAGATGCAGGACGTGGTCATCGCCAACTACTCGATCTCCGGCGGCCCCGGAGACATCCCGGTGGAGAACGTCTCCCTGGACTACGGGATCATCAAGTACAACTACATGGGGCAGAAGCGCGACGACGGGACGGCCGGCGGCAACAAGCCGGCCACCCACAACCTGGAGACCCGCAAGGTTGAGTGAGGAGGTTTCCGCCCCCTTGTTCGACCGCCTGATCGACCGCGAGCCCGGGGTGCGGAGGGAGCTTCGGCCCTTCCGTACCCTGGACCGCGCCGGTCTGCGCGAGTCGGTCCGCCGGGAGCTTGAGCAGCTCTTCAGCACACGCTGCCCCCTGCCGGCGGACCAGCTCGTGGGGCGCCAGCGGACGGTCGTCGAGTACGGCCTGCCCGACCTGACGGTCCTCGGACCCGAGCGCTACCTCGACCGCGAGCGCCTGGCCTCTGTGCTGCGCGAGGCGGTCGAGGCTTACGAGCCGCGCCTCGGGCAGGTGCGCGTGGCGGTGGCCGAGCCGCGGGAGGGCGAGCGCGAGGTCCTCCGCGCCCGGATCGACGGGGTGCTGATCATCGACGGCGTCCCGGAGTCGGTGGCCTTCGACACGGCGCTCCACGGCGGGGCGGCGGGCGTGGACCTCGCCGACCGGGACGAGGCATGAGAGTCGACGACCAGGACTTCCTCCGCTACTACTGGGAGGAGCTGCTCTACCTGCGGCGCATGGGCGCGGGCTTCGCCCGCAACTACCCCAAGGTCGCCGGCCGCCTCGAGCTCGAGGCCGACCAGGTGAGCGACCCCCACGTCGAGCGCCTGATCGAGAGCTTCGCCTTCCTGGCCGCCCGCATCCAGCGGGACCTGGACAACGACTTCCCCGAGATCGCCGCCGAGCTCCTGGGCATCCTCTATCCCCACCTGGTCACGCCACTGCCCTCCATGAGCGTGGCCCGGTTCGACCTGGACCCGAAGCGGGGCAAGCTGACCTCGGGCTACGAGGTCCCGCGCCACACGCCTCTGTTCGTCCACGCCGAGGGCGGTGCCATCTGCCGCTTCCGCACCTGCTATCCGGTCACGCTCTGGCCCATCGCCGTCGCGTCGGCGGGCTTCGAGTCCCCCGACCACTACGACTTCCTCGACCGCGAGGCCGACGTGGCCACCGTGCTCGCCCTGAACCTCGAGCGCCGGACCGTCCCCCTCGCCGAGCTCGAGCTCGACCGCCTGCGTTTCTATCTCTCGGGCGACCAGGTGCTGGTCGACACCCTCTACGAGCTGTTGTTCAACGGCCTTGCGGAGGTCGTCCTGCTGCCCGACGCCGGCGCGGACTCGGCCACCGCGAGCGCGCCGCTCCGCCGGCTCCACCCTCGGGCCGTCCAGCCGGTGGGGTTCGCCGACGACGAGGAGCTCCTGCCCTACCCGCGCCGCGCCCAGCCGGCCTACCGCCTGGTCCAGGAGTACTTCGCCTTTCCCCAGAAGTTCCACTTCTTCGACGTCGTGGGCCTCGAGGGGAACGGCGCCCGGGACGAGCTGACGATCCTCTTCCTGTTGCGCGAGCACCCCCGCCCCCGTCTCACGGTTTCGCGGGAGACCTTCGCCCTCGGCTGCACGCCGATGGTCAACCTCTTCCAGCGCACCAGCGAGCCGATCCGGATCGACCAGCGGCGCCACGAGTACCGCCTGGTGGCCGATCGGCGAAGGGAGAAGACCACCGAAGTCCACTCGATCCTGTCGGTCTCGGGCTCCACCGACCCGGCGGACTCGACCCGGGACCTGGCGTCCTTCTACGACTTTCACCACGCCATGGAGCGCCAGGGGCAGAAGGCGTTCTGGCACGCCCGGCGCGTACCCTCGCTGTACCACGACCTGGTGGGCACCGAGATGCTCCTGTCGTTCCTCGACCTCGACTTCAAGCTCGGCGTGCCGCCCGCAGAGACGGTCTACGCCCACACCCTGTGCACCAACCGGGCCCTGGCCGAGCAGCTCCCGGCGGGTGCCGAGCTCCAGAGCGACGAGATGATCCCCGCCGCCCGGGTGGTCTGCCTGCGCAAGCCGACCCCCCAGGTGACGCCCCCCCTCGGCGGCCAGACCCTCTGGCGCCTGGTCTCCCACCTGTCCCTGTCCTACCTCTCCCTCGGCTACGGGGACGAGAGCCTCGACGCCCTGCGCGAGATCCTGCGCATCTACTGCCTCTCCGACTCCCCGGCGGCGCGCCAGCAGATCCTGGGCATCCGGGGGCTTGACCGGCGCGAGGTCGTGCGCCGCCTGGGCACGGATGCCTGGCGCGGATTCTGCCGCGGCACCGAGGTCACCGTGACCTTCGACGAGAGCCTGTACGTGGGTACCAGCGCCTTCCTCCTGGCGGCGGTCCTGAACCGCTTCCTGGCGCTCTACGCCCCGACCAACTCGTTCACCCAGCTCCGCATCGAGAGCTTGCAGCGGGAAGGAGAGTGGAAGCGGTGGCCCCCTATGGCTGGCGCAAGATCGCTCCTGTGAGGGAGGCCCTCTTCGACGAGGGCTACCGGTTCGGGTTCTTCCAGGCGGTTCACCTGCTGGAGATCCTCTACCCCGACCGGGTGCCCCCGGGCGAGGGCATCGAGCCGGAGCGCGAGGTGGTCCGCTTCTCCTCCCGGGTGGGTCTAGACTTCCCGGCCACCGAGGTGGATGGGATCCGCCCGCCGGAAGGGGAGGAGCCGGCGCGTATGACGGTCAACGTCATGGGCCTGGCAGGTGCCCTGGGCCCCCTGCCGACGAGCGTCACGGAGACCCTCCTCGATCGCCTAGCCCACCGGGACGCGGCGCTGCGCGACTTCCTGGACCTGTTCAACCACCGCCTGCTCTCGCTCCTCTACCGGGCGCGGAAGAAGTACCGCCCGTCGCTGGACCGCCGGTCGCCGGACGCCGGACGGGTCGCGAGCTGCCTGTTCGCCTTCCTGGGCCTCGGAATCCCGCCGCTGCGGGGCCGCCTGGAGGTGCCGGACCGCAGCCTCCTGCCCTTCACCGGCCTGTTCATGGCGCGCTCGCGGAGCATGCGGGGCCTGGAAGTGCTCCTCCAGGAGACCTTCGGCGTCGCGGCCGAGGTGGTCCCGTTCCAGGGTCGCTGGCTCGACCTCGCGGAGGAAGACTGGACCCGTCTGGGCGCCGGCGCGGCCGGCCGCAACCAGGGGCTGGGCCGCGAGGTGGTCCTGGGCCGGCGGGTCTGGGACCAGAGCGCGGGCTTCGAGGTCCGCCTCGGGCCCCTGGACGCGGCCCAGCTCTTCGACTTCCTGCCCACCGGCGACGGCTACCGGGCGCTCTCGGGGCTGGTCCGCTTCTACGTCGACGACCACCTGGAGCACCGCCTGCGCCTCGTCTGCCGGCCCGGAGCGGTTCCCGAGCTCCGCTTGGGGCGGGCCGGCGACACCCGACTCGGCTGGTCGCTACGGCTGAAGGGTGCCGGGGCGGGCGGTCCCGCCGCCACGGTCTCGACCCCCCGCCTCGGCGTCGCCGGCGGCGCCCGCCTGGGCTGGACCTCCTGGCTCGGCACGCCCGGCGCCGGCGGCTCGGAGATCTCGGTTCCCCTGGCGGGTGGTCTGACCAGGTCGGGGACCGGCACGACCCGATCAGGGACCCGATCGGAGAGGAGCGTCGCGTGATCCGCGAGCTCAAGCCCCTGATCGACCGGCTCGGGCCGTTGCCGCGGCGCGCCCTGGAGACGGCGGCCGCCCTGTGCGTCGCCCAGACCCACTACAACGTGGAGGTCGAGCACCTGCTGGTCGAGCTCCTGAAGCTCCCCGGCTCCGACCTCGACCCGGTCCTCGCCTACTTCGAGATCGAGAAGGCGGACCTCGCCCGGCAGCTCGAACGCGCCCTCGAGGGATTCGACCGGGGCAACAGCCGCACCCCGGCCATGGCCCCCCAGGTGCTCCAACTCCTGCGCGAGGGCTGGCTCGTCTCGTCGCTGCAACTGGGCTCCGAGCGGGTGCGAAGCGGCGCCCTCCTCCTCGCCCTGTTCGAAGACGAGACCCTGCGCGGCACGGTCATCGAGTCCTGCCCGGTCCTCGCCCGCATCCCCCGGGAGACCCTGCGGGAGAACCTCCGGGAGCTGGTCCGGGAGTCGGCCGAGGAGGGGGTGCCGGGTCGCTCCAACGGCCGCGGTGGCCGGGAGGGCGCCGCCGGGCGAGCGGCCGGCGAGACGGCGGGGGAGACGCGGAGCCGGCCGGCGCCTCCGCCGGGCCGCGAGAGCGCCCTGGACCGCTACACCCTCGACCTCACCGGTGAGGCGCGGGCGGGAGGGATCGACCCCATCCGGGGCCGCGACGGCGAGATCCGCCAGGTGATCGACATCCTCACCCGCCGGCGCCAGAACAACCCGATCCTGGTGGGCGACGCCGGCGTGGGCAAGACCGCCGTCGCCGAGGGGTTCGCCCTCCGGGTGGTGGAGGGCTCGGTGCCCGAGCCCCTCAAGCAGGTGGAGCTGCGCATCCTCGACCTCGGCCTGCTCCAGGCCGGCGCCGGCGTGAAGGGGGAGTTCGAGGACCGCCTCAAGTCGGTCATCGCCGAGGTGCGCGACGCCCCGAGCCCGGTGATCCTGTTCATCGACGAAGCCCACGCCCTGATCGGCGCCGGCGGCCCCGAGGGCCTGGGCGACGCGGCGAACCTCCTCAAGCCGGCCCTCGCCCGCGGCGAGCTGCGGACCATCGCCGCCACCACCTGGAGCGAGTACAAGAAGTACTTCGAGAAGGACCCGGCCCTGGCCCGGCGCTTCCAGCTCGTCAAGGTCGAGGAGCCGGACGAGGACGCCGCCGTCGACATGCTCCGGGGCCTGGTGCCCAACCTGGAGGCCCACCACGGCGTGGCGATCCGCGACGCGGCGGTGCGCGACGCCGTCCGCCTGTCCCACCGGTATCTCTCCGAGCGCCGTCTCCCGGACAGCGCCATCGGCGTCCTCGACACCGCCTGCGCCCGGGTCGCCCTCGCCCAGGAGGCGACCCCCGCCCCCCTGGAGGACGTCGGGCGCCGCATCCGCCTCGCCCGGGCCGAGCTCGAGGTGGTGGAGCGCGAGGGCGAGACCGCCGACGGCCGGCCCTCGGCGGAGGACCTGGCGGCCGAGCTCGAGCGCCTGGAGGCCGAGAGCCGGGACCTCGCCGAGCGCTGGGAGGAGGAGCGCCGGCGGGTGGCCGAGGTGCGGGAGACCGAAGCCGAGCTGGCCGAGGCGGAGGAGGCCACGGTCGAGGAGGGAGACATCGCCGCGACGGTCGAGCTCCGCGAGCGCCTGGCCGAGCTGGTCTCCGAGGTCGCGGCCTTCCAGGGCGACCAGCCCCTGGTGCCCCTGGCCGTCGACGAGCGGGTGGTGGCGGCGGTGATCGCCGGCTGGACCGGCATCCCCGCCGGCCGCATGCTCGTCGACGAGGTGAAGGGCGTCCTCGCCCTCGAGGAACGCCTGGGCGAGCGGATCGTCGGCCAGCCCCAGGCCCTCGACGCCATCTGCCGCCGGATCTCCACCTCGCGGGCCGGCCTGGAGGACCCGGCCAAGCCCAAGGGGGTCTTCCTCCTGGTGGGCCCCACCGGCGTGGGCAAGACGGAGACGGCCGTGCAGCTCGCCGAGGTCCTCTACGGCGGCGAGCGGAACCTGGTCTCGATTCACATGAGCGAGTTCCAGGAGGCCCACTCGGTGGCGACCCTCAAGGGCGCTCCGCCCGGCTACGTGGGCTATGGCAAGGGGGGTGTGCTCACCGAGGCGGTGCGCAGGAAGCCCCACTGCGTGGTCCTCCTGGACGAGGTGGAGAAGGCGCACCCCGACGTGCTCGAGCTCTTCTACCAGGTGTTCGACAAGGGGGTGCTGGAGGACGGCGAAGGCGTGCCGGTGGACTTCAAGCACACGGTCATCCTCCTCACCTCGAACGTCGGCGCCGAGTCGATTCAGGAGCTCTGCGTGGCCGGCGAGGAGTCGGTGGGAGCGGGGAAGGCCAAGGCCCGAGCCCAGTCCCGAACCCAGCTCGAGGCGCCGGAACGGCCGAGCGCCGAGGAGCTCCTCGACGCCGTCCGGCCGATCCTCCAGCACCGCTTCCCGGCGGCCCTGCTCGGGCGCCTGGTGGTGGTCCCGTACTACCCCCTGGGGCACGAGGAGATCGTGCGGATCGTGGGGCTCAAGCTCGAGGGCGTGCGCGAGCGCATCCGGGCGAGCCACGCCGCCGAGCTCACCTGGGACGAGCCTCTGGTCGAGTCCCTGGCCGCGCGCTGCACCGAGCGCTCCTCCGGGGCCCGCAACATCGACCACCTCCTGACCCAGACCCTGCTCCCCGAGCTCTCGGGCCGCATCCTCGAGCGCATGGCCCGGGGCGAGGCGTTCAAGAAAGTCCACATCTCGGTCGACGAGCTGGGGAGGTTCGTGTGACGGGCGTCGCGGGAGGGCGCGGGAGGGCCGGGCTCCTGGTCGGAGGCTGGGTCCTGCTCGGCGTCCTGCTGCTCGCCGCCCCGGGGTGCGACTCGGGCAACCCCGTGGCGCCCACCTCGCCGACCGACCCGGGTGCCGGAGCCGGCGGCGGCAGCGAGACCTACACGATCTCCATCACCGCCGACCCGACCGAGCTCCAGGCGGGCTCCGGCACCCCCACCACGCTCACCGTGGTCGCCAAGGGCGTCATGAGCCAGATGGCCCCGCCCGACGGCACCTCCACCACTCTGAGCACCGACCTGGGAAGCCTGGGGGTCGACAACGAGCAGAAGCCGGTGCAGGTGGCCACCCTGAGCTTGGTGGGCGGGCGCGCCCAGGTGAGCTTCTTCGGCGGCTCCGCCGTGGGCACCGCCACGATCCTGGCCAAGGTGGGCGGGAGCGTCGGCCAGGTCCGGGTGCCGGTGGTCGATGCGCTCCCCAAGACGTTCTACCTCTCCTCGATTCAGCCCGCCACGGGCCCGCCCGAGGGCGGGACCGTGGTGACCATCTCCGGCGCGGGCTTCGAGGCGCCGGTGCGGGTGACCTTCGGCGGGGTGGTGGGCCAGGTCGTCTCGGTGGCGTCGAACACCCTCCAGGTCCAGACGCCCCCCTCGGCCATGGCCGTGGCGGCCGGAGCCTCGGTCCAGGTCGACGTGACCGTCACCAACGTCCTCAACGACCCCGCCCCGCCGAGTGACACGCTGGCCGGCGCCTTCGCCTACACCCGGGCCCCGCAGTCGCCGTTCTACCTCACCGGTGTCAACCCGTCCCGGGGCAGCCCGGACGGCGGCGACCTGGTGTTCGTCTCCGGCCAGGGGTGGTTGACCGGAGAGGCCGTCCAGGTGGAGTTCGACGGGGTCGTGGGCCAGGGGGCGAAGGCGATCTCGGCGACCAAGATCGAGGTCGTCGTGCCGCCGTCGAAGATGCCGGTGGACGCCGGCACGACCAAGCTGGTCGACGTCGTGGTGACCCTGGACCCCGGCACCAGCCCGCGCACCGCCACCCTCCCGGGAGGCTTCGGATACCAGGCGCCGGCGGGCCCGGCGCCGGTCCTCGTGACCTCGATCTCGCCGACCCAGGGACCGTACTCGGGCGGCACCTCGGTCACCGTCACCGGCAGCGGCTTCGAGGAGCCGGTCTCGGTGGAGCTGGGCGGGGTCGCTCAGACCCAGGTGACCTCGGTCACGGCGACCCGGATCGTCTTCATCACCGAGCCCGCCACCGTGTCGGCCTGCCCGGCGAGCGGGACGATTCCGGTGCAGGGGCTCAAGGTGACGGATCTCGGCAACGGCCAAGCCGGCCAGGCCGCCGTGGTGTTCAACTACCAGGTGCCGAGCCCGAGCCTGTCCGCCATCTCCCCCAGGCAGGGGAGCCAGGCCGGCGGCTTGACGGTGACCGTCTCGGGCACGGGGCTCGACTCCCCGGTGCGGGTCCTGTTCGTGGCCTCCGGCCAGGAGCTCCTGGGCACGAACCTCACGCTGGTGCAGGGAGGCGTCCAGGTGAGGACGCCGGCCGTCCCCACCGGCCTCTTCCCGCAGTACCCGTGCACCGACGGGATGGGCAACACGGGCGTGCGCTACGGCAATCTCACGGTGGACGTCGAGGTGGTCAACCAGGCGACCGGTTGCCTGGACACCCTGCCGGGCGCCTTCACCTACGTGCCGACCGACACGTCCTGTCGGATCAACTAGCTCGCGGCCGTCGCGCCGCGGCCCGCTGGACGAGACGGGAGACCTCGCATGGCCTACACCCACGAGAACCTCTACTTCTCCCTCACCACGCCCCTCGGGCCGGACAAGCTCCTGCTGCGCTCCTTCCGCGGCGAGGAGAGGCTCTCCAGCCTCTTCCAGTTCACCCTCGAGCTCGAGAGCGAGGACCCCTCCATCGACTTCTCCCAGGTGGTGGGCCAGGGGGCGACCATCACCCTGCACCTGGCCGACGGCTCGGACCGCTACATCGACGGGGTGATCGGCCGCTTCGTCCAGGGCGGCAGCGACCCGACCTTCACCCGCTACTACGCCGAGCTCCACCCGTGGCCCTGGCTCCTCACCCACTCGGCGGACTGCAAGATCTTCCAGGAGATGTCGGTGCCCGACATCGTCGAGTCGGTGTTCGGCGACCACGGTTTCACCGACTTCCGCCGGAGCCTGACCGGGAGCTACTCGCCCCGCGAGTACTGCGTGCAGTACAACGAGACCGCCTTCGACTTCGTCTCGCGCCTGTTCGAGGAGGAGGGCATCTTCTACTTCTTCGAGCACGCCCAGGGCAAGCACACCCTGGTGATGGCCGACAGCCCCTCGGCCTTCGCCGTCTGCCCGGGCGCCGCCTCGGTGCGCTACGGCACGCGGGGGGTGTGGACCCAGCAGAACACCCTCTTCCACCTGACCCTCGAGGAAGCGGTCATCTCCGGCGCGTTCGCCCTTGACGACTACAACTTCGAGACCCCCTCGACCGACCTGATCGCCTCGGTGAGCAGCCAGGTGGCCCGGGACGGCGCCTCCACCGCCGCCAGCCGCCGCGTCTACCACTACCCGGGCCGGTTCCTGAAGAAGGCCGCCGGCGATGCCCTGACCAAGCTACGGGCGGAGGAGCGGGAGGCGCAGGTTCGCTGGCTGCGGGGAGAGGGCTACTGCCGGGCCTTCCTCCCGGGCTTCAAGACCACCGTCGAGGACCACCCCCGAGGCGACGTCAACGCCGACTACGTCCTGGCGCGGGTGATCCACGCTGCGACCTGGGAGGGGTACACGAACAGCTTCGAGGCGCTCCCGGCCAACACCCCGTTCCGGCCGGCCCGGACCACCCCCAAGCCGATCATCCCGGGCACCCAGACGGCCCTGGTGGTGGGCAAGGCGGGCGAGGAGATCTGGACCGACCAGTACGGCCGGATCAAGGTGCAGTTCCACTGGGACCAGGTCGGCCAGAAGGACGAGAAAAGCTCGTGCTGGATCCGGGTGGCCCAGGGCTGGGCGGGGCGGTCGTGGGGCCACTGGTTCCTGCCCCGGATCGGCCAGGAGGTGGTGGTCTCCTTCCTCGAGGGGAACCCCGACCGGCCCCTGGTCACCGGCGGCGTCTACAACGCCGAGCAGACGGTGCCCTACCCGCTCCCGGACGAGCAGACCAAGAGCACCGTCAAGTCGGACAGCTCCAAGGGCTCCGACGGCTACAACGAGCTCCGCTTCGAGGACAAGAAGGGCTCGGAGGAGGTCTACTTCCAGGCCGAGCGGGACTTCAACCGGGTGGTCAAGAACAACGACACCCTGAAGGTGGGCTTCGAGGTCAAGAGCGCCGGCGACCAGACCATCGACATCCAGAACCACCGCACGGTGACCCTCGCCGAGGGCAACGAAACCTTCACGGTCAAGAAGGGCAACCGGACGGTGACGGTGGAGACCGGCAACGAGAGCCACTCGGTCAAGGGCACCCGAGACGTCAAGGTGACCGGCGACGAGACCCACACCGACGAGGCCAACTTCACCCACACGGTGGACAAGAACTACAAGCTCACCGTGAAGGGCGACCTGACCATCGACGTCACCGGCAAGGTCACCATCAAGTCCGGCGGCGACACCCTCGTCCAGTCCGGAGCCAACCTCACCACCAAGGCCGCCCAGGCCCTCACCGACCAGGCCGGCACCAACCTCACCAACAAAGCCGGCTCCAGCCTCACGAACCAGGCCGGCTCCAGCCTGACCAACAAGGCCGGAGCCAGCCTGACGAACCAAGCCGGAGCCAGCCTCACCGACAAGGCCGGAGCCTCGGCGACGGTGCAGGGGAGCGCCTCCGTGACGGTGCAAGGGGCGATCGTGAAGATTAACTAGCCTGGACTATTCATGAGGCGCCGTAGCGAGAGGCGCAAGTGTGTGTGAGATCAGGGCGCACGTAGCGATGAGCGACGCAGGCGTACTGGACAGTACGTTGAGGAGCGAAGAGCGAGTACGCCCTGAGATCGCGTGGAATTGCGGCTCGTAGTAGGTGACTCATGAATAGTCCAGGCTAGGAGCCGAGCGTGCCAGGTGCCTCGGGCTCGCTTTTCGTTCGCGCTCCCGTTGCCCCCCGCCCACCCGCGGCCACCGTCCTGCCAAGCCCGCAGCGGCCCGGGCCTTCCGAAACGCAGAGAGCCTTCGGATCCCCCCTCTGACCCCTCGATCCCCTTCTCACCCCCAGGGGGAGAAGGGGACGCCCCCACCCAGTCCTTCGCCCAGGATTCGCCAGAAGTTGCCGCGGCCCATTAGGTTCGGGGAGCTTCGGATCTCGTGTTCGAAGACGTCGAGAACCTTCCTCCCCCCACAACCTCCCCGGTGAGCAACCCCGGAGCCCCCGGCCCGGCTACCCCTTCAGTCGAAGGGATTGACCACCCGGACCGAGCCGTACTTCTGGCCGGCGTTGAGGTCTTCCGTGTAGAGCGTTCGCGCCCCGGCCGTCTGCGCCGCCTGGACGATCAGGGCGTCCCAGAAGGAGATCTGGAAGCGCTCTTCGATGCGGATCGCCTCCAGGACGGAGCGCGGTGTGTTCACCACGACGTTCCACCCGAGGTAGTCCTCGATCAGCTCGAGAGCTTCGTCGCGCGAGAGTGGCCTCTCCGCCTTGCGGCGCACGTTGACGTAGACCTCCTGGAGCACCTGGGTGCTGATCACCCCGGAGCGCTCACGCCAGAGGCGCCGCACCAGGTCCCGGGCCACCTCGTGCCGCCGGCCGGCCCCGGTGTCATGGGCGTAGACCAGCACGTTCGAGTCCACGAAGAACTCAGCGCTCATGCAGCTCGGCCCGGGATGCGGGGGGTGCCCAGCGGAGGTCGAAGCCCCGATCGAGCCGCTCCAGAGCCCGGCGCTCCGCCTGCTCGTACTGCCGGTCCTCTCGGACGAGGGCCTCCAGTTGGTCCGCCATCAGCCGGCTGACCGAAGTGCCCTTGCGGGCGGCGAGGACCTTTGCCTCCTGCAGGAGGTCCGAGTCCAGGCGAAGGGTGACGTTGCTCTTCATCGCGGGTCTCCCGAACGTCAGTCTCCCAGAAACTGCGGCACGATATAGTGTGCTACACGAGATTACGTGCAACCTCGGATCGCGTCAACTCCTGACGCTCCTGCCCTCGATCCCCCAACACCCTCCCCGGTGAGCAACCCCGGAGGGCCGGGAGCCCCCGGCCCGGCCCTCACCCCTTCCGCACCACCACCCCGTGAACCCGGTACTCCACCACGCTCCGCGCGTGCAGCCTCAGCCGCCACGGCAAACCCTCCGCCTCGGCCACGATCTCCACTCCCTCCACCGACGCCGGATGTGCACCGGGCGTCAGCAACGTTCGCAGCACCGGCTCCGCGGCCCCCCGCCCCTCGTGCCGCTGCGAGTGACCTCCCAGCCACTGCTCGAACGGCGTCGCCGCCGGCGACCAGTCATAGGGCGTCGTGACCAGCGCCAGCCCGCCCGGCGCCAGTACCCGGACCAGCTCCGCCAGGGCGTCGCGCGGCGCGGTCACGCAGTCGACCACGTTCAGGCTCGCCACCAGGGCGAACCGGCCGTCCTCGAACGGCAGCTCCGCCGCGTCGGCCGCCCAGAAGTCGGCGGCCGCGCGCCCCGGCAGGTCGGCCGGCACCTCCCGCCGGTCGAAGACCACCCCCACCCGGCGCCGTGGGTAGCGCGCCACCCCCCGACGGAGGACCCCCTGGGCCATGCGCAGCATGCCGAAGTTGAGGTCCACGCCGAGGGCCGGCCGTCCGAGCCGCGCGGCGAGCTCGAAGGTGGTTCGTCCCACGGAGCAGCCCAGGTCCAGCACCGGCCCGTCGGGAAGGCCCTCGAGCGCCGGGCCCGCCGCCTCGAGGAGCGCCGCCAGGAGGCGCGTCGCCGAGCCCGGGCCCAGGTCCGGGTCCGGGTCCGGGTCAGCGTCGGGTGCGCCGGCTCCCTCGGCCCCGTCCGCCTCCGGCTCCAGATCCCCGTAGTGATCCTCGCCGTAGGTGGAGAGCTCGCGACGCAGCGTGTCGAGCTCCGAGCCCGGCCCGGCGCAGTCGCCGAGGAGGCTCTCGGTGAGCTCCGAGAGGTCGTCCCGGACGAGGAGCGGAAGGAGCCCGCCGGCAACGTGGCCCCGGAGGTCCGCGATCAGCAGCGGCACGCCGTCGATCACCGGGTACTCCCGCTGGCACGCGGGGTGGGGGCAGCGCAGCAGGCCCTCGACAACCTCGCCGGGCTCCGCCTCGCCCGTCCGGCTTGCCTCGATCACCTCCACGACGGCGAGGGGGGAGGCGCCCCGTCCGGCCCGGCGGCAGACCGGGCAGACCGGCGCCAGGGCCTCGAGGTGCTCGCGCCGCATGGCCTAGCCTGGACTCTTCATGAGACGGCGTAGCGAGAGCCGCAAGTGTGCGTGAGATCGGAGGCTGCGCAGTGATGACCGACGCAGGCGTACTCGAACGCACATCGAGGAGCGAAGAGCGAGCACGCCCCGAGATTGCGTGCAATTGCGGCTCGCAGTAGCTGGATCATGAAGAGTCCAGGCTACCCGCCGATCATCACCGTGGGGCAGCAAGGAGGTAGCACGTTGCCCACCGGCCCTGGGATCGGCGCCACGCAGGTCGGGTGATTGGTCATGTCTCCGGCACGAGCGGCGGGGAAGCTCTCCACCAGCACGGTGACCGAGCCCTTGGCGATCATCCCCGGCCCGGCGGGCACGCAGGCCGGCAGGGTGCACGGCCTCGTGATGTCCATCACGCGGGCCGCCGGCATGCCGCCGATCATCACCGTCGCCGCGCCCTTGACGATGTTCAAGGGGAGGGCCGGATGGGGCACCGGAGTGGGCACCAGCGCCGGCGGGTGGATCGGGGCGTGGCAGTGGGGGGAGCTCTGGAGCACCATGTCGCCGAGGCGGGCGGCCGGCGGGCTCATCGCCGCCGCCTCCATCCGGAACCGCGGCTGCGGCGGCGCGGGGCCGCGGCGCCAAGACTTCCTCGATTGCGCATCTGCGGGCAGTATACTCGGAGGCTCCCATGAGCGAGCCCGGTTCCCCCTCCGAACGCCGGTCGTCGACCGGCGCCTCCGGCGACGACGCGGACTGGGGCTACCAGGCCCCGAAGGGCCCTGACCCGGACGCCCCGAAGGGCCCTGACCCGGACGCCCCGAAGGGCCCTGACCCGGACGCCCCCGAGGAGGCAGGCCAGGAAGTCCCCCAGGAGGTCGAATCGCGGGACGAAGAGGGCCGTATCCTCGCCCGCCACCAGCTTCGCGACGGCCGCCTCGACGGCCCGTCGACCACCTACGACGAGACGGGCCGCCCGGTCCGCGAGGAACACTTCCGGGCCGGCGTCCTCCACGGCGAGGCGGTGACCCGGGACGAGACCGGGCGGGTGCGCGAGCGCTCCTCGTTCAAGGACGGCCTCCTGGACGGCGAGCTCGTGACCCTGGACGATGAAGGGCGGATGGAGCAGCGCCTGGCCTACAAGGCCGGTCGCCTCGACGGGCCGGCGGAGATCGCCGCCGCCGGCGTGCTCCAGGCCCGGATCGAGTACCGCGCGGGCCTGCGGGACGGTCCCATGGAGACCTTCGACGAGCTCGGCCATCCGACCTCCCGCATGACCTATCGCACCGACAAGCTCGACGGCCCGGCGGAGTGGCTGGACCCGGCCGGAAACACCGTGCGCACTGCCGAATACGCCGGGGGACTCCTCGAGGGGGAGGTGGTGGACTACTACGACGACGGCCGGGTGCGCGAGCGCACCCCGTACCGCGCCGGCAAGCCCCACGGCGAGAAGACCCGCTACCGCCGCGACGGCACGGTGGAGGAGACCGCCCGCTTCGAGGACGGCGAGCCGGCGGGCGAGCCCGTGCCCCACGACGACCGGGGCCGCCCGCGCTCGGGAGCCCGATGAGCGCGAAGCACACCATGTACACCTTCCGCCTCCACCGCATGGGGGTGATCCTGGTCGCCCTAGGCATCTTCCTGGTGGCGACGCTTCTGGTGGTCGGGGGGTGCATGGTCGGCGTCTGGCGGGCCGAGGAGCGGGCCGGGGCCGCCGGGGCGCGCGTGGCGGGCGGAGCGGCGGCCAGATCGGGCTCGGCGGCGAGAGGCGGCGCTCCGTCAGCCCCTTCCGTCCCGTCGGCGGGCGCCGTGTCGGGGATCGCCATGCCGGCCGGGGCCATGGCGCCGGCCCCCGCCACCGAGCGCTTCACCCTCCGCGTCGGGGCGTTCACCAAGAAGGAGGACGCCAAGGCCCTGGTCGATGCCCTCACGGCCCGCGGATACAAGCCGTCGATCAACGAGGTCCAAGCCTCGACCGGGACCACGGTCTTCACCGTCGTTGTGGGGATCTACACGACCCGCTGGGAAGCGCGGGGCGCCGCCGCCGAGCTCTCCCGGCGCGAGCACCGGGACGTGGTGGTCGTCCCCGTCTCGTGAAGCGGAGCTCCCGAAGTTTCAGCCGAGCGAGGACCGGGGGCGGCGTCCCCTTCCCCCCCTGGGGGAGGGAAGGGGAACGAGGGGTTGTAGGGGGGATCTGGTTTACTTGGAAACCGTCAAGCTCAGCAGCCAGGCGCTCGAGCGCCAGTTGCCGTTGATCCCGTCGACATTGGTGGTCACGATCCGCTGGTCGTTGGCGATCCAGGCGAAGGCCACGTTGAGCCAATCGAGGCCGATGCCCGCCGTGTAGACGGAACGGTTCGAGTCCGCAAGGAAGGGCCCCACCGTCGCGTCCGGCTGCGGGCTCTGCTCGAGGGCGTAGCCGAGACGGAGCTGCGGGCCGGTGGCGGCGGTCCACTGGAGCCCCATGCGGTAGGCCATGGAGTCGTCGAAGCGCAGCTCCACCGTCTGGTCCAGCTCCGGGTTCGAGGGGAGGGTGAAGGCCAGGGCCTGGATGCCGCTCCAGCCCGTCTTCTCGGCGTCGAGCTCCACCAGGAAGCTCTTGGTGAGACCGAGCGCCATGCCGAAGCGGGTGATGTCGGGGAGCTCGAGGGAGGTGGCGAGGGCCAGGTCCTCGCCCAGGGGCAGCGAGGCCTTCACCAGGGCGTCGAAGGCGGCGTCGCCGGTCGACACCTGGGTCAGCCGCTCGACCCCCTTGTAGTCCGTGGTGATGGCGCTCCGGTAGGAGGCGCCCAGGGAGAAGCGGGGAGACGGCCGGAAGAGCAGGCCCGCCGACCAGCCGTAGCCGGTCTCGAAGTCGGTGTCGGCGGCGGCCGAGGCCACGTCGATCGGCCGGCCGGTGTCCGGGTCGGGCAGGGAGATCCTGCGGTCCTGGGAGATCTTCGAGGTGCGGTAGATCGCCCCGGCGCCGAAGGCCAGGCTCTTGCTCAGGCGGAAGGCCAGGGTGGGGGCGACGTCGTAGGTCACGAGCTGGGCCTTGGTGCTCACGAAGCGGCCGGCGAAGCTTCCCGGGTTCGCCCACTCGGTGTCGAGGAGGAAGGGCGTGTACACCCCGAGGCCGAGGACCGCCCCGGGTCCCAGGGGCTTGGCCAGGAAGGCGTGGGGCGGGAACTGGAACGACGTCGCCTGGTCGCCGGTGGTGCCGGCGCCGGACCCCGGCGCCAGGCCCTGGTAGAGGCCGTCGTTGAGGGTCCAGGCCGTCAGGCCGAGGGCGACCTTCTTCGGCTTGGCCGGCGGCGGTGGCTTGAAGGCCAGGCCGGCGGGGTTGTAGAAGACGGCGGTGGGATCGTCCGCCTGGGCCACGAAGGCTCCGGCCATCCCGGCCGCCTTGGCGCCCTGGGCGAACAGGTCGAAGCCGGCGGCGAGGCCGGGCCCCGCCAGGGCGAGACCCGAGAGGAGGGTGACCGCGACCAGCCCCCTCACCGACTTCCGCACTCCTGGAGCCCCGACCCGTCTCTTCGGATCACTCATTGCAAACCTCCGCGCTCGGATAGATGCGGGAGAACTGTAGGGGAAGGTTCCCTGAAGGTCAATCAGAGCGGCGGCGGAGGGCCTCGCGGGCGGCGAGGGCGATGCGGGCCGCCTCCTCCGGGGTGTCGGCGAGGGCGGTGAGGTGGCCCATCTTGCGTCCGGGCCGCGCCACGGCCTTGCCGTAGAGGTGGAGCTTGACCTCGGGGAAGGCGAGGGCCGCCGTCCAGTCGGGCTCGGCGCCCTCTGGGGCAGGGCCGGCCTCGACCCAGAGGTCGCCCAGCAGGTTCGCCATGGCCGCCGGGCGCACCAGCTCGGTCGATCCCATGGGCAGTCCGCAGACCGCCCGCGCCTGCTGCTCGAACTGGCTGGTCACGGCGGCGTCCACCGTCAGGTGGCCCGAGTTGTGGGGCCGCGGGGCGAGCTCGTTGACCAGCAGGCGCCCGTCGCCGGTCAGGAACATCTCCACGCACAGGACGCCGACCACGTCCAGGGCCTCGAGGATCCCGCGGGCGATCTCCACCGCTTCCCGGGCCACCTCCGGGGGCACCGGTGCCGGCGCCACCGAGAGGTCGAGGATGTGGTTCCGGTGGTCGTTGGCGATCACTCCCCAGTGGGCGAGCTCGCCGCCCACGCCCCGGGCGGCCACCACCGAGACCTCGCGCTCGAAGTCGACGAACCCCTCGAGGATCGCCTCGTCGGTGGCCACCTCCGCCCAGGCCGCCGCGGCGCCTGCCGGCGCATCGACCAGGGCCTGGCCCTTGCCGTCGTAGCCCCAGCCGGCGGTCTTGAGCACCGCAGGCGCGCCGAGGCGGCCCAGGGCGACCTCCAACTCGGCCAGGGTGTGGACCGCCTCGAAGGGGGTCGTGGGGAAGCCCGCGTCCCGCAGGAAGCCCTTCTCCCGCAGGCGGTTCTGGGTGACGTGGAGCACCCGGTGGGCGGGGCGCACCGGCGCGCGCTCGGCGGCGGCTTCGGCGCACGCCGCCGGCACGTTCTCGAACTCGAAGGTGACCACGTCGACCCCGGCGGCGAAGGTGCGTACGGCGTCCAGGTCCAGGTAGTCGCCGCTCACCTCGACGTCGGCCACCTGGCCGGTGGGGGTCGACTCGCCCGGCGAGTAGACGTGCACCCGGAAGCCCATGGGCCGGGCGGCGAGGGCCAGCATGCGGCCGAGCTGGCCGCTGCCGAGAACGCCGATCGTCGAGCCGGGAGGAAGGGGCTCCGAGGAGGATCGGCCGCTCGGGCTCAAGCCTCCTCCGGTGGCGGCAGGCGGTCCGCCCGGACTTTCGCCTCCTGCTCGGCGCGGAAGCGGCGGAGCGCCTCGCGCAGCTCGGGGCGGGTGTTGGCCAGGATGGCGATGGCGAGGAGCGCCGCGTTCTTGGCCCCGGACCGGCCGATGGCCAGCGTGCCCACCGGTACGCCCCCGGGCATCTGGACGATGGAAAGGAGCGAGTCCAGCCCTGAGAGGGCCCGGCTCTTCACCGGCACTCCCAGGACCGGGATCACGGTCTGGGCGGCGACCATCCCGGGCAGATGGGCGGCGCCGCCGGCCCCGGCGATGATCACCTCGAGACCCCGCTCCTCGGCCGAGGTGGCGTACTCCGCCATCCAGGCCGGCGTGCGGTGGGCCGAGACCACCCGGCACTCGTGGGGCACGCCGAACCGGGTGAGGACCTCGTCGGCGTGGCGCAGGGTCTCCCAGTCGGAGGTGGAGCCCATGATCACGCCGACCAGGGGGGATTCGGGTTCGGAAGGATCGCTCATCGGCTCGTTCCTGGAGGCCAAGAGGGTAGCACGGTGCCGGTCGTTGCGGTGTCCAAGATAATCGGGCCGGTACCCGTAGAGGCTGGTAAACAGGGTCTTGCGGGAGCCTGAGGAGCAGCATCTGAGGTGGAGGTCTCCAAGTGGCGGGGTGTCGGATTCGATTCGCAGAGCCCGGCGCTGCGGTGTTCGTTGGCCTAGGAGTCTGCGCGGCAGAAACACGTAGCCGCGCGCGAGGGTCTTACGGGGTGGATCCAAGGCGCGAGGAGGAAGCGATGCAGGGACATCGGAGACGACGAGCAACGCGGGAGACGCCCCGTAACCCCCTTGCGCCCGAAGGCTTGCGGCGGCCCTTCTTGGGTCAGCCGCCGTCTATGTCGTTCCCGCTCCTCGACGATGGCTCGGCATCGCCTGCGTCGCGGTGCCTCGTATCCGGCGGGCACCGGCCGAAGGCTGGTCGGGCGCTCGCAACGCGACTGCGCGTTTCTGCCGCGCAGGCTCCCAGCACCCTTCCGGGCCAGCCTCACCCGCCGCCCTGCCCCTCACGGTGCGCCCTCCCGGCGCCGGCTCACGGCCGGGTCACCCTGGCCGGGCGTAGCCCTCCCCGCCGCCCGGCTGTCCTCGGACCAGCTTCCGGGGACCCACAGGCAGATAGGACACCATGCGGTCGGCGGTCCTCAGACCGGTTCGATTCGGCCGGCCCAGAGGAACCAGAGCTCGGCCCGGGGCGGCTCCGGCAGGCCCAGGGCCTGTTGGAGGGCGCGGGCGTAGAGGGTGGCCTGGGGGGTGTAAGCCGCGGCGCGCTCGCGGACCTCCTCGTCGGTCTCTACCCGGTCGGTCTTGTAGTCGGCGACCACCAGGGCGCCCGTGCCCTCCTCCCGGTAGAGGAGATCGACCGCGCCGGAGAGGAATCCCACGGGACCCTCGCCGCCGCTGCCTTCGCCCCCGGCCGCGGGCGGCAAGGGTGGCAGAAGAAGGGGCAGCTCCCGGGCCACGACCCGGTCGCCCAGCTCGGCGAGGCGGGCGAGGAGCGGGCCCAGGACGAGGCGATCCAGGACTACTTCGGCGGCCTCGGCCGCCGCCGTCGGATCGGTGCCCGCCGGCAGGTACGGGCGGACCCGCTCGACGAGGTGCTCCCGGGCGCCGGCGACCTCCGCGGCGGCGGGGCCCTGGAGATCGAGCTCTTCGAGCAGGCGGTGGACGGCGCTGCCGGCGGCGCGGGCGGCCGTGCGCTCGGGAGCCTCGCCCCCCTGCGGAGCCTCGTCTTCCGTCGGGCCGCCGCTCCCGACCGGGGTCGCCTCGAATCGGCGCTCGGTGAGCTCCTCCAGACGCCGGTGGGCCTCGGCCGAGACCGCTCCGCCCAGGGGCCGCCGACTTCGCTCCGCCGCTCGGCGCCGGCGCTCCAGGAGCCGCTCGGATCCGGCCGCCACCGCCGCCACGTCGGCCGCCGCTCCCGCGGCGCCGGCGGCCTCGGCCGGCGCGTCCTCGGGATCCGTCTCGGAGTCGCCGACGAGTGCCGGGAACACCCAGCGCGTCCCCTGGGCGTCGACCCGACCTCTTCCCCGACCGGGGGCGGCCTCCGACCGCTCCCAGAGCCCGCCGACGGAGGCGAGGGCGCGGAAGCGCTCGCCCAGCAGGCCCACGTACGAGCGGGCCTCCTCGGGCGGCCGGGGGACAGGCGCCTCGGGCCAGGCGCCGGCGAGTACCAGACGCTGCTTGGCCCGGGTCATGGCCACGTACAGGGTGCGCACGCGCTCGGCCGCCGCCACCCGGCGCTCCTCCTGGGCCGCCGCCGCCCATCCCGGCGTGGGCGCCCCGAACAGGCAGTACTCGACCCGGCGCTCGCCGCCCTCGTCGTCCTCGTTGTCCTCGTAGGCGGCGATCTCCCGGACCGCGATGGACGGCAGGCTCTCCGGCGGCGACGTCTTGTGGAGCTGGGGCAGGTAGACGTGGCCGAAGTCGAGGCCCTTGGCCTTGTGGATGGTCATCACCTGGACGGCGTCGCCGGCCGCGCCCTGGAGCTGGCCCTCCTCCTCGGCCAGCGCCTCGGCCACCCCCCGGCGTAGGGCCCGAAGGACGGCGGTCACGTCGCCGGCCGAGGACTCCATGGCCGCGCCCAGGCGCCGGAAGAAACGCTCCAGGTTGGCCAGCCGGTAACGCCCCAGGTAGCGCGCTGCGGCCACTGCCTCCATGGGCACCCGGCGCCGCAGCCGTTCGACGAAGCGGTCCGCTGGCTCGGTGGCGAAGTCCCGGCGCAGGTGGGCGAGGGCGTGGGCCGCGGCGAGGAGGGTGCGGTCCCAGCCGGCGACCCGGTCGAGCCCCGGCACCTCGGCGGCGGGCGGCAGGCGGTCGGCGGCGCGCTCGACGGTCTCCCGGAGCGCCTCGAGGGCCTCGGACGAGGGACCGGCGAGCTCACTCATGCGCTTCGGGAAGCCCTCGGCCCAGAGCGGCACCAGGGCGGCGTCGGGCACGCCGACGGCGGGCGAGCGCAGCAGCGTGAGAAGCGCCAGGTGGTCGCCCGGATCGAGCACCGCGCGCACCAGGGCGGCGGCGTCGATCACCTCCCGGCGCCGGTAGTACTGGCGGTCGCCGGTCACCGCGAAGGGCACGCCGTGGCGGCGCAGGGCGTCCAGGTAGTCGTCCAGGTCGGAGAAGGCGCGCAGGAGGATCGCCGCATCGCCCCACGGCAATCCCGCCTCGCGGTGGAGACGCGCCAGGTCCCGGGCGATGGCCTCGGCCTCGAGGCGGGTGGCGTCGCCCGAGCGGGTGTCGGAGAGGCCCGGGACGGCTCCGTTGTCCGGAAGCCAGGAGACCCAGTGCTCGACCGGCGCCCACGGCTCCCGCGCGAAGCCCGGTTCCGCGGCCAACCGGGCGCACGGCACCAGGGGCTCGAAGCGGGGCTGGAGGCCCGGGCGCTCCACCATCACCGGCTCCACCGCCCGGGCGACCTCGTCGAGGATCGCCGGCACGGAGCGGAAGTTCTCGGACAGGGTGAGGCGCAAGCCGCCGGCGGCCTCCACCCGGCGGCGCAGGGCGTCGTAGGCGCGGAGGTCGGCGCTCCGCCAGCCGTAGATCGACTGCTTCGGGTCCCCCACCAGGAAGAGCCCCGGGCGCTCGCCGGGCGGCCCTTCGAGGCCCAGGGCGGCGACCACGTCGCACTGGAGGCGGTCGGTGTCCTGGAGCTCGTCGACCAGGAGCTGGTCGATCCTCCGGCGGACCCGGGCGGCAACCTCCGGGCGGGCGATCAGGAGCTCCCGGGCCTCGGCCAGCAAGTCGGTGAAGGTCACCACCCCGCGCCGGCGCATCTCGCGACGGACCTCGGCCACGGCCGGGGCGAGGGCGTGGCGGGCGTGCTCCAGGCGGGCCGGGTCGAGGCTCAGGAGATGCTCGACGCGGGTGGAGAGGCCGGCGGCGGCTTCGATCAGAGCCTGGGCGGCGTCGGCGAGGAGTCCCTCCTCGGTCTTGTTGAGGCGGCCTCGGCCCCAGTCACGCAGCCGGTCCCGGGAGTCCTGCCAGGCGGCGGTCACCTCCGCGGCGAAGGCCGAGAACCCCTCGAGGTCGTCGCCGGCCGCCTCCTCGGCGGCCCGGAGGGTGGCTCGCAGGGCCTCCAGGGCGGCGAGGGTCTTCTTGCTCCGGGTGGCGCCGTCCAGGCGACCGCCGGCCGCCGCCTCGAGCTCCCGGCCGGCGCGGGCGACTTCCTCGCGCAGCTCGCGCACCCGATCCGGGGCGAAAGCCGGGGCCTCGAGGGTCGCCGCCGTCAGGCCCGCCTGGACGAGCGCCACCGCGCCCTCCACCAGGTCGGCGGGTCCGATCCCCATGCCTGCCAGGGCCAGGACGTCCGGGTCGCTTTCGCCTCCGTCCGGGCCGCCGTAAGCCACTCGCAGGCGGTCCTCCACCACCTCGCGGGCGATCTCTTCGACCCGCGAGCCATCGGCGTCGACCTCGAGCTCCGGGTGGAGCCCGGCCTCCAGGGGATGGGCGGCCAGAAGGCTCCGGCAGAAGGCATGGATGGTGCGGACCACCAGGTGGTCGAGGCTCCCGAGGAGCGCCCTGGCCCGCCGCGAGCGCTCCGGCCCGGCCGGCAGGGCGCTCGGCGCCAGCCAGGGCGGGAGCTCGTGATCCCCGGCCCGAGCCAGCGCGGCGAGGGCCTCGCCGGCCCGCCGCGCCATCTCGGCGGCGGCGGCCTCGGTGAAGGTGATGGCCACGACGCCGGAGAGGGTCTCGGCGGCCACCGCCTCCGGGTCCGGCTCCCGCCCGACCGCCAGCGGCCGGCGCGCCGCCTCGCGCTCGCGCACCCGCTCCGCCGCCGCCGCCCAGCCGGGGCCGAGGCTCCAGGCCAGGAGGCGGGCGGTGAGGGTGGTGGTCTTGCCGGTGCCGGCGCCGGCTTCCACCAGGAGCGGCCGGGTGAACTCGGTCTGGGCCAGGAGCCGGGCCTCGCGGTCCCGCTCCAGGGCGTCCCGGGCAGTGTCGTCGAAGCCGCCCTCGGGAGGGTCGTCCGCCGGCGTTCCGGCGGCGCGGGCGCCAGCGCCGAACAGGTCGAGCTGGTCCCGCTCCGGCCCGCCGGGAGGCGCGGCACCTCCGGAGCCCGCGCGGCGCTTCGCCTCGTCGCTCACGACCCCTCCTTCAGCGGCAGGCGCCAGACACCGAGGAGGGCCTCCTCGGGCGGCTCGACGGCCTCGCCCAGGGCGGCCTGTCGCCGGGCGTCGGCCCACGAGGACAGGCGCCGGCGGGCTCCCGAGTCGCCGCGCAGGCAGGCCTCGTGGACCGGGCACCAGGAGCAGCGCCGGGGCTCGCGATCCACGTCCGGCTCCACCAGCCGCGGGAAGAAGGCGCCCCGGTCCCAGGCCTCGAGGGCGGTGGCCACGGCGCTCGCGAAGGCCTCGGTGAAGGGCACCGCGCTCGACCAGACCGCGGCCTCCCGGTGCTCGGCGGCGATCTCCGGGCCGAGGAAGAGGTAGCGCCCCTGGGCCGTGGGGTCCCACGGCCGCGGGCCGCTGGCGGCGAGGGCGTAGGCCACGGCCTGGAGCCGGCGCCCTGTCTGGACGCCCCGCAGCAGGTGATCGCTCCGGGTGGTGGCGCGCGCGGCCTCGGAGATCGGCCGGCCGGTCTTGTAGTCGGTGAGCCGGAAGGTGGGAGTGCGCCGCTCCGCCAGGCGGTCCACCCGGTCGGCGCGGAAGTGAAGGGCCCGCTCCTCGCCGGAGGCATCTCGAACGAGGACGCTGCCCTCGACCTCGGCCGCCAGGGCCGGCACGCCGGCGTCCCCGGCCGGCACCCATTCGGCCTCCCGCGCCGCGTCGAGGAAGGGGCGGGCCCGGGCCGCGAGGGCCCGGGCAAGGCCGGGCAGGGCGATCCCCTCGTCGGCCAGCAGGTCTTCGGCCCGCCGGCGGAGGATCTCCTCGAGCTCGGCGGCGGCGGGCCACGGGACTCCCACCGGCACGGGGGTCGGAGCGGAGTCCTCCCGGATCTCGTCCTGATTCCCGGCCAGGCCCTCGCCCTGACTCCCGGCCTGACTCCCGGCCAGGATCTCGTCCAGGCTCGTCCTCGCGCGGGCCTCGCCGCCGAGGCCGCGGCGGACCACCTCCTCGAGGACGGCGTGGACCAGGGAGCCCACCAGCCGATTGTCGAGGGCGGGGAGGGCCTGGAGCGGGTCGGGGGTGGGCTCGAGGCGGAGCAGCCGGGAGAGGAAAGTCTGCCACGGGCAGGCTGCCAGGCCCTCGAGGACGGTCACGAAGAGGGGATTGCGCCGGGGGTCGCCCGTGGCGGCGGGACCCAGAAATCCGAAGTAGGGGCTCAGCCGTCCCCGGCGCGCCACCCCCTCCGGGCTCGCCAGGTCGGGGTCCATCTCGTCCAGGATCCGCCGGTGGGCGGCGGCGAGCTCCGCCGGGTCCAGTTCCAGACTCGGGGCCGGGCCGGCGCCGGTGGCCGGATCTCCTGCTCCTTCTCCGGCCCTCTCTTCCGCCAGGACCTCTCTCAGGGCCTCGTTCAGTGCCACGGGCAGCAGCCGGGCGAAGGCCTCCCGGTCGCCGGCGAGGCCGGCGGCGAGGACGTGCTCGACGGCCGGCAGGTCGCCGTCGTCGGGAGTGGGCGGCGTGGCGTGGAGGGGGCGGGCCCGCTCCGGCTCGCCGAGGCGGTGGTCTCCGTCCGAGCCTTCGTGCGCGAGCGCCAGGCGCTCGATCAGGGGGGAGGGGGCCAGGGGCTGGCCGTCGTCGTCCGTCGTCCGCCAGGAGAGGGTGACCGCGGGCGCCGCCGACAGGAGCTGGGCGAAGAGGTAGCGCTCTTCGTCGTAGCCGGCGAGCTTGACCGGCAGGTCGGGAAGCAGGTCGCCCAGGGCGCGGCGGAGGTCGTCGGCGAGGAGCGGGTCCTCCTGGACGGCGCGGGGAAAGAGGCCCCGCTCGAGGCCGAGGACGAACAGGTGGCGGAACGTCCGGCCCCGGGCCTCGACCGCGTCGAGCACCGCCACGCCGCCGCCGGCGCCGCCGAGGGGGTCGCGGCCGGCGTCCCGCAGCGTGCGCTCCAGGAGCACGACCAGCTCCTCGCGGGTCAGGCGAAGTGCGCCGGGGACGGCCCGGGCGAGCTCGCGGAGCCGCTCCTGGACCAGCTTCCAGGCCCGGCCCGAGGGGCCGGCGCCGGCCTCGTCCGTGATCGGGCGCGCCGAGGGCCGCCACCGGAGGTCGCCGGCGAGGAGGCTGCCGAGGCGTTCCAGGTGGTCGACGAGGGGGGCCTCGTCCGGCCAGGTCCGGAGCCGGTCGGCAAGGTCCCGAGCCGCGGCGGCGGCATGGCGGAGCGACTCCGAGGGCACCCGTCGCCGGCCGTCCCGGCCGCCGGCCTCGGCCGCCGTCCCGGAGTCTTCCGAGTCCTCCGCGTCGTCCCTCCCGGCGGCCTCCTCGCCGTCCTCCGGCGGTGAGAACCCCGTGCGGACGGGCAGCGGGAAGCTCTCTCCCGCGAAGCGCTCGGGAGGCAGCTCCGCAACCTCGCCCAGGCGCCCGGCGCCCAGGCTGTGGAAGGCCAGCCGCAGCTCGAAGAGGCGGTGGGGCGGGCCGCCGCCCGGGGCCTCGGGCAGGGCGTCGAGCCAGCGGTCGATGGGCGTCGCCTCGCGACGTCGCAGCAGCTCCAGGAGGGAGCGGAGGAGCCGGCCCTCGGGCCGCAGCGGGCCGAGCGCCCCGACGCCGGAGAACGGCACTCCCAGCTCGCCGAAAGCGCGGCGGAGCGCGGCGGCGTGGGGCTGGTCCGGGGGCAGGGTGCGGGCCACGACGCCGATCGCCTCGGGCGGCGTGCCGGCGTCGAGGAGGGCGCGCACCCGCCGGGCCACCTCCCGGACCTCGGCGCGGGTGCCCGGGGCGGTGACGGCGGCCAGGGAGGTGAGACCGGGCGGCTCCGGCGGCGCCGCGGAGGCCTCCTCCAGGGAAGCCGCCGCCCGCGCCATGCGCTCGGCGAAACGTTCGGTGAAGGTGAGCTCGAAGGTGCTCTCCTCGCCCGACTCCGTCGGGTCGTGGGGCCGGTCGAGGACCAGGACGCTCCCCGGGCGCCCCAGGAGGGTCTCCAGGAGGTCGGCGGCCACGCCGGTGGCGTCGGCGAAGCCGTGGATCAGGACCGCCCGCGCCGGCAGGCGCTCCGGGTCGGATCGGAGGAGGTCGGTCGCGCGGCGCAGGAGGTCCGATTGGCGCCCCACGCCCAGGGCGGCCATTCCCCGCTCGACCGCCGCCGCCAGGCGCACCAGGGCCTCGGCCCGCTCCCGCTCGGCCGCGGTACCCACGGGGCGGCCCGCCGCGGCGGCCTCGGCGACCTCGGAGAGGGCGTCGGCGAGGCTCGCCTCGAAGCCGGCGTCCAGGAAGTCCCGCACCGTGGCGGCGGCGGCGCCATAGCCCTCCACCAGCTCGTCGAGGGCCCGGGAGAGGGCGGGCACGGTGCGTCCGAAGCGGCGCACCAGGACGTCGAAGAGCGCCTCGCCGGTGGGCGGCGGTTCGCCCGCGCGCTCGAGCACCTCCGCGGCGAGGGCGAAGAGGGTGGTCACCTGGAGGCCGGCGATCGCCCGTCCGCGGCGGCGCACCAGCTCGCCGGCCAGGTGGAGGCGCAGGCTCCGGGACGGCACCACCACGACCACCGGCCGCGCGAGGGCGGCCAGGCTCGCGCCCCCGGCGGCGGCTCCGCCGGCCGTCGTGGGCCCCTGCCGGGCGGGGAGGAGCCGCTCGATCTCCGCCAGCAGGGTCTCCTCGGCGGCCCGGGCGCCGTGGGCGATCAGGAGTATGGAGCCGTCGTCGCGCATCGCGGGAGGCCATGCGAGCACACAGGCCCGGAGGTGTCAACCGCTGCCGGGGCCGGAAGTCGGGCTTGGATTTCCCGCTTTCGGCCTCGAGCCGCACTCCTTAAGACACGTATCGAGAGCTGGCCGACGGCCGCGCCTTCGATACGGGCTGTGCGCTCGGGACCGGGACCTAACCCTCCCCGTCCTCCCCTGCGCGGTGGACTCCCGGCTGCCGCGGATCTCGAACTTCTGGACCCTGAAGGAGAGACCCATGCATCGAGGCAACCGTCCCAGTCGCCGTAGCCGCATCCTCGGCTTCCCACTCACCCTGGCCGCCCTCCTCGCCGGCGCTCTCACCCTGCCGGCCGGAGCGGCCACCTCCGGTGCCAACGTTCAGCGCGACCCCTCCCTGCTGCCTGCCGAGCCGTCGTGCACGGTCCAGACGGCCAAGGAGCTCTTCATCACCAGCACGTCGGTGGTGGAGGACTGCGTGCGCACGAGCTGGACGGGCATCTGCTCGGTCCCCGTCCAGCCCGCGACGCGCGGCGCCTGGACCTTCGGCAAGCTGATCCAGGGGGTGGCCGGCACCACCGACGCGGTCAAGCTCAACGCCTTCGTCCGGCGCTGGCTCGGCCAGTGGCAGCAGAACGTCACCGTCAACTCCGACCTCGTCCTCGCGCGGCCGAACATCCAGTCCGTGATCATCGACCCGTGGGAGGCCGCCAGCGGCTCGACCACCCTGGACATGACCAAGGCGCCCTTCCGGCTGCTGGCCATCGTCTTTCGCTTCGACCTGCGCAACGCTTCGGTGGGCTACGGCGGCGGCAACACGGCCGGCGAGGGCCGGTTCGTCTTCGGCGTGCTCGACGGCAGCGGCAACCCGCTGCAGTTCACGACGATCTTCGAGTACGGACTCGACGTCTCCGAGTGCGCGGACATCCAGGCGTGGGCCCAGGCGGCGCACGCTCTCGGCTCTCTGCCCTTCGGCCCCGACTACAACGCGGCGCTCCAGTCGATCACCGACCAGTTCACCTCCCTGGGCGCGTCGCCGGGCAAGCTCAACGGCAGCGCCATCAACCAGGTGCGGACCAACGAGCTCGGCCTCGGCGTGTTTCCGTGGGAGCTGCGGGAGTTTCACCTGAAGGAGATCACGATCGGCGGGGAGCCGGCGCCGCAGCCGGTCGCCAAGAGCGGCACCGGAGGCGCGACGGGCTCGTACCTGGGCCGCAAGTCGCTCGCGCCGCCTCCGGGCTCCAGCACGAGGATCGACCTGGTCGAGGCGACGGTGGCCCAGACGCCCGATCTGGACCACCAGAAGCAGCAGATCCTCGCCGACTACATCAACACCAACGAGGCGGCGATCCTGGGCAACACGTACACTGTGCCCCTCGCCTTCCAGTCGACCCACTTCCGGGGCGCCGCGGCGCGCCACAGCATCGACCTGGGGTGGGACGGCCCGGGCACGGCGTGCTCGAGCATCAACAACTCCGAGGCCCGGTTCAACTTCTCGCTGAACACGTGCAGCGGCTGCCATGGGGACGACACCGGCACCGGGTTTCTGCACGTGGTCCCGCGTACCCCGGGCAACCCGAGCATTCTGTCGGCGTTCCTGACCGGCGGCTCGGCGACCGACGTCTGCGGCCTGAGCCACAACTTCGGGGACCTCGAGCGACGCCGGCTCGACTTCTGCGTGCTTCTCGACGAGACCTGCACGCAGATCGAGCAGGAGCAGCCGGCGAACTTCGTTCACTAGACGTCTGATCAGGCCGGAATCGTGACGAACGAGCCGAGTTTTCGGACGCAGCAAGATCGGGAGGTGGGCGTCCCTCTCCCCCCGGAGGGTGGGAGAGGGATCGAGATGGTGAGGGGGGAGATCCGGCAGGGCTCTGCGCCCCGGAAGGCCCGGGCTGCCAGGTTCTCGCAGAGCTGGTTCCCGTGGGTGGGGAACCTCCGTCCCACCAAGCCCACGCCGTTCCAAACGCCTGGTCGGTTTGAGGCGCAGCTTCGTTAGATAGGAAGCGAGCCGTTTCGGGTGGGGAGGGGCCGGCGCCGCCGGCCCCTCCCGCTTTGTGAAGACCGGTCTCGCCCGTCCCGTCTGGCTCAGGTGGAGGATCTCGCCAGGCGCCTCACGATTTCGCGAAAGAAGATTCTCGCCTCCTCGATCGAGGTCGGCGGCTCCGTGTCCGGAAATGCAGGGAGCCCATCCACTTTCAAGAAGGCGGTTTGAAGGAGGTAGGAGAGCCCCGGCCATCCGAACTTCGTCCGGCAGTCTTCGATTCCCTGCTCGATCGTGAGAGGCGTGCGACGGAGGAGATGGAAGAGGTCCACGTAGTCTTTCGGATCGGTGCGTTCGATCATCGCCGAGAGCTTGTTGGCGAGGATGTCGCGGAGGCCATCGACCCGGAGACGCCCGTACAGGGTCTGTGGCGACTCGATCCAGTCATAGTCGTAGTGGACGAATTCGACCCGGAGTTCCTCGCCCCCCACCTGCAGGATGAATCCGAGCCGATGGGCGATCTTGTGGGGCGTGGGCTCCCCCTCGGCGATGCCGTTGACCAGACGGACGACCGTGTTGGCGTCGAAGACCCGGCGGGAGAACAAGTCGAGATCGTCGCTTCGCCGGTGATGTAAGTGGAACGCAGAGAGGGCGGTACCCCCGGTCAGGTAGAAGCTCTCGGCCAGCTCGGACTCGAGGAGATGATCGAGGAACGCGCGCTGGGAAGCGGTCAAGTCACCCGTTGCCACTATCCGCCTCTCTCTCGTTCCAGATCTCCTCGTAGATCTCGATCAGCGCTCGCACCTCCGGCGGTATCCTGAGGGTGTCGCGGTGGGCGTAGAGCTGAGCCACTGTGGCTCGGTCCCGCCCGAAGGCCGGAAACCACTCCGCGATCCGCTGCAAGCGCCAGGTGAGATCCTCGGGGGGCTCGCGATAGTCCCACACCAGCTCGGGCGCGATGTCCACGGTGGTCATCGGCGCAACTGTACTACGGTGAGGGAGCCGCTTCTGCCCGGGAGTAGACTCGGTGGTCTGCACCGAACCACTCCGAGGAGACCGACTATGAAGATTGCGATTCTGGGTACCGGCGCCGTGGGCCAGACCCTTGGGACGAAGCTGGCTGCGGGCGGGCACGAGGTGCGGATGGGCTCGCGCACGGCGGACAACCCGAAGGCGAAGGCATGGGCAGAGGGCGCCGAGGCCGCGGGGGAGGGCGCGAGCCACGGCACGTTCGCCGACGCCGCCGACTTTGGCGAGGTCGTCTTCAACTGCACCGGAGGCGCGGTTTCCCTGGAGGCTCTCGCCCTGGCCGGCGAGGCGAACCTGGCGGGCAAGGTGCTGGTGGACGTGGCCAACCCCCTGGACTTCTCCCACGGCATGCCGCCGTCGCTCAGCGTCTGCAACACCGACTCCCTCGCCGAGCAGATCCAGCGCGCTTACCCGGAGGCGCGCGTGGTGAAGGCCCTCAACACCATGAACTGCTCGGTGATGGTGGCGCCGGAGACGGTACCGGGCGCCCACGACCTCTTCTATTGCGGCGACGACGCGGAGGCCAAGCGCCGGGTGGCGGACCTGATCGTGGAGTCCCTCGGCTGGCCGCGGGCGAGCCTGGTGGACCTGGGGGACCTGACCGCCGCCCGGGGAATGGAGATGATCCTCCCGATCTGGCTGCGCCTCTGGGACGCGTTCGGCACTTCTACGATCAACTTCCACATCGCCGTCGGCGAGGGCAAGCGGGCCTGACCCGGCGCCAAGGGGAACCCATGAGCGACGAACCGCAGACCTACCAGAACCACCGGCGCATGGTGCCGGGCTTCCACTTCGTCACGACCGGGCTGCTGGTCGTTTATCTCGCCTGG
Source organism: uncultured Acidobacteriota bacterium (assembly GCA_963739795.1). GTDB lineage: Bacteria > Acidobacteriota > Thermoanaerobaculia > Multivoradales > DATKCC01 > CAVUBL01. The sequence continues at coordinate 43,508 of CAVUBL010000015.1, read as the reverse complement.
GCCGTCTACCGGCTGGTGACCGACCCCTCGGTCGACCACGTCATGAACCTGGTCCTGGTAGCCGCGCTGGTCCTGATGTTCTGGTACGTGCGGGTGTTCCCGCTCACGGTGCAGAATCGGGTGATCCGGCTCGAGGAGAGGCTGCGCATGGAGCGCCTTCTCCCGCCCGAGCTCCAGGGCGAGATCGACCGCCTGCGCCTCTCTCAGCTCATCGCTCTGCGTTTCGCTTCCGACGAGGAGCTGCCGGAGCTGGCGGCGGCGGTCCTGCGCGGTGAGCTCCAGGACCCGGAGGAGATCAAGCGAAAGATCCGGGTCTGGAAGGCGGATCACTTGCGGGCGTGAGGCGGTGGGAGAGAGGAGGCCGAAGCATGCGACGAGTCGACGAAACGTCGCGGAACGGAACCGGGAAGCCGAGGTGGAGGCCAGCGGTCTGGCTGTCGTTGGCCGTTGCCCTGGCGGCCGCTCTCGCCTTCGCCGCTGGCGGGTGGGGTGACGACCGGGCAGGTGGTGGCAGGCCCGGGCTGGACAAAGAGGGCCTGGTGGCGGTGGAGTGGGTGTGGCTGAACGCGAAGGACGCGGCGACGCTGGCGCGCATTCTGGCGCCGGACTACGTGCACGTGATCCCGGGCGCGGGGTTCATCACCCGCGAGCAGCAGATCGCCTGGTTCAAGGCTCACCCGGTCCCGCCGGGGGTCGAGCGCCGCTTCGAAGACCTCCGCGAGCGCATCTACGGCGATGTCGGCATCGTGAACGGAGTCGTCGTCCGCACCACCCCCAGCGACGCCAAGCCCCACCGCACCCTCTTCACCGACGTCTTCGTCTACCAGGATGGCCGCTGGCAGGCGGTGAACTCCCAGGAGAACGAGGCGCCGTAGCGCCGCGGCCCTCTGGTTGGGACGAGGGCGGGCGTCACACGCTCGCGGGGCGGGTGGCTTTCTCGGCGGCAAACTGCGCCGGCGAGAAACCACCGCGCTCCCGCGAGCTGCCCCCTCGGCTGTTGAGGCACCGTCCCGCCGAAGCATCGTAGGGCGCCAACCACCTTGTGGCTCAGGGGCCTGAGGTGTAGACTTGGTCTAGGTTGGTCAAGGTTATGGCGCACGCGATCTACAACCTCTATCGGGCCAAGACCTCGCTCTCGAAGCTCGTGGATCGGGCAGCGGCGGGGGAGGAGATCGTCATCGCCAAGGCGGGCAAGCCGCTTGCCAAGCTCGTGCCGTGCACGACACCGGCCGTGCCGCGCAAGCCGGGTGGGTGGGAAGGCCGGATCTGGATCTCGCCCGACTTCGACGAGCCCCTTCCGGAAGCGATCCTCGAGGCCTTCGAAGGTGGCGGCCGCAAGCAGGACGAGGGCGAGGGTGGCTAGCCTCCTGCTCGACACCCACGTCTTCCTCTGGTGGCGGGCGAGCGATCCGCGGCTCGGCCGAGAGGCCAAAACTACTATCGCCACGGCAGGTGCGGTGTTCGTTAGCGCGGCCTCGGCCTGGGAGGCCGCCATCAAGGAGGCCCTGGGCCGGCTGCGGCTCCCGGATCGCTTCGAGAGGGGCGTCGAAGAGAGCGGCTTTGAGCGCCTGCCGATTACCTTTCCCCACGCGGAGAGGGCGGGCGGCCTCCCTCCCCACCACCGTGATCCGTTCGACCGCATGCTGATCGCCCAGGCGCAGGAGGAAGGGCTCGCTCTGGTCACTCACGATCGGAAGCTCGAGCCGTACGAGGTCGAGATCGTCTGGACGTAGGGGCCTCGGAGCGGGTGAGGCGACGGCGCGGGGTCGGCCGCGTGGTTGGGCCGCTAAAGAGAGCACACGCTCGCGGGGCGGGTGGCTTTCTCGGCGGCAAACTGCGCCGGCGAGAAACCACCGCGCACCCGCGAGCTGCCCCCTCGGCGGTTGAGACAAGGTCTGCTCCCGCGGGGATACAATGATCGCGATGATCGCAAGGCAAAGAACCGCTGGGTGGGGGGCGCCGGCTTGAGAACTCTCGAGCTGCGCCGAGATCGACGACGCCCTCATCGAGCAGGTTCGCCGGCGGATCGTCGAGGCATTTCACCCCGAGGCGATCTACCTCTTCGGGTCCGCTGCTCGCCGAGAGGCCACCTACGGGAGTGACCCACAGCCAGCAGGCTGCGGAAAAGTGCCTGAAGGCACTGCTCGTGGCACACGATGTCGAGCCCCCGCGCAGCCACGACCTCGGCGTCCTGCTAGATCTTGCTATCGAGCTGGCTCCGCAGCTCGGTAGCCTGAGGGAGGCTTGTGACTACCTGACTCCCTTCGCCGTGCAGACCCGCTACCCGCTCTTCGAGCCGCCGATCTCCAAGGAGGACGCCACGCTGGCGCTGGCTAGGAGTCTGCGCGGCAGAAACGCGCGGTCGCGTTGCGAGCGCCGTGGGGGCGGATACGAGGCACCGCGACGCAGGCGATGCCGAGCCATCGTCGAGGAGCGGGAACGAAGTAGACGGCCCCACGCCGCCGCAACCCTTCGGGCGCAAGGGGGTTACGGGGTGTCTCCGGCGTTGCTCGTCGTCTACGATGTCCCCGCATCGCCTCCTCCTCGCGCCTTGGATCCACCCCGTAAGACCCTTGCGCGCGGCTACGTGTTTCTGCCGCGCAGACTCCTAGCCTGGACTATTCATGAGCGACCTACTACGAGCGCAATTGTACGCGATCAGGGCGTACTCGCTCTTCGATCCCAACGTACTGGCAGTACGCTGCGTCTCAAGCTAGTGCGCCCTGATCTCACACAATTGCGGCTCTCGTAGGCGCTCATGAATAGTCCAGGCTAGAGGCTCGCAGATTCGCGAGATGACGTGGGAACTGATCTCCCACAGTGATCAGGGCGACGAGAAGAGCAGTGTCTGTGCGGGCGGAGCTCAACCCACCGGGACGAAGGAAGACAGATCCTTGCCGCCCGAGCTCAAAGACTATAGGCAGCACCTCGTTCTAGCGGAGCAGAAGGCGCAGGAGGATTACGACAAGTCCCTTCTTACCCTTTCTGGCGGAGCACTTGGTATCTCGATGGCCTTTGTTGAGAAGGTGGTAGGTGCTGGCCCCATGGCGGCACCAGATCCTTTCTTCTTCTCATGGCTGAGCTGGGCGACGAGCCTGGCCTTTATCTTGCTCTCATACTTCCTGAGTCGCTATGCGCTTCGCTCTGCGATTGAAGCGGTCGACAGTGGCAAGCTCTATATCCGTAAGCCAGGAGGATGGTTCGCTCGACTCACAGAAGCTGCGAACGCTCTCGCGGGTATCCTCTTCCTGGTAGGCGTGGTCCTGACAGCGATATTTGTTGTGAGGAATCTAGGGAGATAGTCATGGCAAGAGAGAACGCGTCCGATCTGCCTGCACCTCCGCCCCCGGACAGGGAAGACCGCGGCTACCGGCCCCCACCCCCTCCGCCACCGCGGGAGCCTCCTCCAAGCTTGCCAGGCGACGGCTATGTCCCCCCGCCTCCTCCTCCTTCGAGCGGAGAAGGTGCTGCTCCTGCAGAGGAATGACTGGCTGGCAGGAACGCTATGGAGGCGTCGCGCCTTGTGCGTGGTTACCGCAAACCATGCCTGTCGCTGTATAGGGAGTTGATTGTGGCGGTAGAGTGGCGGTAAAATACCTCTCCGCAGAGAGCTGAAGGTCGGCTATGGAGTTCAAGCCGGCCGGAGGCCCAGGCCACGGCGGGGCGTTCCCGGGTGGCCTTCCAGTGAAACGGCCCGAACGAGGGTTCAGCTCGCCCGGGCCTCACCCGCAAGGAGGTTAGCGCTCCATGCAGGCGAAGACGAAGTGTAGCAGCGTCACCTCGCAGTCTAGTCCGTCCAGTTCCGTTTCCTGTCTCACTTCTACGCCCGCTCCGTCACCGGCGCTGGGCGACCGCCCCCGCCGCGGCGGCTATCGGCTGCCGGGGAGTGCGTTCTCGGAGTCGTTCCTGGAGAAGCTGCGCCTGGTGGTGCGGCGGCTCGATGGAGAAAAGGTGGAGGATTGCGGGGCGCCGACCGAGGCCGAGGCGGCGCTCGCTGGGCCGCTGGCCGTGGAGCGGGTCCGCACCCGCGGCGGTGCGGCGTGGGCGGTGGTGCGAGCGGCCGAGTCGGTGGCGGCCGGGGGGCGGGCCGCAGTGGTCGCGCGTGACCGCTCAGAGGCGATTCGATCAGATCGCGCATCCGCGCCTGGGGGGCTGGCCGCGGTGTTGCCGGCGGTGCCGGCCGTGAACCCGTACCACCTGGGGGACAGGCCGAGCTCGTTGGCCGTCATGGAATTGTCGTGGCAGATGGAGGGCGCTCGCGAGCTTCAGAGTCAATCTTCATCGAAATCGAGGTTCCGGAGAGCTTGGCGGGTCTGCACCTCCCAGCCGGCGTCGACAAGCGACTCCAGAGGCTCTTGGATCGGCAAGATCGAGGAGAGAAGCTCTCTCGTGCGGAGTGCCGGGAAGCAGAAGGCCTGGTCGATCTGGCCGACATGCTCTCGCTGCTGCACCTTCGCGCCCGCCGGGTCGGTGGCAGGGCAATCGAGTGAGGTCGGCCGCGTCACGCGTCGGAGGGCTCCGGACGTCGATCCCCCCTCTCCCCACCCCACGGCGGAGCGCACTACCTCAACCGCCGAGAAAGCCACCCGCCCCGCGGGCGTGTGATCCCCGAATCAGTGCGATCCGCCGCCGACCCCCCCCCTCACCACACCACACACTGGGTCTTCGGCACCATCGGATCGCCGGCCTTGCAGCCGAAGGTCTTGGCGAAATCCGGGTTGTCCGACACCGCGCCGATCGCCCGGAACTCGGGCGGAGAGTGAGGGTCGACCGTCACCCGCATGCGCTTGATCTGCGGGGTCGCCAGCGCGCAGAAGTTCTGGGCGTAGGCCACGAAGAAGAGCTGATCGTTGGTGAACTGCGGGATCTCCCGCTCCTCGCCGTGCCGCTTCTGATAATTGTGGAAGGCGACGTAGGCTTCCTTCAGGCCGCCGATGTCCGCGATGTTCTCGCCCGCGGTGAGCTTCCCGTCGACGTGCACCCCGGGCTCGACCTGGTAGCTCGAGTACTGATCGCGCACGCACTGGGCTCGCGTCTCGAACTTCTTCGCCACGGTCGGCGACCACCACTCGCGCAGACTCCCCTCGGCGTCGAACTTGCGGCCTTGATCGTCGAAGCCGTGGGTGAGCTCGTGGCCGACCACGGCGCCGATTCCACCGTAGTTCATCGCCGCAGGGAAGTCCTTGTTGAAGAACGGCGGCTGCAGGATGCCGGCTGGGAAGACGATCTGGTTCTGGGTCGGGTTGTTATAGGCGTTCACCGTCTGCGGGTTCATGTGCCACTCGCTCCGGTCGACCGGATGACCGATCTTCTTCGCCCGGCGGTTGAAGTCGAAGCGGCTCGTCGCCACCTCGTTGGCGAAAAAGTCGTCCGGCACGATGGTCAGCGACGAGTAGTCCCGCCACGTGTCCGGGTAGCCGATCATGCTGGCGAGCTCCGCGACCTTCGTCTCGGCCTTCTCGCGGGTGGCCGCGTCCATCCACGGGAGGCCGGGCAGGTTCGACTCGAAGGCCGCCTCGATGTCGCGCACCATCTCCTGGGCCGTGGCCTTGCTCGATCCCGGGAACTTCTGCTGGATGTAGACCTTGCCGACGGCCTCGCCCAGCGCCCGGTTCGTGAAGCCGACGCAGCGCTGCCAGCGCGGCTCGATCTGCTCCTGTCCCGAAAGCAGCTTGTCGTAGAAATCGAAGTCGGCGTCGACGAAGGGCTTGGAGAGCATCGGCGCCGCGTCGTTCACCACGTGCCAGCGCAAGTACTCGCGCAGCACCGCCGGGTCAGTCCCGGTGAGGATCTCGTCGAGCTGCTTGAAGAAGTCCGGGGTCCGAACGTTGATCAGCTCGATCTCCGGGTAGCCCGTGGCGTCGAAGAAGGCCTTCCACGGCAGGCGCGGAGAGAGCTTCTCCAGGCCGGCGCGGTCGATCTTGTGGTAGTTCTTGTCCGGATCGCGGAGATCGGCGCGCGGCTTCGACGCCTGGGCGAGCTTCGTCTCGAAGGCGACGATCTCCTTGGCGTGCTCGGCCGCCGCGTCCCGGCTCTCGCCGACCAGGGCCAGCATTTCGGTGATGTGCCCGGGGTAGGCGTCGAGGATCTTCTGCTTCTTGGGGTCCTTGCTCAGGTAGTAGTCGCGGTCCGGCAGGCCCAATCCACCCTGGCTGACCTGGGCGATGTTCTGGCGGGGGTTCTTGAAGTCCGGCCGGACGGAGAGGTCGAAGATCGTCTCCACTTCCACCCTCTCGAGCTTGCCTGCGACGGCAAACAGCGTCGGCAGGTCGTGGACCTGGTCGATCTCGGCGAGGTACGGAGCGAGCGGTTTCGCGCCGGCCGCGTCGATCCGGGCCGTGTCCATGCAGGAGGCGTAGAAATGGCCGACCCGGGCCCGGTCGGGGTCGGTGCTGGGATCGCTGCCGGGATGGGCCGCCGCGTCCTCGAGGATCCGGCGCACGATCTCGCGGTTCTTCTCGTGGATGGTGGAGAAGCTCCGGGCCCAGAGCGGGTGATCGGCGGGGCGCTGGGTGTGGGCCAGCCAGCCGCCGCAGGCGTACTGGTAGAAGTTCTGGCAGGGATCGACCTTCGGATCCATGTCCCCGAGCAGCGCCTGGACGCCGGCCGGCTCCTGGGCGGAGGTCCCGGTGCGTGTCATGGCGCCGGGGGTCTGCTCCGGCGGCGGCGCCGCGAAGCCCGCGGTGGCGACGAGGAGGGCGGCGAGGCCCAGGGCGAAGTATCGAGGATTCATGGCTCGTCCTCTACTTGCTCGGCGACGCCTTCTGGGCCTTGTCGAGGCGCTCGATGACCTCGGCGGTGATGTCGATCCGGTCGCTCGAGGAGACGACCACGCCCGGAACCTTGTTGAGGATCAGGTCGTAGCCGCCCTCCTCCCGGATCGCCTTGAACACCGGCCCGAGCTGCTTTTCGACCTTGTCGAGGCCCTTGTTCTGGATCGCCTGGCCCTCGCGCTGCTTGTCGTCCCGGAAACGGCGCATCTCGACGCTCTTGTCCTCGAGCTGCTTCTGAAGGTCGGCGAGGGTGTCCTCGGAGAGCGACTGGCTGCCGTCGGAGATCCGCTTCTGGAGGTCGCTGGCCTCCTGGGCCAGCTTGTCGGCCTGGGCTTGGGCGTCCTCCTGAAACTTCTCGAGCTGGGACTTGAGCTCCTTGCCCGCCTGGGACTTGGCGACGACCTCGTCCAGGTTGACGACGGCGATCTTGGCGGCCGCCTGCTGGGCGGCGAGGCTCGAGGCGCCGGCCGCGAAGCCGAGGACGAGCAGGCCGAGAGTGGCGGCGCGGGGAGCCGCGGCGGAGAGGGAACGAAGGGGGTGACGAAGAGTGGTTGTGTTGGGCAAGGGGGTTGTGCCTCCGTGGTGACGAGGGTGGTGCGGCCGGTAGGCCGCGGCGGCTCTCTCGGCCACCAAGAATAGAACAACCGGCGGCGAAGCCCCAGGGACCCGCGTCGCGGACGCGCCTCAGAACAGGACCCGGGCGAAGAGGACGGTGAAGAAGACCAGCACGGCGACCAGCACCAGGTTCGTCACCGGCCGGTTGCGGTGGGCCGGCCCCATGAAGCGTCCCGAGCCGGTCAGGGCCAGGAGCACCGCCGCCAGGATGGGCATGAAGGCGGCGCCCACCAGGGCGTAGAGGCGCTGCATGGCGGCGAAGCTCCAGACGAGGCCGAGCGCCGGCACGGTGGCGAGGGCGTACAGGAAGATGCGGTAGGGCGTGCCCGCGGTGTCCACCGGGGGCCGGCGGGGTGCCGGCGCCCCGTCCTCGATTTCGGGTCCTGTCTCCGTCGCGGTCGGCTCGCGGAGCAGCCCCCAGATGTCGGCGAACAGGTAGGGCACGCTCTGCCAGACCCCGAGGAGGCTGCTCGCCACGGCGCCCCAGGCGCCGGCCAGGAAGGTCCAGCGCGCGACGGGGCCGAGGGTGCCCTCGAGGCGGTCCGCCAGGGCCACGATCAGCCCCGCTCCGCGGCCCGAGACCTCCACCGTCGAGCCCACGAGCACCATGGCCAGGCCGAAGAGGGCGGTCATGGTGTAGGCGAGCCCCAGGTCGAGGCGGGAGATGCGGATCTCCCCTGCGCCCTCCCGCCCCTCCTCCCGGATCCAGTAGCCGTAGCACAGCACCGTGACCGTGCCGCCCACGCCTCCCATGAGGGCGGCCGTCCAGCCGGCGGCGCCGGGAACGGAGGGCAGATGGGGCCGCGCGAGGTCGGCGGCCACGGCGCCCCAGTCCCCGGTCACCCGGGCGGCGGTGACGACGACGGCCACGAACATGAGCGCGATGGTGAGGCTCATCACCCGCTCGAACAGCCGGTACCCGCCGAAGCGCACCAGGGCGAGGCCGACGAGGGCATGGGCGATGCCGTAGAGCACCTTGTCGGTCGAGGCGCTCGCGGTCAGAGGGTAGATGGCGTGGAAGGTGGCGCCGCAGGCGCTCATCAGGGCTGTGGCGACCAGGAAGCTCCAGGTGAGGAAGTAGGCGAGGAAGGCGGCCTGGAGGGGGCGGGCGAGGCGGCCGGTCAGGCGGGTGAGGGCGCCTTCGAGGAGGGTCTTGCCCGTGGCGAGCTGCCAGCGGGCGAGACCCTCGTTGAGGACGTACTTGACGCCGGCGCCCACGACCACCGCCCAGAGCACCGCCGTGCCCAGGGCGTGGCCGCTGAAGGCGGCGGTGGCCAGGTCCCCGGCCCCGACCCCGGTGGCGGCGACCAGCAGGCCGGGGCCGATGACCGCGAGCCAGGAGCGGCGCGTGCTTCGGGGAGAGGCCATGTGCGCAGACTCCTAGCCTGGACTTTTCATGAGGCGCCGTAGCGAGAGGCGCAAGTGTGTGTGAGATCAGGGCGCACGTAGCGATGAGAGACGCAGGCGTACTGGACGGTACGTTGAGGAGCGAAGAGCGAGTACGCCCTGAGATCGCGTGCAATTGCGGCTCGTAGTAGGTGGCTCATGAATAGTCCAGCCCGGCACTATCCGTTGCCGACGGTTGCCATCAGCCCTCGGACGAGCTCGAGCTCCTCGGGGTGGATGGCATGGCCGAGGCCGGGGTAGCGGCGGAGGGTGACGGCGGCACCGAGGGTGCGGAAGGCCTCGGCCGTCTCCTCGACGCGGCTCCAGGGCACGTGGGGGTCGGGATCGCCGGCGCCCAGGAGGACCGGGGTTCCCGGGAGGTCGCCTGCGAAGCGGCGCTCCGTGCCCAGGGGGCCCAGGGGCCCCAGGAAGCCGCCGGTCAGGCTCGCCACGGCGCCGTAGCGGCCCGGGTTCCGGAGCGCCCACTCGGCGGCCAGGCAGGCGCCCTGGGAGAAGCCCAGAAGGACGGTCCGCTCCGGCGCGAGGCCCGCCGCCCCGACCCGCTCGACGAGCCGCGAGACGAGGGCGAGCGCCGACGTCAAGGAGGGCTCGTTCTCCTCGAGCGGTGCGAGGAAGCTGTACGGATACCAGGTGTGGCCGGCGGCTTGGGGGGCGAGGTAGGAGAATCCCGGGTGGCGGAGCTCCGCGGCCAACCCAAGAATGTCTTCGGCCGTGGCCCCGCGGCCGTGGAGCAGCACCACGGCACCGGCGGCCTCGCCCAGCTCCCGCCCGGCCGCGAGCACCGGCGCCCCGGCGTGGGGATCGCCGGTCATTGGGCCGTCGCGGCCCTCGCGGTGGGAGCGCGTTCGAGGGCCGCGCGGTCCCAGGCGCCGCAGTCGGCCGCCGCCTCGTAGGTGGACTGGGCGAAGTCGAGAAGGGCACGCCGCGGGTCGGGTGCGCTCCGCACCGCCTCGTAGGGCAGCAGGTACTCGCCCAGGGAGTCGCTCCAGAAGGCGCTCTCCGGCCCCACGCTCGCCGCCTCGAAGCCGTCGGGCTTGGGCGCGGCGTAGGAGTAGTAGGCGGGCTCGGGGAAGCGGGAGTCTCCCGGCCAGAAGCCGACGCTCGACACCTCGTGGGAATAGGCCTCCCGGGTGACGGGGTCGGCGTCGGGCGCGATGGGGGCCGGGCGCCCGGAGAAGCGCGTGAGCGCCAGGTCGAAGCTGCCCCAGAAGAAGTGCACCGGGCTCGACTTGCCGAGGAACCGCCCTCGGAACTCCTCGAGTACCTCCGCCGACCAGGCGAGGATCCGCCAGCAGCGACCGGCGTACTCCGGGTCGTAGGCGCGGTGCTGCTCGTCCTCGTGGAACGGGATCGCTTCCTCGGCGATCTCCACCGGGTGGTCCCAGATCGGCACATCGACGTCCAGGCCGGCCAGGCGCTCGACGAGCTCCCGGTAGAAGGCGGCTACGGTCTTCGGCTCGAAGGCCACCTGGCCGGCGCCACCGTCACTCGTGCGGATGGAGAGGCGGTGGCCGACGAAGTCCAGCTCCATCTGGAGCTCCCGCTCACGGTAGGGCAGGGCCGGGGTCTCGAGCCCGCGAGCCGACGGGCGGAAGGTGACGTTCCAGTAGTGGTTGGTGAGCGGGGTCAGGGCGAGCTGGATCTTGCCCACCATCTGGCTCCAGCGGTGGAGGGTCGCGAGGGTCTCGCGCCACTCGTCGAGAGGTAGCTCCGGAAGAGTCATGTCGCATTCTGCCATGGCGGCGGCGCGGGCGGCAGGCGCGGGCTCCCTACGCCGGGATCGGGTCGCCCGGGGGTTCCTTGGAGAAGTCGGTGTCCTTGCGCTGGTCGAGGGGCACGAGGCGGAAGGCGCCTTCGCGCACGACGCGGCGCAGGACGATGTCCACCAGGGTCGTCTGGTTCGGCTTGACGACGCTCTCGAGCATCGTGGCCACGGCCTCGAGCTCGGCGGGGAGGAAGTGCACCAGGCCGTCCGTCAGGTGCGGCTCGATCTGGAAGCCGAGCTTCGCGGCGCCGGGAAACGCCGGGCGCAGGGTCTTGCCGTCGCGCTCGATCGCGGGGGCACCGAGCATCACGTCGGAGTCGAGGAAGTAGGTGAGGGTGTTGGGTGCGCGCCGGTTGCACTGGCGGTCCTGGAAGAAGCCCTGGGGCAGCAGGTCGGGCGTCGGCTTGCGATCGGGCCGGGTGGCCGGCGTGGCGGTGAGCTTGAGGTCGAAGGCGCTGATCGCGCCGCCGTAGTCGTCGCGCAGGCGGAAGACGACCATCGAGTAGCGGTCGGTGTAGTAGACCGTGCCGCGGACCACGACGCTGGTCTCGACGTCAACCCGCTCGGCCTCCTGGGTGACGGTGTTCTCGCCGTCGAAGGCGAGGCGCAGCGCCTCGTACTCGGCGATGCTTGACACCTCGAAGCAGCGCAGCACGGCGGTGACCGTGGGATGGGGCTTGCCGTCGTCCTTGACGCTGCGGATGATCCCGATGTTGCTGCCCGAGTGGGCTCGGCCCGCGACGATTTTGAACGCCGTCGGAGGCGCCGTGACGCGCTCGGCGGCGACCAGCTTCGGTGCCGCGAGCTTGCCGCTGGCAAGCGTCCAGGGCTCTTGCTCCAGGCGCACGTAGGCGGCGTTGAGGTTGGCCGCCGCCACCCGCACCACGCCGTCGGAACCCGCCTCGCCGGTGTAAGAGACGATGTGGTCGTAGAGCTTGCGGTCGATCGTCTGACCGGTGAGGACGAAGGGGAAGACGCCCGAGGTCTCCACCACGTCGGCGGCCGCTCCGATCCAGGCGCGGTTGAGGTCCCAGGACTCGGGACTTCCCAACTCCAGCCAGTCGAGCACGCCGGTGCCCGGCTGGACGTGCTGAAACCAGGCCTTGACGCGGCTCAGCCGGGTCTTGCCGAGCTGGGCGAGAGCCGAGCCGAAGTTGGCCGGCGCCAGCATGACCAGGTGGCTCATCGGGCAGGGCGCCTGGCGGTCGAGATAGAGGCGCTGCCACCACTCCCGGATCACCGGCCCGCCGGTGGAGTGGGTGATGCACGCGAAGCGCGCCCCGGCGTCCAGGCTCGCCCCCAGCTCCTTGCGCACGGCCGCTTCGAACGCCCGCGCCAGGTCGGGCACCCGCACCTCGTCGCGGAAGCTCACGTACTTGCCCAGGAAGACGTGGCGCACGTCGAGCTCCGCGCCGAGGCGCTTGGCCTCGCTGCGCAGGCGCTCGGGAAGCTGGCCGTAGGTGCTGGTGTTGCGAACGCTCCACCCGTGGACGAAGACGACGGTCGAAGGGAAGGGCATGGCGCTCTCCTCCTGGGAGGTCGGAAGAGCCGTGGGCCGGGAAACCGGCGATTGCGTCAGGGCAGAATAACAGAAAGAGCGGCGCCAGGCCGGCTTCGCGAGGCGGGATGGGTCGTACGCTTGCTACGCGCCCGCCTGGCGAGCCACGGCCCATTGCATGGCGTCCCAGAACGAGAGGCTGTGCTGCTCCACGGCCCCGATCGCTTTGCGCAACGCGACCGGCCCGGCGGCGACCACCGGGAAAAGCTCCAGGTAGTCGGTGATCTCGTCCTGCGAGGGGGCGCGGCCAACGGCCGGCCTCGCCGCGTGATGACGACCTGCTGCACGCCCTCGGCCGCCTCGACGTAGCGAGTCAGGTGCTGGCTCATCTCTCGCACGCTGACGCGTTGCTGCATGGCTGCCACCTCGGGGCCAATTGTGGAACGTCCCACGAAGCACTCGTTGGCCCGGAAACGTTCGCATCTTCATCACGGCTCAAGGGCGCTCGCCCGACGGCACGTGGAGCGCCAGGGTTCGGAAGACTCCCGCCTCTTTCCAGCCTCGGCGGTCGCCGATCACGTAGAGACGGCGTTTCGCGCGACTGACGGCGACATTGAGCAGATTGGGCGTGCCGCCGGCCCAGTGGCGGGCACCCGCGGCCTGCGGTGATGGTGCACCCAGCACCAGGACGACGGCCTCCGCCTCCTTGCCCTGGAAGGTGTGAATGGTCCCGATCCTCTCGTTCACCCAGCTCGACGCCGAACCTTCGACGCGCTCCGCCACGACTTGCCGCAATCTCTTTCTCAACTGACTCTGGACCAGGCGGAACGGAGTGATGAAGAAGATGTCCGGCTCGGCGACTCCCGCGTCGAGGAGCCGGGTCAGGAGGTCGGCGGCCAGCTCTCCTTCCGGGGGCGACCAGTGACCGGGTTCGGAGCCCTCGAGGTGGAACCAGGCGCTTTCGCCCAGCACCTCTCCGATCGGGCTCGGGCCTGAAGGAGTGGCCTGCACCATGAGGCCGTCGTAGGCGATCCGGTTGGAGATCTGGAACATGGGCTCCTGGCAGCGCCGATGCACCCGGAGTGGCGAGCCCACCCACACGTCGCCTTCCTCGTGGAGCAGGGTGGTCCCAAACCAGCTCGCGCGGTCCGCCAGCGACTGGACCGAGGCGAGCGGCGCGGCCCAGGCGTCCGGATCGACGCCGTACTCGGTGAGAATCGCCTGGATCAGCCGCTCGGACATGGTGACGACGGGCGGGATCTGCATCGGGTCCCCGATGCCGATGACCCGCCGTGAGCGCCAGATGGCGCCGACCGCGGCTTGAGGCGCCGCTTGGCCGGCCTCGTCGATCAGGAGCCATCCGATCTGCTCACGGCCCAGAGGGCCGAACATGCGGGAGACGGAAGCGAAAGTCGTCGAGATGACTGGCACCACGAGGCACAGGCTCGCCCACAGCGAGCGCCTGGCCGGTTCCTGGGCCTCGGAGAGCTTCCGGCCTCGAAGCAGGAGCATCGCGGCGCCGAGGTTGTGGCGCAGGCGGGGCGCGGCGGCATCGATGAATGCACGGTGGAGAGCGAAGCACGCGGCGAAGAGATCCTCCCGAGCCGCCTGGAACCCTTGGCTCAGCCACGGCGAGAGCTTCTGCCGCCCCTCCTCGGGGAGCGACCAGAATCGGCGATCGGGAAGATTCTCCCCGAGATCTTCTTGAGCGGTCTGGAGGATCGATCGGATCTCGGCGAGCGTGTGCTCGAGCTCGTCCCACTCGCCCTCCTTTCGGTGGAGGCGAGACTCCACGTCCGTCCGACCAGCGAGGGCCGCTCGCGAAGCCTCCTCGGCGGCCTGCTCGATCTCGCGCGCGGCTCGGACCGAGGCGAGCTCGCGGGCCATGCGAGCGGCCCACTCCCGGAAGCGCCGCGTCCGGAACAACCGGACGAAGAACCCTGGCTTCAAGCTCTGAACCGCGTCCCGATCCGCGACGGCCTCCACCTTCCGGCGCCGGGCGGCGGAAAGGTCTCTTTCGGTGACTCTGACCGTTTCGGCAGCCTCGGAAGCGCGCCCCTCCAGCTCGGAGATCCTCTCGGACACGGTCTCTAGATCACGCTCGACGGTGGACCGCCGCGACAGGGCCTGTCGAGCCTCCTCGAGCCAGTGCCGCTCATCCTTCGCCCGTTGCAGCGCCTGGCGGAATCTCGTCCGGGCTTCTCGCCATCGTTCGAGCGCCTCGGCCCGATCCCGGGGAGCATCCTCCAGAAAGAGCACCTCGGGCGGCGCCTCGGGCTCGGCCTCCGGCTCTCCCTGTTCGCTCCCTGCCTCCGTTTCGGCGTCCGGGTCCCAGCCGGCCGCGATGCCACGAAGGTAGACCTGCATACTGCGCTGCTTGTCCCACCAGAAGGCGTCGCTGAAGGTGCGCCGATTCGCCGCCTTGCCCAGCACGGCAGCGGCCAGGCCCCAGGCGATGCCCTCCTCGATGGATTTCTTTCCTTCAGCGCCCTGGGCGACCCGGTTGGCGACGCTGGCGAAGTAGCGGAGAGGTGGTTCCAGGTCGTCCGCGATCGCGTGGCGCGCTGGGATCTCGCGGCTGACGTTCTCCACCGCCTTGTTGTTGCTCGACGCGACCACGATCTCGTGCCCCAGGAGGCTTCGGTCGAGCTCGTAGAGATGGAGGAAGCCACGGCCCGCGGCCAGGGTGGTCACGTGGCTGAACGCCTCTTGCGGATCGTCGAAGGCCGCCATGGCGCGGGAGCGATCGAGCACGACCTTGGCCACCACGTCGCGGAGGAGTGTGGTCTTCCCGGTGCCGGGCGGGCCGTTGATTCCGACCAGCCCCGCGTCGGAAAGCTCCCGGGCCACGTGGTTGACCGCGGCCTGCTGCATCATCACCAGGGGATAGCGGCCGGCAACCGGCCATCGCGATAGCGGTAGGCGCTCGGGAGCCACGCATTCGTCCACCGCGGCGGGACCGCGGACCACGTCGACCCGGAGGCGTCTCGGCTTCCCGCTCAGGAAGGCTCTGAGAGCTGGCCCGGCCTCGCCCAAGCGCATCGCCATGCGCACTCTGTGGAGGTCTTCCAGGAAGAAGCTGTTGAGGAGCTCAGGCTCCGGAGCCTCGAACACTCGGGACCACACGGGCACGCGAACGAAAACCGGGGAGAGCGAGACCTGGTCCGCGGGAAGCCCGAGACGCTCGATCAGCGAGAGGGTCAGACGGTCCAGGTCGTCGGGGGTCACGGGCAGGATCTCCCCTTCCTCGTCCATTCGGATGAGCTCACGTTCGATCTCGTCGCAGAGCCGGCGCTCCTCTTCCGGGAACTCAGCGAGCGCGTGGAGCTCGCCAGTGCGCACCTTGCCGTAGCCCCAGGCGAAGCTCGAGAGGAAGGTCTTCCCCTCGGCGGGCCGCCCCTGCCCGTCCAGCACGACGACCGCCATGGGAGCCGTCCCGGACTGGCGCCGGGCTTTCTCCGGGCTCTGGTCCGGGAACAGCTCGAGCAGCGACGAGGTGGCCTCCGCCAGGCTCAGCTCGCCGAGATAGGCGAACCAGTAGACACCCCTCTGCCGCCCCCGCGGCCCATATCGCTCTTCGCGCCAGGGCTCCGGGTGCTCCGTGGCGCGGATCATCTGCTGGCCGATCGCTTCGAGGTCCCTGGGCTTCGGAAGGGGCTGCGGCTCGAGGACTTCCAGGGTGGTCCAGGCGGCGAGCAACGCATCAGGATCTGGAGAGGGAAGGGCCGGTTCGAGGGCCGAACGGGCATCGCGAGTCGAGAAGGAGAGCTCCGGAGTTTGGGGCTCTTCGAGATCCTGTCTCGGATCCGGTGGCGGCTCAGCAGCCGCTTCGGGAGCGGCCGAGGTCTTCCTCCGGGTGTCTTCGGCTGGATCGGGCGGCGCTTCCCTCGGCGAGCCCGCCTGGTTCCCTTCGGCCCGTCGCGAGGGTTCCTTGCTCGCCTCGCGCCCGGATGGCGAGACGGCGCGCTCGAGAGCCGAGATCACTTTCCCGAGAAGCGCGCTCGCTCGGGGAGTCTTCCGGTGAGCCAGCTCGTCCCGCAGGGCGAGGAGCGTTTCTCGGTCCGAGCCCGCGTGGGCGAAGACCGCCTCGAGCTCGTGAATCCGTTGCTTGAAATACGGCCGGGACATCTGAGAGCGGGACCTCGGGTCGTCGAATCTATCGCAGCGTAGCGGCTCTCGTTTCTGAGCGCGGAGCTGAGGCCTCCCGATCAAGACCAGGGGAATTTCGATAGATTCGGGTGCAGGTGACCGCCCATGGACCGCTACGACATTCCGCCGCCGGACCGCTGGGAGGACTTCGAGGACCTCTGCCGCGACCTGTGGGCCATCTTGTGGGACAACCCGGATACCCGAAAGCACGGCCGCGAGGGGCAGCCTCAAGCGGGGGTCGACGTCTACGGGCAGCCGAAGCGCGGCTCGGAGTGGCACGGGGTCCAGTGCAAGGTCAAGAGCCAGACGGCCGGGGGGCGGCTCACGCGTAAGGAGATCCTGGAGGAGGTCGAGAAGGCGAAGACCTTCACGCCGCCGTTGTCAGGGTTCGTCCTGGCCACTACCGCGCCGCGCGACGTGGGCGTCCAGGAGATCGTCCGCGAGATCACGAACGAGCAGATCGCGAAGGGCTCCTTCCCGGTCGCCGTCTCGTTCTGGGACGATGTCCTGGAGGCGCTCCAGGGCCACGACGAACTGCTCCGAAAGCACTACGAGCGCTGGCCTCCGCCGAGGAGAGCGTGAAGCTGGCCGACCGGAGCGGCGATGCGTTCCAGCGCATGGGCAAACGAACCACCCTGGCCGACGCCCTGCACCAGGCGGGCCGATGGGAGGAGAGCGAGGCCCTGTTCCGGGAGGCCGAGGCCATGCAGGGGGAGCTGCAGCCGCAGTACCCCCGCCTGTACTCGCTCTGGGGCTGCCGGTACTGCGACCTGCTCCTCAGCCGGGCGGAGCCGGAGGACGGCTCGGGGCCAGAGGTGGGCGGGGAGCGGCTCCGGGAGGCGTGCCAGGAAGTGCGGGAGCGAGCTGAACAGTTTTTCGCTTGGCGACTCCTCAGCGATTCATTGCTCGACATCGCCCTCGACCACCTCAGCCTCGGCCGGGCCCACCTGGGACTGGCCTTCACCACCCCGAAGCGAGAGCCAAACGCGGATTCAGGTTGGCCCC
Organism: uncultured Acidobacteriota bacterium; assembly: GCA_963739795.1. Lineage (GTDB taxonomy): Bacteria > Acidobacteriota > Thermoanaerobaculia > Multivoradales > DATKCC01 > CAVUBL01. The sequence goes on along the minus strand of CAVUBL010000015.1, from coordinate 26,296 downwards.
CTGCCGCCGAGCATCTGGAGCGGGCCGTGGACGGCCTCCGGGAGGCAGCGACAGAGCACAATCTGCCTTGGGGCCTCCTGGCCCGCGCCGCCCTCCGCCGCCTGAGCGACGACCCAGACGGAGCCGCCGCCGACCTCCGGGAGGCCCAGGAGATCGCCGAGCGGGGCTCCATGCGTCTCCACGAGGCCGATGCCCACCTGGAGTGGACCCGCCTCGGCCTCGCCATCGGCGACCCCGCCGCCACCCGCCGCCACCTCGACCGCGCCCGGGAGCTGGTCGAGGCCTGCGGCTACGGCCGTCGCACTCGCGAGGTCACCTGGCTCGAATCCCGCCTCGGCGAGCTCGAAGATCCCAAGGCGGGCTAACCCCGAGGCGTGTGAGCCTTCGGAGCAGCTCAGGAGACTGGCTGAATCCGCTTGGGAGCGGGGGAGACCTTCACCCGGTCGGACGCTTGCTCCCGCCGCTTCGCTTCTTCGTACAACCGGTCTACGTCGCACTCGAACTGCGCCGCGAGCTTCTCTCGAATCGCGCGGACCTCGGCAATGATCTCATCCTGTGAGCGCTCTTCTTTCATGTCCCCAGCAGCTCCTCCGGCGTGCAAATCACCGGTGCCTCGAACCCGGTTGCAACGCAGACGACCTCGATCTTCTTCCTCAACGCGGCATTGGCAAGGTGCTTGAAGTTCCAGGTGAGCAGGTAGTCGGCACCGCCGGAGACCGCGGCGGCGATGTGAAAGGCATCGAGAGCGGCAGTTCGTGGTATCGGCCCAGGCTCCACCAGCGCTCGAGCCAGCTCTCTGGCTTCAGGCGCAAGGATCACTTCCGGGATCCCTGCCAAGGCCTCCAAGCGCTGTCGTGCGGCCTCCGGATCGCCCCCCGAGGCCTCCGATACGACGAACTCCGAGACGAACAGCTCAAAGCCACTCCGCTGCCCCCACCACTCTCTCGTGAGCTCCTGACGGCCGATGGTCACGATGTCGCGGCTCGGTCGAGCAGCCAGATAGCTGATCACCGAAGTCTCGAGGTACACCTTGGGTCTGCTCATCCCGAGCTCACTCTAGCAGGCCCGGGACCCGGCCCAAACCGGCACCAGGCGGGCCGGTGGGAGCAGAGCGAGGCCCTCTTCTTGGAGGCCGAGGCGATGAAGGAGGAGCGTGGGCCCAGGGCCATGGGCGACCAGAGCACGCCTGGACCTGCAGTGCGCAAACCTAAACTCCCGGTTGAGGTGTGTGCGAACCGGTTGAAGCGGGGGGAAACGGCCTGCCGCTACCGTTTCTGCCTCGTGGGCCGCCAGCACCCTGGCGGCAAACACTCCTGAGAGAACCGGCCGCCACCCGCGAGCGCAGAGAGCACGAGGAGCCGCTGGAGCTCTTCGCCCCGCTCGTGGGCGATACGAAGGAAACGCGCATGCACCGACGCCGCCACGTTGCGCAGCTCGCGAGCCATCAGAGGACGGCCTCGACGTAGGGACGGATGACCTCTCGTACCCGGCAGACCCGAGCGGCTTCCCAGAGCTCCGGCGCAGAGAAGCGGCGCTCGCGCCAGCCCTCCCGGAGTGCCTCCACGGTCACGTCGAGGCCGATCTTGTTGCGGTACTTGAAGCAGTCGGCCACGGCCTTGGCGGGTGAGGTCACCCGCAGCTCGACGCCCGCGATGCGGTGCAGCTCGACGCCGTAGCGCAGGGCCCCGAGCGAGAATCGGACGATGCAGACCGGGACCTGGCGGACGAGCGGGGTCCGCGCTTTGGGTCCGATGGCGACCCACACCTGGTGCGGGACCTGAGTTCCGATGCCGTGGAACGCGAGGGCCGAAAGGAGGCAGATGACGCCTCCGGGCACTTGCTTGGAGACCTCGAGGAGGCTCTGGTGCTCGCTGAGCAGCCGGCCCGGAAGGGCGTAGAGACCGCGGGCCACACGCTCGATCTCGCCGGCCGCCAGGAGGCGCTGGAGAGTCGAGCGGGGAATTCCCAGCTCGGCGAGCTCTCGGGATCTCACGAGCCCTCGCTCGTCAAGGAGCGCGAGCACCCTGGAGCGGTGGGTGAGGGAGGGCTCGGTCATGGTACGAAACGTCGGTCTATGTTGATAATCTCCGACGTTTTGTGCCATATCGGGCCAGGACGGTCAACGCCCGGCGAACGAGGACTCGTCTCAGAGGTCTGCGGCTACGGCCGCCGCACCCGCGAGGTCACCTGGCTCGAATCCCGCCTCGCCGGGTGAGCGGCCGGCCAGCCAGCGCCTGGCGGGTGCCTTCCCGCGCGGTGGTGAGGAGGCATGAACTACACTCCCTTCGGGGACGATTGTGGACTACGAGCTGACACGGGAGGTGCTGGCAGCCTTCGAGCGCGAGGGAGTGAAGTATGTGATCTTCGGCGCCGTGGCCCTGAATCTCCAGGGCTTGGCCCGTGCCACGCTGGACCTCGACGTGTTCGTCGCGCCCGAGGAAGGCAACATCGCCCGGCTCAAGACGGCCCTCAGGACGGTGTTCGACGACCCCCACGTGGACGAGATCAGCGCTGAAGATCTACTCGGGGACTACCCGGCCGTGCAATACGTTCCGCCGGAGGGCGCCTTTCACGTCGACATCCTCACGCGCCTGGGCGAGGCCTACGGGTTTGACGACCTGGAGTCGGAGCGGGTGGACTTCGACGGTCTCGAGGTCACGGTCGTGACGCCGGAAGCTCTGTACGAGATGAAGAAGGCGACCGTGCGCCCGCAGGACTGGGGCGATGCAGAGCGCCTTCGCCAGCGCTTCAAGCTCGAGGACGAGTGATGCCGGTCAGGAAGTTTCGTGACGTGAGCGAGATGGAGGGCAACACCTGGCTCGAGCCGGGGGACCCGAGGCTGTTCCAGGCGATGCGAGCGGTCTGGAAGCTGGCCGCCCGGACGACGAGGCCGAGCTTCCCGCCCGGGGTGTACAAGCACCGCTCCATCGAAGAGGCCGACGCCCTGGTGCAGGTCTGGGAGCAGGCCAACTTCGAGGCGTTCCACGCGCGGCGCCGGGAGCGGCGCGACGACCGCGTGCCCCGTGCGGGGGATTCGAAGAAGAAGTAACCGGCGAAGTCCGGCCCAGGGGCGTCTGGTGCCCGCGCTAGACTGCGGAAACGGATCTTGCGCATGTTCTCGATTCCGCGTGACGTCTTCGTCAGCTACAAGCGCACCGATCGGGCGTGGGCGGAGTGGATCGCCGGGGAGCTGGTCGAGGCCTGCGGCTATGGCCGCCGCACCCGCGAGGTCACCTGGCTCGAATCCCGCCTCGCCGAGCTGTGAAGGCCCAACGCCCGTGTCCCAGGGTTCGTTCTGGTAAGCTGACAGCCGATGCGTTGGGATCAGGTCCGCGACCGTTACCCCCACCAATGGGTGCTCGCGGAGGCGATCGAGGCACACTCGTCCGCGGGCCGGCGGCTGCTCGATGAGCTGACGGTGGTGCAGGAGTATCCGAGCTCCGAGGCGGCCATGCGGGGGTACCTGGACCTCCATCGACGCTCTCCGGAGCGCGAGCTTTACGTGCTCCACACGGATCGCGAAGAGCTCGACATCGGGGAGCGAGAGTGGCTGGGGCTCCGACGGGCCGGGTGAAGCTCCGAGTCCAAAGCCTAGTTTAGTTTCCCGTTCCTCTGAGCTTCGTCTAGAACCACCGGCAACCCGGCGAGGAGCCCCGCCATGTCCGAGCATCGCGTCACCGTCTCGTGGGAGCGCACGACCGAGGACTTCTCCTACGAGGCCTACTCACGCAACCACCTCTGGAGCTTCGAGGGCGGGATCGAGGTGCCGGCCTCGGCGGCGCCCGGGTTTCTGGGTGAGGCCGAGCGGGTCGACCCGGAGGAGGCGTTCGTGGCGGCGCTCTCGAGCTGCCACATGCTCACCTTTCTCGCCATCGCGGCCCGCAAGCGCCTGGTGGTCGACGGGTACCGCGACGCCGCCGTCGGGTACCTCGAGAAGAACGCCGAGGGCAAGCTCGCCATCACGCGGGTGATCCTGCGCCCCGAGGTCACCTTCGCCGAGGCGCCTTCCCCCGAGGCCATCGAGAAGATGCACCACCAGTCGCACGAGGCGTGCTTCATCGCCAGCTCGGTCAAGACCGATGTCCGGGTGGAGCCGCGGTAGACGATCGTGGTCCGCTCGGGCTCCCTTCGGCTCCTCCTCGTCCCTCTTCTCCCCGCGGTCCTCGGCATCGGGGCCTGCCGCGCTCCGGCGGCCACGCCCGCCACGACGCCCGCTCCGCTCTCGCCCACGGCCTACCGGGCCGCGGCGCTCACCGACGTGCACCTGACGGACGACTTCTGGCGCCCGCGCTTGGAGCGCAACCGGACCGTCACCATCCCCCACATCCTGGAGGAGAACCGGGAGACCGGGCGGGTGGCGAACTTCGACCGCGCCGCGGGGAAGGCCGAAGGCGCGTACGAGGGCCGCCGGTTCAACGACACCGACGTCTACAAGGTGATCGAGGCCGCCTCCTACGCCCTCGCCACGGCCGACGACCCGGCCCTCGCGGCCCGGGTCCGCGACCTCGTCCGGCGGATCGCCGCGGCCCAGCAGCCCGACGGCTACCTGATCCCGGCGCGCACCATCGACCCGGCCCACCCGGCGCCGGGGCTGGGGCCGGAGCGCTGGGTCCACGTCTCGACCGGGAGCCACGAGCTCTACGACGCCGGCCACCTGATCGAGGCCGCGGTGGCCAACTGGCGCGCCACCGGCGACCGCAAGCTACTCGACGTGGCGATCCGCTTCGCCGACCGGATCGCCGCCGACTTCGGCCCGCAGGCCCGCCACGACATCCCCGGCCACGAAGAGGTCGAGCTGGCCCTGGTCAAGCTGGCCGACGCCACCGGCGACCGGCGCTACCTGGACCTGGCCCGCTTCTTCCTCGACGGGCGCGGCGGCCGGCACGACGACCAGCCCTACGGCGCGGACACCCCCTTCGGCGTCTACAACGACAAGCCCTACCGCCAGGACGATCAGCCGGTCACCGCCATGCGCCGGGTCGAGGGCCACGCCGTGCGGGCGATGTACCTCTACTCCGGGATGGCGGACGTGGCCGCCCGCACGAAGGCGCCCGGGTATCGCCGGGCTCTCGATCGCGTCTGGCACGACCTGGTCTCGCACCAGCTCTATCTCACCGGAGGGATCGGTGCCCGCGACACCTTCGAGTCGTTCGGCGCGCCCTACGAGCTGCCCAACGAGACCGCGTATACCGAGACCTGCGCCGCCGTGGGCAACGACCTCTGGAACGACCGGATGTTCCTGGCGACCGGCGAGGCGGCCTACCTGGACGTGGTGGAGCGCGTCCTCTACAACGGTTTCCTGTCCGGGGTGTCGCTCTCCGGCGACCGCTTCTTCTACACCAACCCCCTGGCCTCGGCGGGCGGCGTCGAGCGCTCGGCCTACTTCGAGGTCGCCTGCTGCCCGGCGAACCTGGCGCGGATGATGGCGCTCCTGCCGACCTACCTCTACGCCGTGGGACGGCCGCCGGGACCGGACGGCCGACCGCGCAACTCGGGCGCCGAGGAGATCGTGGTCGGCCTCTACGCCGGTAGCGAGGCCCGGCTCGAGACGGCGGCCGGCCCGGTGCGGGTGGTCCAGCGGACCCGCTACCCGTGGAGCGGTGAGGTCCAAGTGGAGCTCCACCCGGAGACGAAGCGGGAGATCGTCCTCGCCCTGCGCATCCCCGGCTGGGCGCGGGAGCGCCCGGTGCCGAGTGATCTGTACCGCTTCGTCGGCCCGCCGGCACCGGTGCCGACGCTCCGGGTGGGTGGCGAGACGGTGGCGCTCACCCCCGGACGGCATGCCCTGCCTGGTCCGGACGGCGGCGAGGTAGTGGTCGCGGGCGGCTTCGCGCGGGTGCGCCGGGCGTGGTCGCCCGACGGGGACGTGGTGGACCTCGTCCTGCCCATGCCGGCCCGGCGGGTGGCCGCCAACCCGAAGGTCCAGGCCGATGCGGGGCGCCTCGCCCTCCAGCGCGGCCCGGTCGTCTACGCGGCCGAGGGGGTGGACAACGGCGGCTCGGTGGCCGGCCTGCGCCTGGCGGCCGGAGGCGAGATCACCGCCGAGTGGCGTCCGGACCTCCTGGACGGCGTGGTGACCCTGGCAACCCCGGAGGGGAAGTCCCGCGGTCGCCTCCTGGCCGTCCCCTACTTCGCCTGGGCCAACCGCGGCCCGGACGAGATGGCGGTCTGGCTGCCGACTACTCCCTGAGGTCGAAGCGCGAGCTGTTGTAGGCCCAGGTGAGGAGCAGGGCGAAGCCGGCGGCGGCGAGGCCGAGGCCGGCGTTGACGTAGGCGGGAGCGGTCAGGGCCAGGCGCGCGAAGACCGTGGCCAGGGCGAAGCCCGAGTTGCGGAACAGCACCCGGTAGGTCGAGCTGTGGCGCATGGAGAGCAGGACGATCAGGACATCGCTGAAGATCAGCACCGTGTAGCAGGCGGCGAAGAAGTCGAAGGCCGGGCCGTTGGCGCTCCACAGCGCCATGTCGTAGCCGGCGATCGCCAGAAACGTCAGGAGCAGCGCGCAGGCGACGACCTTCTTCTCCGCGATGAAGCTGTCGCGCTCGCGGCTGTCGGAGGTGATGGGGCGGTGGCGCTGGGAGCGGTAGTAGAAGCCCAGGACGATGAAGATGCCGAGCGCCCCGAGCGCGTCCGCCACCATGGGGCCGAGGCGCTCCGCGTGCCCGGCGAGCTCGATCGGCTCGCCGAAGCCGATGAAGCCCTTGAACGCCTGGCGCAGCAGGATCAGCGACACCACCTCGAACTGAATCCCCAGGGAATCGGAGACGCTCTCCCCGAGGGCGAAGACCAGGGCGACGACCTCGATCATCAGGAGCAGCGTGAAGGCGAAGTCGATGGCGTAGAAGTGGCGCGTAGGGATCCATGCCGCGAGCCCGGGGCCGAGGAGCCCGCGGCGATTGAGCTCGATGGCGAGGAGCGCGCCGAGGAAGCCGGCGACCAGGGTGAGCCCCAGGCGGTTGTGCGTGCGCGGGCTCGCCCAGCCGGCGCCGAGGCGATCGAACACCCGGCTCGCCCAGCGAAGCGGCGGGCTCAGCGCGGCATACGCGTCCTCCGGCGGGAGGGAGGGGGCCATGACGCATTCTCCCACGGCCCGGCGCTCCGGGCTCAGGGCACGTCGGGCCAGTCGCCGGCGGGCTTGAGGTCGTCGCAGTCGGACTCTGGGGTGCCGGCGCAGCGGGCGTGCTCGATGCAGGCCGCCCAGTCCCTGCCGTTAGACTACAATTCTCGAGCGACGACCCGAGGAGGAGCCATGCCCCCGCTCGATCGACCCGGCCGCAACGACCCGTGCCCTTGTGGCAGCGGGAAGAAGTACAAGAAGTGCTGTCTCCCGAAGGAGCAGGAGACCCGGCGGGAGGCGCAGCGCCCGGCCCCGGGCAACGTCCCGGTCGAGCGGGCCCTCGAGTGGCTGGAGAGACGATACCCGCAGCAGGTCACCGAAGCGATCCAGGAGCAGCTCGAGCTCGCCGGCGAGGACGCGATGGAGCGTCTGGAGGAGCTTCCCGAGGGCTACCTCCGGATGGTGATGGTCAACGTCAACGAATGGCTGATCTCCGACGGAGCGTTGGTGCTCGAAGAGCGCGACGTCCCGGTCCGGGAGCTGCTCCTCGGCCCCGGAGGCCCCCGATTCGACGCCGAGGAGCGGGCCTGGATGGAGGCCCTCACCTCGCGCCCCATGGGCTGGTACGAGGTGGTGGACACGACCCCGGGGAAGGGCTTCCGGGTCCGGGACCTCCTCCACCCCGAGGAGCCCCCGGTCGACGTGCTGGACCGTTCGGCCTCGCAGACCGTCGTCCGGTGGGAGGTCCTCGGCCTCCGCCTCGTCCCCTGGAAGGGCAAGTGGCTCCTGAGCGGCGCCGTCTATCCTTTCGTCCGCGACGCCGACTTCCCCAAGGTCCTCCACGCCATGCGCGAGGAGGTGGCGCGGCAGACCGAAGGCGATCCGGAGCTCGAGCGGGCGTTTCTGTCGGTCGTCCTCCCGCAGGAGTGGCTCCTCCGCCTCCTGGAGCCGAAGGAGGTCCCGAAGCCGGTCGACGCCGTCACGGGGGATCCGATCCTCCTCGTGACCGACCACTACCGGGTGCGCGACTGGAAGCGCCTGGAGGCGGCTCTGGCGGCTCAGGTCGACGTGGACGGTGACCGGGAGCACGGCTGGACTCGCTTCGAGGAGATCGACGACACCCGCCGCCGCAGCCTTCTCGCCCTCAACCCCGGACGCGGCGACCGCCTCGAAGCCTTCGCCCGGACCCGCAACCGGGCCGATGGGGGGCGGGAATGGCTCGAGCGGGTGGCGGGCGACGCCCTCGAGCACCGAACCCGCGAGATCACGGATCCGCTCGGTCCCCAGGGCAAGCTGGGGGCGGGGCCGAGCGCGCCCGGAGCTCCGCGGGCCGCCGGAGGGGGACGGGGTCGCGCGCCGATCTCCCCACCGATCCCGGTGCCCACCGAGCTCGTCCAGCAGGTTCTCGAGAGCCACTACAAGGGCTGGGTGGAGGACCACATCCCGGCCCTCGAAGGCCGGACGCCGCGAGAAGCCGTCCGCACCCCTGAGGGCCGAGAGGCGGTGATCGGCCTGCTCAAGCTCTACGAGGAGGGCGAAGCGCGCGCGGCGCGAGCTGAGGGCCGTGAGCCGGCGAGCCTACAGTTTCTCTGGGACGCCGTCGGGCTGGGCCGGGAGGCAGCGCTCGAAGGGTGAGAGCCTGAGAATGAATCGCCGAGCAGCCCGAGGTGCCCGGCCCCACCTCTCTCGTTCGGAGGACACCTGAAAAGCGGGTGGCACTTTCCAGCAGAAAGGCGGTTGGCACTTTTCCCGCGCTTTTCCCAGCCTTTCCACCTGTACCTGTCCACCGGTGCTCCATGATCTGGATCCGCGCGTGTCACTAGCGCATGTTGACTTGCAAATCGTCCGATCGACAGCTATTCTTGCCAAGAAAGGAGGCCGCGATGGAATCCGCTGTGACCCGCCGGGGCCAGACCGTGATCCCGGCTCCTATCCGCAAGCGCTACCACATCGAGCACGGAGATCGGCTGGTCTGGCTCGACGAGGGCGGCGTGATCCGGGTCGTCCCGGTGGCCGCCGACCCCGTCGCGGGGCTACGTGGGGCGGTGAAGGGCGGCGGCCTCCTCGACGCCCTCCTCGAAAGCCGCCGGCGGGACCGTGAGCGCGAGTAGCGCCCCTCATGTCCTCGATACCTCGGCGCTCCTCACCTTGATCGAGGACGAAGCCGGTGCCGAGACCGTGGAACGGGTCATCCGGAGCTCCCGAGTCGTCCTGCCGGCGGTGGTCCTCATGGAGGTCTTCTACATCCTCCGGCAGGAGCGCGGGGAGGCGGAAGCCTACCGGCTCTATGCCCATTGCCGCGAGATCGCCGACGAGTTGGTCTCGGAGCTCGACGAGCCCACGGTGCTCCAGGCGGGCCGGTTCAAGGCGGATCACAAGGTCTCGCTCGCCGACGCCTGGATCGCCGCCGTCGCGAAGCTGAAGGGCGCCATCCTCGTCCACAAGGACCCCGAGCTCGAGGCCCTGGAAGGGCTTGTCGAGATGCAAGCTCTACCGTACAAGAGCACGAGCGGGGCTTGAGGGAGGCGGGCCCGGCGGTGGCGCTTGCAGCTCTCCGGAGCTTTCTCGGCAGGTCGGGCACCAGATCGACGGCACGCGCTCCAGGACGACTGTTTTGACGCGAAAGCGGCCGGCGCTCGTGAGGCTTGTGCCCCGCCCCTCTCGCTCGGTGCAAGTCTGCAACTCGGCTGGCACCTCTCCGCACCTTTCCGCAGGTACGCAAGGCCGTTGGGCGTCTCACGGCGTGATACACTGCGAGCCATGAGCACCGTGAGTATCCGGGATCTGCGGAATCAGGGTGGCAAGGTCGTGGAACGAGTCCTCGCCGGCGAGTCTCTCACCGTCACGCGGGCGGGGACTCCTGTCGCCGAGCTCTGTCCCGTGCGGCGTCCCGGCCTCGATCGGGAGACTCTCCTCGAGCGGTGGCGCCGGCTGCCTCCCGTCGATCCCGTGGCCTTTCGCCGCGACGTGGACGCGGTGGTCGACGCCTCGGTGTGACCATGGCGTCCTATCCGACCGGGTTGCTGGATACCAGCACCGTCATCCTCCTCCCGAGGATCTCCGACGCCGAGGTTCTTCCGCGGGTGCCGTTGATCTCCGCGATCTCCCTCGCCGAGCTGGCGGTCGGGCCTCTGGTCGCGAGCGGTGCGGAAGAGCGAGCGCGGAGGCAGGCGCATCTGCTGCAGGCCGAAGCGGACTTCGAGCCGCTGGCCTTCGACGCCGCGTCTGCGCGGGCGTTCGGTCGCGTCGCCGCCTCCTTGCGCCGCGCGGGCCGGAAGCGCGCCGCCCGCGCCTACGACGCCCTCATCGCCGCCACGGCCATCGCGAACGGGCTGCCCCTCTTCACGGTCAATCCCGGCGATTTCACGGGCATCGACGACCTCGAAGTGGTCGCCGTACCGCATCCCGACGTCCTGGAGTCCTGACGGATCCGCTCCGGAGGCCGAGACTCACCTTCGAGCCCGACCTGGTGCGCGGCGCAGGCTGCTGCTGACCCCCTTCGCCGGAAGGAGTCCGCAACTCGGCCGGTAGCTTGCCGCCGAGATCGCCGGGACGGGGCCGGGGCGTCCGCCCTCCGGCACGGCTCGGGTGGGGATGACTCCCGGCGTTGCCCTCGCCTGGCGGCGCCACCGCGCGGCACCGCCCGAGCCCTCCAACCGCCCGTGCTGGCTGCGCGGGCGCCGACACCTCCGGGCGGACGCCCCGGCCCCGCCCGTACCGTTCGGTGCCCTCCCGCGACTCGGCTGGCGCCTTTCTGCGGCGCTCGCTCTGGCTGGACTGAGCATCGTCACCTCCAAAACCACCGCAACCTACCTTGCGAGCGCCGCAGGTCCTCCGCCGATAGGGCAGGCGTCCGGACTTGCCGGTCAGGCGCCAGATCGACCGCTCGCGCCCTGGGCCGACGGTTCCCCAGCGAAAGCGACCGGCGCCCGTGAGGTTTGTGCCGAGATCGCCGGGGCGGGGCCGGAGTGTCCGCCCTCCGGCTCGGCTCGGGAGGAAATGACTCCCGGCGTAGCCCTCGCCCGACAGCGCCACCGCGCGGCACTGCCGGAGCCCTCCAACCGCCCGTGCTTGCTGCGCGGGCGCTGACACCTCCAGGCCGGCGCCCCGGCCCCGCCCCTCCCGCTCGGTGCCCTCCCGCAACTCGGGTGGCACCTCTCCGCAGGCACCTTTCCGCAATCAAGGATTACCCTTGGAAGCCAGCCCAGAGTCGTCTGACATCTTTTGTGACTACCGACTTCGATTCAAACAGACGCTGCGCGTCTGCAGCCTCTTCGGCTCCAAAGTAGTTAAATACGATCCCCGAAATCCGTTCGTTCTCGAGTACCTGAGCGAAAAGGTGCCCGTCATTGTGAGGGGACAAACCAACGACCTCCAAGGTGCCCGATAGCTGAGAGAGCATCTGGTGCGGATATTGTTCGGAATGTCTGAGTTCGGGGCGTTCAGCTTTCAGCTTGATCGCCTCCTTCAGCCGTTTAACCAACACGTTGCCTTCGTCCATTTCTTCGATCTGCTGTCGAATCTCAGGATCGTTCTTGTATCCCGATACGAACTTGTCCATCGCGCTATTGGCGAGTGAAGACTCGGTCATCGAGTGCGCCTTTAAATCGCCGACGTATGAGACCAAGCAGTTTGAATAGAGGTGCGGGTACGCTTCGTCGACCTCTTCACCGTCAAGCAAGTCGTCTTGGAGCTGATTTCGGAAACTAGTCGGATCATAGGCTTCACTGACAATCCGAAACGCGCCGTGAAGGTGGTGCACCTCGGAATCTGCCGCGACGTCTAGGTTGCTATCATAGTTCGTTGTGAAGATGTGATCGGGCGCTTTCAGCCACCTGACGAAGCCGGCGGGAAAGCTTTTGTGCACGGTCTCGATCCGGCCCTCATTGAATACAGCGTGCAGAAACATGCGCCGTAACACGCCACGGGAGTGAAACCTATCCGGATTCCCGAGTCCTTGTTTGTTATGGACAAGCTCGAAAAGGAGGAAGTAGTCCTCGAAGCCAATCTCGCTGACGGAATACGATCGCGCGCGGGAGTATGGCTCTCCTCAACTATGAGTGGGTAGAGGTGGGTTGAGGTGGATGCCTCCACAGTTGAGGAAGATCATGGCAGCGAGGGCTTGGTGGGAGTGGAAGCCGTAGGCTCTGCGGGCGATCATGCGGATCCTGTTGTTGAGTCCTTCGACCAGTCCGTTGGTCAGCCGGGTGCCGATATAGGCGAGGATTCCCTTGAGATGCTTGCGGATCGTTCGGGCGGCTTTGACGAAGGGTCGGAGCCGAGATCGAGAGGCCCAGGCGAGCCATGCGCGCAGTGCTCGTTCGGCCCGCCAGGGTTGGCGGTAGTCGAGGGCTTGAGCGAGCGTCTCTTTGAGCAGGTAGGCGCGGTAGAGCCGCTGGTTGCTTCGCTGGAGCTCGGAGAGCTTGCGGCGCTGGGATCGGCTGAGGTTCCACGGATTCATCAGAAGCACGAAGCGGGTGCGCTTGACGGCGCGTGCTTCGTCGGGGTCGGTGGCGAGCTCGCGTACCAGCTCGCGCCGCACCTCGTCGAGTGCGTCACTGACCAAGCGCTGGACATGGAAGCGGTCGTAGATGATCTCGGCCTCGGGCAGCTTCTCCCGCACGGCCTTGGTGTAGGCCGCGGACAGATCGACGGTGACCATCTCGATCGCCTTGCAGCCCTCCTCGCCGAGCGCCTCGAAGAAGGGATCGAGCGCCTCGGCGCTACGGCCTTCACCGGCCCACACCACGCGACCGCGGTCATGGTCGACCACGACGGTGAGGTAGTTGTGGCGCTTCTTGTAGCTGAACTCGTCGATACCGATCCGGCGCAGGCCCACCAGACGCTCCGGATCGAGGCGACGCTCGACCACCCGCGCGACGATCGAACCGACGGTCTCCCAGGCGATCCCGAGCAGCCGGGTGACCTGGGTCTTGTCGGTGATCTGTGCAAAGTAGGCCGCCAGCTCTTCGAACGCTTCACTGAAGCGACCTCCCGAGGGCGCCCAGGGGACCTGCTCCACGCGGACGCCACACTGAGGGCACTCCACTCGCCAGGGCGCGTAGCGCAACACCACCACATGGCGTCCCCAGGGCAGGTGCCGCCACTCTCGCTCGTATCGACGGTCGGAGCGGGGTCCGACCCGGCCGCACCCGCCACAACGAGAGCGACGCCACGTGGGCCGGACATGGACCACCAACGTCCCGTCCCGCCGGAACAGCGCGGATTCGACGTACATCTTCATGACACCGAGCAGACGACGCAGTACAGTGGTCAGGCGCATGGGGTCGCTCCTCCCTCCTCGGTTGTTTCGATGCTCCCAAGGAGAGCAGGAAACCCCATGCGTTTTCAACCCCTTAGCGCCACCATAACCCTCCTCCCAGATCTCTCACCGCGGCCGACCACCCCCGCGAAGCACCGGCCGCCGAGGGCCTCCCAGCTACCCACAGCAAGTTGAGGAGAGCCGGGAGTATCGTCTCTTGAAGTCCTCTAAAGAAGCGCGGTCGTGGGATGTAAAAGCGAAAGAGTCGTATTCGCCCCTCAAGGTGCGCGCATGTTCTTGTTGCAGCGCAACGACAAAATCCGCGCATTCCTTAGGGCACAGGTGCTCCGGCAATTGCCCGGTCCGAACATTGTCGAGTGCCCGGTTCACAATTGCAGAGTTGAGGTATTCTGGACCTCCGTACTGGATGATCACGCCATTGCCGACTAGCAGGCTTCGCATTCGGGCTCCGTTCGGTAGTGGAAGGCTTGGCACGACAACGGAGCTACCGGTAAGGGGTCCGCTTTCCCGGCCAGCTCATGGTCTAGCCTATAGCGCCGAGTTGTCCTCGCCGGCTTAGCGCAGAACGACACTCAGCATCAGCGGCGGCGCGCGGCGCCGGCGGTCGCTGCATGCTGTTAGCCGGCCCCTTCTCTCCATTTTGCGAAGTTCTCATCGAGTGGCCCGAGGTCTGGGAATTCCCTCGTGAAGACCAGCGTCATCATATTTCCGGCGGCTCGTATGGTGGCCGCTCGCTCAAGACCCGCTCGCGGAAGGATCGAGTTGATGCTCTCGATGACGTTGTCTTGCCCATTCCCATTGTTTGCGCTGTACGTCGACAGTTGGAGAACGACGGGTGCCGGCGCAAGGTCGAGAACCATTGTCCCAATCCGCAGGATGTCACTCGGCCACATGTTGCCCGGACGGGGCTGCGCAGATGGCCCGTGGCGATCGAACATGAAAGGGTCAAACGAGATAAGATATGCCGCAATGCCCATCACCGGAAACGGCTCTCGGAAACGCGCCCGCCAGTCTCCTCGATGAAGCTCCCAGGACGTGTCTTGCTGGGGCTCGTCCAGCCACTCCGCGATCTCGTCAGCTGTAGCCTCGTCGGTTTCACAGAGTACGAGGTGCGCGGGGCCTGGCCACAGGTGGCGAACGAATAAGGCCGAGGATGGATATTCTATCCGGTGGCTTCGCATTGCTGCCCAGGCGTGCTCGTACTCGGTGCCTTGACCAGGAAGATGAGTAGAGACGACATCAAACTCATGCCCGGTCAGGCCGGGATTCTCGCTCCGAATAGCGAACGGCGACATGGCATGCGCGTCGATGAAGCAGAGTCGGGCACCAGTGGGGAGCATCTGGCGGAGCAACGCGACCAACTGGGTCAGAACCCAGTGCTGAAGAAGGTTACCTCGGTTGCCTCTGTAAGTCGGCATTGCCACTCAAGGTCGTTGGCCCGCCTTGCTCCTCACCGACCCCGTGAGCCACTCGGAGAAGGGGTGGGTTATGCATTATGGCTGGGCGGTTGGCACTAGAACCCTCGCAGACCGATAATGATTCCCAAGCCAAGTGCCAAGAAAACACCGTAGACAATACTCAGCATGTAGACGAGAGGCGAGGTGAACAGCCGGTTTCCTGCAGTGCCGAGAAGGCCCTTCATCCCCGCCCATGGCGGTAGCCCGAGCTCTTCCTGCTCTACGCGACGCAACATCCAACAGATCACACAATGCTGACGAAAAAGCTTCGTTGCCACCACCATTAACGCTAGCTCTGTGAAAGCTACCGAGCTAGCCAGGAAGACCGCTAGGCTGCCCTTCCCGGTGACTATTGGGATAGCTGCAAGCGTGCCAATTGCGAGCGCACCCTGAATCGACAACACCGCGATGAATTGATTGTGAAGCGAGGTAATATATTCCACGCAGTTGCCATAGTAAGAATGCCAATCCTTGCGGTCTTTCTCCTCGTTCTTGGATGGCGAGCCTACGTGCCGAACCTTGGGCTCGTAAGGGTGGCCACGGAAAAGCGCTTGGTGGAACGCTAGAAGATCTGGGAAGAGCGACAGCGGGTACATCCTAGGCATCAGTTCCCCTCGATTCGAGAGAAATCCTGCCGGGCGCATGGCGTCTGGTCTAGATGCATGATGATGAGTGAGCGGATGGGGTAAACTCGCTTGCGAGCCTCGATCGCTTGGGTAACTCTACGGCGGCTCCGCTTCTTCATGCCGTATCCTCCTTAAACCACTGGCCTTTCGGAGTCTAGCAAAGTCTGGAGAAGCCTGTCAACGCAAAGCCTCGGCATCCATCTAGGCGAATTCTCGGGATTCGGGTAGGCAGAGACGGCGAGCTCGAGGGCGCTGGGCCCTTGCCCCACGGAGTTTCAAGCCGAGTGAACGGCTGTCGCCAGGGGTCTGGACTTCGCAGTCGCCGCGGCTGAGGACGTGAATGTAGAGCCTGTTAGCGGCTCTGGCACCAAGCGCTGCGACAGCGAGCGGGTCGGGGGTCGTTCGCAGGGGACGTCTGAGCCTCGGCGGCGCGTTGGCGGTGGGAGTCCGAGGGCGCGCGGGGCCGGGGTGAAGCCGAGGCGCGCGCCTACTCCGCATGGTTCGACCAGCGCGCGCCGTTCCCCGGCGAACGACCCCCGGCCCGCCCGTTGGCGGAGGCTACTCGCTCTCTCCGCTGCCTCCGCCGAGATCTCTCCACTGCGGACCAGGCTCCGCCTGGTCCTCCGGTCGAGATGACAAGGGGGGGGAGCAGGCTCCGCCTGAGCTTCCGGTCGGGACGCCAAGTAGAAGCGGAGCCAGGGGGCTTCGAGACGCACGTTCCACTTGCGCCGCCGGGCTCTGGCGACGATCCGGAAGGCTTCGGCGAGGGAGAGGTCGCCGGGCAGCTCGAGCGCCCCGCTCCGGAGCAGGGCCTCCAACGCGTCGCAACACCGTTGTCGGAAGACGTGGCGCACCTGGCGATAGGGCAGGAGGTAGCCGTTGCCGATCGCCCGCCACGTCCCGTCCGGGGCGAGCCCACCCCCGGCCACCAGGCAGTGGACGTGGGGATGGGCCACCAGGGTCCGGCCCCAGGTGTGAAGTGCCGCGATCCAGCCCGGCCGGGCCCGCCCGAGGCGGCGCTCCTCGCCCAGCAAGGCCCGGAGCGTCGCGGCCGACTCCCGGAAGAGGAGCTCCCCCACCTCTCGGGGGTTCCACTGCCAGAGGCGCCTGAACTGCCAGGGGATCGTGAAGATGACGTGGTAGTGATCCGTCGGCAGCAGGAGCTCACGCTTCGCCGCCAGCCACGCCTCGATCTTGCCCCACGTGCACTGGGGGCACATCCGGTGGCGGCACGAGTTGTACCAGATCCCCTGGACGTGCCCCGCAGGGCAGCGCTTCGTGTGACCGCCGAGAGCTGCCGTGTGGCAGTGCAACAGAGCCTGGGCCGCCTGAGCCACGTACCCCGGCAGCTTCCGCTCTTCGCGCAGTCGCGCCAGCCCGGAGCCCAGGATCTCCTGGATCGTCCATCCCATACCCTCCTATGACGGAGTCCGGGGGTACGATCTCGCAGCAAACTCCAAGATCGGCCGCCATCATCCAACCCCGGCCTTGCCTCAGGAAGGGTTTCTCAGTACGATCAGAAAGGCTTTCGGAGGGCAACAATCCGCGAAGCGGTCTGTTCAACGTCTCTTGAGTTGAGCGGCGCGCCTTTCGCGCCCGCTCGAACGAAGGGATACTGATTCGAGGCCCCCTTCGAGCGCACCCACGCGGTACGCTTCGGGGCATCATCCCTAACCCTCTCGAAAGGAGGCCTCGATGCGATTCTACACCTCCCAGCACGCCTTCTACTGCGGCGTGGATCTGCATGCCCGGACCATGTACGTCTGTGTGATCGACGCGACAGGCAACGTCCGGCTCCACCGCAACCTCCCGTGCCGACCGGATGCTTTCCTGCGGGCAATCGAACCCTTCCGGGAGGACCTGGTCGTCGGTGTCGAATGCCTGTTCTGCTGGTACTGGCTCGCCGACCTCTGCGCGGCCGAGTCGATCCCCTTCGCCCTGGGCCATGCCCTCTACATGAAGGCGATCCACGGCGGCAAGTCGAAGAACGACCGGATCGACTCCTACAAGATCGCCGTTCTGCTGCGGGGCGGCACCTTCCCCATGGCCTACGTCTACCCGCGGGAGATGCGCGCCACACGGGACCTGCTGCGGCGCCGGCTCTACTTCGTCCACAAGCGCGCAGAGCTCCTCTCGCACATCCAGAACACCAACACCCAGTACAACCTCGAGCCGCTCGAGACGCGCATTGACCAAGCGGGCAACCGCGGCGGGCTGCTCGAGCACTTCGGCGACGAGGACTCGGTGCAGATGTCGATTGCCTCGGATCTCGCGATGCTCGACACCTTCGACCACACGATCCAAGAGCTCGAGCTCTTCCTCACCCAGGCGGCTCTCGAACACGACCGGGTTAGCCTCGGCCCTCTTCTCCTAGGCCGATCTGCCTTAGCAAGAGCCGCCCCAAGGACGTGATCTCATAACCTCTCACTCGCTGCACGCCGTTGCGGTCAAATTCCGGCTCCTTAGTTTTCTGATCCACTCTAAACCGTGGCTTGACGAGCCCGAGCTGAGACAGGTGCTCTTTGTAACTAGTCTGTAGAGTGGCCTTGTCTAGCTTAGTTTGCGACGAGCCCAGCGTGGCTGGTATTGGAGTAAGGACATCCTTATGCTTCTCCCTAAACTCTGCATCTCGCCCCACTACTGGCTCTCGGTACGAGCGGAGCCAGATTACTTCCAGGTCGTTTAACTCGCCCAATAACCGGAGGAGGTGCTTCGACTCCTGGAATGTCACCTCTTCTGCTGTGAGGCCCCGCTGGACAAGTTCAGCGAGATAGTCCCGCCGCTCGTCAGTCGTAGACCGAGCAGCCTGCCGCAGGGCCTCTTCGACAAGATCCGTGAACTCCTCATTTGTTAGAAGTTTTCTCGCTTGCGTTCGCTCAACCTCGGTGAGCCGACTCTCCAAGGCGGCGGCGAACTTCGCGATCCGGTCAAGCCGTTGATTGGGGATGACTGTGCCCGCGAGTTCGATCAAGAGGGAGCCGACAAAGGGGACTGCACCCAAAGCGGATCGAGCTGCCGCCGCGAGTAATCCTGTCCGGTGAGCTCCAGAGCATCGTTGGTCTTCTTGTCGGTCATGTTGGAGTTCGCTGAAGGGGGCTGTCGAGTAAGCCGGGGGCCGTCACCGGCCCCCAGCTCCTCTCAGAACCGTACGTGCGAGTTTCCCCGCATACGGCTCAAGCACTCCAAAGGCCCGGTGCCGGACCCAGCAGTCTCGTGTCAACTGGAGTCTACCATGAGGACCACAGTTCTCGGACTGCCTTCGCAATACGCGCCTGCAGCCGCCATACCTCCTTCTCGACCGACCGCCAATCGACGGACGACCACGAGAGGTCCGAGGGTGCGCCGGCTGCTCTCACAGCCGTCTGTCGCCTTCCCTCGTCAAGACGGTTCTCCAAGCTCTCTCGCGTCGGAGCACCTGCTGGACGTGGGCTCCCTTGCGGGCCGGGCACGTGCGTCCCGTATCCGACTCGTTACAAGCCGGCGTTCGCTTCTTCCAGCATCCTGTCCCGCACCTCCGTGGGCCTCCCTTGCGGTCGGCTTGCCTCGAACCCGCAGCGGCCGTGCCGGAACGACTCTGGCCTCCGAAGAGGGGAGAGAAGATCGGGCCGTGCTCGGGCCGGAACGATCCCGGCCGACAGCGGCTCGGCAGCTCACCGTCGGGAAGGAAAGATCGGGCCATGCCTCGGGTCAGGCGAAGGTACGAGGTTTCCACGTTCCGCTCCAGAAGTCCACGCGGGGGTAGGTGCCTGCTATCGACCGGGTGCCACGTTGACCGCGAGGGGTTGCCGTTCTCGGCCCCTTCCGGGCACCTTCACCGTTTGGCTCAAGCCTCTCAGCCTCTTTGGCTTG
The DNA here is from genome assembly GCA_963739795.1 of uncultured Acidobacteriota bacterium. Lineage (GTDB taxonomy): Bacteria > Acidobacteriota > Thermoanaerobaculia > Multivoradales > DATKCC01 > CAVUBL01. The sequence continues at coordinate 7,026 of CAVUBL010000015.1, read as the reverse complement.
CTCTCGCATGACGATCGGTTCACAGGTTCACGTACGTTCACCTTGCCCGCTTTCTAGCCCTCACCCGGGTCGAGGCTCCCAGGAGGGCTCTACTCTCTCGCGATTTCGAGCCCCGCGTGTCGCAGCACGCTTCGGCACATTGTCCGGGCCGCTCTTGATTCAGGCCCGTAGATTCACCCGGCGGTACGGGTGGTCCTCTCTTCTCGGAGGACACCTATCTGAAGCGACTTCGTGTCGCACAACGCGTTGCGCTTCACCGGCGGCGCCAGCCGACCGGTGCAAGCGATGGTTAGACGGCTCCTGCCTAGGGTACTGCATATCCAACTATCTCCGCTTTTGGATTACTGCACAGGTCAAGCTCCTGCACCGGCCGGTCAGTGGCTCTGCGGACCCCCGGTATTGACGCACGCAGTCGAGCGACTGTGACTCCTGGCAGAACGCGCTCCCACTCGCCGACCCCAGCGCGATAACCGTCGAACCAGCCGTAAGACATTGCAGGAGGTATGACGCCGTCGACGATGACCCATCGATTGTTCATACCCCAATGATAGCCCTCTGCGAATGCCTGGCGGTATACAGTGCCGAGTTGCTCCGAACAAAAGTCGAACCTCGACATTGCGGGTGCTGGGACGGGGGCGAAGACAAAGTAGAAGGCGCCCAGTGCACAGTAACCGAAAACAAACAACGGCGCAAACTTGAGTCGAAATAGAGGGCGTCTCTGTTTGATGATACGAAGGCTGAGAACCAGCACAACGGCCGAGACCAGAAGGAGGGACGAATACCGGATGCCGACTCTGGACAAGACCATCGCAGGCCAAGTCAGCCACAGGACGGCGACTCCAAGGACATCCCGTGGCGAGAGCGTCTCCAAATAGGAGGCGACCAGTCCAAGATAGACTGCGGCCAAGATAATGAATGCCAAGATGCCTCGGATCAGGGGTCTCACACTTGCCTCAAGTTGTTGTGCCGTTTAACGTTGCTGCGGGTGAGCGGCCGGCGCAGCCGGTCCGTCTCCACCCGCTTGGATACTGATTCGAGGCCCCCTTCGAGCGCACCCACGCGGTACGCTTCGGGGCATCTTCCCTAACCCTCTCGAAAGGAGGCCTCGATGCGATTCTACACCTCCCAGCACGCCTTCTACTGCGGCGTGGATCTGCATGCCCGGACCATGTACGTCTGTGTGATCGACGCGACAGGCAACGTCCGCCTCCACCGCAACCTCCCGTGCCGGCCGGATGCTTTCCTGCGGGCGATCGAACCCTTCCGGGAGGACCTGGTCGTCGGTGTCGAATGCCTGTTCTGCTGGTACTGGCTTGCCGACCTCTGCGCGGCCGAGTCGATCCCCTTCGCCCTGGGCCATGCCCTCTACATGAAGGCGATCCACGGCGGCAAGTCGAAGAACGACCGGATCGACTCCTACAAGATCGCCGTTCTGCTGCGGGGCGGCACCTTCCCCATGGCCTACGTCTACCCGCGGGAGATGCGCGCCACGCGGGACCTGCTGCGGCGCCGGCTCTACTTCGTCCACAAGCGCGCAGAGCTCCTCTCGCACATCCAGAACACCAACACCCAGTACAACCTCGAGCCGCTCGAGACGCGCATTGACCAAGCGGGCAACCGCGGCGGGCTGCTCGAGCACTTCGGCGACGAGGACTCGGTGCAGATGTCGATTGCCTCGGATCTCGCGATGCTCGACACCTTCGACCACACGATCCAAGAGCTCGAGCTCTTCCTCACCCAGGCGGCTCTCGAACACGACCGGCCCCGCTTCCAGCTCCTGCGCACCGTCCCGGGGATCGGCAAGATCCTGGGATTGACGATTCTTTACGAGGTCCAAGACTGGCAGCGCTTCCCCGGCGCTGGCAACTTTCTTTCCTACAGCCGCCTGGTCCGCGGCCACCGGGAATCCGCGGGCAAGAAGGGCAAGCCCGCTGGCGCCAAGATGGGCAACGTCCACCTCAAGTGGGCCTTCTCCGAAGCCGCCGCCCTCTTTCTCCGGGCCAATCCTGCGGGCCAGAAATTCTTCTCGCGTCTCGAGAGAAAGCACGGGAAAGGCAAGGCGATGGGAGTCTTGGCCGCCCGGCTCGGCCGGGCCGTCTACTACATGATCAAACGAGACGAGCCCTTCGATCTGAAGCGCTTCGTCGCAGCTTGAGGGAGGGAGGCGGGTGAGCTGGTCGTCTAACTGGAGCCGCTCAGGGCCGAGCCCGACCCAGGACCCGCAAAGCGTCACCGCATGGTCTCTTCGCAGACCGCACGGTCCATGGCCTACGACCCGGCAGCCCGACGATGGGATTGGCCACCCGCCTCCGCTCCCACGTCCAGTTTTCAGCAGCTCGTTCGATGGAGACACGGACCTGCCCCTCCCCCGAGCCCAGAGGCTAACTGAACGGTGCTCCCCCTACGCTTCACCGGCGGCACTGACTCGACGCTTTGAGTGGGACGGCATGAGGGCACAGAAGCGTTTCTAGGACGCGCGGGAGATACTCCCCCGCACCCGACGCCATGGCGACGGGCTGAGCCCGAATAGGTGTTTGGTGCAGGCCGTTTTCTCTGCACCGACAGAAACCCAAGTCAGGACCATCGGATCTCCTCTACGAGCTCGCTGGTCCGAGCCGTCCCCCACCCGGCGGCTCCGGAACTTCTGCGCACTTGACAACCGGGGGCCTCATAGGGGTTAGGCTCCGTATGGCGCTCATCGGGGTGACTGAGGCTTGTGGCCAGGTTCGCCTCCACCGAGATCCACTTCACTACCGCGTCGGCGGGGAGGTGTCGCCAGGCAAGCCGCCCGGCGAGTTCACGCGAGCGCGAGGGCCATAAGTTGACGTGCAGGGACATCGGCAGCCGGGGAATCGGCGTCGGGTCCCAGTTGACTCGCTCGTGGATCAGTCGATCGTCAACGAACCAACGGATCTCACCAGGGCCCCACTCGATGGCGAAGCGGTGGAGCATTTCCGACGCGTCGAAGCCCAGGTCGATGATCGTCGGCGCACCCCGGTAGCCGTAGTCGAACCTCGCGCCTTCAGTGCCAGGATTATAGAAGACGTTTAGTAGGAGACAGTTAGAGCACTTACCCACGATCTCGACGTCGATCTCCTGCCGGGGTGAGTCGCGGTGCAAGAAGAACCCGGTTATCAAGCCGGGCACCTTCGATGCCTGGAGCGTAGTCTCGAATCTCCCGAATAGGAACCGGTCGCGGCTTGAGATCGACGCGGCGCTGTAGTCGCGGACGCCAAGCGACTCGCGCCTCACGCTGAGCACTGCGCCGACCCCCTCGCGGCATTCGACGTTGGCAGGACGGAAGAGGCCTAGGTTCCCCGGGAAAGTGTCGTCTCGCACCAGCCAGCGCTCGTTGTTAACATTCTCCAGGCGGTCGTCGAAACGCACGCTCGCAGCGGCATTCGTGGGCGAGCCGACGCGGATACCGCACCACCCGGGGCGCGGCTCGATCACCCAGGGCGACAGGTCGCGCCGCAGCTCGCTCAGGTTCACAGCCGGCCTCGTCCCGCCGCCCACATCTAGGAGCGGCCTGTGGCCGAGATCGGCCATCTCGGGGAAGGAGCATGCCGGCGGCGCGCACCTCAGGTGCTCGCAGACGGTCTTCCACTTGTCGGCAGCGCCGGAGTGAAGCACAGCGACGTCGTCGCCGCTCAGCCCGTCGGGCAGGCTCACGCCGTCGCCGTTCGAGGCGCCGCCGTTGCTCGTGGTGACAAAGAACTTCGCCCCAGGATAGCGCTCCTTAAGCGTCGCCGCACTCGCCATCAGAGACCCGATGTTCACATAGGCGTCGAACACGCGGTTGCTCGATCCCGAGAGGAGCTGCGCCCGCTCCTCTTCAGGAAGCTCCTCCAGGTCGGAGCAGCATCGATAGCCGAGCATCGAGAGCGCCATCGCAAGCGAGGAAAGCCCCGAGTCCTCCTCGCCGAAGGCAAACACTGGCCTCTGCTGCGGGCGGTTCTGGAAGAGCGACTGCCCTTCGCAGTCGAGAACGCCTATTCGGCTCAGCGTGGGGAGGACCGAGTAGGAGTTGGTCGAGCCCCAGTCGGGCCGCTGGCTGATCAGCGACCGCCGCGTCGCCCGCACTTCGAGCGCGTCGAACTGGTGGTTCACCCACAAGTCGACCGGCCCCCGGCAGGGCAGCAGCCGAAGCAGCTTCCGGGCGCCCTCGCGAGAGAGGACGTAGCCGGAGAGGTACCAGAGCCCGCGCACCGGGCGAAACACGCTGGGTGATAGGAGGGCCTTCTGGGCGCCACCCTTCACCTCCTTGTAGGAGAGGTAGAGTACATCGAAGCGTGCGGTTCCGTCGCGGTCTGGCGCGAGTTCGGGCCAGGCCCGGTCCACGTATCGACCGAACCCCCACTTGAACCAAGCGTCGTCCTCAAGCACGAGCGCGTAGGCGTCCTCTCCGGTCGCGATACGGCGCCAGACGCCAACGTGCGAGCGGACGACCGCAACCTCTGGCCAGCTCATCCGGATCGGCCGATCGAGTTCGAACCGGTCGGGCAGCAAACGCGGCTGCGGCTCGACGAACAGCTGATCCCGGAGGGTATACATCGGATCAACTTCGTCGTCCGCCTTGGGTGACCGCGCAAAGCTCCTCGCGTCGTTGGCAGGGAAGCGCACGGTCCTCTGCGTAAGCGAATTCCCCGAGCAGTCAAGGATCTGATCGAGCTCCCGCCTCATCTCGGCCCAGCGGTCGGGTTGGCGATCGAGGTTGATGACGTAGATCCGCTCAATCCTCTCGGTGCCGTTGGCCGATCCGAAGGCGTGGCATCGCCGCCTCGGAAGCAGCCGCCGTCCCTTCAGACCGAGGCGATAGAAGAACCTGGTCGGTGCGAGGATGCCCCGGGTCAGATTCATCGGTGACTCCGCCCCGTCGGCTGGTATTCCCGGCAGTTCGAGAGCCGCCAGTTCCTTCCGTCGCTCCGGTAGCTGAGAGGCCACCGACTGCTCGCAACGTCTTCCCAGTCACCTAGAACGTGGAGCGCGCTCAACGTCGCGCCGCTCTGCTGCGCGAGTTCGAAGATCGATCGGGTGAGGTTACCGGGGCCCGTCGTCGACTGGATCTCTAGCAGCTCGCCGTCAGCCGCTTGCTCGATTGCTGCGGTCGCGTTAGCGAGGGCCCGCTCGACGATGGGGTGACCAGGGGCTGCCAGTAACGGGTTGTTGTTGAAGTAGAAGGTCCAGGTCGGGGCGTCTGCTCCCGGCTTGGTGAATATCTCGGGCGGGACCATTTGATCGGTCTCGACGTCGTAGCAGAGAGGCTGGATCTTCAGCCGGCCGTCGTCGAAGAGGCGCTCGATCGCGGGGCCGTTGTGAACGTCGTCCGCGTCGATGTAGCAGCCGCCTTCCACGAGGATGTAGCAAAGCCGGAAGTAGTCGGATTGCATCGCGGGGTGATAGCACCTCCGGTATGCGCCCTCGTGACGCGCGTCCAGACGGCTCGCGATGAAACTCCTGGCTGCGTTGCTGTCGAATAGGCGGAGGTCGAAGCCCTGTGTCATGAGCGGCTTCCACGACTCGATACACTCACCGACATCGGCGGGCAGTCGCTCCAGGTCGTCCCAAAACAGCACGATCGTCCGGCGTGGTTTGTTCGAGAACGTTGCCGGCACGGGAGGCTCTCCGGTCCGTTGCACCACTCGCCGGACAAAGGCGGAGCGCGCCCGGTGGTCCGTTACATGGGGTTCCGTCGGTGTCATTCGCGCACGCCACGTTCCAGCACCCTGGTTTGGCTACCCATTCTCGGGAGCCTAACGTGCCTGAACTGAGCGGTGCGTTTTTCGCACCCGCTCTAGTGATCTGTTAGCTGCATTCTGCTTCATTGTTCGGTCCGCGATGCTCGAGCGCCTGCGCTTCTTTCTAACCTTCCTCGGACGCCTTCACGCGTGACAACACTCCTGTGAGTTCCTCCCGAGTAATCCACAATTGACTCAGCTTCCGTGGATGTCCATCGCTGCCTCGGGTCATGACAGCCACAGCGATGAACTCTCCACCACGCAGCGGATGTGAAGTTGGGTCGAATTCCAGCCAGCGCTCCGAGACCTCGCAGGGCACCGCGAACTGGCCTAGCTGATTTCTATAGCGAGTCGAGGTCTTGATTGGAAACGGGAGTACGGTCTTATCAGTCAACGTCTCTCCTGGTCATGGGCTTGCAGCTAACGATTAGGCGCTTCAGCGGCGTCGGGTGAAGGCGTCTGCCACGGCATCGGTGTTCATCCTTCCTTGCGCTGCCACTTGGCGAAGCCTCCGTCGGGTTCGACGCCCGCTGGAGACGCAGGGTTGAACGACCGGGCTCGTCGTTGGCAGTCTCTCGAACGGCTACTCGGCTGAGCGGCGGCGCCGAAGGCGACGCCCGTCTCCAGCCGGATGGTTGGACGGCATTGTCACAGCCAGCCTCTTGAGCGGGGCCTCTATCAAAGCTTCGAAAGCAGCATCGAAGTTCCAACGCAACTCAGATCCTGGCAGGGACTTTAGATCGTCGATGTAGCCGACAAGATACTCTTCCAAGGCATCAAGCAGCAGCCACGGATCGACGAGCCAGCCGCCAAGCAGAGGATTCGGAGCAAGACAGCGCCCGGAATAGCCGACTGCGTCGACGAGTAACTCATCGGCGAGAAGGGAGGAGTGGAACAGGCCGCAGCGTGCCCACTTGTAAAAGGAGCCACTAGGCAATTCGTCCGTATCACTCTCTATTGCCCCACTAACCCTCAGATGCTCACGGAATGGATCGAAACCCTCACAGAAGAGCTCTCTAGAGGCGTGCTGTCGATGAGGTTGGTTCGTCCGCAATCGTCCATGCGGCTCGAAGAACATTAGCTCAAGGGCCAGGAGAGCCATGCCGTGGTCTGTTTCGGCGGGGTATGTAGTAGCCAATTCCCGTCCAGGTTGGAGTATCCACCCTCGGACTTGGGCGGCGTATGCGTCCACCCGAGAAACCCTACCGCTTATCAGGTCGTCCAGGGTGATGTCTTCGATAATACGAACCCAGTCAGTAGACATGCGGCCCCCATTGTCGGGCTGTCC